>NZ_OCMI01000003.1:0-811623 GCF_900215175.1 Curtobacterium sp. 314Chir4.1
CACGCCGCCAGCGTTCGTCCTGAGCCAGGATCAAACTCTCCGTAAAAAAATTACAACCAACACCGAAGTGCCAGCGAGTTGATTCTGACTGTTGACTGTCTACTGACAATCTTCAATCCAAAAGGAATTGTCTCCGACGATCACAACCGAAGTTGATCACGCACGGGGTCAATAAATTGGCATTGACAATGTGCACGCTGTTGAGTTCTCAAGGACCAGACGCACTCCCCACTCGACTCGCAGAAGCGAGCGTCGCCAGAGAGGCTTTAGGTTTTCGTTGCCCGGGGAAGAACCGTGGCGGACAAGATCTCCGGGTCTGTGACCAGGTGACCGTCTCGGCCGTTCCGTTCTCCGCCTCAGCGGCAACGAGTGATTACTTTACGCAGAGGTGAACGGCAGCACCAACCCGGCTCACATCCCGGGCGTGTCGGCTGCTCGAGGCCCGGAACCACGCGGATCGTGCGCGGTTCCGGCCAGTGTGCGACCCCGCGAACGTGCCACCGTGCGCGGAACCTCGCACCATGCGCCCGCGCCGCGCGCCGGCCGGCCCGACCCGGGAACGACGAGAGGCACGGTGCGAACCCGCACCGTGCCTCCCGACGAACGAACCGAACCGACCTACTCGGCCGCGGCCAACTGTCCGCACGCCCCGTCGATCTCCTTGCCGCGGGTGTCGCGCAGGGTCGTCGGGATGCCGGCGGCGTTGAGGCGGCGGACGAACTCGTCCTGCACGTGCACCTCGGACGACGTCCACACCGAGCCGGGCGTCGGGTTGAGCGGGATCGGGTTGACGTGCACCCACCCCTTGCCGCGCTTGTTGAGCTTCTCGGCGAGCAGGTCCGCCCGCCACGCGTGGTCGTTCATGTCCTTGATGAGCGCGTACTCGATCGAGACCCGACGGCCGGTCTTCGCGTAGTACTCGTACGCGGCGTCGATCGCCTCGTCGGCCTTCCACCGCGAGTTCACCGGGATGAGTTCGTCACGGAGCTCGTCGTCCGGTGCGTGCAGCGACAGGGCGAACGTGATGGGGATGTTCTCGTCGGCGAGCTTCCTGATCGCCGGGACGAGACCGACCGTGGACACCGTGATGCCGCGGGCGCTCATGCCGAGCCCGTGCGGCTGCGGCGCCACCATGGTCCGGACGGCGTCCATCACCCGCTTGTAGTTCGCGAGCGGCTCCCCCATGCCCATGAAGACGATGTTCGTGACGCGCTCGGCGTCGACGCGGTCCTTCCCGCCCTTGCGCGGGTCACCGCCGAGTTCCCCCGCGGCGATGGCGGCGTTGGCCCGGACGATCTGCTCGATGATCTCGGCCGTGGACATGTTCCGGGTGAGGCCGGCCTGCCCCGTCGCGCAGAACGGGCAGTTCATGCCGCAACCCGCCTGCGACGAGACGCAGAGGGTGATCCGGCCGGGGTAGCGCATGAGCACCGACTCGACCAGGGCGCCGTCGTGCAGCTTCCAGAGGAACTTGATCGTGTCGCCCTTGTCCGTCGCGAGTCGACGGGTCTCGGTGAGGAGCGGCGGGAGCATGCCCGCGACGAGTTCCTCGCGCTGGGCGGCCGGCAGGTCGGTCATGGTGTCCGGGTCGGACGAGTAGTGCGTGAAGTAGTGCGTCGACAGCTGCTTCGCGCGGAACTTCGGAAGTCCCAGAGCGACGACGGCGGCCTCGCGCTCCGCCACGGTCATGTCGGCGAGGTGCACCGGCGGCTTGCCGCGCTTCGGCGAGGCGAACTGCAGGAGGGGCCGACCCTCGGAGTCCTGTGCCTGTGTCCAGCCCTCGGTGCGCGGACGCACCTGCGGACGAGCAGACTGCTGCTGTTCGAACGGGGTGCGTGTGTCGGAGGCCATCACTCCAGGATACGTGATCCCGTCAGGCCCCCGCCGGCAGGACCCGCGCGAAGTGGTGGGCGGCCGAGTACATCGGGACGATGTCCACCGGGTCGCCGGGGTGCGGGGCCTGCAGCACGAGGCCGTCGCCGAGGAAGATGCCCACGTGGTCCTCGTTGTCGTACACGACGAGGTCGCCGGCCTTCGCCTCGGACTCCGGGATCGTCGTCGCCGCGGCGTCCTGCGTCGGGACGTAGTGCACCAGCGGGATGCCGACGGCCGCGTACGCCACCATCGTCAGGCCGGAGCAGTCGATGCCCTGGTGGCTCGCCCCACCCTCGACGTACGGGTCGCCCATGTACTGCAGCGCCGTCGACACGATCGTCGCGCGGTCCCCGCCGGCGGAGAGCACCTTCGAGATGGCGTCCTCGGCCTGCTGGGTGCTCACGCCGAACTTCGTCACGATCGTCGGGTAGGACACGACCGTCGTGGTGGTCGTCATGCCGTCGGTCGACACGACCGGGACCTGGACGTCGCGGGCGACCGTGTACTCCTGCGCCTGCTGCGACGTCGTGGTGCCGTGGTGCGCGTCGGTCGAGGGGGTGGCCGCGTTCGCCGGCACGGACAGCGTCAGGCTCGAGGTCACGGCGAGTGCCGGCGCGAGGAGGATCGCCGCGCGCTTGGCGTTCGCGGCACGGCGGACGTGTCGCGGGTCGGCCGCTCGCTCGGCACGGAGCGCGGCGGACCGGCTCAGGACGGCGGCCCCGGCCACCGCGGTCGACGCGACCGGGCGGTGCTGGGACAGCGACACGGAACGGGCCGGCTTGGTGTGCTCCACGAACGTCGACCGGGCCACGGCCGGGCCGAACGCGGAACGGCGACCACGCGGACGACGCAGCGCACCGGGATCGGCGACGGACGGGCGATCAGCGGCAGCGCTGACTGCAGCGTCGGGTGCTGCGGGGAGTGCGTGGCGTCCCATGGTTCCTTCCGGGTCTTCACGAGCCGACCCGAGCAGGGAACGAGGCGACTCGGTTGGATAACGTATTGGTCACGAACCTGAACCCGGCTGGGCAGTCCCGGCGCGTTCCTGCGGGTCGTCACAGCCTGGGCCGTTCCTCGCAGCCCGCTCAGATGCGGCCTCGAGGGCCCGTCGGCCCCCTCGCGCCCCGCGCCGGACCGGCCGTCAGGCGGGCGTGGGCCGCATGACGGCGGCGATCCGCGCCTCCCGGCCGATCGCCAACTCGTCGAGGCGGGCCGCCGTCGCGCGCACCGACCCGTCGACCGGGCTGTCCCCCGAGATGTCCCCCGCCAGCGGCGCCCCGGCACGGACGGCGAGCGGGAGCACGCCCGCCCAGACCGCGTGGTCCTCGCCGTCGTCGACGGCCTCGCCGACACCGGCCGCCCGGATCTTCACGCTCGCGCGGTCGAGCGGGAGCTGCAGGACCTGGGTGGCGCGGACCTCCTTGGCGGTCATCTCGCGCACCTCGTCGCGACGGCCGGGCATGAGGTGGTCGGCGACCTGCCGGAGCGCCTCGGCTCGGAAGCCGTCCGGGACGACCGTGGCGTTGCCGACGATCATCGCGCTGCGGTAGTTCGCCGAGCTGTCGAAGGTCGAGCGGGCGAAGACGAGCCCGTCGACGTGGGTGACCGTGGCGGCGACGGGGACGCCCACCGCGCCGGCGTCGAGGAAGAGCCCGCCGCCGGTGGAGCCGTGCAGCAGCAGCACGGCGCCGTCACCCAGGTCACCGACGCCGCACAGGAACGGCAGGACGAGCGGGTGGCCGCCGCGCACGAAGCCGACGTGGGCGACGATCGCCTCGTCGAGGATCGCCCGCAGGTCGGCGGGGTCGTGGGACTGCCGGTCACGCAGGCGGCGGACGGTGAGCGAGGGGCTGGCTGGGGCGTCGGACGGGAGGCTCGTGGTGCGCATGCGTGTCACGCTAGATTCGCGAGTGGTCCGGATCGTGGACCAGATGGGCGGTACTCCGGTGGACCAGTCGGGTGCGGGCAAGACGGCGGGTGTCGTGGCGCGGGTGCGCGCGATGGTGCAGGACGGCACGCTCGCGGCCGGTGACGCACTGCCGTCGACCCGGGCGCTCGCGGCGGAGCTCGGGGTGGCGCGCGGCACGGTGGTCTCCGCCTACGAGCAACTCGACGGCGAAGGGTGGATCCGCACGCGGCAGGGGGCTGTGGCACGCGTCGCTCCGGGCGTGCCGGGGATGCCGGTCAGCGCGGCGACGACCGGTCCAGTGCGACGGTCGCCGGCTCGGGACGCGTCGGGGCCCGTCCCGCTGCTCGACGCACGGCCCGGTATCCCCGCCGTGACCGCGATCGCCACCCGGGACTGGCGTGCGGCCTGGCGTGCCGCGGCGGACGCCCCGCTGCGCAACGCGCTGTCCGATCCCGCCGGCCTGCCCGAGCTCCGCGCGCAGATCGCCGCGCAGCTCGGGTTGCGCCGCGGGTTCGCGCCGGACGTCTCCCGCGTGCTCGTCACGGGTGGGACCTCCGAAGCACTGTCGCTCGTGGTCGAGGCGCTCCGCAACCACCTGGGCCGCACCCCGCGGATCGCCGTCGAGGACCCCGGCTACCGCTCCGGACGACGGGCCATGACGAGCGCCGGGGCCGAACTCGTCGGGGTCCCGGTGGACGACGACGGCCTCGACGTCGACGCCCTGCCTGCGCTCCCGCCGGTCGACGCCGTCGTCGTCACCCCCACGCACCAGTACCCGCTCGGCTCCGTGATGCCGGTCGCCCGGCGGCAGCGGCTGCTGTCCTGGGCCGTCGACACGGCGACGACCGTGGTCGAGGACGACTACGACTCGGAGTTCCGGCACCGCGGCTCCCCCGTCCCCGCGCTGGCGGCGCTCGACACCGCCGGCGTCGTGCTGCACGTCGGCGGGTTCTCGAAGACGCTCGACCCGCGGCTGCGCTGCAGCTACCTCGTCCTGCCGCCCGGCGCCGTGCCGGACGCCGTCGCGGCCGCGCGGGTGGCGCGCGGGCCGGTGGTCGCGGAACCCGTGCAGGTCGCGCTCGCGCACTTGCTCCGGACCGGCGCGCTCCGCCGGCACCTCGGCCGGGTCCGGCGGGACTACACGCACCGACGTGAGCTGATCGCGTCGCGTCTCGACGGGGTCCCCGGCCTGGAGGCACGTGCCCTGAACGGCGGACTGCACGCGGTGGTGACGTGGTCGGCTCTGGCGACCGCGCGGGCCGTGGTGGCACGGACGGCGCGGGCCGGCGTGCTCGTCAGCGCCCTCGCGGAGTACGAGGTGGCCCCGGGCAGCGCTCCGGACGGCGTCGTGCTGGGGTACGGCGGGCTCACCCTGCCCGAGCTCGACCGGGCGTTGGACGCGCTGCTCGGTGCTCTCGGAGGTGCGCTCGGCGGTGCGCTCGGAGGTTCGCTCGGCGGTGCGCTCGGAGGCGCCCTCGGTCAGGCCTGACGGAGGTGCTCGCGCACGCGGGCCTGCACGGCCCCCGCCTCCGGGTGGTCCCAGAGCGCGAAGTGCGTGCCGCCGGGCAGGACGGCGAGTTCGGCTCCGGGGACCTCGGCCGCCGCCCTGGCACTGTGCGACGGGAGCACGTCGGTGTCCGCGTCGCCGTGCACGAGGAGCGTCGGGGCGCGCACCGCCGCGAGTCCGAGGTCGTCGATCGCCCCGAGGTTCCGGACGTCGGTGTCCCAGCCGTCGCGGTGCGGCCCCGAGGTGTTGCCGGTCCGGGCGAGGTCGAGCACGAACGCCCGACGGACGGGGTCGTGCAGGACGCCGGCGACGTGCTCCCGCAGGGCCGCCCCGCGCAGCGAGCTCACACCGCCCACCGCCAGACGCACCACGACCCTCGGGAGCAGCCGAGCGGCAGCGCGCGCGAGCGACGCCCCGAACGCCGTGCCGCCGACGAACCGCTCCGGCGCGGAGACCTCCGGCGGCGCCCAGGAGCCGGTCAGCCCGGCGGCCACCACCAGGGACCGGACCCGGTCCGGGTGCCGGACGGCGAACCGGTAGGCGGCCGGTCCGCCACCCGACCAGGCGAGCACGCCGACCCGGTCGATGCCGAGGTCGTCGAGCACGGCGGCGTACAGGTCGGCCTCGTCGTCGAGCGTCGGCGCGGCCGTGGGCAACGGGGTCCGGAGGTACCCGGGCCGCGAGAGGGTGACGACGCGGAAGTCCGCCGACGGCAGGAACCGCGCCATGATCTCTGCCACGTCGATGCCGCCGGGCGTCCCGTGCACGACGAGGACCGGTGCGCCGACGCCGCGGGTGGCGACCTCGGCACCGGCCGCGGTCGCTGCCGGACACGTCTCTGGCTGCATCACCCGACGATATCCGCGCGACCACGGGACGGGCTGGGCGGGACCACGGGACGCGCCCCGTGCCTCCAGGCCGTCCTGATGGTCGACTCAGGACCGGTGGTCAGCCGAGCACGAACGCCGGCGGGTCGGTCCGCTCCGGGCGGTCGGCGACGGCGACGACCCGGCGGCGACCGCGGAGCGTGTCGCCCGGGTACTCGCCGTACGTCGCGAAGTAGGCGCCCGAGAACCGGCCCATGTGCCGGAACCCGCAGGACTGCGCGACGGCCGAGACCGACGTCTCATGGGCATCCGCGAGCTGCAGGCCGAGGCGCGCCTTCTCGAGCCGGAGGTCGCGCAGGTAGCCCATCGGGGTGCTGCCCTCCTGCCGTTGGAACGCCTCCTGCAGGGTGCGGACGCTGACCTCGGCCGCGGCGGCGATGTCGGTCGCGGCGAGTGACCGGTCGAAGTGCGCGTACATGAAGGCCTTCGCGCGGGCCAGGGTGCCGACCGGGACCCCGAGGTCGAGCTCGTCCGGGGCCGGTCGGAACGCGTCGAGGGCAGCCTCGGCGAGCCGGAGGTCGAGCACCGCGCGGTCGCCGTCGGCCACGTCGACGTCGAGCATCGGACGTGCGATCTCGCGGAGGACCGACTGCAACGGGGCGAGGCGCTCCGGGGACACCGCCACCGGGAAGCCGAGCGGCATCGGGGCGGACTCGGTGCCGACGACCGCCACTGCCTCGAGGAAGTCGGCGTCGAAGTGCACGAAGTGGACCGTCCCCGGGTCGGCGGCCACCCGGAACGGACGACCGGCCGGCAGCATGACCGGCACTCCGGCGTGCAGGCCGACGGGGTCGTCGCGATCGACGTCGATCGTGACGTTCCCCTCCACCGACCACGCGAGCAGGTACTGCCGCTGCGGGGCGAGCAGTCCGGCACGGCGGGCGGACACGGACGAGGTGCGGAGGCTCACGCGGCCGTCGCCGGTGGCCCGGTACCGGAAGCCGAAGCCGGTGTCGCCGAGGGCGACGGCGAAGTCGGGGCTGTCGTAGACGCCCCGGTAGAACGCGACCGCCTCATCGGGGTCGGTGCCGCTGCGGACGGTCTCGCGGACCACTGTCTGGCGCAGTTCCTCGATCGGCACGTCGGAGAGTGGGCCGTCGTCGGGTCCGGCGGCCGCGGTGCTCACGTGCGCTCCGCTCCGCCGACCCGACGGCCACGCGTGAGGGGCTGTGCGCCGTTGCTCATGAGGTCGGCCAGCGAGGGCTCGGACTCGACCGGTACGGCCCATCCGCGCCGCGTCGCCTTCCGGAGGTGCCGGTAGGTGGTCACCCGGACCGGCTGGACGTCGTCGTTCGATTCGTACGTGGTCATGCCGTGCTCCCTGTTCGAGACCGCTGGTTCCGCGTCGGCCCGCGAGTGGGCCGGACGTCCAGGACGGTCCTCGGGGTCACGGAGGTGCCACGGGAGCGCCTCTGGGACGCAGAGTGAGATCGTCGTTGTTCGTGACGGTACGCGCATCCCGGACACCGGCGCGGAGCGGGCACCCAGTCCGCGCTATCCGGACGCCAGCGCATTGTTCGCATACAATGCGAACATGTTGATCACCGTCGACCCGGCCGCGAAGGCATCGCTCGCCGAGCAGGTCGCCGCCCAGGTCCGGTACGCCATCGCCCGCGGTGAGCTCCGGAGCGGCGAGCGCCTGCCGTCCGCGCGGGACCTCGCCGCCGCCGTCGACGTGAACATGCACACGGTGCTCCGCGCCTACGCCCAGCTGCAGGACGACGGACTCATCGAGCTCCGCCGTGGCCGGGGTGCGACCGTGCTCCGGTCCGGCAACGCGTCCTTCGACCGGCTGCGCGCGCTCGTCGTGGAACTCCGTGACCAGGCAGAGACCCTCGGGGTGCCGCTCGACGACCTGTACACGATGATCAAGGGGGCACGATGACGACACGATCGATGGGGACCGGGGCGCGGGTGGCGGTGGTGGCGCCGCCCGTGGTGGTGGCCGCAGTGCTCGGCGTGGTGGCCGTGACCGTGGGCCCGAGGTTGCCGGGCCGGGTCGCGACGCACTTCGACGGCAGCGGCACGCCGAACGGGTGGGGGTCCCCGTGGGTGTTCTTCTGGATCACGGCGGTGGTCGCGGTCGGCGCGGTCGTCCTCGCGGTGGCCGCGCTGCGGTTCCGCGACCGGCGCACCGCCGCGATGCTGACCGTCGTCCTGGACCTGCTCGCCGGCGTCCTCGTCAGCGTGTGGATCGTGATCGCCCTGTCGAACGCGGCCGGCGACCCGACGATGCCGTGGTGGTGGACGATCGTGTTCCTCGTGGTGGCGGTCGCCGCGGCCCTGCCGCCGGCGCTCGCGCTCGTCCGGTCCGCTCCCCCGGTGCCCGCGCACGACGTCGAGCCGCTCGACGTGGCGCCGGACGCGCGGGTCGCGTGGCGGGCACGGATCGGCAGCCGGTGGTTCGCCGCGGTCGGCGCGTTCGTGGTGCTCGCCGGGGCCTGGGCGACGTGGCTCACGGCGACGGAGGACGTCGGCGTCGCGGTGTTCACCGGCGCACTGCTCCTGCTCGCCGGGCTCTCGGTGCTCGTCCTCGCCCGCGTCGAGGTCACCGTCGACCGGCGCGGGATGCGGCTCACCTCGACCTGGACCCGGATCCCGCTCATGCGCGTGCCGCTCGACCGCATCGAGTCGTGCGGGTACGAGGACGTCTCGCCCGGACAGTGGGGCGGCTGGGGCTACCGGATCTCGGGGCGCGGTGTCGCGTTCGTGGTGCGGTCCGGGCCGGGGCTCGTCGCGCGGCTGCGTGGTGGGGGCGCCCGGATGGTGACGGTGCCCGACGCCGAGCGCGGGGCGGCGGCGCTCGGGGCGCTGCTCGCGGCACGCGAGGCCGCGTAGCGCTGCGCGCGGCCGCGGCCCGCGGCTCACCATGTGCCGGCCTGGAGGCGCGTGGCGGGGCCGACCTGTGCCTCCAGGCCGGTGTTCGGTCCATCCTGCAGAAGCGACACGCTGCTCGGAAGCCGCGTGGTCGTTGTCGCGAAAACGACGGAGTGCCGCCGGATGGCGGCGGGAATCTGTCGCTTTGGCGGGACCGGCGACCGCCGCCCCGCCGCCCCGCTGGTCCGCCCGGCCCGCCGGCCCGGCCCGGCCCGACCCGGCCCGGCCCGGCCCGGCCCGACCCGGCCCGGCCCGGCCCGGCCCGACCCGGCCCGGCCCTACAGGCTCGTCATGCCGCCGTCGACGCGGAACACCGCGCCCGTCGCGTACGCCGACTCGTCGCTCGCCAGGTACACCATGATCCCGGTGACGTCGTCGGGCGTCCCGGGGCGGCCGAGCGGCGTCCGGGACACGATCGCCGCACGCGCCGCGGGGTCGCCCGAGATCGTCGACACGAGTGACGTCTCGGTGTAGCCGGGCACCACGGTGTTCACCCGGATGCCGTCCCGCGCGTACGCCATCGCCGTCGCCCGGACGAGGGCGTGGATGCCGCCCTTCGACGACGAGTACGCGGCGAAGTCGGCCCCCTCGCCGTTGAGCCCGGTCGGGGACCCCGTCGCGATGATCGACCCGCCGCCACCGGAGAGCATGGCCCGCACGGCGTGCTTGACCGTGAGGAACGTGCCCGTGAGGTTGACCGACACGGTCCGGTTCCAGGTCTCGAGGGACACGTCCGCGACCTTGGCGTCGTGGCCGAAGAGCTGCACGCCGGCGTTGGCGACGACGACGTCGGGGGTGGCTCCGCGGGCGGCGAGGTCGGCGAACCCGGCCGCGACGCTGGGCTCGTCGGCGATGTCCACCGTCAGGGCGATCGCCCTGTCCCCCGCAGCCTCCGCCGCACCGGCCGCTGCGACTGCGTCCCGGTCGGCGTAGACGACGCGTGCCCCCTCGGCGACGAAGCGGTCCGCGATCGCGCGGCCGATCCCCGCTCCGGCGCCGGTCACCAGTGCGGTCCTGCCGGTCAGTCGTGCGGTCATGCGTGCGCTCCGTCCTCGGAGCACCCTTGCTCCACGAACCCCATCATTGCGCAACCGGTTGACCGACTGGTAGCAAGAGACCGTGACCGACGACGACACCTGGGACCGAGCCCCCGACCCGGAGGACGTCGTCGAGGTCGGACCGTGGCGGTTCGTGCTGCGGGGCACCGAGATCGCCGACCTGACCCACCGCGGGGTGACGGTCCTGCGCGCGATCCGGTTCGTCACCCGCGACCACGACTGGCGCACCGCCGACGACACCGTCGTGCGCCGGAGCGTCGAGGTGCACGACGACGTCCCGAGCGCCCACGTCCGCATCGACGCGACGAGCGGGTACGACGGCGACCCCGTGCTGGACTACCGGCTCGACGTCGCCCTGGACGGCGGCACGGTGCACGTCGACGCCGTCGCCACGACGACCACCGCGTTCCGCCGCAACCGCATCGGCCTGGTCGTCCTGCACCCGCCGACCCTCGCGGGGACGCCGTTCACCACCCGGCACACGACCGCGCCACCGACCCAGGGCACCTTCCCGGTCTGGATCGCGCCGCACCAGCCGGCCACGGACGTCGTCGGGTACGCGTGGACGGTCGACGGCATCGACGTCGACGTCTCCCTGGCGGGCGACGGCTTCGAGATGGAGGACCAGCGCAACTGGACCGACGCCTCGTTCAAGACGTACTCGACGCCGCTGTCCGAGCCGTTCCCCGTCGCGCTGGACGCCGGCACCGCGATCCACCAGTCCGTGACGCTCGCCTGCGGCCCGTCGGGCACACCACGGCCTGGAGGCACGGCCTCCCCCGCCACGGACCTCGCCCTGCTCGACGGCGCACCTTCCACCTCGGTGGGCACCCCGCCGACGATCCAGCTGCTCGCCGCGTCGGCCCCGGCCGCTGCGCGTCCGGACGACCACGCGCTCGCAGACGGGGTGCCGATCCTCGTCGAACCCGTCCTCGGCGACCCGAACGTCGCCGCGGTCCTCGCCTCGGCGCGACGGGACGCCGGTGGTGCTCCGCTCGACGTCCGGTTCGTGACCGACGACCCGGTTCTGCTGCGCGCGGCGATCGACGACGTGCTGGCGTCCGGGCCGGTCGTCCGGGTCGGCGCGTTCGACCCGGCGACCCACGTCACGACCCCCGCGCTCCAACGGGCACTCCGTGCGGCGGTGGCGGCGCACGGCGACGACCTCGGCGTGGTGGCCGGCACGCGTGCGCACTTCACCGAGCTGAACCGGACGATCGACCTCTTCCGCGACTGGGACGGCCCGTTGACGTTCAGCGTGACGCCGCAGATGCACGACCGGTCCCGTGCCCAGGTGACCGAGTCGGTGCGGATGCAGCGCTGGGTGGTGAGCAGTGCCTCCAGGCTGGCCACCGGCAGGCCGCTCCACGTCGGACCGGTGACCCTGCGGCCGCGGTTCAACGCGGTGGCGACGTCGCCGCGTCGCGTCGTGACGGACCCGTCCGTCGACGCGGGCCACGGGCCGGAGTTCGTGCCGGACGCGACGGATCCGGAGCAGCACTCGGCGGCCGCAGCGGCGTGGTTCGCCGCCGCGGTGGAGGCCCTCACAGAGCCCGGCGTCGCCTCGATCACGCTCGCCGAGGCGTGGGGCCCACGAGGAACGCCCCGCCGGAAGGGGGTCGGCGGGGCGTTCCGGTCCATGGGGCCGATCAGCGCTTGACGGCGTCGATCTTCAGCATCTTGGCGATGACCGAGTCGAGCTCGCTGTCGTCGAAGACCTGCTTCCAGTCCTCCTTGATGAGCTTCTCGCGGCCGTAGCCCATCGCGATGTGGCAGGCGTCGGAGAACGGGTTCGAGCCGCGCAGGCCGTTCGTCAGGGCGATCCAGGTGTGGCCGTAGAGCATGGCGCGGGCGGCCTCGCGGGGCACGCCGACACCGGTGACGGTCTCCTCGAGGGCGTCGTTGAGGAAGTCGCCGATCATGCAGGCGATGGTCTCGACGAGCGTCGGCTCGAGCACGGCGAGCTGCTTCACCGTGACCCAGTGCACCTGGATGACGGGCGCGTACATGGTCGTGATGACGGCCTCGGCGACGGCCTTGGCGCTGTCGTCCTGGTCACCGAGCGACTCGGACGCGTCGAAGGCCGCGATGACCTCCTGCGGAGCGGCGATGCCGCCGAAGGTGTCGTCCCACTCCTCCTTCGTGGTGCGCTCCAGGAACACCGACGGGTGGCACGGGTGCGCCACGGCGTAGTGGATGTCCTCGCGCTTGGCGAGCAGGCCGGCGTAGGCGGCAGCAGGGTCGAGCGTCAGGATGCTGGCGCCCGACTTCATGACCGGGACGAGCTGCTCGGAGATGCTCCCGAGCAGGACGTCGGGCACGGCGAGGATCACGACGTCGGCGACCTTGGCGGCCTCGACGCTGTCGGTGAGCGACCGGCCGAGGGCCTCGATGCGCTCCTGACCGGCGGGCGAGGCCTCGCTGTACAGCGTCGTGTACTCGCTCTTCGCGAAGTTGTTCGAGACGCGGGTGCCCATCTTGCCGCCGGCACCGATCACGGCGACGGTGACGTCGGCCGTGCCGGATCCGGCAGCGACGGTGTGGGTGGTGGTGGCGGTGTCGGTCATGATTCCTTGCTCCTGATGTACTCGATGGTGTGTTCGGTCCACGCCGCTTCGATGCGGGTGGTGGTCTGTGCGGGGTCTTCGGTGTTGCCGACGGACGTGTCCTGCCAGGGCAGCCAGAACTCGATGACGCGGTTGATGCCCCGTGTGTCGGGATCGATCGCGGCGCGGACGGCGTCGTAGTCCAGGACGCCGGTGCCGGTGCGGACGCCGGTGTACTGGAACCCGACCCAGCCCGGCGAACGCGTGAACCCGGAGTCCTTGACGTGCCAGTTGACGACGTGCGGAGCCGTCATCGCGACGACGTCGGCGGGCTGCTCGAGCCGTGCGACGGTGTTCGCCGGGTCGAGGCAGACGCCGAGGTGGTCGGACCCGATCGCACGGACCACGGCCACGAGGTCGGCGGTCGCCACCACCTCGTAGGTCTCCAGCGCGAGCGTGACCCCGGCGGCCTCGTAGGCGGGCAGCGCCTGGCGCAGGCGACGTTCGGTCTCCGTCGCATCGGGCTGGTCGTCGCCGCTCGTCCACATCGACCGGACGAGGGTCGCGCCGAGCGCCTGCGCGACGTGCAGGTAGCGCGCGAGGTGCGCCGGGTCCGTGCCGCGGGTGCCGACCTCGAGCGCGAGCCCGAGCTCGTCGGCGAGTGCCCGGATCGCGGCCAGCCGGTCGTCCGACGCGGTGTCGAGCGGCAGGTGGTCGCAGATCTGGAAGAGGTCGACGCCGTCGTGCGCTGCCGCGTCGCGGAGCGCGTCGTCGAGGGACATCGGCGACGGCACGCGGTCGGACATCCGCCAGGAGTAGGCGTACGTGGAGAGGCCGAGCAGGGAGGTCATGCGGTCGCCCCCAGCTGTGCCGCTTCGTCGAGGATCGTGCGGATCGCCTCCGGGTCGTGCGCGAACCGGCCGAGGAACAGCCCGCCGATGCGCCCCTGCCCGCGGGTGAGCAGACCGGGGCCGGCGCTGCCGCCGTAGATCGCGGTGCTGCCCTGCAGTTCGGGTCGCGTGGCGAGGTACTGCTCGATGCCGGCGAGCACCTCGACGATGTGGTCGTCGGGCGCCGGAGCCGGAGCGCCGATGGCCCAGACGGGCTCGTAGGCGGCGATGACCGGGCCGGCGAGGCCGTCCGCGGTCGCGGTCGCGAGGAACCGGTCGAGCTGCGCGGTCACCTCGTCGACGGCGGTCTGACCGGAGGTACGGTTCGGCTCGCCGACGCAGATCAGCGGACGCAGGTGGTTGCGGAACGCGGCGTGCACCTTCCCCGCGACGTCGTCGTCCGTCTCGCGGAACAAGGAGCGACGTTCCGCATGGGCGATCTCGACGAGGTCGACCCCGATCTCGCGCAGCTCGGCGCCGGACACCTCGCCGGTGTAGGCACCGCTGTCCGCCCACGCCAGGTCCTGCGCGCCGAGCGTCACGGGGGCATCCCCGATCACGTCGCGCACCGGGACGAGCGCGGGGAACGTCGGGATGACGAAGAGCTCGACGGCGCCGGACTGCACCGCGGGGTGCGTCCGGGCGATGTCGGCCACGGCGGCCGCCCACGCGAGCGTCCGGGCGTGGGAGAAGTACATCTTCAGCGACACCCCGATCGTGATCGGGGCGGCCGCCGTGGTGCCGGTCATCGAGCGTCGGTCCCGACCGGGGCGGAGCCGTCGTAGCTGCAGATCGCGTCGACCTTCTCGGCGCTGGCGCTCGTCGGGTCGAAGGTGTAGCCGAGCCACTCCTTCGCCATGCGCCGGGCGACCTCGACGCCGACGACGCGCTGGCCCATGCAGAGCACCTGGGCGTCGTTGCTGAGGATCGAGCGCTCGACGCTGAACGAGTCGTGCGCGGTGACGGCACGGATGCCCGGGACCTTGTTCGCGGCGATCGCGACGCCGAGGCCGGTGCCGCAGATCAGGATCGCGCGGTCCGCCTCGCCGTTCGCGACGAGGCGTGCTGCGTCGACGGCCACGTGCGGGTACGCGGTGTGCCCGTCCGCGTCGACGCCCACGTCGGTGACGCTGACGACGCGCGGGTCCTTCGCGAGGTCGGCCTTGATGATCTCCTTGTGGTCGAACCCGGCGTCGTCCGAGCCGACGACGATGCGGAACTGCTGCTCGGTCATGGGGGCTTCCTTACTTCTCGGTCTTGTCGGAGGTCGCTGCGAGCGTCGCGAGGACCGCGGCGGTGATGAGGGCGAACGAGATCGCGCCGGCGTCCGGGGTGCCGACCGCGTCCTCGCCGTGGGTGCGGGCACGGCCCATCCGCGGCAGCAGGTCGGCGGTGGCGTCGGCCGCGGTCGTGGCGGCGGCCGAGGCGGCGGACCAGGCGGTGACGAGGTCGTCGCCGGCCGCGGTGCGGGCGGTGAGCACCTCGTCGAACGGGACGAGCGCGTCGACCATGGTCTTGTCACCCGGGACGGCCCCGAAGGCGAGGACGGCCTCGGTGGCCGCACCGACGGCCTGCGCGACGGTGGCAGCCGACGGACGCTGGTCGTCCCCGAGGACGCGACCCAGTGCCTCCAGGGCGGCTCCCCAGATCGCACCGGACGTGCCGCCGGCCTTGTCGGACCACGCGTCGCCGGCGACGGCGAGGACGGAGCCCGCACCGGCGCCGCGCGCGGCGGCGTCCTGCGCGGCCGCGTCGGCGGCGGTGGACCCGCGCTGCATGCCGATGCCGTGGTCGCCGTCACCGGCGACCGCGTCGATCCGGCCGAGCTCGTCGGCGTGGGCGTCGATGGTGGTCTTGATCGCCTCGATCGCGGTGGCGACCGTCGTGGCGCTGGCCCGCGACTCCTCCGAGCCCACCGTGACCGGTACCGCTTCGCCCTGCTCGAGGACGTCGGCCGGGACGCGCTCCTGCGGCACGGCGCCTCCCTTGCGGTAGGCGGGGGCATCGGCGGGCGCCGCCCAGAGCTGCTCGAGTTCGTCGTCGAGCCAGAAGAGGGTGAGGGAGACCCCGGCCATGTCGAAGCTCGTGACGAGTTCCCCGACCTCGGGCTCGACGACGACGGCGCCGGCCGCGGTCAGTCTGCGCTGCACGGCGTCGAAGACGACGAAGAGCTCCTCGTACTTGACGGAACCGAGGCCGTTGAGGATCGGGACGACGCGTGCCCCGTCGACCGCGACACCGGACGGGAGCTCCGTGAGCAGCTTCTCGACGAGCAGCTCCGCGAGTCCGTCGGCGGTCGGCACGTCGGCTTCGTCGATCCCCCGTTCGCCGTGGATGCCCATGCCGATCGCCATGCGGCCCTCGGGGACGGTGAAGAGGGGCTCGTCCGCACCGGGGAGCGAGCACCCGGAGAAGGCGACGCCGAAGCTGCGGGTACGGTCGTTCGCACGGGTGGCGACGGCCGTGACCTCGTCGAGGCTGCGGCCCTGCTCGGCGGCGGCACCGGCGACCTTGAAGACGCAGAGGTCCCCCGCGATGCCGCGGCGCTTGTGGGCCTCGGCGCTCGGGGCACTCGCGACGTCGTCGGTCACGCGGACCGTGCGGACGTCGATGCCCGCCTCGGTCAGGGCGCGCGCCGCTGCGTCGAAGTTGAGCACGTCGCCGGCGTAGTTGCCGTAGCTGAGCAGCACCCCGCCACCGTGCTCGGACGCCTTCGCGACCGCGGTGACCTGCTGCGCGCTCGGGCTGGCGAACAGGTTGCCCATCGCCGCACCGGCCGCGAGTCCGTGCCCGACGAGGCCGCCGAACGCCGGGTAGTGGCCGGAGCCACCGCCGACGACGAGCGCGACGGTGCCCTCGGGGCTGGTCGTGGCGCGGGCGACACCGCCGTGGACCTTCCGCACCCGGGCCCGGTTCGCGGCGACGAAGCCGTCGACCATCTCGTCCGCGAAGTCGGCCGGGTCGTTGAACAGACGGGTCATGCGTGGGTCTCCTGGGCGGTCTGCTGCGGTTCGGCCGCTTCGTGCTGCTTCGTGTTCCGGGCGAGGGTGAACATCAGGACGCTCGACAGCACCATGAAGAAGCCGACGATGAACATCGGGACCTGGTAGCCGCCGGTCCACTCGCTCACGGCGCCGGTGATGTACGGGGCCGCGAAGCCGCCGAGGTTGCCGACGGTGTTGATGAGCGCGACGCCCGCTGCCGCCGCGGCGCCGGTGAGGAACTGCGTCGGCACGGTCCAGAAGTTCGGCAGCGCTGCGAAGATCGAGCACGCGGTGACCGCGATGACGGCGACCGTGGCGGCCGGGCTGTTCATGTAGAGCGCGACCGGGATGCTCAGACCACCGACGAGCGCCGGGACCGCGATGTGCCAGACCCGGACACCGCGGCGGAACGCGTCACGCGACCAGAAGTAGAGGACCACGGCGGCGGGCACGTACGGGATCGCCGTGATGAGGCCCTTCTGGAACAGGTCGAACGTCGTGCCGAACTGCTCCTGGAAGCCGTCGATGATCGTCGGCAGGAAGAAGCTCAGGGCGTACAGGCCGTAGATGAAGCCGAAGTACACGGCGGCCAGCATCCAGACACGACCGGAACCGAAGGCGGCGCGCAGACCCCCCTTGCCGTGCGCGTTCCCCTCCTTCTGGCTGTTCTCCTTCGCGAGGGCGCTCTCGAGCCACAGCTTCTCGTCCTCGTCGAGCCACTTCGCCTGCGACGGCTTGTCCTTGAGCACGAACAGGCACAGGATGCCGACGATGATCGCCGGGATCGAGACGCAGAGGAACATGAAGCGCCAGCCGGCCAGGCCGCCGAGCAGGCCCTCGTGGGTCATCAGCCAACCGGCGAGCGGCGACCCGATGACGCTGGTGAGGGGCTGCGCCAGGTAGAACAGCGCGAGCATCTTGCCGCGGTGGCGTGCCGGGACCCAGGTGGAGAGGAACAGGATCGCGCCGGGGAAGAAGCCGGCCTCGGCGATGCCGAGCAGGAAGCGCAGTCCGACGAGCTGCGGGTAGTTCTGCACCCACGTGAAGAGCAGCGAGACGATGCCCCACGTGATCATGATGCGGGCGAGCCAGACCCGGGCGCCGAACTTGTGGAGCGCCAGGTTGGACGGGACCTCGAGCACGAGGTAGCCGATGAAGAACACGCCGGACGCGAAGCCGAACTGGGCGGCGGTCAGACCGAGGTCCGCCTCCATGCCGTTCGGGGCCGCGAAGGAGATCGCGGTCCGGTCCAGGAAGTTGATGAAGAACATCAGTGCCACGAAGGGCACGATGCGGATCGCGATCTTGCGGATGGCCGTCTTCTCGACGACCGAGGTGGGGATGCCTCGCGTGGCGGGGATGTCCACGATGACTCCTGCTCGGTGGGGTGGTGCTCCGCGGGGCTGCTGCGCCGGGCACGGAGGTGGCGCATCGGTGCGCACGGACCAGTGTGCGCGGTCGTCCGCAACTTGTCAACCGGTTGACCAAACGATTGGAGCCCGAACCGGTTGACCGAACGGTACGCTCACTGCATGCCCGCGTTCAGCCCGGACGACCCGCTCAACATCCGCCTCGAACTCGAGTCGGTACCGGCGGGGTCGCCCGCCTCCGAGGTCGCCCGACAGCTCGTCTCCCTGCTCACCGCGGGCGAGCTGGCCCCCGGCTCGCGGCTGCCTTCTGAGCGGCTCCTGGCCGAACGGCTCGGGGTCGGCCGATCCGCCGTGCGCGAGGCCCTCGCCGCTCTCGAGATCCTCGGCATCGTGCAGATCCGGCCCGGCTCGGGCACGTACCTGCAGGGCGGCACCTCGGACCTGCTGCCGACGACCCTGTCGTGGGGGCTCATGCTCGCGTCGAACCGGACGCGGGAGCTGCTCGAGATCCGGTCCTCGCTCGAGCGGACGGCCGCGATCCTCGCCGCTCAGCGTGCGACGCCCGCGCAGCTCGAGGAGCTCCAGACCTACATCGACCGGCAGCACGAGACGCTCGACGACCCGGACGCCTTCATCGACGCCGACGTCCGGTTCCACGTGCTGCTCGCGCGCTCCGCGGGGAACGACGTGCTCGCCGACCTGCTGCAGAGCCTCCGGTCGATGCTCAGCGTGTGGGTCGGCCGCCGGGTCCGCACCCGCCAGGCGACCGAGGCCGCGTACGAGGAACACCGGGCGATCCTCGACGCGCTCCGGGCCGGGGACGTGCTCGCCGTGCAGCGGGCGATGGACGACCACATGGCCACGGCGAGCGCCCGCATCGAGCACGCCGGTCCGGCGGACTGAGCGCGGAGCGGGCGGTCGTCGGCGGCACGCGCCCCGCGTCCGCGTCGCGCGTCCCAGGTCCCGCGTCCCGCGAAAGCGACACGCTGCCGGGATGTCCCTCCGTCGCACCCGGCAGAGCGACAGTGTGCCGCCGGAGGTCGGCGGCACACTGTCGCTTTTGCGAACGCGCCGCGCCCCGGCCGACCGCCGGTGGCCTCCCGCCGACCGCCGACCGCAGGCGCCCGCGCCTACGTGCGCAGCAACGGCGCCACGAGCGGCTCGAGCCACCGCGAGTACGCCGTCGACATGTGCGTCTGGTCGCGGTACACGAGCTTGTCCTGCACCACCACCGGGCACCCGTCCTCGGTGCAGAACCAGTCGCGCGGCTCCACGGTCGGGACCCCGGCCGCCCGCACGGTGTCGGCGACGTCCTCGTGCCGCCCGGACACCGCGTAGGCGCGCTGCTCGGACTGGTTGCACTCCCCCACGGTGTCGAGGTGCTCGGCCACGCAGGACACCGCGTCGCCCTCGGGGACCGGGGTGTCGAGCATGTACACGGTCCTGAGACCCGCTGCCTGCATCGTGGCCGCGGTCTCGGCGGTGCCGTCCGCCCACGTGGTGTTCGACACCTGCTTGCCGGGCACGTTGTCCGACTGCGCCATCACCACGAGGTCCGGGGCGAGGGCCTCGATGCGCCGCATGGACGCGTCCCGCCACTCCGGGCACTCCGTGTAGGTGCGCTTCAGCGAGGAGTTGAACAGCTCGACGTCCTGGGCGACCGGGCAGGCGGCCTTCGTCCAGGCGACGACCTTCCAGCCCTCGGACTTCCCGGCCGCGTCGAACGCGGGCAACCACTGCTGCGCGTGCGAGTCGCCCCACAGCACCACGGTGCGAGAGCCGGTCGGGTCGCCGTACACGCACGCCTTCTGCTCGATCTGCAGGTAGCCCGCGTGGCAGCCGTTGTCCGTGGAGTCCGGCTGGTCGTCGGCCGCCGCGGTGAGGCTCGGGGTGAGGTTCGCCGGCACGTCCGACGTCTGCAGCGCGGACTGGATCGTGGTCTGGATCTCGGCGGAGTCCCCCTGGTCGAGCTGCGCCGCCTGCACGGTCCCACCGCTGCCGACGAGCGCCGGCACCGAGAACACGACCACCACCGCGGTCGCCGTGGTCACCGCCGCGGCGCCCGCTCCGACCGCCGCCCACCGGATGCGCTTCCAGCGGGCACGCGCCGACGGCGACTCGATGAGGTGGTACGTGATGGTGGCGACCCAGAGGGCGACCGCCATCACCTCGAGCTTCTCGAGCCAGCCGAGGTCGCGGTTCACCATCACGGGGACGAGCACGACCATCGGCCAGTGCCAGAGGTACCACCCGTAGGACACCTTGCCGATCGCCTGGAACGGCTTCAGCTGGAGGACGGTCTCGACGGACCCGCGCCGGTGGACGCCACCGCCGGCGATGACCGCGCAGGCACCGAGGACCGGCAGGAGCGCGGCGGTGCCGGGGAACGGCGTCTCGTCGGAGTACAGGAACGCGCTCGCCAGGATCGCGCCGAGGCCGAGCCAGGTGAGTGCGATCTGCAGCACGCCCGGGATCCGTGCGACGTACCGGGCGCCGAGCGCCAGGACCGCCCCGGCGGCGAGCTCCCACGCGCGGGTCTGCATCGAGAAGTACGCCAGCGGTGAGTCGTGTGCCGTGATCGTGACGGACGCCCACATCGATCCGCCGAACACGAGCGCGACGACCGCGGTCATCGGCAGGCGACGGTGGCGCTTCCAGAGCACGATCGCCAGGGTGAGGACGAGCGGCCAGAGCAGGTAGAACTGCTCCTCGACGCCGAGCGACCAGAAGTGCTCGAGCGGCGAGGCCGGGCCGTCCGCCGCCTGGTAGTCGACGCCCTGTGCGGCGAGCCGGTAGTTCAGCGCGAAGAACGTCGCCGCGACACCGTCCCACGCGACGTTCGACGCCCGGAGGATCGAGTCGAACACCCGCGTCGCGACCACGGTGACGCCGATCACGAGGAGCGCCGTGGGGAGCAGCCGTCGGATGCGACCGGCGTAGAAGGACCCGAAGTCGATGCGGCCGTTCCGCTCGACCTCGCGTAGGAGTTGCCCCGTGATGAGGAAGCCCGAGATCGCGAAGAAGACGTCGACCCCGACGTACCCGCCCGTGAGGACGGGCGCTCCCGCGTGGTAGACGACCACGAGCAGCACGGCGATCGCTCGCAGCCCCTGGATGTCCGGCCGGAAGCGGCGCGGCCCGGCGGCCTGCGGACGCTCGGCCTGCACCGGTTCCTCGACGGGGGCGGCGGTCGTGGGGAGCGCGACCGGGTCCAGCCGCTCACCGAACGCAGGAGGCGTCGGACTGGAGGCGCGGCTCGGCTCCGGCAGGGAGCCGACCGGTGTCGACGGGGTCACCACCGGCGAGCGCCGGGCCCGCTTGGGCGCAGCGGGGACCGTCAGGAACAGCATCGGGACCTGCACGTAGGCGTGGATCGCGGCGAGGATCCACATCGCCCAGAGCATGTCGAACCCGTACCGGACGGTGGCCCAGGCGAGTCCCGTCCACGTGACGAGGAGCGAGACGGTGACGGTGATCCGCATCACCCTGGCGATCTGCGTACCGAGCGGTGTGGTGATCTTCTTCGCGGCGCCGGTCGGCACCCACTCCCGGGTCGTGCCGGTGAGGACGTGCACGATCGCGACCGCGTGGGCGAAGGAGTACAGCGTCTGGATCCGGAGGACGTCGATGCGCCAGCGGGACTTGTACATGATCGGGACGACCACGAACCACATCACCATCGCGCCGAGGAGCCACACCGAGTTCTGCGGCATGATCCACTGCGGCAACCCGAACAGCATCACGAGTCCGGGCAGGGGCGACAGGAACACGTTCACCGCGGTGGAGATGTAGTAGAGGAAGCCCGACCAGAAGCACATCCGCTGCCGCAGGCTGATGTGCGGGTTCTCGTGGAAGGTCGTGTCGGCGAGGAGCGACATCGAGCCCGTGCACCAGCGGTACTGCTGGTTGAGGAACGAGGCGAGGTCGTCGGGGCACATGCCCTTCGACACGATGATCGGCACGTAGCGCACCAGGAACCCGACGCGCATGAGGTTCACGCCCGTGTGGACGTCCTCCGAGTGCCCGATCTGGGCGAACCCTCCGGCCTGCTCGAGGGCCGCTCGACGGTAGATCGCGCACGTGCCGACGCAGATCGCGGCGTTCGAGCGGTCGCGGGCGGGCTGGATCCAGCGGTAGAAGAGCTCCTGCGTCGCGCCGGCGGTCCGTTGCAGCCAGTGCATGCCCTTCTGCGCGTCGAAGAACTGCGGCGACTGCACGATGCCGAGCGCCTGGTCGTCGAAGTACGGGACCAGCTCGTGCAGGTAGTCGGCACGCGGCGCGAAGTCGGCGTCGAACACGGCGATGAGGTCCCCGTCCGACTGCTCGTAGCCGTACCGGAGGTTGCCGGCCTTCTTGAGGTGGCCGCGGTTCGGTCGGACCTCGTACCGGAACCCGTGCCGGCGGGCGAGCTCGGCCACCTCGGGCCGGTCCCCGTCGTCGAGCACGTACACCGTCAGGGTCGTCGGCCAGCGGAGCTGCGCCACCCAGTGGTAGGTGTTCTCGAGGATCGCGATCGGCTCCCCCGCCGTGGGCAGGAACACGTCGACGGTCGGGTACCTGGCCGGTTGCCACCCCTGGACGCGCTCGATGTGGTCGCGCTTGCCGAAGCGCTTGCGCCGGGAGCTCGTGGCGAGCGAGATGCACAGCGTCAGGCAGTACAGCGTCGTCGGGATGAGGAACAGCAGGAGCCCCGGAGCGGACGTCGAGAAGCGCCAGATGCTCGACGCGATGAGGGCGAACGCGGCGGCCTGGGCGAAGAGCATCCAACGGTGCTGCGCGCCCATGTACCAGTACTTCTCGCGGTCGGTGGGCGGGGTGGGGAGGTACGGCGGCTCCGCCACCGCCACCGGGGGCCGGGACTCCTGATCCGTGCTGTTCGTGGTCGACGCGTTGCGCGCGTCGACCACCGTGTCCGTGGACGTCATGTCGGGCCTTCCCCTGGTTCAGGCGTGACGAATGGCGTTGCAGTGGTGCAGGTACGGTGCGGTGCGGCGGTGCCGTGCGGTGATCGTTCGATGCTGACGGCTCCTCGTGCACCGCGAGTGACCGGCCGGTTACGCGGACCTGGCAGTGTGCCCCTCGAACGGGGGACAGCCGTCCCCCTGGTGCCGACGGGCCGGGAAGGCGATCGGCCGCACGCTGCCGATCGGGACCTGTCCCCCGGTCCGCCCCGCCGTTCACACCGCGAGCCGCGGCGTTGCCGGTTCGGCAACGGTGCTTGTCCGGCGAGCGCGGGATGCGGTGGAGTGACGGCATGCACACGCACCAGGAGCCGACCGACACGACCGCCCGCGCCTGGTGGGAGGCCCGTTACGCCGAGCGCGACGGCATCTGGTCGGGCCGGGTGAACGCGGTGCTCGCCGACGTCGCCGACGCACTGCCGACGGGGCGGGCGCTCGACCTCGGGTGCGGGGAGGGCGGCGACGTGGTGTGGCTCGCCCGGCAGGGGTGGGACGCGACCGGGGTGGACCTGTCCGTGACGGCGATCACGCGTGGCTCCCGGGCCGCGGTCGCCGCGGGCGTGGAGGACCGCACGGCGTTCGTCGCGGCGGACCTGGACGCGTGGGACACCGCGGCACGGTTCGACCTGGTGACGGCCTCGTTCCTGCAGTCGTGGCCGGTGCAGATCCCACGGGAGGCGATCCTGCGCCGGGCCGCCGGGCTCGTGGCGTCCGGCGGGCACCTGCTCGTGACGGCCCACGCCGCACCGCCGCACGGCGACCTGCCCGAGGAACTGCGGGCGTACCGGTTCCCGACGCCGGAGGAGGACCTCGCAGCGCTCGACCTCGACGACTCGTGGGAGGTCCTCGCCGCCGAGCTCCGGCCGCGCACGGCGACGACGCCCGAGGGTGCGCCGCACGAGGTGCTCGACAGCGTGGTGCTCGCCCGGCGGCCCTGACCCACCCGGGCGGGCCTCGCTCCGGCATTGTGCGAGGTTCCGCGCTCCGTGGGACGCGCCGAGCCTCGCACGACGCGTGGGACCTCGCACCCTGCGCGGCGGCGCCGCGTCCGACCCCGCACGGTGAGGTCGGCGGACCTCAGCGGGGCAGGGGCACCTCGGACGCGAACGCCCGGACGACGCGGTCGACGACCTCCGCCGCCGGGGCGTCCCACACCGCTTGGTTGAAGATCTCCACCTCGACGTCATCGGAGTAGCCGGCGGCGGTCACGGCAGCGGTCACCGGCCCGAAGTCGATGTGCCCGTCGCCCATCACACCGCGGGACAGCAGCGGGTCGGCGGCGATCGGGGTGAGCCAGTCGCACACCTGGTAGCTCGCGATCCGACCCGCAGCGCCCGCGCGGGCCACCGACGCTGCGAGTTCCGGGTCCCACCAGACGTGGAACGTGTCCACGACCACCCCGACGGCAGCGGCCGGGAACGGCGCTGCGAGGTCGAGGGCCTGCGCGAGGGTCGACACGACGGCCCGGTCGGCGGCGTACATCGGGTGCAGCGGTTCGACGGCGAGCTGCACGCCGACGTCGAGCGCGTGTGGAACGAGGTCGGCGAGGGCGCCGGCGACACGGCCGCGGGCGCCGACCAGGTCGCGGGACTCGCCGGGCAGTCCGCCGGCGACGAGCACGAGCACCGGCGCGGACCCGGGCGCTCCGGCCTCCGCCAACGCCGCCGTCTCGTCGATCGCCCGCCGGTTGTCGTCGAGCGCGCGCTGCCGATCGGTGCCGGGTGGGAGGGTGAAGAAGCCACCGCGGCAGTGCGACGACACCCGGAGGCCGGAGTCGGCGACCATCCGCACGGCCTCGTCCAGTCCGACCTCGGCGACGGGTTCCCGCCACGTGCCGATCGCCTGCACACCGGCGCCGCGGACGGTGTCGAGGGCGTCCCGCAGCGAGGCGTACTTGATCGTCGCCTGGTTGATCGACAGTCGTGGATGCGGGTGTGCAGAGCCAGGGACCGCACCGGTCCGCGCGGCCTGCACCGAAGGGCTCACGCGACCACCCCGGAGAGCGGGCGGTCGGCGGGGGCCGAGCCGCGCCTCCCGGCAGCCACCGGCACCCCTGCCACCGCGAGCAGGTCGTGCCAGCGCGACGCCGCGAGCGACGGGTCCTCGAGCGCGCCGCAGGCGTTCGCGAGCCGCACCGTCTCGGACAGGTGCGGTAGCGAGCGGCCGGCGTGCTGGCCGCCGACCATGGCGAAGGCGGGCTGGTGGCCGTTCAGCCAGGCGAGGAACGCGATGCCGGTCTTGTAGTGCCAGGTCGGGGCGCTGAAAACGTGACGGGACAGCGCCTCGGTGGGGCCGAGCAGGGCGCGGTAGGCGGCCTCGTCGGGGAGGGCCTGCACGGCAGCGGAGGCGATCGGCGCCACCGCGGCGAACGCCCCGAGCAGGGCATCGGAGTGGTTCCGGTCCGTCCCGGCGATGAGGTCGACGTAGTGGAAGTCGTCGCCCGTGAACATCCGGACGCCCGCGGGCAGTTGGTAGCGGAGGGCGACCTCGGCCCGGGCGTCGAGCAGGCTCATCTTGATGCCGGCGACCCTCGACCCAGCGTCGCCCATGATGTCCAGCACGGTGTCGGGGCCCTGCTGGCCGCCGAAGTACCCGGCGAGGGCGGGGTCGAACGCCTCCCCCAGCCAGTGCAGGACGACCGGCGCACCCGCACGCTCGATGACCTCGCGGTACACGCGGCGGTAGGTGGCAGGATCGCCGCCGGCCAGGCGAGCCAGGTGCCGACTCGCCATGAGCACGACCCCCGCGCCGGCGTCCTCGGCGTGGTGGAGCTGGGCGACGTACGCGTCGACGATCTCCTGCTCGGTGGCGACCTGGTCCGGGAGGTCGTCGGTGTTCACGCCGATGACGATGCGGCCGCCGACGGACTGTGCCTCGCGGGCGCTGCGCGTCACGAGCTCGCGGGTGGCCGCCGGGTCGAGCCCCATGTTCCGCTGCGCGGTGTCCATCGCGTCCGCCACACCGAGGCCCCACGACCAGAGGTGGTGCCGGAACGCCAGGGTGGCGTCCCAGTCCAGGTCGGCCGGGGCGCCCGGGGTGTTGTCGGCCGCGACGCGCGGGACGACGTGGGCTGCGGCGTACACGACGCGCTCGGTGAGCGGCGCGGTCGGCTTCGCCGCGGCCGTCACGGCCGGCTCGCGCAGGTCGACGCGGCTGGTCGTGCCGTCGGGGGCGAGGAGGGTCAGGGTGGTCATGCGCGTGCCCCGACGGTCTCGGTTCGCTGCACGACTTCTGGGACGTCGGCGCGGGCGGCGCTGTCGACGCTGTCGCCTTGGAGGCGCGGCTCGGCCCCGGCGGGCAGGCTCAGCTCCGGCAGGTCGATGCGTCGACCCTCGGCGCTCGACCGCAGACCGGCCTCCGCGAGCGCCACGCCGCGGGCACCCGACAGCAGGTCGTACGGGTGCGGGCGACCGGCGACGAGGTCGCGCAGGAAGTCCTCCCACTGTGCGCGGAAGCCGTTGCCGAACTCCTCGTTGTCGGGGACCTCGAGCCACTGCCCGCGGTAGTCCCGCTCGTCCTTGAGGTCCGGGTTCCACACCGGCTTCGGTGTCGCCGTCCGCGGCTGGATCCGGCACCCGAACAGGCCCGCCACGGCGCTGCCGTCCGTGCCGTCCACCTGGAACTCGACGAGTTCGTCGCGGTCGACGCGGACCGCCCACGACGAGTTGATCTGCGCCGTGATGCCACCGGCGAGGTCGAACACGCCGTAGGCCGCGTCGTCGGCGGTCGCCTCGTACGCCGAGCCCTGCTCGTCGGTGCGCTCCTCGATGTGCGTCACCGCGCGGGCGTACACCGACTCCACGCGGCCGAACAGCTGCTCGAGGACGTAGTTCCAGTGCGGGAACATGTCGACGACGATGCCGCCGCCGTCCTGCTTCCGGTAGTTCCAGCTCGGTCGCTGCGCGCTCTGCCAGTCCCCCTCGAACACCCAGTAGCCGAACTCGCCCCGGACGCTGAGGACCTTCCCGAAGAACCCGGAGTCGATCAGGCGGCGGAGCTTACGGAGCCCAGGCAGGTAGAGCTTGTCGTGCACGACGCCGTTCGGGACGCCCGCCGCGGCCGCGAGTCCGGCGAGCTCGAGCGCCTCGGCGGAGGTCTCCGCCGTCGGCTTCTCGGTGTAGATCGCCTTGCCGGCGGCGATCGCCTTCCGCAGGGCACCGGCTCGGGCGCTCGTCACGGCGAAGTCGGCGAAGACGTCCCAGCGCGGGTCGGCGAGGGCGGCGTCGAGGTCGGTCGTCCA
The DNA here is from genome assembly GCF_900215175.1 of Curtobacterium sp. 314Chir4.1. Taxonomy (NCBI): domain Bacteria; kingdom Bacillati; phylum Actinomycetota; class Actinomycetes; order Micrococcales; family Microbacteriaceae; genus Curtobacterium; species Curtobacterium sp. 314Chir4.1. The sequence goes on from NZ_OCMI01000003.1 coordinate 27,105, forward strand.
GTGCTCGATGCCGTGGCGCATGGCGATCTCCTCGAGCGTCGCGGCGTTCCGGCCGACCAGGACCGGTTCGACCTGCAGCCTCGTGCCGTCCGGAAGGAGGAGCCCGCCGTCGTCGCGGATGGCCAGGATCGACCGGACGAGGTGCTGGCGGTACCCCATGCGTCCGGTGACGCCGTTCATGATGATGCCGATGGTGCGCGTGGTCAACGCGTGCTCCCTTGCTCGCTGTGGCCCGCTTCCCGATCAACGGGAAAGCGCTTGCCGGAACCGTACACCACGTGCCGGGCCGATCGCATGCGCGTGTTCGTTCGTGTGCGTTCCGAGGCGGGGCCGCCGAGAGGTCAGAACACGCCGCTCACGTCCGCCGAGCGGGCACGAATCGTCCCACTCAAGCCCTCGGAGCGGCAGTTCGTGCCCGCTCGCCGCGACGCACCCGGGCGTGCGCGAGCATCGGCGCACGCGACCCCCGGCTCGCTTGAGCGGGCACGACCTGCCGCTCACGTCCGCCGAGGTGGCACGAATGGTCACGCGCGAGCGTCGAGAGCGACACATCGTGCCCTCTCGAGGTCGACCGGCCCGCCCCGACGTGACCCGCCCCGACCCGGCCCGGCAGCCCTACCGCGCGGTGCTCGCGCGCAGCACGACCTCGCCGTCGACGGCCCCGTCGACCTCGACACCGAGGGCTCGCCGCACCGCCCGCGCCCCGATGTCCTCGAGGGGCAGCCGCACCGTGCTCAGCGCCGGCACGACGTCGGCGAGCATCTGCACGTCGTCGAAGCCCGCGACACCGACGTCGACGCCCGGCACGAGCCCGCGCTCGCGGATCGCCGCGACCGCCCCCACCGCCATCAGGTCCGTCACCGCGAACACGCACCGCGGCAGCACCGGACCGCCGTCGGCAGCGGCGTCGAGCAGCGCGGACATCGCCCGGTACCCGCCGTCGCGCGAGAACTCCGACGGCACGATCGCCCGGTCGGGGACCCGGAGACCGTGCGCCGCGAGCCCCGCCACGAAGCCGTCCACCCGAGCCCGGGCGGTGACGAGCTCGGGGTCCCCGGCGAGCACCGCGAACGATTCGTGCCCCTGCTCGACGAGCGCTCCGGCGAGGGCCGCGGCGCCACTGAGGTTGCGGATGACCAGGGGTTGCACGCCCTCCACGCCCGTGACCGCGCCGTCGAGGTCGGACACGAGTGCCGACACCCCTGCGCCGGCGGCGACCAGCCCGGCCACCGCGGCCGCGACCTCGCCGCCCGCGCCGAGCCGTCGACTCACCGCGAGGACGACCGCGCGTGGCCGGAGTCCGGCGACGACGCCGAGCAGCGTGGCCTCCCGCGCGGGGTCACCCCCGGTCGACGTGATGGTGACGACGAGTCCGGCCTCGTCGGCAGCCCGGATCGCCCCGGCCGCGATCGCCGCGAAGTACGGGTCCGCGATGTCCCCGACGACCAGCGCGAGGGTCGTCGTGGTCCCGCGGGCAACAGCCTGCGCCTGCACGTTGGCGGTGTAGCGGAGCGCCTGAGCGGCCTCGTGCACGCGCTCGACCGACTCCTGCCGCACCTTCCGCGTGCTGCCGTTCAGCGCCCGCGAGGCGGTCGCGAGCGACACGCCTGCACGCGCCGCCACGTCTGCCAGGGTGACGTTGCTCCGTTCAGGCATGTCGCGCCTCCAGTCCGGTCTGCGCCGTGCGTCGTCTGTGGCGAGGATAGCGATTTCCGAGGAGGCACGGATCGCCGCCGCACCGCAGGTGCGGCGGCCAGGTCACAATGTCTCGACATTCGCAAGGAAAGCGCTTGCCCTGAGCGCTCACGTCGTGTAGACCTTGTGTCCTCGGCCGAGACATCCCGAACGCTCGCCCGCGGCACAGACCGTGGTCCCGAACGAAAGCAGTGACGATGAAGTCATCCAAGAGAATGCTCGCGCTCGCCGGCGGGATCGCCGCGCTCGCGCTCCTGAGCGGCTGTGCGTCCGGCAGCTCGGGGTCGAGCGAGAAGGTGGACAACCTCACCTTCTGGCTCAGCACCTCGACCGCGCAGGAGAAGGGGTACCAGGACCTCGCGACCGCGTACGAGCAGAAGACGGGCGTCACGGTGAAGATCGTGAACCTGCCCTACGACGGGCTGCAGACGAAGCTCCGCGAGTCGGCACAGGCGAACTCGCTCCCCGACGTCGTCCGCGCCGCGGGCATCGACCCGATCTGGACCGGCAAGACCGTCGACCTGTCCTCGATCGTGGACGACGACGCGAACAAGATCGACGAGGACATCATCGCGAAGGACGACGACGGCAAGGTCACCTCGATCCCGTCCGACGTCACCGCGGCCGGACTCTTCGTGAACAAGTCGCTGTTCGACGAGGCCGGCGTCTCGTACCCGACCGACCCGGCGAAGGCGTGGACCTGGGACGAGTTCCTGCAGGCCGCCGACCAGGTGAAGGCGAAGACGGGCGCGAAGTACGACCTGACCTTCGACTCCTCGCCGTCGCGCCTGCGTGCGTACATGTTCACCAAGGGCACCGACTTCATGCAGCAGGCGAAGGACGGCTCGTTCCCGACGGATGCCAAGACGGTCACGGCGCTGCAGGACTTCGCCGACATGAACGACGACTCCACCATGCCGAAGTCCGTGTGGACGAGCGGTCAGGACCCGAACGCGCTGTTCAAGAGCGGCCAGGTCGTCGCCTACTTCTCGGGCGTGTGGCAGTCGTCGGACTTCGCGTCGAACATCACCGACTTCGAGTGGGCGAGCGCCGCGACCCCGGCGGACCCGACCCACGCGACCGAGATCAACTACGGCGGCAACATCGTCGGCTTCCAGAACTCCGATGCCCGCGGCGCAGCGGCGAAGAAGTTCATCCAGTACATGTACGACCCGACGAACTACGCGAAGCTCGTCACGACGAACGGCTTCCTGCCCGTCGAGACCGGGTTGGACATCACCTACCCGTTCGAGTCGCAGGCCGCCAAGGACTCCTTCGCGCTGTACCAGAAGGAGATCGACGCCGCCGATCCCATCTCGAGCTCCTACGCCAAGGAGAGCGCGAAGTGGGCAGTCGAGGGCAAGGAGCTCGGCACCGACCCGACCACGGCCGAGGTCGGCAAGCTCATTAACGGGCAGCAGTCGGCGAAGAAGACCCTCGAGACGATCACGAAGTACTACGAGGACCACGTGGGGTGACCGACGGGCCGGGCGCGTGTGCGCCCGGCCCCTGGCGTCCGCCTCCCCCGCTCTGCCCGACGCCCGCCGCGCCCGCCGCCGGCGCCGCCCGGCGCCCATCCCGCCCCGCAGCTCCAGCTCCAGCTCCAGCTCCAGCTCCAGCACGACGAACGAAGAGGATCATCGTGAGCATCCCCACCGCAGCCGGCGACGTGCAGACCGCCGTGCCCACCCCGGTGCCGCCTCGGCGGCCTGGTGCCACGAGGACGACCAAACGTCGACGCTCCGGCGTCAGCAAGCCCGTCCTCGCCCCGATCCTGTTCGTCAGCGTCAACGCGGTGCTCTTCGTCGTGTTCTTCGTGTGGCCCGCGGTGATCGGCCTCGGCTACTCGTTCACCGACTACAACGGTGTCGTCGCCCCGAAGTTCATCGGTCTCGAGAACTACTTCCAGCTCTTCGCCGACGACACCTTCTACGCGGCGCTCGCACGCACCTTCCTCTACGCGGTCGTCGCGGTCCCGCTCGGCTTCGTGCTCGCGCTGTCCATGGCGCTCATGCTGACGAGCCCCGCCGCGAAGGGCCGGAGCGTCGCCCGCATCGTGTTCTTCGTGCCGTGGCTCATCTCCCCCATCGTCACGGGTGTGATCTGGCGGTGGATGTTCGGCGAGAACTTCGGGCTGGCGAACTTCGTCATCGAGTCCCTCGGTGGCAAGGCCGTGCCGTGGCAGTCCAACGCGGACCTGTCCCTGCTCGTCGTGGTGTTCGCCACCGCGTGGGCGGGCGCGGCGTTCAACATGCTGCTGTTCGTCGCCGCGATCCGGAACGTGCCGCAGTCCTACTACGAGGCCGCGTCGCTCGACGGTGCCGGCGCCTGGCACCAGTTCCGCTACATCACGCTGCCGAGCATCGCCCCGACGTCGTTCATCGTGATCCTGCTGTCCTCACTGGGGGCGTTCAAGGAGTTCGCGACCATCCAGGCGCTCAACGGCGGCGGCCCCGGCACCGACAACAACCTGCTCGTCCAGTACATCTACACGAACGGGTTCCAGAACGCCCACATCGGCTACGCGAGCGCGGCGTCGATGGTCCTCATGCTCATCCTCATGGCCATCGCGCTCATCCAGCTGGCCGTGAACCGCCGGACGGAGGCCCGTCGATGACCGCCACCCTGCCCAGCGCCCCCGGCGCGTCCGGCGCACACGGAGCACCCGGCGCGTCCCGCTCGTCAGCGACGGACCACGAGACGAAGACCAAGCCCGCGCACGGCGGCAACCGCGCGCCGCGTCCCCGTGCCATCGCCGCGACCGCTCTGCTCTGGGTCTTCATCATCGCCTTCGGCTTCCCGGTGCTCTGGTTCGTCCTCAGCGCGTTCAAGCCCGGCGGCGAACTGTTCTCGTACCCGCTCACCCTGCTGCCGAAGAACTGGTCGGTCAGCGGCTTCACCGAGGCCTGGGCCAGTTACGACTTCGCCCGCTACTTCGGCAACACCGTCATCGTCGCCCTGGTCACCACCGTGCTCACGGTCCTGGCGAGCGCCGCCACCGGGTACGCCCTGGCGAAGTACGACAACCGGTGGCTCAAGGTGTTCTTCGTCTGCATCCTCGCGACGACGATGCTCCCCACCGAGGTCATCCTCGCCCCGACGTTCATCGTCATCCGGGACCTCGGCATGTACGACTCGCTCGCGGGCATCATCGTGCCGTCGGTGATCACCGCCACGGGCATCTTCATGTTCCGGCAGTTCTTCATCACGGTGCCGGACGACCTCGTCGAGGCCGCCCGCATCGACGGTGCGAGCGAGTTCGGGATCTTCTGGCGGATCATGCTGCCGATCTCGCGTCCGATCATGCTCACACTGGCGATCTTCTCGTTCCAGTGGCGGTGGAACGACTACATCTGGCCGCTGCTCGTGCTGAACGACCCGCACCAGTTCACGATCCAGATCGCCCTGCAGAGCATCGTCGGCGCGGAGAACGTCAACTGGACGGTGCTGCTGGGCGCCTCGGTGATCTCGATCATCCCGCTCGTGCTCATCTACCTGGTCTTCCAGAAGTACGTGAACGGCGCGGACCTCAACGCGGGCCTCAAGGACTGATGGGCTTCCTCGACCTCGTCGGTCCGGCCGCCGACGCCGACGCGGCTCGCCTCCGGCGCACCGACGACGACCCCGCGACGCTCCAGCACCGGGAACTGATGGCGCGTGCCCTCACGCTGGTCGGCGCGTGGGCCCGGAACCGGCCTGGAGGCACGGATCGCCCCGACGACGCCGACCTCGCCACCGCGCACGGCTGGGTCCGGCACCTCGCCGCCCGGCAGTCGCCGGGCGGGACCTTCGTCGGCGGCGACAACGTGCTCTCCCCGCCGGACTCCGCGTTCACCGTGAACGACGTGTGCGACGCCCTCGAGCTCCTCGCGCCGCACCGTGCGACCGTGCCGGCGGCCGGGGCACTCGCCGACGACCTGGACGGGATCGTGCACCGTGCGACGCCCGCACTGCTGACCGGCGGGGTGCACACGCCGAACCACCGCTGGGAGATCTCGGCTGCGCTCGCCCGCGTCCACCGATTGCTCCCCGACCCGGCGCTCGTCGAACGCATCGACGCGTGGCTCGCCGAGGGCCCGGACATCGACGACGACGGCCTGTGGTCGGAACGGAGCCCGAACTACGCGGCCGCCGTCTCCTGCCCGTCGTTCCTCGTGCTCGCCGAGGTGCTCGGTCGCCCCGCGCTGCTCGACCCGGTCCGCCGGTCCCTCGACGCGACGCTCGCGCTGCTGCTGCCGGACGACACCGTCGAGACCGTGCAGTCCCGCCGGCAGGACCAGTCGAAGCCGTTCGGCATCGGGGCCTTCGCTCCCCTGCTCTGGCACGTCGCGGTCCTCGACGGCCGTCACGACCTGGCCGCCGTGGCCGCCCGCGCCGCGACCGCCGAGATGTGGCAGCCCGGGGCGGTCGCCGCGCGCGCCATGACCGACCCGCTCCTGGCGCAGCCGTTGCCCGGCGGCGACCCGCTCCCGGTCGGCACCACCGCGTTCACGGGCGCCCGGCTCGTGCACGTCCGCGAGGCCGACCGCGACGTCGTGCTCTTCGCCGGCTCGGACGTCCCGGCGCAGGGGCACGTGCGCTCGGGGCTGGCGAACAGCCCGACCTTCCTGCGTGTGTTCGCCGGTTCGGTCGTGCTGTCCGACGTGCGGCTGTCGCGGGAGTTCTTCGGTCTCGGGCCGTTCCGCCCGACCGAACTCGACGTGCTCGACGTGCTCGACGACGGACGCTTCCGGTTGACCGAGCGGGTGACGGCGGGCTACCACCAGCCGCTCGCCGCCGAGACGCGCCGCCCGCTCGGTGACTACGACCTGACGGACGAGGGACGGTTCTCGGCGTCGATGTCGTTCGGCGACCGCGCGCTGGACTCGGTCGCGCTCACGACGACGGTCGACGTGGCCGTCACACCCGGCGAGGTCGTGCTCGACGTCGAGACCGCGGGTGCCGACGTGCCGTGGTCGCTCCAGCTGACCTTCCGCGCCGGGGGTACCTTCTCGGGTGTGAGCACCGACGCCGGCACCGGGGAGCGTGTCCTCGACGCCGGGACCGGGTCGTACCGGGTCGGCAGCGACACCGTGACGTTCGGCCCCGGCAACGGCTCGGGGCCCGGCCAGCCGGCGTTCTACGCGCCCGGCCAGGACTACGCCTTCCTCGGCGGCACGGACCGGCCCGACGGCGAGCACGTGCACGTCACCGGGCGTTCTCCGGGCCGCACCCGAATCGTGATCGGCACCGCTCGATGAGCCTGCCCGGCGTGGTGCTCGTCGGCGCGCGCGGCTTCGGCCTGCACCACCGCGCGAACATCGACCGGCTCGTCGCTGCCGGAGTGTGCGGACTCACGGCGGTCGTCGACCCGACCCTCGGCACGGAGACGGACGGCGGTGTCCCGGTGGTCACCGACGTCGCCGCCGCTGCGCGAGTCGGGTCGGTCGACGTGGTGGTCGTCGCCGCTCCGATCGGCGCGCACCTGCCGCTGGCGCTCGCTGCTCTGGAAGCCGGGGCGGACGTCCTGCTCGAGAAGCCACCGGTGACGACGCGCGCGGCACTCGCGACACTGCTGGACGCGGCGGACCGCTCCGGCCGCGTGGTCCAGGTCGGGTTCCAGAGCCTCGGGTCGCACGCGATCCCGGCTCTCCGCTCCGGCGAACTCGTCGGGGCCGTCCGCTCCGCCGCGGCCGTCGGGACCTGGACCCGGAACCAGGCGTACTGGGACCGCTCCGCGTGGGCCGGACGTCGACGGTTCGGCGGGGTGGACGTCCTGGACGGCGTCGTCACGAACCCGCTCGCGCACGCCGTGGCCACCGCACTCGCGCTGGTCGGTTGCCGCCGTGCCGACCAGGTCGCCCGTGTCGAGGTCGAGCTGTACCGGGCGAACGCGATCGAGGGCGACGACACCTCGGCCGTCCGGGTCACCACGACGGCCGGGCTCGAGGCGACCGCGGCGCTCACCCTCTGTGCTCCGTCCGAGGTCCTGCCCACCGTGCGGGTCCGTGGCACGACGGGCGCGGCGACACTCGGCTACACGACGGACGAGGTCACCGTCGACGGGGTCACGCGGGACCTCGGTCGGACGGACCTGCTCGAGAACCTGCTCGCCCACCGCTCCCGCGGCGACGAGCTCCTGGTGCCGCTCGAGTCGACCGGCACCTTCGTCGAGGTGCTCGAGGCCGTCCGTGCGACCGAGCCGGTGCAGATCGACCACCCCTGGGTGACGGGGGAGGGCGAGGGCCCCGAGCGCCGGCCCCTCGTCGCGGACGTCGAGGCGATCGTCGACCGAGCCGCCGACCAACGCGCCCTGTTCTCCGAGGTCGGTGCTCCGTGGGCGCACACCACCCGCGACGAGGTCCTGCAGGAGCTCCTCGTCGACGGCACCCCGGTCGCGACGATGCTCGACGGCGCGGGGACCATCGCGACGTCGTCCCCCCGCCCGTACCTGCACCCCGTGCGGACGCTCCGCGGCACGACCGTGAGCGCCCACCACCCGCCGGACCACGACTGGCACTGCGGCGTCGGGTTCGCGATCCCGGACTTGGACGGGGTGAACTGCTGGGGCGGCCGGACGTACGTGCACGGCGAGGGCTACGTCTGGCGCGACGACCACGGCAGCGCGGACGTGCCGCACGCCGAGCTGCACGGACACGCGCTGCAGCAGGAGGTCGTCTGGCGCGGGCCCGATCGCGCGGTCACCCTCCACGAGGACCGATCCCTGGCCTGGCGCGCCGTCGACCGAGGCTGGGAGCTGACGTGGTCGTCCTCCTTCCGGACACCGGGCGACGCCGTCGTGCACCTCGGTGGCCCGGGCAGCAACGGCCGCGTCGGTGCCGGCTACGGCGGGTTCTTCTGGCGCTTCCCGCCGTGCGCGGACATCACGGTCCGGACGGCGGACGCCACCGGCGAGGACGCCGTGCACGGGTCGGTCGCACCGTGGATCGAGTGGTCGGCCGTGTTCGACGGGGCCCCGGCGGCGGTCCGCCTCGAGGCGCTCGACCACCGCGACCCGTGGTTCGTCCGTGCTGCGGAGTACCCCGCGATCGGGTCCGCCCTGGCGTGGAGCGAGCCGGCTATCGTCTGTCCGGGCATCCCCCTCGTGCGCTCGTTCCGCGCGACCGTCACCGACTGAGCACAACCAACCCCGTGCCGATGCGCGCGGACACCCCGCTACGGTGTCCGGATGACCGACACCGACTGGGAAGCCCGCGTCGTCGCACTCTGGGCCGACGACACGATCGACGACACCACGCGCATCGACCGCATGCACGAACTCGCCTCGGCCGCCCCGCACCCCGCCCTCGGAGCGTTCGAACTCGGCGGCTCGCTCGACTCCGCCGGCCACGAGGCCGAGGCCGACGTCCACTACACCGCCGCCACCGCCGCCGGCCTCGCGGAGATCGACCCCACCCGTGCCGCCCAGCTCGTGGTGCAGCACGCGTCGACGCTCCGGAACCTGGACCGGGTCGACGAGGCGATCGCGATGCTCCGGGACGCACCCACCCACCCGTCGACGGGCGCTGCCCCGCGGGTGTTCCTCGCGCTCGCCCTGCACAGCGCCGGCCGGTACGACGAGGCCCTGCGCGTCGCGATCGAGGCCGTCGAGCCCACCCTTCCCCGCTACAACCGCTCGGTCCGCGCCTACGCCGCAGCGCTCACCGAGCCCGACCCCGCGTAGGGAGCATTCGCCCACCCGCACGCGCCTGCCCCGCGCGCGTATGCTCGGCGCCACCGCCCGACGAAGGAGTCAGCGATGCCCGCACGGTTCGTGTACTGGATGAACATCTCGCTCGACGGCTTCATCGAGGGCCGTCCGGCGCCGGCTGGCGACCTCGGCGCACCCGACTGGATCCGCATCGACGAGCAACTGCACCGCTTCTTCAACGAACGGGCGAAGGCGATGACGATGGGCGTCGAGGGCCGCGTGATCCACGACATGATGGACCCGTTCTGGCCCGATGCCCGGACCGACGAGTCGCTGCCTGACTACCTCCGCGAGTACGGCGAGATCTGGACCGAGCAGCCGAAGATCCTCGTGTCACGCTCCCGCACCGCGGCAGACCACAACACGACGATCTACGGCGACGACGCGATCGCCCGGCTCGCCGAGCTCCGCCAGGAGTCCGAGGGCGACATCGGCGTCGGCGGTGCGGACCTCGCCACGCAACTGCTCGCCGCGGGCCTCCTCGACGAGCTCCTGCTCTTCACCCACCCGGCGGTCCTCGGAGCCGGCCGGCCGCTGTTCGACTCCCCCGCCGACGCGATCCGGCAGCCGCTGCAGCTCGAGCTGCTGGAGCAGCGCCGCTTCGACAACGGCGTCACGATGCACCGGTACGAGATCCTGCGGACCGCGACCAAGTGACGGACTGGAGGCACGGTGCCAGCTGGCACCGCGCCTCCAGTCCGCATCGCGGTCGCGTCAGACGTCGCGTCGGCGCGCGACCGACAGGGCAAGCGCACCGATCACCACGACCTCGGCCACGAGGACGGCGAACCCACCCCAGCCGTTCAGCACGACCCCGTCCTGCTGCGCGCCCGTGTAGGAGTACGTGTAGAGCTGCATCCCCGCCTGGTCGGGCAGGAACTTCGCGATGTCGAGCACCCACTGCTGACGCATCAGGTTGCCGATGCCCGACAGGACGATGGGGAGCACCAGGAGGATGCCGACGGTCACGGCGATGCCACCGGCACTCGACCGCAGGAGCAGCCCGATGCCGTACGCCAGCAGGGCGAGGAGCGTCACGTACACCGACGAGCCGAGGATCGGCAGGAAGACCGACGGGTCGCCGATCGCGACGTCGGCACCCTTCGCCGACTGCAGCGCGGTGGACAGGAGCACGCCGATCCAGGTGGAGACGATGCTCACGACGAACGTCGTCACCGCGAGGACGGTCGCCTTCGCCAGGATCACACCGGTCCGGCCCGGGTCGGCCGTGAACGTCGAGCGCACCTGGCCGGTGCCGTACTCGCCCGTGATGATCAGCACGCCGAGCACGCCGACCACGAGCGCGGTCAAGCTGACGCTGGCGGTGTTGATGCTCACGAAGCTGCCGTTCAGGGCGTCCTGCGGGACGTCACTGCCCGGCGCGCCGACGGCACCGCCGAGCAGTGCCGCCATCCCGACCGTCACGGCGACGAGGATGGCGTAGCACCACCAGGTGGACCGGATGCTGCGGAGCTTGATCCACTCGCTGCGGATCAGTCGGCCGAACCCGAGCCGGACGGTGACGGGCAGGGCGGTGGCGGTGGCGGTCATCGGGTGCCCTCCGATCGGTACTCGACGTCGTCGCGGGTGAGGGCCATGTAGGCCTCCTCGAGGCTGGCGCCCACCGGGGTGAGCTCGTGCAGCGGCACGCCGACCTGCGCGGCGATGTTCCCGACCGTCACGGCGTCCGGACCGACGACCAGGAAGGTGCCGTCCTCGCGCGGGGTGATCGACGCGTTCGGGCCGATCGCCTGGAACAACTGGTCCGGCGCGGGCGTCCGGACGACGACACGACTGCCGCCGCCGTTCGCCGCGCCGCCGGCCACGAACTCCTGGATCGGGGCGTCCGCGAGCACCCGGCCACGGCCGAGGACGACCACGCGGTCCGCTGTCTGCGCCATTTCGCTCATGAGGTGGCTCGACAGGAAGACGGTTCGACCGTCGGCGGCCATCCGTCGAGCGAGCTGCCGGACCCAGAGCACGCCGTCCGGGTCGAGTCCGTTCACCGGCTCGTCGAGGATGAGGCTCTTCGGGTCGCCGAGGAGTGCCGCCGCGATGCCGAGCCGCTGACCCATGCCGAGGGAGAACCCGCCGACGCGCTTCTTGGCGACCGACTCCAGGCCGGTCATGTCGATGACCTCGTGCACACGGGACTTCGGGATGCCGTGCGTCGCGGCGAGGGAGAGCAGGTGGTTGTACGCGCTCCGACCCTGGTGCACCGCCTTCGCCTCGAGCAGCGCGCCGACCTGCCGGAGCGGGTCGCGGAAGCTCCGGTACGGCTGACCGTTCACCGTCGCCCGTCCCGCGGTGGGGCGGTCGAGTCCCATGATCATGCGCATCGTGGTGGACTTCCCGGCGCCGTTCGGGCCCAGGAAGCCGGTCACGCTGCCCGGCCGCACGACGAACGAGACGTCGTCGACGGCGGTCTTCGGACCGTACTGTTTGGTGAGGTGCTCGACTTCGATCACGGCGGCCACGCTACGGGAGCGGTGCCCCCGGCCGCGTCCGCCCTGAGGGGGAGATGCCGTGCACCGCGCGACGGACCCGACGCGTCCGATCCGTCAGCCGCCCGCGCCCAGCGCGATCACGGCACGGAGACCGGACCAGTCCGCACGGTGGCCGGGGTCGATCGCCGTCCGGCAGCGTCCCGCGAACTCGGCTGCCCGCAGTGCGAGGTCGGGACCGAGCGGCTCCGCGAGCAGCGCATGCGCCTCCGACGCGCGGGCGTCCAGTGGCGATCCGGACCGGTGGTGGTCGGTGCCGGTCTCAGCGTCGATCGCGACCATCACGTCGACCAGGGCCGTCCGGACGATGCCGAGCACGAGGTGCATCCCGATCAGGTCGTTCCGACGGCCGAACCGGACCGCGGCGAGCGCGGCGTCGAACCGCACGCTGTCGTCCGCCGGCGGTGTCGGCAGCCGGACGCGCTCCCCCAGCACGGTCAGGTCGACCCGCCGCCCGTCGACCAGCACGAGCCGGAGCGTCTGCGTGGTCTCGGTCTCGTGCTCCTGCCACGCCCACGGCGTGCTGTCGAGCAGCGCCTCGGCGTCGACGTCCGCCGTGAGGGTGAGCGTCACGTCCACGTCACTCCAGCCGTCGAGCGTGCCGGGCTCGGTCACCGAACCGTACGGCTCGACCGTGCTGCCGGCGGGTACCTGCGAGCGGATCCGCTCGAGGAGGTCGGTCTGCCACGTCATGCGGGCAGCGTACGCGCGAGCCGGGGCGACCTCGGCGAGCACATCCGCACGGTGCAGCGCACGATCGGCAGCGCTAGCCTGTCGCCGTGAGCGACGCGCTGGACGACGGGCCCTTCTTCCACGGGACGAAGGCGGACCTCCGTGTGGGAGACCTGCTGACCGCCGGATTCCGGTCGAACTACCGGCCCGAGGTCGTGATGAACCACGTGTACTTCACCGCGCTCCGTGACGGTGCCGGGCTCGCCGCCGAGCTCGCGACGGGCGACGGGCTCCCCCGCGTCTACGAGGTCGAGCCGACCGGCCCGTACGAGGACGACCCGAACGTCACCGACAAGAAGTTCCCCGGCAACCCGACGCGCTCGTACCGCAGTGTCGAGCCGCTGCGGGTGGTCGCCGAGGTGCTCGACTGGCCGCGGCTGACGCCAGAGGCCCTGCAGGCGTGGCGCGACCGGCTGGCCGTGCTGCGGGCCGACGAGCGGGGCGAGATCATCAACTGACGGCGCTCGACCGGGGTCACTTCACGTAGTCGTACGTCGTGAACCAGTCGATGTAGAGGTGCCCCTGCTTTCCCCAGTTCCCGACCTGGAACATGTACCGATGCCCGGTCGTCGGGACGTCCCGCGTGATCGTCTTGATGACCTTGCCGTCGAGCTGGTAGGTCACCGACTTCCCCGGGATCCACTCGATCGAGTAGGTGTGCCAGGCCCGCCACGACACACCCGTCCAGTGCTCGGTGGTGTTCATCTCCCGGCCGGGGGTCATCGAGTGCTGGAACACCATCGGCGACGCCTCGAAGTTGCCCTCCGGGTAGTCGATCTCGCCGTCGGCCCAGCGGTTCGAGTTCGGCCAGAGCATGAACGCCGCACCGTTCCCGTCGCCGCCGGTCGCCCGGGCCCGGACGGTGAACTTCCCGCCGACGTGGGTCCAGGCCTCCTGAGCGGTGCCGAACGTCCCGGCCGCGCCCTTCTTCCCGTCGAGCAGGACGTCCATCACACCGTCGTGGCCGCTGATCTGCGACCCGGAGAAGTACATGCCGCCCGTCCCGTCCGGGTACGGCTGCCAGTTCTTCGCGTAGGTCTTCGCGAACTTCCCCTTGGCCGCGACGGCCGTGGTGCCGAAGTTCTCGATGACCCGTTGCTTGAACTTGCCGATGTTGCCGACGGGCGCCCCAGCGGCGGCCTCGGCGGTGGAGCTCTGCCCCACCGGTACGGCGATGATCATGGCGCTGAGGAGGACGGCCGCGACCGTCACCCGCACCGTCGAGCGCTGCTGCATGCGCTGTCACTCCCTCGGTGACCCGCGGCGCCCGTCCCGAGGCGCCGGAACGACCGGGTGTCGGCCGTTCGCCGTGAACGCTAATCGGCGCAGGGACGCGGATCCGGGCAGCTCCGTCCCCAGTACGAGGGTGCGCCGGTACCCAGTCCGAGGGTGTGCGGGGCGGTCTGTCCCCCTGGTCGTTCCGGGCGTACCTGCCGGGATCGGGCGTACTTGCCAAGAACTTTCGACCAGGTACGCCCGATTTCACTTTCCATCGTGGGCGCTCTGGGAAGGAACGTCACGGCCACACCACCACGGGCCTGGAGGCGCGGGGCGGGCCCGCACCGCGCCTCCAGGCCGTCAGGCGGTTGCGCCCGGCAACGCGGCGCGCGCGAGACTCGCGCCGGGCGACCGATCTCGCGTCCGCGAACGCGAGGAACGTCGCCCAGGCCGAGACTCGGCGTCGCGGACGAGCGCCACCCGCGTCAGACCGCGACGCGGAGCGCCGCGCCCGCGACACGGGCCGGCTCGGGCAAGCGCTCGTTCGTGGCCGATGCCCGGAACGAGTCGAGCGCGAGCGCCGCGAACCGCCGGGCGGCGACGAGCCGCTCCCCCGGGTCGTCGCCGCGGAGTCCTCGCGCGGCCAGCAGCACGAGCACCAGGTCGTCGACGACGAAGTCCGCCCGGAGCTGCCCCGCCGCCTTCGCCCGGACCGCGAGCCCCGCCATCGCGTGCAGGAGCTCGGCGCGGTGCCGGGTGAGCCGGTCGGACACCTGCCCCGCGGCGACGAGCGCGTCGACGAACCCCTGGTTGCGGGCGTTCAGCTCGACGGTCCGCTCGACGACGGAGCGCAGTCCGTGCCAGGGGTCGGGGTGCGCGGCTCCCTCGAGGACGATGGCGCGGCACAGGTCGAGTTCGTCCTCGAACGCCGCGTCGACGAGGTCCTGCCTGGTCGGGAAGCGCCGGTAGAGCGTGGCGGGTCCGACCCCGGCGTGCCGGGCGACCTCGCGCATCGTGACGTCGAGGCCGCGCGCACCGAACAGGTCGCGGGCCGCCTGCAGCAGGCGGTCGCGGTTCTCCTGCGCGTCGGCGCGGAGGTGAGACAGATCGTTGTGCATCGCTCTCACTCTAGCCAAGTGGACGCGGGCGTCCGTTAGCGTCGCTCCGTCCTGGTCCGACCCCCGGGATCTCGAAGGAGCAGTCATGCGCGCCGTCACGATCGAACGGTTCGGACCCCCGGAGGGCCTCGTCCCGACCGACCTCCCCGATCCTCTCCCGGGCCCCGGCCAGGTCGTCATCGCG
The DNA here is from genome assembly GCF_900215175.1 of Curtobacterium sp. 314Chir4.1. NCBI lineage: Bacteria > Bacillati > Actinomycetota > Actinomycetes > Micrococcales > Microbacteriaceae > Curtobacterium > Curtobacterium sp. 314Chir4.1. The sequence goes on from NZ_OCMI01000003.1 coordinate 42,246, forward strand.
GCCGAGGCGACCGGCGTCGGCGGCGTCGACGCGGTGATCCGCCGCGGCACCATCGGACGCGCCGGCATCGAGCCCGGGTACGTCCCCGGCAGCGAGGCGGCGGGGACGGTCGTCGCCGTCGCGGAGGACGTCGACCGGGCGTGGCTCGGCCGCCGGGTGTGGGCGTTCACGGGCGTCGGCGGCGCGTACGCCGAGCAGGTCGTCGCGGCGGCCGGTGACCTCACACCGCTCGAGGACGGGTTCAGCGCGATCGACGCCGTCGCACTCGGGTCCGCCGCGCCGGTGGCCCGGTTCGCACTCGGGCACGGGCACCTCGCGGCCGGCGAGCGGGTCCTGGTCCGCGGCGCCGCCGGCAGCATCGGCATCGCCGCCGTCGAGCTCGCGGTGCGGCTCGGGGCGTCGGCCGTCGCGGTGACGGCGGGATCGCCCGCCCGCGGGGATCGGCTCCGTGCGCTCGGCGCGACCCACGTCCTCGACCGGCAAGGGCAGGGTGACGGACCGTCGTCGTACGACCTCGTGCTCGACATCGTCGGCGGGCCCGCGATGTCGGACTTCCTCGACCGGCTCGCACCCAACGGCCGGCTCGTGCTCGTCGGCGCGGTGGCCGGGATGCCGCTGGCGGACTTCGGCGGCCGGCTGCTCGCGGCGTTCCAGCAGTCGCGGTCCTTCGCGACGTTCAGCCTCGACTCCGTGCCGCGCGACGCGCTGGCCGCGGAGCGGGCCGAGCTGTTCCGGTCGGCCGCGGCCGGCACGCTGACGGCGGTCGTCGACGACGTCCTGCCGCTCGCGGACGCGGCGGCGGCGCACCGCCGGATGGACGACGGCGAGGTGTTCGGACGGATCGTCCTGACGCCCTAGACCGGACCAGTGACGGACGGGAGGCACGGTGCCAGCTGGCACCGTGCCTCCTGTCCGTCACGTGGTGACGTCCGTCATCCGTCGGCCTGCGTCAGCCGCGGATCACCGAGATCTTGTCCGCCTGCGGACCCTTCTTGCCGGGCCCGACCTCGTAGCGCACGTGCTCTGATCCCTCGAGGGAGCGGAGCCCCTGCGTGACGACGATGCTGGAGAAGTGGGCGAACAGGTCCTGGGATCCGTCGTCCGGGGTGATGAAACCGAACCCCTTGCTGCTGTCGAACCACTTCACGGTTCCGGTGGGCATGTTCCCCGCCCCTAGTGGATGCGCAGTTGCGCGACCATCGGGCAGGCGAACGGGTCACGTGCGGCGAGCCCGACGCGGTTGAGGTACCGGACGACGATGCCGTAGGAGCGCAGCAGCGTGGTCTCGGTGTAGGGCACGTCGAGCGTGTCGCAGTGGTCCCGGACGAGCAGGCGCGCCTGCTTCAGGGCCGGACGCGGCATCGAGGGGAACAGGTGGTGCTCGACCTGGTAGTTCAGGCCGCCCATCAGGAACGAGACCCACCAGCCGCCGCGGATGTTGCGGGAGGTGCGGACCTGGCGGGAGAAGAAGTCGACCTTCGCGTCGTGCGCGATCGTCGGCATGCCCTTGTGGTTCGGGGCGAACGAGGCACCCATCATCACGCCGAAGACGGCGAGCTGCACCCCGAGGAACGCGCACGCCATGCCGAACGGCAGGAACCAGAACACGATCGTCAGGTAGATGCCGAAGCGGGCGACGAGCAGACCGGCCTCGATGAAGCGGTGCTTGACGTCGGCCTTCGTGCCGTTCCCGGTGACGATCGACATGACCGCGTAGCGGTGCAGGTTGAGGCCCTCGAGCGTGAGCAGCGGGAAGAACAGCCAGCCCTGGAAGCGCATGAACGTCGTCATGAGCGGGCCCTTGACGGCCGCGGCGTCCTCCGGCAGGAACCGGATGCCGTCCGGCGCGATGTCCGGGTCCTTGCCCACGGTGTTCGGGTTGCCGTGGTGGCGGGTGTGCTTGTTCATCCACCACGAGTAGCTGAGGCCCACCAGGAACGTGCCGATGTAGCGGCCGGCGTGGTCGTTCCACCGCTGCGAGGCGAAGACCTGCCGGTGCGCGGCTTCGTGCGAGAGGAACGCGAACTGCGTGAAGATGACGCCGAGGGCTCCGGCGACGATGAGCTGGAACCAGGAGTCGCCGAGGAACGCGAACGCGACCCAGGCGAGCGCCAGGGTCCCGATCAGGCTGCCGAACAGCGACCAGTAGAACCCGGTGCGACGGCGCAGGAGGCCGTTCTCCTTCACCTGCGCCAGGAGCGAGGAGTAGGTCGAGGTGCCGTTGCGGCTCCCCGATCCGGGACGAGTGCGGGTGTAACCCGGCGCGAGCGGAGTGGTGGTCATCAGGACCGACCTTCCGTTACGGATCGGTCCTTCAACCGGTACGAGGGAGTTCACGCATCTGCGCTTGACGCGACCCTAGGGGCCGAAGATGCGTGTTCGCCTGGCAGTCCGGTTTGCGTCGGTCCGCGGTTCGGGGGACCCCGGTGCAGCCCGCGCGCGCCGTCTGCAGCCCGTCTGCTGCCGGTCTGGCACGATCGGGGCATGCCCCTCGACGGAACTCCCCTGGAACGGCTCGGCTTCCTGACCATCGGGTCGTTCGACCCCGCCCGGCCGTCCGCGGGCCACGAGGACACGCTGCGGGTCATCGAGCGCGCCGAGGCACTCGGCTTCGACAGCGCCTGGCTCCGGCACCGACACCTGCAGCACGGCATCTCCTCCCCCGTGGCGGTGATGGCAGCCGCCTCGCAGCGGACGTCGCGGATCGACCTCGGCACCGCGGTCACGCCGATCGGGGCGGAGAACCCCTTCCGGCTCGCCGAGGACCTCAGCACCGTCGACGTGCTGTTGGGCGGACGGCTGAACCCCGGCTTCTCGGTCGGCACCCCGATGCACTACGACCTGTACCGCGAGGCGATCTACCCCGACACCGCCGACCAGGAGGACCTCGGGAACGACCGTCTGCTGCGGTTCCGCGACCTCGTGCGAGGCGACACGGTGACCGGAACCGACGCCGTCGAACGTCGAGGGATCGAGGAGTTCGCGAGCACCGTCCAGCCGCACAGCCCCGGCCTCGTGGACCGGATCTGGTACGGGACCGGCAGCACCAGATCAGCGGTGTGGGCCGGCGAGAACGGCTTCCACCTGCTGACCTCGAGCGTCACGCGCAGCGAGGACGGCACCGACTTCGCCACGAACCAGCGGGCGCAGATCGACGCGTACCTCGCAGCCCACCCCGACCCCGGCACCGCCCGGGTCTCGCAGGGCCTGGTCGTCATCCCGACCGACACCGCGACACGGGAGCAGGAGGCCCGCTACCGCGCGTACGCCGACGGGCGCTCCGGGCGGGTCGGCGTGCCGATGGGGCCGGCGGGCATGCTCTTCGCCGCCGACCTCGTCGGGTCCTCCGCGGAGATCGCGGACCGGTTGCGCGCCGATGCCGGGTACCAGGCGGTCACCGAGGTCGCCTTCGCCCTGCCGTTCGCCTTCGAGCCGGAGGACTACGCGCAGATCATCACGGACATGGCGGAGCGGCTCGGGCCGGAGCTGGGGTGGGAGCCGGAGCCAGCGGTCTGAGAACACGTCGGATCCTCGGACCGGAGGCGCAGTGGTCTGCCACGGGCCGACCCCGACGCTCCCGACCCCCGGTGGGATCACAGGTCGATCGGGAACAGCGCGAGCAGTACCACGCCACCCGCTGCGCCGACGAGTGCCGTGACGAGCAGTGTGGTCCGCGCCCAGTCCTGGAGCTCGCGTTGGGAGATGGCGGTGAGGAAGAGCACGAGGGCGAAGAGCACGGTGAGCAGCGTGTAGTCGTCCGAGAGCTGGTTCGTCTCGAGCGCGCGTGCGAACTCGGTGTCGGCGCGGTGGTTGAGCTGATCAGCGCGCACCTGCCCTTCGGGGACGTACGCCTTCGTCGCGAACGGTCCGTTCGCAGCCCGTCCGTTCGCCTCCCACTGCTCGAATGCTGTCCGGAGCTCCGCGGAGAACCGCTCCTGGACGTAGCTGCGGAGTGCCGCGTCGTCGCGGCCGTCGGCGAGGACCCACTGCACCCAGATGGTGAGGTCCCACTGGCGAGCGTCACGTGCCTGCGAGGCGGCGTCGCCTGCTTGGACACGGGCGCTGGAGGCCTGGCTGAAGGAGATCGACATCTCCCCGCTCCACTTCGACGCCTGGAACCCGCACCAGGCGGTCAGTACGGCAGTCAGGGACAGCAGGACGACCGTGACGAGATCACGGCGTTCCGTCCACCGCCCGGTTCGACCCGAACTGTCTGCCGCCGTCATGATCCACCCTTCGACCCGAGACCGCTCAGCCTCGTCGGGATCCGCGTGCCCGTCGTCGCCCGGAGCGGGTGAACACCGCTCGACGAGCGCGGCGGCGTCGCCGTCGTCGTCATCGAGACGAATCACCCGAGACGGGGGAAGCACACGGCAGCAGACCGCAGCACAGTGTCGGCATCGCCGAGTCCTGCTCGTCACGGCCGGTGATCAGCCGCGTACCGGATCGCGGCGCCGACGGCGACCAGGAGGAGAACACCATGAGGCAGAACGACGCATCGGAAGCCATCCGCCAGCAGCAGGCCGACCTCCTGCAGTCACTCCCGATGAGCGACCGACGTGACTTCGCCAGTGCGGACCGGGGGTTCGTCGCCGCACTGACGCCGGGGCAGGTTCGCACCGACACCGGCGACGTCATCTGGGACGCCGACGCGTCCGAGTACCTGCGCGGCGACGCCCCCGACACCGTGAACCCGAGCCTCTGGCGGCAGTCCGTGCTGGTCGCGAAACAGGGGCTCTTCGAGGTCGTCGAGGGCATCTACCAGGTGCGCGGACTCGACCTGTCGAACGTGACGTTCGTCGAAGGTGACACAGGGGTGATCGTCATCGACCCGCTGATCTCGGCGGAGACCGCCGCGGCGGCGCTGGCGCTCTACCGGGAACACCGCGGCGCCCGAACCGTCGTCGCCGTCATCTTCACCCACAGCCACATCGACCACTTCGGCGGCGTCCTGGGCGTCACCACGAAGGACGACGTCGCATCGGGGAACGTGCAGGTGATCGCACCCGAGGGCACCGTCGCGGAGGCCGTGGCAGAGAACGTGTACGCCGGCACCGCGATGGGCCGACGGGCCGGGTACATGTACGGCGCAGCGCTGGAGCGGGGCCCAGCGGGGATGGTCGGTGCCGGCCTCGGGCTGACCACCTCGACCGGGCACGCCGGGATCGTCGCGCCGACGCTGGAGATCACCACCAGCGGGGAACGGCACACCATCGACGGGATCGAGATCGAGTTCCAGATGGCGCCCGGAACGGAAGCACCCGCCGAGATGCACTTCCTGTTTCCCGGACGTCGAGCACTGTGCATGGCTGAGAACGCCACGCACACCCTGCACAACCTCTTGACCCTCCGCGGCGCGCTCGTGCGCGACCCGCACGGGTGGTCCCGGTACCTCTCGGAGGCGATCGAACTCTTCTCCGACCGCACGGACGTCCTCTTCACCTCACACCACTGGCCGACGTGGGGTCGCGATGCGATCCGGGAGTTCCTCGAGCTGCAACGCGACCTGTACGCGTACCTGCACGACCAGACGCTCCGCATGCTCAACCGTGGGCTCAACGGTGCGGAGATCGCGGAGGAGATGCAGTTGCCGCCCGCGTTGGAGAACGCCTGGCACGCGCACGGCTACTACGGGTCGGTCAGCCACAACGTGAAGGCGATCTACCAGCGGTACATGGGCTGGTTCGACGGCAACCCCGCCCGGCTCTGGCCGCACCCCCCGAAGCCCCTCGCCGAACGGTACGTCGGCGCAATCGGCGGACTCGACCGGGTCGTCGAGCTCGCGCAGGTCGCCTACGACGTCGGCGACTTCCGGTGGGCCGCCACGCTCCTCGACCACGCGATCTTCGCAGACCCCGACCACGGCCCGGCCAGGACGCTGTACGCGGACACGCTCGAGCAGCTCGCGTACGGCGCCGAGAACGGCACGTGGCGGAACTTCTTCCTCTCCGGCGCGACCGAGCTCCGGGGGGAGAACTTCGGCACCCCCACCACGACGAACGCGCCGGAGATCCTCGCGCAGCTCACCGCACCGCAGCTGTTCGACGCGATCGCCATCACCGTCGACGGACCCCGCGCCTGGGATCTCACGCTGGCGTTGGACATCGTGCTCGAGGACGAACAGACCTCGTACCGGCTCACCCTCCGCAACGGCGCCCTGGTGTACGTCGAGAAGGCGGCCAACCCGTCGACCGCGGACGTCACGCTGACACTGACGAAGAGCCGGCTGCTCCGCCTCGTCGGCGGCGACACCAGCGCGAACGGACTGCAGGTGCTGGGCGACCAGACCGTGCTGTCGACACTGCTGTCCGTCCTGCAGCCGGGAGACCCCTCGTTCAACATCGTCGTGCCGTAGGGCCCCGTGTTGAGTACGTCGGAAGGAGCGTGATGTCCGAGCTGATCGTGATCGCGTTCGACGACGAGACACGAGCGCGCGCCACCTTCGATGCGGTGCAAGACCTCGGCGACCGGCTCGTGATCGACATCGCCGGCATCGCGTTCGTCCACATCGACGAACACGGGAAGCTCCATCTCGAGAGCCCGGACAGGACGTCGGACCTCGCGACGCGGGCGGCGACGAGCGCGGTCTTCGGGACGGTCCTCGGGGCGCTCTTCTTCATCCCACTGCTGGGACTCGCCGCGGGCGGCGCGATCGGCGCCCTGTTCGCCGGCCTCGACCGGACGAACGTCGACGCTGCGTTCCGAGGACGCGTCAGGGCGGCCGTCCCGAACGGCCACTCCGCCGTGGTCGTCTACGCCACTCGGGTCCAGAGTGACGAGTTCGACGACGGCCTGCACGGCTCCGGCGGCGACATCGTACGCACCACCTTGACCGACTCCGACGAACAGGAACTCGTCCGGGAGATGCGCGCCTTCGACTAGGCCGTCCCCGGAAGCGGGCACTGCTCGTCAGCCTCGTCGCTCGCCCTGGCGAGCGACCGTCCGGAAGCCGGCGTTGCCCATCGACGAGTCCGGGGTGTTGGACGACCGCGCCGCGTTCCGGTACCGGTTGCAGTACGAGTCGTGGCAGAGGTACGAACCGCCGCGCATGACCCGGGCGTCCTGCGCCGCGTTCCGGGCCGGCGGTCCGACCGGCTCGTGCACGAGTCCGGCTGCCGCGTCCGCCGCGTAGGTCTCCTCGGCCCAGACGTCGCTGCACCACTCCCAGACGTTCCCGACCGTCTGCCACAGCCCGTAGCCGTTCGGCTGGAAGCTCCGTACCGGCGCCGTCGTCGCGTACCCGTCCTCGGCCGTGTTCACGGTGGGGAACGTCCCCTGCCAGATGTTCACCCGCCACCGGGGTGCGTCGGTGTCGGCGAGGTCGTTACCCCACGGGTACCGGGCCCCCTCGAGACCGCCGCGGGACGCCGCTTCCCACTGCGCCTCGGTGGGGAGCGCCCGCCCCGCCCACCGCGCGTACGCCGACGCGTCGTTCCAGCTCACGTGCACGACGGGGTGGTCGCCGAGCCCGACGAGGTCGGACCTCGGGCCGCCCGGGTGGCTCCAGTCGGCCCCGCGGACACCGAGCCACCACGGAGTCTGCGGCGGCTGGCCGAGTACGTCCTCGTCGTCGGCGGCCAGCGCGAGGTGGAACACCGCCGAGTACCCGAAGCGCTCGGCCTCCGTCCGGTACCCGGTCGCGTCGACGAAGCGGGCGAAGTCGTCGTTCGTCACCGAGGTGACGTCGATGTCGAACGCCGCGAGTGAGACGAAGTGCGCCGGTTGCTCGCCGTCGGCCCACTTCCCGTCACCGAGGGTGTCCCCCATCAGGAACGTCTGGGCCGGGATCCGCGCCTGCTCCACCCCGTGGTGGTGCTCGCCGGTGCGCGGCCCGCGGTCGGTCGCGGTCACCGTCTCTGTCGGACGATCGAACGACGGCGCGCAGCACGCGTGGTCGTGGTGAGCGGACTCCTCCATGCGGAACAGCCCACCACCGGCGTCGTGCCGAGGCCTCACCCTGGCCGGGTGAAGAACGGCACCGGTACGAGCCGTACCGTCACCGACCACCGGAGGAACGGCCGGAGGGACGAGCGAAGGGACGACGGGCATGCTGGACGACCTCGTCGACGACCTCCTGAAGAACTCCTCGTTCGGGCTGTGGGACGTGCTCCTCGCCGCCGCGGTCCTGGTCGCCGGCTGGTTCGCCTCGGTCTGGGCGCGACGTGGCACGGCGAAGATCCTGGCGCGGTGGAGCGGGCTCGCGCCGAGCTCGACGAACCTCGTGGCGCGGCTGGTGCGGTACGCGATCCTGCTGCTCACCGTGGGTGTCGTCCTGACCGTGCTCGGCGCCCCGCTGCAACCCGTGCTCGCCGCGGTCATCATCATCGGGATCGTGGCCTTCCTGGCGCTCCGTGGTATCGCCGCGAACTTCGGCGCGGGACTCGTGATCCAGGCGCGCCGACCGGTCACGATCGGCGACCACATCGAGCTGGCGGACGTCGACGGACGCATCATCGAGCTGACGGGTCGCGCGGTGCTGCTGCTGACCTCGGACGGTCGGACCGTCCGGGTCCCGAACACGATGCTCCTCGAGGGACCGCTCACCAACGCGTCCGAGACGGGGCGGTTGCGGAACGAGGTCCGGGTGCGGGTGCACGCGGTCCGTGACCTGGACCAGCTCTCGACGTCGCTCGTGCAGGCCGTCGACCGTGCGGGCGTCCTGCCGGGGTCGACCACCGAGCTGCTGCTCCGCACCTCCACTCCCGACCACGTCGACCTCGACCTGCGGTTCTGGTCGACCTTCGACGAGCGGGAGACCGCTCGGTCCGACGTCGTCCGCGCGGTGCGGGAGGTGATCGGGGCAGCGGGGCTGCGCGGCTCCGTGACGTCGGAGCCCCGGCCGGCGATGCGCGTCGGCGACGATCCGTTGAACACGCCGAACTCACCCGTTCCGGGCGTGGGCCGGGCGTCCGGCGGCCCGGACCCTGGGGAGCACCACTGAACGAGGGAGCGGATCATGGCAAAGCGGTTCTCCGGGAAGATCGAGCTCGACGTGCGCGACTCGGTCTCCGACTGGGACGCGTTCATCCCCGAGAAGGCGGCCCAGGGGTCGCCGAACGTGCTCGTCGTCCTCTACGACGACACCGGTCAGGCAGCGTGGTCGCCGTACGGCGGGCGCATCCAGATGCCGACGATGGAGCGGCTCGCGGCCGGCGGACTGACGTACTCGCAGTGGCACACGACGGCGCTGTGCTCGCCGACGCGGTCGACGCTGCTCACCGGTCGGAACCACCACTCGAACGGGTTCGCGACCATCTCGGAGTCGTCGACCGGGTTCCCGGGCTACAACTCCCACATCCCGCCCGAGAACGCCACCATGGCGAACGTCCTCCGGGACGCCGGGTGGTCGACGTTCTGGGTCGGCAAGAACCACAACGTCCCGATCGACGAGTGGACCGCCGGTGCGTCGAAGAAGAACTGGCCGCTCGCCCAGGGCTACGACCGCTTCTACGGGTTCATCGGCGGTGAGACCAACAACTGGTACCCGTCGCTCGCCGAGGACAACCACTACATCGACCAGCCGTACCTGCCCGAGGACGGCTACCACCTGTCGAAGGACCTCGCCGACCAGGCCCTCAAGATGATCCGCGACTCGAAGCAGACCGAACCGGACAAGCCCTGGTACCTCTGGTTCTGCCCCGGGGCGAACCACGCGCCGCACCACGCGCCGCAGGAGTACATCGACAAGTACAAGGGTGCGTTCGACGACGGGTACGAGGCGTACCGCGAGTGGGTGCTCCCGCGGATGATCGAGCGCGGCCTCCTGCCCGAGGGCACGGAGCTCACGGACGAGAACCCGATGCTGCCGGGGACGTTCTCCGAGACGGACCTCGTCCGCCCCTGGGACGAGTTGAACGACCAGGAACGGACGATGTTCAGCCGGATGGCCGAGGTGTTCGCGGGCTTCTCCGAGTACACCGACGCCCAGGTCGGCCGCATCGTCGACTACCTCGAGGAGTCCGGCCAGCTCGACAACACCCTCGTCATCTACTGCGCGGACAACGGGGCGTCCGGTGAGGGCAGCCCGAACGGCTCGGTCAACGAGGGCAAGATCTTCGGCGGCTACCCGGACGACCTCGAGCAGAACCTGACGATGGTCGACCAGCTCGGCAGCCCGGACACCTACAACCACTACCCGACCGGGTGGGCGATGGCGTTCTCGACGCCGTACCGGATGTTCAAGCGCTACACGTACCAGGGTGGCATCTGCGACCCGCTGGTCATCCACTGGCCCGCCGGCATCGCGTCGCAGGGCGAGGTGCGGAACCAGTACCACCACTCGACCGACATCGTGCCGACGATCCTCGACGCGTGCGGCGTGACGTTCCCGGAGACCTACGCGGGTGTGCCGCAGAACCCGCTGGACGGGGTCTCGATGCGGTACAGCTTCGACTCGGCCGACGCGCCGACCGAGAAGCACACGCAGTACTACGAGATGCTCGGCAACCGCGGCATCTGGCACGACGGGTGGAAGGCGGTCACCGAGCACGGGCCGGTCTCCGGCATCAGCGGGTTCGCCGAGGACCGCTGGCAGCTGTTCCACACCGACGTCGACCGCGCCGAGGCCCACGACCTCGCCGAGGAGCACCCGGAGAAGGTCGAGGAGCTCAAGGCGCTCTGGTTCGAGGAGGCGACGGCGAACGACGTCCTGCCGCTGAACGACCTGCAGATCATCGGGAACCCGAAGGACTTCGAGACCTTCGTCAACATGGAGTTCAAGGTTCCGGTGCCACCCACCGGGCAGTACACCTACTACCCCGGCACGACGGAGGTCCCCGAGCGCTCGGCCGCGAACGTGCACGGCGTCTCGTACCGGATCATCGCGGACGTCGACTTCACCCCGGACACCGAGGGCGTGGTGTTCGCGCACGGATCCCGGTTCGGCGGTCACGCGCTCTACGTCAAGGACGGCCAGCTCACCTACGTGTACAACTTCCTCGGCATCCCGCCGGAGAACGTCGTCCAGGCGCCGGCGCCCACGTCCGGGCGGCACCTCGTCGGGGTGTCGTTCACGAAGGAGGGCATGGGCGAGTACCGCGAGGGCGTCGGTCCGCTCGCGCTGTACATCGACGACGAACAGGTCGCCGAGATGCGCATCCGGACGGTGCTCGGCCACTTCTCGCTCTGCGGTGAAGGGCTCTGCATCGGGTACGACAGCGGCGACGCGGTGACCGCGGCGTACGCGGGTGACCGGTTCGCGTTCCACGACGGCACCATCCACAAGGTCGTGTTCGACATCGCGGACGACGCCTACGTCGACCTCGAGGCGCACCTCGCCGCGGCGTACTCACGCGACTGACCCGACCGTGACGGTCACCACCGACCGCGCCCGCGCGCCGTGGTTCGCCCCGACGCTCCGGCACTACCGGAGCGCCTGGGGCGGACCCGACGTCCTGGCGGGGCTGAGCGCCGGCGCGGTGGTCGTCCCGCAGGCGATGGCGTACGCGACCATCGCCGACCTGCCGGTCCAGGTGGGTCTCTACACCTGCATGGTGCCGATGCTGGTGTACGCGGTGCTCGGCGGCTCCCGGGCGATGAGCGTGTCCACGACGTCGACCATCGCGACCCTCACGGCCACGACCCTCGTCACCGCCGGCGTTGCGGCCGGTTCCCCCGACGCGCTCGGCTCGTTGACCACCCTCACGCTGCTCGTCGGGCTCGTCCTGCTCGCGGCACGCGTGCTCCACCTGGGATCCCTCGTCGAGAACATCAGCTCGGCCACCCTCGTCGGCGTCCAGGTCGGCGTCGGTTCGACCGTCGCAGTCGGGCAGCTGCCGAAGGTCCTGGGCGTCGACACCGGGTTCTCCGGGCACGGGTTCGTCCGCGCGGTGGTGGCAGCGGTCGAGGCGCTCCCCCGGGCGGACGGACCGACGATGCTGCTCGCGGCGGCCTCGATCGCCGTCCTCGTGCTCGGACGTCGCTTCCTGCCGCGGGTGCCGTGGCCGCTCGTCGTCGTCGTGGCGGGCATCGTGCTCGTCGCGATCACCGGGCCGGACGCGGCGGGCGGCCTCCGGCTGATCGACCCGGTGCCGTCCGGTCTGCCCGTCCCCCACCTGCCGACGTTCCAGCACGTGCCGGCGATGCTCCCGGGGGTGTTCGCGATCGCGACGATGGCGTTCCTCGAGTCGGCAGCGGTGGCACGCGGGATCCGCCGCCGTGAGGACCCGCCGATCGACAGCGACCGTGAGCTCCTGGCGACCGCCGCGGCGAGCACCCTGGGTTCGTTCTTCCAGGTCCTGCCCGCCGCCGGCGGCTTCTCGCAGAGCGCGGTCAACCAGGGGGCCGGCGCCCGGTCGCAGCTGTCCGGCATCGTCACCGCCGTGCTCGCGGTCGTCGTGGCGCTGTTCCTCGGCCCGGTGCTCGGGCTGCTGCCGCAGGCGACCCTCGCGGCGCTGGTCTTCACGGCGGTCATCGGCCTGATCGACGTCCGCGCCCTGATCCGGCTCGCCCGCATCAGCCGTCGCGACTTCTGGATCGCCGCGGCGACCGCGTTCGCCGGCCTCACCGTCGGGCTGCTCCCCGCGGTGCTCGTCGGGGTGCTCGGCACCTTCGGGGTCGTGCTCCGCGAGCTGAACCGTGTCCGGATGGACGACGTGCACCGGTCCGGTGGCGACCTCGCGCTGACGGTGGGCGGTCCGCTCTACACCGCGAATGTGCTCGGCTACAGCCGGGCAGTCCTCTCGGCCGTCGACCCGGACACCCGGCGGGTCCTGCTCGACCTGCACCAGATGCGACAGACGTCCGTGACGGTGCTGGACGCCCTCGAGGACCTCGACCACGAACTCGAGGCGCACGGCGTGCAGCTCGTCGTCCTGTCGGTGCCCGATGGTGCCGCCACCGTTGCACGGCGCACGGTGTGGTTCCGTCACCTCGAGGAAGCCGGCCGAGCGCGGACGGCGACAGCCCCAGCCCCAGCCCCAGCCCCAGCCCCAGCCGAGGCTCCCTCACCCGAGAGGGGTGATCCTGTCCCTCCTGAGGCAGACACCGCACAGAACGGATAGTCCCCGACGTAGTGTGTGACCTCATCAGGGCCTTTTCAGGGGAAGGCAAGCATGTACACGCTCGACGAGACGACACGGAGCACACGGACGGAGCTGACGGCGCGGCCGTCCGGCGATGCCCGATCCCGCACGCACGACCGAACCGCGTCCACCACGAGGGCGTTCGACCGACCACGCCTGCTCGCGCAGCTCCGTGCCTTCCGGCGATCCGACCAGCGGCTGCTCACCATCTGGGCCGCTGCGGGCGCCGGCAAGTCCACGCTCCTCGCACAGTGGGCCGCTGCCCTCGCCGAGGACGGCCTGACGGCGCGCTGGCTCACCAGCGCGGACCTCGGTCCGACGACCCACCCGGACGCGACGAGCACGAGCACGAGCACGAGCACGAGCACGAGCATCGTGGACGCCGAGGAGTGGCTCGTGATCGACGACATCGACAGCCTCCTCGACGGACGCGGCGTCGCACCACTCGTCCGGCTCGTCGCATCGCTCCCACCCCGCACCCGTCTCGTCATCGCCGGACGGTACGAGCCCAGCGGGTTCGCCGAGGTCACCCTCGCCGCAGCGGGCCGGGTCGTCATCCCGAACCGCGACCTCGCGTTCACGGTGCAGGAGACGATCGAGCTCGCCTGCTCGTTCGGACTGCGCCTCGCGGTCGCCGACGCCGAGTCCCTCGCGGAGCGGACCGACGGCTGGGCCGCCGGACTGGCACTGGCGATGCCGTACCTCGCGGCGCAGTCCGACCCGGTCGCCGCCATCGCGCAGTTCGACGGCGACCAGCACCAGGTCGCGGACTACCTGCTCGTCCGGGTGCTCGACGCGCTGGACCCGCACGACCGCGACGTCCTGATGCGCACCGCCGTGGGCGTCCACGTGCCACTGGACCTCGCGGTCACCCTCACCCGCCGCCGGGACGCCGGGAGTGTGCTCCGACGGCTCAGTGCCAGGAACGTCCTGGTGGACCCAGACCGCAGCGGGGACGGCTTCCGGTTCCACCCGATCCTCACCAGCTACCTGCGCGCCGAGCTCCGTCGACGGGACGAGCACCTCGCGATCCAGAACCACATGCTCGCGGCCGAGTGGTACGAACTGCACGGCGACCACGACGCCGCGGTCCACCAGGCCTTGCTCTCCCGCGACCTGGGCATGATCGCGCACCAGCTCGAGCGCTCGGGTGCGGCCCTCCTCATGCAAGGGCGGAGCGCGACCGTCACGACCGCGCTCAGGACCCTCGCGAACCTGCCGGACACCCTCGCCATCGCCGTCCTGCGCCTCGGCATGGACATCCCGTCCTTCCCGGACCGGATCGGCAGTCGCGAGCGACTCGCAGAGGCGAAGCGGCTGCTGGCCACGGCGACGCCGGAGAGCGCTCGACGCTGGCGGCCGATGGTGCACGCGATCGAGGCGTTCATGGTCGACGACCCCGACGAGGCGACGGTGCAGCTGCGCGTCCTCGGCGACTTCATGCGCGCGACGCCCATCGAGTCGCTCGACGCGGCCCTCGCGATCCGCTCGGCCATCGCGTCGTTGCTCGCCACCGCCGGGAACCGCACCGACGCCGAGTCCCTCCTGCGCTCACTGCAGGCGACCGCGCTGCGCGCCGGCTACACGTGGGTGTACCTGATCGCAGCCGAGGCACTCGCGGGCCTCGCCGGGAGCGTCGGCGACTGGCGGAGCGCGACGGCGTACGAGCAGCGGACGGCAGCGGTGTCGTTCGACACGTCACCGCCGTACAACCGAGCGACCGCCCGGACGATGCTCATCACCACGGCGTACGCGTACGCGCGGTGCGAGCCGGTGTCGTTCGCCTCGGTGCACCAGATCCACGCCGCAGACCCGACGGGTACCGACCTGGGGCTCCTGCTGCAGGCACGGTCACTGCTGCTCGTCGCCGCGCTCGACGCGTCGCCCGCGCCGCGGGAAGCTCTGTCGCAGCTCGTCCAGCTCGTCCGCGCCGACGGTCGGGACCACCCGCGGGTCGTCGCCACCGTCTCGACCCGGCTCTTCACCTGGTCGCACGCACTCCACGGTCCGCACGCCGCCGCCGACGTCCGCCAGCTCGTCGTCGCGGTCCTCGGCCCGGACTCGCTCGAGGCTCGGACCCTGCGGCTCCTCGCCGCGGGGCGCAACGACCACCTCGCCGAGCGGGCGCTGGCCGAGGTGCTCGACGAGGACCGGAGCGCCTGGACGGGGTCGAGTGTGGTCACCGCACACCTCGTGCTGGCCGCGCGGGCGAAGGACGACGGACGCCGGACGGAGACGACCGAGCGGCTCCGCCGAGCGCTCGAGGTCGCGGAGGAGTTCGGGTACGCCCGCGAGTTCCTCGCGAACCGCGGCTTCGGCGCGCAGCTCGTGTTCGAGGCCCGTGGTTCGTTCGGTGCGCTCGAGGCGTACGCGACGCACGTGCTCGACCTCGCCACGGCCGCGCGGATCCCGCTCGGCGTCGAACGGGCGGACACGATGGTCGCGCTCACCCCGAAGGAGCAGGAGCTGCTCCTGGAACTCCCGGCCCACCAGACGGTGGCCGAGATCGCGGCGAAGCACCACCTCAGCGCGAACACCGTCAAGACGCACCTCCGCAGCATCTACACGAAGCTCGACGTCGGCGGTCGCACCGAGGCCGTCGCCGTCGCCCGCCAGCACGGCCTGCTCTGAGCGTCGCCGGGCGGACTGCTCGGCGGTGGAGCCCGGTTCACCCGGTTCAGGGGACGATCGTGTGTGTCCCCTCGGCGATCATCGGGGTACCGCTCCGAGGAGGACGATGATGCGACGCTACGAGGTCCGACTCCCCTACGCGCGCTCCGACACCCTCGCGGCCGCGTTCCCGGAGTTCGAGGTCGTCCAGGTCGCGCCGGCGCAGACCCTCCTGGTCGGCACGCTCCACGACCAGGTCGAGCTGCACGCGCTGCTCGCGCGCATCGCGGATCTCGGCCTCGAGATCTCCGAGATCCGACAGGACGGCTGAAGCCGACGCAGTGGACGGCCGGGAGGCGCGGATCGCGACGTGCGCGCCGGCCGCGATCCGCGCCTCCCGGCCCCACCGCCCCTGCCGGACACGACCGAGCGCGCGTCACTCCGCCACGGACAGTGCCGCGACCGCGGCACGGTTGCTGCCGAAGAACCTGCTGTCGCCGACCAGGTCGAAGTGCTCGAGCTCGGCGCGGGTCGCTGCCCGTGCCCGGCTGAAGGCGACGTCGATGCCCTGGGCCCGGACCCACTCGATCGACTCACCGACGACGTCGGCAGCGGTCGTGTCGATGCCGGTGACCGCCTCGCAGTCGAGCACGAGGTGTCGTGCGCCGTCCGCGACCCCGGCGGTGACCGACGAGCGGACCGCCGCGGCGAACACCTGCGCGTTGCCGAAGAACAGCGGCCCGGCGAACCGGAGGACGACGACGCCCGGCGCGGACGACACCTGCCCGTCGCGCGCGGCCCGGAACGCGTCGACGGGCTCACCGCTCGGGGCGAGGACGTCGACGGGCGGGTTCGCGGCGCTGCGGACGACGTTGACGAGCGACAGGACGAACGCGATGACGACACCGGCGATCGGACCGAGCAGGAGTGCGCCGAGGAAGCACACCGCTGCGACCGCGAACTCGAACCGTCGGAGCTTCCAGAGCCGGGCGAAGTCCCGGATGCCGAGCAGCGGGACGACCGCGACGGCGACGATGGCACCGATGGCCGGCGAGGGGATGTCCTGCAGCAGCGCCGTCCCGAAGCACACCACGAGCAACGCGAGCACGGCGGCGATGACCGTCGGGAGCTGTGTCCGCGACCCGGCTTGGTCCATGGCCGCGGTCCGGGAGGCCGATGACCCGACCGTGAACCCGCCGGTCAGACCCGATCCGAGGTTCGCCGCGGAGAACGCGAACAGATCGCGGTTCGCGTTCTCCGGGTACCCGTGCCGTTCCGCGTACCGGCGGGCGACGAGCAGTCCCTCGGCCATGGCCACGAGCGTGAGGGCGACCGCGCTCGGCACCAGCTGGAGCCACTGGTGCCAGGAGATCTGCGGCCACGTCAGCGTGGGCGGTCCGGCCGGCACCGACCCGAGGACCGACACCCCTCGTTCGTCCAGGTGGAAGAGCACCAGCACGAGGGTCGACGCGACCAGGACCACGAGCGCCCACGGGACCGCACGGACGCGCCGGCCGACCACGAGGACGACGATCGACCCGACCGCGATGGACGTCGACCACGGGTTCACGTGCCCGAGTCCCGCGATGAGTTCACCGAGGCGCGGGACGACGTCGTCACCGCTGTCCACCGTGACGCCGAGCATCTTCGCGACCTGGCTGATCAGGATGTCCAGCGCGAGGCCGCCGACGAACCCGACCAGGATCGGGGCGGACAGGAAGTTCGCCAGGAACCCCAGCTTCAGGACCGCGCACAGTGCGAAGACCACCGCACCGATGAGCGCCTGGGCGAACGCGAGCTGGAGGTAGGACCCACTCCCCGCTGCCGCGAGTCCCGCGAGCGACGACCCGACGAGGGCGGCGGCCGCGGCGTCCGGCGAGGCGACGAGCTGCCGGCTGGACGCGAGGAGGCCGAAGAGCACACCGGGCACGATGAGCGCGTAGAGGCCGGCCGTGGCGGGGAGGCCGGCGATCTGCGCGTACCCGATGTTGAGCGGGATCGCGATCGCGGCGAGCGTCACACCGGAGAGCGCTTCGGTCCGCCACGTGGTGCGGTCGAGCCCTGCCAGGAACCGCATCAGAAGTCCCCGATGCCCTTGCCGATCGTCACGACCCCGATGACGAGCAGCAGGACGGCCATGATCGTGGCGTTGTTGTGGGTCAGCCAGTCGCGGAGCCGCGAGAGCCCGTCGGCCAGGCGGGTGCCGAGCACGAGGAATCCCAGGACCGGGACCCCGACGCTGACGGACGCGATGACGACGAAGACCACCAGGGCACCGACGACCGCCCCCGTCGAGGCACCGGAGGTCCCCACGGACACCCCCGCCGCGACCGCCATCAGCAGGTTCTTCGGGTTCACCGCGGCGAGCAGGAACGCGAGTCCGGCCGCCTTCACCGGGGTGATCGAGTCGATCGCCGTCATCCACGCCGGGGGCGCGGGAGTCGCGCCGTCCGCGGGCCGCCCGCGCCACTGGTGCACGGCGAGGAGGACGAGCAGGACACCGAGCACGATCTTCACGACCCCGACGATCGGTTTCGACGAGTCCGGGTCGCTGGTCGGGATCGCCGAGGCGAGCAGGGTCACGACCACGGCCGCGACCGCGATGCCCACGACCCACCCTGCGAGGAACGCCGTCGCGACCGAACGGGCGCGCGCCGACAGGAGCATCAGGATCGCCGCGATGATCGGGATGGGGCTGATCGCGATCGTCACCGCCTGCGGCAGGAGCTCGCCGATGAGCTGCGCCGCGTTCATCGCCGCACCGTCCCCTGCAGGCCGCTGACGTCGCCGAGCACGGGTCTGATCCACCGGGCGTCCGGGTTGGCGTCGACCAGGAGCGCGCGGACCGCCAGGGTCAACGGGATCGCCAGCACCGCGCCGAGCGGTCCGAGTACCGCCGACCAGAAGACGAGCGAGAGGAACGTGACGGTCTGGTTGAGCGACACCGCCGACCCGACGATGTGCGGCTGCAGCCCGGACTGGATCACGCCGTTGATGACGGCGTAGATGACGATGACGGCGACGGCGTTCCCCCAGCCGTTCGCCAGCAGCGCGAGGACGACCGGCGGGATGATGCCGATCCAGTACCCGATGTTCGGGATGAACCCGGTGATGAACGCCAGCAGGCCCCAGAGCGCGGCGCCGGGCACGTGCAGGACGAGCAGGGCGACGAAGTCCAGCACCGCGACCGCGGCTCCGAGCAGCGCCGTCACGACCATGTAGCGCCGCACGCTCGCCGTGAACGCGTCGAGCGCGTCGACGAGGAGCGGACGAGCCGGACGGAGCCGGCGGGCGATCACCCGGCCGTACCCGGCGTCGAGGGTCATGAAGACGATGAGCGCCAGGACGAGGAACAACCCGACGCCGAGCCCGAACACGCTGCCGACGACACCGGAGACCGCGCCGACGATCCCGGCCGGGTCGAAGCTCCCGAGCAGCGCCTCGACCTGCTGCTGCCCGATCCCGAGCGACGTCAGCCACTGCGCGATCGACTGCTCGAACGCGTGGATCTGGTCGGCGTACTGCGGGAAGAGCGTCGTGAACTGGGCCACGGACACGACCAGTGCCGCGCTGAACCCGACGAGCAGCACGAGGATCACGACGATCACCACCGCGGAGGCGAACGCGCGACCGAGGCCCATCCGTTCCAGCCCCACCCGGACGGGTTGGACGCAGATCGTCACCACGAGCGCCAGCACCGTCGGGCCGATGATCGTCGAGAACTTCGCGCAGCCGATGGCGACCACGACGGCGGCCGCGAGTCCGAGGACGAGACGGAGCCCCGGACCGACCCCACGGTCGGGTGCGGGGCTGCCGCCGGCGCCGGGCCCGGCGACCGCACCGGCCGCACGTGCTCTCCAGAGTCGCATGGGGTCTCCGTCCCGATCGGTTGTGTCTCGCGCCGACGCTACGGTCGAGCCGTCGGCGGCGGGTCGTCTGAAGCGGGTGAGAACACCGCGGGGACCGGCCGCCCGAGCACCTCGACGAGGGCGACCACGACGAGCGCACCGACCAGCGTCCAGACGATCACGGACGGCTCGAGGGGCCGGTGCAGCGCGATGATCGCCGCGGCCCCGAGTGCGACCAGCGTGCGGAGGAGCACCCGACCGCGGTACAGCGCGACCCCGACACCCCCGGTCGTCCAGCCCCGACGGGCGCCGGCGTCCCGGAGCGCCGACGCCGCACGGGTGCAGGCTCCGCGGAGTCGCACGGCGGACCGTGACGATCCGGCGAACCAGGCCACGACGGCGACCGACAGCGCCAGGACCACACCGGCGACCGCAGCGCTGAGCACGAATGCCACGGTGCTGTCGTAGACGACACGTGCGGCGTTCCGCGGCATCAGGTCCGGGGCGAGCGCACGGACGGCGAGGACCCGGCCGACGGCGACCGCGAGGATCGTCGCGACCATCGCCGCGGCGACGCCGACCGCGGCCGCGGTGAGGGCCCGTGCACGTCGACGTGCCATCAGCACGCCGACCGCGACGAACGCGACCACCGCCCACGGCAGCCACGTCGCCGTGAGCTGGACGAGCGTGTAGGCCGTCTGTGCGCGCACGGCGGCGTCCGAGGTGGCGATGACGATGGTCCGGTCGACCGCCGGGATCCGCGACGCGAGGGTGAGCCCGTCGTCGAGCAGGCGTTGCTTCACCGCGGACACGACCGGGCCGAGCTGGATGCCGATCGACCCGTCGGCGGCGATCGTCACGTCCGCGTCCCGGTCACCGCGCAGGGTGGCGTTGACCTGTGTGTGCGCCGTCCTGAGCAGTCGTTCCCAGAGCGTCGCGAACTGCGGAGAGTCCACGAACCGGTGCACCGTCGACGTGATGAGGTTCTCCACGCCCGCCGCCGCCGGCGCCTCGAGCGTGCCGAGTGCGGCCTTCGCCCGGGGCGGCAGGTCGAGGTCGCGGATGCCGTCGAAGACCGTCCCGGTGAGGGCTCGGACGTCGACGTGCTCGTCGACGACAGCGATCGTCTTCGTGGCGACGAAGCTGCGCACCGCCTCGTCGCGCACGAGCGGAGCGTACGTCGCGACGAAGGCGTCGGTGGAGGTCACCTCGCGCCCGGCCCACGACGACAGCACGGCGACCGGGGCCAGGAGCGCCCCGATGGTGATCAGCACCGCGGACGGCACCGCCCATCCCCATCCGCGTCGACTGCGGCCGGTCCCGTGCAGCTGCGCGCGCAGTGCTGCGTTCTCGGCCCGGAGGGCGGCGAGTTCACCGGTCGTGTCCGGGCGGTCCTGGCCGTCGTCGACGTCGGGGGCGCTCATGACAGCAGCCCCGAGATCGCCTTCTGCAGCTGCAGCGCCCCGATGACGAGGATCAGCGCGGCGTTCAGGACGTTCGTGTGGCCGGCGATCCACGTGCGGAGGCCCTGCAGCAGCGGCTCGGCGCGCTCGCCCCGCGCGAGGACGAAGCACACCGGCACGGCGATCGGCGCGATCCCGACGGCGGCGAAGACGACGGCCACGACCGCGCCGGCCCCGAACGTCACGGGAGCGCCGGCGATGTCGATGCCGGCGATGATCGCGCAGGACGCGTCGACGGGGTTGACGGCGAAGATGCCGAACCCGAGTGCCAGCGACCGTGCCGGGGTGAACTCCCCGATCTTCTGCAACCACCCGGGGAGCTGCGGTGCCGCCGCCGCGACCTCGCTCGGGGTCGATGCCGTCGACATCCTCCGGAGGTCCTTGCCGCCCCGGCGGAACACCCAGACGGCCGTGGCGATCAGGCCGAGCGCGATGACGAGCCGGACGAGCGCGGTCCACGTCGGCGTGTTCGGGTCGGGGTGGAAGTCGATGGCGGTGAAGACGGCGACCGACGCGCCGAGGATGACCACGACGGCGAGCGACCAGCCGATCAGGTACGCGACGCCGTTCGCCCGGTTCCGCTTCGACAGGAGTTCGGCGACGAGCGCCATGATCGCGAGCGGGCTGAGGACCATGCCGAGTGCCGGAGCGATCAGTCCGGCGATGAGCGCGGTCATGGCCACGTCCTTCCGATCGGACACGTCGCCGGCACGGGTGCCGGCGACGTGTCAGTGCCCAGGCGTCAACGCGTCCCGGTCATGTCGTGTGCGAGCTCGTGCTCGTCGGCCTCGGACAACGAGGTCTGCACGATCGTGCCGCCGAACCGCGCGAGCGCCTCACCGAACTTGTCCCCGGTGATCTTCGTCGCGTAGATCACGACTGCCGACTGCCCGTCGGCGACCGCGCTCTTGACGCGGTCGCGGAACTCGGCGTTCAACCCGGTCTTGTCGAGCCCGGCGAACAGGGCACCGAGGGCGCCGCCGATCACCAGCCCGAAGAACGGGACGAAGAACAGGAGCCCGAGGAGCGTCCCGAAGAGCGCCCCGCCCGCGACCCCGGCACCGATCTTGCCGGCGGGACCGGGCGTCTCGACGTGGGTCTTGCCCGCGTCGTCGACGTGGACGAGTGCCAGGCCTGCGAGCTCGACGACGAGGTCGTCCTGCAGCAGTTGCACTTCCTCGTAGGCGGCGAGCGCCTTCGCCTCGTCGTCGAACGAGATCACGATGAGATCAGCCATGGTGGTGCCTTCCTTCCGTCTGGTGTGGTTGCGTCACTCGGAGTAGCGGCTGACCCGCACCGGTGACGCGTCGCCGAGGATCCGGTGGGCGGCGTCGACCGTCGCGGCGTCGCCGTGCACGATGACCAGGTAGCGGTCCGCCTTGAGGTCCTCCTCGTACTCGGGGATCTCCTCCTTCGGGACCGCGAGCCCGACGAGTGCGCCGAGGCCTGCACCGATGCCAGCGCCCACCAGGGTGCTGGCGAGCCATCCGGCGGCGGCGACCCAGCCGATGCCGGGCAGCCAGACGAAGCCGAGCAGGAGCCACCCGGTGAGTGCACCCCACAGGGCACCCCACCCGCCGAAGGCACCGGCTTCGTTCCCGCTCGGGATCCAGCCGTGCACCTTCTTCTCGTCCTTGACGCCCTTCCCGACGATGGACACGACGTCCTCGCCGTACCCGCCGTCCTTGAGCGCCTTCGCGGCCTCGAGTGCCTCGTCGCTCGTCGCGAAGACCGCGACCGTCGAGTCCGAGGCTGTCGTCGTTGCTGGCATGGGTGGTTCCCTTCGTTCGGTGGCTGCGTCCGGTCGGACGTCAGCCGGTGATGAGGCGTTGCTTCGCCGCGGTGAACTCCGCATCGTCGAGCAGCCCCTGTTGCCGGAGGCTGCCGAGACGCTCGAGTTCGCTCATGAGGTCGGTACCCTTGCCCGGGGCCGGTGGTGCTGCCGCTGCCGGCGCCGGAGGCTGGACCGGTGGGGCGGGCGGTTGCGCCGCGAGGGCACGCTCCGCGGCGATGCGCTCGCGGCGGCCGGCCATCGCGCCGTCGACCGCCGACGCGGTGCCCGCGACGACAGCAGTGCCGGCGGCGAGGCCGAGGAGACTCGGTCGTCCGAATCGTCGGAAGAGCATGGTCGTCCCCTACCCGATGTGCGCCGCGGCGGCGAGCTCGTTGACGGCGGGAGCGGGGATCCGGACGGTCGCGAGCAACTCGCTGCCGTTCTCGGTGAACCGCTCGGCGAGCGACTTCGCCCAGAGGAGCTCGATGACGACGATCGCCGCGGACCACCCCGGCTGCACCGACTCGGCGACCTGCTCGATGTCCTCGTTGGCGGTCAGCCCTCGTGCCGCCAACTCGACGACGTCGTCGGGGAGCAGGTCCGCGAGGTCGTCGACCTCGCGGACGGCGACCGCTCCGTCCTCGTCGCGGACGACGAGCGCGAAGTCCAGCAGTCGGACCGTCCCCGCTCGTTCGACGTCGCCGAGGGCTCGGAAGACGGCGTCGATCGGGACGTCGGACCGGAACCGGACGACGAACGCCTCGACCGGACCGAACTCGAACCGGACCATCGTCAGGACCGTCCGGCCAGGGCGTTCGTCTTGATCTGGTCGAACTCGGGCTGGGTGATCGTCCCGGCGTCGAGGAGCGTGCGCGCCTTGGCGATCTCGTCCGACGGCGAGGTGCCGGCGACCTGGCGGATGTAGCCCTCGGTGGCGTCCCGGTCGCGCTGGGCGGATCTGGCGCCCCGTTCGGCCATGCCCCGGCCGCGGGCGACGAGGTAGACGAACACGGTGAGGAACGGCACGAACACGAGGAAGAGCACCCAGAGGGCCTTCCACCAGCCGCTGAGCTCGTGGTCGCGGACCAGGTCCGCGATGACGGCGAAGAGCGCCATGAGCGACGCGACGAACGCGAAGCCGAGGAGCGCGTACCAGAGGATCGCCCAGAACGTGGTCCAGAAGTCCATGATCGTTCCCTTCCTGATCGGTTGCGGAAGGTCTACCGCCGGGCTC
Organism: Curtobacterium sp. 314Chir4.1; assembly: GCF_900215175.1. NCBI lineage: Bacteria > Bacillati > Actinomycetota > Actinomycetes > Micrococcales > Microbacteriaceae > Curtobacterium > Curtobacterium sp. 314Chir4.1. Next base: position 66,197 of record NZ_OCMI01000003.1, read on the forward strand.
CGCGGGGCGGCACCACCCCAACCGGGCGATCCGCAGGTGGACCGCGGTTCACCCGCCTGGGGTGACGACCGTCCGTCGCGGAGGGGGTGTCATGCGGGCATGACGACGGCACTCCCACCACGCGACGCGCTCCCCGAGGTCTTCGACGAGCTCGATCACCAGCTCGGTTGCCTGCTCTACCTGTGGGCGCTCCCGATCGTGTCCTACGCCCAGTGGCGGGACCAGCACGAGCGGGTCTTCGGCGCGACCGACCACGACCTCGTGCACTACGTGACGTACCGGGACCGGCTCGGCCTCATCACCGCGAACGCCACGACGCCGTACATCCTCAACTTCTTCGACCTCAGCCGGACCGGCCCACTGGTCATCGAGCTCCCACCGGGCCCGACGGCGGGCGGGGTGTCGGACTTCTGGCAGCGCGAGGTCGGTGCGCTCGGGGAGATGGGGCCGGACGGTGGTCGTGGCGGGACGACCCTCGTGGTGGGCCCGGGCCAGGCCGTCCCCGATCACGCTCCGGACTGGTCCGTGCTGCGGTCCTCCGGGATGAACGTCATGTTCGGCTTCCGGACGCTCGACCCGGACCCCGACGCAGGGCTCGCGCTCGCGCAGCAGGTCCGGGTCCACCCCTTCAGCCAGCACGACGACCCGCCCGAGACCCGGTTGGTGTCACCGGACGGGCGCCCGTGGTCGGGCGACCAGCCGTCCGGTCTGGCGTACTGGGCCCGACTGCACGAGGTCGTCCAGACCGAGGTCGTCGACGAACGCGACCGGTTCTTCCTCGCGATGCTCCGCCAGCTCGGCATCGAGCCGGGCCGGCCGTTCACCCCCGACGCCCGTCTGCAGGCGATCCTGGGACGTGCGGCGGAGGTCGGCGAACGGATGGCGCAGGCGAACACCTTCGCGAAGCGTTTCCCGGACGCCAGGTACTGGCCCGACCGGGCCTGGGACAGCGCCGTGGTGCTCTCGAACTCGGCGCAGCGCGGGCCGTGGTACGACGAACTGCTCGAGCGAGCGTCGTGGTTCTACGAGGCCGTGAGCTTCTCGTCGGCGATGAAGAGCACGACCCCCGGCAAGGGTCAGGCCTACCTCGGCGCCTACACCGACGCCGACGGCGACTGGCTCGAGGGTGGCCGGGCGTACACCCTGACCGTGCCGGCCCCGGTGCCCGCCGCACTGTTCTGGTCGGTCACGGTCTACGACACCGTCACGCGGTGCCTCGTCGACAACGAGCAGCAGCGCGGTGACCGGGGAAGCCGGGACACCGACCTCCGCACCGAGGAGGACGGGTCGGTGGTGCTCGAGTTCGGCCCGACGCCGCCGGCATCCGGCGTGACGAACTGGATCCAGACGATCCCCGGACAGCAGTGGTTCTCGTACCTGCGACTGTACGGTCCGCTGCAGCCGTACTTCGACCGGTCCTGGGTAATCGGCGACATCGAGAAGGTCGACGCATGAGCATCGGCGGCGGCGTCTTCCTCATGGTGGTCGGCGCGATCCTGGCGTTCGCACTGGACTTCACGATCGTCGGCGTCGACATCCAGCTGATCGGCTGCATCCTGCTCGTCGCCGGGTTCCTCGTGCTCGTGCTGGGGATCGTGCTGCGCTTCCGACGCAGGCGTGCCGAGACGACGCTGGTCACCGAGGTCGACCCGGCGACCGGTCAGCGCACGGTGCGTCGCCGCGTCGACGAGGACGACGCCGAGTACTGACCGTCGGTCGATGCTCGTCGTCCTCGGCCAGGTCCTCCCCTTCGCCGTCGCCGGCGCCCTGAGCTCGGTCCCGGTCGTCGCCGTGCTGACGCTGCTCCTCGGCCGGCCGGGCCGCCTCCCCGCGGTGCTGTTCGCGTGCGGCTACGTGGTCGGCGTGTTCGGGGTGACCCTCGCCGCACAGACACTGTTCCGGTCCGCCCTCGTGCCGCCCCGGCACGTCGGAGCGGAGCCCGGCATCGGCGTGGCGGAGATCGTCCTCGGCGTCGCGTGCGTCGCCGTCGCCGTCGTTCCACGTCGGAGGGCGACGGGTACCCCCCGCGCGGCCGCGCTCCTGACACGGGTGCTCGGGACCGTACCCCCGGCGGTCACGGCACTCCTCGGGGTCGCGCTCGCGTTCCGCGCGAAGGCGCTCCTGCTCGCTTCCGGTGTCGGCATGGCCCTCGCGTCCGCGCACCTGGCGTTCGCGCAGGACCTCGCGCTGCTCGCGTTCGACGCCGTGGCCTCGGCCAGCACCGTGGCCGTGCCGATCGCACTCGCGTTCGGCCGCTCCGACGGCGGTCGCGCCCGCCTCGAGGCCGTGCGGGCGTGGATCGCGCGCAACGCCCGGACAGTGACCGTCGTCGTCCTGCTCCTCATCGGCGCCGTGCTCGTCGGGGACGGCCTCGGGCGGTTCTGACGACGCAGTGGCTCAGTCGTCGCCGAGGTCGATCGCACCGAGGAGCACGGCCGCCGCTGCGACGAGCGACACGCCCACGAACACGGCCCCGACCACGACCTGCGCCGACTCGACCGACTCCACCGGCACGAGCACGAGCACGAGCCCGAGCACCGACAGGGTCAGTGCGAGCGCGAACCAGCACTGCCGCCCCGGGGAGGTGGCGTCGACCTGCGCCACGGCGAAGTATCCCACGGACGCCCCGAGGAACCCGATCCCCGTCGCGACGAGCAGACCGCGCGCGTCCACGGTCGGAGCGAGTCCCAGCCACAGGCCCGCTGCGACACCGGCAACGCCGCCGGACAGCACGAGCGGGTCCCGGCTGCCCCCGACGGACACCACGCGTCTGCTCGTCACCCCGACCACGGTCCAGACACCCGTCACGGCCACCAGGACGCCGAGGAACCGGAAGGACACCGGCGAACCCGGGACCACCACGAGGGTGCCGAACCCGGCGACCAGCCCGACTGCCGACTGCAGCCAGGCGGCGGCACGAGCCAGCGACGGGAGCGGCAGCTCCCGTCTCCTCGCTGGCTGTTCCCCGCCGACGATCGGCTCCATGCAGGAAGCGTGCGCCCGGCGCGTCGAGGCGGCGTCGCCCGGTCCAGGTGAACTCGAGCGGGAACGGAGCAGCTGGGGCCGACGCCCCTGGCGTCCGCGGGACAGGGGGGTTCCTGCTTCGTACGGGCTCTCAGGGGGTGAGGGCGATCTCGGTCGCGCGGGCGAGCACGTCGAGTGGTTCCGACGCGTCGGTGACGAAGACCGTGATGACCGTCGACCAGTGGACGCCGCTGAGGACCGCGACTGCTCCTGCGGTCGATGCGTCGACGAGAACGGTCCCCGCGGTCGTCCATCCATCCGGCACCGATGTGCGGAAGGACCGGGCAGTTCCACGGCTGGCTGCGGTGAGTAGCGCTTCTCGGTAGACACTGTGCGCCGGCTCGTCGAGGGCGTCGCCGAGGAACGCAGCAGTGATGTCGTGGCAGGCCTGCCGGGCGGTCGTCGTACGCGTCGTCGTCACGCGGTCGCCCAGCGCAGCGAGCCCGGCATCGACACTGCTGTCGCCTCGCGGACCCACGTGTCCGGGCGCGGCTCGACGACCAGTGGACCGCGACACTCGAGAGCAGCTACGACCGGTTCCCGAGCGGGGACCTCGAAGCGGTTCTCGCATCGGTCCGTGCGCTCAACGACGCCGGGGTGGACATCCTGGTCGGCACCGACGTGTCCTTCCCACTCCCCACGTTCGGCGGGATGGCACACGGCGCCAGTGTCCACCACGAACTCCAGCTCCTCGTCCGCGCGGGGCTCACCCCCGTCGAGGCGCTCCGAGCGGCGACGTCCGTCCCCGCGCGGCGGTTCGGTCTCACCGACCGCGGTCGGATCGCAGAAGGCCTCCGGGCTGATCTCGTCCTCGTCGACGGGGATCCGACCTCCGTCATCTCCGACACGCTCGCGATCCGGCAGGTCTGGCGGCGGGGGACCGTGCTCACCCCGCAGGAGGCCGCAGTCGCTCGCTCCCGAGCTCACCGAGGCCGACAGTGAGGGCGGCCGTCACGAGACGTGCATGCGTGCCGTCGGGGTCGAGGTCAGGGTCGTAGACCGTGACCGAGGCGCCGACGGCGCGCGGTGCGAGGCCACGGAGCAGCTCGATCAGCTCCTCCGGCGTGCAACCACCAGGGTCCGGACTGTCGACCGCGGGCATCACCGACGGGTCGAGCACGTCGACGTCGACCTGCAACCAGTAGCCGGCAGCACCCGCTGTCGTCCGCAGGGCATCGACGACGGCAGCGGTGCCGCGACCGCGCCACTCGGACGTCGGGACCACCGCTCCGACCACGGTGCGGACCTCCGCGAGTTCGGCGTCGTCGTCACGGCAGCCGACGTGTGCAGTCCGTGCGGGCTCGAAGTACGGGCCGGCGCCGTCGATGTCGGACACGGCTGGCCAGTGGAGCCCGACAGCGGCGGCCAGGTCCTCCCCCGCGACGCTCGCGCAGCCGTCGCTGTTGCCCGGGTGCCGGAAGTCGGTGTGCCCGTCCACGTGCACCAGCCCGACACCGCCACGTCGCTTCATCGCCAGGCCAGCCCCGAGGAGCACGCTGCAGTCTCCACCGATGACCAACGGCGCAGCCCCGGTGGCCAGGACCGCTTCGATGCGGTCCGCGAGCCGCCGCGCATGATCGACCATCGCGCCCTGGTTCCGCACGACACCCGGGCTGCGGGTCGCGTCGTCGTCGACGTACCGGCCAGGGAGGACGACGCCGGCGTCGGTGGCTCCCCGCTCGGTGAACCAGCGGAAGAGCCCGGCTTCTCGGAGCGCCTCAGGTGCTTTCGCCACGCCGGGGACCGCACCGGGCTCTGGTGGCCGCAGGCCGAGGTTGGTCGGGGCCGAGACGAGCGCGATCACCCCACCGAGTCTTCCAGAACGGATCCGCTCTTCCTCGGACAGAGTGAACACGACGGCCGATCGCGACGGGACGCGGCCGATCCACTACCGGGACGGGTTGCACGGTTCGCGTTTGGCTGCTCGAACGGCCAACGAGATGTTGGCACCCCAGCAGACGGCCCCGATCAGGATCAGTCCGACTCCGACCCAGATCGCGATCGCGTCACCGGACGACGCACTGCCGACGATCACAGCGATTCCGGTCAAGACGAGAGTCCCACTCAGCAGGTCGAGCAGTACCTGAGTCCACGATCGCCCCGTTCCTTCGAGGCCGAAGGTCTCGCGTGGAGTGCGCATGACTGGAGGGTACGCAGCCCGCTCGCTTCTGGTGCGTCGCCGGTGCGGTGGCCCGCTCACCATCGGCTGTCGGGACGGATCGGTACGACACGTCGTCCACGCGCGAGTCGGGCTTCCCGGATGGGGGATGCATCATGAAAGCCGGGCGCTCGCCCCGCTGTCCGATTGCCGGTCCACCGAGAAGTCGCCCGGCACGCAGCGACGTGTGAGCAGGTTCACTCGGTGTCGTGATCAGGTCCCGTTCGACGATCGATCACCGGAGCACGCTGACCTGTCAGGGGACGTCGAGAGCGTGGAAGAACTGACCGTGCGGGCCGACGATGGCGACGGGTGTGCCGTTGACCGCCAGGACGGTGCCGTTGTCGGCGTTCGCCGGTAGCTGCGTGGCGACTTCCGGCACTACCGACTTGCCCTCGTTACTGATCCACACGGCACCGCTCGCGCGCACCTTGCCGACGAACGACTCGCGCGCCTCCGGACTCAGGTACACGAGCACGGCGCTGTGGAACACGACCAACGTCGCGTCGGCCGGCGCTTGCGCAACGACCTCCTCGAACGCTTCGTTCAGGTCACCGGCCACCAGCAGCGGTCGTTCTTCCGCGACGACGGATGCCGCCGCATGCAGGTGCCGGCGGCGCTCGTCGTGCTCGGGCCAGACAAGTGTTTCCAGCCATTCACGTGACGCCGGATCCGCAACGTCGAGCGGGTTGAGGTCAATGCCGGCACGCCATACGATCTCGGGGAGGCGCGTCGGAGCCGAAGGCCCGCGTAGCTCGGTCTCGAGCACGACATCGCTGCGGCTTTCCGGTGCCAGTTCGTCGACTCCGCTCTCGGTGGTGAAGCGGTAGGCGTACTTGTCCGGGTACAGGCACAGTCCCGCTGACGCACCGACTTCGAGCAGGGCGATCGGCCCAGGGATCTTCGCCAGCTCGGGCACGAGCACGGCACACCGGCGGACTTCGTTCGTCTGCGTCGCGTGGGTGAGCGCCACCCCGCGGATCGAGTCCCACCTGGCAACGAACTCGCTCCGTGCCTCGCGATAGGGCGCAAGAGGCACACCGGCCATCCGGGCCGAAGCGAAGACGAGGTTCGGTTGCCGTTTCGCTGCGGGGAGCCCGTCGACCAGCTCCAGGATCTCCTCATCGGCCGCGACACCGGTCGCCCAGTCGAAGTACAGGTCCGAGACACCGCGCGCTTCGACCTCCGCCCACGCCGAGTACTTCTCGCCAGTCGTGCCCATCAGCGGGTCAGGCGGACGACAGGAAGCCGGACTGGACCGATTGACTCCTCTTTCGCCTCACTGTCGCGCGTGAATCCGTTCCGCCGGTAGAACGCTTCTGCTCGAGGATTGTCCTCAGCCATCCAGAGGTAGGCCGCGTCGTCTCCGACCGCGGCCTCGAGGAGCCGCTGCCCGACGCCGGTTCCGTGTGCGGAGGCCAGCACGTAGATACCTTCGAGTTCACGTGGGCGAACGGCGTCGGAGTCTCTTCCCGGACCCGCTGACGCCCAGCCGATGATCTCCTCCTCGTCGAGCGCGACGAACACGTCCGTGGTTTCGTCGGCGATGATCGTGATCCACCCGGACTCCCGCCGTTGAACATCGAGCGACGCGAGGAAGTCCGCTGGCATCAGGTGCGCGTACGCCTCGCGCCATGCCTGCACGTGGACGGCAGCGATGCCGGCAGCATCCCCGGTGCGCGCGGCGCGGACGATGGTGTCTCCCATCAGGACACCGTAACGCCGCCTGCCCCTCCGAACGGCGGGATCGGCAGCGTCGCGCCGTGTTCGCTCCGCCGAGACTGACGCAGTCTCCGGAGCGCCAAGCAGCACGCTGGCTCGGCGACGTTCCGAAAACACGCCGAAGCCGCGAGGGCGGGGGACTTGCGGCTCGGCAGACACAAAAGCCCCGACGGGACCATGGTCCCATCGGGGCTTCTCGGTCGGGCTGACAGGATTTGAACCTGCGACCCCTTGACCCCCAGTCAAGTGCGCTACCAAGCTGCGCCACAGCCCGCGAGCCCCGAGGAGCTCACGTCGCCCGCGTCCGACCGGAGCGCGGAGCAACCCGACCAGCATAGCGGACGCCGGACCCCTCCCGCGCCACGGCGCGTCGCACCGAGCACGACGAGCCCGACCGACACGACGACGTCACCCCGGCCCGACCACCGACCGCCGCGCCGCCAACCACGGCAACCCGAACCCGGCGAGCACTCCCCCGAGCCCGTCCGCCGCCAGGTCCCCGATCGTGTCGACGTACCCGACGAAGATCGCCGAGTCCACGTACGTGTGCCCCGCCCACTCCCCGATCTCCCACACGGCTCCGATGCCGAACGCCGCGACCGTCGTCACCACGACGACGACCCCGAGCGGCGAGTCCGTCGCGGGTCGCACGACCCGCAGGTCGGCGGCGATCACGGACGCGACCGCCGCGAGCAGCCCGGTCAGCAGCACGTGCACGAGCTTGTCCCACAGGAACACCGAGGTGTACCACTCCAGCACGCTCGACCACCCGGCGACGAGCACGAGCACGCACACGAGCACGTCGAACGCCGGCCGCAGCCCGAGCATCCGCGGCACGACGACCCCGAGCAGGCACAGCGCCATCACCGGGAACGCGGTCCCGCCCCACCCGATCGTCGCGACGACGAGGCTCACAAGCGTCAGTCCGCGCACCACGTCGGCGACGAGGAACCGCGGCCGCAGGAACGTCGGCCCGAGCGTGCCGATCACGACGCCCACCGCACGACCGCGTGCACGGCCGCGTGGTCGGACGGCCACACCCCACCCGGCTTCCGGTCCGACACAGCGACGCGTTCGACGGTCGCCTCCGCCGTCACGAGGACGCCGTCGATGCGCCGGTCCCCGACACGCGGCGTCGCGTAGTGCGGGTACGTCCCGTACGGCTCGGTCACCGGCCTGGAGGCGCGACCCCAGCTGTCGACGACGCCCGCCTCCGCCAGGGCTCGCCAGGGGGCGGAGCCCACCCCGCAGTTCCAGTCCGCCATCACGACGGCGGGCAGGCCGCGTTCCCGGACGAGCCGCCCGAGCAGTTCGGCGGACCGCCGCCTGGCCCACGGCGAGACGACGTCGAGATGGGTGGCGAGGGCGGTGAAGGACACGCCCGTGGCACGGTCGCGGACGACGGCGCCGACGACGTGTCGCGGGAACGCGGTGGCCCAGCTCCGGGAGCCCGGCCGGTGCGGCGTCCGCGACAGCGCCCACGACCGTCGCTCGACGACCTCGAGTCTCGACCGGTCCAGGAACAGGCCCACCTGCTCCCCGCCCCCGCGCGGTCCGCGCCCGACGAGGACGGGTTCCCAACGCGACCCGAGGGCGGCCGTGAGGTCCGCCGACTGCGCGGGCAGTGCCTCCTGGACGGCGAGGACGGTTGGCGCTTCGGAGGTGACGAGCGCGACCACCGCGTCCCGCCGTCGTTCCCACGCGTCGGGGTGTCCGGCCGGGCGCGGCACGCGACGGCGGACGTTCAGCGTCATGCAGTGCACGTCGGGCGGCTGCACCGCGCCGATGAGCGGGCGGTCGTCCTCGGGCATGCCTCCCTTCTACGAGACGACACCCGTCGGATTCCCAGGGACCTCTCCGGACGGCTCGTAGGGTGGCCCGATGCGTTCCGGTCCCACCTCCCGTGTCCTCCTCGCACTCGCCGCCACCGGACTGCTGCTCGGGGCCGCCGGCTGCACGGCGGACCAGCACACGCCGGCGCGCCCGACCCTCGCGAAGGCGACCGCCGACACCGTGACGGTGGCCGCGCAGTCCGACGCCGCGGAACGCTCCGTCCGGGTCAGCCGTGCCCTGTTCGCGACCGCGCCCGGCGCGGTCGTCGCGCCGGCCGACGACGCGGCAGCGGTCCGTGCCGCGGCGAGCGCCGCCGAGGCCGCGCACGTCCCGGTCCTGCTCGCCGGGAAGGACGCCGCTCCCGTCGGCCGCGAGCTGCACCGGCTCGGTGCCGACTGGTACCAGGCCGAGGGCGACGTGTCGGTCGACACCGACGTGCCGGAGCGGGACGCACCGGACCGGGGCGACGCGCCGGAGTCGAGCCGAGCCTCCAGGCAGGCCACCGTCGTCGTGGCGGACGCGAGCGCCGACGCCGCGGTCGTGGCGACGGCGAAGGCAGCAGGGGCCCGCGTCGTGGTGATGCCGGACGGGGTGACCGACCCGGCGGCGGCGTCCGGCGTGGTCCGTGCGCTGCACGAGGAGCGCGACCACCCGACGGTGCTCGCCGGTGCCGCGTTCGACGCGCTCGGTGACCCGGAGTGGGCCGTCCGTGCGGCGGAGAACGGCTGGCAGCTGCCGAACGGCGGGCAGCGGCCGTTCGACGGGCACCGGTACGTGGCCCTGTACGGCGCACCCGGAGCACCGGCACTCGGCGTGCTCGGGGAGCAGGACCCCGCGGCGACCGTGGCGCGGGCGAAGTCCGTCGCGGCCGGGTACCGCGGGTTGAGCAGCACGCCGATCACGCCCGCGATGGAGGTCATCGCGACCGTCGCGGCCGGGGACGCCGGCGCGGACGGGGACTACTCGACCGAGCTGCCGGTGAAGACCCTCGAACCGTACGTGGATGCCGCGCACGATGCCGGGATGCCCGTCATCCTCGACCTGCAGCCGGGGCGCTCGGACTTCCTGTCGCAGGCGAAGCGGTACGAGTCCCTGCTCGCGAGACCCGGGGTGTGGCTCGCGCTCGACCCGGAGTGGCGACTCACGAAGGACCAGGTCCCCCTCAAGCAGATCGGCAGCGTCACGGCGTCCGAGGTGAACGAGGTCTCGTCGTGGCTGGCGTCGCTCGTGCGGTCGAAGGGGCTGCCGCCGAAGGCGTTCGTGCTGCACCAGTTCCGGCTGTCGATGGTCCAGGACCGTTCGGCGCTCGAGTCGCACCCCGAGCTGGACATGCTCATCCACGTCGACGGGCAGGGGTCGCAGCCCGACAAGCAGGCGACGTGGAAGGCGCTGCACGACGGTGCGCCGGAGGGCGTGCACTGGGGCTGGAAGAACTTCTACGACGAAGACCAGCCGATGCTGTCGCCACAGCAGACGATGGCGGACGTGTCGCCGACGCCGTCGCTGATCACGTACCAGTAGGGGTTTTCCACAGCCTGGAGGCGCGACCCGCGTTTCGTCGGTCGGTGCTGACAGCATGGGGGCATGGAAACCACCGCCCTGCCTTCTGCAGACATCGCCGCCGAGGCACAGCAGGCGCTCGCTGCGCTCACGGGGCGGCCCGACGCGGTCTTCCACCCCGGTCAGCTCGAGGCGATCTCCGCCCTCGTCGAACACCGGCAGCGCGCCCTCGTCGTGCAGCGCACCGGGTGGGGCAAGTCCGCCGTGTACTTCCTCGCGACGCTGCTGCTGCGCCGGCGTGGGGGCGGCCCGACGGTGCTCGTGTCCCCGCTGCTCGCCCTCATGCGCGACCAGGTCGCCGCTGCTGCGCGTGCCGGCGTCCGCGCGGTGTCGATCAACTCCGCGAACGCACACGAGTGGGGCGAGACCCAGGCGGCACTCGCCCGCGACGAGGTCGACGTGCTGCTCGTCTCCCCCGAACGACTCAACAACCCGAAGTTCCGCGACGAGCAGATGCCGACGTTGATCGCCCGGATGGGGATGCTCGTCGTCGACGAGGCACACTGCATCTCCGACTGGGGCCACGACTTCCGACCGGACTACCGTCGGCTCGCCGAACTCATCCGGTCCCTCCCGCACGGCGTGCCCGTGCTGGCGACCACCGCGACGGCGAACGAACGCGTGGTCGAGGACGTCGCCGAGCAGCTCACCGCCGGCCCGGCCGACCCGGTCTTCACGATCCGCGGCTCGCTGGCGCGGGCGTCGCTCCGGCTCGGCGTCCTCACGCTCCCCGATGCCCGGCAGCGCCTCGGGTGGTTGCTGGCGCACCTCGGCGACCTGCCCGGCAGCGGCATCATCTACACGCTCACCGTCTCAGCGGCCGAGGACATCGCCCGGCTCCTGCGCGAGAACGGGTACGCCGTCCGCGCGTACACCGGGCGCACCGACACCGAGGAACGCGAGCAACTCGAACAGCAGCTGAAGGGCAACGAGCTGAAGGCGCTGGTCGCAACGAGTGCGCTCGGGATGGGGTTCGACAAGCCCGACCTCGGGTTCGTCGTCCACGTCGGCGCACCGTCCTCCCCCGTCGCGTACTACCAGCAGATCGGCCGTGCGGGGCGTGCCACCGACAACGCCGACGTGCTCCTGCTGCCCGGGCGTGAAGACCGCGAGATCTGGCAGTACTTCGCCAGCGCCTCGATGCCGACGGAAGCCCGGGCCTCCGCCGTGCTCAGCGCCCTCTCCACCGACACGGCCATGTCGACCGTCGCGCTCGAGGGTCTCGTCGACATCAAGCGCTCCACCCTCGAGCTCCTGCTCAAGGTGCTCGACGTCGACGGTGCCGTGCGCCGCGTCACCGGTGGCTGGGTGTCGACCGGGCAGCCGTGGGAGTACGACGCGCCACGCTACGAGCGCGTCGCCGCGGCGCGCGCTGCCGAGGCCGCGTCGATGCTCGACTACGAGACGACCTCGCAGTGCCGCATGCAGCTCCTGCAGCAGGACCTCGACGACCCGTCGGCCGAACCCTGCGGTCGGTGCGACAACTGCGCGGGCGCGTGGTTCCCGACCGCCGTCTCCGACTCCGACTCGTCGGGGGCGGCCGCTGCGCTGGACAAGGTGGGCGTCGAGATCGCTCCGCGTGCGCAGTGGCCCTCGGGCATGTCGGCGCTCGGCGTCCCCGTCCGCGGGAAGATCGGCCCCGACGAGCTCGCGCAGCCCGGCCGGGCCGTCGCCCGCCTGACCGACCTCGGGTGGGGCGGCCCCCTGCGGGCGCTCTTCGCATCGACCACCGCAGACGCCCCGATCTCCCGCGAGCTCGTCGACGGCTGCGTCCGTGCGCTCAAGGACTGGCCGTGGGAGACCCGGCCGACCGGGGTCGTGGCGATGTCGTCCCGGTCACGGCCGGAGCTCGTCGGGTCGTTGGCGCAGGCGTTGTCGTCGATCGGGCGGCTGCAGTTCCTCGGGACGCTCGGCCGGAGCGGCGGAACGCCCCGAGGCGACGGCGCGACGAACAGCGCCTACCGGTTGTCCGGCGTGTGGGACACCTTCGTGGTCGATCCCGAGCTCGCCGCCGCGCTGCAGTCGCACGAGGGGCCGGTGCTGCTCGTCGACGACCTCGTGGACAGCCGGTGGTCGATGACCGTGGCGGGCCGGGAGCTCCGACGTGCCGGAGCCTCGGCCGTGCTGCCGTTCGCGCTCGCCACGGTCGCCTGACCCGGGGCCACTCGGTCGCCTGACCTGCGTCGCACGGTCTGTTCGACACCGCACGCGTCGATCGAATAGTGCGGTGTCGAACAGGTGGTGCTCCCGCGTCAGGCAGCGCCGATCGCGTCCAGTTCGGCCACCGCATCCGCCGGCAACGCGAAGCCGGCCGACGCGACGTTGTCGCGGAGGTGCGCCACCGACGAGGTCCCCGGGATGAGCAGCATGTTCGGTGACCGCTGCAGGAGCCACGACAGCGCCACGGTCAGCCGTGACACCCCGAGTCGCTCGGCGACGGCGTCGAGTGCACCGGACTGCAGCGGCGAGAAGCCCCCGAGCGGGAAGTACGGCACGTAGGCGATACCCTGCGCCGCCGTCAGGTCGACGAGCGCCTCGTCCTCGCGACGGGCCACGTTGTACATGTTCTGCACGCACACGACCGGGGCGATCGACTGGGCCTCGGCGAGCTGCTCGGCGTTCACGGTCGACAGCCCCAGGTGCTTGATGAGCCCCTGCTGCTGCAGTTGGGCGAGCGCCTCGAACTGCGGTGCGAGGCTGCCCGGCTCGGGCGCGTCGAAGCCGCCCACGCGGAGGTTCACGACGTCGAGCTGCTCGAGCCCGAGGTTGCGGAGGTTGTCGTGCACCTGCGCGACGAGCTCGTGGGGTTCTCGGGCGTGCGGCCACCCACCCTCGGCATCGCGACGCGCGCCGACCTTCGTGACGATGTGGAGTCCGTCGGCGTACGGATGCAGTGCCTCGTGGATGACCTGGTTCGTGACGTGCGGGCCGTAGAAGTCCGCCGTGTCGATGTGCGTGATGCCGAGTTCGACCACGGTGCGGAGGACGCGGATCGCCTCGGCTCGGTCGGTGGGCGGTCCGAAGACACCCGGGCCGGCGAGCTGCATGGCGCCGTACCCGACGCGGGTGAGTTCGAGGTCGTCGGCGAGGCGGTAGGTGCCGCCGGGGAGTGTCGTGTCGGTCATGTCCACCACGATGCACCGGTCACCGGGCAACGGGCAGGTCCCCGTCGTCCCTGGGACCACGGGGACCAGGATCGGACGGCGGCGGGTCCGTAGCATCGAGGCGTGAGCGACAACACCCTCGGCGAGTACCTCCGCGCACGACGCGAGCTCGTGCGCCCGGAGGACGCCGGACTGCGCGTGACCGGGGTCCGCCGGACGCCGGGGCTTCGTCGCGAGGAGGTCGCGACGCTCGCCGGCATCAGCGCCGACTACTACCTCCGCCTCGAACAAGGGCGAGACCGCAACCCGTCGGCGCAGGTCCTCGACGCGATCGCGCGGGTGCTCGGCCTCGACACGACGGCGGCGGCCTACCTGCGGGGCCTCGCCGACACGTCCGCCGTCCGGCGCCGACCGAGCGCGCGGACGTACGCCGAGCCCGTCCCGAGCGGCACCCGGCAGCTCCTCGACGTCGTCGGGCTGCCGGCGTTCGTGGAGAACCGGGCGTTCGACGTCCTCGCGGCCAACGCACTCGCGACAGCGCTCGCCCCGGGGATGCGCGCCGGCGAGAACCGGCTGCGCACGATGTTCCTCGACCGGTCGGAACAGGATCGCTACCCGGAGTGGGAGGACCAGATGGGCGGCATGGTCGCCTCGTTCCGGTCCTCGATCGGCACCGACGTCGACGACCCGGCGATCACGACGCTCGTCGGCGAGCTGTCACTGGGCAGCGAGGACTTCCGTCGGCTCTGGGCGCGCCACGACGTCCGTCCGCTCGCCGGCGGCACCGTGCGGATGTGGCACCCCGAGGTCGGCGAACTCGAGCTCCGGCGCGAGAAGCTCGCGATCGGCGGCACCGACGGGCAGCTCCTCGTCCTGCACCACGCGGAACCGGGATCGCCCTCGGCCCGAGCGCTCACGCTGCTCGGGAGTCTCGCCGCGACGACGGCCGGCGCGACGGCTTCCTAGCGCCGGGCGGGCTTCGGGAACGTCGCCCGCATGTGATCCGAGGTGAGCACGTCACCGATGCCGATCATGAGCAGCGAGAACACGATCTGCTCGATCACCATCCAGAACGGGTAGAGCCCGGGGATCGCGGCGATCACGAGCGTCACGACCGGGAAGATCCGGCTGAACAACCGCAACCGCTGGTACGCCCAGTAGTACCCGAGCTGCGCCCGCCACGCGAACACGTACAACGTCAGGGTGATGAGCAGCACGACCGTCGCCCGGAACCACACCGCCCACGACACCGTCTGTCCGGCGTGCGTCAGCAGCACGGCGACGACGATCGCGGTGAGCCCGACGACGGTCTCGGCGACGAGCAACCAGCGGATCCACCGGAACGAGCGCACGGTGTCCGGGTGCTCGAGCATGTCCTCGCGGATGACGTACCCGGCCTGGCGGCCACCGGCCAACCGGTCGAGCCGCAGGCGGCACCACAGGCGGTCGGCGAGGGCGGGGATTGACACGAGTCCATGGTGCCGCATCCGACGGGGGCGGTCGTGCACCGCGCCTCCTGGCGGGTCAGTCCGTCGGGATGAGCGATGCGCCGCCCAGCAGTTCCCCGGTGTCGGCGTCGAACAGGATCAGCGAGCGGACCTCGGGCGGCAGCACGTGCGGGTCGGCGAGGACGAGGGACTGCGACGGGGTGTCGGCCGGGATGTCCCCGACCACGACCGGTGAGCCGTCGTCGGCCCAGAGACCCCGCTTCGCACCGATCACGGGCTTCGAGGACAGCAACACGCGGAGCGTGCGCGGCGGCGTGCCGGGGGTCGCGACTTCGAGGTCGTCGAAGGTGATCACCAGGCCGACGTCGGGGATGTCCTCGATCCGGACCGTCCCCCCGGCGTACCGGTTGATCGGGAGCAGCGTGCCGGACACGGGCGGGACCCGCTGCCACCACGGAGCGATCGGTGACCCGTCGGTGTCCGACTGCGACCCGGAGTCCGGCTCGGGGACGGGCGCGCCGAGGGTGTTCGAGGGCGTCGCGAGTTCACCGCCGAAGACGCCCTGCCCGGCGACGGCAGTGGAGGTCGAGGTCGCCACGGGTCGCGCGGCCTCGGTCCGGCGCTCGGTCTGCAGCGTCGTCCAGGCCAGCACCAGCGCGACGAGGGCGAGCACGACGACCGCTGCGAACAGCCATCGTCGTCTCGCCCCCGTCATGCCAGATCCCCCGGTGGTCCTCAGCGCTTGCGGCGCTCGCGCACGCGCATGTTGACGTTGATCGGCGTTCCCGAGAAGCCCCAGACCTCGCGCAGACGACGGGTGATGAACCGTCGGTACTGCGGGTCGAGGAAGCCCGTCGTGAAGAGCACGAACGTCGGCGGCTGGCTCGAGGCCTGCGTCCCGAACAGGATGCGCGGCTGCTTGCCACCGCGGACCGGGTGCGGGTGCTCCTGCACGAGTTCGGCGATGAAGGCGTTGACCTTGCCCGTCGGGATACGGGTGTCCCACGAGTCGAGCGCGGTCTCGAGGGCCGGTACGAGCTTCTCGAGGTGACGACCGGTCCGCGCCGAGATGTTCACGCGCGGGGCCCACGACACGTGCGCGAGGTCCTGCTCGATCTCGCGCTCGAGGTAGCGGCGGCGGTCGTCGTCGAGCAGGTCCCACTTGTTGTACGCGAGGACCAGGGCGCGACCGGACTCGAGGACGAGGTCGATGATGCGGAGGTCCTGCACGGAGATCGGCTCGGTGACGTCGAGGACGACCACGGCGACCTCGGCCTTCTCGAGCGCGGCGGTGGTGCGGAGCGAGGCGTAGAAGTCCGCGCCCTGCTGCAGGTGCACGCGCTTCCGGATGCCGGCGGTGTCGACGAAGCGCCACACGCGGCCGCCGAGTTCGATCTGCTCGTCCACCGGGTCGCGAGTCGTGCCCGACAACTCGTTGACGACGACGCGCTCTTCACCGGCGGCCTTGTTGAGGAGCGAGCTCTTGCCGACGTTCGGACGGCCGAGGATCGCGACGCGACGGGGCCCGCCGACCTCTTGCTTGGCGACGGCCGAGGTGTCGGGGAGTGTTGTGATGATGAGGTCGAGGAGGTCCGCGACGCCGCGACCGTGCAGGGCCGACACCGGGTGCGGCTCACCGAGACCGAGGTTCCAGAGCTCGTAGGCGTCGAGGTCTCGGCGGTCGTCGTCGGACTTGTTCGCGACGACGATGACCGGACGGTCGGTGCCGCGCAGCATCTTCACGACGTGCTCGTCGGTCGCGGTGATGCCGACGGTGACGTCCACGACGAAGAGCACCGCGTCGGCGAGGTCGATCGCGACCTCGGCCTGGGCGGCGACGGAGGCGTTGATGCCCTTCGCGTCGGGCTCCCACCCGCCGGTGTCGACGAGTGTGAAGCGCTTGTCGTTCCACTCCGCCTTGTACGAGACGCGGTCACGCGTCACGCCGGGGGTGTCCTGCACGACCGCTTCGCGGCGACCGAGGATGCGGTTCACGAGCTGCGACTTGCCGACGTTCGGTCGCCCCACGATCGCGAGCACCGGCAGCGCCGGCAGCAGGTAGGTTCCGTCGGGACCGATCTCGCCCGCTTCGAGCAGGGCGACGTCTTCCTCGTCGAGCTCGTAGTCCTCGAGCCCGGCGCGGAGCGCGGTCGCCCGCTGCTCGGCCTCGGCCTCGTCGAGCCCGGCGAGCCGCTCGCCGAGCGCGTCGTCGTACTCGGGGAAGTCGTCGTGGTCTGGGTTGTCCAGCTGCGCCATGTGGGTGTCCTTGCCGGCGACCGTTCGGCCGCGTGTTGTCAGTGCGTGGCCGCGCGTGGCCCTGGTGGTCAGTGCCCGGCCGCGCGGGCCAGGTCGACGACCGCCTGCACGGTCTGGTCGAAGTCGAGGTCGGTGGAGTCGAGCGTCGTGACGCCGTCGGCGGCGTTCATGAAGTCGACGACCTTCGCGTCCGCCGCGTCGCGACGAGCGAGTGCAGCGGAGGTCTCGGCGGCCGACTGGGTGGTGACCTCAGCCGAGCGCCGGGCCATTCTAACGGACTCGTCGGCCGTCAGCAGGATCCGGACCTCGGCGTCGGGTGCGACGACCGTGGTGATGTCCCGACCTTCGGTGATGATGCCCCGCCCCTCGGCCTTGCGCATCACGTTCCGGAAGAGCTGCACGAGCCGCTGACGGACCTCCGGCAGCTTCGCGATGTGGGCCACCGCACCCGTGATTTCCGGGGTGCGGATCGCGTCGGTGACGTCGGTGCCGTTCACCCGGACGAAGTAGGCGTCGGGGTCGGTGCCGATCGCGTAGTCGAAGGTGTCCCAGCTCGCCAGGATCGCCGCGGCGTCGTCGAGGTCGACCTGTTCCTGCAGGGCGTGCCACGCCAGCGCCCGGTAGGCGGCCCCGGTGTCCTGGTAGCCGAACCCGAGCGCGCGGGCCGCGGCCCGGGACACGCTCGACTTCCCGCTGCCCGCCGGACCGTCGACGGCGATGACGAACTTCGCGACGAAGGCGCCGTCCGGCAGTCCTGCGGGGATCGGTGCGCTCGTGGAGCCCGGCTCGCCGCCGCCCTGCCCGTCGAGCCCGCCACCGGCACCGCCGATCGGGCCCGGCTGGTCGTCGGGCGTGGGCAGCCCCGTGTCGGGTCCGTCCGGACCACCGGTCACACCGGACTCGGCGGCTGCGTGCGTGTCGTTCAGGCCCATGCTGCTGCGATCCTCCATCCGCGCCCCTCGAGTTCCTCGACGAGTCGCTGTTCCTGCTCGGGCACGACCGACACCTCGACGATGCCGATCTGCGCGCCCGGTGAGTGCTCGAGGCGCATGTCCTCGAGGTTGATGCCGATCTCCCCGATGAACGTGAGGAGCGCGGCGATCTGCCCGGGGGTGTCGTCGACGAGGACGACCACCTGGGCGAAGCGCTTGGTGGTGCCGTGCTTGCCCGGCAGCCGTTCGACACCGCGGTTGCCCGCGGCGATGGTCTCGGCGATGGCGCGGGGCGAACCGGACCCGGCTGGGTCGTCGAGCGCCGTGAGGACACGGTCGAGGTCGTCGCGGAGGTCCGCGAGCACCGGCCGGATGCGCGACGCGTTCGCGCCGATGATCTGCACCCACAGGCCCGGGTCGCTCGCGGCGATGCGCGTGACGTCGCGGACACCACCACCGGCGAGGCCGAGCGAGCCCGCGGGGGCATCCCGGAGCCGGGCAGCCATGAGCGTCGAGACGAGCTGCGGCGTGTGCGAGACGTAGGCGACCGCGAGGTCGTGCGACTCCGGGTCCATGGGAACGACCGTCGCGCCGACGTCGAGCGCCAGGTCCTCCACCACGGCGGCACGCTGGTACGAGATGTCGTCGTGTCCGGCGATCACCCACGGCTGCCCGAGGAACAGGTCGGCACGCGCTGCCGTCGGACCGCTGCGCTCGCGTCCGGCCATCGGATGCGACCCGATGTACCGCGAGACGTCGGCGCCCGCTGCCCTGAGCGACGCAAGCGGCCCTGACTTCACGCTCGCCACGTCCGTCACCACCGCGTCCGGAAACGCCGCGAGCTCGCGCTCGACGACCGCTGCCACGACGTCCGGGGGAACCGCGACCACCACGAGTTCCGGACCGTCACCCGGAGCCGGGCGACGACCGGCGCCGTAGTCGACGGCGAGCGCGAGGGCTGCGGGCGAGACGTCGTCGAGGACGACGTCCACGCCCTTCTCGCGGAGCGCCAGGCCGATCGACGCACCGAGCAGGCCGGCACCGACGACCCGCACGGGTCCGCGCAGCCGCCGGTCGATGTCCGGGGCGTCGTGCGGGGCGGGGGCGTCGGTCACCCGGCAAGCCTACCGATCGTCAGTCCGAGGACTCCCCGTCGTCGGCGCCCTGTGCAGAACCCTTCGCCTCGCGTGCGATGCGGAGGAGCTTGCCGAGCTCGACGGTCGAGAGCTCCCGGGTCTTGCCGATCGGGAGCGACCCGAGGTGCAGCGGCCCGAACGACCGTCGGACGAGTTCCAGCACGGGGTGGTCGACCTCGTCGAGCATGCGGCGCACGATCCGGTTGCGGCCGGAGTGCAGCGTGATCTCGACGAGCGACTCCCCGCGCGACGACTCGAGCAGTCGCACCTTGTCGGCGGCGATCGGCCCGTCCTCGAGCTCCACACCGTCGAGCAGGCGCTGGACCGTCGCCGGGTTCACGTTGCCGCGCACCTTCGCGATGTACGTCTTCGTCACCCCGAACGACGGGTGCGCGAGCACGTGCGCCAGGTCGCCGTCGTTGGTCAGCACCAGCAGGCCGGACGTCTCGGTGTCGAGGCGGCCGACGTTGAACAGGCGCTCCTCGTACCGGTCGACGTACTCGGACAGGTCACGGCGACCGCGCTCGTCCTGCAGGCTCGACACCATGCCGGTCGGCTTGTTCAGCAGCACGTAGCGGCGCGAGCTGTCGATCTGCACCGGGACGCCGTCCACCGCGATCTGGTCGGTCTCGGGGTCGACCCGGCGGCCGAGTGCGTCGACGACCTCGCCGTTGACCGTCACGCGGCCCTCGACGATCAGGTTCTCCGCGACGCGGCGAGATGCCACGCCCGCAGCGGCGATCACCTTCTGCAGGCGCTCACCATCAGCCTGGAGGCGCGGTGCGGCCCCGGCGGTCGCCGTCCCGTCCGCCGCGTCCCAGTCCGGGATGATCGGGCGCTCGGGCGTGCCCTCGAGCGGCTGGCCCTGCTGGTCGCGGGCGCCCTCGGGTCGCGGGGTGGTGCGGCGGTCGGTGCCGCGGGGGCCGCTGCTCCGCGGACGGTCGCCGTTGCGGGCCGTCGTGGTGCCACCGACGTAGCGGCGGCCGTTGTGCCACACCGTGCTCGGTCGGCCGTCGGGAGCGCGGCGGTCCTCGCGGGCCGGGTCACGGCGGCGGTCGTCGTCGCGGCGGCGGTCGTCGTCGCGGCGCGGGGCAGGGCGCCGGTCGTCACGGCGGTCGTCACGACCCCGGTACCCACCGCGGTCGTCGTCACGGCGCGGGGCGTCACGGCGCTCGTCACGACCGCGGTACCCGCCGGTCGAGGGACGGTCGTCGCGACCTCGGTACCCACCGGAGGCGGGGCGCTCGTCACGACCCCGGTACCCACCGGAAGCGGGGCGCTCGTCACGGCCGCGGTACCCACCGCGGTCGTCCTCGCGGCGGTTGAACCCGCCGCGGTCGCCGCCACGGCGGTCGTCGTCACGGCCGACGAACCGGCCACGGTCTCCCCCACGGTCGTCACGGCCGCGGTACCCGCCACCGGTCGCGGGACGGTCGTCGCGACCGCGGTACCCACCGCGGTCGTCATCGCGGCGCGGGGCCTCACTGCGGTCGTCGCGACCCCGGTACCCACCACCGGAGGCGGGACGCTCGTCGCGGCCGCGGTAGCCACCACGGTCGTCGTCCCGGCGACCGGAACCCGCACGGTCGTCGCGACCGCGGTACCCGCCACCGGCTGCCGGACGCTCGTCACGCCCGCGGTACCCACCGCGGTCGTCGCGACCAGCGCCCTCGAACCGACCACCTGCACGGCCGGAGCCCGCGTTGCGGTCGCGTGACGCGCCTCCAGGCCGACCCGAACCGTCCCGGCGACCCGCGCCGCCTCGTCGTTCTTCCTCATGCGCGGCCATCGGGGATCCCTTCGTTCTGCTCGAAGCCAGCGGCACCGTCGTCCAGGAGGGGCGAGATGAGCGGCAGCTCGTCGAGCGAATTGATGCCGAGCTGCTGCAGGAGCAGGTCGGACGTGACGTAGTTGATGGCGCCGGTCTCGGCGTCGGTGAAGGACTCCTCGATGAGCCCGCGGGCGACCAGGGTCCGGACGACGCCGTCGACGTTCACGGCGCGGATCGAGGCGATCTGCGACCGGGTGATCGGCTGCTTGTAGGCGACGACCGCCAGGGTCTCGAGGGCGGCCTGCGACAGGCGGGAGGGGCGCTCGGCCTCGACGAACTGCTCGACGACGTCGTCGAGGTCCTGCCGGACGTAGAAGCGCCAGCCGCCGCCGACCTCGCGGAGTTCGAACCCGCGGCGGATGGTGCCGTCGACGCCGTCGAAGTCCGCCACGAGGCGCTCGATCGCCTGCCGGACGGCGGGCACGGGAGCGCCGACGGCCGCGCCGAGCGACACGAGCGACTGGGGTTCGTCCGCGATCATCAGGATCGCCTCGAGCTGCCGGTCGATCGGGACCGCGTGCGCGGCGCGAGCGTGGATCTCCTGCTCGATCGCGCGAGCGTCGGCCATCTCGTCGGCACCGCCGGGTTCGGCGCTGGACGCGTCGTGCACGTCATCCGTCATAGTCGGCTCCCAGGTTGGCGAGGCTCTCGTCGGACCAGTCCTCGGCGGTCCAGCGCAGCGTCAGCTCCCCGAGCGGTTCGAACTGTTCGAACGAGATGGACGCGTTCCGGTACAGCTCCAGGATCGCGAGGAAGCGAGCCACCACGATACCCGCCTCCGAGACGCCGGCGACCAGTTCGCGGAACGAGACGTCCTCGTCGGCGCGGGTCCGGAGGATCGAGACGACGATGGCGGCCTGCTCGCGGATGCTCACGAGCGGGGCGTGCAGGTGGTCGAGTCCGACGGTGGGGAGCTCCCGCGGCGCGAACGCCAGGGTCGCGAGCGCGGCGAAGTCCTGCACCGACAGGGTCCACACGAGTTCCGGGGTCCGGGCACGGAACCGTTCCTCGAGTCGGACGCTCCGGACGTGCCGGCGGGACTCGGTCAGCCAGCGGGAACCGAACCAGTCGGCGGCCTGCTTGAACGCCCGGTACTGCAGCAGCCGGGCGAACAGCAGGTCGCGGGCCTCGAGCAGGGCGACGTCCTCGGCGTCGACGAGTTCGCCCTGCGGCAGGAGCCCGGCGATCTTCAGGTCGAGCAGGGTCGCCGCGACGACCAGGAACTCACTGGCCTCGTCGAGTTCGTCCGCCGCCTCGGCCAGCCGGACGTACTCGATGAACTCCCCCGTCACCGCACCGAGCGAGACCTCGGTGATGTCGAGCTCGTGCTTCGTGATGAGCGACAGCAGCAGGTCGAACGGGCCGTCGAAGTTCCGGAGCCGGACCCGGAAGCCGGGCGCGGTCTGTGTGCCGGCGGGGGCCGCAGCCGGGTCCTTCGGCTGCTGGACGACGGCGTCGTCAGGCGACGGCGCCACGCTCGACGAGCTCCCTGGCGAGCTGCCGGTACGCGTGCGCGGCGGCGTGGTCCGGAGCGGTCTGCGTGATCGGACGGGCGGAGACCGTGGCGTCCGGGAACTTCACCGTGCGGCCGATGACGGTGTCGAGCACGCGGTCGTCGAACGTGTCAACGACGCGCTCCATGACCTCGCGCGAGTGCAGGGTGCGGGAGTCGTACATCGTCGCGAGGATGCCGTCGAGCGTCAGCGCCGGGTTGAGCCGGTCGCGGACCTTGTCGATCGTCTCGATGAGCAGGGCGACCCCGCGCAGTGCGAAGAACTCGCACTCGAGCGGGATGAGCACACCGTGCGCCGCGGTGAGGGCGTTCACGGTGAGCAGCCCGAGCGACGGCTGGCAGTCCACCAGGATCACGTCGTAGTCGTTCGCGACCTTCCGCAGCACGCTCGCGAGGATCTGCTCCCGCGCGACCTCGTTGACGAGGTGCACCTCGGCCGCGGACAGGTCGATGTTCGCGGGGATGACGTCGAGGTACGGCGTGTTCGTCGGCTGGATGACCTGGTTCGGGTCCTTGATCGACCCCATCAGCAGGTCGTACACGGTGGGGATGTCGTGGGTCCGCACGCCGAGGCCCGCGGACAGCGCGCCCTGCGGGTCGAAGTCGACGGCGAGGACCTTGCGGCCGTACTCCGCCAGCGCCGCACCGAGGTTGATGGACGTCGTGGTCTTGCCGACGCCGCCCTTCTGGTTGCAGAGCGCGATGATGCGAGCGGGGCCGTGACCGTCGAGTTCCTCGGGCACCGCGAACTGCCGGACGGGCCGTCCGGTCGGACCGAAGGTGGTCTCGCCGGTTCCGGGGGTGGTCGTCGGGTTCGTGCTCACCCGGCCATCGTACCGGCGACCGGCCGTCGGGCCGGGCCGCACCGCCGTGGCGGTGACCCGCGGGGTCGCTGGCCGCGGGACGGACGCGGGTCGAGCCTCCAAGCCGTCCGGCAGTGCGCGTCGCGTCCGCAGGCCGCTCGTCGGACTGGAGGCGCGGATCACGCTGGGCGGAGCGCCACCCGCATGCTGTCCACGCGTTCCGCGATGACGGCGTCCGCCGTCCAGCGCTGCTGCAGCCGACCGACGAGCTCCTGCACCCTCGCCTGGTCGAGCCCGGGGTGGAGCGCGAGGCCCACCGTCAGCTCGGCCCCGGCGAACCGCCCGAGCGGGTCCCCCGGTGCCAGCTCGACCCGTGCCACCGCACCCTCGCCGACGACGGACTCCGCGAAGGCCCGGCCGACCTCCGGGTCCTCGAAGCACGGTGCCCACGGGAGGTCCTGCCCGAGCGCCCAGACGGCCGGGCGTCGGAGGACGAACTCTGTCGTCGAGGTCGGGTCGAGCACGACGAGCTGGGTCTCTTCGCTCGCCGCCGCCATCGCGACCCGACGCGACTCGACCGGCACCGGCCGGGCGTCGGCGTCCCACGCACGCATCGCCGCCACTGAGGTGAACGCCGGCATCACGCTGCGCCCGTCCGGCCCGGCGACCGTGACGATCGACAGTTCCTGGGTCTTGTCGACGAGCTTCCCGGCGTCGGTGTGTCCGACGTCCCCGGCCTCGGCGACGAGCGGGATGAGCAGGCGCGCGGTACGCAGGGCGTCGACGATCGCCCGCTGCGACCCGCCGTCGGGCAGCGCCGTGATCGCCGCGACGAGCGCCGGGTCGGCGAGGCCGTCGTCGTCGTCGAACGTCGTGTCGTGCTGCTCGAACGTCCGGCCGGCCCACGCGACACCCGCGGAGTCGGCGGCGCCGCCCGGGGTGTGCGCGTCGTCCGGGTGTACCCCGCCGGCCGGTGCGTCGGGTCCGGTGCCGCGGCCGTTCGAGATGCCCGCCACGCGGCTACTCCGCCGCGATGTCGAGCGCGGCCGGGAGCGTGAAGGCCCCCGAGTAGAGCGCCTTGCCGATGATCGCGCCCTCGAGGCCGTGCGGTACGAGCTCGCGCAGCGCCCGCAGGTCGTCGAGCGTGGAGATGCCGCCGGAGGCGACGACGGGCTGGTCGGTGCGGTCGCAGACCTCGCGGAGGAGATCGACGTTGGGGCCCTGCAACGTGCCGTCCTTCGTCACGTCGGTCACCACGTAGCGGGCGCAGCCGGCTTCCTCGAGTCGGTCGAGGACCTCCCACAGGTCCCCGGCGTCCTCGGTCCACCCGCGGCTCGCGAGGGTGGTGCCGCGGACGTCCAGCCCGACGGCGATCTGTTCGCCGTACGTCCGGATCACGCGGGCGGCCCACTCGGGGTTCTCGAGCGCGGCCGTGCCCAGGTTGACGCGTGCGGCGCCGGTCGCGAGGGCGGCCTCGAGCGAGGCATCGTCGCGGATGCCGCCGGAGAGTTCGACGGCAACGCCCTCGACCTCACGGATGGCGTGGGCGATGACCCTGCGGTTGTCGCCCCGACCGAACGCGGCGTCGAGGTCGACGAGGTGGATCCACTCGGCGCCCTGGTCGCGCCACGTGCGGGCGGCCGACACCGGGTCGCCGTACGCGGTCTCGCTGCCGGCCTCCCCCTGGGTGAGGCGCACCGCCTGGCCGTCGACGACGTCCACGGCGGGCAGCAGGACGAGGGGCGGGGTGGCGATGAGGTCGGTCATGGTCCTGTTCTGGTTGCGGTGGTGTCTTCGGTGCGTCGGCGTCCGGGTGTCTTCGGCGCGTCGACGCCCGGGTGTCTTCGGTGCGTCGGCGTCCGGGTGTCTTCGGCGCCCGGGTTCAGAGCGAGTCGACCCAGTTGCGGAGCAGCCGGATGCCGGGCTCCCCCGACTTCTCGGGGTGGAACTGGGTGGCGGTGAGCGGGCCGTTCTCGACCGCGGCGACGAACCGCTGACCGTGCTCGGCCCAGGTCAGGCGGGGCGCACGGAACGGCCCGTACGCCTCGAGCGGGAACTCGGTGACACCGTAGGAGTGCACGAAGTAGAAGCGCTCGTCGTGGAGGCCGTCGAACAGCACCGAGTCCGCGGGGGCCTCGACCGTGTTCCAACCCATGTGCGGCAGGACCTCGGCCTGGATCTCCTCGACCGTGCCCGGCCACTGACCGAGCCCCTCGACGTCGACGCCGCGCTCGATGCCGCGCGAGAACAGCACCTGCATGCCGACGCAGATGCCGAGCACCGGACGACCACCCGCGAGCCGGTGGTCGACGATCTCGCCGCCCCGCACGCCCTCGAGCTGGTCGATCACGGCGGCGAAGGCACCGACACCGGGGACGAGCAGTCCGTCGGCCGCGAGCGCCGCCTGCTTGTCGGACGTGAGTGTGACGTCGGCACCCGCGCGCTCGAGCGCCTTCGCCGCGGAGTGGACGTTGCCGGATCCGTAGTCGAGGACGACGACGTTCGGCCGCGCGCCCGTCACAGCTTCCCCTTGGTGGAAGGGATGCCGTCGACGCGCGGGTCGAGCTCGACCGCCTTGCGCATCGCACGGGCGAACGCCTTGAACTCGGCCTCGGCGATGTGGTGCGGGTCACGGCCCTCGAGGAGCCGCACGTGCACGGTGATCCCGGCGTTGAAGGTGATCGCCTCGAACACGTGGCGGACCATCGAACCGGTGAAGTGGCCGCCGATGCGGTGGAACTCGAAGCCGGCGGGCTCCCCCGTGTGCACGAGGAACGGGCGGCCCGAGACGTCCACGACCGCCTGCGCCAGTGCCTCGTCGAGGGGCACGAGGGCGTCGCCGTACCGGCCGATGCCGGAGCGGTCACCCAGGGCCTGCTTGAGCGCCTGGCCGAGCACGATGCCGGTGTCCTCGACCGTGTGGTGCACGTCGATGTGGGTGTCCCCCGACGACCGCACGCGGAGGTCGATCAGGGAGTGCTTGCTGAACGCCGTCAGCATGTGGTCGAAGAACGGCACGCTCGTCGAGATGTCGGACGTGCCGGTGCCGTCGAGGTCGAGCTCGAGTTCGATGCTCGATTCGCTCGTGCTCCGGCTGATCGTGGCGGTGCGCGCGGTCATGCTGCAACCCTAACCGGCGGCTGATCGGCGGCGACGCGGCGCATGGCGTCGAGGAACGCGGTCGTCTCCTCTTCGGTGCCCGCACTCACCCGAAGGTGGTTCGGGATACCGAGGTCGCGCACGATGACGTCCTGGTCCAGCAGCGCCTCGAACGCCGCGTGCGGGTCCGCCACACCGCCGAAGAGGACGAAGTTCGACCAGGTCTCGTACGTGCGGTAGCCCATCGCCTGCAGCTCCGTGACCATGCGGTCGCGTTGCTGCTTGATGTCGTCGACCATCGCGAGCATCTCCGCGGCGTGCCGGAGTGCTGCGACCGCCGCCGCCTGGGTCAGTGCGGACAGGTGGTACGGCAGGCGGACCAGCCGGATCGCGTCGATCACGGCGGGGTGCGCGGCCATGTACCCGACGCGGGCACCGGCGAACGCGAACGCCTTGCTCATGGTGCGGGACACGACGAGGCGCTCCCGACCGGGCAGCAGGGTGAGGGCGCTCGGGACGTCGGCCGGCATGAACTCGGCGTAGGCCTCGTCCACCATCACGATGCCGTCGGTGGCGGCGTACGCGGCCTCGATCGTCTCGAGCGGCAGCGGCGTGCCCGTGGGGTTGTTCGGCCCGCACAGGAACACGATGTCGGGCTGGTGCTCGCGGATCGCGGC
Source organism: Curtobacterium sp. 314Chir4.1 (assembly GCF_900215175.1). NCBI lineage: Bacteria > Bacillati > Actinomycetota > Actinomycetes > Micrococcales > Microbacteriaceae > Curtobacterium > Curtobacterium sp. 314Chir4.1. The sequence goes on from NZ_OCMI01000003.1 coordinate 93,293, forward strand.
CACGACGGTCTCGGGCGAGATGCGGAACTCGTCGTCACGCTGCGCCGGGATCCAGGTCGTCCCCGTCCCGGAGGCGAGGATCGAGTGCATCGAGTACGTGGGCGGGAACCCGAGCACCGTGCGCCCGGGGCCGCCGAACGCCTGGAGCAGCTGCTGCAGGACCTCGTTCGAGCCGTTCGCCGCCCAGATCTGCTCGGGGCTGATGGTCTGGCCGGTGCCGATCTGCCCGTCCGGCCCGAGCCCGCGCTGGAGGTAGTCCGCCAGGGACTGCCGGAGCTCGGTGAACTCTCGGTCGGGGTAGCGGTTCACGGTCGTGAGGGCCTGCCGGATCGACTCGACGATGTCCTCCGCCACGTCAGCCGGAACGGGATGCGTGTTCTCGTTGACGTTGAGCTGCACGCGGACGTGCTTCTGCGGAGCGCCGTACGGGCTCTGCCCGCGCAGGTCGTCTCGGATCGGGAGGTCTTCGAGCGTGAATGCCACCGATCCATCGTAGGCCGCACGGGCACGAAGGAGACCGGCCGTCCGGACGGTGCGCAGGCTCGCGACGACCGCTCGCTACTTCGCGGAGGTGTACTGCGCCGGGATGGCGATCTGCTCGCCGGCCTGCAGCCCCGCTCCGTCGAGCGCGTTGAGACTGATGACGTCCTGCACGAAGTCGCGCGGGTCGGCGTTGGGCGCGGTCTCCTCCGCCAGCTGCCAGAGCGTCTCGCCCGGCTGGATCGTGACGGTGTCGAAGTGGACGTTCGCCTGCGTGTTGCCGGCGGACGCCTGCCCGCCGTTCAGCACGGCGAGGGCGACGACCAGGAGGACCGGGATCGCGGCGAGCGTCGTGATGACGAACCGCCCGCGGCGCGTGAGGCGCAGGCGCGTACGCACGGCGGGCGCCGTGTGGCGCTGGATGTCAGCGATGGCGATGGTGCTCATGTCGTTCTTGCCTTCCCGTTCGGGTGAACCGAAGTCCTGTACCGAACATAGTTTCGAATGCGAGGTCGCACAAGTCCTGTTCGGAGATTTCTGGGGAGTTTTCTTTCGACACGCTCGAACAGGTGTTTGTTCGGCGTGGGCCGGTCGGATACTGTTTCGATCGACTGGGACAAGTCAAACGGGAACCACCGACATTCCCGCGGGCACCGTCCCAGCACCGACGAAGGGCGAGACGACGTGGCGGACGAACTGCGGGTCCAGAAGCCGCTGACGGCGAAGCAGCAGGCGATCCTCGACGCGATCCGTGCGTCGATCGCCAGCCGGGGGTACCCGCCGAGCATGCGCGAGATCGGCGACGCCGCCGGTCTGTCCTCGCTCTCCAGCGTCTCCCACCAGCTCGGGCAGCTCGAGCTCGGCGGCTGGATCCGCCGCGACCCGAACCGGCCCCGTGCGCTCGAGGTCCTGGTCGACGAGCCGACGCCGGACGTCGACGGCCCCGACGTCGACGCCACCACGCTCGTGCCGCTCGTCGGCCGCATCGCCGCCGGTGTCCCGATCACGGCCGAGCAGCACGTCGACGAGATCGTGCCGCTCCCCCGTCAGCTCGTCGGGACGGGCGACCTCTTCATGCTCAAGGTCGTGGGCGAGTCGATGATCGACGCCGCGATCTGCGACGGCGACTGGGTCGTCGTCCGCTCGCAGCAGACCGCCGAGAACGGGGACATCGTCGCCGCGATGCTCGACGAGGAAGCGACCGTCAAGGTCTTCCGCCAGCGCGACGGCCACACGTGGCTGCTCCCCCGCAACACCGCGTTCGAACCGATCCTCGGCGACGCGGCCACCGTGCTCGGCAAGGTCGTCGCGGTCCTCCGCTCGATCTGACCGGCGTGACGCCGTCGCTCACCAGAGACGCCGCACGCACAGCGAAACGCCGCCGGGTCCGGCGGCGTTTCGTGTGTTCGGAGGCGTCTTGCCGACCGAAGGGTGTCCGGCGGAGCCGAGCCGCGCCTCCCGTCCGGGTCGTGACCGGCCGCTAGGCGGACGCGACGGGCGCGACCACGAACGGGTCGAGCTCCGCGACCTGGCGCCGGAACACCCGGACGTCGAGCCGGGTGCCGTCCTCGACGTAGTCGACCGACTCCACCGCTCCGGCGTCGTGCAGGGACGACACGAGGTCACCCCGGTCGTACGGGATCACCACGGTCAGCGACACGTCGGGCTCGGGCAGGCGGGACTCGATCGCCTCGAGCAGGTCCTGGATGCCCTCGCCGGTGCGTGCCGAGACGAACACGGCGTCGGGAACGAGTCCGACCAGCACGAGCCGCTGCGACTCGTCGATCAGGTCCGCCTTGTTGAACGCGACGATCTCCGGGATCTCGCGGGCACCGACGTCGCCGATGACCTCGCGCACGGTCGCCAGCTGCGCGGCCGGGTCCGGGTGCGAGCCGTCGACGACGTGCACGATGACGTCCGCCTCGCCGACCTCCTCCAGGGTGGAGCGGAAGGCCTCGACGAGCTGGTGCGGCAGGTTGCGCACGAAACCGACCGTGTCGACGAAGGTGAACTCGCGGCCCTTGGCGCTCTCGGTGCGGCGCACCGTGGCGTCCAGTGTCGCGAAGAGCTGGTTCTGCACGAGCACGCCCGCGCTCGTCAGCCGGTTCAGCAGCGAGGACTTGCCGGCGTTCGTGTAGCCGGCGATCGCGACGCTCGGCACGTCGTTGCGGTGCCGATCGGCCCGTTTGGCCTCTCGTGCGGGACGGAAGCCCGCGATCTGCCGACGGAGCTTCGACATCCGGGTGTGGATGCGGCGTCGGTCGAGCTCGATCTTCGTCTCACCGGGACCACGGGAGCCCATGCCGGCACCGCCGGACACCTGGCCACCGGCCTGCCGGGACATCGACTCACCCCACCCGCGGAGTCGCGGCAGGAGGTACTCGAGCTGGGCCAGTTCGACCTGCGCCTTGCCCTCGCGGCTCTTGGCGTGCTGGCTGAAGATGTCGAGGATCACGGCGGTCCGGTCGATCACCTTGACCTTGACCACGTCCTCGAGCGCACGACGCTGGGACGGTGCGAGTTCGGTGTCCGCGATGACCGTGTCGGCTCCGGTGGCCTTGACGACCATCGCCAGCTCCTCGGCCTTGCCCTTGCCGAGGTACGTCGAGGGGTCCGGGTTCGGTCGGCGCTGCAGCAGCCCGTCGAGGACCACGGCGCCCGCGGTCTCGGCGAGGGCGGCGAGTTCGCGCAGGGAGTTCTCGGCGTCGGAGGCTTCGCCGTGCGGGTAGACGCCGATCAGGACGACCTGCTCGAGCCGGAGTTGCCGGTACTCGACCTCGGTGACGTCCTCGAGTTCGGTGGAGAGGCCGGCGACGCGTCGGAGGGCCGCACGGTCCTCGCGGTCGTACTGCTCGCCGTCGCCGTTCCAGCCGCGGTCGTCGACCGATCGGGTCTGGATCGCCTGCGCCGGTGCGAACACGGACGAGGCCGCTCGGGAATCCGCGTTGCGCAGGACCCGTTCGACGACACCGGCAGCGCTGTCGTCGTTGATCTGGTCGTTCTGGTGGGTATCCGTCATCCTGTGCACAGGGTACCTCCGCACGGCCCGGGACACACGGGGTTCCCGGTACGGTTCATCCATGGCGAACGACCACTACTTCTCCGCGAGCCCCACGTCGGACGCCCGTGAACGTCAGATCCAGGTCACGCTCGCCGGCCGGGCGCTCACGCTCACCACCGCGGCAGGGGTCTTCAGCCCGGACGGCCTCGACCGCGGCACCCGGGTCCTGCTCGGTTCCGTGCCGCCGCCCGCGCACGACGGCGCACTGCTCGACGTCGGCTGCGGCTGGGGTCCGATCGCGATCACGATGGCCCTCGAGTCGCCCGACGCACAGGTCTGGGGCGTCGACGTCAACGAGCGGGTGCTCGGGCTCGCGCGCGCGAACGCAGCGGCTGCCGGCACCGACAACGTGTCCGTCGCAGTGCCCGACGACGTCCCGGCAGACCTGCGCTTCCGGACGATCTGGTCGAATCCGCCGATCCGCGTCGGCAAGGACGAGCTCCACCAGATCCTGCTGACGTGGTTGCCGCGGCTCGAGGTCGGCGGGGACGCCTGGCTCGTCGTCTCGAAGGACCTCGGCGGCGACTCGCTGCAGCGCTGGCTCCACGACACCCTCGACAGCGGCTTCCACGTGGCTCGGGCGACGACGGACAAGGGCTTCCGCGTGCTGCGGGTGCACCGCACCGCCGAGTCGCCCGCCTCGGAGTAGCGACGGGCGCACCCGTCCGGCGGCGTCTCGGCGAGCGGACACACCGGCACGGGCGCGAGACACCGGCGCGGCAGCGAGACACCGCCGGATCCGGCGGCGTCTCGCGCACGACGCGGCGTCTCGCGCACGACGCGGCGCCTCGCGCAGCACGCAGCGCCTCGCGCAGCACGCAGCGCCTCGCGCACGACGCGGCGCCTCGCGCACGACGCAGGCCGCCTGCGCGCGATCCGGACTGGAGGCACGACCAGCGTCACCGACGTCGGCACGGTGATCCGTGCCTCCAGGCCGACGGCCGTGGTCGGGTCAGACGGTCAGGTCCCCCGAGAAGACGAGTTCCGCCGGACCGGACAGCGAGACGTGCTCGCCGTCCTCCGCAGCGAACATGCGCACCGTGACGACCCCGCCGGGGACGCGCACGCGCCACGTGTCTGGTGCCCCGTTGCCGGCCCAGTACCGCGTCGCCAGCGCGGCGGCGACGGCCCCGGTGCCGCAGGACAGGGTCTCGCCGCTGCCGCGCTCGTGCACGCGCATCGTGATCTGGCCGACGCCGTCCTGGACGAGCGGGTCGCCTGGCAGGACGAACTCGACGTTGGCGCCCGCGGCCGGCGCCGGGTCGAGCACCGGCACGTAGGTGAGGTCGACGTCCGCGAGTTCGTCGTCCGTCGCGAGTGCCACGACGACGTGCGGGTTCCCCACGTCGATGCCGAGGCCGGGGCGCGCGCGGTCGAGGTTCTTCGCGCGGACGAGGACGTCGTCCGACCCGCCGCCCTCGATGCCCAGGCCCCAGCGACCGAGGTCGGCGGCGAACCCGTTCGAGGTGCGCTGGATGTCCACCAGGCCCTTGCGGCTGCCGACCGTCAGGGTCTCCCCCGGTGCGAGCTCGACGAGCCCGGACTCGGTGAGGTACCGCGCGAACACGCGGATCCCGTTGCCGCACATCTCCGCGACGGTGCCGTCGGCGTTGTGGTAGTCCATGAACCAGGTGGCGGCCGGGTCCTCGGCGAGGAGCGCCTGCCCCTCCGCCAGCGACTCGGACCGGACCGCGCGGATGACGCCGTCGCCGCCCACGCCGAAGCGCCGGTCCGCGATCGCGCGGATCCGGTCTGGGGTCAGGTCGACCGTGGCGTCGGGGTCGGCGAACAGGACGAAGTCGTTGCCGGTCCCCTGGCCCTTGGTGAAGTGCAGCTCGGTCACGGGACGATCCTACGGGCCGTCTCGGTGAGCGCCGTCCGGTCGGCCCCGGTGACGTCGAGCACCTCGGTGTCGGCGTACCGGCGGAACCACGACACCTGGCGCCGGGCGTACTTGCGCGTGGCGATGCCCGTGGCCTCGACCGCGTGCTCGACGGTCGACTCCCCCCGCAGCACCTCGAGCGCCTGGGAGTACCCGATCGCTGCCCGCGCCGTCTTCCCGCGTTCCAGACCTCGTTCGCGCAACGCGTCGACCTCGTCCACCAGGCCCTCGGCGAACATGCGCGCGGCGCGCTCGTGCAGTGCCTCGACGAGCTGCGCGCGTTCGCGGTGCAGGTGCAGGATCCGTGCTGGTCGCCAGGCACGGGGCGCGGACGGGAGGCTCGGGGTGACGATCTCGGATCGGCTCGCGATCTCGAGTGCCCGGATCAACCGCCGTGGGTTGCGTGCGTCGATCGTCGCTGCGGCAGTCGGGTCGAGAGTCCGGAGCCGCTCGAGCAGGATGCCCGGACCGAGCTCGTCGTGCTCCCGTTCGAGCTGCGCGCGGAGTTCGGGATCGGTGCCGGGGAACGCGAGGTCGAAGAGGACGGCCGACACGTACAGCCCGCTCCCGCCGACGAGGACCGCGACGCCGCCGCGCCCGTGGATCGCGTCGATCTCGGCGCGGGCGTCGCGTTGGTACGCGGCGACGCTCGCCTCGTCGGTGACGTCGAGCACGTCGAGCTGGTGGTGCGGGATGCCACGGCGTTCCTCGACGGTGAGCTTCGCGGTGCCGATGTCCATGCCGCGGTACAGCTGCATGGCGTCGGCGTTGACGATCTCCGCCGGGCGTCCGGACGCCTGCAGCCGCTCTGCGATGGCGATGCCGAGGTCGGACTTGCCGGTACCGGTGGCGCCGACGACGGCGATCAGGTCGGCGTCGACGTGCTCGGGGTCAGCGGCCGACACGGAGCGTGGGCAGGCCGAGCGACACCGCGCGCGGGCCGTCGGCGGGTGCTGCCGGTGTGGGCACGCCGCAGCTCTCCGCCTGCGCGCGGTCCCAGGCGTCGCCCGCGCGGGTTCGACGGATCGACAGGGGCCCGTCGTTGTCGGCGATGAGGAAGTGCGGTGCGGACCGGGTGACCTCGACCGTCACGACGTCGCCGGGGCGCGGCACGGCGGACCCTGCGGGCACGGCGAAGTGCACGAGGCGCGAGTCCTCGGCACGGCCGGACAGCCGGTGCGTCGAGTCGTCCTTCTTGCCCTCGCCCGTCGCGACGAGCACCTCGACGCTCCGGCCGACCTGGGCGGCGTTCTCCTCCGCCGTGATGCGCTCCTGCAGGGCCACGAGGCGTTCGTAGCGCTCCTGCACGACCTGCTTCGGGAGCTGGTCGTCCATCGTGGCCGCGGGGGTGCCGGGGCGGATCGAGTACTGGAACGTGAACGCCGAGGCGAACCGGGCCTGCTCGACGACGCGCAGGGTGTCCTCGAAGTCCTGCTCGGTCTCGCCGGGGAACCCGACGATGATGTCCGTGGAGATGGCCGCGTGCGGGATCTTCGCGCGGACCCGGTCGAGGATGCCGAGGAAGCGCTCGCTCCGGTAGCTGCGGCGCATCGCCTTGAGGATGCGGTCGGAGCCGGACTGCAGCGGCATGTGCAGCTGCGGCATCACGTTCGGGGTCTCGGCCATCGCGTCGATGACGTCGTCGGTGAAGGCCGCCGGGTGCGGGCTGGTGAACCGGACGCGCTCCAGGCCCTCGATCTGCCCGGTGGCCCGCAGGAGCTTGCCGAACGCCTGCCGGTCGCCGAACTCGACGCCGTAGGAGTTGACGTTCTGGCCGAGCAGGGTGACCTCGATCGCGCCGTCGTCGACGAGCGCCTGGATCTCGGCGAGGACGTCACCGGGGCGGCGGTCCTTCTCCTTGCCGCGGAGCGACGGGACGATGCAGAACGTGCACGTGTTGTTGCACCCGACGGAGATGGACACCCACCCGCTGTGCGTCGAGTCGCGCTTCGTCGGGAGGGTCGACGGGAAGACGTCGAGCGCCTCGAGGATCTCGATCTGCGCCTCGTCGTTGTGCCGCGCCCGCTCGAGGAGGGTCGGCAGCGACCCCATGTTGTGCGTCCCGAACACGACGTCGACCCAGGGGGCCTTCTCGAGGATGACGTTCTTGTCCTTCTGCGCCAGGCACCCGCCGACCGCGATCTGCATGCCGGGGTGGTCGCGCTTGATGCCCGCGAGCTGCCCGAGGTTCCCGTACAGCCGGTTGTCGGCGTTCTCGCGCACGGCGCACGTGTTGATGACGACCACGTCGGCCTGGTCACCGTCGGCGGCGACGTAGCCTGCGGCCTGGAGCGAGCCGCTCAGTCGCTCGGAGTCGTGCACGTTCATCTGGCACCCGTAGGTGCGGACTTCGTAGGTGCGGGGGCGCGCTGCGACGGTGGCCATGGTCATCCCAGTGTAATTCCGCCGGAGCGCGACCCGGCTACTCGAAGCGGACCGAGCCGCGCGGGCCGCGGGGACCCCGGCCACCCCCGTCCAGTGCACGTTCCACGGCGATGCGGACGACTCCGCCGTTGTAGCCCTTGCGCATCAGGAACCCCGAGAGCCGGCGTTCCGCTGTTGCACGATCAAGCCCGCGGAGCTGTCCCGCCCGCTTCTCGGCGAGCTCGATCGCGCGGACGAACTCGTCGTCTTCGTCGTCGGCCGCTGCCTCGAGCGCGGCGTCGATCGCTGCCTGGTCGATCCCGCGACGACGGAGTTCCGCCACGACGCCCTGCCGGCCGAGGCCCTTCCGGTCGTGCAGCCGGTCGACGAGGTCGGTTGCCAGCGCGACGTCGTCCAGCAGTCCCACCCGCGTGAGCCGCTCGACCTCGTGCTCGACGACCTCGGGGTCGAGGTCGTTCTTCGTCAGCATCGTCCGGAGCTCGGACTCGCTCACACCCTTGCGCCCGAGTGCCCGCATGCTGAGCCGCTCGGCGTCGGCGCGCTGCTCGTCGATCGGCCGTGGTGCGTCGGCCGGGTCGATCTCGGCGCCGCTGTCGATCGCGAACACCGAGGCCGTGGTGGCGTCGGCGGTGTGGTCCTCGTCGTACCCGTCCTGTTCGGCACGGGCACTGCGTCCGGAGCCGTCCCCCACCACCGGCTGGAGCCACTCGGCCTGCGCCCGCGCACCCTGGATCGGGAGCGGGACCGGCGCGTCGGCGTCCGTGTCGAGGACGGGAGCGTCCGTGTCGGGACCGGGAGCGTCCGTCTCGGGAGCCGGACCAGGAGCGGCGCGACGGGACCTCGCACCGAACAGGTCGGTGACCGGTGCGAGGTCCGCGTCGTCGTCGTGGTCGGTCGTCACGCGCCCTTGCGCTCCGCGATCTTCGGCGCGATCGACTCGACCGGTGCGTCAGCCGCTTCGACGGACGCGCCGCCGACACCGAGCTTCGCGAGGATCTTGCCTTCGATCTCGGCGGCGATCTCCGGGTTCTGGATGAGGAACGACCGCGAGTTCTCCTTGCCCTGTCCGAGCTGGTCGCCGTCGTACGTGTACCAGGCGCCCGACTTCTTGACGATGCCGTGGTCGACACCGAAGTCGAGCAACGAGCCCTCCCGCGAGATGCCCGTGCCGTACAGGATGTCGAACTCGGCCTGCTTGAAGGGCGGCGCCATCTTGTTCTTGACGACCTTGACGCGCGTGCGGTTGCCGACTGCGTCGGTGCCGCTCTTGAGCGTCTCGATGCGTCGGATGTCGAGGCGGACCGAGGCGTAGAACTTGAGCGCCTTACCACCGGCCGTGGTCTCCGGGCTGCCGAAGAACACGCCGATCTTCTCGCGCAGCTGGTTGATGAAGATCATCGTGGTCTGGGTCTGGTTGAGCCCACCGGCGAGCTTGCGGAGCGCCTGCGACATGAGGCGCGCCTGGAGACCGACGTGCGAGTCACCCATCTCGCCCTCGATCTCGGCGCGGGGCACGAGCGCCGCGACGGAGTCGATGACGACGAGGTCGATGGAGCCGGAACGGACGAGCATGTCGGCGATCTCGAGCGCCTGCTCACCGGTGTCGGGCTGGGAGACGAGGAGGGCGTCGATGTCGACGCCGAGCTTCTTGGCGTACTCGGGGTCGAGCGCGTGCTCCGCGTCGATGAACGCCGCGATGCCGCCAGCGCGCTGGGCGTTGGCGATGGCGTGCAGCGTCAGCGTGGTCTTACCCGACGACTCCGGGCCGTAGATCTCGATGATGCGGCCACGCGGCAGACCACCGATCCCGAGCGCGACGTCGAGCGCGACCGACCCGGTGGGGATGGTGGCGACGGGCGCGCGCTCGTCCGAGCCGAGGCGCATGACCGTGCCCTTGCCGAACTGCCGGTCGATCTGTGCGAGGGCGGTCTCGAGGGCCTTCTCGCGGTCCTGGGGTGATGGCATGGGGTGCTCCTTCGTGCTCGGTGTCGGCCGCCTGTAGGCTGTCGCGTCCACCCCGGCCGGTGGTGCAGGGCCGGTGTCTCAGCGACAAGGCTTCGGGCTGTTCCCGATGACCTCGAACCTAGGGCGGGCCACCGACATCACTGCCGCCGGCCGCGCGATCTGTGGACGAGGTCCTCGTACAGCGCCGATGTGGAGGAAAGTACCACCGATCGAACACGCGTTCGAGCAACACGCCGAACACGTGTTCGGATCAGTCCCGGGGTTCGGCGAGGCCCTTGCCGTGCCGCTTGTCGAGCGGGACGTCCTGGGAGTCGCAAAGCGCTTCCCACACCCGGCGCGCGTCGATCCCCGCCGCGAGGGCGTCCGCCGCGGACCGCCCGCCGAGCTCCTCGAGCACCACGTCCCGGCTGACGACCGCGCCGTACGCATCGCCGAACACCTGGTCGACCGCTCGCCAGAACTCACTCACACGCATCGTTCCAGCGTAATCGGCACGCGCCCACCGGACGCACGAACGCCCCCGCTGGCGGACCAGCGGGGGCGCGTGGGGCGGTGCGGGTCAGCGCACCGCGAGGTCGTTGTCGAACTCGGCGACGAGGTCGTCCGGGAGCGTGTCCGGCACGGGGGTGAGCCCCTCGACGATCGCGAGACGGTCTCCCACCTCGCGCATGATCGTGGAGATGGGGGTGTCCAGCGCATCCGCGACGGATGCGAGGATCTCCGAGCTGGCCTCCTTCTGACCGCGCTCGACCTCACTGAGGTACCCGAGAGCCACGCTGGCCTTGGACGCGACCTGACGGAGGGTCCGGCCCTTCTGCAAGCGGAAGTCCCGCAGAACGTCGCCGATTTCCTGACGAACGAGAACCATGAGATCTCCTCCTCTCTGTCGTCTCCGCGCCCGCTCGGTCCGGATGGCCGAGTTCGGGTTGAGCAACTGTAGCGTTGCCGGTTGCAGCATGCTAGCGAGGCCGGCTGCTGTACCGCTGGAGATTGCGTGAGATGTAACCCAGTGGAAACGGGACCTATTCCCGGCCCCGGATCGTGGACGACATCCGTGCCAGGAGTTCGGAGACGGACGCCTGGCGGATTGCCTCACGGTCACCGTCGAGGTGGAGTTCGTACGCCGTGGCAGCGTCCTCGGAGGCGATCCCGACGAACACCGTGCCGACGGGCTTGCCGTCCTGCGGGTCGGGGCCGGCGACGCCGGTGGTGCTGATCCCCCAGGTCGCGGGCGCCCCGTCGACCGCGAGGGCCGCCCGGACGCCCGTGGCCATCTGCCGGGCGACCTCGGGATCGACGGCGCCGTTGCTGGCGAGCAACGCATCCGAGACACCGAGGACGGTGTGCTTGACGGGGGTCGCGTAGGCCACGACGCCGCCGCGGACGACCGCACTCGCACCGGGGACGCCGACCAGGGTCGCCACGACGAGTCCGCCGGTCAGGGACTCGGCGACCGCGACGGTCTCACCGCGTGCGGTCAGCTCGGCGATCAGGGTCGCCGCGGCGGACCCGACGGTCACGCCGCGGTCCGGTTGTGCTTCCAGGCCTGCCAGAGGTAGTCGATGCCGCTCAGGACGGTCGCGAGGAACGCCGCCGTCATCAGGATGCCGTTGACCCAGTGCGCCCAGTCCCCGACGAGGTTCCACCACGGGAACAGCGCCGCGGTGAGCGCCACGGCCTGCAGCACGGTCTTGATCTTGCCGCCCCGGCTCGCCGGGATCACCCGGTCGGAGAGCACGGCGAACCGGAACACCGTGATGCCGATCTCGCGCACCATGATGAGCACGGTCACGTACCAGGGCAGTTCGCCGAGGATCGACAGGGCCACGAGGGCGCCGCCGATGAGCACCTTGTCGGCGATCGGGTCGACGAGCTTGCCGAAGTCCGTGACGAGGTTCTGGCGTCGGGCGATGATGCCGTCGGCGCTGTCGGTGACGATCGCCACGACGAACGTGATCGCCGCCCAGATCCGCAGCGGCCCGTCGGCTCCGGCGTCCGCCAGGAGCAGCACGAAGAACAGCGGGGCCATCAGGATCCGGACGACCGTGATGATGTTCGCGACGTTGCCCGTCGACGCTGGGCCGGGACCCTTGCGGATGAGTCGTCCGCGCCACGGGAACTTCGCGCCGTGCGTCGTGTCCGTACCGTTCGAGGCGGTCATCGCCGTCACTCCCTGCCCGTCAGTCCCCACGCGTCCTCATCGGGCTCGTCGTCGGTTTCATCGTACCCGCGCGTCATGTCCCCCACCGGGTCGGCTCCGTAGCGGTCGCCGTCGTCGGACGGCGCGGACACGGGCGCACTCGGCGCGGCGGTCGTGCCGACGAGCCCGGCACCGGCTGCGGGCGCTGCGGCGGCGGGTGGTTCCTCGCCCCGGAGCTTCGCGAGCACCGACGGCAGCTGGTCGGCCGTCACGAGCACGTCGCGGGCCTTGGACCCCTCGGACGGCCCGACGATGTCGCGGGACTCCATCAGGTCCATGAGGCGACCGGCCTTCGCGAAGCCCACGCGGAGCTTGCGCTGGAGCATCGACGTGGAGCCGAACTGGGTCGACACGACCTGTTCGACGGCGGCGAGCAGCAGCTCGAGGTCGTCGCCGATGTCCGCGTCGATCTCCTTGCGCTCGACCACGGCCTGGACGTCCTGGCGGTACTCCGGGCGGGCCTGGCGCGTGACGTGCTGGACGACCTCGGCGACCTCGCTCTCGTTCACCCAGGCACCCTGCACGCGGAGCGACTTCGACGACCCCATCGGCAGGAAGAGCGCGTCGCCCTGCCCGATGAGCTTGTCGGCACCGGGCTGGTCGAGGATGACGCGGGAGTCGGTGACGCTCGTGACGGCGAACGCGATGCGCGACGGGACGTTCGCCTTGATCAGACCGGTGATGACGTCGACCGAGGGGCGCTGCGTCGCGAGCACGAGGTGGATGCCGGCGGCGCGGGCGAGCTGGGTGATGCGCACGATCGACTCCTCGACGTCGCGCGGGGCGACGAGCATGAGGTCCGCGAGCTCGTCCACCACGACGAGCAGGTACGGGTACGGCTTGAGCTTCCGCTCGCTGCCGGCCGGCAGGACGATCTCGTTGTTCTCGATCGCCTTGTTGAAGTCGTCGACGTGACGGAACCCGAACGACGCGAGGTCGTCGTACCGCATGTCCATCTCCTTCACGACCCACTGCAGCGCCTCGGCTGCCTTCTTCGGGTTCGTGATGATGGGCGTGATGAGGTGCGGGACGCCCGCGTAGATCGAGAGCTCCACGCGCTTGGGGTCGACGAGGACCATGCGGACCTCTGACGGCTTCGCGCGCATCAGGAGCGAGGTGATCATCGAGTTGATGAACACCGACTTGCCGGAACCGGTGGAGCCGGCGACGAGCAGGTGCGGCATCTTCGCCAGGTTCGCCACGACGAACCCGCCCTCGACGTCCTTGCCGACGCCGATCGTCATCGGGTGCTTCGACTTGCGTGCCGCGTTCGACCGGAGCACGTCGCCGAGCGACACCGTCTCGCGGTCGGTGTTCGGGATCTCGACGCCGATGGCGCTCTTGCCGGGGATCGGCGACAGGATGCGGACCTCGTTCGAGGCGACCGCGTAGGACAGGTTCTTCGAGAGCGCCGTCACGCGCTCGACCTTGACGCCGGGGCCGAGCTCGATCTCGTAGCGCGTGACCGTCGGGCCGCGCGAGAAGCCGGTCACCTTCGCGTCGACCTTGAACTCGGTGAGGACCCCGGTGATCGCGGCGACGATGTCGTCGTTCGCCTGGCTGCGGGCAACCGACGGCGAGCCGGAGCTCAGGGTGGTCGCGGCCGGCAGTCGGTAGGGCGCGGACGGGTCCTCGTCGGCAGCGGCGACGGGCGGGAGACCGTCGTCGGCGGCCTCGGGGACGTCGTCGGCCGGGAGGGACGGGGAGACCACCGGGGACACGGCGGCGTCAGGACGCACCACCTCGGTCGCCGCGGGACGCTCCGGGACGGGCGTCCCGAAGTCGCGGAGCGCCTGCTCGGCGTCCTGCAGGTCCTGCTCGACGGAGTCGTTGAGGTTCACGGACGCGGGCTCGGCCGGCGTGTGGTCGACGAGCCCGGCAGCGGCACCGGCGTTCGGGTTCGCGGCACCCGACGCGGGGACCTCGGGGACGGTCGACGTCGCGCCGGTGATCACCGGGCTGTCGTAGGCCGGGTCCTCTTCGCGCCCGGACTTGTTGCGGCGCCACCAGGGGACGGTGCCGCCCTCGGCCTCGTCGCCGTCGGCGGCGGCCCGGTCCTCGTCGAAGCCGAGGTCGTCGAACAACTGGAAGTCGGTGTCGCCCTTCTTCCCGCGCTTCGACGTCTTCGCGCGCGGCGCCGGCGCCTCGGCCACGGCTTCCTCGGGCTCGGCGGCAGGCGCCGGCGCACCGAAGAGGTACGCGTACAGCTCGTGCAGCCGTCGTCCGAGCTTGTTCGGCGGAGTCTTCGTGATGATGAAGAGCGAGAGGACGAGCAGCACGATCGCCACCGGGACCGCCACCCACGCGGTCGCGATGGTGACGAGCCACCCGATGACGACCCAGCCGATCACCCCTCCGGCCGCCGCGAGCGCGGGCATGCCGTCCGGAGCGCTCGGCTGGCCGCCGAAGACGTGGCAGAGCGAGGCGATCGACACGAGCAGCAGCCCGAGGCCGATCCCGATGCGGGTGTTGTCGTGCACCGACGCCGGGTGCCGGAAGAGCCAGCCGGCGAAGACGACCATGATGACGGGGAGCGCGAAGGCCAGCCGTCCGAACAGCCCGCCGAACGTGTAGGCGTCGAGCGCCACCGAGACGGAGTTCGTCGGGTTGAGCCACTCGACCACCGCTCCGGCGATCGCCAGGACGAACAGCAGGAACGGGAACCCGTCGCGACGCTGGTCCTTCTCGAGGGTCTCCTTGCCGAGCAGGCGGAACATCGCGCCGACGCCGTGCGCCATCGCGAGCCAGAAGGTCACGAGCGGGTTCTGCTCGCGGAAGACCGGTGTCGGTGCCGCCTGCGGGAGCTTCTTCGTCGTGGCCTGGGTGCGCGACGGACCGCGCGTCCCGCTTCCACGGGACGACGAGGACGCGCGCGAGCGCGTGGTCGACTTGGTGCCTCCGGCCATGGGCAGCACCCTAATGCCCTCCCAGGACAAACCAAGGGAGGCCCGCCGCGTCCGTGACGGACGCGACACGTGCCCGGAACGCGACTGGAGGCCCGGTGCACGTCCGTCAGGAACGTGCACCGGGCCTCCAGTCCGGTCCACTGCCGCAGTGCGGCAGGCGCGGCGCGCTACGCCTCGATGACCACCGGGACGATCATCGGTCGGCGACGGTGCTTCGTGTTCACCCAGCGCCCCACGGTCCGGCGCACGACCTGCTGGAAGGCGTGGCCGTCGCGGGTGCCGTTCGCGGCCGCCTCGGCGAGGGCCTTGGCGATCTGCGGGCGGACCTCGTCGAAGACGGACTCGTCCTCGGCGAAGCCCCGCGACTGGATCTCCGGGCCGACGACGCACTGGCCCGTGGTGAAGTCGACCGCGGTGAAGATGGAGATGAAGCCCTCTTCGGCCAGGACGCGGCGGTCCTTGAGGTCGGCGTCGGTGATCTCGCCCACGGTCGAGCCGTCGACGTACACGTACCCGATGTCGAGCTGTCCGGCCACCGTGGCGACGCCGTCCTTCAGGTCGACGACGATGCCGTCCTGCCCGAGGATCACATTGCGCGGCGGCACACCCGTCTGGATCGCCAGGTCGGCGCTCGCGTACAGGTGGCGGTGCTCGCCGTGGACCGGCAGGACGTTCCGCGGACGCAGGATGTTGTAGCAGTAGAGGAGCTCGCCGGCGGACGCGTGCCCGGAGACGTGCACCTTCGCGTTGCCCTTGTGCACGACCTTCGCGCCGAGCTTCGTCAGCCCGTCGATGACCCGGTAGACGGCGTTCTCGTTGCCCGGGATCAGCGACGACGCGAGGATGACGGTGTCGCCCTCGCCGATCTCGATCTGGTGCTCGAGGTTCGCCATGCGCGCCAGGACGGCCATCGGCTCGCCCTGCGACCCGGTCGACATGTAGACGATCTGGTCGTCGGGGACGTTCTTCGCCTTCTTCGTGTCGATGAGCACGTTCTCGGGCACCCGGAGGTAGCCGAGGTCGGCGGCGATGGTCATGTTGCGGATCATCGAGCGGCCCATGAACGCGACCTTGCGGTTCGCGGCTGCGGCGGCGTCGAGGACCTGCTGCACACGGTGCACGTGCGACGAGAAGCTCGCCACGACGACCTTCTTGCGTGCGCGCGTGATGATGTTCTCGAGGACGGGGCCGATGTCGCGCTCGGGGGCGGTGAAGCCCGGCACGTCGGCGTTCGTCGAGTCCGGCAGGAACAGGTCCACGCCCTGCTCGCCGAGGCGGGCGAAGGCACGGAGGTCCGTGATCCGGTCGTCGAGCGGGAGCTGGTCCATCTTGAAGTCGCCCGTGTGCAGGACCCGACCGGCGGGGGTCGTGATCGAGACGGCGAGGGCGTCCGGGATGGAGTGGTTCACGGCGACGAACTCGAGGTGGAACGGGCCGAGCTGCTCGGTCTGGTCCTCCTGCACGACGAGCGTGTACGGCTTGATCCGGTGTTCCTTGAGCTTCGCCTCGACGAGGGCCAGCGTCAGCGTGGAGCCGATCAGCGGGATGTCGTCGCGGAGCTTCAGGAGGTACGGGACGGCGCCGATGTGGTCCTCGTGACCGTGCGTCAGCACGACCCCGAGGACGTCGTCGAGGCGGTCCCGGATCGGCGCGAAGTCCGGCAGGATCAGGTCGACCCCGGGCTGGTGCTCCTCGGGGAAGAGCACGCCGGCGTCCACGACGAGGAGCTTGCCCTCGTACTCGTAGACGGTCATGTTGCGACCGATCTCGCCGAGTCCCCCGATGGGGATCACGCGGAGGGTGCCGGCTTCGAGCGGCTGCGGTTCGGAGATCTGTGTGGGCATTCGGTCCTACGGATTCGGGCGACGCGCGTCCTGCGCGCCGCGGTGTTCGCTAGCGGGTGGTGCCTGGCACCTTCGGTAGAGCGCCGCCGGCCGCTGCGTTGCGGTCGGGGCGGAAGTTGGAGAAGTCGGCGCCCGGGATGTCCCGGACGGATTCGAGCGAGGTCTCGATGGCGTAGGCCTCGGAGTCCTCGGGGCCGACGAGCGGCAGACGGACGCGCGGGCTGCCGATGCGGCCGAGCCCGTGCAGGATGTACTTCGCCGCGACGGTGCCCGGCACGTGCGTCATGACGGCACGGACGAGCGGCTCGACGCGCTTGTGCTCGGCGGTCGCGGTCGCCAGGTCGCCCCGGTTCACGGCGTCGATGATGGTGCGGTACGGCGTGCTCGTGATGTTCGCGGTCACGCCGATGAGGCCCGTGGCGCCGATCGACAGGTGCGGGAGCACGTTCGTGTCGTCGCCGGAGAAGTACATGAGGTCGGTGTTGTTGAGCACCCGGGAGACCTCGGCGAAGTCGCCCTTGGCGTCCTTCACGGCGAGGATGTTCGGGTGGTGCGACGCCCGCACGATCGTCTCGTACGTGATCGGGATGCCCGTGCGGCCGGGGATGTCGTACAGGATCACGGGCAGGTCGGTGGCGTCGGCGATCATCCGGAAGTGCGTGAGCACACCCGACTGGGTCGGCTTGTTGTAGTACGGCGTGACGATCATCACGCCGTCCGCGCCGGCCTTCTCGCTCTGCTTGTACAGGTGGATGGCGTGCGCGGTCTCGTTCGAGCCGCCGCCCGTGATGATCTTCGCGCGGCCCGCGGCGACGGACTTGCCGACCTCGACCAGCCGGAGCTTCTCCGGGTCGGTGAGGGTGCTCGTCTCGCCGGTCGTGCCGGTCACGACGATGCCGTCGGCGCCGGCGGTGATGCAGTCGTCGATGTGCTGCTCGACGCCGGGCCAGTCGACCTCGCCGTCAGCCGTGAACGGGGTCACGAGGGCGACGAGGACCTGGCCGAAGGGATTCTCACGCGGGGACACGGGCACCAGCGTACCGGGGATGCGGGCGAGGGCGGCCGTCCGCCCGGACGGTCACCGGGCTGGGCCCCGCCGCCGGTTCCGGATCGACGCGCCAGCGGCGAGCCGGCCGTGCCGGTGGGAGAGGCGCGGATCACCCCCGCCTCGGACGCTGCGGCCCGGCCGTCGGTTGCGTGCACCCGGCGGCGTTCGCCGCACAACCAAAGTCGACTCGAACCGCGCAAACCCGTGGTGCGCGGTGATTTTGGTTGTGCGGGGCCGCCGCGAACCGCGGCGCGGCCGCCCGCGGCGCGCCCGCGGCGCGCCCGCGCGGCGCCCGCGCTACGCGCGCCGGCGCCACTCGAGGAAGCGGTAGCGAGTGCCGTCGGCGCGGGACTCCTGCCACGGCCCCTCGTCGACGAGGAACCAACCGTCCGCCTCGGCGAGCGCCGGCGCGACCGTGTCACCGGGGACCTCGACGTCGATCACCGTCTCGGACACCCGGTCGGCGAAGGGTACCCCCGCGGCGTACACCTGCCCGCCGCCGATGATCCAGACGGGTTCGTCGGTGTCGAGTGCGGTCGCGAGGTCGTGCACCACCTCGGCACCTTCGGCCTCCCACGCCTCGTCACGGGTGAGCACGACGTTCCGGCGCCCGGGCAGGGGACGGAAGCGCTTCGGCAGCGAGGCCCAGGTCCGGCGGCCCATCACGACGGTCGCGTCCCCGGTCACCTGCCGGAAGTGCGCGAGGTCCTCCGGCACGTGCCACGGCATCCCACCGTCGGCGCCGATCACGCCGTTCGTCGAGCGCGCCCAGACCATGCCGATCCCGCGCACGGGCTCGGTCCAACCGGCCGACATCAGACGGCGACCGCGGCCTTGATCGCGGGGTGGTGGTGGTAGCCGACGACGGTGAAGTCCTCGTACTCGTAGTCGTCGATCGAGTCGCGCGGGGCGAGCTCGAGCGTCGGGAGCGCGTACCCGGTGCGGGACAGCTGCTCCTCGACCTGCTCGACGTGGTTGTCGTAGACGTGGCAGTCGCCGCCGGTCCACACGAACTCGCCGACCTCGAGCCCGGTCTGCGCCGCGATCATGTGGGTGAGCAGCGCGTACGAGGCGATGTTGAACGGGACGCCGAGGAACATGTCCGCGCTGCGCTGGTAGAGCTGGCACGAGAGCTTGCCGTCGTTGACGTAGAACTGGAAGAACGCGTGGCACGGGGCGAGCGCCATCTCCGGGATGTCCGCGACGTTCCACGCCGAGACGATCAGGCGGCGGGAGTCGGGGTTGGTCTTGATCTGCTCGATGACCTGGGCGATCTGGTCGACGTGCTCCCCCGACGGCGTCGGCCACGAGCGCCACTGCACGCCGTAGACCGGGCCGAGGTCGCCGTCCTCGTCCGCCCACTCGTTCCAGATCCGGACGCCGTGCTCCTGCAGCCAGCGGGCGTTGCCGTCGCCACGGAGGAACCAGAGCAGCTCGTACGCCACCGACTTGAAGTGCACGCGCTTCGTCGTGACGAGCGGGAAGCCCTTCGACAGGTCGTAGCGGAGCTGTGCGCCGAACAGGCTGCGGGTACCGGTACCGGTGCGGTCGCCCTTCGGGGTCCCCTCGGTGAGGACGCGACGGAGCAGGTCCTCGTACGGGGTCGGAACGGAGGCGTCGGGCAGCACGGTCTCGGTCACACCAGGAAGCCTACGACGAGCCGGGGACATCCACGGGCAGGCGATCCACGGGCAGCTGAGTAGCGTGAGCGTCATGACGACAGAGCCGCTCTCGATCCTGGTCGCCGGTGCGTCCGGCTTCATCGGGACCCCGCTCGTCCGCGCGCTGCGCGAGGCGGGACACCACGTGACGACCCTCGTCCGGCGTGAGCCGCACACGGCGACCGAGTTCCGCTGGTCCCCCGGCAGCCGGAAGCTCGACCCGGCGATCCTCGACGGCGCCGACGTGGTGATCAACCTCGCCGGGGCGAACATCGGCAAGCTCCCGTGGACCGAGACGTACAAGCAGGAGATCCTCCGCTCGCGGGTGACGGCCACCGAGACCCTCGTCGAGGCGATGCGCCACGCCACGACCCCGCCGCCGCTGTTCCTGTCCGGTTCGGCCTCGGGCATCTACGGCGACCGTCCCGCCGACGTCCTGCAGGACGACGCCGCCGCGGGCTCCGGGTTCCTCGCCGACGTCTGCACCGCGTGGGAGGCCGCCGCGAACGCCGCACCAGAGAGTGTCCGCGTCGTCACCCTGCGCACCGGCATCGTCGTCGGGAAGGGCGGCGGCGCGCTCGCACCCCTCGTCCCGCTCACGAAGGCGGGACTCGGCGGACGGCTCGGCACCGGCGGGCAGCACTGGCCGTGGATCGCACTCGAGGACGAGGTCGGCGCGATCGTGCACCTCGCGACGAGCCCGGACGCCGCCGCCGTGGCCGGACCGGTGAACCTCGCCGGGCCCGAGGCCGCCGTGGCCGACCGCATCACGAAGCGCGTCGCCGAGGACCTGCACCGGCCCTACCTGTTCCGGATCCCGGAGTTCGCCCTCCGACTGCTCCTGCAGCAGGCGGCGGACGAGATGCTCCTGTCGAGCCAGCAGATGAGGCCGACGAAGCTCCTCGAGTCCGGTTACGCGTTCCGCTACGCGCGTGCCGAGGACGCGGTCGACGCCGCGTTCTGACGCACCGACGGACCGGACTGGAGGCGCGGTGCCAGCTGGCACCGTCCTCCCTCGCAGGCTCGGTCGGCGCGGCTCGCGTGGCGCTGGCGCGCCACCGCTGAGCGAGCCGCGCCCGTCCGTCAACCGCGTGCCCTGGTGAGCGCTTCGCGCATCGCGGCACGCGCCCGCTTGCGGTCACCGGCGGCGTCGTAGACGACGCCGAGGCGGTACCACCCACGCCAGTCCGTCGGATCGGTCTCGACGGCGGCCTTGTACGTGGGGAAGAGCTCGTCGGCGGCCTCGCGCGTCGGTCGACCCGAGGGTCGCACGGGGACCACGTCTGCCGGCGCCGCGCCCTCGCGTTCGAGTCGCGCGCCGAGCCGGGTGATGCGGAGCCCGAAGCGGAACTCCAGGACGAGCAGCAGCGCGCCGATCGCCGCGACGACGAACAGGGCGACGCCGATGCCGATGCCGATCGGGATCCCGGTCGCGATGAACGCCACCGCGCGCTGCCCGACGAGCACGATGTAGAGCGCCAGCAGCACCGCCATCAGGGCGGCACCCCAGAACGGCGAACGGAGCGACCGGGTCAGGCGCACGGCGGGTCAGCCGATGCCGAGGACGCTGCCGAGGCCGACCGTCAGGCCCCGCATCGAACCGACGGCGGACAGCGCCGCGCGGATGCCCGCCACGTAGGCGACGTCGTCGTTCGTGTCGTGCCGGATCGTCAGGGTCTCGCCGGGGCCGCTCAGCAGGACGTCCTGCACGGCCTTCACGCCGGGCAGTCGCAGCGAGTGGATCGGGATGCTCGCGACCTGCTGCCCGCGAGCGCGCTGGTCGACGTGCGGGGCCTCGACCGGACCGACCTCGCGCCGGGCGTCGGCGATGAGCTCGGCGGTGCGCACCGCGGTGCCGGACGGGGAGTCGATCTTGCCGGCGTGGTGGGTCTCGACGATCTCGACCGAGGGGAACCACGGCGCCGCGATCGTCGCGAGGTGCGTGCCGAGCACCGAGCCGATCGAGAAGTTCGGCACCACGAAGACACCCTGCTCGGGACGCGACTCGAGTCCGGCGCGGAGCTTCGCGAGCCGGTCGCCGGACCAGCCCGAGGTGCCGACCAGCACGTTCGCGCCGCTCGCGAGGGCGGTGTCCACGATGGCGGGGCTCAGCGCGGGGACGGTCACGTCGACGACGACGGCCGCTCCCCCGAACACCGACGGACCGGCTTCGTGCGGGCCGTCCTTCGACGACAGGCTCGCGACGAGCTCGAACTCGGGCAGTTCCTCGACCACGGCGGCCACGAGGCCCCCGAGACGACCGGTGGCGCCGACGACGGCGACGGGAGTGACCATGTCCACCATCCTAGGATCGACGCATGACGCTCGAGGTCAGGACCGTGCCGGCAGACATCCCCGAGGTCGACGAGCTGCTCGACGCGTACCTCGACGAGCGCGAGGCGACGTTCCCGAGCGCGCAGGGCACCTACTCGCGGAAGCGCACCCCGGCGGCCGAGTTCACGCCACCGAACGGGGTGTTCGCCGTCGCCTACGACGACGGCCTCGCGGTCGGGTGCGGCGGGCTCCGGCGCATCGCGGACGACGGCGCCGACGTCCGGTTCGAGGTCAAGCACGTGTTCGTGACGCCCGCGGGCCGCGGGAAGGGGGTCGCGACGGCACTGATGGACACGCTCGAAGCCGCCGCGTCGGGGCTCGGGGCGACCGCGATCGTCCTCGACACGAACGACTCGCTCGTCGCCGCGGGCGCGATGTACCGGGGCCGGGGCTACGCGCGGGTGCAGCCGTTCAACGACAACCCGAACGCCACCGCCTGGTACCGCAAGCCCGTCCGCGGCTAGACCGGCTGATCGACCGGCAGCCCGGTCCGCAGCTCGACCGGCAGGTGCGCCAGGTCGTTCAGCGCCACCACCTCGGCGGGCTTGGCCGACCGGATGCGGATGATCGTCAGCGCGGTGTGGGCGACGTTCGTCCCCATCCACCGCCACTCCGGTGCCTGGAACGCCTCGCGCACGAACCAGCCGATCACGGCGTTGTGCGTGATGAGGAGGTCGTGCCGGTCCTCGCGCGCGGGCGTGAACCACTCGGCCACGGCGTCGCCCATCTGGGCCTGCCCGGCGACGATCTCCTCTTCCGTGATGCCGCCGTACCAGCCCTGGTAGGCGTGCGGCATGTCCGGCGTCGGCCCGGAGGGGATGCAGTCGAACAGCAGCGTCGAGGGCTCGGGCTGGATCGCCGGGAGTCGCTGCGACAGGAACGAGGCGGTCTCGCTCGGGGCCTCGAGCGGCGAGTGGTAGACGCCGTCGAACGGCACGCCGCCGAGCCGGTCGGCGACGAGCATCGCCTGCCGCTTGCCGCGCTCCGAGAGCTTGCCGTCACGCAGCCCGTGTTCCGCGTCCTGGTGCTCGCCGTGCCGGACGAGGTAGAGGTAGTGCGACATGTCGGTGCTCAACCGCCGATCCCGATCGCGGCCGCGAGCTCGTCCTGCTGCACCGCACCGACCACGGAGGTGATGGTCGGGCGGGTCAGGAGGTCGCGCGCCAGTTCGAGGACGTCGCCCGTGGTGACCCGGTCCACCCGCTCGAGGGCGGTGGCGAGGTCGGTGAACTCCCCCGTGCCGAGCTCCGACCGACCCAGTCGGGTCATCCGGGCGTCGGAGTCCTCGAGCGAGAGCGTGAGCGCCCCCTCGATCTGCCCCTTCGCGCGGCGGAGTTCGTCGGTGGTGATGCCGTCGTCGACCATCCGGCGGAACTCGGCGTCGACGATCTCGATGACCCCGGCGACGTTGTCGGGGGCGCAGCCGGCGTAGACGCCGAACGCACCGTTGTCCAGGTAGGCGGGCGCGAACGAGCTCACCGCGTAGGCGAGGCCACGGCGCTCGCGGACCTCTTGGAAGAGACGGGAGCTCATGCCGCCGCCGAGCACGGCGTTGAGCACGCTGAGGACCGGCCGTCGCTCGTCGCGGAGGTCGAGCCCCTGCGAGCCGCGCAGCATGCTCACCTGCTCGGTCGGACGGTGCACGACCGAGAGCTTGGGGATCGCCGGGTCGGCCACGGGCTGCGGGGTCCGTCGGGCGAGCGGGGAGGCCTTCGGGGCGCCCTGGAACACGGCCTCGACCAGTTCGCAGAAGCGGTCGTGGTCGATCGCACCGGCGGCGGTCACGACGATGCCGTTCGGGGCGTAGTGCTCGCGGTAGTGCGCCAGGACCTCGTCACGCCCGACCGCACGGATGCTCTCCGGGGTGCCGCCGATCGGCCGACCGAGGGCGTGCCCGTCGAACGCGGCGGCGAAGAAGGCCTCGCCCGCGACGTCGGCCGGGTCGTCCGCGGCCATCGCGAGCTCTTCGAGGATCACGCCGCGCTCGACGTCGAACGCCGCGGACTCGAGCACGGAACCGGTGACCATGTCACCGATGACCTCGATCGCCATCGGGACGTCGGCGTCCCGCACCCGCGAGTAGTAGCAGGTGTACTCCTTCGCGGTGGCGGCGTTGTGCTCACCGCCGACCGAGTCGAACGCGATCGCGATGTCGAGGGCCGAACGCTTCGCGGTGCCCTTGAACAGCAGGTGCTCGAGGAAGTGGGTCGAGCCGTACTGACCGGCCCGTTCGTCCCGGGAGCCGACCCCGACCCAGAACCCGAGGCTCGTCGAACTCGCTCCGGGCATGGCCTCGGTCAGGACCCGGACGCCCGAGGGCAGGACGGATCGGCGGACGAAGGCGCCCCCGGACGTCAGGAACGACGTGTCCGGGGCCTCGAGCGGCAACGGCACTGGGTGGTTCATCGCAGACGAGCCTACTGACCCCGGAGTGCCCGTCGCCCAGTTTCGACAGGCGCACACCGTGTCACTCGAAGTGGGGTACATCCGAGGAGGATAGAAAGACTCGTCTGTCTGTCCTCCTTGTGGTACAGTTCTTCTACCGGATCGAAAGCCCCCCTAGATTTCGATCCGGTGGCTCGGGACATCAGTCCTGCGCGACGTACGAGTCCCCCCACTCAGTCGCGGAGCCGATGAGTCCAAGGAGCCACGCTGTGACGGTCGATTCCCCCCAACCGGCCGTCCAGCGTCTCCTTGGCCCGAGCACGAACCTCGCGTCGTCGGACGGGTCGAGCGTCCCCCCGGCTCCCCGCTCCGGCGGCGCGAAGGTCCGCGTCCTCGAGACCGCCACGCGACTCTTCTACGAAGAGGGCATCCACAGCGTGGGCGTCGACCGTCTCATCTCCGAGGCGAGCGTCACGAAGGCGACGTTCTACAAGCACTACGGGTCCAAGGACAACCTGATCCTCGCCTACATCCGGACGCAGCACGAGCGCGTGCAGCAGCGGATGGAGCAGCTCATCGCCGACGCCGACTCCCCCGAGCTGGCCGTCCGCGCGTGGGTCGCCGCCCTCGCCGACGAGGTCAACGACCCCGACTTCCGCGGCTGCGCGTTCCTCAACGCCGCCGCCGAGTACCACGACCCCCGCGACCCCGTGCGCGAGGTCGTCGCGATGCACCGCGACTGGTACACCGAGCGCCTGGCCGACCTGCTGCAGGACGCCGGACACGCCCTGCCCGGCGACGGCGCGGACGAGCTGATGCTCGCGCGCGACGGCGCCATGTCCGGCGCGTACGCCGGTGACGCGATCGCCGCGACGGCGGCCCTCGGCCGCGTCGTCGAACGCGTGCTCGCCGCCTGACGCGGGTCGCGTCCGCGAAGGCGACCGCCCGACGGCCTGGAGGCACCGGTCGGCCCCGCCCCGCGCCTCCAGGCCGCACCGCCACCACGCCGGCCGGCCCGCGCCGGTCCGCCGCGAAAGCGACAGCGTGCCGCCGGATCTCCGCGTGCATCTGTCGCTCTGCCGGCTGGGACCGCGCAGCTTCGCGGCCGAGTGTCGCTCTCGCGCACCGAGCGTGAGCCGAGGCGGCGGGTGTTGGCTGGGCGCATGGCCAACGATCCCAACTGGAACCTCCCCGAGGTCCCCTCGTTCACCCTGACCAGTCCCGACTTCTCCGACGGCGACGTCCTGCCCGAGTGGGCCCGCGGCGGAGACGCCGGCGGCGAGGACCGCTCCCCCGCGCTCGAGTGGTCCGGTGCGCCCGAGGGCACGCAGAGCTTCGTGCTCACGGTCTACGACCCCGACGCCCCGACCGGCTCGGGCTTCTGGCACTGGAGCCTGACGGACATCCCGGCGAGCGCGACCGGGCTGCCCGCCGGTGCCGGCACCGACGACGCGCTGCTGCCCGCCGAGGCGCTCCGCCGTCGGAACGAGTTCGGCACCGACACCTTCCTCGGTGCCGCCCCGCCCGCCGGACACGGACCGCACCGGTACTTCTTCACGCTGAGCGCGCTCGACGTCCCCGTGCTCGAGGCGCCCGCGGACGCCACGCCCGCCGTGGTGGGGTTCGTGCTGCGGGAGCACCTGCTCGGCCGTGCGCAGCTCGTCGGCACGCAGGAGACCCCCGCCGCCTGACCGGCACGCCCGGCGCCCGGCACCCGGCGCCGAGACTCGGCGTCAGCGACAGTTCTCGGGCCCCGGCGCCCGAGAACTGTCGCTCAGCGCGAGTCTCAGCACAGCCGGCGCCCCGCGCCCGCGAACGGCGAACGGCCGCCGCCCCGGAAGGGACGGCGGCCGTTCGTGTGCCAGGACGCGGGAGGGATCAGCCCTCGGCCGGGTCCTCGCCGTGGGCGCGGACCGTCTCCACCGGCGCGGCCTCGGCCTCGTCGGCGACGACCGGCGCGAGCGAGAGCTTGCCGCGGTCGTCCACCTTGGTGACCTCGACCAGGATCTTCTGGCCGACGCCGAGGACGTCCTCGACGTTCTCCACACGCTTGCCACCGGCGAGCTTGCGCACCTCGGAGACGTGGAGCAGACCGTCGCGGCCAGGGAGCAGCGACACGAAGGCACCGAACGTCGCGATCTTGACGACCGTGCCGAGGAACTGGTCCCCGATCTCCGGGTTCGTCGGGTTCGCGATCGCGTTGACCTGGGCACGGGCAGCCTCGGCCGACGGACCGTCGACGGCGCCGATGTAGACGGTGCCGTCGTCCTCGATCGAGATGTCGGCGCCGGTCTCGTCCTGGATGCCGTTGATCGTCTTGCCCTTCGGGCCGATCAGCTCGCCGATCTTGTCGACGGGGATCTGCACGGAGATGACGCGCGGCGCGGTGTCGGCCATCTCGTCGGGAGCGTCGATCGCCTCGTTCAGCACACCGAGGATCGCGGAGCGCGCTTCCTTGGCCTGCTTGAGGGCGGCGTCGAGAACCGACGAGGGGATGCCGTCGAGCTTCGTGTCCAGCTGGATGGCCGTGACGAAGTCCGAGGTGCCGGCGACCTTGAAGTCCATGTCGCCGAGCGCGTCTTCCGCACCGAGGATGTCGGTCAGCGCCGCGTAGCGGGTCTGGCCGTCGACGGTGTCGGAGACGAGGCCCATCGCGATGCCCGCGACCGGGGCCTTGAGGGGCACACCGGCGTTGAGGAGCGACAGGGTCGAGGCGCAGACGGAACCCATCGACGTCGAACCGTTGGAGCCGAGGGCCTCGGACACCTGACGGATGGCGTAGGGGAACTCCTCGCGCGACGGCAGCACCGGCACGAGGGCGCGCTCGGCGAGGAAGCCGTGCCCGATCTCGCGACGCTTCGGCGAACCGACACGACCGGTCTCACCCGTCGAGTACGGCGGGAAGTTGTAGTGGTGCAGGTAGCGCTTCTTGGTGACGGGCGACAGCGAGTCGATCTGCTGCTCCATCTTGAGCATGTTCAGCGTGGTGACGCCCAGGATCTGGGTCTCGCCGCGCTGGAAGATCGCCGAACCGTGGACGCGCGGGATCACGGCGACCTCGGCGTCGAGCGGACGGATGTCGGCGAGGCCGCGACCGTCCATGCGGACCTGCTCGGTCAGGATGCGGCCGCGGACGACCTTCTTCGTGACCGACTTGTAGGCACCGCTGACCTGGCCGTTGGCGCTCTCGGGGAGCTCACCGGCCGACACCTTCGCGGCGATGGCCTCCTTGACGCGGGCCTTCAGGGCGTCGTCGGCGTCCTGACGCTCGAGCTTGCCGGCGATCTTGTAGACGTCGCCGAGCTCGGACAGCGCGATGGCCTCGACCGCGTCGTAGACCTCGGGGGCGTACGGCGGGAAGACCGGGTAGTCCTGGATCTCCTTGGCCGACTGGGCGGCCATCTTCGCCTGCGCCTCGACGAGCTGCTTGAGGAACGGCTTCGCTGCCTCGAGGCCCTGCGCGACGACTGCCTCGTCGGGCTTGGTGGCGCCGCCCTGGATGAGGTCCCAGCTGTGCTCGGTGGCCTCGGCCTCGACCATCATGATCGCGACGTCCTCGTTGCCGGCCTCGTCCGTGACGACACGGCCCGCGACGGTGAGGTCGAAGACGGCCTCGGCGAGCTGCGACGCCTTCGGGAACGCGACCCACTGGTCACCGATGAGCGCGAGGCGCACACCGGCGATCGGGCCGGAGAACGGCAGACCGGAGATCTGCGTCGACGCGGACGCGGCGTTGATCGCGAGCGCGTCGTAGAACTCGTCCGGAGCGATGCTCAGGACGGTGATGACGATCTGGACCTCGTTGCGGAGGCCGTCGACGAACGACGGGCGCAGCGGCCGGTCGATGAGTCGGCAGACGAGGATCGCCTCGGTGCTGGGACGGCCTTCGCGACGGAAGAACGAACCGGGGATCTTGCCGGCGGCGTACGAGCGCTCCTCGACGTCGACGGTCAGCGGGAAGAAGTCGAATCCTTCACGCGGGTGCTTGCCGGCACTGGTGGCCGAGAGGAGCATCGTGTCCTCGTCGAGGTACGCGGCGACCGCGCCCTGTGCCTGCTGTGCGAGCCGACCGGTCTCGAACCGGACGGTGCGCTTGCCGTACTTGCCGTTGTCGAGAACGGCCTCGGCGAACTTGATCTCGGGACCCTCCAAAAGGGTGCCTCCTTGAAGTGTTCGGCAGGCTGGGGCCACGGCACCCGATGGTGCGTGCGCGCCGAAGGGATCGGGACGCATGTCTGGCCAGCAGTAGAAGCACTCGGGAAACCGTCCGGCCCGCGAGCCACCACCGATGACCAGCTCCGTGCCCGGCCTGCGCAGTGTTTGTCTGACGCCCGGGGAAACGGTCCCCGGACGTGATGGACTTTACCAGTCCGCAGGGAATCGGCGGCGAGGCTCACGGCGAACGGGCGTGTCCTCGGTACCCTGCTGCCATGCGCCTCACCCCCACCCGGGGCTTGTTCGTCGCGGCCGCAGTGGTCGTCGGCGCGCTCGTCGCCCCCGTCGTCACCGCTGTCCCGGCGACCGCGACGGAGTACCCCAGCTGGCAGGACGTCGAGCGCGCGAAGGGCAACGAAGCGTCCAAGAAGGCCGAGGTCTCCCGCGTGCAGGCCGCGCTCGAGGCGGCGCAGGCGGCCGCCGCGGCGAAGTCGCAGGCGGCGCTCGACGCCTCCGAGAAGGCGGACCGGGCCGAGGCGGACCTGGCCTCCGCCACCCAGGCCGCCACGAGCCTCCAGGCCCAGGCCGACCAGGCGGCGAAGACCGCCGACCGTGCGCAGCAGCGCGCCGGTCAGCTGGCGGCCAACCTGTACCGCGACGGCAGCTCGAACGAGATGACCACCCGCATCGCGACGGCGAAGAACCCCGACCAGCTGCTCTACCAGCTCGGCGCGCTCGACCAGCTGTCGTCGACGTGGGCCGGCGTGATGGACGACGCGTCCGTCGCCGCGAAGACCGCGTCGTCGCTGCACGACCAGGCGACCCGCGCCGAGGACGAACGCGCCGACCTGGCCGACGCCGCCGAGACGAAGGCGAGCGCCGCGAAGTCGGCGGAGGCCGTCGCGAAGGCCGCCGTCGCCGACACGCAGGAGCACAGCGACGAGCTGTACGCGCAGCTCGCGTCGCTGAAGAACACCACCGCTTCGACCGAGCAGCGCTACCAGCTCGGCGTGCAGGTGGCGGCGCAGAAGGCCGAGCAGCAGCGGAAGCGCCAAGCGGCGGCGGACGCGGCAGCGGCGACGAACACGGCCGTCCCCGTGACGAGCGGCGGCTCGGGGTCGTCCTACCCGAGCTCGAGCGGCGTGGTGGTCGACCCGGCCGCGGCACAGGCCTACGCCCGGAGCGCGATCGGCTCGTACGGCTGGGGCTCCGACCAGTTCTCGTGCCTCGTCTCGCTGTGGACGCAGGAGTCCGGCTGGCGTGCGAACGCCCTGAACGCGTCGAGCGGGGCGTACGGCATCCCCCAGTCGCTGCCGGCGAACAAGATGTCGGTGGCCGGCGCGGACTGGCGGACGAACGCGGCGACGCAGATCAACTGGGGCCTGGCGTACATCCACGACGCCTACGGCTCGCCGTGCGGGGCGTGGAACCACGAGATGAGCGTCAACCCGCACTGGTACTGACCAGCGCACCTCAGGCGGCGCGGGCGTCCTCGTCCGGCCAGCCGCCGACCCGGACGACCGAGCCGTCCGCCGCGACCAACCGTGCCGCTCGACCGCTCTGCCGGAGCACCGCGACCGCACCGTGCCCACGTACCACCGCCGCGGTCGTCAGGGTGTTCGCCGACACGCACGACGGCTCGACGACCGTGACCGAGCGCCAGACCGGTTCGGCCGGCAGCCCCCACCGCGGGTCGAGGATGTGGTGCCGGGCGTGCCCGTCCTGGTCCCACCGGCGCTTCTGCGTGCTCGAGGTCGCGACCGACCAGCCGGCGGCGATCCGCACTCGGTCGGCCGGGTCGTCGTCGAGGTCCTGCACCCGCACCTGCCACCCGCCGGACGGATCCGGGCCGGCGGTGGCGACGTCACCGCCGAGGGAGACGAGCGCGCCGATGCCGAGCCGGGCGGTGATGCTCGCCGCGGCCATGTCGGCCGCCGCGGCCTTCGCAGTGGCACCGAGGTCGAGCGTGACACCTTCGGGCACACGGAGGAAGGTGCCGGAGAGCAGCACCCGCTGCCAGGCGGGGCGGCCGTCGAGCTCGCGGGCGACCGCCTCGGGTGTGGGCACGGGCGGCGCGTCGGCGAACGCGGCGTCGTAGCCGAGGGAGACCATGCGGGCGCCGAGCGTCGGGTCGACGTCGCCGTCGGAGACCCGGGCCGCGTCGATCGCCTGGTGCACGAGCGAGGCCAGGAGCGGCGAGACCTCGGCGCCGCGGACGAGCTCGGCGGAGCGGGAGACCAGTTCGGAGTCGTGCCGGAAGCGGCTGCACGCGGCGTCCACGGCGGCGGTGACCTCGCGGACGCAGGCCTCGGCGGCCGCGAGGCGGCGTCGGTCCCGGTGGTCCAGGACGACGCGGGCGGTGGTGGTCCAGAGCTCCCACTCGGCGGCGGCGCGCACGGTCACGATCCCGTCGTCGTGGCGTCCGAGTCGCCGGCGCTGCTGCCGCCCTGCGTCACGCCCTGGTCGGTCGCCGTCCCGGTGTCGGTCGACGACTGCGTGTCGGTCGAGGTCTGCGTCTCGGAGGTGGAGCCCTCGGTCGTCGAGGCCTGCTCGTGCCCGAACCACAGTCCCACGCCCGTGACCGCTGCGACGATCACCCCGCCCACGCTCACGAGCGCACTCGTGGTCAGGCCGCCTCGCCTGCCGTTCCCGCTGGTGTCCATCGGTCCTCCTCGTCGTCATGACGAGGTTCCCGAGCGCGCCGGTGAACGACCCAGGTGTGGGCTGCACCCGGCCCCGGCGACCCCTGTGGGCCGTCTAAGAGACTGGGTCAGTGGCCGAGGCCACCGAGCAGGGACGCGAAGTCCGCCGTCGCGGGGAGCGCGTCGGCTTCCTGCGGGGTCCGCCTGGAGGCACGGATCGCCCAGGCCAGGTCGTCTCCCGCCCGGCGGATGCGTCCGTCCAGGGCGGCGGAGTCGCCCGCGCTCCCCCAGTCGTCCGTCGCGGCGAAGACGCCGGTCGGCACCACGGCGGCACGGAGGTAGGCGAAGACCGGGCGCAGGCCGTGCTCGATCGCGAGCGAGTGCCGTGCGGTCCCGCCGGTCGCTCCGAGGAGGACGGGCATGTCGGCGAGTGCGTCCTTGTCGAGGACGTCCAGGAAGGACTTCGCCAGCCCGCTCACCCCGGCGGTGAAGACGGGCGTGACGAACACGACCGCGTCGGCCTCGACGACGGCCGCCATGGCCGCGGACAGTGCCGGGGCCGCGAACCGGGTGAGCATCGCGTCGGTGATCTCGTGCGCCAGCGGACGCAGGTCGACGTGCAGGACCGTCGCCGCGCCTCCAGACTGTCCGTCGCGACCGGGGGTGGCGAGCGACGCGACGGTCGCCTCGGCCAGGCGGTCGGCGAGCAGGCGGGTGGAGCTGGGCTCGGAGAGCCCGGCGGAGACGACGGCGATGGTGGTCATGGTGAGTCCCGACTTTCGATGCGTTTGCATGAACATCGTACTCAACCGAGGTCCTGGTGCAACCATTCCCGCGCGATCCCGCTCGGAACGGAAGAACGCCCCGGTCCTCACGAGGAGGACCGGGGCGTCCGGTCAAGCGTGGGTCGGTCGACTAGCGACGCAGGCCGAGGCGCTCGATGAGCGCACGGTAGCGGGCGATGTCGACGTCGGAGAGGTAGCCGAGGAGACGGCGACGCTGACCGACCATGAGCAGCAGACCACGACGCGAGTGGTGGTCGTGCTTGTGCTCCTTGAGGTGCTCGTTCAGGTCGTTGATGCGACGAGTCAGAACGGCGACCTGGACCTCGGGGGATCCGGTGTCGCCCGGGTGGGTCGCGTACTCTTCGATGATCTCCTGCTTGACCTTCGCGTCAAGTGCCATGGATGATCCCCTTCCTGTCCGTTGCGCGGTGCCCGTACCGAATGCACGAGCGCTCTTTGTCCGCGGCCGTTCGACGGCAACCGCCCAAGACTACCAGAGTGTCAGGCGGTCCGAGCACGCAGTCGGCGGCGTCGCGGCGCGGGCAACAGGCTGCGGAAGAGTCCGACGAGCGTCGCACCGAGCAGACCGCCGAGGCCGTTCGAGAGCACGTCGCGCGGGTCGGCCACGCGGTACGGCAGGTAGGTCGCCTGCGCGAACTCGATGCCGGTGGAGAGCACGACCGCGACGACGGCGCCGAGGATCCACCAGCGACGCGGGAGCCAGAGCGCGGCGAGCATCCCGACGGGGACGAACATGGCGATGTTCGCGAGGAACTCGGTGCGCTCGTAGGTGAACCACGTGCCGTGCGGGAGCTGCTGGACCCAGGCGATCGCGTGCAGGACGAGGGAGTTCTGCGCCGACGTGAACACCTGCGGTGTCAGTGTCATCCGCCAGATCACCCAGGCGTACGCCGCGGTCAGGGCGAGGAGGAGGAGCTTCCGGAACATCCCGCCAGTCTGCGGGATGGTCCTGACAGGAACCAGCGCCACGCCTGGGGGAACGCCCGGTGTGGCTGGGCGTTCCCCCTCCCCACCTGCGAGCATGGGCGTATGCCGAGTGTCGAGGGAACCCGTGCACGTCGCAGTTCCGCCCGTCGTCAGTGGACGTGGATCGGGATCGCGGCGGTGGTCGTGGCGGCCCTCGTCACGACGCTCGTGCTCGTCCTGCCCCGCGGATCCGGCACCGACGGCCGGCACGTCGCCGAACGGAAGTCCGCCTCGGGGGCGTTCCCCGGAGGCCTCGCCCGGCAACCGGCGGACGAGAACCAACCGGGCAAGCGCGAGTCCCAGGCGCGGGCCGACGGGGACGACGCGACGGCCGCCAAGATCGCCGTCATCGCCGACCAGCCGATCGCGACCTGGCTCACGAACACCTCGGTCACGGAGACCCGGCAGACGATCCGCGACGTGGTGCGGAGTGCCGAGGCCCAGCGGAAGACCCCGGTGTTCGTCCTCTACAACGTGCCCGACCGCGACTGCGGCAGCTACTCGAAGGGCGGGACACAGGCCGACGAGTACCTGCCGTGGGTCCGGTCCGCCGTGCGGGCGATGGCGGGCTCCCGGGCGGTCGTCCTCGTGGAACCCGACGCCATCGCCCAGATCCAGGTGTGCAAGCGCCTCGAGCAGGACCGGCTGCCCCTGCTCCGGAAGGCCGTCGACGAACTCACCGGGCACGGCCTCACCGTGTACCTGGACGGCGGGAACGAGAACCGGGTGCCGACCGCGACGATGGCGAAGTGGCTCCGCGCGGCCGGGGTCGACCGGACGCAGGGCTTCTTCACGAACGTGTCGAACTTCTACCGCGTCGACCAGGAGCGCGCCTACGCCGACCAGCTCGCCGACGCGATCGGCGACGACCCGCACTTCGTGATCGACGTCTCGCGCAACGGTCAGGGGTGGCGCGGCACGTGGTGCAACCCGGACGGCGCGGGGCTCGGGCAGGCGCCGCACGTGACGCGGGGCTCCACGCGGCTGGACGCGCTGCTCTGGGTGAAGACCCCCGGCCTCAGCGACGGCACGTGCAACGGCGGACCCGCTGCCGGGCAGTGGTGGGAGTCGTACGCGCTCGGGCTGGTGGAGAACCGCAAGCGCTGACCGTCCCTGTCGGTGCCCGGTGGTTGCATGACGCCATGACCCCGACCGACCGTGTCCGATCCGTCGTCCCGCCGTACCTGCTCCGCGCCGTCGCCGAAGCCCGCGCGTTCCCCCGCGCGGCCTCGGCCGCCCGGACCGCCCTCGCATCGCTCGACACCGTGCAGCGCCCGAAGCACGAGCACCGTGCCCGTCCGCAGGGCGTCAGCGGCACGGTCGACCGGTCACCGCAGCGCACGATCTCCGACGCGCACGGCAGCACGACGCTGCCCGGCACCGCCGTCCGGCACGAGGGCGACCCCGACTCCGGCGACGCCGCGGTGGACGAGGCGTACACCGGCCTCGGGGCAACGCACGCGTTCTGGCTCGACGTCTTCGGCCGGGTGTCGATCGACGGTGCCGGACTCCCCCTCGACGCCACGGTGCACTACGGGCAGGACTACGACAACGCCTACTGGGACGGCAGCCGCATGGTGTTCGGCGACGGCGACGGCGAGGTCTTCAACCGCTTCACGATCGCCGTCGACGTCATCGGCCACGAGCTCGCCCACGGCGTCACGCAGTACACCGCAGACCTGACGTACCAGGGGCAGTCGGGCGCGCTGAACGAGTCGATCAGCGACGTCTTCGGTTCCCTCGTGGCCCAGTACGCCGCACACCAGACCGCCGACCAGGCCTCGTGGCTCATCGGCGAAGGGCTCTTTACGGCCGCCGTGCGCGGGGTCGCCCTGCGCTCGATGCGCGCTCCCGGCACCGCCTACGACGACCCGGTGCTCGGCAAGGACCCGCAACCCGCGACGATGGCCGGGTACGTCGACACCACCGAGGACGCCGGCGGGGTGCACACGAACTCGGGCATCCCGAACCACGCGTTCTTCCTGGCAGCGACCGCGATCGGCGGCAACGTGTGGGACGGGGCCGGAGCCGTCTGGTGGGACGCCCTGACCTCCGACGCCGTCACCGCGTCGATCGACTTCGCCGGGTTCGCGACCGTGACGGTCGACGCAGCCGCTGCCCGGTTCGGTGCGGACTCGTCGCAGCACACCGCGGTGCAGGACGCCTGGCGGTCGGTGGGCGTACTCGACTGACCCGGGCGCCGGGCGTACGGTCGGGGCATGCGCATCGACGTCCGCCGCACCGGGGGGCTCGCTGGCCTCTCACAGGGCTGGTGGGTCGACACCGACGCCTGCGACGACCCGTCCGACTGGTCGAACCTCGTCGACTCTCTGCCCCGCGACGCCCCGAGCGCTCCGGCGCCGGGCGTCCGCGACGACTACACGTGGACGATCACCGTCGAACGGACGACCGTCACGATCCCTGGCACCCGCCTCGACGGCCCGTGGGCGGCTCTGGTCACGCGCGTGCGCGCCGAGGGCACCCCGACCTGACGGACGCGCCGCGCGCCTCCCGTCCGCCGGTCACGACGTGACGCAGCCGGCGCTCACGCCACGTCGACGACCGTCAGCCGCCGCGTCGGACGCGTCATCGCGACGTAGACCGCGGCGGCGGCCCGGGCCGCGTCCGCCCCGACCCGCTCCGGGTCGACGAGCAGCACGCCGTCGAACTCGAGGCCCTTGGCGTCGGCACCGGTCAGCACCGTCACCGACCCGGGCCGCGGCGACCCGAGCGACCGGACGTCCGCCTCGGTCCGGGCGAGGCGCTGCCGCACGGCGTCGACCTCTGCCTCGGGCACGATGACGCCGATGGTGCCGGCGCCGATGTGGTCCCGCTCGGAGTCGACGACCGACGCGACCGTGTCGAGCAGGTCGGCACGTGCCGTCTGCAGCCGCACCACCGGGTCGCCGTCGCGCACGGCCTCGTTCCGGGTCACCGAGAGCCCGGCCGCGTCGGCGAACTCCCCCGCGGCCTGCACGATGGAGCGCGGCGTGCGGTAGTTCACCGTGAGTTCCTCGACACGGTGCGCGATCGGCACCTGCGGCGCACGGCCCCGGCGACGGCGAGCGAGGGCGCCGATGGCGTCGTCCCAGGTGCGCGCGGCACCGGGCGACGAGCCCTGGGCCATGTCGCCGACGATCGTGAACGACCGCAGCGGGTTCCGACGGGCCAGCACCCGCCACTGCATCGGGGAGAGCTCCTGCGCCTCGTCGACGACGATGTGCCCGTAGGTCCACTCGCGGTCCTCGGCGGCGCGCTCGGCGGTGCTCCGGGCGTCCCCGCCCTCGGCGAAGGAGCCGGCGACCTGCTCGGCGGTGACGATGCCCTCGACGCCCATGTTCTCGATCGCCTGACGGGCGTTCTCGATGTCGCGGTTCCGGCTCGCCTTCGCCGCACGCTTCGCCGCGCCGCCGGTCGGGTCGAACGGGCCGAGGAGCTCGGCGGCCTCGTCGAGGAGCGGGACGTCCTCCACCGTGAACGCGGTCCCACGCGCACGCAGCAGCAGGGCACGGCGCTCCGGGGTCCAGTGCGGGGTGAGCGACGCGAGCCAGTTCGGCCGGGCGTAGAGGTCCTCGAGGAACTTGTCCGGCGGCAGCGGCAGCCACGCGGTGTTGAGCAGCACGCGGGCGTCGTACGACGAGCGGATGTCCTCGCGCAGCACCTTCTCGTCCGCCTCGTCGACCGCGGTGCCGCGGGCCCGGAGCTGGTCGGCGAGCAGGCGGGTCATCGAGTCGAGCGCGATCTTGTTGAACGTGACCCGGGCGACGTTGTGCGGCTTGCCGCGGTCCTGCGCACGCTTCATGGCGTCGGCGACGAGCTCGGGCGGCACGACGAGCCGTTCGCCCTCGACGTCGAGCGTGACGGACTCG
The DNA here is from genome assembly GCF_900215175.1 of Curtobacterium sp. 314Chir4.1. Taxonomy (NCBI): domain Bacteria; kingdom Bacillati; phylum Actinomycetota; class Actinomycetes; order Micrococcales; family Microbacteriaceae; genus Curtobacterium; species Curtobacterium sp. 314Chir4.1. The sequence continues at coordinate 129,882 of NZ_OCMI01000003.1, forward strand.
GTGGGGACGACCTGCCGCGACCGCACGGCACGGCGGAACAGCTGGGCCATCTCGGCCGAGCCCTTCACCGCGGCGACGTCGCGCTGGTCGTGCTTCGTGGCGTGCACGCCCGGGTAGAGCGACCCGAGGGAGGCCATCACCACACCGGTCTCACCGAGGGACGGCAGCACCTGCTCGATGTAGGTCAGGAACGCCGGGGACGGACCGACCATGAGCACGCCGGAGCCCCGCAGCCGCTCGCGGTAGGAATACAGCAGGTACGCGGCCCGGTGCAGCGCGACGGCGGTCTTGCCCGTGCCGGGCCCGCCCTGCACGATGAGGACGCCCTCGAGCGGGGAGCGGATGATCCGGTCCTGTTCGCCCTGGATGGTCGCGACGATGTCCGTCATCCGACCGGTGCGCTCGGCGGTGACGGCCGCGAGCAGTGCGCCCTCGCCCTGCAGGTGCGTGCGTTCGTCGTCGTACAGGGTGGCGTCGAAGACCTCGTCCTCGATGCCGACCACCCTGCGCCCGTCGAGGGTCAGGTGCCGGCGCGCACGCATGCCCATCGGGTGCGCGGCGGTCGCCTGGTAGAAGGCGCTGGCACCCGGGACGCGCCAGTCGAGCAGGAGCGGCCGGTGCTCGCGGTCGCGCAGCCCGACGCGGCCGATGTACCGGAAGGCGTCCTCGTCGCTGTCGGGCTCGGAGACCTCGAGCCGCCCGAAGACCAGCCGGTCCCCCACGCGCTCGAGCGTCGCCATGGTGTCCTCGTAGAGCCGTGCGTAGGCATCGCGCTCGCTGCGGCTCTGGTGGTTCCCGCCGACCGCCTGACGGCGGGTCTCGGCGAGTCGCTGCTCGGCCTCGGCGGTCAGCTCGTCGAGTCGGGCGAAGAGCCCGTCCACGTAGCCACGCTCGCGGTCGATCTCGGTCGGTTCGGACACACACAACCCTTCGGGAAAGAGGGGTGTCCAGTGTAGTCCCGCGCGACCGACATCACGGACTGACGGACGGGAGGCGCGGTGCCAGCCGGCACCGCGCCTCCCGTCCGTCAGACGCGAAGCGTCTACATCTCTTCGTGCGTGTCCGGGTCGCCGTCCCAGAGGCGGCCGCGCTCGAGCGCGGAGATCGCCGCGACCTCGGCGTCGGTCAGCTCGAAGCCGAAGACGTCGAGGTTCTCGCGCTGCCGTGCCGCGTCGCCCGACTTCGGCACCGGGACGGCACCGATCTGGACGTGCCAACGGAGCACGACCTGACCAGGGGCGACCCCGTGCGCGGCGGCCGCGTCGACGATCGGCTGCTCGGTGAGGAGCTCCGACCGCTTCGCGAGGGGGCTCCAGCTCTCGGTGACGATCCCGAGCTCCTGGTGGACCTTCCGCAGTGCGGCCTGCGGGAAGTACGGGTGCAGCTCGACCTGGTTCACGGCGGGCGCGACCCCGGTGGCGTCCACGATGCGACGGAGGTGCTCCGGCGTGAAGTTCGAGACGCCGATCGAGCGGACCTTGCCGCTGTCACGGAGGTCGACGAACGCCTTCCAGGTGTCGACGAACTTGTCCACCGACGGGTTCGGCCAGTGGATGAGGTACAGGTCGACGTGGTCGAGGCCGAGGTTCCCGAGGGTCTCGTCGATCGACCGGTGCGCCTCGTCGTAGCCGTGGTGGCGGCCCGGGAGCTTCGACGTGACGACGAGGTCCTCACGCGCCACCTCTGACTCTCGGACGGCCCGGCCGACGGCGTCCTCGTTGCCGTAGTTCAGCGCCGTGTCGAGCAGCCGGTAGCCGCCCGAGATCGCGGTGCCGATCGCCGCAGCGCCCTCGTCGCCGTTCAGGCCGTAGGTGCCGAGACCGAGCTCGGGGAACCGGTGGCCGTCGTTCAGCTCGATCGTCGGGGCACCGACCTGCATCAGCGGACCCCGAGCAGGTCGATCACGAAGATCAGGGTCTTGCCGGAGAGGAAGTGTCCGCCGCCGGCCGGGCCGTAGGCGAGCTCCGGCGGGACGACGAGCTTGCGGCGCCCGCCGACCTTCATGCCGGGGATGCCCTCCTGCCAGCCGCGCACCAGGGCCGCGAGGGGGAAGTCGATCGGCTCGCCGCGGTTCCAGGAGCTGTCGAACTCCTCGCCTGTCTCGTACTCGACGCCGGCGTAGTGGACCTTGACGGTCGAGCCGGCGGACGCCACGTCGCCGGAGCCCTCGACGATGTCGGTGACGACGAGCTCGGTGGGGGCCGGGCCCTCGGGGGCGTCGAACTCGGGCTTGCTGTTCAGGTCAGTCATGCCGCAAGTCAACCAGAGACGGCGGACAGCCCCCAGAATGGTTCCACCGTGACACCATCGACTCCCGCACCGCCGCGACGCCGCATCCTCGCCGACCTCACCCCGCTCCGCCGGTCCCCCGCCTTCGCCCGGCTCTGGGCCGGCACCGCCATCGCCGGCATCGGCACGCAGATGACCACCGTGGCCGTCGGCCTCGAGGTCTACGAGATCACCCACTCGACCTTCGCCGTGGCGCTCGTCGGCGTCATCGCCCTGCTGCCGATGATCGTCGCCGGACTGTACGGCGGCATGCTCGCGGACGCCTTCGACCGGCGCACCGTCGCGGTCGTCTCCTCGATCATCGCCTGGGCCGCGGTCGCGTTGATCGCCACGCACGCCTGGCTCGGGCTGCACAGCGTCGCGCTGCTCTACGTGCTCGCGACCGTGAACGCGGTCGCCGCGACCGTCAGCAACGCCGCACGCTCGGCGATCGTGCCGCGTCTGGTCGGCACCGACCTGCTGCCCGCGGCGAGCGCCCTCGGCGGGATCGCGGCCGGGTTCCAGGTCACCGTCGGTCCGGCGGTCGCCGGTGTGCTCATCGCCGCGGTCGGGTTCGCACCGACGTACACGATCGACGTCGTCCTGTTCACGTTCGCCTTCCTCGGCGTCTTCACCCTGCCGAGGATGCCCGCCGACCACGGTGCCCTCCGACCGGGGCTCAGTTCCCTGATCGAGGGCGCACGGTTCCTCCGACGGTCCCGCAACATCACCATGACGTTCGTCCTCGACATCTGCGCGATGACGTTCGGGCAGCCGCGCGTCCTGTTCCCCGCGATCGGCGCCCTGGTGATCGGTGGCGGGTCGATCACGGTCGGCACGCTGACCGCCGCGTACGCGATCGGGGCCCTGCTCTCGAGCGTCTTCTCCGGCCCGCTCGGACACGTCCGCCGCCAGGGCGAGGCCGTCGGCTGGGCCATCACGGCGTACGGCGGCGCGATCGCTGCCTTCGGCGTCGTCATCGCTCTCGCTGGCGTGCTCGGCGGTCGGTCCGGCGAAGCGTTCTCGGTCGGCATCCTGCCCGCGCTCGGCCTCGCCGCGCTGTTCCTCGCCGCCGCCGGCGGTGCGGACAACGTCAGCTCGGTGTTCCGCAACACGATCCTGCAGGCGGCGTCGCCGGACGGGATGCGTGGGCGCCTGCAGGGCATCTTCATCGTGGTGGTCACGGGTGGCCCGCGGCTCGGTGACCTGTACGCGGGCCTCGTCGTCGCGGCGGGCATCGCGTACCCGCCGATCATCGGCGGTGTGCTCATCATCGGCCTCGTCGCGCTGCTCCTCCGCCTGGTGCCGAGCTTCCGCCGCTACGACGCGCTGCACCCCCACGCCAACTGACGCCCGGGATTCGGGCCCGCTCCGCCGAGACTCGGCCGCAGCGACCGTCCTCGGGCCTCGGAGCGCGTGATCCGTCGCCCAGGCCGAGTCTCGGCAGCGGCCGCCGGACCGGACCCCCACCGGCCTGGAGGCGCGTGGCGGCGCCGCCCCGCGCCTCCAGGCCGTCACGTGTCGGGTACCGTACAACGCATGCCGGACAGCGCATCGCGCGACCTCCAGCGGACGGGAGTCCGCGCCGTCGTCCGGCGCACCTACCACTCGGTGATCCGGCACCGCGTCGTCGACGCGGCCGCCTCCCTGACGTTCTTCGCCCTGCTGACGGTGTTCCCCACCGCGCTCACGGTGGTGTCGGCGTTGTCGGTGGTCGACCGGCAGGGCGACAGCCTGTCGGACATCATCGAGGTGCTCGGCTTCATCGTGCGCCCCGAGACCGCCGAGCACCTCGAGACCCCGCTCCGACAGCTGCTGACGCTCGACAACCCCTGGCTCGGGTTCTCCACCGGGGTCGTCCTGACGCTCTGGTCGCTGTCCGGGTACGCCACCGCGTTCGGCCGGGCGATGAACACGGCGTACGAGGTCGAGGAGGGCCGGCGGATCTGGAAGTTCCGCAGCATGATGCTCCTCGTCACGCTGCTCGTGATGGTCGGCGGTGCGATCGCGATCGTCATCCTGCTCGGGACGCCGACGATCTCCGCGGCGGTGATCCGACAGCTCGGGTGGGCGCCGTGGATCGACGACCTGTGGAACGTCGCGAAGTGGCCGGTCCTCGCGGCGGACCTCGTGGTGATGGTGGCGACGCTCTACTACGCGACGCCGAACGTGAAGACGCCGCAGTTGCGATGGGTGTCCGCGGGTGCCGGGTTCGCGATCGTGACCTGGGCGATGGCGACGCTCGGGTTCGCGATCTACGTCGAGACGATCGGCGGCGGCAACAAGGCGTACGGATGGCTCGGCGGCGCGATCCTGCTGCTCGTGTACCTGTACATCTCGAACTTCGTGCTCGTCGTCGGCGGGGAGCTCGACTCCGAGGTGATCCGGATGCGCCAGCTGCTCGCCGGCATCGAGGCGGACGAGTCGATCCGGCTGCCGCTCCGCGACGTCACGCGGAACTTCACGCTGGCACGGTGGCGGGACGCCGACATCGCGGCCGCCCACCACGTCCGGACCGCCGCCATGCAGCGCATCGACGAGGGCGCGTCGCCGGAGCCGGACGAGCAGCGGGAGCACCTGCGGGAGATGTCCCAGCAGGTGCGGGCCGGCGAGTCCCCGCTGCCGTAGCGCGCGCCGCACGCCGCGCCGCGCTGCGCATCGCACGGTGCGAGGCCCGCATCCGCAGTGTGCGAGGTTCCGCGCAGTGTGGGACCCGCGCGGCCCCGCACACTGGTCGGAACCTCGCACCGTAGGCGCCTCGCACGGTGCGACCTCGCACGCGACCTCGCACGGTGCGAGGCGCGCGCCGTCAGTCGCGCCGGGTCTCCCGCGCCGCGGCGTCGAGCATCTCCTCGGTGACCACCGGGATCGCCCCCGTCGCGAGTTCGATCCCGGACAACCGCGCCGGGCTGAGGACCCGCTGCACCTGGTCCTCCTCCATCAGCCCCGCCGCGATGACGAGCGTGGCGATCGGCGTCGAGGTCGTCAGCGCCGTGTGCGCGATCGACGCCGCCGCCGCGTACCCGATGTACGGCGTGAGCGCCGTGACGACGCCGACGTTCGTGTCGACCTGCGCCGCGAGCTTCGCCTCGTTCGCCTCGATGCCGACGACGCAGTGGTCCCGGAGCGTCGCGCAACCGTTCGCCATCCACTGCAGGGACTGCATGATCGAGTGCGCGATGATCGGCTCGAAGGCGTTGAGCTGCAGCTGCCCGCCCTCGGCCGCCATCGTCACGGTGGTGTCCGCACCGGCGACGGCGAACGCGATCTGGTTCACCACCTCGGGGATCACCGGGTTGACCTTGCCGGGCATGATCGACGAACCCGCCTGGCGAGCCGGCAGGGTGATCTCGCCGAGCCCCGCCTGCGGTCCCGACGCGAGGAGCCGCAGGTCGTTGCAGATCTTCGAGAGCTTCGCGGCGCTGCGCTTCACGGTGCCGGACAGGGTCATGAAGGCGCCGGCGTCGCTCGTGGCCTCGATGAGGTCTGGAGCCGTGACGATGTCGAGGCCGCTCGCGACCTGCAGCTGCCGACGGACCTCGTCGCGGTACTGCGGGTCCGCCGTGATGCCCGTGCCGATCGCCGTCGCGCCGAGGTTCGTCTCCGCCAGCAGCGGCATCACCGTGCGGAGCAGGACGACGTCCTCCTGGATGGTGTGCGAGAAGCCGGTGAACTCCTGGCCGAGGGTCATCGGCACGGCGTCCTGCAGCTGCGTGCGGCCGATCTTCAGGACGTCGGCGAAGGCGCGCCCCCGCTCGGCGAACGCGTCGGACAGGAGCGACAGCTGCTCCGTGAGCCGCTGCACGCCGAAGATCATCGCGAGCTTCACGCTCGTCGGGTACGTGTCGTTCGTGGACTGGCTGCGGTTGACGTGGTCGATCGGGTGCAGGTACCCGTAGTCGCCCTTCTCGCGGCCGAGGAGCTCGAGGGCCCGGTTCGCGAGCACCTCGTTCGTGTTCATGTTCGTGCTGGTACCAGCACCGCCCTGCACCACGTCGACGACGAACTGGTCGCGCAGGGCGCCGTCCCGGACCTCCTGCGCAGCGCGGTCGATGGCGTCGGCCCGTTCGGCGTCGAGCACCCCGATCGCCTTGTTCGCCCGGGCGGCGGCCTGCTTCACGGTGGCGAGGGCCTCGATGAGGTCCGGGTACACCGCGATCGGCACCGAGGTGATCGGGAAGTTCTCCAGCGCGCGGAGGGTGTTGATGCCCCAGTACGCGTCCGCCGGGACCTCCCTCGAGCCGAGCGAGTCGGTCTCCGTGCGGGTCTGGGCGCGTTCGTGGGTCTGTGCTGCTTCGTTGCCGGTCACGCCCACGAGGGTAGCCCGTCCAGCCGGTCGGGTCCGGGCCCCCGCGTGCGCGGGCGCGTCGCGACCTGCGTGGACGACGCGGGTCGCGCCGTGGACGCACGCAGTGACGGCCTGGAGGCGCGGTGCGGGCCGGCACCGCGCCTCCAGGCCGTCAGGGGGTCGCGCCCAGGGCGCGCACCGCCGTCAGTGGAACTGCGGGACGATCAGGTAGATGCCGTAGAGCACGGCTGCGCCGGAGACGACGAAGCAGGCGATGGACAGCGTCCGGAACCAGCGCACCGCGGCCGTGACGTTCGAGGGGTGCGGGAACCCGACGGTGGCCGGGCCGATCGTGCCGTCGTCCTTCACGGTGAACTTGCCGGCGCGGGTGTCGGCGGCGCTCCAGAAGCGCAGGCCGATCGAGTACACGGTGACCACGAAGCACGCGCCGATCAGTGACACGATCGCGACCGTAAGGAACGCGAACCAGTCGATGCCCATCAGCGACGACCTCCCTTGCGGCCGGCCATCCGGCGGAGCGTGCGCTCCCGGCTCAGCTCGGCACGGCGTGCGGCGACGGTCTCGGCGCGCTTCTTGCGCTGCAGGTCGCGGAGCTCCTTGCGGGTGAAGACCGCGTTCGCGGCGACGTCGACCTCGATCGCGGCGGCCTGCTCGTGCGGCTTCCGGAGCGACCAGAGGTACAGGCCGAGGATCACGGCGGCACCGACGAGCGCGTCGATGACCAGACCGGTCACTCCGAGACGCGCGATGCCCGAGGCCACCGCGCCGACCGCTGCCGCTGCCGGCAGGGTGATGAACCAGGCGATGACGATCTTGCCGGCCGTCGACCACTGGATCTTCGAACCGCGGCGACCGAGCCCGGCACCGATGATCGAGCCGGAGGACACCTGCGTGGTCGAGAGCGCGAAGCCGAGGTGGCTCGACGCCAGGATCGTCGCGGCGGTGGACGCCTCGGCCGCGAAGCCCTGCGTCGCGCGGATCTCGGTGATGCCCGAGCCGAGGGTCCGGATGATGCGCCAGCCACCGGTGTAGGTGCCGAGGGCGATCGCGAGCGCACAGGCGACGACGACCCAGAACTGTACGCCCTGGTTCGACGACTGAGCACCCGAGGCGATCAGCGTGAGGGTGATGACACCCATCGTCTTCTGCGCGTCGTTCGTGCCGTGCGCGAGCGACACCATCGAGCTCGTGAAGATCTGGCCGATCCGGAAGCCGCCGCGCTCGTTCGGGAACACCGGGCGCTTCGTGATCCGGTAGGCGATGCGCGTCGACAGGAAGGACACCAGCGCGGCGATGACCGGCGACAGGAAGGCGGGGATGATCACGACCGTCAGCAGGGCCGCGTAGTTCACGGCGTTGAACCCGGCACCCACGATCGCGGCACCGATGAGCCCGCCGAACAGCGCGTGCGAGGACGACGACGGCAGCCCGCGCAGCCACGTGATCATGTTCCAGACGACCGCGCCGATGAGGCCCGCGAAGATCATCTCGGGCGAGATCGCGACGCCACCGGGCCCCTCGTTGATCAGGCCGTGCGAGATCGACGTCGCGACGGCGGTGCTGAGGAACGCGCCGACGAGGTTGAGCACCGCGGCGACCGTGACCGCCACCTTGGGCTTCATGGCCCCGGTGGCGATCGGTGTCGCCATCGCGTTGGCGGTGTCGTGAAAACCGTTTGTGAAGTCGAAGAAGAGGGCCAACGCGATGACCAGGACGACTATGAGTGTGATGTCCACCGCGGGCCAGTGTTCCCCATGAGGCACCTCCAGGGCAAACCCTCCCGGACACCTGCCGTTCATGTCGCCTTCGGAGTCGTTCAGGTTCGGAACCATTCCGATGGGAGAATGGACGCCATGGACACCGTCGAGCTCCTCATCCTGTTGGTCGGATCGCTCGCGGTGACCGGGTTCGCACGGGCGAAGGGGCTGCCCGCTCCACTGCTCGTGACCGCGGTCGCACTCGCGGCGTCCTTCCTGCCCGGACTCCCGCCGATCGAGATCGACTCTGAGGTCATCCTGACGCTGATCCTGCCGCCGCTGCTCTACTCGGCGGCGCTCGACGTGTCGTGGCAGAGCTTCCGGCAGTCGATCAAGCAGATCCGCCGACTCGGCATCTTCCTCGTGATCATCACGGCGCTGGCGGTCGGCCTCGCGGCGTACATCATCATCCCGGACATGGACTGGCCCGCGGCGATCCTGCTCGGCGCGATCGTCGCCCCGCCGGACGCCGTGTCCGCCGCCGCGATCGGCCGGAAGCTCGGGCTCCCCCGACGGGTGATGACGGTGCTGTCCGGCGAGAGCCTCATCAACGACGCGGCGTCGCTCACGCTCGTGCGGGTGTTCACGCTGATCGCCGCCGGCACCTCGCTGACGATCTGGCAGGACCTCGGCATCTTCGGCCTCGCGATCGGCGTCGGCCTGGCCGTCGGCATCGTCCTCGGCGTCGCGGTGCACTGGATCCGGATGCGGATCAACGACCCCGTGGTCGAGACGATCATGAGCATCCTGCTGCCGTTCGTCGCGTACATCCTGGCCGAGCACCTCTCTGGCTCCGGCGTCATCGCGGTCGTCACCGCCGGGCTGTACATCGGCTACAACTCGCCGAAGGAGGGCTACGCCACCCGCCTGCAGGAGCGCCCGCTGTGGACGAGCATCGACGTCATCCTCGAGGGGTTCGTCTTCGCCCTCATCGGTCTGCAGCTCAACACCGTCGTGCAGGACCTCGTCGAGAGCGAGCGCAGCCTCGCGCAGACCCTCACCGCCGCCGCCGTCGTCCTGGTGGTGGTGATCCTCGTACGGCCCCTGTTCGTCTTCGAGTCGTACGTCCGGAACCGGTTCAACGGCCGCTGGTTCCGACCGTTGCGCGTGCGGTTGTCCCGCGGGCACCCGTCACTGCGGTGGATGCGCGGAACGGCCGAGCCGAAGCTCAACTGGCGGGAGCTCACGGTCATCTCGTGGACCGGCATGCGCGGCGTGGTCACCCTCGCCGCTGCGGTGTCCGTCGTCGCGAACCCCGTCGACATCAAGGCGCAGGACACCATCTTCGTCATCGCGTTCATCGTGACCGTCGGCACGCTCCTGCTGCAAGGACTGACGCTGCCGTTCGTGATCCGATCGCTCAAGGTGCAGGACCCCGCCGAGGGCGAGGAAGACATCCGCAGCGAGATGCGCCTCAACCAGCGCACGACCGAGGCGGCGATCGACATGCTCGAGCAGCGGCGCGCGCACTGGTCGGCGCAGTACGGCGACCAGGCGGTGGACTCCGTGGTGAACCGGCTGAAGGCCCGACTCGAACGGCAGGCCGAGACGTTCCGGCGCGACGCCGAGGAAGAGGAGGACGAGGAGCGGAACGCCCCGATGCGCCTCCGCGGTGCGCAGATCCAGGACATCCGGCGGGAGCTGCTCGACCGGCGTCGGGAGATCGTGCTCGAGGAACGCGAGAAGGGGAACCTCGACGAGGAGGTCATGCGTCGGGTGCTCGTGACGCTCGATGCGGAGGAGCTCGCGATGGACTCGGCGCAGGCCTCCCGCAGCCGGTCCTGAGCGAGAGGCCAGCCGCGACGGCCAGCGGCGGCCGGCCGCGAAGACGCCCCAGCGCGTGAGCGGCCCTCCGGGCGTATCCTGGCGGCCCGACCCAGAACAGGAGCGCAACGCCGAGTGAGCACGCCGCGGAACGACGTCCCCAGGAACAACGACCTCCCGGATCGTGACGGTGGGCCGAGGCAGAACTCCGCTCCGAAGCAGCGCGCGACGCGTCCCTCCACCCGTGGCGGATCGAGACCCCGCCGCGGCGCCCCGGTCGCCGGCACCCGCCCGAGCCGCACCGGCGGCGGAGGCAGCGGACGCGTCCGGCAGGCGCCCGTCCCGGAGCCGCAGCGGATCAGCCGCTACCGGCGCTGGTTCGGCACGCTCCACCCGTCGCTGCAGCTGATCGGCCTGCAGCTCTGGATGCCGCTCTTCTTCATCGTCGGCTTCTGCCTCTGCTACGTCTTCGCGTTCCACGCCCCGCACCCGCACGACGTCCCGATCGCCCTCGTCGGCAGCGACCCGTCCCTCGTCGCCGCCATGCAGAAGGCGCTGCCCGGCGAGTACCTCTTCCACACCTACGACTCCCTCGCCCAGGCGAAGCGCGACGTCCTCGCCGGCACGATGGCCGTGGCGTACGACCCGTCGACGAACGAGGTCTTCAAGGCGACGGCGCACCAGTTCCAGGTCGCCTCGCTCGTCCCGGTCGCCCTCAGCACGGTCCTGACCGGCATCGGGGTGGCGGCGCCGACCGTCACCGAGCTCGCGCCGCTCCCCGCCTGGGACGAGTACGGCACCGTCGCCATGTACGTCATGCTCGCGTGGTGCATCGGCGGCTACATGGTCGCGATGTTCATCGGCATCATGGGCGGCCCCCTCCGACACCGCACGCGCATGGCGGTCATCGTCGTCGGCGGCCTCGTCATCTCGCTCATCACGAACACGCTCGCCGGCCCGGTCGTCGGTGCGATCCACGGGCACTGGATCGAACTCGTCCTCATCGCCTGGGGCTGGATCGTCGCGATCGGCCTCGCCGTCAACGGGCTGAGCTACTTCGTCGGCCGGTTCATCGCCGCGCCGGCCATGATCTGCTTCGTCTTCCTGTCGATGCCGTCGTCGGGCGGCGCCTATCCGAAGTGGTTCATGCCGGAGCCGTTCGCGTGGCTCAACAACGTCGTCGTCGGCTCGAGCATGGTCGACATGATCAAGCACCAGATCTACGGCGTCGGCCCGTCGTACTCACGTGGCCTCATCACGATGGCCTGCTACGCCGGTGCCGGACTCGTGCTCATGTACTTCGGCAAGATGTGGTGGGAGCGTCGCCGCATCCGCGCCATCGTCACCGGCCGCACCACGATGTTCCAGGACGCCCAGACCGCCAACCGCGAGTTCCTCGGCACGCAGCGCGACGCCGAGCTCGAGCGCCACGGGCTGACCTCGACGGAGACCGGCACCCTCAGCGTGCTGCGCGACGCCGACTGGGAGGACGACCGCGCGAACGGCGACGTCTTCATGGGCGGGCGCGACGGCCTCGAGACCGAGTCCACGCCGACCGGGCGCATCCCCGTGGTGCGCGGTGCGGACCGCACCGGTCCGGCGCAGCGGTCCGGTCCCACGCGGGCCGGTTCCGGCGCGTCGCGGAGCCTGCGGAGCGACGTGACGGCCGAGCACGTGGGGGGAGGCGCGGGGACCGGCCCGCGGACCCGGCCCGTCCCCCGCGTGGACGGTTCCAGGGCCCCCGTCCGGTCCGACGCGTCGGGTCGCGACACGGACGACGGCCGTCCCCACGGTCGGCACGCGGACCGGTGACGCCGCGGGCCGCCCGCTGACGCCCGGTGTCCGACACCGCACGCGTCGATCGACGAGCGTGGTGTCGAACGGTACGAACGCATCGGGTGCGGGCGCATCCTCCGACACCGCACGCGTCGATCGACCGGCGTGACGTCGCACGATGCACGTGCATCGTCGACCGCCCGCGAGCGGTGACGTGTCGGGCCGCGAGTATCCTGGGGGCATGAACCCCCGCATCGCCTGGCACCGCGTCCTCGTCACCGTCGTCGTCGTGTTCCTCGTGCTGACGGTCGGCTTCTACGCGGCGAGCGTGTTCCTCGCACCCGCCGACGGCCGGAACGTCGCGGGCCTGTTCGTCGGCTGGGCGATGTTCGCCATGGTCGGCGCGATCGTGTTCGGCATCATCGACTTCTTCGTCCGCCCGCTCGGTGGCCGCAGCGGTGACGCCGAGGTGATGGCCGCTGCGGAGGAAGCCCGCACCGGGAGCACCCGCACCCAGACCCGCTGACCCGGCCCGCGGACGCGACGCCTCAGGCGATCTCGTACGTACCGTCGAGCCGTGCACGCGCCAGGACGTGCCCGGCCATGACGGCCCGCGCCTCGCTGAGCCGGAAGCCGGACGCGAGTTCCGTCGGACGATCGAGTGCGAAGAGCTGGAACACGTAGGCGTGCGCGCCGTGCGACGGGATCGGCATCGGGCCGGCGTACCCGCGGCGACCGAGCGGACCATGGCCGTGCCGGAGTCCGGGCACCGGCGCGGGATCGGTGAGCCCTCCCTCGACCAACCCCCGCGACTCCGGGTCGATGCCGGAGGTCAGCGCGTGCGTCGCCGGCTTCCGGAACGGGACGTCCGGGTCCTCGACGACCAGGACGAGTTCGCGCGTACCGGCCGGCGGCGCCGTCCACTCGAGCGGAGGCGAGACGTTCTCCCCACGCAGGCGTCCCCGGAACCGTGGCGGGATCGGAGCACCGTGGGCGAACGCCGGACTCGTCAGCGCGAAGGACGGGGTGGACGAGGGCTCCTCGCGTGCGGCGAGCGTCGGGTCCGCCCACACCAGGCTCCCCTCGCCGGCACGACGGTTCCGGAGCAGGAGGCCGATCGGGTTCTTGGGCATGCGGTGTCTCCTGTCGATCAGTCGGTGGTCGGCGGTTCGACCCCGGTACCGGTGTAGCCCGACACCGTCGCGTCGTCCTCGGCGAACGTGAAGCGCGCCCGGACCGATCCCCCGCCGAGCACCCCCGGCAGCCAGTACTTCGCGTCGTCCCACATCGCGTCGTACGGCACGGCGTCGACCGGGATCCACCGGGGTTCGAGTTCGTCGCTGCCCGACGGGCTGCCCTGCCAGCGGCGGCAGACGAAGACGTCCGAGACCTGGGACCAGGACGGACGGTACGGGAACCTGTAGTCCAACGTGCCCCGCGCCTCCAGGTCGTCCACCTCGATCCGCAAGCCGACCTCTTCGGCGACCTCGCGCACCGCGGTCTCGACCGCGGACTCCCCCGGCTCCCGCTTGCCGCCGGGGCCGACGAGGCGGCCCGTGCCGAGGCCTCGCCGCTTCTCGCCGAGGAGCACCTCGGGGCCCTCGGGGCCCTCGGGGCCGTCGCGTACCAGGTAGACGACGACCACGGCGGGGTGCTGGGACTTGCTCACGTCGCGCGGGTTCACGCGTCAAGTCTGGCCGAAGTTCTGGCGTAGGCTTTTTCCATGGCAGGCGTGCTGCGGGGGCATCATGGCTGAGTCCCGCAGGGCGGGGCGCAGCCTCGAAGTGCTGCGTGCCGAGGCCGCCGAGGAGATCTCGATGCTCGTCGAGCACCGCAGCCGCCAGGGCGAGGACCCGTGGGAGTTCATGCCGACGCTCCCCACCGTCGACGAGCAGGTCGTGCTCATCCTCCGCGCGGACGCCGTCGAGCTCGACGCCGCGATCGGGCAGCGGAATGCGCAGTGGTCCATGCACCCGGCGTCCGGTCAGGGCACCCGCCTCGGCGAGGAGTACCACCGCCTGCGCCGGATCGCCCTGCAGCACCCGGAGCTGACGCCGGCGGTGTGGAAGCTCCTGGGCGCCCTGCCCGAGGCCGGCTAGGTCGTTTCCGACCGGGCTGCGGTTGGATGGAGGCATGACCGAAACCGTCCTCGCCGTCCTGAACCAGCCCTCGCGCGACGCTGCACCGCACGACCCCGCCGCGGACGCCTTCACCTGGGCGAAGCCGCTCGAGGAGCACATCCAGGTGCAGGACCTCGGCATCACCCGCGGAGACGGCGTCTTCGAGACCATCACCGTGGTCGACGGACACCCGCAGGCCCTCGAAGCCCACCTCGCGCGGTTCGGCCGCTCGGCGGCGATGCTCGACCTGCCCGCGCCGGACGTCGACGCGTGGCGGCAGGCGATCGAAGCGGTCTGCGCCCGGGTCGACCCGGTGCGCGAGGCCTTCGTCAAGACCGTCCTCACCCGCGGTGTCGAGGGCACGGACCGCCCGACCGGCTGGGTGTACGGCGCCCCCTCCCCCGACTCGACCGCCGCCCGCACCGAGGGCATCTCCGTCGTCACGCTGGACCGCGGCTACCGACACGACGTCGAGCGCACGTCGCCGTGGCTGCTGCAGGGGGCGAAGACCCTGTCGTACGGCGTGAACATGGCGGCGCTGCGCGAGGCGGTCCGACGCGGTGCGGACGACGCAGTCTTCGTCTCGACCGACGGCTACGTGCTCGAGGGCACGCGCGCCAACCTGATCCTGTCGGTCGGCGGTCGGCTCGTGACGCCGCGCACCGACATCGGGATCCTCGCCGGCACTACGCAGGCGGACGTGTTCCGGTTCGCCGAGGAAGCGGGCATCGAGACCGCGTACGAGCTCGTCACGCTCGACGACTTCCATGCTGCGGACGCCGCCTGGCTCGTGTCGAGCGTGCGGCAGGCGGCGCCGATCCGTTCGGTGAACGGGACGCCCTGGTCCGTCGACGCGGAGCTCACGACGCGCATCAACGACTTCCTGCTGGCGCGCGAGGTCTGAGCGCGCGGGCCGCGGCACGGCGCGGCCCGGCGCGCGGCGTCTCGCCGCGTGTCGAGGCGTCTCGTCTCGTCGAGACGAGACGCAGCATCTGCCGCGAGACGCCCCGGGAGCCGCGAGACACCGCCCGAATCGGCGGTGTCTCGCGGCCGGAGCGGCGCCTCGCGCCGAGGGCGGCGTCTCGTCTCAGTGAGACGAGACGCGGTATGGGCCTGGAGGCGCGGGGCGGGACGTGCGCGCACGACGCGATCCGTGCCTCCAGGCCGGGCAGTCGCTACCAGCGCGGCGTGGTGACGCCGGTCCCGTCGGCCCACGCGAAGACGGACTTGCCGTCAATCCAGACGCGCATCGCGCGGCTGGTGGCGTCGAGCGGGTCGCCGTCCCAGAGGACGAGGTCGGCGTCGTAGCCCTCGGCGAGACGACCGACGCGGTCGCCGAACCCGAGGAACTCGGCCGGGTTCGTGGTGAGTGCCTCGAGCGCGGTCTGACGAGGCAGGCCTTCCTTGACCGCGGCGGTCGCCTGGTCGACGAGCATGTTGATGGGCACGACGGGGGCGTCCGTGGTGATCGCGACGCGGACGCCGGCGGCGGCGATCGTGGCCAGGTTCGGGATCCCGCGGTCGCGGAGCTCGACCTTCGAGCGGCTGGTGAAGAGCGGCCCGTAGATGACCGGGATGTCCTTCTCGGCGAGGACGTCCGCGATCTTGTGGGCCTCGGTGCCGTGGTTCACGACGAGGCGGTAGCCGAACTCCTCGGACAGGCGGATCGCGGTGGCGATGTCGTCGTGTCGGTGGGTGTGCTGGTCCCACACGAGCTCGCCGTCGAGGACGCGGACGAGCGTCTCCTTCGTGAGGTCGCGGGCGAACGGCTCGTCCTTCGCGGCAGCGGCGTCACGGGCGGCACGGTAGTTCTGGGCCTCGACGAAGGCGTCGCGGATGATCTTGGCGACGCCGAGGCGGGTGGACGGCGTCTGCCCCTTGCCGCCGTAGACGCGCTTCGGGTTCTCGCCGAGGGCGCTCTTGATGCTCACCGAGTCGGAGATGAGCTGCTCGTCGATCGTGCGGCCGCCCCACGTCTTGATCGCGACGCTCTGGCCGCCGATCGGGTTGCCGGAGCCGGGCTTGACGACGATCGAGGTGATGCCGCCGGCGAGGGCGTCGCGGAAGCCCTCGTCGTCGATGTCGATCGCGTCGATCGCACGGACGCCGGCCATGTTCGGGCCGGTCATCTCGTTCGTGTCGTTGCCCGCCTCGCCGTTGGCCTCCTCGTGGATGCCGACGTGGCCGTGCGCCTCGACGAAGCCGGGCACGAGCCACGCGCCGGCGGCGTCGACGACCTCGGCCCCGGGCGGCGGAGTGACGTCCGGGCCGAGGGCGGTGATGGTGCCGTCCTGGACGACGACCGTGCCGTCGAACTCGGGGGCGGAGACGGGGACCACGTGCGCGTTCGTGACGACGAAGGAGTTGCTCATGTCACCACGGTATCGAGGTGGGCCGACATCCCCGTCATGCATACAACATGCCGATTCCTGGCGCGCATGCGCTTCGTTCTCGTACCGTCACCGGTCGACGCCCACGCCATCCCCGGAGGAAGCATGCTGATCGCCGAGCACCCCTGGCCCGCACACACCACACGGACCGTGCCGTGGCGCAGCAGCGTCCGCCTCCCCCTCCCCGATCGACGGACGACCTCGATCAGCACCTCGATCCCGCCGTTCATCGCCGCGGCCACGTGGATCCCCGATCGGGACACCGAGGCGCTGCTCGACCGCGCGGCCAGGGCGCTCACGGACCTCGACACGCACCACGGAGCGGACCTCGTCGCGCTCGGCGGGGCGCTCGACCGGACCGAGGCGGTCGCGTCCTCCCGCATCGAGCAGGAACCGGCCAGCCTCGACGACGTCGCCCGTGCGGTGGTGGGCGTCCGAGCGAACACGAGCGCAGCGGCGGTGGTGCGCGCCGGGGACGCCATCCAGCGGCTGGTCTCGTCGGCTGGCTCGGGCACCATCACGCCGACGGCGGTGCTCGACGCCCACCGCGCGCTCATGCGGGACGATCCGGTCGACGGTCGGTACGCCGGCCGGTACCGCGATGTGCAGAACTGGGTCGGCGGGGGTGCGACACCCCGGCTCGCTCGCCACGTCCCGCCACCACCGGAACTCGTCCCGGCGCTCATGGACGACCTGTTCGCGTTCCTCCACCGGGACGACCTGCACCCCCTCGCGCAGGCCGCCATCGGGCATGCGCAGTTCGAGTCGATCCACCCCTTCACCGACGGCAACGGGCGGATCGGGCGGGCCCTGGTCGGCGCGGTCCTCCGTCGGCGCGGGCTCACCCGGGTGCTGACCCTGCCGATCGCCACGGCACTGGTCGCCGAGCAGGACCGGTACTTCTGGCACCTCGAGCGGTACCGGGACGGCCGGGTCGACGGGTGGGTCCGCGACCTCGCGATCGCCGTCGGGACCGTCTGCGACGAGGCCACCCTCACCGCACTGCTCCTCGCCGAGGCATCCGACGGGCTGGACCCGACGGTCCGCTCCGTCATCGGAGGCGATCCGGTCCTGACCGAGGAGCGCCTGGCGGACGGCCTCCGGGCGGTCGGGCTGCACGACGACGCGGCGGTCGACACCGTCGCCGAGGACCTGTGCCGGCGCGGCGTGCTCCGCGCCGTCACCGAACGCCGGCGCAACCGCGCGTGGGTGGTCGTCGAGATGGTGGACGAGCTCGCGGCGTTCGGCGATCGCGTCCGGGCCGCCGTCCTGCAGCGGGCGAATAGGGTGGGGTGGTGAGCAGCGAGCACGCCCAGGCCACCCCGCCCACCGCCGCCAAGCGGCCCGTGACACGGACCCACCACGGCATCGACTTCGTCGACGACTACGAGTGGTTGCGGGACAAGGAATCACCCGACACCCTGGACTACCTCGAGGCCGAGAACGCCCACACCGACGCAGCGACCGCGCACCTCGGTGCCCTGCGCGACCGGATCTTCACCGAGGTCAAGGACCGCGTGCAGGAGACCGATCTCTCCGTCCCGGTGCGGATGGGCGACTGGTGGTACTTCACGCGGACGTCGGAGGGCAGCCAGTACGGCGTCCACTGCCGTGCGCCGATCACCGGGCCCGACGACTGGACGCCGCCGACGGTGCTCGAGGGCGAGGCCACGCTGCCCGGCGAACACGTCGTCCTCGACGGCAACGCGCTCGCCGACGGGCACGACTTCTTCTCGCTCGGCACCTACGACATCAGCAACGACGGCACCCGGCTGGTGTACGGCATCGACGTCGAGGGTGACGAGCGGTACACCCTGCACGTGCGTGACCTGACGACCGGCGCCGACCTCGGCGACGAGATCCCGAACACGGGTGCCGGCGCGACCTTCGACCCGTCGGGTCGCTACGTGTTCTACCCGACCGTCGACGACTCCTGGCGACCGGACCGGATCTGGCGGCACACCGTCGGCAGCACCGCCGCCGAGGACGTCGTCGTATTCGAGGAGCCCGACGACCGCTACTGGGTCGGCGTGGGGGTCACCCGCTCGTCGCAGTACATCGTGATCGAGCTCGGGTCGAAGATCACCTCCGAGGCCCTCGTGCTCGACGCCGCCGACCCGACCGGCGAGTTCCAGGTCGTGTGGCCGCGGCGTGAGGGCGTCGAGTACGAGATCGAGCACGCGATCGTCGGCGGCAGCGACCGATTCCTCGTGCTCCACAACGACGGCGCCGAGAACTTCGAACTCGTCGACGTCCCGGCCGACGACCCGATGTCCGAGCGGGACCGTCGTGTGGTCGTCGCGCACCACACCGAGCGTCGGATCGAGTCGGTGGACGCGTTCGCCGGACACCTCGCGCTCGAGTACCGGTCCGAGGCCCTCCCCCGCGTCGCGATCATCCCGATCGAGGGCGACGGCTACGGTGACGCACACGAGGTCCCCTTCGACGAAGCCCTGTTCTCCGCCGGGCTCGGTGGGAACCCCGAGTGGGACCAGCCGACACTCCGCATCGGCTTCACCTCGTTCGTCACGCCGTCCGAGATCAGCGACCTCGACCTCGCGACCGGCGAGGTCACCGTCCTGAAGCGTCAGCCCGTCCTCGGGGGCTACGACCCTGCCGACTACGTGCAGGAGCGCGACTGGGCGACCGCGTCGGACGGCACGCGCGTGCCGATCTCGCTCGTCTGGCGTCGCGATGCCGTCGACACCGATCGCCCGGCACCCCTGCACCTGTACGGCTACGGGTCGTACGAGCACTCGATCGACCCGGGGTTCAGCGTGATGCGCCTCTCGATGCTCGACCGCGGCGTGGTCTTCGCGGTGGCTCACGTCCGCGGTGGTGGCGAGATGGGCCGGCACTGGTACGAGAACGGCAAGACCCTCACGAAGAAGAACACCTTCACCGACTTCGTGGCGGTCGCCGAGCACCTGATCGACTCCGGTCGGACCAGCGCCGAGCAACTCGTGGCCGAGGGCGGCAGCGCCGGTGGACTCCTCATGGGTGCGGTGGCGAACCTCGCTCCCGAACGGTTCGCGGGCATCCTCGCCGCGGTGCCCTTCGTCGACGCGCTGACCAGCATCCTCGACCCGGACCTCCCCCTCACCGTCATCGAGTGGGACGAGTGGGGCGATCCGCTGCACGACGCCGAGGTCTACCGCTACATGAGCGAGTACACCCCGTACGAGAACGTCCGGTCCGACGTGCAGTACCCGAAGATCCTCGCGGTGACCTCGATCAACGACACCCGCGTGCTCTACGTCGAGCCCGCGAAGTGGACGGCGAAGCTGCGAGAGGTCGGAGCACCCGTCCTGCTCAAGACCGAGATGGCCGCCGGACACGGTGGCGTCAGCGGTCGGTACGACTCGTGGAAGGAACGGGCGTTCGAGCTCGCGTGGCTGCTCGACGTCCTGGGGCTGGCGGACGAGTCCGCCTGACCAGCGGGCGTGCGGCGCGCCGAGCGACGCGCGACGCGTGACGCGTGACGCGCACGCCCGCGCGACGCGCACGCCTCGCGCCGAGCTTCGTGAGCAGGAACGGTCGGGTTCGCTGCGGACACCCGACCGTTCCTGCTCACGAGGTGCACGACGCGGCGCCCGCCCACCCGGCGCCGCGCGCACTCACACGCGGTTGAGCGCGTGCACCGCCTCGTCGTAGGACTCCTCGGCCAACCGCACCCGATCGCCCGCGAGGACGCCGTACCCGAACGTGCCCTCGCCACCACGTTCGGCGATGCCCGAGTGCACCCGGAGCACGTCGAGCGCGTGCAGTGAGCGCACGCGCTCGGTGAGCACGTCCGCCGCGTCGCCGATGCGCTTCCACAGCGCGTGCGGGAAGGCGTCGTCTCCGAGGACGTCCATGGCCATCCGAGCACGGGTCGCGGCGCGCCAGGCCTGTTCGGTCGCTTCGCGCGCGGTCGCCTCGCGGTCGAGCACCGCGGACGAGTCGTCGTCGTCCCCGACCGCGTCCTGGACGAGTTCGCGGACACGAGGCTTCTCGACCGCCGAGACGTCCTGCGCGACCTTCTTCGGCGACCGGAGTGCCCAGGCGGTCGGCTCGGGCCGTTCGACGGCGTCGTCGAGCACGTCGAGCAGTTCGAGGAACGGTTCGCCGTGCAGGAAGGCGACGACGTCCCGCACGGCGACGGCACGGCGCTCCCGTGTGGCGGCGAGGATGCGCTCGCGCGTCATCGAGTCGACGAGGGCGTCCTGTGCCGGGGTCGACGCACGGGGCAGCCCCTCGACGAGGTACTCGGCCAGTGCGGCACGCGCCGTCACCGCGGCGAGCCCCTCGGCGGCCTCGGCCGCGCGGTCGACGTCCTCGGTCGGCGGGAACGCCGGCCGGTAGGACCCGATCACCGCGGCGATCCCGAGCGCGACGGCCGCCGTCTCGCGGAGGTCCGCCTGCGCACCGGACCGGAGCAGTGCCTCCTGGTCGAGCAGCGTGGAACGCAGCTTCCGGAGTCGTTTCACGAGCGCGCGTGCCGCGGTGCCCTTCTCGGGCTTGTCGGCGGACTGGAGGCGCGGTGCTGGTGCGCCGGCCAGCCCGCGTGCCAGCTTGGACGACACGGCGGCGGGGCCGGCGCCGACGGCCGCGAAGCGTCCGTCGAGCGCGGCGAAGAGCTCGCGCGCGACCTGCGGGTCGACGCCCTCCACGGTCTCGACCTCGACCTCGCGCCAGGTACGCGCGGTCTCCGGGGCGTCGTCGTCGAGTCGCTGCGCGGCGACCTGGTCGTCGGCGAGTTCGGCGACCTGGTCGCCGTCCTCGTCGAGCAGGCGCGTGACGGTGCGGGTGGTGGTGATCCGGACGACCGGACGCAGGCCACGGCCGCGGCGTTCGGTGAAGAGTGCGGCGAGGACCTCGTCCGGCACGGCGTCGGCGTCGTCGGTGAGCGGGAAGTGCTGCTCGTGCCGGACGGTGTCCGATGCCGCGCGCTTGATGTGCCAGCCGGCGTCGGGGCCACCCGTGCGGCGACGAACCGTCACCCGGGCGGCGACGAGGTCGTACCGTTCGGTGTCCCAGTAGGTCGCGTCGAGTTCGAACGGTTCCTGGTGGTCGGTGCGGAGGATGCCGCCGACGCCGATCAGGTCGGGGAGGGAACCGCCCTCGGGCAGGTCGTAGGTGCGCTCGATCTCGAGGTGCGTGTCACTCACGCGCTCTTGTCTACCAGTGCTTCGCCGTGCGGCTCGACCAGTGCGGGTGCATCTGTGGAGAACCGGGTCGCGACCGTGCCCGCGATCGCCGCCACGGCGAACGGGACCAGCTGGAGGCCGAGGTACACCGCGGTCGATCCGGAGGCAGTGAAGACCGTGGGACCCGAGACCTGGGCGAGCGGGGCGACGAGGACCCCGGCGAGCACCGGCAGGGCAAGGAGCAGCCATCCCCAGCCCGCGCGGCCGCGGACGGCGAACCAGACGGCGAGGACCGCGGCGGCGAAGACCCCGATCTGCAGGAAGTACTCGACGGGCAGGGAGAAGCGGCCGATGACGGTCTCCCACCACAGCGCGGTGATCCCCAACACGGCGAACGCGCCGAGCACGCGTCGCCGCAGCGTGACCCCTGCGAGGAGCAGCACCGCGGACGCGACGACGAGCCCCGGCACGACGGACAGCGCGAGCGCGTCGAGCACGAACAGCGTGCGTGCGCCGGGCAACCCGTTGTACCGCTGGAGCAGCGTGAGTCCGACGCCACCTGCCACGAAGGACAGCAGCGCCAACCCGATCAGGACCGGCACGGTCTGGATCGTGTGCGGTGCGGGACGGACGTGGATCGGTGCTGCGGTCATGGATTCCCCCCATGTGGATCGGTGTCCGGCGCGTCGGTGGAAGAGCGCCGTGGTGAGTGCACCGAACGCGAGCGCGGTCGGTGAGAGGTCGAGTTCCCGGGCGTCCCGGACGTCGGCGAGCCACTGCTCCCGACGAACCTCCCGGTGGGCGGCGGGCGAGACGGCGACGGCCGCCCCGACGAGGACGCGGTCGAGCGCGGTCACGAGGTCACCGTCCGGCCGCTCGGGCGTCCGGCGCGCGCGGCGCGTTCCGCCGCGTCCACTGCTGACCGGCGCGCGTCGACGAGTTCCCGGGCGGCCTCGGCGCCCTCGGCCGTGAACTCGTAGAGGCGACGACGTGGGCCGGGCCGGTCGGCATCGTCGTCCCACGACGACCGGATCCACCCCTGGCGCTCGAGGCGCTCGAGGATCGGGTAGACGGTGCCCGCCTGCCGCCCGGTCGCCTTGATGACGAGCAGTCCCCACACGGCGCCGTCGCTCGAGAGCAAGGCGTCGAGCACGTCGAGCGTGGGTGCGGTCACGCGGTGGATCGGTTCCATGCCCTCAATCTACCTATGTAGAACAAGCGGCGCAAGGCCTCCAGGCGGGCGAGTTACCCTGGGCCCATGAGCGAGACGATCACCCGCGACGCGTTCGTGCCGGAGGCCGGCGCCGTCACGATGTTCACCACCACCTGGTGCGGCTACTGCGCACGCCTGAAGAACCAGATGTCGAAGGCCGGCGTCCCCTACACCGAGGTGGACATCGAGCAGACCCCGGGGACGGCCGAGCTCGTCGCCGAGGTCAACGGCGGCAACCAGACCGTGCCGACGCTCGTGTTCCCGGACGGCAGCACGGCGACGAACCCCTCGCTCGCCGAGGTCCAGTCGCGCATCTGACGCATCGCGCCCCCGCGGCGCCCAGACCCGCACAACCAGAACCCGCTCGAACCACGCATTTCCACGGTTCGAGCGGGTTTTGGTTGTGCAAGGTGCGCGCCAGCGCCACCGCCGGCGCCAGCGAGCCGGAACAGCCCCTACCGGCCGCCGCGCTCCAGCGCCTCGGTCAGCAGTGCCGCCATCGCGTCGAGCTGGATGTCACCAGAGTCGACGACCTCTTCGTCCGAGCCGTCCAGGGCCCGGGCCGCGAGGGACGCCTTCGAGTCGATGAGCTCCGCGATCTTCGTGTCGATCGTCTGCGCCGCGATGATGCGCCACGCGGTGACGGGCTCTTCCTGCCCGATGCGGTGCACGCGGTCGATGGCCTGGGTCTGCTCGGCGCTCGTCCACGACAGCTCGGCGAGCACGACGTTCGACGACACCTGCAGGTTCAGGCCGACGCCCGCGGCGGTGAGCGAGCAGACGATGACGGCGACGTCGGGGTCGTTCACGAACGAGTCGATCTCGGCCGTGCGCTGCGCCGGCGTCTGGTCGCCGCGGACGGTGGCGGTGCGCAGGCCCCGGCGTGCGAAGACCTCCTCCGCCTGGTCCATGACGTCGAGGTGCTTCGCGAAGAACACGACCTTGCCGACGTTCGACGCGAGCTGCGCCGCGTAGTCCGCCGCGAGCTGCGCCTTGGCGCGGCCGATCCGTCGGACCATGGAGAACACGTTCTCCCCGGTCGGCGAGGCGTCCTGATCCTCGAGCTCCCAGCGGGCGACCTGGCGGACGAGCTTGTGGTCGATGCCGACGACCGGGTCCTGTCCGGTGCGGGCGTCGAGCGCCTGGTGGTACCGCTTGACGAGCTTCGCGGTGAGCTCGCGTTCGGCGTCGCGGATGGAGCGACCGACCTCGTCGTCGAGTTCGACGGGGATGTCGGCGATCCGACGGGCCGGGATGTCCGCGGCGACGTCGACCTTGCGGCGTCGGACGATGCCCTGGTCGATGACCGCCTTGCGCGCCTCGACGAAGAAGCCGGGGTCGGCCGGGGTGAGGCCGATCTCCTCGAGCTCGTTCATGAGCTTCGCGCGGGGCTTCTTGTCGTCGATCCAGCCGAGGTACTCCCAGATGGTGCGGAAGTCCTCGACCGAGTTGATCAGCGGCGTCCCCGTCAGCGCCATGAGCAGCGGGTGCGCGGTGCGCTGCCGGATCTTCTCGGCGAGCTGCAGCACGAACTTCGAGCGCTGCGAGTCCTTGTTCTTGATGAAGTGCGCCTCGTCGACGACCATGCCCTTGAACCCGAAGGCCCCGAGCCAGCCGGCGTGCCGGTCGAGGATCTCGTAGTTCACGATGACGATGTCCGCGAACCCGTCGAGGTCGTCGCCGTCACCGTGGATGACCGTCGAGGTGCGGTTCGGGACCCAGCGGGACGCTTCGCGCGCCCAGTTCGTCTTGACGACGTTGGGGACGACGACCAGGAGCGGGAACGCGTTCGCAGCGTCGGCGGCGAGCAGCGACTGCGCGGTCTTGCCGAGGCCCGGTTCGTCGGCGAGCAAGAACGTGCGGTGTCCCTGCGCAGCGGCGGCGATGAGCTCGGCCTGGTGCTTCATCAGCGTGGTGCCGGACTTCGAGTGCAGCGTCGCGGGCTCCGGCAGCGGCATCGTCGCCGCTCCCCCGCCCGCGCCGTACTCGAACGACTTGAACAGCGGTCCGAACAGCTCCCAGTTCGCCAGGCGACGCGGGTGTGCGACGGGCTGGTCGGCGAGGGCGAAGTCCGGCGGAAGGAACGGGTTCGCGAGCTGGCGCTGCACGACCGCCTGCGGGACGACCGCTCGCACCGGGCTCTCGACCGTCGGGGACGGCTCGGCCGCGATGACGAGTTCCTCGGGCTGCAGTTCCATGCCGCCCGCGATCATCATGTCGCGCTTGACCGTGCGGGTGGTCTCACTGACCGAGGCTTCCTCGGTCAGGAGCTGGATGACGCTCGTGTCCCGGGCCGCGGTCTTCGCGAGGATCGTCGCCACACCGTCGAGCCGCTTGAGCTGCTCCGCGCGCTGCGCGTCGGTGAGCTCCGTGTCGGCCTTGACCCGTGCGCGTTCCTCGCGCATGAGCAGGGCGACCGCCTGGAACTTCGAACGGTTCGACGCCTTGAGCGGTCCGCGCTGCGCCGCCGCCTCGACCTCGCGCACGGCGCGGGCGAGGACGGGGATGACGCCGTCGTTGTCGAGCGGCCGGGTGCGACGCGACGCGGTCCGCGTCCCGCCGGCTGCTCGCCGGGTGCCTGATCGAGCCAACGCTCCTCCTGTTCCGCCCGTTCATCACGGGCGAGCCGCCCGTGGGCGGAAGTCCTGTGCCGGTTCCTGACGCGGCGTTCCGTCACGGCCACCGGGTGGAGCCGGATGCGACGGTCCGCGCCGGGATCCGGCGCCGTCACACGCACGTGACGCCCCCTCGGGACGACCACGGATCCGGTTCCCACGTCGGTCAAGTGACCGACTGCAGCGTCCGGAATCGACGCGGCACGCGGGAACGCGGTGCGTGCGCGCTCAGTTTACTCCCCGACCACCGACGGAGGCGACTCGACGACACCCGCGCGCGTCGCGCCTCCAGTCCGTCTCCCCACCACGTGTCGGACTGGGCCCACGACGCCGGTACCGGCGCGACGCGCCAGCGGCGTGCCGGCCGTGCCGGCGGGGAGAGGCGCGGCTCGGCCCCGCCACGCGCCTCCCGTCCGCATGGGTCACCGCCCCAGGTCGCACGATCTGTCGCAGCCGAGGCCGCCCTGCGGCCGTCTGCGCGACCTCGATGCCGCAGACGCGGCGTGTCCTGCGACCTCAGAGCGACGGTGCGGACCGCGGTCGGACGAGTCCGTCCGACGGGACGACGGGAGTGGCCTCGGCGAGGGCGGCCTGCGTCGCAGCCAGGAGCTGCTCCGCAGTCTGGATGCCGTTCGCGGATCCGGTCGTCGCCTGTCCGCCCGCGTGCGCGAGGAGCTGCGCGCCGATCGCCGGGCCGATGCGGTCCGCCTGCTCGGGGTTCCGCGCGACCCAGTCGCGGGCGACCGCGTCGGCGAGTCGCTCGGCCGCGGCGCCGCGCTCCGCGTCGCCGCGCGACCGGTGCCACAGCCCGGTGACGACGAGGTGCGCGACCACGGCGCCGATGTCCCGGACCGGGAAGCCCCAGCCCGCGGTGTCGATGTCGAGCAGGCCGGAGATGCGCCACGGCTCGTCCTCGTCGACGAACACCTGCTCGAGGTGCAGGTCGCCGTGCACGACCTGCTTCGTCGCGGTCGCCCAGCCGATCGACCGCCGGCCGATCGCGTCGTAGAGGCCGTCGATCTCCTCGGCGTCCTGCGGCAGCGCGGCGATCAGGGTCCGGCGGTGCCAGTCGGCGTGGTCCATCGCGTCGGCACGCGCCTGCTGCGTCATCGGCACCGTCGCGATCCGCCCGGTGAGCGCCGCGAGGGACGCCACGAACCGCGGGTCGTCGGCGATCTCGAGGATCCGGCTGCCGGCCGGCACGCCCCGGATGCGTTCGAGCACGAGGAGACCGTCCCCGCGGCTCGACAGGACCCGTGGGACCGGCAGCCCGGCTGCGACGAACTGCTCGTGCGACTTCTCGATCGGGCCGACGCGGTGCGGCCGGACGACCTTGAGGAACACGGTGCCCTCGGCGGCGTCCACCCGGACCACCGCGCGCTTGCCAGGCCGGTACGCCGCGACGGTCAGGGTCGGGTCGGTCACGGGCATGCCGAGCGTGGTCAGGAGCTCGGCGACGGCGTCGCGGTACGTCACCTGCGGCAGCACCGGCAGCCCGGGGTCGTTCGGGTATGCCCACACCGAGACGGGCTCCCCCGTGGCCGGATCGGTGACGATCGCACTGTTCTGGTCGTGGGTCCCGCCGGTGTCGACGTAGGTCAGGACGGTGGCACGCTGACCGTTGCGGTCGACCGTGTCCACCTCGTACCCGTAGAGGTAGCCGTTCCCCGACGGTTCGACGGAGTGGGCGCGTGCGGCCACCACGGAGGTCCCGGAGCCGGCGAAGGCCTGCGGGATGACGCGCTCATGGTTGGGCCACACGAGACCAGTCAACCGGACGGGGCGGGTTTCGTCGCGTTCGTGCACGGCTCGGCGCGCGGACCGTGGCTAGCGTGGTCGACGTGAACCCGGTCGCGCGTCTCCGCAGCTCCAGTCGCACGCCGTTCCTGCAGGTCGTCAAGACCGCGGTCGCGGTGGTCGCGGCCGTGCTGCTCTGCCGGGTGCTCATCGACGGACCGTTCCCGACCTTCGCCGCGATCGCCGCGCTGCTCGTCGTCCAGCCGAGCATCAACCAGTCGTTCGTGAAGGGACTCGAACGCAGCGCCGGCGTCGTCCTCGGCGTCGTCCTCGCGACCGGGTTCCACCTGCTGCTCGGCGACTCCGTGTGGGTCGTCCTGCTCGTCATCGTGCTCGCGATCCTCATCGCGTGGGCGCTCCGGCTCACCCCGACCTCGGCGACGCAGGTCGGCATCAGCGGGATGCTCGTGCTCACCGCCGGGGTGGTGACGCCGAACTACTCGGCGGACCGGATCCTCGAGACCGTGCTCGGCGCGATCGTCGCCCTCATCGTGAACGCCGTGATCGTGCCGCCGGTGCTGCTCGGCCCCGCCCACCTCGCCGTCGCCCGGCTCGCCCGCGACACCGCCGCCGCGTTCGAACGGGTCGCGATCGGCCTCACCGAGGGGTGGGACCACGACCGCTGGCACGAGGCCCTGCTGCAGGCCAGAGCGCTCCGGCAGCAGCACGCCCGCGCCGAGGCATCGCTCACCGCAGCCCGTGAGTCCCTCACGATGAACCCGCGCGGCGGCCGGCACCGGACCATCCTCGACGAGGACATCGTCGTCACCGAGCACCTGCGCGTCCTCGTCACGCGCGTCACCGGCATGACGCGGGCGATCCAGGACAACACCGCGCCGGACCTCCGGGCGGACCCGGTGGTGGGCAGCATCGCGACCGAGGTGGCACGGATCGCTGCCGACGTCCGGGCCCTCGGTGCGCGGGTCGCGGACTCTCCGGTCCAGGCGCCGGTGGTCGCGGGGGTCGAGCCGGGTGCATCACCTGCGGAGCCTGCGTTGACCGCGCCGCTCGAGGTGATCCGGCCGAACTCGCGGCACTGGGTGCTGATCGGGGCGCTCCTGGAGGACATCCGGCGCGTCCGCGAGGAGCTGCTCGGCGAGGACGACTGACGCTCGTTCCTTCCCCTACCGCCCGCAGGAGGAAGCGGAATCGCGCGTACCTGGTCGAAACAAACCCAGTACGCCCGAATCCGCCGGGTACACCCGA
The DNA here is from genome assembly GCF_900215175.1 of Curtobacterium sp. 314Chir4.1. NCBI lineage: Bacteria > Bacillati > Actinomycetota > Actinomycetes > Micrococcales > Microbacteriaceae > Curtobacterium > Curtobacterium sp. 314Chir4.1. The sequence continues at coordinate 158,226 of NZ_OCMI01000003.1, forward strand.
ATCCGACAGGTACGCGCGACGACCCACCACCGTCGAGGCGGAACGAGAACCAGGCGTCAGCGCGCGGCGCTCGCGGCCTCGGTCGCCGAGTGCACGATGTCGTCCCAGATCGTCGCCGTCGGGACTGCGGCGTCGCTCGACACGACCTCAGCCGCCGCGAACCGGTTGATCTCGGCGACCACGGCGTCGGTCCCTGCAGCGCGTGCGGCACGACTGGCGACGTCGGGGACCGCAGCGCGCAGTTCGGCGACGACGCGGTCGCGGCTGACGTCCTCCATGTCACCGAGCACGCCCATGCCCTTCCATGCAGCGTCGAGCTCGGCGCGCAGACGGACGAGGGCCGGGTGATCCGGCGAGTCGTTCATGGTGCCCCCATCGGACGTGGCGTCGGGTACGCGCCGTCCGGAGCGCGAGCCTAGCAAGAACGCAAGAAGCTCTCACGTCCCACGAACGAGGGACAGACCGTTCTGCCCGTTCGCTGTGACGAGATTCAGCGAGTTCGGTGGAGGAACGCCCCCGCTCGCCCGGTTCGATGCCACGATGGGTCCGAGGAGGTCGCTATGCGCCTGTTGGTGGTCGAGGACGATGACGAGATGCGTGCGCTCATGGAGCGTGGGCTCGCGGCAGAGGGGTACCGCGTCACGGCGGTCGAGAACGGCGTCGAAGCGCTCATCGCGCTCGGTGAGCAGGCCTTCGAGCTCGCCGTCGTCGACGTCATGATGCCCGGCATGTCCGGCTTCGAGCTCGCCCGGCGCATCCGTGAGCGCGAGGACCCCGTGCGGATCCTGTTGGTGACCGCGCGCGACGCCGTCGACGACCGGGTGTTCGGCCTCGACGCCGGTGCCGACGACTACCTCACGAAGCCCTTCGCCTTCGCCGAGCTCACCGCTCGCCTGCGCGCCCTCGGCCGCCGCGAGTCCGCCGGCGCTCCGCGCACCATCGAGGTCGGCGACGTCGGCATCGACTCGGAGGCCCGCCGCATCACCATCAAGGGCCAGCGGGTCGCCGTGAGCCCCACCGAGTTCGCCCTGCTGCGGCTGCTCGCGCGCTCGGTCGGCACGGTGGTCGACCGCCCGAAGATCCTCGAGGAGGTCTGGGACGGCTCGCAGCACGTCGACCCGAACGTCGTCGAGCAGTACATCTCGTACCTCCGGAAGAAGCTGACCTCGCACGAGGCCACCGTCGCGATCTCCACCGTGCGCGGCCGCGGCTACCGGCTCGACCTGCTCGGGGCGTGACCGAGCCCCTCCCCACCTCCGGATCGGACACCCCGAGGCGTGGTCTGATCCGTCCGCTGCGGATGCTCTCGCTCCGTTCGCGCATCACCATCGGCTCCACCGCGATCGCCGCGGTCGTCATCGTGCTCCTCGTGCTCGTCATGCGGTTCCAGGTGGTCAGCGTCGTCGCGAGTGCCACGCGCACCCTGCTCGACGCGGACGCCGACCCGTACGTCGCGACGCTCGAGGTCGACAGCGACCCCGATCTGTCCCCGCCCGGCAACGCACAGCTCGTCGCGGTCGTGTCCCCGTCGGGCGACATCGCGCTGTCCACCATGCCGCCACGGGTCGAGCGGGCACTCGGCAGCCTGACGTCGACGAAGGCCGGCACCTCGCTCATCCGGGTGTCCGGATCGGAGTACCGCGTCGTCGTGGAGCACCCGGTGAACCAGGCCGGACGCTGGACCGTCGTCGCGGCCCGCAACTCGCAGGCCGAGGCGATCGTCGTCGACGACCTCACCTCGACGCTCTCGCTCACGGGCCTGGCCATCCTCGTGGCGTTCGGCATCGCGTCGTGGGCGCTCGCCACCGCGGCCCTGCGCCCGGTGAACCGGATGCGGCGCGAGGCAGAACGGCTCTCCGTCGCACCCGAACGCGCGGAACTGCCGGTCGGCCCGGCGCAGGACGAACTGGCGTCCCTCGCCACCACGCTCAACGCGTTCCTCGCCCGCACCCGCCAGGCGACCGAACGCGAGCGCCAGATGGTCTCGGACGCCAGCCACGAGCTCCGCACCCCCCTGGCCATCCTGACGACCCAGCTCGACCTGGCCTCGCTCGACGGCGACGACGCCGCAGCGCTGGCCGCGCACATCGAACGGGCGAAGCTCAGCGTCGCGAGGCTGTCCCGTCTGGCGAACGACCTGCTCGCGCTGTCCCGGATCGAGGAGTCGGAGCGCCGTGACCAGGACGGTCAGCAGCAGACGCTCACCGGGTGGTCCGACCTCGGCGACGAGGTCATGTCCGCCGTCGACCGGGTCCGGCTGATCGCCTCGGCGAAGGACATCACCGTCGACTTCGACCTCGAGTCACCCGTCGCCGTGGGCGGTTCCGGGCCGGGCATCGGCGGAGGCACCGTCGAGCCGCGGTACCGACTCGACACCGGTGGGATGGCGCAGCTCGTCACGAACATCGCCGGCAACGCCGTGTCGGCACTCCCCCGCGGGGGCGGCATCTTCGTGTCGTGGCGGAGCACCGGCGACGAGGGCATCCTGCAGGTCACCGACGACGGCCCTGGCGTTCCGGAGTCGTTCATCCCCGTCGCGTTCGACCGCTTCACCCGCCCGGACGAAGCCCGGAAGTCACGCCCGAACCCCGACCCGGCCACCGGAGGCATCCCGCTGCCCGGCGGGTCCGGTCTCGGGCTCGCGATCGTCCGAGCGGTCGCGGAACGGGCCGGAGGCACCGCGTCCCTCCGCAACGTCCGCTCCGGTGGGCTCGAGGTCACCGTCCGCATCCCGGCGGTCTCCTGACGCCACGGCGATCACTGGAAGTCCCGCGACCGCGTGCGGACCGACAGGGACAGGTGCTCGATCCGGTCCGCCACCAGGTTCACGACCCCGTCGGGTGACCGTTCGAGGATCCCCCGGATGACGACCGCCGGAGCCTCACGCGCCACCCGCCGGTAGCGCCCCCACACCCCGACGCTGCAGATCACGTTCACCAGCCCGGTCTCGTCCTCGACGTTCATGAACGTGATGCCCGAGGCGGTCGCCGGTCGCTGCCGGTGCGTCACGATCCCACCGACCTCCACCCGCCGCCCGGTCTCCGCCGTCGCGGTGTCCTGCACGCTGAGGACCCCGCGGGCGACCAGTCCGGCACGGACGTGCCGCACGGGGTGGTCGTCGGTCGTCATCCCCGTGGACCACATGTCCGCGATGAGGACGTCGCCGCTCGTCATCTGCCCGAACAGCGGCGGCTGCACCGTGACCTGGGTGTCCGGCAACTGGTCCGGACGCTCGGCAGCGGCCTGGGCGGCGGACCACATGCCCCCGCGGCGGTCCACCCCGAGCGCGGCGAAGGCGTCGGCGGCGGCGAGCGCCTCGAGCTGGGCCGTGGTCAGGCCGACCCGACGCGCCAGGTCGGACATGTCGGTGAACGGTCCGTGGGCGTCGCGTTCGGCCACGATCTTCTCGGCGCTCTTCCGTCCCAGCGACGAGACCTCGGCCAGGCCGAGCCGGACCGCGAAGGCGCCGTCGCGTCGGTGCCGTGCCGTGTCGTCGGGTGCGGCCTTGTCGAACGGCAGCACCGGTGGCTGTTCCTCGGCCAGGCAGGCGTCCGCGTCGCTGGGTGCGGTCGCACGCTCACCCTCGGGCAACGGCTCGAGCGTGGCGTCCACGCCGGACCGCAGGATGTCGGGCCGCAGCACGCGCACCCCGTGCCGTCGGGCGTCGGCGACGAGCGTCTGCGGCGAGTAGAACCCCATCGGCTGGGCGCGGAGCAGCGCTGCCAGGAACGCGCCCGGGTAGTGCAAACGCATCCACGCGCTCGCGTAGACGATGAGCGCGAAGCTGATCGAGTGGCTCTCCGCGAAGCCGAAGTTCGCGAACGCCTGGATCTTCGCGTAGATGGCATCGGCGTCCTCGCCGTGGATGTCGTTCGCCGCCATCCCCGCGTAGAGCTTCTCGCGCAGCCGGTCGATCTTCTCGTGCCCGCGCTTCGACCCCATCGCCCGTCGGAGCAGATCGGCGTCGTCCCCCGAGCAGCCGCCCACCGCGATCGCCATCTGCATGAGCTGCTCCTGGAACAGCGGCACGCCGAGGGTCCGCTCGAGCACGGGTTCGAGCGACGGGTGGATGTAGGTGATCGGTTCCTCGCCGGTGCGACGGCGGATGTACGGGTGCACCGCGCCGCCCTGGATCGGCCCGGGACGCACCAGGGCGACCTCGATCACGAGGTCGTAGAACCGCCGGGGCAGCAGACGGGGCAGCGTGCCCATCTGAGCGCGGGACTCCACCTGGAACACCCCGATCGTGTCCGCTCGGCAGAGCTGGTCGTAGACGCCCTGTTCCTCCTTCGGGATCGAGTGCATGTCCCAGCGTTCCCCGCAGTGCTCGTCGGCGAGGTCGAACGAGTACTGCAGCGCAGCGAGCATGCCGAGCCCGAGCATGTCGAACTTCACGAGCCCCATGTACGCGCAGTCGTCCTTGTCCCACTGCAGCACGGTCCGGCCGTCCATCCGGGCGTGCTCGATCGGCACGACCTCGCCCACGGGCCGGTCGGTGAGCACCATGCCGCCGGAGTGGATGCCGAGGTGCCGCGGGAACCCGAGCACCTGCTGCGCCATGTCCACCACGGTGTCCGGGATGTCGTGGTCCTGGCTCTCGGTCACCGAGCCCCAGCGCTCGACCTGCTTCGACCAGGCGTCCTGCTGCCCGGGGCTGTGCCCGAGCGCCTTCGCCATGTCCCGCACGGCGCCCTTGGGTCGGTAGGTGATGACGTTCGCGACCTGGGCGGCGTTGAACCGGCCGTACTTCTCGTACACGTACTGGATGACCTCTTCGCGCCGGTCGGAGTCGAAGTCGACGTCGATGTCGGGTTCCTCGTCGCGCATCGCCGACAGGAACCGCTCGAACGGCAGCCCGTACCGGATCGAGTCCACCGCGGTGATCTCGAGCAGGTAGCAGACCGCCGAGTTCGCCGCGGAGCCCCGCCCCTGGCAGAGGATCCCGCGGTCGCGGGCGTACTGCACCATGTCCCGCACGATGAGGAAGTACCCAGGGAAGTCCTTGTCCTGGATCACCGAGAGCTCGCGTTCGATGCGCTCCCGTTTCTGCGGGTCGACCCCGTCCGAGCTGCCCGGGTAGAACCGGCGGGCACCGCGCCACGTGAGCTCCCGCAGCCAGGACATCGTGGTGTGCCCCTCGGGGACGTCGATGTCCGGCAGCCCGGGCTTGACCGTCTTCAACCGGAACCCCAGCTCGTCGGCGAGCTCCACGCTGTGCTGGACGGCACCCGGGTAGCGCGCGAACCGTCTGGCCATCTCAGCCCCGGAACGCAGGTACGCCGTGGGGGCGGCCGGCAACCAGCCGTCGATCTCGTCGAGGCTGCGCCGCGCCCGGACCGCGGCGAGCGCCGTCGCCACGGGGAACCGGTCGGGGGTGGCGTAGTGCACGTTCCCCGTGGCGACGGTCGGCAGGCCGTGCTTCGTGGCGAGCGCGGCGAGGGCGTCGTTCCTGGCGGTGTCCATCGGGTCGCCGTGGTCGATGAGCTCGACGACGACGCCGGCCGTGCCGAACCGGTCGAGCAGCGCGCGCAGGGCGGCTTCGGCAGCGGTCTCCCCGCCGCGCTCGAGCGCCTGTCGGACGGCGCCCTTCCGGCAGCCGGTGAGGACCCGCCAGTGGCCGTCGGACCGTGCCGCGAGGTCGTCGAGGTCGTACCGCGGCCGCCCCTTCTCGGCTCCGGCCGCCAGGTGGGCGCTCGTCACGGCGCCGGCGAGCCGGTGGTAGCCGTCCTGGCCGTCCGCGAGCAGCAGCAGGTGCGTGCCCTCTGGGTCGGGCACGCCGTTCTGCGGTTCGGTCAACCCGAGGGACAGCTCGGTGCCGTACACGGTCGCCACGGTCGGGTACGCCTCTGCGACCTCGGCCATCCGGGCAGCGCCGTAGAAGCCGTCGTGGTCGGTGAGGGCGAGGCCGTGCAGGTGCAGCCGCGCGGCCTCTTCGAAGAGGTGCTCCGGCCCGCTCGCGCCGTCGAGGAAGCTGAAGGTGGAGTGCGCGTGGAGTTCGGCGTACGGCACGACCGGCACGTTGCCCGTGTCCTCGAGACCGCTCGGGGCCTCGTACCGCGAGCGCTTCCGCGACCACGCCGGACTGTCGCCGCCGTCGCCGTCGTGCGTGGTGCCGGGACTCCGCTTGTCGGACAGGGCGCGTTCGAACTGCGACCACGGGATCGGCGGGTTGCTGTAGCCCATCAGTGCTCCCCACTCGCGCGCGTCACGTCGCCACCGCCTCGGCCCACCACCGGTGGTCCGCGAGCACCAGGTACCACGCACGCCCCTCGGCGTCGACGAGCTGCAACCGGTGCAGGCGTCGGCCGCCGGACTCCCACCAGCGGACGACGAGCGGCCAGGGCCCGGCCCACGTCGTCACGGGGTCGAACCGCCCGCCGCGCTCCCCATCGGCACGGAAGCGCTCGGGTGTCCCGGTCAGGGCACCGCGGTCGTCGACGTCGACGGTGCCGCCGTCGGCAGCCACCACGTCGACCGGTCGGGGTCGGTCGAGCACGGTCGCCGGCGGCGGTCCGGGCAGCTTGCCGGGCCACGGCCGGTCCCGCACGGTCGCCAGGGCGCGCTCACCGCCGACGGGGGCGTCCCCCCACGGCACGAGCACGACACGCTCCGCCAGGGTGCGTCCGCCACCGATGCGCGGCGTGACGACCCCGTCGTGCCCGACGAGCCCCTGCACGCGGGCGAGCCCGTGGTGGACCCGTTCGTCCGGGCCGGTCCCCCAGAGTCCGCGCTCGTGGTTCGCCACGTCGTCCACGGCGACGGGTTCGAGGACCACCGAGACGACGGGCGCCTCGAGCCCGGTGGGGTCCACCCCGCCGGCGAGCTGCCAGCGGACCCGGTCGACCACGTCGGCGGCGTCGAACCACCGCGGGTGCACCCACGTGCGTTCGAGCAGGATGTCCCGCTCGTCGACGATGCCGACCCGGATCGTCGTGGCGACGAGCCCGGCGGCCCGCAGCCGGGCGGCGAAGTCGTCGGCCGAGCGCCGGAACGCGAACGCGATCTGGTCGGCCCGGTCGAGCGGGGGCTCGAATGCTGCCTCGACCCGGAGCTCCGGCGGGACGTCCCGCGCCGCGACCGCACGGGGGTCACGCCCGCCCGCGAGCCGGTGCAGGAACGCCCCGGCCACGCCGAACCGGTCGCGCACCTGTTCGTCACCGAGCGCGGCGAACTCCCCCAGGGTCGTGATGCCGAGGCGCCCGAGCAGCATCGCGAGGTCGGCGTCGCCGAGCACCCCGAGCTGCAGCCCGGCCAGGAACGGCGCCGAGCCGTCCACGGGCACGATCCGGACGCGCTCCCCGGGTCGGACGGGTCGGGCGCGTGCGGCCTGTTCGGCGGCGAACGGGGTGTCGGCGATCCCGGCCCGGACCCCGGGGGCGCCGTGGTCCGCCGCGATGCCCGCGAGGGTCGCCGCCGCGGCACGCTCACCGCCGTAGTAGCGCGCGGGCCCCCGGGAGCGCAGCGCGAGGGTGCCGGGGCGCACGACCTCGACACCGGGCACGGCAGCCTCGACCGCACGGATGACCGGTTCGAACGCCCGGTGGTCGAGGGCGTCGTCGTAGGGCTGCACGACGAGCTCCGGGCAGCGCGCCTGGGCCTCTCGCACGCGGAGGCCCCGCACGACCCCGTGCTGCCGGGCACTCGCGGAACTGGCGTACACCTGCCCCTTCACCACGAGTGCGAACGGGTGGTCCGGCGGCGACCCGGCGGCACGGGCGGCGGCGATCACCGGCCAGTCCGGGCACCACAGCACGATCGTCCGGGTCGGGGGCGGCTCGGGCAGGGCTCCCCCGCGGACGATCGCGTCGGCACGGACCGCCCGCGCATCGGGCACACCCGCTGTGCGCGTCCGGACACCCCGACGGGGGCTCACGACGCCACCGCCACGGGGCGGAGCACGTGCCCGGTGTCCGAGCCGGCGCCCGCAGCCGCGGCGGGGACCGCTGCCCGCACCGTGCCGTCCGCCGCGGGCAGCAGGAGCTCGGCGTCGACCGGCCGGACCGCCCCCGCGCGCCCGGACGCCGACACCGTGACCCGTCGCTCGGCCAGGAAGCCGTGGCCGTCCCCGATGCCGCTCCACTCGGACCGGGTCACCCGCAGCGTGACGTCCGCCCCCGGCCAGGACCCGAGCGCCACCAGCGCTCCGCCACGCTGCCGCAGCCGTGCCGACAACCGGGAGACGTCGCCCGGCACGACCCGACCGAGCGGACGGGTGAGGACGATCTGCGCCACGTCCGCCAGGGCGGCGGTGACGGTGAGCCACTGGTCGCCCGGGTCCGGCACGAGCACGAGCCGCTCGAGGTCGATCCCCGCGGCTGCGGCCGCTTCGACCCCGAAGGACGGCACACCCACCACCGCGCACCAGGCCCCGGCGGCCGAGGCGGCCTGGAGCATCGTCATCGCGAGGAGCACCGACTCGTGCACCGCGTAGGCGCCCCCGACCCGGATCGACCCGCCCGGCAGCAGGGGCGCGAGTGCCTCGGTGGTCGGCAGTCCCTCGGTGTCGACGCGTGTGGACTCCATCTCGGCGACCCGCGAGCGCAACGAGGTGATGCGCTCGAGCGCCGCCCGGGCATCCCCGAGGTGGTCGACGCGACGCACCGGTCGGGCAGCACCGGACCGTCCGGTCGACTCCCGTGGAGCCCCGGACGACTGGAGTGCCGCCGCCGTCTGCATGCCCTCATATTCGAACATGTGTTCGATGATGTCAACGAGGACCGACATCCTGTGGACAACCAGCCCGAACACACGTTCGACACGCCGTGGTGGCAGGATCCCGGCGCAGATCGACGACCCCCTACCAGCGCGCGACGGCCCCCAGCCCGGACAACACCGACCGGGTCTTCGTCTCGACCTCGTCCGCCTCGTCCGCCGCCACCGACGACCACGTCACCGCGCCGCCGGCCCCGAACGTCCGCGACCGCACCGTGCCGGCGTCGTCGACCACCGTCACCAGTGTGCGGATCGCCACCGACAGATCGACCGCACCGCTGGCGGAGAAGTACCCGATCACGCCCGAGTACACGCCCCGGGGCGCACCCTCGAGCCGGTCCGCGATCGCCATCGCACTGATCTTCGGGGCGCCGGTCATCGATCCAGGCGGGAACGCCGCGCGCACGACAGCCGCCCGCGAGGCACCGTCCGGCAGCACCGCACCGATCGTCGACACCATCTGGTGCACGCTCGCGTACGTCTCGACGTCGCAGAGCCGGTCGACGTGCACCGACCCCGGCACGGCCGTCCGCAGCAGGTCGTTCCGCAGCAGGTCGACGATCATCACGTTCTCCGCGCGGTCCTTCACGCTCGCCGCGAGTTCCGCACGTGCTGCCGCGTCCTCCTCCGGGTCGCCACGCCGCCGCCGCGTCCCCTTGATCGGTTCCGCGGCCACCGCCCCGGACGCCTCGATCCGCAGGAACCGCTCCGGCGACCGGCTCGCCACGCGCAGCGGGCCGAGCCGCAGGTACGCACCGAACGGGACGGGGTCGAGCGCACGCAGCCGCAGGTACTCGGAGAGGTGCGCGTCCGTACCGGACAGGCACCGCGCCTCTCCCCACCGGCACGGCCGGTCCGCCGCTGGCGCGTCGCCCCGGAACCGGCGGCGTGGGCCCAGACCGGGTGCCGGAACCAGCCCGAAGACGGTGGTGAGGCAGACCTGGAACGCGTTGCCGTCGCGGATCTCCGCGCGGCACGCGTCCACCGCCGTCTCGTAGGCGGCGCGCGTGACGCGTCCGGTCGCCACTGCACCGGACGGGAGGCGCGGGGGCACGTCGTCGACGTCGGCCCACGTCCGCCCGCCGGTCACCGTCTCGAGCCATGCGCGGTTCGCCGCGCTGGCCGCCGGTTCCGCGTCGGCCACCAGGGCGAGCGCCCACGCTGCTCCGCCCGCGTCGACGACGACCGCGCGGTCCGTGAACCGCAGGTCGGCGTCCGCGTGCCCGTCGGCCGTGCGGTCGGCGCCACCGGACTCGCGACCGAGCTCGTAGCCGAGGAACCCGACCCAGCCGAGCGCGAAGCCGCACCCGGCGATCGGTTCCGACACTGCCGGGGTGCGCCCGAGCAGGGCGTCGAGGACCGCGAACGCGGGGGTGTCGTCGTGCCGGGACGGGCCGAACCACCGGCGCGATGCCGGGGACACCTCGACGTCGGCGCGGTGCGCCTCGTGCCGGAACCGGGCGGCGAACGGGCCGTCGGTCAGCGCGAGGACCGACCATCGCGCTCGGGCGTGCGCCGCCACCGGAGCCTCCGGCGGGAGCGAGGAGTCGAGCCAGACGACGTCGCCGTCCGCGGCTGCCGCCAACGCCCCGAGGTCCGGGACGGTCGGGAAGGCGCGGACCGTGACGCGGACGGCAGGGTCCGCCGTCAGACCGCGGCGATCGTCCACGACGCGGCGTGCGAGGCGCCCGGGGCGAGCACGACGAGCCCGGCGTCGACGCCGGCGTTGAACGCGTCCGGCGCACAGGTCATCGGCTCCACCGCGAGGCCGGCACGGTGGTACTCGGGGATCACGTGGTCGGCGGTGTGGACCTGCACCCACGGGCACTCCGGACCGAACGACGCCCGGACACCGTGCCCGTCGGCCGCGGTGAGGACGATCGTCGCGGTGCCGTCGGCGTCGCGGTCGAACCCCGTGTACGCGTGGTCGATGAACCGCTCCCCGATCAGCGTCGCGCTCCGCAGGTCGAACTCGTCGTGCACCGGCGCGAGGCCGGTCGGGATGAGGCGGTCCTCGGTGACCTCGAGCACCTCGGCGGCCGGGAGCGTCAGGGTCCAGTCGTCGACACGTCCCTCGCCGCCGACGAGGTACGGGTGCGGGCCGGTCCCCCACGGTGCCGCGTCGGGCCCCGTGTTCGTGCCGGTGATCGTCGTGTGCAGCCCCTCGGCGTCGAGGCGGTACTCGACCAGGACCTCGACGCGGAACGGGTACCCGGACTGGGCGGGGATCGTCGTGGCGAGGACGGCGCGGTCGGGTTCGTGCGCGACGGTCCGGAAGTCGGTCCAGGCGACGAGGCCGTGCAGGGCGTGGTGGCGGGTGGGTTCGGTGAGCGCGAGCTCGTGATCCGAGCCACCGAAGGAGTACGTGCCGTCGACGACCCGGTTCGGCCACGGGGCGAGGACGGCCCCGCGGAAGGCGGGGCGGACCTCGTCGGCGTCGAACGGCACGACGAGGTCGCGGCCCTCGTACCGGAGCGTCCGCAGCGTCGCCCCCACCGAGGCGAGCTCGGCCGTGTAGCCACCGGCGGTGATCGTCAGGGCGGAACCGGAGAGGGGGGCGTCGCTGCTCATGCGCTCAGCGTATCGGGACGGGCGCCCCCGTTGCGGCGTCGAGTGCCCGACGGATCCGCCCGGGTTCGTCGCTCCCCGTGGTCGCGAGCGACAACAGCGGGAGGCCGTACTCCTCGAGGATCTGCTGCTTGAGGAGGTCCTTCCGTGCCTGGTCGGGCTTGTCCTCGTGGAACGCGAACCCGTTCACCTCGACCGCGAGGACCGGGATCCGTCCGATGCGCCGGTACACCACGAAGTCGAGTGAGCATCGGTTGCGGACGTAGGTCGCCTGCGCCACGGTGAGCCGGTCGGTGTCCGGGAGCACGTTCTGCACCAGAACCTGCGGCACGACGACGAGATCGGTGTACGGCGCCTCGTCGAGTACCTCGCGGAGCACGGTCCAGATGATGTCCTCGGACAGGAAACGCAACTCGCCCCTGAGGCGGCCGGACAACGCGAGGAGCCGCTCCGAGAACCTCCGGTACAGGAGATCGAACACCGAGACGACACCACTGCGGAGGGGCTCGTTGCCGGGGTCGTGGTAGCGCATGTACTCCACGAGGTCGCGGAGATGGCGACTCGTCGGGAGCATCTCGTGGTCGGTGACGAGGATGAACTGCTCCACCGCTCGGGAGACGGCGACGTTGACGAGCCGGGGATCGTCGACGAACGCCGTACCCGTCCGTCCACGCCAGGTCTCGTCGAGGACCGTGCTCATCACGACGACCTGCTTCTCCCGGCCCTGGAAACGGTGCACCGTGTCGGCCTCGATCTCGACGAGCTCCTGCACGAGGACGTCGCCGATCTTCTCCACCTGTCGGCGGTACGGCGAGGTGACCCCGATCTCGTTCCGAGCCACGTCGGCGCAGTGCTGCGGGATGACCTCACGCTCGATGACGTCGATCTCCCGCTGGTTGGACCGCCCTCCGGAACGGTGCTGCCGCATGTGGTTCCCCAGAGCGGTGGTGTGGACCACGACCGGCCGCGCCGAGCGCCCGGTCGTGAACGGGATGAGCTGGCCGTCGTAGAACTTCTCGTTGCAGAACCCGATGATCGCTGGGTCGCACCGGTAGTGCTCGCGGAGCATCGTCCTCGGGAGTCGATCGCCGTGGAGCGCCACGAGGGACGACAGGAGACTGTGCGTGCCGTAGTCGTAGGCATCGATCGGCGCGGGTCCGACGGCAGCGGCGGCGCTCGCCTCGGGTATGTGGGAGAGCTGTGCGAGGTCTCCGACGACCACGACCCGCCTCGCTGCAGCGAGCGCGAGGGCACCGGCCAGGAGGTCCACCTGCGAAGCTTCGTCGACGATCAGCACGTCGAGCAACGCCCCCGGTGCGATGCTGCGACGCAACGAGTGGCAGGTACTGAGGATGACCGGGTGGTCGGCGGTGAACCGCGAGAAGTCCGTGCGGTACCCGCGTTCCTCGTGGCTTCTTCGTGGACGATCCGCGTACCTCGCCACGAGCGCACGCCGCAACACCACGACGGAGAGCCGCTGCTGCTCCTCCGTGAGTCCGGTGAGGTCCGCGCGTTCCAGCCGGTGTTCCAGCTCCAGCGACTCGGCCTCGAGTTCCGCGATGCGTTGCTCGTAGTACCTGCGTTGGAGCGCGAGCACCGTGCCTGAGTCGGACGGGTCGACTCCAGCGAGCGATCCGTACCGCACTCGTTGGCGGAGGCGCGTCAACCAGCGAAGCGGCCACGGCTCGGGGTGCGGGACGCCACTGGTCTCCGCGATGAAGTCGATGATGCGGTCCGAGCTCTTGCGGAGGAGCGGCATCCCATCGAGGTCGGTGGCCTCGTGACCGGCGAGGTACTGCAGGAAGTGGCGCTGCTCCAGGCGGTGCGCGTCGAGGTCCTGCCGCGTCTTCGCGAGCAGCCGCTCCGATTCCTGGAGGATCGCGATCTCGCTGTCCAGCTCGTCCAACCGGTCGGCGGCGCGAGCGGCTTCGTCCGGATCGTCACCCCTGGCCGCTTCCAGGAAACGCGACACCGCGGCGCCGCGCGCTGGCTGCTGCGCGAAGAACGCGTCGCGCCGCTGGGCGTTGCCGAGCGCTGCGGCGACGAAGCCGTAGCCGAGTGCGTCGAGCTTCTGACCGACGTTGTCGACCGCAGCGTTGTTCGATGAGACGACGCCGATGCTGACCGAGGGGTCCGCCGCGACGAGCGAGGCCACGAGGTTCAGGATCGTCTGCGTCTTCCCGGTGCCCGGTGGACCGTCGATCACCGAGACGGGGAACTCGAGCGCGGTCGTCAGGGCCGCTCGCTGACTGAGGTTCGACGAGAACGGGAAGATCGCTCGGCGACCGTCCGACGCTGCCGACACCTCGTCCCCGGTGAGGTAGGTCGCGAGTGCGGACTCGGGATCGATCCGGCCGAGCGAGTCCCAACCGATCGCCAACGGATGACGGCGGCCGTCGGTCACCGGGAGCCGTTCGACGATCCGTCGCCAGTAGCGGAGCACCGCCGCAGCGCGTGGCGCACGCCCTGCGTCCGGTACGAGCCGGACCCGAGCGCCCGGGTAGGTCCGGAAGCTCGGTCCTGACCGAGTGTCGTAGAACACCCGGGTCCACGGCCCGTCGGGTCCGGCGAACCCGAGGAGTCCCGTGACCGTGTCCCAGACGTCCCCGTCCACCTCGACGACGGAACCGCTCGGGATGGAGACCGGGAAGGGGTGCTCCATCACGATGGCCTTGTCGGTACCGCGGTACGCGTACCGTGTCGCGCCCGTGCGGGAGGAGAACTCGATCTCGACACCCGTCGTGGTCCGCGACCAGCCGACGGTCTCGTGCGTGCGATCACGGAACGGCTCGTCGACGTTCCGTCGCGTCAACACTGCCACCGCGTGCGGATCCACCCCCTAGCCGCTCATGCCATCTCCCCCGAGAACGTCGTCAGCACCGACGAGAAGAACCCCGTAGCGCGATGCTACGGGGTTCAATGGGTGGATCTGAGGGGACTCGAACCCCTGACCCCCTGCATGCCATGCAGGTGCGCTACCAGCTGCGCCACAGACCCAGATCGTGTTGCTTTCGTACCGGCCAGTTCCCCGGAGGCACCATAGAAGCGTACACCATGCGAACGCCGGGTGACGAAATCGTCGCCGCCACCCGGGCGCGTCGCGATCAGGCGGTGTGGTCCACCGGCAGCGCGAGCGGGATGGTCGGGCAGTCCGACCAGAGGCGCTCGAGCGAGTAGTACTGGCGGTCTTCTTCGTGGAAGACGTGCACGACGATGTCACCGAAGTCGATGAGGACCCAGCGGCCCTCGCTCCGGCCTTCGCGGCGGAGCGGCTTGGCCCCGGCTTCGAGGAGGCGCTCTTCGATCTCGTCCGCGATGGCGAGCACGTTGCGCTCGTTCCGGCCGGTCGCGAGCAGGAACACGTCAGTGAGCTGCAGCGGCCCGGTCACGTCGAGGGCGACGAGGTCTTCGGCCTGCTTGGCGTCGGCCGCGAGGGCGGCTGTCTGCACGAGTTCCAGTGCGCGTGAGGAGGCGGTCACGGATTCCTTCCGGTCGTCGACCCGGGAGTGTCCGGATCGCTTGATGGGTCCCGATCATAAGCCACCCCGCCGACGGCGGCCAGGCCGCGGCCGACGGGGCGCTGATCGGACCCGTGTGTCAGAACGTGTGGGTGGTGACGAGGGCGACGATGATCACCGCGGCTGCGGCCACACCGACCGCCCCGACCGTCACACCGAGGATGAGCGGCGTGCGCGATTCCTTGGGCTTGGCGGCGGCGAGGACGACCTGACGTGTCGAGGTGTGGCTCGACACCGCGCGGCTGGCTCGGACCGGGCTGGCGTCCGTCTCGGGCTGCTCGTCGTGCTGCTCGAGGAGGCGGTCCACCTCGGCGCCGTCGATCGGCCGGTGCGATCCCGTCGAGGACAACGACGCCGGCAGATCGATCGAGCCGGTGAGGATGACCTCGCCCGTGGCGTTCAGCGCCCCGGTCGGGTCGGCGAGGGCCGAGTTCGGCAGGATGATCGCGTTCGTGTTCGTCACGGCGACGCGACGGGTGCCGGTCTCCTCGTCGTGGATCTCGGTGTCGTTCGAGTCGTGCGCCTGCTGCGACCAGTGGCCGACCGGCGGCTCGAACGCCGTCGTCAGGGGCTTCGGCTCGGACGGACGCTGGAAGGAGGCGGGCACACGGGGTGCCGGATCCGTGGCCTCGTCGTCGCTCCCGGCGGAACGCGGCGCGGACGTGGGGACGGCCTGGACGGGGACCTCGTTCGTGTCGTCGTCGTCCAGCGACAGCGGGAAGACCGCCGGCGTGGAGGGCTCGACTGCAGGAACACGTGCCGGCGACGACGGGGTGACGTCGGGGACACCGGCCCCGGTCGCGTCCTCGGGTGCGTCGTGCGGCGCCCACGTCGAGCGGTGCCGACGTGGTTCCTCGCTGTTGGCGACGGCGGTCTCGAGCGGCTCGATGGCGTCGGGCGAACCGTCGGCCTCGGTGGCCTGGGCGACAGCGGCCTGGTCCAGCACGACCGTCTCGGCGGCGGGCTCCTGCGCGGCGTCGTCCGACACGGGGGACGCGGGCTCGGACTGCTTCGACGCGGCCGAGCGGGGCGTCTCCTGCAGTGCGTCGACGGAGCCGAGCACGTCCTGCACGGTGCGGTCCGACGACTGCGGCGTCGGGTTCTGCAGCGGGACCGGCTGGACTGCTCCGCCGTCGGCCTCGCGCATCAGGCGGATCTGCCGTCGGGTCAGGCCGCCGGAGCCGGGGACGATCTCGGTCGCGGACGCCGGGGGCATCGCCGGGACACCCGCGGGTGCCGCGGACGCCGACGTCGGCGCGCTGGCCGATGTCGGCGCGCTGGCCGCCGACGAGGGCGCAGCCGACGGTGCGGCGGACTGCGCGGGCGCGCCCGGTGCGGGCGCGACGTGCGATCCGGGACGGTGGCGGGTCTCCGGCTGTTCCGCCGGGGCCGCGACGGTCGGCGGCGGCGTCACGGGCTGCGCGCCGGCTGCGGCGGCACGCTCACGCTCGCGCGCCTGGCGCCGCGACAGTGGCGGCTGCGCGTCGGACGAACTCATGCAACGCTCCGATACAGATGGTGCTTGGAGATGTACTGGACGACACCGTCGGGGACCAAGTACCACACGGGGAAACCGCGTCTCACCCGGTCGCGGCAATCGGTCGACGATATGGCCAGCGCGGGAACTTCGAGCAAGCTTACGTCCCGTTCGGGCAATCCGGTGATGCTCAAGGCGTGTCCCGGACGCGTCACGGCGACGAAGTGCGCGAGGTCCCAGAGACCATCATGGTCTTTCCAGTCGACAATCTGCTGGACGGCGTCTGCGCCGGAGATGAAGACGAGCTGCGCATCCGGCCGCTGGTCGTGCAGGTCACGGAGCGTGTCGACGGTGTAGGTCGGCCCCGGACGGTCGATGTCGACGCGGCTGACCGTGAACATCGGGTTGGACGCGGTCGCGATGACCGTCATGAGGTACCGGTGCTCGGCGTCGGTCACGTCGGACTTCATGTACGGCTGACCGGTGGGGACGAAGACCACTTCGTCGAGGTCGAAGGCACGGGCGACCTCCGACGCAGCCACGAGGTGACCGTGGTGGATCGGGTCGAAGGTGCCACCCATCACACCGATGCGAGGGCGGCCCGTGCTCTCGAGCATGGAGTGGCGGGTCAGATCTTGGTGTGACCGAACTCGTCGACACCCGTCTCGTGGTGGCGGGTGGCCTCGAACTTCTGGGAGTGACGGTAGGCCACGTCGCGGAAGCTCCAGGTCACGAAGCCGAGGAACGCGAAGAAGAGCGCACCGACGAGCGGGAAGACGTACGCGGGAACGCCCGAGGCGTGCTCAGCGGCTTCTGCGAGGAAGGTCATGTGTCCGATGCTCCGTTCGGTCGGGGGAAGTCGGCGTTCAGTCTAGCCGCGGATCTGACCCTGCCCGCGCACGATCCACTTGGTGCTCGTGAGCTCTGGTAGTCCCATCGGCCCACGGGCGTGCAACTTCTGCGTGGAGATCCCGACCTCGGCGCCGAACCCGAACTCGCCGCCGTCGGTGAACCGCGTCGACGCGTTCGCCATCACGACGGCGGAGTCGACCTCTGCGATGAAGCGCTCGGCCGTGTCGACGTCGTTGGTCACGATCGACTCGGTGTGGTGCGTCGACCACCGGGCGATGTGCGCCATCGCCGCGTCGACGTCCGGTACGACACGGATGGAGAGGTCGAGGTCCATCGACTCCGTCGCCCAGTCGGCGTCCGTCGCGCGGAGCACCCCGGGGACGATCACGCGCGTGGCGTCGTCGCCGCGCAGGGTGACCCCGGCGGCCCGGAGCCGGTCGGCGAGTGCCGGCAGGAGACGCTCGGCTGCGCGCTCGTGCACCAGGAGCGTCTCGAGGGCGTTGCACACGCTCGGGCGCTGCACTTTGCTGTTGAGCACGATGTCGACCGATCGCTGGAGCGGTGCGGATTCGTCGAGGAACACGTGCACCACGCCGGCGCCGGTCTCGATCACGGGCACCTGGGACTCGGTGACGACCGTCTGGATCAGGGAGGCGCTGCCGCGCGGGATGAGCACGTCGACCAGCCCGCGAGCCCGCATCAGCTCGGTCGCCCCGGCACGGCCGAACTCGTCGATGGTCTGCACGAGTTCCCGCGGCAGCCCCACCGAGGCGACGGCGTCCTGCAGGCGCGCGACGAGCACGGCATTGGTGCGCTGCGCCGCCGATCCCCCGCGCAGGACGACGGCGTTGCCGCTCTTCAGCGCGAGGCTGGCGATGTCGACGGTGACGTTCGGACGTGCCTCGTAGATGGCGCCGACGACCCCGAAGGGCACCCGCACCTGCGTGAGCTGCAGGCCGTTTGCCAGGCGCGAACCGCGGACGTGTTCCCCGACCGGGTCGGTCAGCCCGACGACGTGCTCCACCGCGGCCGCGAGTGCCTCGATCCGGGCCGGGTCGAGCCGCAGCCGGTCGAGGAGTCCCCCGGACAGGCCGTCCTCTTCCCCGGCGACGAGGTCGCCGTGGTTCGCGGCGACGATCTCGTCGGTGGCCGCGCGCACCGCGGCGGCGATCGCGAGGAGCGCCGCATCCTTCACCGCGGTGGTCGCCGTGGCGAGTGCCGACGACGCGTCGCGGGCCGCGACGAGCTTGTCGGTCAGGGTCGGTGCGGGTGCGGTCAGCGACATGGCTCGATTCTAGGCGCGGGCCCTGCCCGCATGACGGCGGTCGGGTCGACCTGTGGACTCGGCCTGGAGGCACGCCTCCTGTGGAGGGATCGGCCGCCCGTCCCCGAGCGGGCGGCGCCCCGCAACCGGTGGTCACGTCCGCCGTCGAGCGGCCGGGACGTGCCGCTCACGTCCGCCGAGCGGGCGCGAACGGTCACCGATCTGCGCCGAGCGGGACGCATCTCGCCCGCTCGCCGACCGCACCAGGGCGCGCTGCACGCCGGGGTCGACCCGCACCTCCAGTCCGGAGACGCGACGAAGTCGCGCGACACGCCGCCTGCCGGTCACCGAAGTCGCGCGACACGCCGCGAGCCGTCGCGTGCAGCGACACATCGAGCGACCTCGGCGCCCGTGCGCCGACCAGCGCACCCAGCCGGACGCGAACCGGTCAGGCTCGGGGCGCCGCCTCGAACCAGGTGCCCACCTGCTGGCCCGCGAGCGCCTGCTCGACCAGCGCCGTCGCGGTCACGAGCACCGACGTCCCCGCCTCGGCGGCGAGCCGGGCGGCAGCGACCTTCGTCCCCGCTCCCCCGGTCCCCACGCCGGCGGCGCCGATCGATCCGAAGGTGACCCCGGCGAGCTCGTCGCCGAACGGCACGTGGGTGATCGGTGCAGCACCGGGCTGCTCCGGCGGCCGCGTGTAGAGCGACTCGACGTCGGAGAGCAGCACGAGGGCATCGGCCCCGAGCAGCCGCGCCACCAGGGCCGCCAGCCGGTCGTTGTCGCCGAAGCGGATCTCGTGGGTCGCGACGGTGTCGTTCTCGTTGACGATCGGCAGCACCCGCAGCGCGAGGAGCCGGTCGATCGCCCGCTGCGCGTTCACCCGGTGCGTCGGGTTCTGCAGGTCCCCGGCGGTCAGGAGGATCTGCGCCGCCACCACCCCGTGCCGGTCGAGTTCCTTCTGGTACCGGAACATCAGGACGTTCTGCCCGGTGGCCGCGGCCGCCTGCTGGGTGGCGAGGTCGTCCGGGCGCCCCTCGAGGCCGAGGAACGGGAACCCCGTCGCGATGGCACCGGACGACACGAGCACGACCTCGGTCCCCCGGGCGTGGGCGGCTGTGAGGGCGTCGACCAGCGGCGCGATCTGCCCGGTGTTCTCACCGCTGACCGACGACGACCCGACCTTGACCACGATCCGCCTGGCACGTGGGATGTCCTCGCGCCGGGTGACGGGTCCGAGGTCGGTGCGAGCGGTCGTGTCGGTCATGCTGCGGTCAGTCCTCGTCGTCCTTGTCGGATGCGGCGGGAGACAGGTCCCCGTCCTCCGCCCAGAGCCCGGCGATGCGCTCCTGCTCGAGCTCGGCACGCGCGGCCGTCTTGGCGTCCATGCGCTCGAAGTACTCCTCGCGACGCTCGTTGCGGGTCGGACGCGAGGTCGCCCCGATGCGGGCGTCGGTACCACGGGCACTCGTGATGAGCTCGGCGGTCGAGGTGAGCGTCGGCTCCCAGTCGAAGACCGTGCCGCCGTCACCACCGATGACGACGGTGGACCCGGCGACGGCACCGGCCTTGAACAGGCCGTCCTCGACGCCGAGCTTCGCCAGGCGGTCGGCGAGGTACCCGATCGCCTCTTCGTTCGTGAAGTCGGTCTGCTGGACCCAACGCTCCGGCTTCGCGCCGCGGATCCGGTAGAAGCGGTGCTCCTCGCCGCCCTCGGCGCGGATCGTGAACGGCTTGTCGTCGACGGCCTTGGGACGGAGGACGATCCGCTCCGGCGCCGGCTCGGCGGCCTTGGCCGCACGCGCGGCGGAGACGACGTCGGCCAGCGCGAACGTCAGCTCGCGCAGGCCCCTGCGGGACGCGGTGGAGATCGGGAAGACGCGGTACCCACGGCCCTCGAGCTCGGCCGTGACGAACTCCGCCAGCTCGGCGGCCTCGGGGACGTCGACCTTGTTGAGCGCGATCATCTGCGGACGCTCGAGCAGCGGCACCTGGCCCTCCGGGACCGGGTAGCGCTCGAGCTCGCCGAGGATGACGTCGAGGTCGGTGATCGGGTCGCGGCCCGGGTCGAGCGTGGCGCAGTCGATGACGTGCAGCAGCGCCTCGCAGCGCTCGACGTGGCGCAGGAACTCGAGGCCGAGCCCCTTGCCCTCCGACGCACCCTCGATCAGGCCGGGGACGTCGGCGACGGTGAAGCGGGTGGAACCGGACTCGACGACGCCGAGGTTCGGCGTGAGGGTCGTGAACGGGTAGTCGGCGATCTTCGGCTTCGCGGCGGAGATCGCGGCGATGAGCGAGGACTTGCCGGCACTGGGGAACCCGACGAGTGCGACG
Source organism: Curtobacterium sp. 314Chir4.1 (assembly GCF_900215175.1). Taxonomy (NCBI): domain Bacteria; kingdom Bacillati; phylum Actinomycetota; class Actinomycetes; order Micrococcales; family Microbacteriaceae; genus Curtobacterium; species Curtobacterium sp. 314Chir4.1. Next base: position 178,951 of record NZ_OCMI01000003.1, read on the forward strand.
TCGGCGATCGTCTTCAGCTCGAGGCTGACGTCACCCGACCAGCCCTCGGTCCCGAGGAGCGCGAACCCGGGCGCCTTGCGCTTCGTCGTCGAGAGCGCCGCGTTGCCGAGACCGCCCTGACCACCGGGGGCGATGACGACGCGCATGCCCGGTTCGGTCATGTCGGCGATCACCTCGCCGTTCTCGTCGTGGACCACGGTGCCGATCGGCAGGGGCAGCTCGAGGGTCTCCCCGCTGATGCCGCTGCGCATGTCGCCCATGCCCGGCTGCCCGTTCTTCGAGGAACGGTGCGGCGAACGGTGGTACCCGAGCAGGGTCGTCACCTGCGGGTCGGCGACGAGGACGATGTCGCCACCGTCACCGCCGTTGCCGCCGTCCGGGCCGGCGAGCGGCTTGAACTTCTCACGACGGACCGACACGCAGCCGTTGCCGCCGTTCCCCGCGGTGAGGTGCAGGGTCACGCGGTCGACGAAGGTCGCCATGGGTCCACTCCTAGGTGTTGCAGAAAAGAGAACGGGAGGGGCGGGCACGTGGCCCGCCCCTCCCGCAGAGTCAGATCGTCGGTGGTGTTACGCGTTGACGATGTTGACGACCTTGCGGCCGCCCTTGGTGCCGAACTCGACCGAACCGGCCGAGAGGGCGAACAGCGTGTCGTCGCCACCGCGGCCGACGTTGGCGCCCGGGTGGAAGTGGGTGCCACGCTGGCGGAGGATGATCTCGCCGGCGTTGACGACCTCGCCACCGAAGCGCTTCACGCCGAGGCGCTGCGCGTTCGAGTCACGACCGTTGCGAGTGGAGCTCGCACCCTTCTTGTGTGCCATCTTCTACTCCCGCCTTACGCGATCGAGGTGATCTTGACACGGGTGAGCTCAGCGCGGAAACCCTGGCGCTTCTTGTACCCGGTCTTGTTCTTGAACTTCTGGATGACGACCTTCGGACCACGGAGGTCCTCGAGCACCTCGGCGGTGACGGTCACCTTGGCGAGCTCGGAAGCCGCCGACGTGATCTTGTCACCGTCCACGAGGAGCACCGGGGCGAGGTCGATGTTGCCCTTGTCGTCTGCCTTGGCGCGGTCGAGGGTGATGATCGTCCCGACCTCGACCTTTTCCTGACGGCCGCCGGCGCGCACTACTGCGTAAACCACGTGGAAATCCTTACGTATTTCTGCTTGAGGGAAGTCTCGGGTGCCCACTTCTGCACGAGCGGCTCCCGGAGGCCGGGCCCGATCGGCGACGCAGGCAGAACGGCCCGCTGACACCAGGGATCGAGAATACTCGATGCCCCCAGGTCCGGTCAAACGGCGACACACGTACGATTGCCGTGTGACCGTGTTGATCGACCCGCCGACGTGGCCCGCTCACGACACTCTGTGGTCGCACCTCGTCAGTGACTCATCCTACGACGAGCTGCACGCGTTCGCCGAACTGGCCGGGATCCCGCGCCGGGCGTTCGACCACGACCACTACGACGTGCCCCTGGCCCGGTACGACGAACTCGTCGCCGCCGGCGCCTCGGCGGTCACCGGTCGCGAGCTGGTCCTGCGGCTCATCGCGAGTGGGCTGCGGGTCGCGCAGCGCGACAAGCGCGCGCTCTGACGCGCGCACGACACCCGGGCCTGGAGGCGCGGCGACGCTCCGCCTCGTCACGCACCTCGCACGGTGCGGGGCCGGCTGCGCATGGTGCGAGGTCCCGCCCACGGTGCGAGGGTCGGAGCCTCGCACCGCGCACGAAACCTCGCACAGTGAAGACGGCACGCACCGGCACGCGTCGGCACGCCAGCGCGCTGGCGCGCCACTGACGGCTCAGCGCGGCGCCGGACCGCCCCAGGGGTTGGCCGGGGGCTGCTGGCCGCCGTACGGCGGCGCAGGCGGCACCGACGGCTGCTGCGGCACGCCGTGCTGCGGTGCCGGGGGCTGCACGGTCGCGGGCGGCACGGCGTCGGCGGGTCGCACCGTGCCCAGCGTCCCAGGAGCTCCCGGCGCACGACGACCGCCACGCGGACGCCCGAGCCACAGCCACGCCGCGGTCGACGTGGCGAGGAGCATCACGGTGAACGGGACGCCGTTCTGCAGCGGGGTCGTGAAGACGTCGATCACCAGACGCGCTCCCCCGGACCGGATCGCCCCGACGGACCCCGTGAAGACCCCGACGAGGGCGAGCGCGACGGTGCCGGCAGCCCCGGCGAGGACGGCGCGGAGCAGCACGGTGGGCAGCGGGCTCCGGCGGGCGATCGGCGTCAGGAACGCGAGCGACAGGAAGGCCCCGGCGTAGAACGGGAACGGCGCGAGGAAGACCCCGGTGACGAACCCGCTCACCAGGCTGTCCCCGGTGCCGTAGGTCGAGAACGGGTGCACCACGAGCGAGGTCCCGATCAGCCCGATCATCCCGGAGACGAACTCGACGAGCACGAGCGACACGACGGCGATGAGCGCCCCGGCCGTGTTCGTGACCGAGGCGCCCGGCGCCCAGGCCCTCCGCGGGTCGGCCTGCTGCCGGGGCGGCCGCGGCGGCTGGTACGGCCCGGGAGCGTACGACCCGGTTGCGTACGGCCCGGTTGCGTACGGCCCGCCGGGCTGCGACGGCGGCGCCGGCTGGGACGGTGCCGGCTGGGACGGTGCGGGCTGGGACCAGCCCGCACCGTAGTACCCGCGGTCCTGCTGCGACCGCTGCGGGTCGCCCGGGTTCGACATCGTCAGTTCCCCAGGATCACTGCGCCGTCGTCGGTGGTGTCACCCTCGGCGGTCGCCGGCGCGCTGATGCTCGGCGACGAGACACGGCGCGACCGCGAACGGCCCTGCCCCGGCTGCTTCGGCTCCGGGAGCGCCTGCAGGACGGAGTCGAGCAGGGACTCGGCGTCTCCGCTGACCGTGCGCGGCGCACGCTTCGTGGCGGCGATCGGGATGTCGAGGATCGCGACGGAGGTCTCCGTCGGCGTCACCGGCGCGCTCGAGCTGACCCGGCGCCGGGTCGGTGCCTTCGCGGGCTCCGCGGACTCGGCAGCAGCGGCGGGCACGACCTCCGGAGCTGCGGCAGCGGCAGCCGGCTCGGACGCGGACGACGGCGCGGCGGGCTCGTCGGCGGGCTGGGCTGCGACCTCGGCGGTGGGGTTCGCGTCCGGCGCGCCCGCACCACGGCCACCGCGGCGACGACGACGCTTCGACCCGGAGGCCTGCTCGCCGTGCTCCTGCGCGGACGACTCGCCCGGCTCCGGGGCAGCGGGCGCCGAGGGAACCGACGGCACCGAGTCGGCCGACACCGCGGACGAGGCCGACGCCGGCGTGGCTGCGCCCTCGTGCTCCTCGTGCGGGATGGTCGACGCCGCGATGCGCGACAGCGCGTTCTTCACGTCGTCCGTGATCTGGTGCGCCTGCGTCGAGGAGCCGTGCGGCGACCCGGAGCCGCCGGTGCCGTTCGACCCGTTGCCGCCGGTGTTCCCACCGTTGCCGGTCGAGCCGTTCCCGTTGCCACGACCCTTGCGGCGACCCTTCGAGGGGCCGGGGTCCGCGTTGTTGTCGTTGACCTTCGCGTTGACCTCGTCGAGGGACTCGCGGAGCCCGACGCCGATCTTCTTGCGGGTCATCTGCACGAGGCCGAGCGAGGTGACCTCGGCGACCTGGTGCTTCGTGCGGTCGCGGCTCAGGCACTCGACGAGTCGGCGCAGCACGAGGTCGCGGTTCGACTCGAGGACCATGTCGATGAAGTCGACGACGATGATGCCGCCGATGTCGCGCAGGCGGAGCTGCCGGACGATCTCCTCGGCGGCCTCGAGGTTGTTCTTCGTGACCGTCTCCTCGAGGTTGCCGCCGGACCCGACGAACTTCCCCGTGTTGACGTCGACGACCGTCATGGCCTCGGTGCGGTCGATCACGAGCGAACCACCGGAGGGCAACCAGACCTTGCGGTCGAGGGCCTTCTCGATCTGCTCGTTGAGGCGGTACTCCTCGAAGGAGTCCGGTCCGTCGTAGATCTCGACGCGGTCCTTGAGGTCGGGCGCGACCGCGGTGAGGTACTCGTCGATCGTCTCGCGCGCGGCGGAACCGTCGATGATGAGCTTCGTGAAGTCCTCGTTGAAGACGTCGCGGACGATCTTCACGAGCAGGTCGGGCTCCGAGTGGAGCATGACCGGCGCCTGGCCGTTCGCGACCTTCTTCTGGATGGCCTCCCACTGGCTGGTGAGGCGCTGGACGTCGCGGGTCAGCTGCTCCTCGGTGGCGCCCTCCGCAGCGGTGCGGACGATGACGCCGGCGTGCTCGGGGAGGACCTCCTTGAGGATCTTCTTGAGGCGTGCGCGCTCGGTGTCCGGGAGCTTGCGCGAGATGCCGTTCATCGAGCCGTTCGGCACGTACACGAGGTAGCGGCCGGGCAGCGAGACCTGGCTGGTCAGACGGGCACCCTTGTGGCCGACCGGGTCCTTCGTGACCTGCACGAGCACCTTGTCGCCGGGCTTGAGCGCGGCCTCGATGCGACGACCGTGGTTGCCGGTGTCGACCGAGTTCCAGTCGACCTCGCCCGCGTACAGCACGGCGTTGCGACCGCGACCGATGTCGACGAACGCCGCCTCCATCGAGGGCAGGACGTTCTGGACCTTGCCGAGGTACACGTTGCCGATGAGCGACACGTTGTGCGACTTGGTGACGTAGTGCTCGGCGAGGATGCCGTCCTCGAGCACGCCGATCTCGATCTTGGAGGCGCTCGACCGGACGATCATCTGCCGGTCGACGCTCTCGCGGCGCGCGAGGAACTCGTCCTCGGTCACGACCTGGCGACGACGACCGGCGTCACGGCCGTCGCGACGACGCTGCTTCTTCGCCTCGAGTCGCGTCGAGCCCTTCACCTTCTGCGGCTCGGTGATGTACTCGACCTCGCGGCGGCGGGGCTCCTGGTGGTCGCGCGGCTCGCGGTGCTCGCGGGGCTCACGGTCGGCGCTCGTGCCGCGGCGACGCGAGCGACGACGTCCGCCGCCCTGCTCGTCGTCGTCGTCCTCGTCGCGCTCGTCGCGCGGCGCGCGGTGCGGCAGCTCCGGCAGGACCGGCGCGTGGAAGATCAGGCTGAGGGTGCTCGTCGCCTTCGGGACGAACGGCTCCTCGGCGGCGGGCGCCTCGGGCTCGGCTGCCGCTGCAGCGTCCGGACTGGAGGCGCGGTCTGCCGCCGCCTCGTCGCTGACGGTCGGTGCCGTGGTCGCGTCCACCACCGGCAGGTCGCCGGTCAGGGTGCTCACGTCGTGCGGCTCGTCGCTCGGGCTGGCGACCGCCTCGACCTCGACCGAGACGGGTGCCGGGTCGGCAGCCGTGACCGGCTCCGGCGTGGCGACCGCCTCGTCCGTCAGCGCGACCGTCTCGTCGACGGGAGCCGTCTGCGCGACGTCACCCCGTGCCTCCAGGCTGCCCGCCGACCGGGCGCGACGGCCGCCGAACAGGCGACCGCGACGCTTCGGCGCGACTTCTTCGTTGTTCGTGTTGTCGTTGTTCTGCTCCACCATGGACCTGGTGCACTCCTTGACCCCGCTCGCGCCCGTGTCGGGCGGCGGGAACTCTGTAGTTGTAGCGGGTGGCGACCACGCCCCCGCGTTCGCTGTCTTGTGGCCGGTGCGTCACGCGCATCCCGGTCACGGTGCGCTCTCACCGCACCTGATCGTCCGGGCGGCGCCCGGAAAGCTCTCATCGTCGTGCGGATGGCCGCACGACCTTCGACGATTATCGCATGCCGCACCCGGAAAGGACCGGAACGGGCATGCGATGATGACGCCGTGAGCTCGCCAGCACCTGCCGCCCGCCGTCCGATCGCCATCGCGGTCTTCCTGTTGATCACCGGCGTGGTCGGTCTCTACGGGTCCTTCTCGCTCGTCCTCGACGAGTTCGCGAAGTACGCGGACCCGAAGAAGGTGCTGTCCTGCGACGTCAATCCGTTCATCAGCTGCTCGGACGTGATGGCCAGCTGGCAGGGGCACCTCTTCGGCTTCCCGAACCCGCTGCTCGGCGTGATGGGCTTCGTCGCACCGACCGCCGTCGCGGTGATGCTGCTCGCCGGCTTCCGGAACGGTTCGCGCTGGTTCTGGATCGCGTTCAACGCCGGGGTCTTCCTGGCGTGGGTGTTCGTCACGTGGCTGTTCACCCAGACCGTGTGGTTCATCGGCGCCCTCTGCCCGTGGTGCATGCTCGTCTGGTCGATGACGATCCCGATGTTCTGGGTGTTCACGATCTGGAACGCTGCGCAGGGCCGGTTCGGCGCCGGGACTCAGCGACTCGGGCGTGTCCTGCTCCCCTTCTGCTGGGCGTTCCCGCTGGCGAACTACCTGTTCATCGTCGTCACGATCCTCATCACGTTCCCGACGATCCTGCAGTCCTTCTGAGCCTCGGCTGGGGGTTGCCGATGACTCGTCGATGACGCGTCACCGAATTCCTGGGTGCTTCCCAGCCAACAGGACCGATCCGCTTCCCCGCGCGACCTACGCTCGAACTCGATGAGCGAGAACGAGAGCAAGAAGGCACGCCGGGAGGCCGCACGGGAACGTGCACGCCTCGCCCGCGTACAGGAGCAGGCGCGACGCCGCCGCAACCGGACACTGGGCATCAGCGGGATCATCGTCGGCGGTCTCGCGGTCATCGCGATCGTCGTCGTGGTGATCGCGAACTCCGTGCAACCCGCCGGCCCCGGGCCGAGGAACATGGCGAGCGACGGCGTCCTGCTGCACGGGGTGAACGGGAAGATCGTCCCCGTCGAGACGGCGGCCACACCGGAGGGCGGGAAGCCCACTCCCACGAAGCAGGACGACTCCGTCGCGAACATCACGGTGTACTCGGACTACATGTGCCCGTACTGCAACCAGTTCGAGACCAGCCAGATGTCCCAGATCAAGCAGTGGGTGCAGGACGGCTCGGCAACGCTCGAGCTGCACCCGTTCAACCTGCTCGACCGGGTGTCCCTCGGGTCGAAGTACTCCACCCGATCCGCCGCCGCGGCCGCCTGTGTCGCGAACTACGACCCGGACGCGTTCCTGGCGTACAACACGTCGTTGTACGAGAACCAGCCGTCCGAGAGCACCCGGGGCCTCACGAACGACGAGCTCGCGTCCCTGGCGAAGACCGCCGGCGCCACGAACAGCAAGGTCGCGTCCTGCATCACCGGGCAGCACTTCGCCGGGTGGGTGGCCGACGCCACGAACCGGGTGCTGAACGAGGCGATCCCGAACTCGTCGCTCGCGAAGGTCACCGGTACCCCGACGGTCATCGTGAACGGCAAGCAGTACAACGGCTCGCTCACCGACACCGACGCCTTCGCCGCGTTCGTCGAGCAGAACGGCGGCGCCGCGTAGCGGGAGCGCCCGCGCGCGCTCGCGCAGGCTGGTGCCGACCGGCCGCGCACAACCAAAGTCGCCCCGAACCGCGCATGCACGTGGTTCGGGGCGACTTTGGTTGTGCGGAACGCGGCAGGGACCGCGGCGCGGGCTACTTCGCGGCGGCGTCGATCTCGGTGATGACGTTCGTCAGCGTGTCGACCTTCTTGCCGTTCACGAGGATCGTCGGCGTGCCGAAGCCCTGCGTGCCCTGCAGGTCCGGGTCGCTCGTCACGAGGCTCGTCGACCGGGTGACCCAGCCCTTGAACTGCTCGCTCGACAGGCACTCCGAGACGTTCGAACCGGTCGCGCCGCCCGCCTTCACGAGCTTCGCGATCTCGGCGTTCGTCAGGCCCTTGGTGCCCTCTTCCGGCTGGTTGTCGAAGAACTGCGTCTGCACGTCGAGGAACTTGTCCGGGGCGTAGTTGGCGACGCACATCGCGGCGTTCGCGGCACGGCTGGCGTAGCGCGAGCTCTGGTAGCTGCGGTCGAGGATCGACACCGGCTGGATCGCCAGCGTCGCGTCGCCGGACTTCACCTTGTCGAGGATCTGGTCGGCGTACGCGGCCTCGAACTGCTTGCACACCGGGCAGGCCCAGTCGACGTACTCGGTCACCGCGACGGCACCGTCACTGTTCGACGTCGGGATCGCCGAGGGCGTCCCCTTCGCGGTGACGGCCTTCGTGGTCACCGGGGTGACCTTGCCGTCGCCGCCCGTGAACTGGATGGCACCGGTGGCCATGTTCTTCGGGCCGGTGGCCGACACGGTGTTCGCGTTGTTCACGTTCACGACGACGATCGCGACGATGGCCGCGATCGCGACGATGCCCAGGCCGATGCCGCCCTGGAGGAACCACTTGTTGCGGCGCTTCCGACGCTTCTCGGCGGCGGCACGCTCGCGGGCGAGGTCACGCGCGTGTGCGCGGCGCTCGTTCTTGGTGGGACGAGGGGTGTTCGTCATGTCCGACTCCCCGGCCGTCTCAGGCGAACCAGAGCGCGAGCTCGCGCGCCGACGACTCGGTGCTGTCGGAGCCGTGCACCAGGTTCTGCTGCACCTTGAGGCCCCAGTCGCGACCGAGGTCACCACGGATGGTGCCCGGTGCGGCCGAGGTCGGGTCGGTGGTGCCGGCGAGCGACCGGAAGCCGGCGATGACGCCGTTGCCGGCGACGCGCACCGCGACGACCGGGCCGGACTGCATGAACTCGACGAGCGGCTCGAAGAACGGCTTGCCCTGGTGCTCCTCGTAGTGGGCGTCGAGCAGGTCGCGAGGGGCCGTCAGCATCTTCAGGTCGACGATCTCGTAGCCCTTGGCCTCGATCCGGCGGAGGATCTCACCGGTGAGCTGGCGGGCGACGCCGTCGGGCTTGACGAGGACGAGGGTCTCTTCGAGGTCGGACACGCAGAACTCCTAGTGTTCGGGGTCGAATGGGGGGTGGTCAGTCCTCGCCCAGTGCGGCACGTCGCGCAGCGTTCTGACGGTCGAGCTGACCGCCCTTGACGAAGCAGAAGACCCACAGCGCCAGGAACACCACGGCGACCGCGAACATGAACGGCTCGATGAACCCCGTGGCGAGGATGGCCGCCTGCAGCAGCCACCCGAACCATACACCGGCGGGCTTGCCCGTCAGCCGCGAGGCCAGCGCCAGCACGACCATCGCGCCGATGCCGCCGCCGAAGGCCGCGGCCGGCGGCAACGTGCCCTTCCCGAACACGACGAGCATCGGGAAGAAGAACATGATCGCTTCCAGGATCAGCGTGATCGAGAGCAGGCTCTCCTGGGCACCGCGTTCGCGTCGCGGCTTCCGGGCTCGCGGTGCGCGTCCCGGCCTGGAGGCACGGTTCGCGTCCGTCACTTCGTCTCGCCTTCCGCGTGGACCAGGTCCATGACCGCGCCCACCATCACGATCGAGCCCGCGACGAGCACGAGGGCGTCCTCGGCGTCCGCCTCGTCCGCGAGGTCGCGCGCTTCCTGCAGCGCCGCGGCGAGCGTCGGCTCGACGACCACGCGGTCCTCACCGACCTCGTCGACGACGATGCGGGCGAACTCGTCCGCGTCGAGCGCGCGTTCCCCCGGCGGCTGGGTCACGACGAAGGTCGCGACGGTGTCCTTGAGCGCGCGCACGAAGCCCCGGGCGTCCTTGTCGGCGAGGATGCCGACGACGCCGACCACGTGCTCGGACGGGAACGCCACGGGCAGTGCCTCGGCGAGCGCGCGGGCACCGTGCGGGTTGTGCGCCGCGTCGACCACGACCGTCGGATCCGTGGCGATCGGCTGGAGCCGGCCGGGGCTGGTCGCCCCCGCGAGTCCCTCGGACAGGACGTCCTCGTCGAGGGCCTGCGACCCGCGGCCGAGGAAGGACTCCACCGCGGCGATCGCGACGGCCGCGTTGTCGGCCTGGTGGCGGCCGAACAGCGGCAGGAACAGGTCGTCGTAGCGACCGGCGACGCCCTGCACGGTGATGAGCTGCCCGCCGACCGCCGGCGTCACGTCGACGACCCGGAAGGCGTCGCCCTCGACCGCGAGCGTCGACTCGGTGAGTTCGGCCGCACGCTGGAGTTCGGCGAGCGCCTCGGGCGTCTGCACGCTCGACACGACGGACGACGACGGCTTGATGATCCCCGACTTGGTGCGGGCGATCTCGGCGACGGTGCCGCCGAGCTGCTTGGCGTGGTCGATGGCGATCGGCGTGAACACCGACACCTGGCTCTGCACGACGTTCGTCGAGTCCCACTCGCCGCCCATGCCGACCTCGATGACCGCGACGTCGACCGGCGCCTCGGCGAAGCACGCCAGGGCGAGGACGGTCAGGGCCTCGAAGAACGTCAGCGGGAGTTCGCCCTTGTCGGTGAGCTCCTTGTCGGTCATCTCGAGGACGGGGGCGATGTCGTCCCAGTTCTCGACGAAGCGGTCGGCGGCGATGGGGGCGCCGTCGACGACGATGCGTTCCCGGATCGACACGAGGTGCGGGCTGGTCATCAGGCCGGTGCGCAGCCCGTGGGCCCGGACGATGCTCTCGGTGATGCGCGCGGTCGAGGTCTTGCCGTTCGTGCCGGTCAGGTGGATGACCGGGTACGCGAGGTGCGGGTCGCCGAGCAGCTCGACGGCGCGCCGGGTCGCGGACAGGCGGTGTTCGGGCGACTGCTCGCCGATCCGGGCGTACAGGGCCGCCTCGACGCGCCTGACCTCGTCGTCGTCCGCGCCGAACGGCACGGCCGAGGCGGGGTCCGTCTCACCGGCGGGGCCGACGGGGATCTCGATGCCGTCCTCGGACGGGTCTTCGGGGTACTCGCTCATGCGCGTGACACCTCCACGGTCACCTTCGCACCGTCACCGACGTCGGTGGTGGTGGCGTCTGCCCCGAGGGGCACGATCTCGACGCTCGTCGACAGGGTCTCCCCCGCGATGAGCTGCTGGTGGGTGCGGACCGCCGCGTCGGCGACGTCGTCCGCACCGAGGGTGAGGACGATGCGGTCGCTGACGTCGAGGTCCGCGTCACGGCGGGCCTGCTGCACGGCGCGGACGACGTCGCGGGCGAGGCCCTCGGCTTCGAGCTCGGGCGTGGTCACGGTGTCGAGCACCACGAACCCGCCGCCGTCGAGGAAGGCCACGGCCACGGAGTCGTCCGCTACGGTGAGGTCGAGCGTGTACTCGCCCTCGACGAGGTCGACGCCGCCGACGGTGACGCCGGTCTCGGTCGCGGTCCAGTCGCCCCGCTTGGCGGCCGGGATGACCTGCTGGACCTGCTTGCCGATGCGGGGCCCGGCGGCACGGGCGTTCACGGTGAGCTTCCGCTCGATGCCGTAGCGGCCGAGGGAGGACTCCTCCTGCTGCTCCAGCACGACCCGCTTCACGTTGAGCTCGTCGCGGAGGATGTCCGCGAACGGCTCGACCGCGGCCGGGTCGGGCACGACGAGCGTGAGCGTCGCGAGCGGGAGCCGGACGCGCTTACCGGTCGACTTGCGCAGCGCGAGGCCCTTCGAGGCGACGTCGCGCACCCGGTCCATCGCGGCGACCAGGGCATCGTCTGCGGGGAACTCGTCCGCCGACGGGAAGTCCTCCAGGTGCACCGACCGGTCGCCGGTGAGTCCCTTCCAGATCTCCTCGGTGACGAGCGGTGCGAGGGGCGCGGCGACACGGGTGAGCGTCTCGAGCACGGTGTACAGCGTGTCGAACGCAGCCGCCGCCTCTGGCGAGGACGCCGCACCGAGCCAGAACTTGTCGCGCGACCGACGGACGTACCAGTTCGTGAGCACGTCGGCGAAGTCGCGGAGCGCCTGCGCGGCGAGGGGCGTGTCGAGGGCGTCGAGGTGCGTCGTGACGTCCTCGACGAGCACGCGGGTCTTCGCGAGCAGGTAGCGGTCGAGCACGTCGGTCGAGTCCGTGCGGCGCGCAGCCTGGTACCCGTCGGGCCCGGAGGCGTTCGAGTACAGCGTGAAGAAGTAGTACGTCGACCAGAGCGGCAGGAGGAACTCGCGGACGCCCTGACGGATCCCTTCCTCGGTGACGACGAGGTTGCCGCCGCGGATGACCGACGACGACATGAGGAACCAGCGCATGGCGTCGGCGCCGTCGCGGTCGAACACCTCGGACACGTCCGGGTAGTTCCGCAGCGACTTCGACATCTTCTGGCCGTCCGAGCCGAGGACGATGCCGTGGCTGATGACGTTCTGGAAGGCCGGGCGGTCGAACAGTGCGGTGGACAGCACGTGCATGACGTAGAACCAGCCGCGGGTCTGCCCGATGTACTCGACGATGAAGTCGGCCGGGTTGTGCGACTCGAACCACTCGCGGTTCTCGAACGGGTAGTGCACCTGGGCGTACGGCATCGACCCGGAGTCGAACCAGACGTCGAACACGTCGGTGATCCGGCGCATGGTCGACTGCCCGGTGGGGTCGTCGGGGTTCGGGCGCGTCAGGTCGTCGATGAACGGGCGGTGCAGGTCGACCTCGCCGTCGGCGTTCCGGGGCAGGCGCCCGAAGTCGCGCTCGATCTCCTCGAGCGAGCCGTAGACGTCCTGACGCGGGTACGACGGGTCGTCGGACTGCCACACCGGGATCGGCGTGCCGAAGTACCGGTTGCGGGACACCGACCAGTCGATGGCGTTCCCGACCCACTTGCCGAACTGGCCGTCCTTGACGTTGTCGGGCACCCAGTTGATGTCCTGGTTCAGCTCGCCCATGCGGTCGCGGAACTCGGTCACGCGGACGAACCAGCTCGAGACGGCCTTGTAGATGAGGGGCTTCCGGCAGCGCCAGCAGTGCGGGTAGCTGTGCTCGTAGGACGCCTGGCGGAGCAGGCGTCCGGCGTCACGGACGGCCTTGGTGAGCGGCTTGTTCGCGTCCGACCAGAGCTGACCGGCGACGCGCGGGAACTGCGAGGTGAACACACCGCCCTCGTCGAGGGAGAGCACCACGGGGATGCCCGCAGCGGCGCAGACCACTTGGTCGTCGGCGCCGTAGGCCGGGGCCTGGTGCACGATGCCGGTGCCCTCGCCGGTCTCGACGTAGTCGGCGACCAGGATCTGCCAGGCGTGCTCCATGCCCTCGGTGTCGGCGAGGTCGTCGAACAGTCGCTCGTACCGGACGCCGTCGAGCTCGGCGCCCGCCAGGGTGCGGACGACCGCGGCAGCGGCGTCCTCCGCGCTCTCGTAGCCGAGGTCCTTCGCGTAGGCGGCCACCGTGTCGGCGGCGAGCATGTAGGAGACCGCACCGGCGGGACCACCGTCAGCCGCGCCTCCAGGCCCAGCAGGCAGCACCACGTACGAGACCGCAGGCCCGACGGCCAAGGCGGCGTTCGTCGGCAGCGTCCAAGGGGTCGTCGTCCAGGCGAGCGCCCGCACGCCGGCCAGACCGAGCGATTCGGCGCCCGCCCCCTGCAGCGGGAACGACACCGTCACGGACTGGTCCTGACGCATCTTGTAGACGTCGTCGTCCATGCGCAGCTCGTGGTTGGACAGCGGCGTCTGGTCGTTCCAGCAGTACGGCAGGACCCGGAAGCCCTCGTACGCCAGGCCCTTGTCCCAGAGCTGCTTCCACGCCCACAGCACGCTCTCCATGAACGTCACGTCGAGGGTCTTGTAGTCGTTCTCGAAGTCGACCCAGCGCGCCTGGCGGGTGACGTACTGCTGCCACTCGTCGGTGTACTGCAGGACGGACTTCTTCGCGGCCGCGTTGAAGACGTCGACGCCCATCTCGTCGATCTCGTGCTTCTCGGTGATGCCGAGCTGCCGCATCGCCTCGAGCTCGGCGGGCAGGCCGTGCGTGTCCCAGCCGAAGCGGCGGTGCACCTGCTTGCCGCGCATGGTCTGGTAGCGCGGGAACACGTCCTTCGCGTAGCCCGTCAGCAGGTGGCCGTAGTGCGGCAGGCCGTTGGCGAACGGCGGGCCGTCGTAGAACGTCCACTCGTCACAGCCCTCGCGCTGGTCGATCGAGGCCTGGAACGTGCCGTCGCCCTTCCAGAAGGCGAGGATGCCCTGCTCGACGGCGGGGAAGGACGGCGACGGGGTGACTCCGTCGTTGCTGGAGTTGAGCGGGTACGGCACCGGGGGCTCCTGAGGATCGCGGATGTGACTTCCCACGAGGACGGAGCGTGCTCCGCGGTACCACCTCGCTTGCCGTGGACTGCTGCCCACGACCGCTCGTGTTCGGGATCGTGCGCGGCCCGGTCCGCCCGGTTCTACTGACGGGCGGGCCCGCGTTCTTCCGGAGGCTCCCCGGTGATGGCCGGATCGGCGCCTGTTCGAGAAGAGTCTAGCGGACGGGAGCATGCTGGAGCGATGCCCGACTCTCCCGAGCAGGAGGACCGTCCTGAGTCCCTGCTCACCGTCATCATCGCGTTCGGCGCGAACCTCCTCGTCGCGATCGCCAAGACCATCGCCTCGATGATCACCGGATCGGCGTCGATGGTCGCCGAGGCGGCGCACTCCTGGGCCGACACCGGGAACGAGGTCTTCCTCCTCGTGGCGGAGCGTCGAGGAGCCCGGAAGCGCGACACGGCGCACCCCCTCGGGTACGGGCGCGAGACCTACATCTGGTCGATGTTCGCGGCGTTCGGCCTGTTCACCGCGGGTGCGATCGTGTCGATCTACCACGGCATCACCGAGCTCGGGGACACCGGCCCGGCCGAGGACGTCGTCCTGAACTACATCGTGCTCGCGGTGTCGTTCTGCCTCGAGGGCACGAGCTTCCTGCAGGCGTACCGGCAGGCGCACGGTGCCGCGACGAAGCGTCGGGTCCCGGTGCTGCGCCACGTGCTGCAGTCGTCGAACCCCACCCTGCGTGCGGTGTTCGCCGAGGACGCCGCAGCGCTCGTCGGGCTCGTCGTCGCGTTCCTCGGGGTGTTCCTGCACCAGATCACCGGCCTGGCCGTCTTCGACGCCGTCGGCTCGATCGCGATCGGTGTCCTGCTCGGGGTCGTCGCCGTCGTCCTCATCGACCGCAACCGCCGGTTCCTGCTCGGCGAGAGCACGTCACCGGAGCTCGAGAACGCGGTGCTCGTCGAGCTGCTCCGCCGTTCGCAGATCGAACGGGTCACCTACCTGCACCTGGAGTTCGTCGGACCGTCGCGGGTGTACCTCGTCGCCGCCGTCGACCTGACCGGCAACGAGAACGAGGAGCACGTCGCGGTGCGGCTCCGGGAGGTCGAGCAGTCGCTGGAGGACAGCCAGTACATCGAGGAAGCGGTCCTCACGCTGAGCTACCCCGGGGACGCCTCGCTGCGGCCGACGAGCGACGAGGTGCCAGAGGTCGTGCGGGACGGCACGGTCGAGGACGTCGCAGCCGGCGGCGCGGGGACGCTGCGCACGGAGTGACGCGGCGCACCGGTCGCCGCGGGGCGGTCAGCCCTCGACCGGGCCCGTCTTCGTCATCGTGAACGACCGGCCGTCCCGCATCACCCACACGCGCAGGTCGTCGACGCGGAAGGAGTCGAACTCCGACCGGTGCTCGGTCAGGAACGTCCGGAGCGCCGGGGTCATCGGGAACCGGTCGTCCGTGCCCTCGACCACCACGCGGTACTGTCCGCTGTCCACGTACTGCATGAAGCCGCGATCGCTCCGGAAGTAGACCGCGAAGGCCGGACGGTTCAGTCTCGCGAAGAGCACCCGCGCATCCGCCGCGTCGTGACGAGCGAGCGCCGGCTGGAGCGCGGCGAGGCCCGCCGGACGCGCCTGCTCGACCGCCACCGCGAGCTGCGCCGCCGGGACGACGGTCGCAGCGACGAGCACGCCGGCGAGCACCGCCGTGACGGGTGGTCGCACCCTGGCCAACCGCACGTACCCGATCGCGGCGAGCGCGAGCGCGAACGGCATCCAGGCGTCGTAGTAGTGCGGGAGCGCCACGCCGACGGTGCAGTAGAAGACGATGAGCGAGCCGAGCGCGATGCCGAGCACCGCGACGAGGCGGTCCGGCCGGATGACGACGGCGCAGGTGATCCCGAGGACGACGACGACGAGCATCGTCCAACCGATCCCCTGCTGCAGGTAGACGAAGTTCGCCCACCACGGCGAGTGCTGGTAGTCCCGCCCGAGGACCTGGGTGACGTGGCCCTTGAGGTTGTGCTCGTCCTGGAAGTCGAGCATGTACTGGATCGCCCGGACCCCGCCGACCGGCACGTACACGACGACGAAGACCACGGCGAAGGCCACTGCGGCGACCACACCGCCGGCCAGGAGGCGCCACCACTGCCGGAAGAGCACCGGCACCGCCGCGATCGCGACCAGCAGGACCGCGGTCGACACCTTCGAGGTCACCGAGAGGGCGAAGGCGGCACCCGCGAGGGCCATCCAGGGCCACCCGGCGAACGCCCGCGCGGCCGTCGATCCCTCACTGGCCGGGTCGAGCGTCCGACGTCCGCTGCGTGCCGGACCGACGGCCCACCGCCACGTGAGTGCGAGTGCGAGCACCGCGAAGAAGACCATGACGGGTTCGAGGAGCGCGAGCCGGTCGATGCGGGCGGCCGCGCCGCTCGCGACGTCCCCCCAGGTCGGCTTGTCGCCGCGGGGGGTCAGCCACCAGAGCCCGGCGGCCGCCAGCGCCGCCCAGAAGCCGACGGGGCGTCGGAGCCAGAGGAACAGCACGACCCCGGTCCCGAAGGCGGCGGACGTGGCGACCAGGCGCGGGGCGAGGCCTCCTGGACCGAGGACGAGCTGGGCGATCCCGTACAGGTACTTCGCGGTCGGTGGGTGCTCGAGGTTCGCGGTGAAGGTGCCGTGGACGTAGTCCCACGCGGCGGACAGGTAGGTGAGCTCGTCCGGGTAGAGCGTCTGCTGCCCGATGTGCCGGAAGGCCACGAACAGTCCCGCCAGGACGACCGCGACGAGTGCCGCGGACCGCCCCACCGTCCGGGCGCGTGGGGACGGTCTCCTGTTGGTCACGGTGAACGATCCTCGCACAGGAGCCGGGCCCTGCGGCTGCGTCCGCGCCGGTGTCACGGGCTTCCGAGGAGGGCTGAGCGCGGTCTCAGACCTCGTCGAGCCCCGCCGCGACCGGGCTGAGCGCTGCGGCCACGTAGTGGACGAGCGGCTCGCGTGCCACCCCGTCGGCCACCCAGACGCCGAACGCCGCGCCCGCGGCTCCGAGCATCGCGCCGGACACGGTCTGTGGCCAGAGCGCTGCCGGGTGGTCCCCGGTCCGGCCGGCCACGAACGCCGCGACGGTCGCGTGCTGCGCCGTCACCCGGGTCGCGACGCTCGCGACGAGTTCCGGACCGATGCCCATCACCTCGGCCTGGGCGATCGCCCACGGGACCCGCTCGGGGTCGTGGGCGCGGGCCGCGGCGAGCAGTGCCTCCTCGACGGCACGGACGGCCGAGGGCTCGGTCGACGCCGCCAGCAGCTCGGGCAACGACGCGACGGCGGCGTCCAGGTCGAGCCAGAGCACGTCAGACTTCGCCGTGAAGTAGTTGAAGAACGTGGCCCGGCTCACCCCGGCGCGGACGGCGATCTGGTCGACCGTGGTCCTGGCGTAGCCCTGCTCGAGGAACAGCTCCGCGGCGGCGTCCGCCAGCACCTCGGCACTCGAGCGTCGGGGCCGTCCACCGCGGCGCATCGGTTCGTCCATGGGCCCCAGTAAACCGCTAGACTCGTCCAGCCATGATCTTGGACTCAGTACAGAAAACCGTCACGGCGGTCGCCGGCGCCGCAGCGCTCCTCCTCGTGCTCGCCGGGTGCACCGGCGGCGGCACCGCGAGCTCGACCAGCACCCCGGTGAACGGCGGCACGCTCGTGTACGCCTCGGGCGACGCCGAACCCACCTGCCTCGACCCGCACGTCGGCGGCAACTACCCGCAGGCGCTGCTGTCCAGCCAGTACATCGAGGAACTCACCGCCCTCGACGACGGCAAGCCCGTCCCCGCGCTCGCGAAGTCCTGGACCACGAGCGACGACGGGAAGGCCCTGACGTTCACGCTCCGCGACGACGTGGCCTTCACCGACGGCACGCCCTTCGACGCGGCGGCGGTCGTGGCGAACATCGAGCACGTGCAGGACCCGGCGACGGCGTCGAGCACGGGGTACCTCGCGCTGCAGTCGATCACGAAGGCGACCGCCACCGACGACCACACCGTCACGCTGACGCTGAGCCGTCCGGACAGTGCCCTGCTCGAGTCGTTCTCGCAGCCCTGGGTCGGCATGGAGTCCCCGAAGGCCCTGCAGCGCTCGCAGGAGGTCAACTGCGAGTCGCCCGTCGGCACCGGCCCGTTCGAGGTCACCGCCTGGAAGCACGGCGACCGCGTGACCCTGACCAAGAACGCGGAGTACACGCCACTCACCGGCAACACGAAGCCCCGCCTCGACGGCATCACCTGGCGCTTCCTGCCCGACTCGACCTCGCGCTACGCGGCACTGCAGTCCGGCCAGGTCGACGTCATCGACAACGCCCAGCCCGACCAGCTCAAGGCCGCGTCGTCCAAGGGCTCGATCCGCGACCTCGACGCTCCGCGCCCCGGCGCGTCGAACCGCCTCGAGCTGAACTCCGGCCACGGTGTCTTCCGTGACGAGGCCGTTCGCAAGGCGTTCATCGCCGGCGCCGAGATCGACCCGGGCATCCGGTCGCTCTTCCTCGGGACGGCGAAGCGCTCGTACTCGGTCCTCTCCAGCGTCGAGCCGTACGGCTACTCCGACAAGAGCCTGTTCGAGTACTCCCCGAAGAAGGCGAAGCAGCTCCTCGACGACGCCGGCTGGAAGGTCGGCAGCGACGGCATCCGGCAGAAGGACGGCCAGCAGCTCACCGTCACGTTCCCGGTGTCGACGAACCAGTCCGTCCCCGCCGAGCGCAGTCTGTTCCAGCAGATCCAGGCGTCCGAGAAGGCCGTCGGCATCAAGGTCGTCCTCAAGGAGCTCGACCTGTCCAGCTGGTACGCGGCCCTGGCGGCGAACCAGTACGACGTCGTCAGCGCGCCGTACACGAAGGTCGGCGCGGACGTCCTCCGCATCCTCTACGACAGCGCGAGCATCACGCCCGCACCGTCGGGGTACTTCGCAAACCTCGCCCAGCTCGACGACCCGGAGCTCGACGACCTGCTGCAGCGGGCCGCGCAGACCTCGGACACGTCCGAGCGCGGCGACCTGTACGAGCAGGCGCAGAAGACCATCCTGGCGAGCGGGACGGTGCTCCCCCTGTACGACCAGCAGAACCACTTCCTGATCCGGTCGTCCGTCCACGGCGTGCAGACCACGGCGGTCTCGACCCCGTGGTTCGGCACGGCATGGATCGACCGCTGATCGCGACCTCGCGATCGTCGGACTGGAGGCACGGGTTGCGTCGCGGACGTCGGAGCGCGCCCGCCGGGTGGTCGGCGTGGGCCCTGTGGGGACTCCGCCGCCTGGCCGGCGGCATCGGCGTGCTCTGGGCGGTCGCGACGATCGTGTTCGTCGCGATCCGGCTGATCCCCGGCGACCCGGCGCTCGCGATCCTCGGCGGGCCGGGGTCGCAGGCCTCGGCCGAGGCGGTCGCCCAGGTGCGACAGGAGTACGGCCTCGACCGACCGGTGCTCGTGCAGTACGTCGTGTTCCTGGGGCGTCTGGCGACCGGGCACCTCGGTGACTCGTACGCGTTCCGGACCCCGGTCGCGACGCTCCTCGGGCAGCAGCTCCCGGTGACGCTGACGCTCGCCGTCCTCGGGCTCGTCGTCGCCTGGGCGCTCGCGATCGTCGCCGCGTGGTGGTCGACGCAGCGCGGCCGGTTCGCCGCGGGGCTGACGAGCGCCCTGAGCGTCACCGCGAGCGTCACGCCGCACTTCTGGCTCGGCAGCGTCCTCATCGTGGTGTTCGCGAGCGCGCTGGGCTGGGTCCCGGCGGTGAGCGACGGCACCGCCCGCGGCTGGGTCCTGCCGGTGGTCACGGTCGCCGTGCCGGTCGCCGGGTACCTGGCCGAGACGGTCCGCGACGGCGTGGTGGACGCACAGCGGTCGGCGTTCGCCCTCGCCGCCCGGAGTCGCGGCGAGACCCGCGCCGGGCTCTTCGGCCGACACCTACTCCGGCACGCCGCACTGCCGGGCATCGCGCTGTCCGCCTGGGCCTTCGGGTCGCTCGTCTCCGGGGCCGTCGTCGTCGAGTCGGTGTTCGCGCTCCCGGGCATCGGGCGCGCCCTCGTGACCGCGGTCACGCAGCGCGACATGCCCCTCGTCGCGGGCATCGCGCTCGTGTCGGCGGCGGCGTACGTCGTCGTGCTCGCCGTCGCCGACCTCGTCGAGCGGTTGGTGGACCCACGTGCCGACGCGACCCGTCCCGTGGTCCGCACCCGGCGGCGCGCCCCGCGCGTCACCCGACCCGAGGCGGGCGCGCGGTGAGCGGCATCGCCGAGCCGAGCCTCCAGGCCGGTGCCCAGCGCGACCCGTCCGGCGGACGGTCCGAGCGATTCCGTGGGGGGACGCTCGGCCCGGCCGGAACGGTCGCGGCAGCGGTGGTGGCGGTCGCGGTCGTCGCCGCCGTCTGGCCCGCGCTCCTGGGCGGCGGTGACCCGCTCGCCGTGCACCCGTCGGACGCCCTGCTCCCGCCGAGCGGCGCCCACCCGTTCGGCACCGACGAGTCCGGCCGGGACGTCCTCGCCCGCGTCGTCGCGGGGACCCGGGCCTCGCTCGTCGTCGGGGTCGTCGCGACGCTCGTCGGCGGCGGGGTCGGCATCGTGCTCGGCGTCGTCGCGGGGCTGGGCGGTCGGGTCGTCGACGCCGTCGTTGGCCGCATCACCGAGGTCGCGTTCGCCCTGCCGCTGCTGCTCGTCGCACTGGTCGTCATCGCGGTGACCGGTCCCGGGCCCGTCCCGGCGATGCTCGCGGTCGGGTTCGCCACCGCACCCGGGTACGCCCGCATCGTGCGGGGACTCGTGCTCCGTGCGCGCACCTCGCAGGTCGTCGAGACCGCCGTCGTGATGGGCCGCTCCCCCGGCCGGATCGTCCTCCGGCACGTGCTGCCGGCCGCGCTCTGGCCGGTGGTCGCCGTCGGGACGCTCGGCGTCGGGCAGGCGATCGTGTGGGCCTCGGCACTCAGCTACCTCGGCGTCGGCACACCACCACCGGCCCCGGAGTGGGGCGCGATGCTCGCCGACGGCCGTACCTACCTGCAGACCTCCCCCTGGATGAGCACCTTCCCCGGTCTCGCGATCGTCGTGCTGGCGACCGCGGTGACGGTGCTCGGCCGGGCGATCCGACGAACGGGAGCCCTCCGATGAGTGTCCTCGACATGCACGGCCTCACCGTCGCGATCGGCGGGACGACCGTCGTGCACGACGTCTCGCTCCGGGTCGGGGCAGGCGAGTGCGTCGCGCTCGTCGGGGCCTCCGGTTCGGGCAAGACCGTCACCGCGCGTGCTGCGCTCGGCCTGTCCGCCGCGGGCTCCGCCGTCCGGGTCGACCGGCTCACCGTGGCCGGCCTCGACGTCCGTGCGTTCTCCGACCGGCGGTGGCGAGCGGTGCGCGGATCGCGCATCGGCTACGTCGGCCAGGAGGCGCTGGGCGCCCTGGACCCGCTGCGCCCGGTCGGACGCGAGGTCGCCGACGCACTCCGACTGCACACCGACATGACCGCGGCGGCACGGGTCGACGCTGTCCAGGACGCCCTGGCCGCGGTCGGACTCGACCCCGCGATCGCGACGGACGAACGGCTCGCGGGCACCCTGTCCGGCGGGATGCGCCAGCGTGCGCTCATCGCCGCCGCGACGGTGGGGTCGCCGGAGCTCGTCGTCGCGGACGAACCCACCACCGCGCTGGACGCCGGGGTCGCCGTCACGGTGATGGAGCAGCTCCGTGCCGCCCAGACGCGTGGGGCCGGGCTGCTGGTGATCACGCACGACCTCGGGCTCGTCGCGGGCTGGGCAGACCGGGTCGTCGTCATGCACGAGGGACGCGTCGTCGAGGAGGGACCGGTGGCCGCGGTGTTCGCGGCGCCGCAGCACGAGGCGACGCAGGCCCTGGTGCGCGCCGCGGGTGGCGCGGACGGTGGTGCGGACGCAGGTGCGGGCGCAGTGTGCGAGGTTCCGGACACCGTGCGGGGCTCCGAGGCTCGCACGTCGCGCGGAAGCTCGCACCGTGCGGGCCCGGTGCTCGCCGCCGACCGGATCGCGCGCGCGTTCGACGGGGTCCGCGCGCTCGACGACGTGTCGTTCGGGCTCGAACGAGGACGGGTGCTCGGGGTGATCGGCGCCTCGGGGTCCGGCAAGACGACCCTTGCGCGGATCCTCCTCGGACTCGAGACCCCCGACACCGGGACCGTCGCGCTCGACGGAGCACCCTGGGTCCCCCTCGACGAACGCGAACGACGCCCGCACCGGCACCGGCTCGCCGCGGTCGTGCAGGACCCCGGTGCGACGTTCGACGAGCGGTGGAGCGTCGAACGGGTCCTCGCCGACGCGTTCTCCGGCGGTGCCGAGCGATCGGCTCGTGGGTCGCTCGGGCAGCGGGTCGACGCCGCGCTCGAACAGGTCGGCCTCGACCCCGCACTCCGCAGGCGGTCCCCGCTGACGCTGTCCGGCGGGCAACGGCAGCGGCTCGCGATCGCCCGGGCGCTGGCGACGTCGCCCGAGGTGATCGTCCTCGACGAACCCGTCACCGCACTCGACGCCACGGTGCAGGACGCGGTGCTCACGCTGCTCGAACGGCTGCGCGACACCACCGGCGTGGCGATGGTGTTCGTGTCGCACGACCTCCGGGCGGTGCGGCGGATGGCCGACGACGTGCTGGTCGTGCACGAGGGGCGCGTCGTGGAGCACGGCCCCGCGGCGTCGGTGTTCGACCGTCCGGCGCACGCGGTGACGGCGCGGCTGCTGCACGCCGCCGAACGGCTGGCGACCGGCGTCGCGTAGCGCGCTCCGCGCGGCCCCGAGTCTCGGGCTGGGCGACAGTTCTCGCGGCGCAGCACGCGAGAACCGTCGCTGGGCGCGAACGATCGTGTGACCGAGCCGAGTCTCGGGGACGCACGCACGGCCTCGGACGCGACCACGGCCCGCCGTGCGGTGCGCGGCGGGGTTGCAGCGTGCCTCCAGGCCGTGGCGTGTCCGTTCCTTCCCAGAACGGGTGCGATGGGAAGCGGAATCGGGCGTACCCGGTCGAAAGGAACGACCAGGTACGCCCGAAAGGGCACGGCGGCGGCCCGGCGGGCACCTCCGGGCCGCCACCCGGTCGCCGCGGGCGGCGCGGAGCGCGGTGCGCGGCGCACGCCCGGTGTTTCCCAGAACGGGTGCGATGGGAAGCGGAATCGGGCGTACCCGGTCGAAAGGAACGACCAGGTACGCCCGGAACGACCGGGTACGCCCGAAAGGCACGGCGGCCTGGAGGCACGGTGGCGGCCCGGCGGGCACCTCCGGACCGCCACCCGGTCGCCTCGGGCGCTGCGCGGTGCGCAGAGCGCGGCGCGCGCACGGTGTTTCCCAGAACGGCTGCGATGGGAAGCGAGAACGGGCGTACCCGGTCGAAAGGAACGACCGGGTACGCCCGATTCCGGCAAGTACCCCGCGGAGCGCGGAGCCCGAAGCGGGAGCGACTAGGAGCCCGCGGGCTCCTTCTTCTCGTCACCCGACGACGGCGCGTCACCCGAGATGATCGGGATCTCACTCGTCGCGAACTCCTTCGCCCAGTCGGACTGCGCGAACTCCGACGACTCGTCGTTGTAGTCCGCGATGACCTCGGCGACCTCGTCCTCAGAACCGACGGTCGGGCCGGAGCCCATGAGCGGCGTGGCAGCGGTCTCCTTCGTGAAGTACACGGCGACCAGCCCGATCACGGCGGCGAGCATCAGGTAGAACGCCGGGATGTCCTCGGCCCAGCCGAACCCGTGGTCCTTCGCGGCGTTGATGAGCGCGGAGGTCGCGAGCGGGGTCGTGCCACCGAAGAGCGAGACCGACACGTTGAACGCGATCGCGAGGGCGCCGTACCGGATGATCGTCGGGAAGAGCGCGGGGAGCGTCGAGGGCATCGTCGAGGTGAACGTCACGAGGACGACACCGAGGATGAGCAGGCCAGCGAAGACCCCGAGACCGGTGCCGGTCTGGACGAGCTTGAGCGCCGGCCAGGACAGCAGGATGAAGCCGATGCAGCCCGCGGCGAGCACCGGACGACGACCGAACCGGTCGGAGAGCCGCCCACCGAACGTGATCACGACCATCATGAGCAGCATCACGACGACGATCAGGATGAGACCGAACGTGGCGTTCTGCCCGAGGTTCTGCTCGAGGTAGGTCGGCATGTACGACAGGAGCATGTAGTCGGTCACGTTGAACACGAGGACCAGGCCGATGCAGATGATGAGTGAGCGCCAGTTCTCGGCGAAGAGCTTGAGGAACGGCGTCTTCTGCGCCTCGCGCTCGGCGGCCTGCTCCTGCTGCTTCTGGAAGGCCGGGGTCTCCTCCAGCTTGAGGCGCAGGTACAGACCGATCAGCCCGAGCGGGCCGGCGATGATGAACGGGATGCGCCAGCCCCAGCTGAGGAGGGCGTCCTCGGAGAGGCCGAACTGCAGGCCGGTGACGATCGAGGCACCGAGCACGTAACCGGCGAGGGTGCCGAACTCGAGCCACGAGCCCATGAACCCGCGGCGCTTGTCCGGCGAGTACTCGGCGATGAAGGTCGCGGCGCCGCCGTACTCACCGCCGGTCGAGAAGCCCTGCACGAAGCGCGCGACGAGCAGCAGGATGGGTGCCCAGAAGCCGATCGAGTCGTACGACGGGATCAGGCCGATCATGAGCGTGCCGGCGGCCATCAGGATCATCGTCAGCGCGAGGACCTTCTGCCGGCCGATCTTGTCGCCGATCGGGCCGAAGACGGCACCGCCGATCGGGCGGACGATGAACGCGGCCGCGAAGAAGCCGAACGTCGCGACGATGTTCGCCGCGGGGTCGCCCTGTGGCAGGAACACCTGCGAGATCGTGACCGTCAGGTACGCGAAGATGCCGAAGTCGAACCACTCCATGGCGTTGCCGAGCGCAGCGGCGGCGACGGCGCGCTTGAGCAGCGACTCCTCGACGACGGTGACGTCGTCCTCAGTCAGCTTGCGGCGGGCGCGCTTGGCCTGGGCCTTGCTCCGCACGGGCTTGACGGGGTGTCCCTTGTGGGACTCCGTCGGGTTGTTCGTCGGCAAATCGTCCTCCGGTAGTGCTGAGTCTTTCCTTCGGGCATCCGACGGACGGCAACACTGCGGCTCGCGAGCCCATGGACCGCCCGCCGAACAAACTCCGACAGACTATCAGACGCGCGGGCGCGATGGAATATCAGGTGTGATGCGCCCGAGCGGAGTGAACGCCGAAGACCTGGAGAAGAGCGGGTAGCCTGGGGTACACCGCGCAGCACGCGCGCACACTCAGGCACCTCATCACGGACTCGGTGCCGCACAGAGCGGTCGCAGCACCGCACGGAACGGAAGGCCGCCATGACGAAGCCCATGCCCGAGAAGCCCACGGTGGACGGTCTCGAAGACGTCTGGGGCCCCGTGTGGGAGCAGGACGGCACCTACCGCTTCGACCGCGACGCCGCCGGTGACCGCAGCAACGTCTACTCGATCGACACCCCGCCGCCGACCGCCTCCGGTTCGCTGCACATCGGGCACGTGTTCTCGTACACGCACACCGACCTCAAGGCCCGCTACGAGCGCATGCGCGGCAAGCACGTCTTCTACCCGATGGGCTGGGACGACAACGGTCTCCCCACCGAGCGCCGCGTGCAGAACTACTACGGCGTCCGCTGCGACCCGCAGCTCCCCTACGACGCGACCTTCGTGCCGCCGTTCGAGGGCGGCGACGGCAAGTCGAGCAAGGCCGCCGACCAGATCCCGGTGTCGCGCCGCAACTTCATCGAGCTGTGCGAGCGCCTGACCGTGCAGGACGAGCAGCAGTTCGAGCACCTCTTCCGCACGCTCGGCCTGTCGGTGGACTGGACGCAGTCGTACCGCACGATCGACGACACCTCCCGCGCGAGCGCCCAGCGCGCCTTCCTCCGCAACCTCGAGCGCGGCGAGGCCTACCAGGCCGACGCCCCGACGCTCTGGGACGTCACGTTCCGCACCGCGGTGGCGCAGGCCGAGCTCGAGGACAAGGAGATGCCCGGCGCGTACCACGGCATCGCCTTCCACAAGACCGACGGCACGGGTGACGTCGTCATCCAGACCACCCGTCCGGAGCTCCTCCCCGCGTGCGTCGCCCTCGTCGCGCACGCCGACGACGAGCGCTTCCAGGACCTCTTCGGCACGACCGTCCGCTCCCCCCTGTTCGACGTCGAGGTCCCGGTGCTCGCCCACCACCTCGCCCAGCAGGACAAGGGCGCCGGCATCGCGATGGTCTGCACGTTCGGTGACACCACCGACGTCGTGTGGTGGCGCGAGCTGCAGCTGCCGAACCGCGCGATCATCGGCTTCGACGGCCGCGTCCGTTCCGACGAGCCCGCCTGGATCGAGTCCGAGGGCGGCAAGGCCCTCTACGCCGAGATGGCCGGCAAGACCGTGTTCTCGGCGAAGAAGGTCGTCGTCGACGCCCTCACCGAGTCCGGCGACCTGGTCGGCGACGTGAAGACCATCAACCACCCGGTGAAGTTCTTCGAGAAGGGCGACAAGCCGCTCGAGATCGTCTCCACCCGCCAGTGGTACATCGTGAACGGCGCGCGGGACGAGCAGCTCAAGGCGACGCTCCGGCAGCGCGGCGAGGAGATCGCGTTCCACCCGGACTTCATGCGCGTCCGCTACGACAACTGGGTCGGTGGCCTGTCCGGTGACTGGCTCATCTCGCGCCAGCGCTTCTTCGGCGTGCCCCTGCCGGTCTGGTACCCGCTCGACGGCGACGGCAACCCGGTCTTCGACCAGCCGATCGTCCCGACCGAGGCGCAGCTGCCCGTCGACCCGGCGTCCGAGGCAGCTCCCGGCTACACCGAGGACCAGCGCGGCGTCCCCGGCGGGTTCCAGGGCGAGCTCGACGTGATGGACACCTGGGCGACCTCGTCCCTCACCCCGCAGCTCGCGGGCAAGTGGGAGACCGACCCGGCCCTCTACGACCTCGTGTACCCGTACGACGTCCGCCCGCAGGCGCAGGACATCATCCGCACGTGGCTCTTCACGACGGTGCTCCGCAGCCAGCTCGAGGCCGACACCGTGCCGTGGAAGCACGCGAGCATCTCCGGCTTCATCGTGGACCCGGACCGCAAGAAGATGTCGAAGTCGAAGGGCAACGTCGTCACGCCGCTGTCGATCCTCGAGCAGCACGGCGCCGACGCGGTCCGCTACTGGGCGGCCTCGTCGAAGCTCGGCACCGACGCGGCGTTCGACCCGCAGAACCCGAAGCAGATCAAGGTCGGCCGTCGTCTGGCGATCAAGGTGCTCAACGCCGCGAAGTTCGTCTACGGCTTCCCGCTGCCCGAGGGCGCCACGAGCGTCACCGAGCCGCTCGACGTCGACATGCTCGCGGAGCTCGGGTCGGTCATCGACCAGGCCACCACGGCGTTCGACGGCTTCGACCACGCCCGCGCGCTGGAGGTCATCGAGCGCTTCTTCTGGACCTTCTGCGACGACTACCTCGAGCTCGTCAAGGAGCGCGCGTACGGCACCGCGACGGAGTCCACGCACGAGACGCAGGCGAGCGCGGTCCTCGCGCTCCGTGCCGCCATCGACGCACTCCTGCGTCTCCTCGCACCGTTCATCCCGTTCGCGACGGAGGAAGTGTGGGCCTGGACCCACGAGACCAGCGTGCACCGCGCCTCCTGGCCGACCGTGACCGAGCTGCCCACCCAGGCCGAGCCCACGGGGCTGCTGGCCGCCGTCGGGCAGGCGCTCATCGGCATCCGCGGGGCGAAGACGGCGGCGAAGGCGTCCCAGAAGACGCCCGTGACGCGTGCCGTCGTCGCGGCCCCGGCCGAGACGCGTGCGCTCATCGAGCGCGCGGCGGTCGACCTGGCGGCCGTCGGCCGCATCGAGAACCTGTCGTTCACGGACGGCGCGGAGCTCGCGGTGACCGAGATCGAGTTGGCTGAGCAGCAGGCGTAGTCGCGGTCGCGACGGGGTCGGCAGACGGACTGGAGGCACGGATGCAGTTGGGCAGACGCTGGAACGTGGGTGCGGAGGCACCCGGGCAACTCCCCGAGGCGATGGTCGTCGCCGTGCGCGGGGTCGAGGACGAGCTCGCGTCGGAGTCCGTCGACACGGCGGGGTGGGGCTGGACCCTGACGTTCCTCGAGGGCAAGCCGATCGTCGCGCTCGACGACGGCACGTCCATCCACCTCGACGATGCCGGGCACGCCCAGGTGACGAACCCCGACGACGCCGCGGAAGAGGACTGAGCCGGGTCCCGGTCCCGTCGCGGTTCGCACTCGCGCTCGCGCTCGCGCTCGCACTCGCACAACCAAAGTCACCCCGAACCACGGCTTTCCGCGGTTCGGGGTGACTTTGGTTGTGCGCCGGGCAGAGCCGGAGCGGACTACTTCGCGAGCCAGCCCAGGAGCACCTCGTTCACCTCGGCGGTGTGCGTGGTGAGCAGGCCGTGCGGGGCGCCCTCGATCTCGACGTACTCAGCGTGCGGCAGGGCCTTGGTGAAGCGGCGGCCGGTGGCGTCGATCGGCAGGATGTTGTCCGCCGTGCCGTGCACGATCAGCGCCGGGACGGTGACCTTCGGGATGTCCTGACGAAAGTCGGTCGGCCAGGTCAGCGGGGCCGCGGCGGACGCGATCGCACCGGAACCGGCAGCGACGTTCCAGGCGTTCCGGACGGCCTCCTCGGAGATGCGCGACCCGAGGTTCTCCGACAGGTTGAAGAAGTCCTGGTAGAAGTTCGTGAAGTACGCGTACCGGTCCTTCTGCACGTCGGCGGCGATGCCCTCGAAGAACGACATCGGGCCGGCGCCGTCGGGGTTGTCGTCGGTGATCGCGAGGAACGGCTCGAGCGAGGCCAGGAACGCGACCTTGGCGATGCGGTCCTCGCCGTGGCGGCCGATGTAGCGGGCGATCTCGCCGGTGCCCATCGAGAAGCCGACCAGGATCACGTCGCGCAGGTCGAGGGTCTCGAGCACGGTGTGCAGGTCGTCGGCGAAGGTGTCGTAGTCGTACCCGGTCGACGGCTGCGAGGACTGCCCGAACCCGCGGCGGTCGTACGTGATCACGCGGTAGCCGGCCTCGAGGAGCGGCGGGACCTGCCCCTCCCACGAGTTGCCGTCGAGCGGGAAGCCGTGGATCAGGACGATCGGCTGACCGGTGCCCTTGTCCTCGTAGTGGAGTTCGACGTCGACGCTGTTCTCGGTCCCGACGGTGATGGCACCCATGGTAGATCCTTCCCTGAGATTCGCGGAGAACGGTCGTTCTCCGCTGATGTCCCTTACACTAGAGAACGTTCGTTCCCCGCGCAAGTCGGGAACGGTGAACACGCAGCGAACGGGGTACGTCCATGGCAACCAGCACGCTCTCGACCGTCGATCCCGACACCAGGACCCACATCGTCGACGTCGCCGACCAGCTCTTCTACGCGCGCGGGATCCAGTCCGTCGGCATGGACGCGATCCGGACCGGCGCCGGGGTGTCCCTCAAGAAGCTCTACGCGGCGTTCCCGGGCAAGGAGCAGCTCATCGCAGCCGTGCTCGCCAGCCGCCACGACGTCTGGGAGCGCGGGGTGCACGGCGCGGTCGACGCCGCCTCGACACCACGCGAGAAGCTCCTCGCGATGTACGACTTCCTCGAGTCGTGGTTCGGCGACGACACCTTCCGGGGCTGCGGGTTCATCAACGCGTTCGGCGAACTCGGGGCGACCTCCCCCGCGGTGGCCGAGATCGCCCGCGACCACAAGGACTCCTTCCAGCGGTTCGTCCAGGACCTCACCGCCGACGCGGTCGCCGACGCGGGCCGCGCCGAGGAGCTCGCCGCGCAGCTGGCGCTGCTGGCCGAGGGCGCGCAGACCACCGCGGCCATCGCCGGTACGACGGCCCCGGCCGCGCACGCCCGCCGCGCCGCCGAGACCCTGATCGACGCCGCCATGCGCGCCTGAGACGCGACCGGGTGGCGGACTGGAGGCGCGGGGCGGGGCCGCCACGGGCCTCCCGTCCGTAGGGTGGTTGCCATGGCAACCCCGTTCGACGAACCGAGCACCCTCCCCTACGCCCTCCCCCCGTTCCGCGACGTGCGGCTCGAGCACTACCGCCCCGCCTTCGACGCGGGGCTCGCCGAGCAGCGCGCCGAGGTCGAGGCGATCGCCGCCTCGACCCAGACCCCGACCTTCGAGAACACCCTCGTGGCGCTCGAGCGCACCGGGCAGCTGCTCGCCCGTGTCAGCCACGTGTTCTTCACGCTGTCGTCGGCGGACTCCACGTCGGAGCTGCACGACCTCGAGGCCGAGGTCTCCCCGCTCCTCGCCGCCCACCGCGACGCGATCACCCTCGACAGCCGGCTGTACGCCCGGGTTCGCGCGGTGCACGACGCGCTCGGCGACCGGACCGACCTCACCGACGAGGACCGCCGCCTGGTCGAGCGGACGCTCACCGAGATGACCCTGGCCGGTGCCGGGCTCGACGACGCCGGCAAGGAGCGCCTGACGGCGATCAACCAGGAGCTCTCGACCCTGACGACGACCTTCGAGCGGAACCTGCTCGAGGACACGAACGACCTCGCGGTGCACGTGACCGACGAGACCGAGCTCGAGGGGCTCGACGACGGCGCGAAGTCCGCCGCAGCCGGGGCCGCCGCCGACCGTGGCCTCGAGGGGTGGCTCATCACGCTGCCCCTCTACACCGGGCACCCGTGGCTGTCGTCGCTGGCGAACCGTGGCCTGCGCGAGCGGATCATGCGCGCCTCGCAGTCCCGCGGCCGCCGCGGCAACGAGCACGACAACCGCCAGGTCCTGCTCCGCATCGTGCGGCTCCGCGCCGAGCGTGCGGAACTCCTCGGCTTCCCGAACCACGCCGCCGTGGTCACCGCCGACGAGACCGCGAAGACCCCCGAGGCCGTCGAGGGGCTCCTGTCCTCGCTCGTGACGGCAGCGGCGGCGAACGCGGACGACGAGCGGGCCGTCCGCTCCCGCACCGTCGGCTTCGACGTCGAGGCCTGGGACTGGGCGTACGCCACCGAGATCCTGCGCGGCGAACAGTTCGCCGCGGACAGCTCGGCACTCCGCCCGTACTTCGAGGCCGATCGAGTCCTGCGGGACGGCGTCTTCCACGCCGCCGGCGAGCTCTACGGCCTGACCTTCACCGAGCGCCCGGACCTGCACGGCTACAACGACGAGGTCCGGGTCTTCGAGGTGCACGGGGCTTCCGGCGAGGAGGTCGGCCTCTACCTGCTCGACCTGTACACGCGGGACGGCAAGCGCGGCGGCGCGTGGATGAACCCCGTCGTCGAGCAGTCCGCGTTGCTCGGCACGCTGCCTGTCGTCGTGAACAACCTCAACGTGGCGAAGCCCGCGGCGGGCTCGCCGACGCTCCTCATCCAGGACGAGGTCGAGACGCTCTTCCACGAGTTCGGGCACGCGCTGCACGGCCTCATCGCCCGGACGACGTACCCGCGGTTCTCCGGCACGAACGTCGAGCGCGACTTCGTCGAGTTCCCGAGCCAGGTGAACGAGATGTGGGTGTCGTGGCCGTCCGTGCTGGCGAACTACGCGAAGCACCACGAGACCGGCGAGCCGCTGCCCCCGGAGCTCGTGCTCGGACTGAGCGACTCGGCCGGGTTCAACGAGGGCTTCGCGACCACCGAGTACCTCGCCGCCGCGCTGCTCGACCAGGCGTGGCACCGGCTGTCGGCCGCTTCGGCTGCGGCGGTCACGGACGTCGAGGCGTTCGAGCGTCAGGCGCTGCAGGACGCCGGCATCGCCGTCGAGGCCGTCCCGCCGCGCTACTCGTCGACGTACTTCGCGCACACGTTCTCCGGTGGGTACGACGCCGGGTACTACGGGTACATCTGGTCCGAGGTGCTCGACGCCGACACGGTCGAGTGGTTCCGGTCGAACGGCGGGTTGTCGCGGGAAGCCGGGGCGCGCTTCGCGGAGAAGTTGCTCGGCGTCGGCGGGGCGAAGGACCCGCTCGAGGCCTACCGCGACTTCCGCGGGCGTGACGCCGAGGTGGGGCCGCTGCTGCGCCGCCGCGGGCTGGAGTAGGCGCGACCGGACGCTTCCAGGCGTACCGGGCGCTCCCGGACGCTCCCGGGCGTACCTGGTCGAATCGGGCGTACCCGGTCGAATCGGGCGTACCTGGTCGAATCGGGCGTACCTGGTCGGAAGTTCCGACCAGGTACGCCCGATCCCACCTTCCATCGCAGCCGTCATGGGAAGAACCAGGCGTCGAACCGTGGGCGCGCCGACCGCCCGCACGAAGAAGGGCCCGCACCGACAGACGGTGCGGGCCCTTCGCGTGGGTGGCCTAGGCGGACTTCTCGACCCGCTTCGCCCGCGGACGCGGCACGATCGTCGGCGCCGCGTTCTCGAGCACCGACTCGCGGGTGATGACGACGCGGGCGACGTCCTCGTCGGAGGGGACGTCGAACATCACCGGGCCGAGGACCTCTTCGAGGATGGCCCGGAGCCCGCGGGCACCGGTCTGCCGGAGCACCGCGAGGTCGGCGATCGCCTCGAGCGCACCACGGTCGAACTCCAGGTCGACGCCGTCGATCTGGAACATCCGCTGGTACTGCTTCACGAGCGCGTTCTTCGGCTCGGTGAGGATCTGCATGAGCGCGGACTGGTCGAGCTGCGACACCGTGGTCACGACGGGCAGACGACCGATGAACTCCGGGATGAGGCCGAACTTGTGCAGGTCCTCCGGCAGGACCTCGGCGTAGAGGTCCTGGTGGTCGGTGGCACTGTGCAGCGGCGCACCGAAGCCGATCCCCCGCTTGCCGACGCGCGAGGACACGATGTCCTCGAGCCCCGCGAACGCCCCTGCCACGATGAACAGCACGTTCGTCGTGTCGATCTGGATGAACTCCTGGTGCGGGTGCTTCCGACCGCCCTGCGGCGGAACCGAGGCGACCGTGCCCTCGAGGATCTTGAGGAGCGCCTGCTGCACGCCTTCACCCGAGACGTCGCGCGTGATCGAGGGGTTCTCGGCCTTGCGGGCGATCTTGTCGACCTCGTCGATGTAGATGATGCCGGTCTCGGCACGCTTCACGTCGTAGTCGGCCGCCTGGATGAGCTTGAGGAGGATGTTCTCGACGTCCTCGCCCACGTAGCCGGCCTCGGTCAGGGCGGTGGCGTCCGCGACGGCGAACGGCACGTTGAGGCGCTTCGCGAGCGTCTGCGCGAGGTACGTCTTGCCGCAGCCGGTCGGGCCGATCAGCAGGATGTTCGACTTCGCGATCTCGACGTCGTCGCGGTCCTCGGCAGCGGTGATCTGCCCCTGCGCCCGGATCCGCTTGTAGTGGTTGTAGACGGCGACGGCCAGGGAGCGCTTCGCCGGGTCCTGCCCGATGACGTACTCCTGCAGGAAGTCGAAGATCTCGCGCGGCTTCGGGAGCTCGAACTCGCCGCTGGCGGTGTCCTCGCCGGCCTCGGCCAGTCGTTCCTCGATGATCTCGTTGCACAGCTCGACGCACTCGTCGCAGATGTACACGCCGGGACCGGCGATGAGCTGCTGGACCTGCTTCTGGCTCTTGCCACAGAAGGAGCACTTGAGCAGGTCAGCGCTCTCTCCGATGCGTGCCATGTCGGTGCCCTCCCTGGTTGACCGATGCAGGCCGATGACCTGCCCGACTGTGGACGAGCCTAATCGCAACCGGTGACACCGGCTGCGACGCCGAGCCGGTTTCACCCGGCGCGTTCGCCCAGGGCGTTCGATCCTGCTACCGTGTCCACGACTTCTCTACAACTTGTAGAACTGCAGCTCCGGAAGGAACCCCATGCCCAAGCGTCTCGCCGTCGTCGGCACCGCGACCCTCGGCGTCACCGCTCTCATCGTCCTCGGCACCGCGGGTGTCGCCAGCGCGCACGTGTCGGCCACCGCCACGTCGACCGCGGCGAACTCGTACACGACCGCGACGTTCTCCCTGCCGCACGGGTGCGACGGCTCCCCGACCACGCGGATCGCGTTCGAGGTGCCGGAGTCCATCATCGAGGTCACGCCGACGGTGAACCCGAACTGGACCATCACGAAGACGACCGAGCCCTACACGAGCGCCTCGGCCGCCGCCGACGACGAGTCCGCCGAGGACGCCGGCGAGCGTGTGACGAGCGTCGTGTACACCGCGAAGACCCCGCTCCCCGCCGACGAGCGCGACACCTTCTCGCTCTCGTTCTCGCTGCCGGACGGCAAGGCGGGCGACCTCGTCGAGTTCCCGGCGGTGCAGACCTGCGAGAAGGGGTCGGTCGAGTGGAACCAGGAGCAGAAGGCCGGCGAAGCCGAGCCCGAGCACCCGGCCCCCTCGATCACCCTCACCGCGGCCGAGACCGCGGGCGACGAGGACGGTCACGGCTCCCACGGCGCCGAAGCGACCGAGGCCGCGGCCCCGGCGTCGACCACGCCCGCCGACCCCGACCTCGTCGGCCGCTTCCTCGGCCTCGGCGGCCTGGTGCTCGGCGCGGTCGCCCTGGTCGTCGCCGTCGCGAACACGCGCCGCCGGAGCGCCTCCAAGTGACCCAGCGCGTCGAGCGTCGTGCGCGTGGCCGGTCGCGGGCCTGGAGGCTCGTGGCCGGGACCGCCGCGGCCGTCGCCATCGCGGGCGGTTCCGTCCTCGGACTCGCCGGCCCGGCCAGTGCGCACAACTACATGGTCGCCTCGACGCCGAAGGTGGACGGCACGCTGACGTCGCTGCCCGACGCCTTCGAGATCACCACGAACGACAAGCTCCTCGACATCGGCGGCTCGGACGCCGGGTTCGCGTACCGGATCGTCGGGCCGGACGGGAAGTACTACGAGGACGGCTGCCTCGACGTCGACGGTCCGTCGATGACCACGAAGGCCGCCCTCGGCGACTCGGGCAAGTACACCGTCGAGTGGCAGATCGTCTCCGCGGACGGCCACACCGTGTCCGACGAGTACGCGTTCACCTGGGACGCCCCCGCCGGGTTCACGCCCGCGACGGGTGCGACGAAGCCCCCGGTGTGCGCCACCGCGGGCAGTGACGCGAGCGCCGGCGCCGACACCACGGGCACCGCCTCGGGGAACGACGACTCAGCCGCGTCCGACGCGCTCTGGATCGGAGCCGGCGGCGTCGTCCTGGTCGGCGTGGTCGTCGCCGTCTTGCTGCTCCTCCGCCGTCGTCCCGCCCCCGCGGCGGACGACACCGACGAGGACTGACGCACCGGCAACACCGCACACGACGAAGGCCCCGCACCGATCGGTGCGGGGCCTTCGTCGTGCGGGTCGTCGGTCTTACTTGACGAGCGCCGGCAGGTTCTTGCGGCTCGTGAGGACCTGGTCGATCAGGCCGTACTCGAGGGCTTCCTCGGCGGACATGATCTTGTCGCGCTCGATGTCGTTGTTGACCTGCTCCGGCGTGCGGTTCGAGTGCTTCGACAGGGTCTCCTCGAGCCAGGTGCGCATCCGGAGGATCTCCGCCGCCTGGATCTCGATGTCGGACGCCTGACCGCCACCCTGCTGGGTCGCGGGCTGGTGGATGAGCACCCGGGCGTTCGGCAGCGCCAGACGCTTGCCGGGGGTACCGGCAGCGAGCAGCACCGACGCGGCCGAGGCGGCCTGTCCGAGGCAGACCGTCTGGATCTGCGGACGGATGTACTGCATCGTGTCGTAGATCGCCGTCATCGCGGTGAACGAGCCACCGGGCGAGTTGATGTACATCACGATGTCGCGGTCCGGGTCCATCGACTCGAGCACGAGGAGCTGCGCCATGACGTCGTCCGCCGAGGCGTCGTCAACCTGGACGCCGAGGAACACGATGCGGTCCTCGAACAGCTTCGCGTACGGGTCCTGCCGCTTGTAGCCGTAGGCCGTGCGCTCTTCGAAGCTCGGCAGGATGTACCGATCAGTGGGGGCCGGGACGTTCTGCGCGCCACCGAGCATGGGGAGATGCATTCTCGTTTCCTTTTCTTCGGTGGGTCGGGTCAGGACTGGGCGTCGGGCTCGGCCGCTGCGGTGGGGGTCTCGCCGTCGGCGACGGTGCCACCGCCGCCGATGACCTCGGCGCTCGACGCGCGGAGGTGGTCGACGAAGCCGTACTCGAGGGCTTCCTGCGCCGTGAACCAGTTGTCGCGGTCGTTGTCCTTGAGGATCTGCTCGATCGACTTGCCGGTCTGCTCCGCCGTGAGCTCGGCCATCCGCTGCTTCATGTCGAGGATGACCTTGGCCTGCGTCTGGATGTCGGCAGCCGTACCACCGAAGCCACCGGACGGCTGGTGCAGGAGCACGCGCGCGTTCGGCGTGATGTAGCGCTTGCCCGGGGTGCCGGACGAGAGCAGGAACTGCCCCATCGAGGCGGCGAGGCCGATGCCCACCGTGACGATGTCGTTCGGCACGAACTGCATCGTGTCGTAGATCGCCATGCCGGCGGTGATCGAGCCACCGGGCGAGTTGATGTAGAGGTAGATGTCCTTCTCAGGGTCCTCGGCGGCGAGCAGCAGCAGCTTGGCTGCGATCTCGTTCGAGTTGTCGTCGCGGACCTCGGAGCCGAGCCACACGATCCGGTCTCTCAGAAGGCGGTCAAAAACACTGGGGTTCAGTGTTGCTTCGGCCATGGAAAAGCTCCCGTTCAGTTGTCGCTTGTTGTCGAACTTATCGGTTGCAACGCACCACTTCGCGTGTGTTCGCTGTCGGCAATGCGGGTGACCCACAAACGGACTGGAGGCGCGGTGCCAGCTGGCACCGCGCCTCCAGTCAGAGAGGTGGTCGCGGACTACTCCGCGTCCTCCGCGGGGGTCTGCGCGACGCCCGCCGTGAAGGCGGAGAGGTCGACGTCGTCACCGTTGGAGTCCTTGACGGTCACCTTGGAGAGGACGGTCGCGACGGCCTTGGAACGGGCCACCTCGCCGACCATGCCGGGGATCTGCCCGTTCTGGTCGATCACCTTGATGAACTCGCCCGGCTCCATGCCGTACTGCGCAGCAGCCTGGATGAGGTACTGGGTGAGCTCCTCCTGCGAGACCTGGATCTCTTCCTTCTCGGCGATCGAGTCGAGGAGGATCTGCGAACGGAAGGCCTTCTCGCTGGACTCGGAGACCTCCTTGCGGTGCTCGTCGTCCTCCAGACGGTTCTCCTGCTCGAGGTGACGGTGCACCTCGTCCTCGATGAGCTTCTCCGAGATCGGGATGTTGACGTCCTCGATGAGCTTCTCGACGAGCTTGTCGCGAGCCGCGGCGCCCTGACCGAAGGTCTTGGACTTCGCGATCTGCTCCTTGAGGTCCGCCTTGAGCTCGTCGATCGTGTCGAACTGGCTGGCGATCTGCGCGAACTCGTCGTCGGCCTCGGGGAGCTCGCGCTCCTTGACGGCGGTGACGGTCACGGCGATCTGGGCGATCTCACCCTCGCGGTCGCCGCCGACGAGCTTCGACTCGAAGGTGGTGGACTCGCCGGCCGTGAGGGACTCGAGCGCCTCGTCGATGCCCTCGAGCAGGTCGCCCGAACCGATCTCGTAGGAGACGCCGGTGGCCGAGTCGACCTCGTCGTCGCCGATGGTGGCGGTGAGGTCGATCTGCGCGAAGTCACCCGTGGTCGCCGGACGGTCGACCGTCACGAGCGTGCCGAAGCGGGTGCGCAGATTCTGCAGCTCCTCTTCGATCTCGTCGTCCGAGACCTCGACGGCGTCGACGGTGAGCACGTACTTGTCGTACTCCGGCAGGTCGAACTCGGGACGGACGTCCACCTCGAAGGTGAGGACGAGGTCGCCCGTGAAGTCCTTGACGTTCGGGAGCTCGGAGACGTCCGCCTCGGCACGGCCGAGGATGCGCAGCTCCTGCTCCTCCACCGCCTGGCGGTAGAAGTTGTCGATCGCGTCGCCGACGGCGTGGTTCAGGACCTCGCCGCGGCCGACACGCTGGTCGACGATCGCCGGCGGGACCTTGCCCTTGCGGAAGCCGGGGATGTTGATCTGCTCGGCGATGTGCTTGTACGCGTGGTCGATGCTCGGCTTGAGATCTTCCGGCGTCACGTTCACGGTGAGCTTGACGCGGGTGTCGCTCACCTTGTCGACGGTGCTGGTGGCCAAGGGATGTTCTCCTGTTGGTTGACGTTCGTGTGGTCCTGGTCGGGGCGACAGGATTTGAACCTGCGACCTCCCGCTCCCAAAGCGGGCGCTCTACCAAGCTGAGCTACGCCCCGTTTGACTGAGCCAGGGTGCCCGCGCACGCCGGAAGCGCGCACTGGACGCCGATGAGTCTAGCGGTCCCCCGGCGCGCGGTTCCCGGCAGGTTCGGAGCCGTCTGCGGAGCCGACCCCGGCGTCGTCGTGCGCGCGTCGTCGCAGGCCAGTCCGCCACCGGACGCCGACGACCACCTGGACGCCGAGCGCAGCTACCACGAGGAGTGCGCCGACGACGATCCGCCAGACGTGCAGGAGGGCGTGCGCGGGCTGACCTTGGGGATCCCCGAACAGCTCGGGGCGCAGCGAGAACACGACGGCGGCGAGGACCACCAGCACGTACGAGGCCACCCGCGACCAACGGATCGTGCGCTCGGCCGTGGCGTCCGGCTTCGGGATCACACGGCCTGGCATGTCGGTGCTCGTTCGTCCGCTACGATGGTCGGGCTGCGACAGGTGCGCAGCGCGGGGATGTAGCTCAATGGTAGAGCCCCAGTCTTCCAAACTGGCCACGCGGGTTCGATTCCCGTCATCCCCTCTCCTGCAACCTGGCACTGCGCCGACGCTCGATTCCCGTCATCCCTGCCACCGCAAGCCGCTTCGACCAGCGGGCCCCTCGTTGGCCCCGCCCTGGGATCGAGCCAGACGGCCGTGTCGGAACGCGCACGAGATCCTCCATGAGAGACCGCCCGGAGGACACTCAGTTCGAGCGTTGGTCAGACCAACCCGCCAGCCACCGCCCTGGGCACCGATGCACCACCTACCACGCACAGTCGGTGTCCGCTTCGAGCTTCTCACCGTGGGCGATCAGATGGATACGCAGCGGGACAGGAGCCCGTCCCGGCGCGGGGCCGCGGTTGAGCTCAGCTACCTCGATACGGAGTGAAGTTGTGTGTTTTACACATGCATGCCAGTCTCGACGTAATCATGAAAGGACTGCGATGAGGCACTCAGCGACCGATTCCGTGGCCGTGGTTCGACTCGTCGGAGGCGTAATCGGCTTGCACCCCGTCGAACGCTGCTGCCGAGCCCACAGCGGAGCCCGGCTCTCGAGCTCTTCGCCGCAGCACTCCTGTTCGTCCGCCCGGGCGTCCGCCGTCTGGCG
This sequence comes from Curtobacterium sp. 314Chir4.1, assembly GCF_900215175.1. Taxonomy (NCBI): domain Bacteria; kingdom Bacillati; phylum Actinomycetota; class Actinomycetes; order Micrococcales; family Microbacteriaceae; genus Curtobacterium; species Curtobacterium sp. 314Chir4.1. The sequence continues at coordinate 218,002 of NZ_OCMI01000003.1, forward strand.
CTCGCGATCATGCTCGCGTTCCACCTGTGCATCGGTGTGATGTTCGGGCTCTGGTCCTTCTACCTGGCCATGGCGGCGCTCCTGGCGCTATACCTGCGCGTACCGCGAAGCGATCGGACAGAGCAATGAGCGTCCTCTCCTGGCAACGGTTCACCATCGGCCTCCGCCTCATCCTCTGCGGCGGCCCCGCACTGGTGTGCGTGTTCTCCATCGCCGAGTTCCCGAAGGCGAGTGGCTGGTGGATGCTCGGTATCGGCGCCGGGGTGCTGCTCCTGACGCTCGTCGTACCGGCGGTCGGCATCCTCGCGACACGCAACTCGGTCTGGCTCCTCGCCGTGCCGTTCTGGGTCGTCCGCATCAGGATCGTCGAGATCGCCTCCGTGACCATCGTCGACGTGCGCCCGTTGGAGGACTTCGGCGGGTGGGGCATCAAGGGGTCCAGCCGCCGGAGAGGCCTGCTCCTTGCGGCGGACGGTCAGCGCGCCGTGCGGATCAGACGGGAGAACGGACAGGTGTTCCTCGCCACTTCCGGGAACGCAGAGCGCGCCGCCAGCACGATCGCCGTTGCTGCCGAGATCCGCTAGTCAGCGCGCGCCGAGCGTGAGCGTCAGGTTCGGCGCGTCACCGAGCTCGACCCCGGCACGCTTGCGCTCCGCTGCCCGCAACGGCACGAGGTATCCCCCATCCTTCGGGAAGAGCGAGGTCGTCCACGTCACCCGGCCGATCGTCACCCGCGCCGGGATCACTCCCCAGCCGTACGTGAGCATCGGCGCGAGCTCGTGGATGACCTCGGCGGCGTCCGGCGGCACGACCGCGTAGAAGAACGGCGCCGGCCCGCGCCACTCGATGACCTCGCCGCTGAACTCGAGTTCCACGCCGCGATCGTACGACCCGTGCCCCTCGCACGGTGCGAGGGGCCACCGACACTGTGCGAGGTCCCGCCCAGTGTGCGACCCCGCGCCCCTCGCACGATGCACGGAACCTCGCACACTGATGCCCTCGCACACTGATGCCCTGCCGAGCGACCACGAGGAGCGAGCAGTGAGACGGACGCGCCCCGCGCCTCCAGGCCGACGCCGAGGAGACGCGGGGCGCGAGCCGCCGCTGCGGGCGCGACGTCAGTGGTACGTCGCGGCCTGCCCGTAGAGCTTCTGCGTCATGGCGGACACGTAGGCGGACTTGTCGCCTCCCGGCAGGTTGTACGTCATGAACACGCCGTAGCCGTCAGCGACCGTCCGCGAAGCGAGTGACACCGCGGTGGACTGCGCCGTGTTCTGGATGTCGACCGCGGCCGGGGACAGCGCGCTCTTCCCGAGGCCCGGGATCGACGGCGCCGAGTACGAGCCGTAGTACGGGTTCCACGCGTAGTTCAGCTTCGAGCCGATCGTCGAGCTCGACGACGACAGCGAGGACGCCGCCGGCCCGATGTTGTAGAACGACAGCAGCTTCGAGGGCATCTGGGCCCGCAGCGCCGTGATGAGCCAGCCGATCGACTGCTGGTTCGGCTGCGGGGTGCCGTTCGTGCCGTAGTCGGCGTACTCGTCGTCGAGGTCCACGCCGTCGAGCCCGTACTTCGTGACGGTCGCGGTGACCTGCGACGCGAAGTCCTGCGCCGCCGCCTGGGTCGGGAAGTTGGCGATGCCGGCGCCCTGGTGGTTGCCGAGGATCGACAGCGACACCTTGATCCCCTTCGCCTGCAGGGGCTTGATCTGCGTGGCTGCGGCGTCGAGCGTCGCCTGCACCTTGTCGTTGTTGTAGAGGACGGCCTTCGACCCGTTCCAGTTGATGTTGGCGGCGAAGATGATCGCCACGTCGAACGCGTTCGCGCCGTTCGCCAGCTGGTAGCGGCCGACGTTGGCGAGCTGGTCGTTGTTGACCTCGACGTACGCGATGCTCGTCGGACCGGACTTCGTCGCCGCAGTGGCCGCAGGAGCGGCCGCAGCGCTGGGCGCTGCGGTCGCTGCGGACGGCACGAGCGGTGCCGCCACCATCGCGGCGATGGCCGCCACGATCCCGAACTTCATGGACTTCTTCATCTCATTCCTCCTTGAATGGGTTGGTCGATCAGTTGTGTGGGAAGCGGAAGGTGCGCACCTCGTACGCATCGACGGGGAACGAGGACGGATCCGTGTCGGACAGCGGCTCCTCGAGCAACGTGACCTCGGCAGCAGGACCGAACGGCCCCTCCACCGAGATCCGACCGGTCCCCCGGCGCCCGCTCGGCTCGTAGACCCGCACGACGAGGTCGCCCGACCGGTCGTCGGCGAGCTTGACGCTCGACAGCACGACGTCGCCGGACACCTGCACGAGCGGGTCGAACCCGTGCGCACCCGTCACGGTGCGCGGCCCGGCGTTCATGACCACACCGGCCGCCGTCGCCCCGAGCTGGTCGGTGCCGATCACGATGCCGTACCGGTGCGTCTGCACGCCCTGGTCGGTCTCGGGGTCGGGGAACCGCGGCGCCCGGAGCAACGAGAGCCGCACGGTCGTGGTGACGTGTCCGTCGACGGCGTCGCGGGTGGTGTCGAACCCGTGGATGGAGTCGTTCACCAGGGCCACGCCGAACCCGGGCTCGGACACGAGCACGTAGCGGTGCATCGAGGTCTCGAACTTCGCGGCCTCCCACGAGGTGTTCGTGTGCGTGACCCGCTTCTGCGCGCCGAACTGCGTCTCGGCGACGGTGTGCTCGGCGCGGACGTCGAGCGGGAACGCGACCTTGAGGAACTTCTCGGTCTCGTGCCAGTCGGTCGTCTGGTCGAACTCGAGGGTGCGGGAGTCCGGCGCGAGCGTGATCTCCTGCCGCACGGTCGACTCCCCGAAGGTCCGCTCCACGACGACACGCGCGACGCCGTCCGCGTCCACCGAACCGTGCAGCGCCGTGACCGACACGAGGTCCTCGACCCGGTTCCGGTAGTACCGGTCGACGTCCCACGCGTCCCACATGTTCGGGAAGTCCTGGTGCAGCTGGAGCAGGTTGGCAGCCTGCCCGGTGGCGATCGCCTCGCGCCCGGTGGCCAGGTCGACGGCGCTCGTCACGAGTCCACGACCGTCGACGACGACCCGGACGAGGTCGTTCGCCAGCACGTACCCGCCGTCCTCCTCGGCGAGCGTCACGGAGGTCGGCTCCGGCACGTCGGTCGCGACGACCGCGCCCTGCGCGGGTGCACCGGCCTGGAGGAACGGGGCCGGGTTCACGACGACCGTCGCGTCGCCGGGGCCGGCCAGTGCCGACAGCGCCGACTCGATGATCGCAGTGAGCGCAGCGGCCGTCTCGGCGTACTTCGCGACCGCTTCGCGGTGCACCCAGGCGATCGAGGTGCCGGGCAGGATGTCGTGGAACTGCTGCAGCAGGACCTGCTGCCAGAGGGCGTCGAGCTCGTCGTACGGGTAGGCGAAGTCAGTCCGTGCAGCGGCGGTCGCGGCCCAGAGCTCGGCCTCGAGGAGCAGCTGCTCGCACCGGCGGTTGCCCTGCTTCGTCCCGTGCTGCGACGTCAGGGTCGCACGGTGCAGTTCGAGGTACAGCTCGCCGACCCACACCGGCGGGTCCGGCAGCTCGGCCTTTGCCCGGTCGAAGAACGCGTCGGGGTGCTCCCAGCGGACCCTGGCGCTGCCCTCGAGGTCGGCCAGACGCTTCGCCGTACCGGTCATCTCGCGGGTGGTGCCGCCACCGCCGTCACCCCAACCGACGGGTGCGATCGACCCGGTCGCGAGCCGGTTCTCGCGGAACTGCCGGGAGGCCTTCGCGACCTCGCTGCCCGACAGCCGCGAGTTGTACGTGTCCATCGACGGGAAGTGCGAGAACACCCGCGAACCGTCGATGCCCTCCCAGAGGAACGTGTGGTGCGGGAACTTGTTCACCTGGTTCCACGAGATCTTCTGCGTGAAGAACCACTCGAAGCCCGCACGGCGCATGAGCTGCGGCAGCGCCGGCGAGTACCCGAAGCTGTCCGGGAGCCAGACGCCCTTCGGCCGGATGCCGAACTCCCGCTCGAAGAACCGCTGCCCCTGCGAGAACTGGCGGACGATGCTCTCACCCGTCGGCATCACGGTGTCGGACTCGACCCACATGCCGCCGATCGGCAAGAACCGGCCGGCCTCGACCGCGGCACGAACCCGGGCGTAGACCTCGGGCCGGTGCTCCTTGATCCACGCGTACTGCTGCGCGCTCGACATGCCGTACACGAAGTCGTCGGTCTGGTCGATGAGCTCGGTCATCGTGGATGTGGTGCGGGCGACCTTCCGGATCGTCTCACGGACCGGCCAGAGCCAGGCGGAGTCGATGTGGGCGTGCCCGACGGCGGAGATCGTGTGCGCCGAGGCCTCGGCTGGCGCGGCGAGCACGTCGGCGAGCGCCGCTCGGGCATCTCCGGCGGTCGACGCGATGTGCTGCAGGTCGAGCCGGTCGAGTGCGTCGTCGAGCGCCTGCAGGATCCGCATCCGACGCGGGCCCTCCGGGAGCTCGGCCTGGAGTTCGAGCAGGACGTCGATGTCGAGGGCGAGCTCGTGCACCTCGGACTCGAACACCGCCAGGTCCATCCGGCGCGACGTGTAGAGCCGCTTCGACGACGAGGTCTGGATGTCACCCTCGTGCGTGACGAGGAAGGGGTGGTAGTCGAGCAGGACGGGGTTCGACGCCGCCTCGACGAAGAGCTCGACGGGCTCGCCACCGACCGCTTCCTCGGCGACGAGGACCCACTGGTTCCGGGGGTTGATCGACTTCACCGGGGTGCCGTCGACGAGGTACACGAGTCCCTCGCACTGGAACCCGGGCATGTTCTTGTCGAACCCGAGGTCGATCACGGCCTCCACCCGACGACCGGCCCACTCGGTCGGGACGGTCCCGGACAGGCGGAACCAGGTCGTGCCCCACGCAGCACCCCACGTCGTGCCCACCTCGTACGGCGTGAACTCGAGAGCCAGGCCTTCGGCGGGCGCGATCGGCTCACCCGGCAGCTCGTGCCAGGCGGTGTCGAGCGCCGTCGCCGTCGCGTGCACGGCCGGCAGGATCCGTTCGTCGAGGACGCGTCGCGCCCGGCCGGTGGTGAGGGGGATGTCGTCGTGCATGGGGACCTTCCTGGAGGGGAGGGCCGGCGTCGGTGCCGGCGGGACGGGCGGGTGGTGCGGTCAGGCCATCGTCGCCGGGTGGGCGACCGACAGCAGTGCTGTGGGGGCGTCGTCGGGGACCTCGACGCACCGGGTGATGCCCCGTGCGGCGAGCAGGGTGTCGTCGCCGAGGCGGGAGCGCAGGACGACCTGCGGCCCGCGGCCGTCCGGGGCACCCTCGGCGAGCGCGAGCCAGGCGGCGGCGAACCGGCCGCCGGGTGCACTGTCGGCTCGGACTCCGTGCCGGGGAGCGTGGTCCGGGCCGACGTCGTCGAGGACGAGGGCGGTCGACGGCGGGGTCACCGAGGTGGTGGTGCCGTCGCCGGCTGAGCGGGCGAGTGCGGCGAAGGCCTCCCCCGCGGGCTTGAGCCGGCCGTCGTTCGTGAACAGGCCGAGGTCGTACTCGAGCTCCGGGAAGTCCGCGAGGGACCGGGAGACGTCGTGCGAGCACCACCAGGTGACGCCGAGCACGTGCTGCGCGTCGAGCACGTGGCGGATCGTCTGCTCGGTGAACGAGGCGGCGTCGGCGGGGTCGACCACGTTCGTCGGGGCCCCGACCTCCTGGAGCCAGTTCGGCCGCTCGGGGTCACGGTTCCACGCGGCGGCGAGCTGGAGGAGGTACTCGCCGTGCCGGACCGATCCGGGACCGAGTGCGCCGTGCAGCGCCGCCGAGCCGTTGAACACCCACGAGTGCGTGACCGTCGCGTCGCCGTGGTCCGCCGCGTGCTCCGGGCCGAAGGGCTGCGCGTCGTCGTACCAGGCCGCGTCGTACTGCGCGACGGTGACCAGGGGCCCTGGACGCGACCCGGTGCCCGACGCAGGCGACGGGGCGGACGCGCGCCGCGCCTCCAGACCGCGCCGCGCCGCCGCGACCATCGCCGCCGCCCACGCGTGTCCCTGCTCCGCCGTGGTGTCGTGCGGTGCCGGGTGCGGCGCGTGCGCGAACTGGTTGACCTCGTTGCCGACGGTGATCCCGAGCAGGTTCGGCTTGTCCGCGACGGCCGCCGCGAGCGCCTCGACGTACGCCGCGGTCGACGCGACGACGTCCGGGTCGGTGAACATGTTCCGACGGTGCCAGCTCTCCAGCCACGACGGCACGAAGTCGAAGCTCGACAGGTGCCCCTGCAGCGCGTCGACGTTGACGTCGAGCCCGAAGGACCCCGCGATGTCGACGACCGTCGCGACGTCGCGCAGCGCCGGTTGCCGGATGAGGGTGCGGTTCGGCTGCACCACCGGCCACAGCGGGAAGATCCGCACGTGGTCGGCGCCGAGCGAGGCGATCTGCTCCATGTCCCGCGCCGTGTCCGACGGCGAGAAGTCGAGCCACGAGTGGAACCAGCCGACCGACGGGGTGTGGTTGACGCCGAAGCGCATCAGCCCTTCACCCCGCCCTCTTCGACGCCCTTGAAGAAGAAGCGCTGCAGGATCGCGAAGATCACGGCGATCGGGATGAACGCGATCATCGTGCCGGCGGCGATCATCCGCTGGTCCGTCGCGAACGTGCCCTGCAGGTACTGCAGCCCGACCGTCAGCGTCAGCTTGTCCGGGGACTGCAGCACGATGAGCGGCCAGAGGAAGTCGTCCCACGCGCCGATGAACGAGAAGATCGCGATCACGGCGATGGTCCCCTGCACGGCGGGCAGCGAGATGTACCGGAGTCGCTGCATCGCGTTCGCGCCGTCCATCACGGCGGCCTGGTCGATCTCCTCCGGGATCTGCCGGAACGCGTTGAACATCAGCAGGACGTTGAGCGCCGCGATCATGCCGGGCAGCGCGACGCCGACGAGGGAGTCGGCGAGACCGATGTCCTTGATGGTGACGAACTGGCTGATGATCGTCGCCTCCCCCGGCAGCACCAGGGTCGCGAGGAACAGCCCGAGCACGAACTTGCGGAACCGCCACTGCAGCCGGGCGAGCGCGAAGCCCGCGAGGGTCGCGAACACGATGTTCCCGAGGACGTCGATCGCGGCGACGACGAGCGAGTTGCCGATGTAGCCGAAGACCGGGATCGCCTCGCCGACCCGCAGGTAGTTGCCGAACGTCGGCTGGGTCGGGATGAACGACGGGTTCGCGGTGTAGATGTCCTCCCCCGTGCCCTTGAGCGAGGTGGACAGCTGCCAGAGGAACGGACCGATCGTGATGAACAGCACCACGATGAGCAGGACGTAGCGGAGGACCTTCTCGCGGGTGGACATGACGCCCCAGGACGCGCGGCGCTTGCGTCCGTTCTGCCTGGAGGCGCGCCCCCCGTCCGTCCCGCCGGTCACGTCCGGCGTGGGGCTGGCTGCACCGCACGCCCCGCCCAGGGCGGGTTCGCTGGTGGTGGTCGTGTTGGTCACTTGTCCGCCTTGCTGTTCATCCGGGCGAGGGCGAGCATCGGGATGAGCGTCACGACGAAGAGCAGGAGGCTCAGGGCGGACGCGTAGCCGAGGTTGCCGGTGAAGCCGCGGGCGTACTGCTGGATGAGCATGACGAGCGAGTTGTCCTGCCCGCCCGGTCCACCCGTGCCGTTGGTGAGGATGTAGAGCTCGCTGAACACCCGGAGCGCGCTGACGCAGACCAGGATCCCGACGAGCGTCATCGTCCCCCGGACCCCCGGCATGGTGACCGACCAGAACCGGCGGACCGCGCCGGCGCCGTCGAGCGCCGCGGCTTCGTGCAGGTCCTTCCCGACGTTCCCGAGGGCCGCCAGGAAGATGATCATGTAGTACCCGAGGCCCTTCCAGACCGTCAGGCTGATCGCGCTGAACACGAGCAGCCACCGGTCGGTGAGGAACGGGATCGAGCTCTGGACGATCCCGAGGTGCTGCGCCATCTCGTTGATGACCCCGCGGTCGTCGAGGATCCAGTTCCAGATGAGCCCGACGACCACGGCGCTCGCGATCACCGGCGTGTAGTACGCGGTCCGGAAGAACGCGATACCGGGGAGCTTCCGCTCGACGAGCACCGCCATGAGGAGCGGCAGGACCGTCAGGAGCGGCAGGCAGACCGCCATGTAGATGACGCTGTTGAGGAGCGCTTCCCACACCTGCGGATCGGCGAGCAGTGTCTCGAAGTTCTGCAGGCCCACCCACTGGCTCACGCCCCCGAGGGGGCTGGCGTTCGTGAACGACAGCCGGACGGTGTTGATCGACGGCCAGAGGCTGAACGCGAGGAGCCAGACGAGTGCCGGCAGGACGAGCAGCCAGGGCGTGAACCAGCGGTTGGCGCGCATCAGCTGTTGGCCAGCAGGCTGTTCATCTTGGTCTGCGCCGTCTGCAGCGCCTTCTCGGGCGTGGTGCCGCCCTTCATCGCCAGCGCGATCTGCTGGTCGAGGAAGTCCGTCATCGCCGAGTTCGCCTCGACCGGGTTGAGGTTCTTCGCGGTCTTCAGGGCGTCGTTGGCGAGCACGCGGGCCTTCGCCTCGACGGTGCCGTCGTCCTTCGAGAAGTACGGGTCGGACTGCGACGAGGTGGTCGACGGGAAGATGTTCACCAGGTGCGCGAAGGCTTCCTGGTTCTTCGCGTTCGTCATGAAGGCAGCGAGCGCCTCGGCGGTGGCGACGTGCTTGCTCTTCGCGCTGACGCTGAGGCCCTGCACGTACAGCGGCGGGTTGTCCAGCGCCGGCGAGACGACGATGTTGCCCTTGAGCGACGGGTTGTTCTTCTGGAAGTCGCTGATCGCCGTGGCACCACCGGTGGTCCAGGCGACCTTGCCCTGCGTGAACAGGGTCGAGTTGCCGAGGTAGTCGGTGTTCAGCACGGAGGACGGCATGAGGCCCTCCTTGTAGGCCTTCGCGTACTTCGCGATGAGGTCGGCGGCCTTCGAGGAGTTCGCGAACGTGAACTTCGTGCCCTGGTCGTTGATGATCTTGACGCCGGCGAGCGAGAAGTCCGACAGGCCGGGCTTGCGGCTCATCAGGTAGTCGTCCGGGCACTTCTGGTGCATGGTCTCGGCCTGCGCGAACAGCTCGTCGGTCGTCTTCGGCGGGTTCGCCGGATCGAGACCGCACTGCTCGAACATCGACTTGTTCCAGTAGTCGACGTCGGTGTTGAGGTACCAGGGGTACCCGAACGTGCCGTCGACGCCCTTGTAGTCGTAGGCCGCCAGCGCGCCCTTGACGTAGGTGCTCGAGAGCTTCGGGTCGTCCTTCGCGACGTCCTGCAGGAAGCCGCGCTTGGCGAGGGGCAGGGCGATGTCCGGCGGCAGGTTGATCACGTCGGGCAGGGAGTTCGAGGACGCCTGGCTGAGGACCTTGTCGGCGTACCCGTCACCGGGCTGGTCGACGAGCTTCACCTTGGCGTCCGGGTACTTCGCCTCGAAGTCCTTGATCACGCCGTTGAGGTAGTCCGTGTAGGTCGGGGTCAGCGCCCACGTCTGCAGGGTGATCGACCCCTCGACCTTCCCGTCGCCGCCGTCGCTGCCCGAGGCGTTGCCGCCGCCCGAGCACGCCGTCAGTGCGAGGGCCGTGACGGCCGCTCCTGCGAGGAGCGCCACGGCGCGTCCCGTCGTCCTGCGTGTGGTGTTCTTCATCGCTCGTGACTCCTTCGTCGTGCTGCGACTGCTGCTTCGTCGCGCTGCGACAGCTGCTTTCGTCGCGCTGCGTTCATGCTGAACCGGTTCAGTTCCCTGCACGGAACCGGCCGAATGCAGTGATGTTTGCGAACTAAAGCGCTATAGTCAAGCCCGTGGCCAAGAACCGTCGCACGACGATCGCCGACATCGCCGCGCGAGCCGGCGTGTCCATCAGCGCGGTCTCGTTCGCGCTCAACGACCGCCCCGGGGTCTCCGACGAGACCCGCGCCCGGGTGCGTGCGGTCGCCCGCGAACTCGACTGGCAGCCGCACACCGCCGCACGCGCGCTGGGCGGGGCGAAGGCCGGGTCGATCGGCTTCGTGCTCAACCGGCCGGCCCGGACACTCGGCACCGAGTCGTTCTTCGGTGACCTCATCTCCGGCATCCAGCTCGGGCTCGCCGGCACCCACGTCGGCATGAACCTCCTCGTGGCGCGTGACGCCGCCGAGGAGCTCGACACCTACCGGGACTGGTGGCGCGGGCACCGGGTCGACGGCGTGATCGTGATCGACCCGCGGCGCGACGACGAGCGGCTCGCGCTCCTCGCCGAACTCGGCATGCCGACCGTGGTCGTCGGGTCGCACCCGTCGGCCGAGGGCGCGGCGCCGAGCGTCTGGATCGACGACTCGGACGCGACGGACACCGTCCTGCGGTACCTGCACGCACTCGGCCACCGGCGGATCGCCCACGTGGCCGGACGACCGGAGTTCGAGCACACGGCCATGCGGATCGAGCGCGTCCGGGCGTTCACCGTGACCGAGGGACACGAGGGCTCCGGATCGATCCCGACCGACTACTCCGCCGAGGCCGGCGCGAACGCGACCCGGACCCTGCTCTCGCGGAGCGTCCGTCCCACCGCGATCGTGTACGACAACGACGTGCTCGCGGTCGCCGGACTCGGCGTGGCGAGCGAGATGGGCGTCGCCGTCCCGGGTGACGTCTCGATCGTCTCGTTCGACGACTCGGCGATGGTCCGACTCGTGCGCCCGTCGATCACCTCGTTGACCCGCGACACGGTCGAGCTCGGACAGCGCGCCGCCACGCTGCTCCGCGAGCAGATCGACGCCGGGACCCCGCTGTCGTCACGCCCGGGGCCGTCCCTGACGCTCAGCGTCCGCGATTCGACGGGGCGCGCCGCCCCCTGACGCGGTGCGCCCCTCGCACGGTGCGCGGGGCCGCCCACACGGTGCGAGGTTCCGTGCACCGTGGGACGCCGCGGGCCTCGCACCGAGCGCGGAACCTCGCACACTGCCCCACCACCCGCGGCGCCCGCACCGCCCGCACCACCCGCGGCACCGACGCGCGACCCGCGGCGACACGCCGATCGTCGGTCGCGTGGGCGCACCAACCGCGCGGCCGACTTGACGCCGATTCGAACACACGTTCGAATACCGTCGTGGGACGGCGTCGCGAGAACCGGTGGCAGCCCCCGGAACACCCGGAGGTCGAACGCCCGCGCGCCTACTCCCTGTCGGAGGACGCCCGCGGCCCCGACGTCTGCCACGCCGTCACGCCCGTGCCGGTGTGGGCGTGGATCCAGTTCCCCACCTTCCACGTCCGGGTGAAGGCCTTCGCGAAGAGCTGGACCCGCGACGCCGTCATGGTCGAGTGGGCGCAGTTCGGCCAACAGGCGAACGCGTGGGTGTGGCGGTCGGCCGTGAAGCACCGCACCCTCCGCGCCGACGTCGACAGGCGCAGTCCGGAGAACGCACCGCATTGACTTCGTCGGGCATCACGAGGATCGTTTACGGAACACCGGTACAGCAAGTAACTCAACGATCGAGGCATTCGATCCGAGTGCTGGGACGGGGAGGAGGCACCATGAAGAAGAGCGAGGTGCCGTCCTGGGTCGCCCACGTGCTCACCCCACCCGAGGTCATCGCGGCCTACGTCGAACGACGGGTCAACGATCCGGCGTTGCTGACGGGTGAACACACGGAGCCCACGTACGCGGACTTCCTCCGCGACGAATAGGCGGTCTTACTGGAGGCACGGATCACGTTCCGGATTCACGGAACGGGATCCGTGCCTCCTTTTCGACTGCCCCGCTCGCGACGGGCGGACAGCGTCACGCCCACGCTCGCCGCGGTGACGCACGCGAGTGCGACGATCTCGAGCGGCGCGAGTCCCTCGTGCAGGATCAGCAGGCCCGCGAGGGCCGCGATCGCCGGACCGAGACTCTGCAGCACCCCGAACACCCGGGTCGGCATGCGCCGGAGGGCGAGCATCTCGAGGGCGTAGGGCAGCACGCTCGACAGCACGGCGACCGCGCCGAACACGACGAGGAGCCACGGCTCGCGGACGACCCCGTCGACGGCGGACCGGAGCCCGAACGGCAGCGACACGACCATCGCCACGAGCATCGACACCGCCAGGCCGTCGACGCCGGGGATCGCGGCGCCGACGTGTCGGTTCATCACGATGTAGCCCGCCCAGCACACCGCGGCGAGCACGGCGAAGACGACGCCCCCGACCACGGTGACCGCTGCCGGACCGACGCCGAGGAGCACGACCCCGGCGAGGGCGAGGACCGCCCAGAGGACGTCACGCCAGCGTCGGGTGTGCACGAGGGAGAGCGCGAGGGGGCCGAGGAACTCGATGGTGACGGCGACCCCGATCGGGATGCTCGCGAACGCGATGTAGATGAAGACGTTCATGCCGCCGAGGGCCAGCCCGAGGCCGATCGCCCCGAGCCACTGCGCCCGGGTCCAGTGCCGCACGCGCGGGCGCACCACGAGGGCGAGGACGACCGCACCGATGACGAGCCGGAGCGTGGCGGCGCCGACCGAGCCGACGTCGTCGAACCTCGTCTTCGCGATCGCGGCCCCCACCTGTACGGAGACCATCGCGGCGAGGGCGAGGAGTGGTGCCGGGACCCGGTTCACCGGTGCGCCGTCACCCGAGGTAGGCGAGCACGGCGAGGACGCGGCGGTGGTCCTCGCCGGTGTCCTCGAGCGCGAGCTTGCCGAAGATGCTGGAGACGTGCTTCTCGACGGCGCCGGTGCCGATGACGAGTGCGCGGGCGATCGCGGCGTTCGTGCGGCCCTCGGCCATGAGTCCGAGGACCTCGCGCTCCCGCGGCGTGAGCGCCTCGAGCGGGTTGCGGCGACGGCTCATGAGCTGGGTGACGACCTCGGGGTCGAGCACGGTACCACCGGCGGCGATGCGGCGGACGGCGTCGTCGATCTCCTCGAGCCGGGTGACGCGGTCCTTCAGCAGGTAGCCGATACCCGTCGCGCCGGACGCCAGGACGTCCTCGGCGTAGGTGGCCTCGACGTACTGGGACAGCAGGAGCACACCGGTGCGGGGAGCCAGGCGGCGGGTCTCGACGGCGGCGCGGACGCCTTCGTCGGTGAAGGTCGGGGGCATCCGGACGTCCATCACGACGACGTCGGGGGCGTGCTCGGGCAGCGTCGCGAGGAACGAGTCGGCATCGGAGTACTGCCCGACGACGTCGATGCCGGCCTCGTCGAGCACGCGGGCGAGCCCTTCGCGGAGCAGCACGGCGTCGTCGACGACGACGGCCCGGATGCGTGCTGCATCCGGGCCGTCGCTCATGCCGACCAGCCTAGTGGGAGCGGTGGCGCTCCCGTGGTGTCAGGCGCGCGCCGTGGGCACCCCGTTCAGCGCACCGAGCGGGATCCGTGCGGTGGCCTCGGTCGGGCCGCCCTCGGGGCTGGACACCGTGAGCTCACCGTCGAGGGCGCGCATCCGCCCCATGAGCCCCTCGATGCCGTGGCCCTCCTGCGGGCGGGCACCGCCGCGGCCGTCGTCCGTGACGCTGAGCGTGAGGTACCAGAGACCCGAGGCGTCCACCACGAGGCCGAGGTAGACCCCGGCGGTCGAGGCGCCGGCGTGCTTCGTCGTGTTCGTGAGGAGCTCGCTCACCGTGAAGTACACGTTGCGCTGGATCTCCGTGGCGAGCTCGAGCCCCTCGGGCAGGCGGACGTCGAGGCCCACCGGGATCGGCGTGCGGGCGACGAGTGCCTCGAGGGCGGCGACGAGCCCGCGGTCGAGCAGGATCGGCGGCGCGAAGCCGCGGGACAGGGCACGGAGTTCGTCGAGGGCGTCCTTGGCGTGCTCCGACGCCTCGCCGATGAGCTGCTTCGCCTTCACCGGGTCCTTGTCGAACGCACGCTCGGCGGCGGAGAGGTCCATGCGGAGCCGGACGAGGCGCTGCTGCGGACCGTCGTGCAGGTCGCGCTCGATCTGCCGGAGCGCCTGGCCCTCGGCGGTCACGGCCCCGGCACGGGAGGCCTGCAGTCCGGCGACGCGCTGCTCGAGCTGCTCCGCACGGAAGCCGCCGAGCAGGCCGAAGTCCACCCAGTAGTGCGCGATGACGGAGCCGCGCGCCCAGAGCGGGAAGAGCGCGACCGAGGCAGCCATCGACAGGAGCCCGAGCAGACCGATGGCGACGACGGACGTGCTGTCGAGCCCGTCGAAGTACCCCGCGTCGAGGCGGTTGACGAACGCGATGCCGCCGACGACGATCGGCCAGCCGAAACCGACCAGGAGGAGGGCGCCGGATCCGACGGTGACGACGGCCACGAGCGGGTAGACCACCGCAGCGTGCAGCAGGTACAGCCAGTAGTGCGGGTTGGCGACGGCCGAACCCGTGCGGGTCCACCAGTTCTGCTGCCAGCGGGGCGTCCAGTCGACCGGGCGGATCGGACGCCCGTCGGCCCACCCGATGCGGAGCCGCTCGAACTGGCCGAGCCACCGCGCGACGAACAGGGCGATGAAGAACATCAGCAGCGTGAACGGGTTGAACAGGTCCTGCGAGCCGCCGCCGAAGATCGCCGCGGGGAACGCGAAGTACAGCGTGCAGAGCAGCACCGCCGTCAGCGCCATGTACCCGAAGTCGCGCGGCAGGCGCTTCCAGGCCTCGCCGTAGAACGCACCAGCCGTCATGCCGGAACCGGACCCCGAGCCGCCGCCGCTGACGGGAGGCGTCGCGCTCCACGACGCCGGGGGCCGCCCCGCCGGCGTGTGGTCGTGCTGGTTCGGCTGCGTCGGCATCGGTTCGGTGGCTCCTGGTGGCACGGAGTCGTTCAGGGGGACGGTCTCGGCCTGGTCGAGGCGGGCGGTGTCGGTCATGACGTCAAGCCTCGCGATTCCGGGCTCGTCCCCCCATCCTGCCCCCTCCCGAACCCGAGGTGGGGTTATCCCCCGTGCCCGCGTACCCTGCAGGGCATGCAGGACATCACGGGGGTTCGGGTGGTCTCGGCGGCGGCCACGGTCGCGGCACTGGTCTTCGGCGTGCGGGGGCTGGTCGGGAGCCTGCCGTTCGCGTTCGGTCTGCCGCAGTCGGTACTGCTCGCGGCCACGGTGATCGGCGGTCTCGCTGGCCTCGTCGTGCTCGTCCCGGCCGTCCGGGCACGCGACCGCCGTGCCCTCGCGATCGCGGTCTCCGTGCTCGCGTTCGCGCTCGCGTGGGGAGTCCCGGGCCCGGTCGGCTCCGCGCTGTACTTCGTCGCCCAGGCTGCACTCGTCGCCTTCGGGCTGCTCACCGTCTGGACAGCTCACGGCGCGCAGCGGACCCTCGGGTGGATCGTCACCGTCGCTGCCGCACTCTGGTTCGTGGTCGGTCTGCTGACCCAGACCGTCCCGCCGCTGTCGACGTCGCAGGAGTTCCTGGTCGTCGTGTACGCGATCCCGGGCCTGCTCCAGGCCGTTGCGTACCTCGCCGCCGTGGTCCTCGTCGCGGTCCCCCTCCTGCGCACGCTCGGCGCGGGAGCCGGCCGCCTCTGGGACTCCGCCGAGGTCCGCTGACCCGTTCTCCGGCGATCGTCGAGTGCGCAGGAATCGTCGAGTCGGTCGCCCGAACCCGACGATTTCTGCTCACTCGATGGCCCACTTCGGGGCCGGGGTCAGGACGACAGGGAGGCCAGGCGGGCGGAGCGGCGCTCCGCCTGCTCCACGGGGTCCGGCACCGGGGCGGCCTGGATCAGTCGCCGCGTGTAGGGGTCCTGGGGATCGCGGAGGATGGCGTCGCAAGTGCCCTCCTCGACGACGCGTCCGCCGTGCAGCACCACGACCCGGTCGCACAGGGTGTCGACCACGGCGAGGTCGTGCGTGACGAACAGGCACGCGAAGCCCAGGCGCTCCTGGAGCTCCCGGAACACGTCGAGCACCCGCGCCTGGACCGAGACGTCGAGCGCGCTCGTCGGTTCGTCCGCGATGAGCAGCGCCGGGTCGAGTGCCACGGCGCGGGCGATCGCGACGCGCTGCCGCTGGCCGCCCGAGAGTTCGTGCGGGTACCGCTCCCGGAAGCCGCCGTCGAGCCCGACGTCCTCGAGGAGCCGATCGACGCGGGACTCCACCTCGGCCGCGGGCAGGCGGAGGATCTGGCGGAGCGGTTCGGCCACGGTCTGCCCGACCGTGTAGCGCGGGTTCAGGGAGCGCAGCGGGTTCTGGAAGACCACGCCGACGTGCCGTCGCATCTCCCGACGGGCTGCGCGCCGGGCGACCGCCACGTCGGTGCCCTCGACGACGACCGACCCGGACGTGATCGGCGCCAGGCCGATGGCGGCGCGGCCGATGGTCGTCTTGCCGCTGCCGGACTCCCCCACCAGGCCGACGATCTCGCCGCGACCGACGCGGAACGACACGTCGTCGACCGCGCGGAAGCGGCCGCGGAGCGCTCCGCCGTACTCGACCACGAGGTGCCGGACGTCCAGGACGGCCGACGGTGCCTCCGTGGCGGAGCCGACCCGCTCCTCCAGTCCGACGCTCGTCCCCATGCGTGGGACCGCAGCCAGCAGTTCGCGTGTGTAGTCCGCTGCCGGGGCGGCGAAGACCGCGCCGGCGGTGCTGGTCTCCACGACGCGCCCCCGGCGCATGACGACCACGCGGTCCGCGATGTCGGCGACGACGCCCATGTCGTGCGTGATGAGCAGGATCGCGGTGCCGGTGCGCTCGCGGAGGGCGCGGAGGACGTCGAGGACCTCGGCCTGGACGGTGACGTCGAGGGCGGTCGTCGGCTCGTCGGCGATGAGGAGGTCGGGGTCGGCGGCGAGCGCCATCGCGATCATCACGCGCTGGCACTGCCCACCGGAGAGCTCGTGCGGGTACTGGCCGAGTCGGCGCTCGGGCTCGGGGACCTCCACGGCGCGCAGGAGCTCGAGCGAGCGCTCGCGCACGGTGGACCGGTCGGCGGCGGCGTCGGCCCGGCGGACGGCCTCGGCGAGCTGGAACCCGACGGTGAACACGGGGTTCAGGGCGGCGGACGGGTCCTGGAAGATCATCGAGACGCGGCGGCCCCGGACGGCTCGGAGGGTGCGCTCGTCGGCGCCGAGGACCTCGAGGTCGCCGAGCCGGATGCTTCCGGAGGCACGGGCGCCATCGGGGGCGATGCCCATCGCGGTCATCGCCGTCATGCTCTTGCCGGAGCCGGACTCCCCGACGACCGCGACGACCTCGCCGGCCGCGACCGTGAACGAGGCGTCGTCGACCGCGCGGACCTCGTCCCCGTCGACGTCGAACGTGACGGTGAGGTGCTCGACGGTCAGGACGTCGCTCATGGGGTCTCCGATCGGCCGGTGTCGTCGCGGGCGGCCTTGAAGGCCTCCCACTCCTCGAGCATCTTGCGGTGGTAGCCCTGCAGCCACTGCATGTAGTCGCGGCCGTTGAGCAGGCGCTCACGGACCTCGGCGTCGACGTCGCCCGTGCCGGTGCGTCCGGCCGCCTCGACGACGGTGAGTCCGCGGCCGATGATGTCGCGCTGCCGGTCGAGGTACTTCCGCTCGCTCGCCAGCCACGAACCCCAGACGTCCGCCTCGGCGCGGAAGTAGTGGCTGCGCTCACCGGGGACGATGTGCCGCTTCACGAACCCGGAGTCGACGAGCCGGCGGGTGGCCATCGAGACCGAGCCCGAGCTGGCGCCGAGTGCTGCCTGCAGGTCGGCGGAGGACGAGTGCGGCGCGCGGGTCATCATGAGGTAGCCGAGCACCCGGGCGTCGGTGAGGGGCATGCCCGCGCCGTCGTTGAGCATGAGGGCGAACTCCTCGACGAACGCCTGACGCTCGGGTTCGAGGACGACGTCGTCGGCGCTCACGGTGCCAGCCCCGCCGCCACCTCGGGCGACTCGGACGGGATCGCCCAGGGTTCCTCGGTCATGCCGCCGCCGGCGCGGATCCGGCGGACGGAGCCGTCGGCGTCGCGCTCGTAGGTGATGTCCTCGTCGATGGACCCGAACCGGTTCCCGTGCGTCATCCGGAGGGTGTCCGCGTCGACCACCTTGAGCCGGGTCGGCGTCTCGAGCGGCGCCGGTGCGGAGGGGTCGAGCTCGACGAGCCGGTCGCCGAGGCGCGCGATGTCGCTGACGCCCCAGGGGTTCGCGAAGCGGCCGGTGAACGTGTCGGTGTCGACGTCGTCCGGCACCGGGGTCCCGGGGGCGTCGGCGTCGGCCGCGGCGTCGAGCAGGGTGATGATCGCGGTGGCGATGAGCGTCGCGGGGCCGGCTGCCGCGCTCGTCAGCACCGAGACGACGAGCCCGGACGCCGGGTCGAACAGCGACTGCGTGATGTGCCCCGGGAAGCCGCCGGAGTGACCGCGGACCTCGCGTCCACCGATCCGGTCGACGATGAACCCGGCGCCGTAGCCGCGGGCCGCCGGGTCGTCGGTGGCGCTCCACGCCTTGCGCTGGGCGAGCCGCTTCGAGTGGTCGTCGAGCAGGGTGCCCTGGCCGATGACGTGCTGCGAGAAGTACCGGACGAGGTCGGACGCGGTGCCGTGGAACCCCGTCGCCGCGGCCATCGCGCGGGTGTCGACGTGGTCGATCCGCTGCCGGGACCTGGCGGTGTGGAAGCCGGTGTAGCCGACCACGAAGTCGTCGGCGCGCGTCGGGTCCCAGTCCGGACCGGTGTTCCGCAGGCCGAGCGGCTCGGTGATCGACTCGCGGACGAAGTCGTTGTAGGACTGCCCGGAGACGGCGGCGATGACGAGCCCGAGCAGCGAGTAGCCGAGGTTCGAGTAGTTGAACGACGACCCCGTGGGGACCTTCTGCCCGCGGTCGAGGACGAGCGCGAGGAGTTCCTGCTCGTCCGGGAACGGGCGGAGCAGGGACCAGTAGTCCCCGTCGTGGCCGTCCCGGATGACCCCGGCGCCCATCTCCATGAGCTCGCGGATCGTGGCGTCGGCGAGCGGGGACCCGCCCTCGACGAGCGCCGGGACGTAGGTGCCGACGGTGTCGTCGAGACGGAGCGACCCGCGCTCGGCGAGCTGCAGGAGCGCGGTCGCGGTGAAGGTCTTCGAGTGCGAGGCGATGCGGAACAGGTCCGTGGTGGTCAGTCGGCGGCCGGCCTCGACGTCGGCGTAGCCCCAGGCCTCGTCGAACAGGACCTCGCCGCCGTACCCGATCGCGACCTGGACGCCGGGGACCCGGAGTTGCCAGACCTTGTACGACACCCAGTCGTGGATGTACGGCAGGGTCTTCCGGTAGGCGGCGAGGGTGTCGGTCACGGTGGTCCTTTCGAGGGGCGGTGGTTCGAGTCTGGCGCGTCAGCGCCGTCGTGGGTCGAGCGCCGCGCGGAGCGTGTCCCCGAGTGCGATGACGGACAGCACCGTCACGGCGAGGAACACCGCGGGTGCGATGAGCACGTGCGGTGCCCGGAGGAACTGCGACGTGGCGGCGGAGAGCTGCAGTCCCCAGGAGATCGCCGGGCTCTCCAACCCGATGCCGAGGTACGTCAGCGTCGACTCCGACACGATGACCCCGCCGACCGTGATGGTGGCGAGGACGAGCAGCGGCGAGATCGACGACGGCAGCACGTACCGCGTGGTGATCCGCCACGTGGACAGCCCCATCGTGCGGGCGGCCAGCACGAACTCGGCGTTCCGGACGCTCCGCACGCTCGAGCGGACGAGCCGCGCCATCGTCGGCCAGCCGAACAGGGCGAGCACGAGCGACACGGTCAGCACCGAGCGCTCCCCCACGCTGTTCAGCACGACGACGGCGCCGAGCAGGAACGGGAAGCCGAGGAACACGTCGGTGAGCCGGGCGAGCACGGCGTCGACCCAGCCGCCGACCATGCCCGCGACGGTCCCGACGACCACGGCGACGACGCCCGCGAGCACGGTGGTGAGCAGTGCGACGGCGATCGACGACCGGGTGCCGTAGACCACGTTGGCGTACACGTCGCAGCCCTGCAGGTCGTATCCGAACGGGTGCCCGGCGGTCGGGGACGCCCCGCTCCGGCCGAGCTGGCACACGCGGGGGTCCCCGTGGCCGAAGAAGCCCGCGAAGAACGACGGGAACACCGCGATGAGCAGCACGACGACGAGCACCCCGGCCGGCAGCCAGAAGCCCGGCTTCCGGACCGCGGCGCGCAGCGGGCGGCGCTTCGTGACGACGGACGGTTCGACGGTGGCGCCGATGGCGGAGGTGGTCATGCGGAGGCTCCCGTCCGAACGCGCGGGTCGAGGGCGGCGTGCAGCAGGTCGACGAGCACGCTCGTGACGAGGAACACCAGGATGAGGGCGGTGGAGATGCCGACGACGACCGCGCCCTCGTGCGACCGGATCCCCTGGAACAGCAGGTTGCCGACGCCGGGCAGGTTGAAGATGCCCTCGATGATCACCGTGCCGCCCATCAGGTAGCCGAGGTCCGTCGCCAGGTACGTCGCCGTCGGGATGAGTGAGTTCCGCATCACGTGCACGCCCACGATCCGTCCCGGCGTCAGGCCCTTCGCCCTGGCGGTCCGGACGAAGTCGGCGTCGAGCGTCTCGATCATCGACGTCCGGGTGAGCCGGGACACCGCGGCCAGCCCGAACAGCGCGATGACGAACGCCGGCAGCACGTACGCCTCCGGCCAGCCCGCCGTCACGCCGGCCACGGGGAACCAGTGCAGGCGCACGGAGAACACGAGCTGCAGGGCCACGCCGAGCACGAACACCGGGATCGCCCCGACGACGATGGTGCCGACGAGCACGGTCTTGTCGAGGACGGTCCCGCGGCGGAGCGCCGAGACGACGCCGAGCCCGATGCCGAGCACGATCTCGAGCGCCCACGCGGTGAGCGCCAGGGTGATCGTGACCGGCCAGCGCGAGGCCATCTGCTCCCCGACGGACTGCCCGCTGAAGTCCGTGCCGAAGTCGCCGCGGAAGAGCCCGCCGACGTACTGCACGTACTGCAGCCAGAGCGGCTGGTCGAGGTGGTACTCCGCCCGCAGCGCCCGGACGACCGAGTCGCTGAGCGGCCGGTCCCCGCCGAGCGCCCTGATCGGGTCCCCCGGCAGCGCGAACGTCATCGCGTAGATGAGGAAGGTCACGCCGAGGAAGACGACGACCAGGCCGCCGACCCGCCTGCCGACGGCGAGCGCCGGACGCATCACGCGCCTCCCGGCCGACTCGTGGTGACCAGTGACGGACTGGAGGCGCCGCTCGCGCCCGCCACGTGGCTCGCGCAGGCGAGGATCGCCCCGAACTGCACCCCCACCAGTTTGCGGATCGGGATCGGTTCGGCTCCAGTGGCCGCGTCCGCCTGCCAGGTCGCGTACCGCTCGGCCAGGCGGTCGCGCAGCCGCCGGACCGGCGCCGGCGCCGTGCCGGCCGTCGTCTCCGCCTCGAGCGCGCGGAGCAGCATCCCGCCGTAGCGCAGGCGGAAGCAGCGGACGAGGTCCTCGCACCCGAATCGTTCGGCGACGGTGGCCATCCGGTCGGCGGGTTCCCGGTCGGCGCGGGCGTGGTCGGTCGCCGGGGTGGCGGTGAGCATCGGGATGAACGCCCGGGAGCCCTCGAGGAACGGCGTCTCGATGGTGAGCATCGGCGACGCCTCGTCGAGGATCGCCTGCAGCTCCGTGCCGGAGGCCCCGAGCTCGTCCGCGCACCGGCGGAGGAGGTCCGCGTAGGACTCCGCCGTCGGGGTCTGGTCGTCGGCGTCCGGGTGACTCCAGTACGGCAGCTCGGCGACCATGCACAGCGCACCGTGCCGCATCGCCCACGCCGCGCTCGACGCCCCGTGGATGTGCTCCCCGGGGTCGACGCCCAGACCCTCGAGGTACTCGTACGCCGTCTCGATGCCGTCCATCGCGAACACCGCCGGCGCGAGCTCCCGCAGGTACGGCGACTCGGGCTCTCCGGTGTCGAGCGGCAGCCCGAGCGCCGCGGGCACGGCGTGCAGGGTGTCGATCACGTCGGGGAGGTCCTCGGACAGGTAGTAGTAGACGCCGCCCATCTCGCCGTTGTGCAGGCTGACGAGCAGGTCCGGCTCGGTGTCGTCGATGAGCCGCATGAACGCGAGCGTCTCCGGCAGCACCTGGTCGAAGTACACCGACTTGTACGCGTTCGGGAACGTCCACTCCACCTGGCTGTCCGGGGCCGGACGGTGGAAGTGCCGCGAGTAGGACACCCGGTCGTGCGGGTCGTGGAACCAGGCCTCGTTGAGCCGCATGCCGTCCGGGTCGATCGTCGGGACGATGTGCCACGTGACGTCGAGCTCCGCCGATCCGCCCTCGGCCGCCCACGTCGCCAGGTGCAGCGCCGTCCACGAGCCGATCGGTTCGTTCGGGTGCACGCCGCCGACGATGACGGCGGCGTGCGACCCGGACCCGACCCGGTAGGAGTGGAGCGGTTCGCCGAGCCGGCTGGTGCCGATCCGGGTGACCGTGACCTGCTCCGGGTGGGCCGCGGCGAGCGCGTCGAACCGGGCGTGCAGGTCGTCGACGAGCGGGAAGCCGTCGTGGTCGGGGACCTCGGCGACGAGGCGGAGGACGGCGTCGGTGTCCATGTGGTGCCCTACTTGACGGTGATCTGCGAGACGACGGGGCTGCCGGCGACGGCCGGGAGCGAGGCGATCTTGTCGCTCGTCACGTACGAGTACTTGTCGAAGAAGGTCGGGACGACCGGGAAGTCCTGCAGGACGGCCTTTTGGGTCTGCGCGTAGTACTCGTTCGCCTCGGCCTGCGACCCGGCGGAGTCGGCCTTCGCGAGCAGCGAGTCGACCTCGTCGGACTGGTAGTACCCGGTGCAGGGTGCGCAGCCGCCGGCCGTGGTGAACAGGGCCCGGAGGGTGTTCTGCTGGCTGATGTACAGCGCGCCCCAGTGGCCGAAGTGCGGCCCCTCGATCTTCTTGTCCGTCAGTTCGGAGTAGTACGAGGCCCAGTCGGTGGTGGCCTTCGCCTCGGCGTCGACCCCGAGGTTCTGCCGGATCTGGTTCGCGTACGCCTGGTACAGCGAGTCGAGGCCGTTGCCGCCCGGGTAGACGAGGGTGATCGTGCCGTCGAACCCGCCGGCCTTCGCGAGGAGCTGCTTCGCCGCTGCCGGGTCGAACTCGCAGGCGTCACCGCAGATGCCCTCCTGCGTGCCGGACATCGACGGCGGGGTGAGTGCGGTCGCGGGCTCGTACAGACCGCCGTAGATCGCCTTGTTCACCTGCTTGCGGTTGATCGACATCGAGATCGCGCGGCGGACGTCGGCGTTCGAGTAGCGCTCGTCCCAGAGCGGGAAGCCGATGTAGTCGATGCCGGGGGCGTCGAACGAGTGCAGCTTGTCGCCGAAGTCGCCCTTCGCGCTGGTCATCTTGTCGGCGGGCAGGAACAGCACGTCGGCGTTGCCGGCGAGGACGTCGGTGTAGGCCGTGTTCATGTCGGAGTAGCTGCGGAAGGTGACGTCCTTCGTCGCGGGCTTCGTGCCCTCGTAGCCCTTCCACGCGGTGACGGTGAACTCCTGGTTCGCCTTCCACGCGGCCGTCATCTCGTACGGGCCGTTGCCGATCGGCTTCTTGTCGTACGCCGTGAGGTCCTCGTACGCGGCCTCGGGCATCGGGTAGAACGCGGTCTGAGCCTGGCTGAGCTGGAGTGGGAACTGGCTGTCGGCGTGGGTGAGCGTGACCGTGAAGGTGTCGTCGCCGGTGACCTTCAGGCCGGACATCTCCTTGGTCTTCGGCGTCCCCTTCGTCGGGTTCAGGTCCGCGTACCCGACGATCGACGCGAGCTGGCCGCTGTTCTCCCAGGCGTTCGGGCCGTACGCGGTGTGGTTCCACGCCTTGACGTAGCTCTCCGGCGTGACGGTCTCGCCGTTCTGGAACTTCCACCCGTCACGGAGCGTGATCGTCCACGTGACGTTGTCGCTCGACTCGACGCTCTTCGCGGCGACGTCGTGCAGCGTGCCCTTCGAGTCGGTCTCCGTCAGCGGCGCGAACAGGCTCTGCACCTGGTCGAACGCGACGGTCTGACGCCCCGGGGTGAGGTGGTCGGGCTCGCCGGTGGCGTAGACCAGGCTCCCGCCCGATCCGCCCGGCTGGTCGGCGGTGCCGCTCGCCGAACAGCCGGCGGCCATGAGCACCACGGTGGTCGCTGCCAGCGCGGCGATCGTCCTGCGTCGCATGAAGTCTCCTCGGGTCGTCGTTGGAGAGTGAAGCTAGGCCCGTCGGAGCCTCCGAGGCAATGCTTCTTTCAATGAACTCTGAAACTTTTACCGATCTGAAACACTCGGGAAACGCCGGCCGTCGCGCTCGACGGACCGGGTGTGCCACGCTCGGACCATGCGACACACACCGCACTTCCTGATGACGGACGTCGACGAGGTGAAGCGGCTCATCGACGCCCACCCGTGGGCCACGATCGTGTCGCACACCGACTCCGGGCTCGTGGCGTCGCACTACCCGTTCCTGCTCGAAGCTGGGCACGACGACGAGCTCGTCCTGGTCTCCCACGTCGGCCGGCCCGACGAGGTCGCCCACGAACTCGGGCAGCACGAGGTCCTCGTCGTGTTCCAGGGCCCGCACGGCTACGTCTCCCCCGCCTGGTACCCGCCGGAGCAGTTCGTGCCGACCTGGAACCACGTCACCGCGCACTGCTGGGGCACCCCCGAGATCCTGTCCGACGACGAGAACTTCCGGGTCCTCGGCGAGCTCGTCGACCACTTCGAACGGGTCATGCCGTCGCCCGTGTCGTTGCAGGTCGACGAGGAGACCGCCCGCAGGATGGCGAAGGGCACCGTCGGCATCCGCATCCGGGTCACCCGGTTCGACGCCCGCGCGAAGCTCTCGCAGAACAAGGCACCCGAGGTGGTGGACCGGATCATCGCGGGCCTCCGCGGGGACGGCCCCTACGCGTCGCCGGCCCTCGCCGACGAGATGGAACGAACACACGGTCTGGAGGCACGGTGACGGAGGTCCTGCTGCGCACCGTCCGGCGGGTGGGCACCTCCGGAGCCCCTGCCGACGTCCGCATCGTCGACGGTCGCGTCACCGAGATCGCGCCGACCGGCACGCTGGACGCGGCCGGCCCCGACACCGACGTGCTCGAGGCAGCCGGCGCGTGGCTCGCGCCCGGCCTCGTCGACCACCACGTCCACTTCGACCAGTGGGCCCTCGTCCGCCGACGCGTCGACGTCTCCGGCTGCGACTCCGCCGAGGCGACCGCCGACCTCCTCGCCGAGGTCGCGCGCACCGGCGTCACCGACCGCGTGCTCATCGGGCACGGCTACCGCGACGGGATGTGGCCCCGCCCCGCCCGCCGTGCGCTGCTCGACCAGGCCGCACCGCGCCTCCCGGCCGTCGTCATCAGCGGCGACCTGCACGCCGTCTGGTGCAACACCGCGGCCCTCGCGCACTTCTCGGAACTCGTCGGGCGGCCGCTGGTCGCCGGCGAGGACGGCGTCCTGCGCGAGCAGGACGCCTTCGACGTGACCGGCGCACTCTCCCTGGTGCCGGACGACGTGCTCGACGGCTACGTCGCCGACGCGGTCGAGGCGGCGAGCGCCCGTGGACTCACACGGATCGTCGACCTGGAGATGCGGTTCGGCCTCGACCGGTGGGCCCGGCGGATCCACGCCGGCACCGACGGACTCCGGGTGTCGTCCGGCGTCTACCCGATCGAGCTCGACGCCGTGCTCGCACGCGGGCTCCGCACCGGCGACGTCGTTCCGGGGACCCACGGGCTCCTCACCATGGGGCCGTTCAAGGTGATCACCGACGGGTCCCTCGGCACGCGCACCGCAGCGGTCGTCGACGCGTACGGCGAGCTCGGTGGACACGGCGTGCTCACCTGGCCCCTCGACGAGGTCGTCCCGATGGTCCGCCGCGCGGTCGACGCCGGGCTCGTGCCGGCGATCCACGCGATCGGCGACCGGGCGAACACCCTCGCCCTCGACGTGTTCGAGGCGGTCGGCACCCGCGGCACGATCGAGCACGCGCAGCTGCTGGCCGACGACGACGTCGAACGGTTCGCGCGGCTCGGCGTCGCGGCGTCCGTGCAGCCCGAGCACGCGATGGACGACCGGGACATCGTCGACCGCTACTGGGCGGGTCGCACCGACCGGGCGTTCGCGTTCGCGTCGCTCGACCGGGCCGGAGCCCGGCTGCTGCTCGGGTCGGACGCCCCCGTGGCGCCACTCGACCCGTGGGTGTCGCTGGCAGCGGCAGTGGGACGTGACCGGGACGGCCGTCCCGCCTGGCACCCTGCCGAGCGGCTCTCGGCGCTGTCGGCGTGGCGCGGGTCGACCGACGGACGGGTCGGTGTGGCGGTCGGGGACGTCGCGGACCTCGTGCTGGTGGCGGACGACCCGCTCGCGTCCTCGGTGTCGTCGGCGGCGCTGCGGTCGATGCGGGTGCTCGCGACCGCGGTCGAGGGGCGGTTCACCCACCGAGAGGTGTGAGGTCCGCCGCTACTTCTGGTCCTTCGGGCACCAGTAGAGCTTGCGGCCCGCCATGTCCGCCATCCGGATCTCCGTGCCGCAGACCCGGCAGGGCTCCCCTTCGCGGTGGTACACCCAGTGCCGGTCCTTCCGGGAGCGCTTCGCCTTCTTCAGCTCTGCCTCGGACAGGCCGTCCATGGTGAGCATCAGGCCGTCGCGGACGCCGTCGTGCAGGAGCTTCGACCAGTCCGCCCACAGCGCCTTCGCCTGCTTCACGGTGATCTTCTTGCCCGGCTTGTACGGGTCGATGCGCTGCCGGAACAGCAGTTCGGCGCGGTAGATGTTGCCGATCCCGGCCACCACCGACTGGTCCATGAGCAGCTGGCCGATCGCGACGTTGCGCTTCCGGACGTTGTCGACGAAGGTCTTCTCGGCTTCCGGTCCGTCGTCGTTGATCGGATCAGGGCCGAGCTTGTCGAGCGCCTGCTGCACCTCGGCCGGGGTCTCCACGACGCAGGCGGTCGGCCCGCGGAGGTCGGCGACGGTGTCCTCGGTGAGGATCCGCACGCGCACCTGGCCGACGGGGTCCGGCGGGAAGGACTCGATCGGGTCCTCGACCTTCTCCTGCTCGGCCATCCGGTACCGGGCGAGCCGCGGTGCCCCGATCGAGGTCAGGGACTCCTCACCGTCGGCGTCGGACGACAGGGCGGTGGCGGTCGAGAGGTCGCCCGCGAAGTCCCACGCCCCGTACAGGCCGAGGTGCACGCGGAGGAACAGGTCCCCCTCGAACTCGAGGAACATCTGCTTCGCGACCGCGCGCGCGGCGATCATCGTCCTGCCGTCGAGCTGTGCAGCCCCAGCGGCGAAGCGCCCCTGCGGGCTGGACACCTCGCAGCGCTTGCCGACGAAGTGCCGGGAGAACTGGTTGGCGATGCGGTGGACGGAGTGACCCTCGGGCATTGCTCTTGTCTACTCGGTACCGCTGACCTACTGGTCGACCTGCTTGCCGGCGATGTGCCCCGTCGTCTCGTACTCGGCGAGCTGGGCGATGCGGCGGGCGTGGCGCTCCTCGCCCGAGAACGGCTCGGCGATGAAGAGGTCCACGAAGCGGATCGCTTCTTCCTCGGTGTGCTGGCGGGCGCCGATCGAGATGACGTTGGCGTCGTTGTGCTGCCGAGCGAGGAGCGCGGTCGACTCGTTCCACACCAGCGCTGCACGGATGCCCTCGACCTTGTTCGCCGCGATCTGCTCCCCGTTGCCGGAACCGCCGAACACGACACCGAGGGCCTCGACGCCCGCGCGCTGGTCCACCACGACGGCGTGGGCGGCGTTGATGCAGAACGAGGGGTAGTCGTCGAGCGCGTCGTACTCGGTCGGACCGTGGTCCACCACCTCGTGTCCTGCTTCGGTGAGGTGCGTCGCGAGGGTCTTGTTGAACTCGAGGCCGGCGTGGTCCGTTCCGAGGTGGATGCGCATGGAACCGATCCTATTCCCGCGCGGGACCCGGTCCGGACGCTCGCGTCACTGACCCCGGACCACGACGACGACGTACCGCACGGCCTCGTCGCCGGGGTTGCGGTAGACGACGTCGGCGGGCTCGCCGAGCTCGATCCGGTCCCCCACGGAGAGCCGCGTCGGCTCGCCGCCGACGACGACCTCGAGCACGCCGTCGACCACCCAGATGCAGTGCCGCAGGAACGCGTACGCGGACGCCGGGTAGGCCACTTCGCGGCCGGCCGGGAGGCGCACCTCGGTGACGTCCGCGGGGAACGCCGCACTCGAGACGGGACGGCGCCGGTACCCGGTGTCGGGATCGGTCCAGGAGTCGGCGGTCACCCCGCGCTGGACGCCGCGCGCCTCGTCGGGATCGGCCCCGCGCGGCACCTCGTGGTCGAGCGCCTCGTCGAGGAGCTGTGAGATCGTGAGCCCGAACGCTCCCGACAGTCGGCCGAGGATCGTCGCCGTCGGGCTGGACACCCCGCGCTCGACGCGGTTGATCATGGCGCGGGAGACGCCGGACTCCTCCGCGAGCTCGGTGAGGCTCCACTTCCGCTCGGTGCGGAGGCGCTGCAGGCGCTCGCCGAGTCGTCGCTGGTCGGCGTCGTCGGGGTGCTCTCCAGTTTCCGCTTCCGGCTCCACGTCGTCTACGATCTGAGACATGGCGACAGCATATGCGACGAATGCGGGCGGGCCGGTCACCGTCCGTGACTGCGAACCGCGCGACCTCGACATCGTGCACGCGCTGCACGTCGACGCCGTCCTGCACTCCACCGCCATCTGGCAGGAGGAACCGCACCCGCGCTCGTACTTCGACGGCTGGCTCGCCGAGCGTCGCGCCGACGGGTACCCGGTCATCGTGGCCGAGGTCGACGGGCGCGTCGCCGGGTACGCCACGTACTCGCAGTGGCGGCCGCACCAGGGGTACCGGCTGACCGTCGAGCACAGTGTCTACGTCGTCGAGGAGTTCCGCGGCAAGGGCGTCGCCACGACCCTGATGGGCGCCCTCGTCGAGCGTGCGACGGCCGAGGGGCGGCACGTGATGATCGCCGGGATCTGCAGCACCAACGCGGGGTCGATCGCGCTGCACGAGCGGCTCGGGTTCACGACGGTGGCCGTGGTGCCGGAGGTCGGGCGGAAGTTCGACCGGTGGCTCGACCTGACGCTGATGCGGCTGCCGTTGGTCTGACGCGCGGCGTCAGACGACGATCTCGTCCCCGTGCGGCTCGATGACGTTGCCGTCGGCGTCCCAGATGTCCCGGAACACCTGTCCTCCGTGCTCCCACGGGTCGACTCCCGCCGCTTCGCGCCGAGCCGCCTCCGAATCGAACATGCGGCGACCGCGCCCAGTCGAGGTGGCGTAGAGGTTCCACACGGTGTCCGAGCGGCCGTAGCGTGCTGCTGCTCGCGAGAGCAGCTCGTCGACGCTCCCCCGCCAGTCGGTCCACACCCCGTGCCCTTGCTCATCCGCCTCGATCGAACCAAGACCGATGAGGTCGGCCGTCAGCAGTTGACGAACGTACCCGAGCACGCGGCCTTCCACTTGGTCCTCTGACTCACGGGTTCGGTACGCGATTCCGGTGTGCCAGCCGTAGAGGTCGTCCCCGAGGCCGTCGGACACCGCCGCGAGGAAGCGGTACGTCAGTTCGTTCATCGCGCGTCCTCTGGTTCTTCGTGGGGAGCGATCTCGGGAAACCCGGCAGGTGGCCGCGATCGCGCCCCGCACCGAACACTGCGCCCCCGCTGAACGGGGCGCGGTGTTCGGGACGGGGCGCGGATGTCGGACTGGAGGCGCGGTGCCAGCCCGCACCGTGCCTCCAGTCCGACAGCGAACGCTGTCTCAGGCGGTGGTGTCGAAGATCGGGCCGACGGTGCGGGACCGCTTCAGCTCGAAGAAGGCGGGGACCTTCGCGACGGCGACGACGCCGTCCCACAGGTCGAGCGCTTCCTGGCCCTTCGGGGCCGGGGAGATCACGGGGCCGAAGAACGCGGTGCCCTCGACGGCGATCACGGGGGTGCCGACGTCTTGCCCGACGCGGTCGATGCCGTCCTGGTGGCTGACACGCACAGCCTGGTCGACCTCGTCCGTCCAGGCGTACTCGAGCAGGTCGGCGTCGAGGCCGAGCTCGGCGAGCACGGCGGGGACGACCTGCTCGGGGTCCTGCTCCTGGCGGTGGTGGATGTGCTCGCCGAGGGCGTCGTAGAGCGGCTTCACGATGTCCTGGCCGACACGGAGCCGCGCCGCCGTGACGATGCGCGGGTACAGCTGCCCCTTGTTGATGCGCTCGCGGTACTCGTCGGGGATGTCCTGGTCCTCGTTGAGGACGAACAGGCTCATCACCTTCCACGTGACGTCGAGGTCACGGTGCCGCGCGACCTCACCGACCCAGCGGCTCGTCATCCAGGCCCAGGGGCAGTTCGGGTCGAACCAGAACTCCACGGCGGTGCGTTCGGTCGTCTTGTCCACAGTCGTCTCGGTCACGATGCGACTGTACGCGTGCTCGCTAGGCTGGAGTCGACCGTCCCGCCGGTGCACGACGCCGTGCCGGGACTCCCCCACGCGGACACCGATCGTCCGCGTCCGCAGCGAAGATGGAGCGTCCGTGCCCGGAGAGAACCTCACCCGAATCGAAGCCCAGGAACGTGCCGCGATCGTCGACGTGCAGACGTACGACGTCGAGCTCGACCTGACGCGTGGCGCCGAGACGTTCGGCAGCACCACGCGCGTCCGGTTCACGGCCACGCCGGGTGCGTCGACGTTCATCGACGCGATCACGAAGACCGTGCACTCGATCACCCTGAACGGCACCGCGCTCGACGTCGCCGCCGTGAACGACGGCGTGCGCATCCAGCTCGACGGCCTGCAGGAGCAGAACGAGCTCGTCGTCGTCGCCGACGCGCTGTACACGAACACGGGCGAGGGCCTGCACCGCTTCGTCGACCCGGTCGACGACGAGGTCTACCTGTACTCCCAGTTCGAGGTGCCCGACTCGCGCCGCATGTTCGCGGTGTTCGAGCAGCCCGACCTCAAGGCCGAGTTCACCTTCACCGTGACGGCGCCGTCGCGGTGGCAGGTCGTGTCGAACTCCCCGACGCCCGAGCCCGACGTCGACGGCGAGATCGCCACGTGGGCGTTCGCGCCGACGGCGAAGATCTCCAGCTACATCACCGCGCTCGTCGCCGGCCCGTACGAGGTCGTCCGCGACGAACTGACCAGCCGTGACGGCCGCACGATCCCCCTCGGCGTCTTCGCGCGCAAGTCGCTCGCCGAGTACCTCGACCCCGAGTACGTGTTCGACATCACGAAGAAGGGCTTCGCCTACTACGAGGAGAAGTTCGACGTCGCGTACCCGTTCGAGAAGTACGACCAGCTGTTCGTCCCGGAGTTCAACGCGGGTGCGATGGAGAACGCCGGCGCGGTCACCTTCACCGAGACGTACGTGTTCCGGTCGAAGGTCACCGACGCGATCAAGGAGCGCCGGGTCGTCACGATCCTGCACGAGCTCGCGCACATGTGGTTCGGCGACCTCGTCACCATGAAGTGGTGGAACGACCTGTGGCTCAACGAGTCCTTCGCGGAGTGGGCGTCCACCATCGCGACGGCCGAGGCCACCGAGTGGACCGAGGCGTGGACGACGTTCCAGGCGATGGAGAAGTCCTGGGCCTACCGCCAGGACCAGCTCCCCTCGACGCACCCGATCGTCGCGACGATCAACGACCTCGAGGACGTGCAGGTCAACTTCGACGGCATCACCTACGCGAAGGGCGGCTCGGTCCTCAAGCAGCTCGTGGCGTGGGTCGGCATCGACGCGTTCTTCGCGGGCGTCTCGGCGTACTTCAAGAAGCACCACCACTCGAACACCGAGCTCCGCGACCTGCTCGTCGAGCTCGAGGCGACGAGCGGCCGTGACCTCTCCGAGTGGTCGAAGCTCTGGCTCGAGACCGCCGGGGTGAACACGCTCCGCCCGGAGATCGAGGTCGACGAGTCCGGCGTCATCACGTCGTTTGCCGTCCTGCAGGAAGCGCCGGCGGACTACCCGACGCTCCGCCCGCACCGCCTGGCGATCGGCGTCTACGCGTTCGCGCAGGACGCCGACGCACCGTTCGGCGCCGACACCGCGTCGGCCGGCGGCAAGCTCGAGCGCGCACACCGCGTCGAGATCGACGTCGACGGTGCCCGCACCGATGTCCCCGAGCTCGTCGGCGTCCACCGTGGCGACCTCGTGCTCCTCAACGACGACGACCTGGCGTACGCCAAGATCCGTCTCGACGAGCAGTCCCGCCGCACCGCGATCGAGCACCTCGCCTCGATCGCGAACCCGCTCGCCCGCTCCATCGTCTGGGGCGCGATGTGGGACGCCACGCGTGACGCCGAGTCGCCCGCGAGCGACTACGTCCGGCTCGTCCTCGGCAACATCGCGACCGAGACCGAGTCGACGACGATCCGCACGACGCTGTCGCAGCTGCTCCTGACGACCCGCAACTACGTCGCGCCGGCCAAGGTCGACGCGACCGTCCGCACGGTCGGGGACACGCTCTGGAACCTCGCGTCGAGCGCCGAAGCCGGTTCCGACGCACAGTTCCAGTTCGTGAAGTTCTTCGCGCAGATCGCCTCGACACCGGAGCACGTCGCCACCCTGAGCGGGCTGCGCGACGGCTCGGTCACGCTGAACGACCTGGAGATCGACACCGACCTGCGCTGGGAGCTGCTCGAGGGCCTCGTGCTCGCGGGCGCTGCGTCGGGCGCCGAGATCGACGCCGAACTCGCCGCGGACAAGACCGCGTCGGGTGAGCAGGCCGCCGCGCGTGCCCGGGCGACGATCCCGACCGCCGAGGGCAAGCTCGCCGCGTTCTCGTCGCTCGTCGACTCGTCCGAGCTGCCGAACGCGATCGTCCGGCAGACCACGGTCGGGTACCAGCACGTGAACAGCCCGGTCGTGCTCGAGGGCCTCGTGCCGAAGTACTTCGAGGTGCTCACGCGCATCTGGGCCGAGCGCAGCTACCACATCGCCGACACCATCGTCACAGGCCTCTACCCGGCGCCGCTCGCGTCGGCCGAGCTGCGTGACGCGGCGGTGGCGTGGCTCGAGCAGCACCCGGAGACCCCGGCGCTGCGGCGCATCGTGTCCGAGGGCCTGGCTGGCACCGAGCGTGCCCTCCGGGTGCAGGCGGCGGACGCCTGAGCATCGCGTGACCATCGGCGGGGTCTCGGCGTTCCCCATGGAACGCCGAGGCCCCGCCCTTTAGCATCGGGCGGATCATGACCTTGGCTGCAACGACCGAAGACACATCGAAACTCATCTCGAACGCGTTCACGGAGTTCGTCGGCACCTGGCACGTCCCGATCACGATCGTCATCACGATCATCGCGGCGATCATCGTCCGACTCATCCTCCGGCACTCGATCAAGGGGATCGTCGACCGGGTCGTGAACGGCGTCAAGAAGCGCCAGGGCGCGACCGACACCCAGGCGCTCATCGCCTCCCCCGTGCAGACCGCCCGGGTCGTGCAGCGCACCCGCACCCTCGGGAGCGTGCTCGAGAACCTGGCCACGGTGATCGTCGTCGTGATCGCGCTCGCGATCATCATCCCGGTCACGATCCCGAACGCGGCCGTCGGCATCGTCGGCGGCGCCTCACTCGTCGCCGCCGGTCTGGCCGTCGGCGCGCAGAGCATCGTGAAGGACCTGCTGTCCGGCGTCTTCATGATCCTCGAGGACCAGGCCGGCGTCGGCGACGTCGTCGACACCGGGCAGGCCACGGGCGTCGTGGAGAACGTCGGGCTGCGCGTCATGCAGATCCGCGACGTGAACGGCATCCTGTGGTTCGTGCCGAACGGGCAGATCCTGCGCGTCGGAAACCTGTCCCAGGGCTGGTCGCGCGTCCTCGTCGACATCACGGTGCCGTACGACACCGACATCGACGCCGTGCAGGACGCCCTGCTCAAGGCAGCGGTCACGATGTCGCAGGAGCCCCGGTGGCGCCAGCGCATCGTCGAGAAGCCGGAGATCTGGGGCCTGCAGTCCATCACCGACGCTGGCATGGTGTTCCGTCTCGTCGTGAAGACCCGGGCCTCGGAGCTCGACGTCGTCGGCCGCGAGCTCCGCATCCGGCTGAAGCACGCCGTCGACGAGCTCGGTGTGACCCTGCCGGCGATGGCGATGATCATGCCTGCGGGCTGGGAGAACGCCACCTCGATCAACGGCCTCCGCACCGTGCGGACGCAGCCGACGCCCGCGCCGACGAAGCCCCGGCGCGGCCGCAAGAACATCCTCGGTCAGGCGATCCGGACCGATGAGCCCGACGCCGGGAGGGACCCGAAGTGACCGAACCGACCCCCGCAGAACCAACGCCCGCGGCCCCGGCCCCCACCCCGGCGCAGCCGATCACCTTGCGCGTCGGCGAACACGGCGTCTCGGCGACCGGCTCGCTCTACGACCGCATCGGTGGCGCACCCACCTTCGAACGACTCGTGCGGCGCTTCTACGAGGGCGTCCAGCAGGACGAGGTCATCTGGCCGATGTACCCGGCCGACGACCTCGAGGGCGCGATCTGGCGCCTCTCCGCGTTCCTCCAGCAGTACTGGGGCGGCCCCGGCACGTACAGCGAGGAACGCGGTCACCCACGCCTGCGGATGCGCCACATGCCGTTCCGCATCACCTCCGAAGCACGGGAGCGCTGGCTCCACCACATGCGCGACGCCGTCGAGTCGCTCGGGCTCGCACCGCTCGACGAGGCCGAGCTCTGGGCCTACCTCGACCGCGCCGCGCACGCGATGACGAACACGTTCGACTGACGTCCGAGCACTGATCCCTTGACGGTCGGCTCCCACTGGTCATAACCTCCCCACACCATTCCGCAACGTCCTTGCGGAATGGTGTGGTCCGGGCACGGCGCCCACTCCCGAGGGCCGCGACGCCTCATGAGGAGAACCATGCAGGTCGTTCCGAAACTCGCCGCCGTCGGAGCAGGGGTCGCCCTGCTCGCCGCGGCCGTCCTCCTGCCGCACACCGCTGACGCGGCGAGTGGCAACCTCGTGTCGAACCCGGGGTTCGAGACGGGCACCACGAGCGGCTGGGTGTGCTCCGGCGCATCCGTCGTCTCCACGCCGGTCCACTCCGGTGCGAAGGCAGTGTCGGGCACGCCGTCCTCGTCGGACACCGCGCAGTGCTCGCAGACGATCGCCGTGCTGCCGAGCACTTCGTACACGCTGTCCGGCTGGGTCTCGGGCAGCTACGTCTACCTCGGCGAGAGCGTCTCCGGTGCGAGCACGTGGACCTCGAGCTCGGGCTACCACCAGCTGTCCACCACGTTCACCACGGGCGCGTCGCAGAAGAGCGCCACGGTGTACGTCCACGGGTGGTACGGCCAGGGAGCGTACTTCGCCGACGACGTCTCGCTGACCGGGCCGGCCGGTGCCGGAGGGACAGCGACGCCCACGCCGACGCCGACCGCGTCGGCCACACCCACGCCGACACCCACGCCCACGCCCACGCCGACACCCGGCACCGGGACGGGCGCGGCCGCGCAGCTCCCGAAGCACACCCTCACCGGGTACTGGCAGGACTTCGACAACGGCGCGAAGGCACTCAGGCTCAGCGACGTCCCGACGAGCTACGACCTCATCGCGGTCGCCTTCGCGAACGCCGACCCGTCCAAGCCGGGCGCAGTGTCCTACTCGGTCGACCCCGGCCTCGCGACGAAGCTCGGCGGCTACACCGACGCGCAGTTCACGGCGGACGTAGCGACCGTGCACGCCCGCGGACAGAAGGTGATCGTCTCGGTCGGCGGGCAGAACGGCACGATCTCGGTGTCCGACAGCGCCTCGGCCGCGAACTTCGCCGGCAGCGTCGACTCGCTCATGAACACGTTCGGGTTCGACGGCGTGGACATCGACCTCGAGAACGGCGTCAACCCGACGTACATGGCGCAGGCACTGCACACGGTCGCCGCGAAGCACCCGGGGATGATCATCACGATGGCGCCGCAGACGATCGACATGCTCAGCACGTCGTCGGACTACTTCGCGCTCGCACTGAACATCAAGGACGTCCTGACCATCGTGCAGACGCAGTACTACAACTCGGGATCGATGAACGGGTGCGACGGCGGCGTCTACGCACAGGGATCGGTCGACTTTGCGACGGCGCTCGCCTGCACCTCGCTGCAGGGCGGCCTGCGGGCCGACCAGGTCGGACTCGGCTTCCCGGCGTCGACCAGCGGCGCGGGCAGCGGGTACGTCGCACCGGGCATCGTGAACAACGCGATGACCTGCCTCGCGAAGGGCACCGGTTGCGGTTCGTTCGTCCCGTCCGCGAAGTACCCCGGCCTCCGCGGCGCGATGACCTGGTCGATCAACTGGGATGCGTCGAACGGGTACGCGTTCGCGAACGCGGTGCGACCGGTGCTGAACGCGCTCGGCTAGCGATGTGCCGGGGCTGACGCCCCATCGGACTGGAGGCACGTGGCGGCGCCGCCACGTGCCTCCAGTCCGCCTTCCGGTCGCGTCAGCGGACGTAGGACCCGTCTGCCAGGTCGTCGAGGAGCGACGGGCGGGTCGGGTTCCACCCGAAGGCGGCGCGCGCATGCGCGCCGGAGGCCTCCTGGTGCATGAGCAGGGCGTCGGCGGAGACCGCGCCGAGGCGTTCCCGGCTGGCGTCGACGCTCTCGGCGACCACCGGCGAGCCGTGGGCCCCCGCCTCGGCGATCTCGCGGACCGTCGGGTTGTCCCCGGTCGCCGCGAGGACGTAGCCGTCCTGCTCACCGCGGTGGAGCGCGAGGACGTAGAGCTCGCCGAGGTCGTCGATGTGCACCGTCGACCACCGCTGCGAGCCGTCGCCGACGAGTCGGACCTCGTGCTCGCCGTCACCGACGAACATCGCGGGGATGCCGGCGCCACGCCCGTAGACGATGCCCGGGGCGACGATCGTGGTGCGGACGTCGCTGGCGCGGACGACCGCCTCGTTCGGACCACGCCACGCGGTCATCGCCGGCGGCGAGGCGGGCGACTGCTCGGAGATGTCCGTCGAGTCGCCGAAGGTGAAGATCCCACCGGTGTGCACGAAGGGCTTCGGGGTGCCGTGGAGTGCCTCGAGGACGGTGGCGATGAAGGACTCGTCGACGCCCTGCGCCGACGCCGTGTGCACGACGGCGTCGGCCTCGTGCGCGAGGCGGCGGACGACGTCGGTGTCGGTGACGTCCCCGACGAGCGCTCGCCCGCCGGCGTCGCGGACCGCCTGCGCTTTCTCGTCCGTCCGCACGAGCGCGGTGACCTCGTGCCCGTGGGCGACGAGGGCGCGGAGGACGGAGGAACCGATGTAGCCGGAGGCGCCGGTGAGGAAGACGTGCATGCCACCAGCCAACCACGCTGCGTTCGGCGGACGCTGCCTAGAGGGTGAGGGTCCAGGCCCGACGCTTCACGAGGACGTGACCACGGCTGGTCGTCAGGCGGCTCCAGGGGCCGGTCTCGAAGAGCCGGACGGGGTCGTGCCCCAGGAACCCGAGGCTCTCCCCCGCGAACCCGGCTCCGGCCGGCACGTGCTCGATGCCCGCGACCGGACGGCCCCACACCTCGGCGCGGATCTTCCGGACGATCGCCTCGCCCGCATTCGACGGCACCGCGTCGGCGACCTCGGCGATGCCGTCCCGCGCGGCACGGCGGAGGTGCTCCGGCGAGACGTCCGGCAGCGGGACCCACCCGCCGCGGGGCGGGGAGATCGCCGCCCACGTCACGGTGTGGACCTCGTGCGGGAGCTCGACCTCGATCGGGGTGGCACGGGTCGGGTCCGCACCCTCGGCGTGCTCGGCGTCGTGCGCCTCGGCCAGCAGACGCAGGCGTTCCTGGAGCGACGCGAGCGGCACGACGGCGTCGATCGTGGCCGGCTGCGCGAGCGAGAACGTCCGGAGCCCGAGGACCGTCGGGAGTTCGTCGAGCAGACCGATCGGGTAGAGGATCGCGGTGTACACCGCCAGGA
This sequence comes from Curtobacterium sp. 314Chir4.1, assembly GCF_900215175.1. NCBI lineage: Bacteria > Bacillati > Actinomycetota > Actinomycetes > Micrococcales > Microbacteriaceae > Curtobacterium > Curtobacterium sp. 314Chir4.1. Next base: position 255,707 of record NZ_OCMI01000003.1, read on the forward strand.
CGCCCGAGTCGGCGATGAGGCGGACGGATCCGTCCTCGATGCGGGCGGCCCGTCCGAGGTAGGTACGGAGGTCTCCGAGGGAGGCTGCGTCGGGAAGCGTGAACGAGGTGCCCATGTCACGACGGATCCTACCGGGCGCCCCTGTCAGCGGGGGCTGGGCGACCTCACGGTCCGCTCCCTGCCGGTGCCGGGCACACACCGATGCGCACCGACGACGCTGGCGTCCATGGTGCTCCTGCTCGCGAACCTCGTCGTCTCGGTCCTCGTCGTCACCACGGCACTGGCCGTCCCGAGCATGGAGCGCCGGATCGCGGTCCTGCTCGGGCTCGGCGGAGCGACGACCGCGAACTTCCTGTTCTGGATGGCCGCGCCGTCGCTGTGGACCAACCTGCTGAGTGCCTGGGTGTGCAGCGTCGTCGGCGCGCTGCTCGCCGTCGTCGCGTGGGCCGTCGCACGCTCGGTGGTGCCGACCGCTCCCGCACGGCGTCGTTCGTAGACTGCTCGTGTGAACCGCGAACCGGACTTCCTCAGCACCCTCCGACTCGAGGACACCGGCGCGAGCACGGGCGAGACGATCCTCACCGGCGCGAGCCACTGGTCCCCCGGCGGCCGTGTCTTCGGCGGTCAGGTCCTCGCGCAGTGCATCGTCGCCGCGCAGGCCACCATCGAGGACCGGGACATCCACTCGATGCACGGGTACTTCCTCCGCCCCGGTGACATCGACGTGCCGATCACGTTCGGCGTGGAGCGCATCCACGACGGCCGGTCCTTCGCCGCCCGGCGGGTGCAGGCGTACCAACGCGGCGTCCCGATCTTCTCGATGATCGCGTCGTTCCAACGGCCCGACGAGGGCGTCGAGCACCAGGACCCGTTCCCCGTGGACGTCCCCGCGCCGGAGTCCCTGCCGTCGGCAGCGTCGATCCTCTCCGCGATCGACCACCCCGTCGCACGAGCGTGGGCCGAGCGCTCGATCGACCTCCGGCACGTCGAGGGGCCCGTGTTCGTCGACGTGCAGGGCGAGCACGTGCCACACCAGGCTGTCTGGTTCCGCGTGGAGGGTGACCTGCCGGAGGACCCGGCGCTGCACCGTGCGGTCCTCGGGTACGCGAGCGACCTGTCCATCCTCGAACCGATCATGCGTCGGCACGGTGTCGCCTGGGGAACACCGGGGGTGAAGAGCGCGAGCCTCGACCACGCCATGTGGTGGCACCGCGACGGACGCGCCGACGAGTGGGTGCTCTACACGCAGGAGTCCCCGAGCGCGCAGGGCGGTCGGGGACTCGCGTTCGGCCGGATGTTCGCGCAGGACGGTCGGCTGCTGGCGTCGGTCGCGCAGGAGGGGATGATGCGCATCCCGCGCTGACGCGGCGCCCGGTCGTGCGGCTGGCCCGCCCGGTCGTGTGGCTGGCCCGCCCCGCCTACGGGCGGGAGAACTCGACCGCCGGCTCGGTGTACGGCGCGCACGCCGCACGCTCCGCCTCGGTGAGCCGCCGTGGCCGGTTGCTGGCGGCGTCGACCATCACGAGGGCGGTGGTCGCGCGGGTGTAGAGCACCGCGGGATCGTGCCCGACGGGTGCCCACACCTCGTACGAGACGTCGATGCTCGCACCCCCGATCCGCCCGATCCACATCTGGATGTCGAGCGGCTGCCGGAAGTACGGGATCGACGCCAGGTACTCCAACCGCTGGCCCGCGATCACCGTCATCGTCCCGGACCCCGGACGACCGTCGATGATCGGCTCCGGGATGGACCCGTCCGACGCGAACTCGTCCGGGTCCGGCCCCCAGAACCCCACGATGCGCGCCTCCTCGAGGAGACGCAGCATCGCGGAGTTGTTGACGTGACCGTAGGCGTCGATGTCGCTCCACCGCATGCGGATGGGAGCGTGCAATCGCGCCACGGTCAGTCGCGGGTGAGCTTGCGGTACGTCGCCCGGCCCGGCTTCGCGGCCTCGGCGCCGAGGCGCTCGATCTTGTTCTCCTCGTAGGCCTCGAAGTTGCCCTCGAACCAGTACCAGTTCGGGGTGCCGTCCTCGTTGAGGCCCTCCCACGCGAGGATGTGCGTCGCGATGCGGTCGAGGAACCACCGGTCGTGGGTGATGACCACGGCGCAGCCCGGGTACTCGAGCAGTGCGTTCTCGAGGCTGCCCAGGGTCTCGACGTCCAGGTCGTTCGTCGGCTCGTCGAGCAGGAGGAGGTTGCCGCCCTGCTTGAGCGTGAGCGCCAGGTTGAGACGGTTGCGCTCACCACCGGACAGGATGCCGGCACGCTTCTGCTGGTCCGGGCCCTTGAACCCGAACTGCGAGACGTAGGCACGCGACGGGATCTCGGTCTTGCCGACCTGGATGTAGTCGAGCCCGTCGGACACGACCTCCCACAGGTTCTTGTTCGGGTCGATGCCGCCACGGCTCTGGTCGACGTAGGAGATGTCGACCGTCTCACCGATCTTCAGCGTGCCGCCGTCGAGGGGCTCGAGACCGACGATCGTCTTGAAGAGCGTGGTCTTGCCGACGCCGTTCGGGCCGATGACGCCCACGATGCCGTTGCGGGGCAGCGTGAACGACAGGTCGTCGATGATGACGCGCTCGCCGAACCGCTTGTGCAGCTTGTCGGCGTCGATGACCTGCGAGCCCAGGCGCGGACCCACGGGGATGACGATCTCCTCGAAGTCGAGCTTGCGCGTGCGCTCGGCCTCCGTGACCATCTCCTCGTAGCGGGCCAGACGGGCCTTCGACTTCGCCTGGCGACCCTTCGTGTTGCTGCGGACCCAGTCGAGCTCGGACGACAGGCGCTTCGCGAGCTTGGCGTCCTTCTTGCCCTGGACCTCGAGTCGGGCGCGCTTCTTCTCGAGGTAGGTCGAGTAGTTGCCCTCGTACGGGTAGAGACGACCGCGGTCGACCTCGGCGATCCACTCGGCGACGTGGTCGAGGAAGTACCGGTCGTGGGTCACGGCCAGGACGGCACCGTGGTACTGCTGCAGGTGCTGCTCGAGCCAGAGCACGGACTCGGCGTCGAGGTGGTTGGTGGGCTCGTCCAGGAGGAGCAGGTCGGGCTTCTGCAGCAGGAGCTTGCAGAGCGCGACGCGACGCTTCTCACCACCGGAGAGGTGCGTGACGAGCTCGTCCCCGGGCGGGCACTGGAGCGCGGCCATGGCCTGCTCGAGCTGCGAGTCGAGGTCCCACGCGTCGGCCGCGTCGATCTCTTCCTGCAGGGTGCCCATCTCGGCGAGGAGGGCGTCGAAGTCGGCGTCCGGCTCCGCCATCAACGCGGAGATCTCGTTGAAGCGGGTGACCTTGGCGTGGATCTCGCCGACGCCTTCCTGCACGTTCTCGAGCACGGTCTTCGACTCGTCGAGCTCGGGTTCCTGCATGAGGATGCCCACGGTGAAGCCGGGGGTCAGCTTCGCCTCGCCGTTGGACGGCTGGTCGAGACCCGCCATGATCTTCAGGATCGTCGACTTGCCCGCACCGTTCGGTCCGACGACGCCGATCTTGGCGCCGGGGAGGAACGACATCGTGACGTCGTCGAGGATCAGCTTGTCGCCGACCGCCTTGCGGGCGCGGACCATCTGGTAGATGTACTCAGCCATATCGGGATGAGTCTACCGACAGCACCCGCACGCCGGAACGCGCACGGGGGCTGTTGCGCTTGCCGACTTCGACGTACCGTGGCCTCGCCTCCCACCAGAGGCCTCGTCGCACGTGCACGGAACAGGCGCACGCAGATCAGGATCAGGATCAGGACCAGGGACATGTCCAGGACACGACTCCACCGCATCACGCTCCCCGTCATCGGGGCGATCGCACTCGTCGTCGGCGCCATCGCACCCACGGGCGCCACGGCCTCGGCCGCCACGGTCGCACCGCACGGCACCCCGCTCGTCGAGTACACGGCGAACATCACCGAGGGCGGGTCCGGCACCGGGTACTCGTCGTACATCAACGTCCACGACGCCTACAACAACGCGTTCTCGGTCGGGATCCAGTCCGACAAGGGGTCCACCGTGAGCAAGGGCGCGCCGCGGTTCATCTGGGAGCGGGTGCAGAACGGGAAGTTCTCGTACGGCTACCTCGGCCCGGCCACCCACAACGTGACACCCGTCGGCCTGCGGTTCTACCCGAACAACGTCGGCACGTTCTTCGCGAACGGCCACACGATCGCCGCGGTCGGGCTGACCCTGAAGGGCCGACTCTTCTTCAACGTCGAGGGGAACGGCCGCCTGAACGGCGACGTCGTGCACTCGTCGATGCGCGACGTGAAGATCACCGTCCGCAACAAGCCGGGCGTGAGCGGCCTGCAGGGCACCTGGAACCCGAACTTCTCGTTCCACGGGCTGAAGGCACGGCAGACCAACTCGCCGGCGGTCCAGGGCGCGACGTTCTGGGTGGACGGCCGTGTCAGCGGGCTGCCCAAGGGCGGCAACTGGGACACCACCGAGGTCGCGGGGATCGCGATGATCACCCAGCGTTGGTGACCCACGGCCCACGCGAACGCGACCCGTCACGCGGCTTCCCGCACGTCGGGGTGGGCACCGTCCAGGTGAGGACCGTCCGGGTCCGGCCCGTCCGGGTCCGGCCCGTCCGGGTCGACGGTGACCGCGTACCGGAGTGCGTCGTGGTCGGCGGCCCCGACGTCGTGGAGCCTCGACGGACCGTCGTCGGGGTGTTCGGCGGCTGACTCGTCGGGGAGCTCGTCGTCGGCGGCCCCGCCCGGGACGGCGCCGATCTCACCCGTCCGCAGGTCGACGACCGGCGCGGCACCCGGAGGAGCCGTCGACTCCCCCGTGTGCCGAGGCACGCGGACCCAGTTGCTGATGCCCCACGCGAGGTCGTGCCCGAGGCCCTCGGCGTCGATCTCCACCGACGTGCCGCCCCGGCCGTCGCGCTCCCAGGTCCGGATGCGGATCCGCCCGGTGACGACGATGCGGTCGCCCTTCTTCAGCGACCGGTGGACGTTGGCGGCGAGGGACCGGAAGGCGGTGACGGTGTACCAGTTGGTCGCGCCGTTGGTCCACGTGGACGTGGCGCGGTCCCAGCGACGCGACGGTGAGGCGAGTCGCATGCTCGTGATGGCGATGCCGGTGTCTGTCACGAGGTGACGTGGTTCGGTGGCGATGATCCCGCAGACGGTGATGGTGTCGTTCATGGGTCGATCGTCATCGAGCCCCGGGGTGCGGAAGCACCCCGGGGCTCGATCTGTGACTGGATGTCTCGGACAGGTGAGCTGTGGAGGAGAAGTCCCCCGAACCTCCGGTCCGGACGGGTCAGTGCGCCCGGAACTCGGGCCGGTCGGCGAGCGGTCCGAGCGCCGCGTGGACCGCGCCCTTGGCGGACTCGAGCGACGGGTACGTCCCGCCGGAGCCACGGTGACCGTAGAGCTCGACCCGGAAGCCGCCGTCGGCACGGTGGATGCTGCCCACCGCTCCCGCCGGTCCGACCGCTACCCAGGTCCCGGTGTTGTTCGTCATCGTTCGACCACCTCCTCGTGGCCCCGACGCCCGGGTGTCAGGACGCCAGGATGTACTGACTGTAGGCCTTGCGGACCTTGTTCACCTTCGGCAGCGCCACCGCGAGGCAGTAGCCCTGACCGGGGTTCTTCGCGAAGAAGTCCTGGTGGTACTCCTCCGCACGGTAGAACGTACCCATCGGCTCGATCGTGGTCACGATGCCACCGTCCCAGATGTCCGAAGCGCGCTCGATCGCACGCTCGAACCGCGCCTTCTGGTCGTCGTCTGCCGGGAACATCGCCGACCGGTACTGGGTGCCGACGTCGGCGCCCTGCCGGTTCAGCTGCCGCGGGTCGTGCAGCGTGAAGAACACGTCGAGGATCACGTCCGCGGGGATCACCGCCTCGTCGAAGGTGACGGCGACGGCCTCAGCGTGGCCGGTCGTCCCGGTGCAGACCAACTCGTACGAGGGGTTCTCCACCCCACCGCCGATGTAGCCGGACACCACGTCCTGCACACCCTGGAGCGTGCGGTACACGGCATCGAGACACCAGAAACATCCACCTGCGAGCACGAACGTGGTCATGACTTCAACCTACCTTCCGGGGCTTCGAGCGAGCCGCGACCACGGCATCGTCCTCCACAACGCCCCTGGTGCTGTCGGCGTTCCCCAACAGGGTTGGTCGACGCCCGGCGTGTCGGTGGTGCGCCGTAGCGTCCGTCCCAGGACGACCAGACGCACGACGAACCGGAGGCACCACGATGCACACGACGACCGAACCCGCACTGCGGATCCGCACCGTGCCCGTCGCCCGTTCTCGCGGTGACCTCAGGATCCTCGACGTCCGCGACGACCTGAGTCGCGTGACCCGAGCGAACGGGGAGATCGTCGGCTACGTGGACCGGGTCGACGTCGCCGGCGGGACCGCGTACCGCGCCCGCCGGTACGTGTCGACCGAGCGCCGGTTCGTCGAGTTCCCCAACGTGTGGTCCGCCGACGACGCCGTCGACTGCCTGCGCTGGGGGTGATGATGTTCCACATTGGAATCATCTCCGGTCGGGTGTACGGAACGCCGACCGATCTCCCCGATGCCTGACCGTTTCGTGAGTATGGTGCGCGCATGGACTGGTGGAACGACCTGACCGACTGGACCTCGTCGGACGACGGCTGGCGAGTGATCTCCGGAGCGCTCATCCCCTTCGTCGCGATCGTCGTCGCCGGCGTCATCGCGGCACTCATCGGACGCGGAGCGACGAAGCGCGTCGTCGCGATGCAGGAGCGCGAGGCACGCAACGCAGCCGTTGCGGGCATCGTCTCCGCTGCGCGCAAGGCCGCGGCATGGGGATCGCTCGGGCACGACGAACGCGCCTACGCCGACCACCTGGCCGAGGACGCCGACATCCGCCTCCGCCTGCTCCCGGTCGTCGGCGCGCCGCTCGCCGCGAACTGGACGCAGCACGAGATCGCCGACATCAAGAAGAACTCGTCGACCTTCAGCTTCCAGGCCGACCAGTCGCTCGCCGAGTTCCGCGACCGACTCCTCGAGTGGCAGGCGCGCCCCGGCCGTGCCCGGAAGCTGTTCAAGAGCGACCTCGAGCGCTGGAAGTTCGACTCCCCGGACCCCGACGCCGACCTCATCAAGCGCCAGCAGGACTGGAACGCCGACCAGGTCACCCCGGCCGACACCGCCGCGCCCGCGACGACGCCGGCTCCGGCCGCCGAGCGCCCCACCCCGACCACGACGTCGCTCCGGCCTGCTCCGCAGCGACCCGGAGGCCCGACCTCCTCCGCCCCGTCGGCTGCGGCCGGAACGGGATCGGCTGCTCCGGCCGCACCCGCCGCCGCGGGAGCAGGCGCCGGTGCCGGCTTCTCGGTCACCCGAGGCGGCACCGCCCGTGGCGCCACTCCGGCCGACCCGAACGCCACCACGCCGATCTCCGACACGAACGGCACCAACGCCACCACACCGATCTCGGATGCGAACACGACGCGTGCCTACGGTGACCGTGCGACCACGCCACTGTCCGGGGCGCCGGTCCGCCCGACGCTCGGTTCACCGGTCGGCAAGGACTCCGACGCCGACAACGCGGATGCGGTGGACGACGCACGCGCTGCCGGGGCGAAGCAGAACCAGGCCGCTCCGACCTCCCCGGCTGGCCGCACCACGGGTTCGGTTCCGCCGCCCGTCGCGAAGCCGACCTCGGCCGATGCGCACGTCAACCGTGCACCTGCCGCCGACGGCCGGAAGGCCGAGACCCCGACCGCTCCGAGCACGACCTCGGTCCCGACACGCATCGCCGGTGCACCGGCCGAGCCGACCGACGCGAACGAGACCTCCGAGGCGCCGTACACGCAGCCGATCAGCGCGAGCGAGCTCCGTCGTCGTGCGGCGGAGGACGACGAGTAGTCCCCCGTCTCCAGCACGAAGGCCGCCGCCCCTCGGGACGGCGGCCTTCGTCGTGTGTGCCCCCGGCAGGAATCGAACCCGCGGCACGGTGGGTAGAAACCACCTGCTCTATCCACTGAGCTACGGAGGCGGACGGCCACGATTCTATCCGCGGCCTCCGCCGAGGTGCTGCACGAACCGGTCGACCTCCCGCTGCGATCGCAGGTGCACGATCCGCAGGTGCGGCGCCGACGTGACGAGTTCGGGGACGCGGCGCCGAGAGACGTTGCGGGTCCGGATGCCCCAGCGCAGGATGTGCCCCCGGTCGGTGAAGAACGTCCAGAGCGATGGCTCGACGTTCCCGTTCCAGAGCTCGACGCGTCGCAGTCGTCGCCGGAGGGTCCGGCGGAGCAGCCGCCACAGCGCCACCGGTGTCGGCAGGTCGATCCACACCAGGGTGTCCGCTCGCTCGGCCAACAGCGCTCGTACCGGCGTGTACTGCCACTCCGTGACCCAGGCCGGTTCGCTCGTGTACGCCTCGACGTCCGCGACGAACGTCTCCCGCGGTTCCCAGTCCGGGCCGTGGAACAGCGAGTCGATCTCGGTGTGCGGCACGCCGAGCACGGCACCGATGCGTCCGGCCGTCGTGGTCTTCCCGACGCCGGTCGTGCCGGCGACCAGGATGCGCCGCGGGGTCGGATCGAGTGGGTCGTCAGCGCCGAGCATCCCTCGACCCTAACCCGGCGTCGTGCGTCGCCCGCGGTGTCTCGGTCGGGGGCGACACCGCGCGTCCCGTCGGACGCCGGCGGTGACGCGAGACACCGCCCCGTTCGGCGGCGTCTCGGCGGCACCGCGGCGTCTCGCCGACACCGCGGCGTCTCGCCGACACGGCGGTGCCTCGGTCGGGCGCGACACGGCGGCGTCTCGGTCGGGCACGGCCACCGCGGCACCGCGGCGTCTCGACACCGCGGCACCGCCCCGACGTCACCCGGCCGTCAGGTCGTAGACGGTCACGCCCCCGATCGTCGTCGCGGTGTAGTTCGACTCCACCCACGCGGAGATCTCCGAGGCGGCGTCGCTCCCGCCGTTCGACCGTCCGACACTCCCGGCGATGAAGTAGTGGATCTCGCCCGCAGTCACGTACTCCTTGAACTCCGCGAGCGTCGGTGACGGGTCGGACCCGTTGAACCCACCGATCGGCATCACGGACTCCCCCGTGGCGAGCTGGTACGTCGCCGCACTGTTCGAACCGATCGCGGCGGCCACCCACCGGTAGTCGGACGCGTCCTCGAGCAGCGCCTTCCGCAGCGCGGACGCCACGTCGGTCGACCCGCCCAGCAGGCTGCCGGCACCGCGCCCACCGAAGCCACCACGGCCGCCCTCGCCCTGCCCGCCGAACCCGCCCGGACCGCCGGCCGCAGCACCGCCAGCGGGACCACCGCCGGCCGCCGCCCCTCCACCGCCACCGCCGAAGCCCCGGCCCGCACCCCCGGGACCGCCGAAGCCGCCCCGGCCGCCCGCTCCGCCGAACCCTGCCCCCGCCACACTCGGTCCCGCCGACGGCAACGATCCCGTGTGCGCCGTCGTCACGGTGTCGATCGAGTACGCCGTCGGACCGAGCAGTCCCGTGACGAGCGCGCCCACGACGACCACGCCGCCGACGGGCCGACCCCACCGAGCGGGCAGCCCCCGCTCCCGACGGCCACCACCAGGTGCCTCGATCGGAGGGACGTCTCCCCACCCGCCACCCCGCCGCACCGGCACGAGCACCGCCACCGCCGTCACCACCCCGACGACGAGCACCACCCACCGGATCCACGGCTGCCACCCCGAGGCCGCCGTCAGCAGGTGCCACTGCCACACCACGGTCACCACGACCGCGAACGCCGCGGTCCCCCGCCACCACCACGACCCGCGTCGCTCCCACAGCAGCCCGGCCCCGATCCCCACGAGCCCGGCGATGTACGGGGCGAGGGCGACCGTGTAGTACGGGTGGAAGATCCCGCCCATGAAGCTGAACACCAGCGCGGTGAGCAGCAGCGCGCCGCCGAGCGCGAGCACCGTGGCGAGCCGGGCCGAGGTCCGCTGCCGGAACCCGAGGGCGACGAGCGACGCCACGAGCAGGACGAGCGCGGTCGGCAGCAGCCACGTGATCTGCCCGGCGAACTCCGAGCCGAACAGTCGGAGGAGCCCGGTGGCACCCCACGAGCCGGCTCCCGCGGTACCGCCCCCGCCACCGCCGGTGACGCTGCCCGTCTCGTCTCCGGTCACGCGCCCGAGGCCGTTGTACCCGAACGTCAGCTCCAGGAACGAGTTCGTCTGCGACCCGCCGACGTACGGCCGCGCGGAGGTCGGTACGAGCTCGACGATCGCCACCCACCAGCCGCCGGCCACGACCACGGCGAGCGCCGCCCACAGCAGGTGCACGACGCGCTTCACGAACGGCAGTGACGAGCAGTACAGGTACACGCCGACGAGCACGGGCAGGATCAGGAACCCCTGGAGCTGCTTCGTCAGGAACGCGATCCCGACGGCGACGCCGGCGAGCACGACCCACCGCACACGCCCGCTCTCGACACCGCGCAGGACGAGCCAGAGCGACAGCACCATGAGCAGGGTGAGCAGCGCGTCCGGGTTGTTGAACCGGAACATCAGGGTCGCCACCGGGGTCGTCGCGAGGGCGGCTCCGGCGACCAGCGCCGATCCGGCCGAGAACCGTCGCCGCACGATGACGTACAGCAGCGCGACGGCTCCGACGCCCATGAGCGCCTCGGGGACCAGGATCGCCCACGAGTTCAGGCCGAACAGCCGCACGGACAGCTCCATGACCCACAGGAACGCGGGCGGCTTGTCGACGGTGATCGAGTTGCCGGCGTCCGAGGACCCGTAGAAGAACGCCTCCCAGTTCGTGCTGCCGGCCTGCACGGCGGCGGAGTAGAACGCGTTCGCGTACCCGTTCACCCCGAGGTCCACGATGTACAGCACCCCGGTGGCGAGGAGCAGCCCGAGGAACGCCGGGCGTTCCCAGCGTGCTCGCTGGACGACGGGTGTGCGGGACGTGGCGCTCATGGTCCCAGGGTCACCGCGCCGGCTTTCGGCATCCGTTGGTACCGCTGTGCAACTGCCGGGAGGCACGGGTCGGCTCCGCAGGGCGGGTTCCGGAACGGTTCCGCGCGCGTCTGCCTGGTGTTCGCTTCCGGGTCACCGGCGCTTCGTAGCGTCCGGACATGCGCTTCACCGGTTCCGTCGTCGCGGTCGTCCCCGCCCGTGCCGGGTCGAAGGGGATCCCGGGGAAGAACCTCCGCGCGGTCGCCGGCCGGTCCCTTGTCCGCCGTGCTGTGGAGGCGGCGCTGGACACGACGTCGATCGACTTCGTGGTCGTCTCGACGGACGGCGACGCGATCGCCGCCGAGGCCGCGCTCGCCGGTGCCCGTGTGGTCCGACGGCCGACCGAGCTGGCGGGTGACGAGGCCTCGTCGGAGTCGGCGCTGCTGCACGTCCTCGACGAACTGGTGGCAGGGGGCGAGGAGCCCGAGGTCGTCGTGTTCCTGCAGGCCACATCACCGTTCACCGACCCGGCGGACCTCGACACCGCCGTCGCACGCGTGCGGGACGGTCACGCGGACTCGGTGTTCGCGGCGGCACCGTCGCACGCCTTCCTCTGGCGCATCGCCGAGGACGGTACCGCCCGCGCCGTGAACCACGACGCCGCGGTCCGTCCGCGCCGCCAGGACCGCGAGCCCGAGTACCGCGAGACCGGCGCCTTCTACACCTTCCGGACCGCGGCCTTCCGGCAGCACCGCCACCGCTTCCACGGTCGGGTGGAACTCGTCGTCGTCGACCCCCGCGGCGCGATCGACATCGACGACCCCGGTGACCTCGCGGTCGCCGAAGCCCTCGCGCCGCACCTCGACCCAGTCCTGAACGGAGCACCATGACGGTCACCATCGGCACGTCCACGATCGGCGCGGGCCACCCCGCCTACCTGATCGGCGAGATCGGCCTCAACCACAACGGCGACGTCGACATCGCGAAGCGGCTCATCGACGTCGCGGCCGACGCAGGGCTGCAGGCGGTGAAGTTCCAGAAGCGCACGCCGGCGATCTCCACGCCCGAGCACATGAAGAACACGCCCCGGTCGACGCCGTGGGGCGAGATGACCTACCTGGAGTACCGCTACCGGGTGGAGTTCGACCGCGACCAGTACATCGAGATCGGCGACCACGCCACGATGCGCGGGCTCGACTGGTTCGCGTCGCCGTGGGACGAGCCGTCGGTGGACTTCCTCGAGGACCTCAACGTCGTCGCGTACAAGATCGCCTCGGCCTCGGTGACCGACCTCGGCCTGCTCGCCGCCGTCGCCGCGACCGGCAAGCCCGTGATCCTGTCGACGGGCATGTCGACGCTGGAGCAGATCGACCGCGCGGTGGAGGCCCTCGGCACCGACCGCCTCGTGCTCCTGCACGCCACGTCGACGTACCCGCTCCCGCCCGAGGAGGCGAACCTCCGCATGATCGACACCCTCGCGAACCGCTACGCGGGCGTGCCGGTCGGCTACTCGGGCCACGAGCCCGGCCTGCAGATCTCGATCGCGGCGGTCGCCCTCGGTGCCACCGCGGTCGAGCGGCACATCACCCTCGACCGCACGATGTGGGGTTCCGACCACGCCGCCTCGCTCGAGCCGCACGGGCTGCAGACGCTGGCGCGCGACGTGCGCATCATCGAGACGGCGCTCGGCGACGGCGTCAAGCGGGTCATGCCTGGCGAGCGGGCACCGCTCGCGAAGCTGCGCCGCGTCGGAGCGTGACCGGCGGCGGTCTGGACGTGACGGCTGACGGAGGCAAGCCGACGGGCGGACTGGAGGCGCGCCTCCAGTCCGGTACGGCGCCACGCGCCCGACGCGTGGTCGGCCTGGTCGACACCGACTCGTTCGCGAAGTGGGGTGCCCACCTGCTCGCCACCGCACCCGCGCACTGGGGCCTGGAGCTGCTGACCGTCGCGACGCCACGGTCCGCGAGTCGCGCGCAGCTGCGGTCCGCGTTCCGGGGCCTCGACGACCGGCTGGCGCACCTCGCCGCCGCGCCGCCGACGCCGCTGCACGTCGACGCGATCGTCGAGCGGCTCCGGCAGGACCCGCCGGACGCCGTGCTCGTGTCGGTGATCGGCCCGGTCGCGGAACTCGTCATCGACGAGGTGCTCCGTCGGGTCCGGCGGCGGCCGGTGCTCGTGACGGGGCTGCCGGGGATCTCGTACCCGGCGAAGTGGAAGGGCGTGTTCCTCCGCGCCCGGGCCGACCTGTTCGTGCTGCACAGCCACCGCGAGGTGCGCGCGTACGAGGAACTCGCCGCGGAGGGCGGCGTCGAGCCGCACTTCGCGCTCGCGACGCTGCCGTTCGCACGTCCCGGTGCACTCGCCGCGGGCGATGACGGGGGTGCGTCGGTCCGTGACACCGTCGTCTTCGCCGCCCAGCCGAGCGTCCCCGCCGAACGCGCCGACCGCGAGCGCGTCGTCGGCTGGCTGGTCGAGACGGCCCGCCGGCACCCGTCGTGGCGTGTGGTGATCAAGGTCCGTGCCGCCGCCGGCGAGCACCAGACGCACCGCGAGCAGGACCCGTACCCGGGTCTCGTGCCGGCTGGTGCACCGGCGAACCTCGTGGTCGAGAGCGGGCCGATGTCCGAGCACCTCGACCGAGCCGTGGCCCTCGTGACGATCAGCTCGACGGCCGTGCTCGAGGCCGCTGCCCGAGGTGTCCCGGCCCTGACGCTCACGGACTTCGGCACCGGGCGACACCTCATCAACGAGGTGTTCGTCGGCAGCGGCCTGGAGGGCGACGCCCGCGACCTGGTCGACGGCCGCTTCGGCACCGTGCGGGCGGAGTGGATGCACGACAACCACTTCCACCCGGAGTCCGAGAACGACTGGGCGACGCGGACCGAGGCGCTGATGGCACTGCGCGACGCGGGTGGACTCGTCGACCGACCGGCGGCGCGGCGGAGCCGGGGCGGCGGACTCCGACGAGCGTGGGAGCGGAAGAACGCACTCGGGCCGGACGACCGCAGCGTGCTGGGCACCGTCGCGCTCGTGATCGGGGCACCGGTCCGTGCCGCGAAGCGCCTCGGGCGGCGGGTTGTACGGGTCGTCCGTCCGGCGGAGGCGCCGGTCGTGCTCGCCCCGACGAGTCAGCGGGACGGGTCGCGCCGGTCGGACGTGTCAGACCGCCTTGGCGATCGCGAGGAGCAGTTGGTCACGGGTCGGGACCCCCGGTGAACGGAAGACCTCGGCACCGTCGTCCCGCCGCACGATGATCGTGGGGGTCGACCGGATGCCGAGGTCCTCTGCCTGATCCGGGTGGTTCGCCACGTCGCGCTCGGTCACGTGCAGTCCGGGGACGAGGTCCGACGCCTCGGCCGACACCCGGCGGGCGGCGGCGCACGGGGCGCAGAAGGAGGACGTCCAGAGGTCGAGCTGCATGTGATCGTGCAACGCGGGGGTGCGGGGATCTACTCCCGCTACTCCCGGTCGAACTCGCCGCTGCGGTCGCCGCGGTCCTGCAGGTCATCCACCGGGTCGGACTCCCCCGGCACGTACTCGAACTCGGCGGAGGTCTGGTCGAGCACCTGGCGGGACTTCGTCATGCGGTAGGTGAACGCGGTCTGCAGGCCCTCGACGTCGGCGAACACCGTGACCTCGTCGTCCAGCGCGTCGCTCGTCGCGGTGCGGGTGTCGGTCGTGCCGTCGAAGGGTCCGCCGTGGAAGATCGCGGTGTACTCGTCGCCTTCGTGGATGGTGATGTCGCTCATGCATCCCTTCTACCAGGCGGCGCCTGTTGACTCATTCATAGCTTCGCTATATAGTTTTGCTATGGAAACGAGTCGTGAGCAGACCACCGAGACACTCCTCGTCTCGGTGAACCGCCTCATCCGCACCGCCGCCCAGGCGACGGGCAACACCACGTCCGCCGCCGTCTGGCGCACGCTCGGCATCCTCGAGACCGACCAGCCGCTCCGCCTCGGCGAGCTCGCCGCCGCCTCCCGCGTCGCGCAGCCCACGATGACGCGGCTCGTCACCGGCATGACCGCTGACGGACTCATCACCCGCAGCGTCGACCCGGACGACTCCCGCGGGCAGCTCATCGAGCTGACCGAGGCCGGCCGCGCCCGACTCGCCGAGTGGCGCGCGACCATGACCCGCACGGTCGGCCCGATGTTCGCCGACCTCGACGACGACGACTGGGACGCCCTGCACACCGCAGCCGCCCTCATCGCCTCGCGCACCTCCACCACCACCAGAACGGAGACCCTCGCGTGAACGCCCACGCACCAGCCGGCCAGTCCGGCAGCATCCTCAAGCAGTCGTCAGCAGTGTGGGCGATCGCCTTCGCCTGTGTCGTCGCCTTCATGGGCATCGGCCTCGTCGACCCGATCCTCCCCGCGATCGCCGTCTCGCTGAAGGCGACCCCGGCGCAGACCGAGCTCCTCTTCACGAGCTACCTCGCCGTCACCGGCGTCGCGATGTTCTTCACCAGTTGGGTGTCGAGCCGCATCGGCGCGAAGAACACCCTGCTCATCGGACTCGCCCTGATCGTGGTGTTCTCGGTGCTCGCGGCGACGTCGAACAGCGTCTGGACGATCATCGACTTCCGCGCCGGCTGGGGTCTCGGCAACGCGCTCTTCATCTCCACCGCACTCGCGACGATCGTCGGGGCGGCCTCCGGCGGCACCGCGTCCGCGATCATCCTGTACGAGGCGGCACTCGGGCTCGGCATCGCCGTCGGCCCCCTCGTCGGCGGCCTGCTCGGATCGGTGAGCTGGCGCGGCCCGTTCTTCGGCGTCACCACGCTCATGGCGATCGCGTTCATCGCCATCGTCACGCTCCTCAAGACGAAGAACCTCGAGAAGCCCACCCCGACGAAGCTCTCCGCGCCGTTCCGGGCGCTCGGCCGCCCGGCGCTCGCCGCCCTCGCCGCGACCGCGCTGTTCTACAACATCGGCTTCTTCGTCCTGCTCGCCTACACACCGTTCCCGCTCGGTTTCGGTGCGCTCGGCATCGGCTTCACGTTCTTCGGCTGGGGCGTCGGCCTCGCGATCACCTCGGTGTGGGTCGCCCCGATGCTCACCGCCCGCCTCCGCCGGACGACCGTGCTCAAGATCGCCCTCCCGCTGCTCGCGCTCGACCTGTTCGCCGCAGCCGTCGTGGTGCGGTCGCAACTGGGCCTCATCATCTGCGTGATCATCGGGGGCCTCGTGCTCGGTGTCCTCAACACCGTCCTCACCGAGTGCGTCATGGAGGCCACCGACCTCCCCCGCTCCGTCGCCTCGAGCGCCTACTCCGCCGTGCGCTTCATCGGTGGTGCGATCGCCCCGCCCGTGGCCACCCTCCTCGCCGATGCCTACGCCCCCTCGGCCGCGTACGTCTTCGCCGGACTGTCCGTCGCCGTCGCGTTCGTCGTCGTGGTGTGCACCACGAAGGTGCTGCGCCGGGTCGACGACGGTGCCGAGCCGGAGCGCGTCGAGGCCGAGGCCATCGGCGCCGGCGAGATGGCCTAGCGCCGCACATCGAGTGAGCAGGAACCGTCGGGTCCCGACGGTTCCTGCTCACTGGACCCGGACTCCGTTCCGCCTCGCCCGCCCGCTCGCGGCGCGAGCGGGCGGAACACGTCCCGTCCAGGTCCCACGCCCGCCCGAT
This sequence comes from Curtobacterium sp. 314Chir4.1, assembly GCF_900215175.1. Lineage (NCBI taxonomy): Bacteria > Bacillati > Actinomycetota > Actinomycetes > Micrococcales > Microbacteriaceae > Curtobacterium > Curtobacterium sp. 314Chir4.1. The sequence goes on from NZ_OCMI01000003.1 coordinate 272,225, forward strand.
TCCGCCCGTTCGCGAAGTGGAGGTGACGGCCTGGAGGCGCGGTGCCGGTCCCGGGACCCGCACCGCGCCTCCAGGCGGTCACGACCACGGCAGCCCACCCACCGCGAGCGGGCGGAATGCGGCCCGGCCGACGCGCCAACGGCGCGTATTCCGCCCGCTCGCGGGCTTCCGACCCGCCACGCTGCCGAACGGGCGAAATGGGGCCCGGCCGACGCGCCAACCGCGCGTATTCCGCCCGCTCGCGAGCTTCCGACCCGGCACGCTGCCGAGCGGGCGAAATGCGGCCCGACCGACGCGCCAACCGCGCGTATTCCGCCCGCTCGGGGCGCACCGGGCCGGATCGGCGCACGAGCGGGCGAAGTGCGGCCCGGCCGGCGCGCGAACAGCGCGTGTTCCGCCCGCTCGCGGGAGACGAGCCGAGCCGCACGGAACCCGCCCGCGCCGGAGCAGACCGCACCGCGGAATAGGATCGACTCCATGGCAACTGCGAACGACCGCCTCGTCTGGATCGACTGCGAGATGACGGGCCTCGACCTCGAGGTCGACGAACTCGTCGAGGTGGCCGTGGTCGTCACCGACTTCGACCTCGTCCCCGTGCACCCCGGGTTCGACATCGTGATCAAGCCCGACCAGTCGGCGCTCGACAACATGAACGAGTTCGTGACGAACATGCACACGACCTCTGGCCTCATCGAGGAGATCCCGAACGGCGTGAGCCTGGCGGACGCCGAGTACCAGGTGCTCGAGTACATCCTCCAGCACGTCCCGGCCGAGGGCACCGCTCCCCTGGCCGGCAACACGATCGGCACCGACCGGGCGTTCATCGCGAAGTACATGCCGCGGATCGACAACCACCTGCACTACCGCAGCGTCGACGTCTCGAGCATCAAGGAACTCTGCCGACGCTGGTTCCCGCGCGTGTACTTCAACGCCCCGGAGAAGCACGGCGGGCACCGGGCCCTCGCGGACATCCTCGAGTCGATCCGCGAGCTCGAGTACTACCGCCGCGCGGGCTTCGTCGCCGAGCCCGGCCCGAGCACCGACGACGTGCGTGCCGTCCAGGCCGAGGTCGTCGAGAAGTGGGCACCGCGCCTCGGGCAGTAGTGGTCCGACCAGTCTCCGGCATGTACTACTATTGAACGGTCGCGCCGGTCGCCCGGCGTGTGCATGGTGGGTATAGCTCAGTTGGTAGAGCGCCTGGTTGTGGTCTAGGAGGTCGCGGGTTCGAGACCCGTTACTCACCCCAAGACGAAGGCCCCGGTCCGTTGGATCGGGGCCTTCGTCGTTCCGGAAGCGACCAGGCACCTGTGCCACGATCGTCCCCGTGATGGAGATGTCCCTCGACGAGTTCGAGCAGCTCGTGACCGACGAGCTCGACCTGCTCCCCGACGAGATGGTCGACGGGCTCGACAACGTGGTGTTCGTCGTCGAGGACGAACCGGAGGACGGGTCCGACCTGTTCGGCGTGTACGACGGCATCGCGGCGACCGAGCGCGGGCAGTACGGCTTCGGCGAGCTCCCGGACCGGATCGTGGTGTTCCGGAAGCAGCACCTCGCCGAGTGCGACACGCTCGAGGAGCTCAAGGACGAGGTGCACACCACACTCGTCCACGAGATCGGGCACTTCTACGGCATCGACGACGAGCGTCTCCACGAGCTCGGCTGGGCGTAGCCGCTCCCGAGACTCGTCGGGCGGCGGTCGAGACTCGGGCGGGGCGACCGATCTCGGGCCCCGGGACGCGAGAACCGTCGCGCAGGCCGAGACTCGCGCCAGCGCGGCGCGGCAGCGCCGCGGCCGCGCCGCCCGCCAGCGCCGCGGCCGCGCGCGCCGCCCTCAGAACCGCGTCGGACCCACCTCGTGGTACTTCTCCCATGCGTCCACCGGCCCCCGCCCGTGCAGCGCGTACTCCCCCACGAGCCGCTCCTTGTAGACCGCCGGGTTGTGCGACGCCACCACCCGCGCGTTCCGCCAGTGCCGGTCGAGCGCCCGGGTGCGATCGGTCGCCGAGGCCCCGCCGACCTCGAACAGCTCGGACGCCGACCGGAGCACCCGCGGCCCGATCTCGATCTGCGCCTGGTAGACGGCGTTCTCCGCAGCGTCGAGCAGGGCGTGGTCCACGCCGGTCCCCGGCACGTTCGTCGCCACCACCTCGTCGAGCATCCCGGCCGCGGCGACGACCAGCGACCGAGCGGTGAACGCACCCGCCGACAGCCGTCCGAGCACGGCGAGCACCTGCGGGTCGTCACCGGGGCGGGCGGCGTTGGCGTGGATGTACGTCCGGGTCCGCGGCCGGACGAAGGCGACGGCGTCGTCGGACACGGCCTGCCCGATCCCCGCGAGCACGGCCAGCAGGTACAGCTGGTAGAAGGCCTGGATGTGCGACAGCGGCGCGTCCTTGTACGCCGACACGACGGCGGGGTCGACCGGCACACCCTCGAAGACGGTCGTGCCGGACGCGGTCAGCCGCTGCCCGAACCCGTCCCAGTCGTCGATGCTCGTCACACCCGGCGCGTCGACGGGCACCGCGAACGTGACGCGGTCGCCCGAGCGGTCCGCCGCCAGGTAGATCCAGTCGGCGTAGAGCGTGCCCGTCGAGTAGAACTTCCGCCCGTCGAGACGCAGGGAATCGCCAGCAGGCGTCACCGTCGTCGAGATGTCCGCCAGCGTCGTCCCGGTCCGCTCGGAGGTCGCGTTCCCGACGATCGCCCCGTCGACGATCCGCTGCAGCCACTCGTCCCGTTCCGTCGACGACGGCCGGAGCAGCACGAGTTCGGTGTACCCGAAGTGTCCGCGCCACAGGTGCGCGATGTTCGAGTCCGCCGCCGCGAGGTCCGCCACCAGGTGCACGAGCTCGACGAGCGTGACGCCGAACCCGCCCCGGTCCTCCGGCACGCGCAGCCGTCCGAAGCCGGCATCGGCGAGTGCACGGACCTCGTCGTGCGGCATCGGCCGGTCACCGGGGGTGCCGGAGGCGAGCTCACGCTCGACCGCGCCGTCGCGGATGGTCGCGATCACGGGTGCGAAGCGCGCCCGCAGGGTGGCCAGGCGGTCGGCCGGGAGGCCCGTCCCGCGTCCGTCGTCGGTGGTCGCCGCCGTCATGCGGTCACCTCCACGGCACGGGCCGCGTCCGCAGCGCCGCTCGCGCCACCGGAGAAGGCACCGCGCCACCGCCGCGCGGGGTGGGTGTCCGGCAGCTGCGCGTGCCCGAAGAGCTTCTCGCGCAGCGTGCCCTCCCGGTACTCGGACTGCATGAGTCCGCGCTCCTGCAGGGTCGGCGCGATGTGGTCGACGAACTCCTCGTACGACCCCGGGAGCGTCCAGTTGATGACGTTCACCCCGTCGACGCCGGCGCGCTGCCAGTCGGCGAGTTCGTCGGCGATCTGCTCGGGCGTCCCGACCACCCGGGCGCGGAGCTTGGCCGACAGTCGAGCGAGGTCGGCGATGGTCGGCTCGCGGTCGCCGGCCGCTTCGCGGAGCCACTGCAGGTGGGACTGCCCGGCGTGCGTGCGGACCTCGGACAACGGGGTGTCGGGGTCGAGGGGTTCCCCGGTGTCCGGGTCGAAGCCGAGGTTGGAGTGCACGAGGAACCCGTCGGCCGCGAGGTACTCGTCGATCTCGGCTTCCTTGGCCTTCGCCTCGGCCTCGGTGGACCCGGTGACGAACGTCAGCCCGAGGAAGAAGGCGATGTCGTCCCGCTGCCGACCGGCCGCCTCGGCGAGGTCGCGGGTCTCGCGGATGAGCTGCTCGGTGGCGTCGCGGTTCGAGGTGAGGATGAACTGGGCCTCGGCGTTCCGCGCGGCGAAGGCCCGGCCCGCGGGCGACGATCCGGCCTGGAACAGCACGGGCGTGCGCTGCGGCGACGGCGCCGACAGGTGCGGGCCCTGCACGTCGTAGCGCTTGCCGTGGTGGTCGATGCGGTGCACCTTCGCCGGGTCCGCGTAGCCGAGCACCGGGTCCTTCAGGACGGCACCGTCCTCCCACGAGCCCTCCCAGAGCTTCGCGCAGACCTCGAGGTACTCCTCGGCCCAGACGTAGCGTTCGTCGTGCTCCTCCAGGCGGTCCTGCCCGAAGTTCCGGGCGGCGCTGTCGAGCGCGCTCGTGACGACGTTCCAGCCGATCCGGCCGCGGGTGATGTGGTCGAGCGTCGAGACCTTGCGGGCGAAGTCGAACGGGTGCGACTGGATGACGCTCGAGGTGAAGGCGAGCCCGAGGTGCTCCGTGGACACGGCGAGTGCGGACAGCAGCACCGACGGGTCGTTCGAGGGGATCTGGAGCCCCTCGCGGAGGTTCGTCGAGTAGTCCCCGCGCGCCGGGCCGTACGTGCCGACGACGTCCGCGAAGAACATCGCGTCGAACTTCCCGCGCTCGAGCGTCCTCGCGAGGTCGGTCCACAGCGTCACGTCGTCGAAGTCCGTCTGGCGGGCGTCCGGGTGCCGCCAGAGGCCGTGCTGGATGTGCGACGTCGTGTTCATGACGAAGGCCGCGAAGCGCAGCGGGCGGTTCGGTGCATCGCTCATGCGGTCCATGTTCCCCGTCGTGGCGTCACGGGAGGCCATGACGTGACCTCGCGTTACGCGGGGTGTTCCCCGCGGTGCCGGACCCGACCATGCTCCTGAGGGTGCCGAACCCGACAACCGCAGCCGCGCCTCCAGTCCGTTCCACCGCACCGTCCACCAACGCGACCCGCCGTCGTGTCGCGCTGGCGTCGTTCGTCGGCACGACCGTCGAGTACTACGACTTCTACCTGTACGCGACCGCGTCGGCGCTCGTCTTCGCGCCCACCTTCTTCCCCTCCGTGACCCCGGCCGTCGGGGTCATCGCGTCGTTCGCGACCTACGGCGTCGGCTTCGTCGCACGCCCGCTCGGCGGGATCATCGCCGGTCACCTGGGTGACCGGATCGGGCGGAAGAAGCTGCTCGTCGCGTCGCTCGTGCTGATGGGGGTCGCGTCGACGCTGATCGGTGTCGTCCCCTCGGCGGCGACCATCGGCGTCGGTGCCGTCGTCGCGCTCGTGTTCCTCCGGCTGCTGCAGGGCGTCGCCGCGGGGGCGGAGTGGGGCGGCTCCGCCCTGCTGTCCGTCGAGCACGCGCCCGTCCGGCACCGCGGCCTGTTCGGTGCGTTCACGCAGATGGGCTCGGCGGGCGGGATGCTGCTCGCGACCGGTGTCTTCACCCTCGTGCGCACCGTGCTCGGCAACGAGGTGTTCCTGGCGTGGGGCTGGCGGCTGCCGTTCCTGTTCTCCGCCGTGATCGTCGCCGTCGGGCTCGTGATCCGGCTGGGCGTGCAGGACGCGCCCGTGTTCCAGGAGCTGCGCGCCTCCGGGAACATCGAGCGGTTCCCGGTCTGGCAGGCGATCCGGCGCCACCCGCGGGCGATCCTGGTCACCGCCGGCCTCCGGCTCGTGCAGCCGGCGCTCTACTCGATCCTGACGACGTACTCGCTGACGTACCTGCTGGCGAAGCGCGGCGAGGCGGGGTCGGCGGCCGGGCTCCAGGCCGTGCTCGTCACCTCCGCGGTGTCGCTCGTGTCGACGCCGTTCTGGGGCTGGCTCTCCGACCGGGTCGGCCGGCGCGTGCTGACGATCTGGTCTGCTGTCGGGATCGCGGTGCTCATCTGGCCGTTCTTCGCGTTCCTCGACGCGGGACCGCTCGTGCTCCTGCCGCTCGTCGCCCTGATCGGGATGTGCGTGTTCCACGACAGCATCTACGGGCCGCAGGCCGCCTGGTTCGCGGAACAGTTCCCGACCGGTCGGCGCTACTCGGGGATGTCGCTCGGGTACCAGATCGGGTCGATCTTCTCGGTGGGGCTGACGCCGTTGCTCGCGGCCGTGTTCGTCGAGCTCGGTGGGGGCTCGCCGTGGATCCTGTGCGGGTACCTCGGGGTGTACGCGGTGCTCTCGATCGTGGCGGCGGTGTTCGCGGTGGACCCGGTGGCGGCGGCGCGGCGGGAGGCCGCCGCGGCCGGCGCCGGCACGGCTGGGCGAGTCTCGGGCTGAGCGACCGTTCTCGCGCTCCGAGCCCCGAGCCCCGTCGCTCAGCCCGAGACTCGGGGCAGCGCGCGCGACTCGGGCGTCCGCGTCAGGAGTCGGGATCCTGACGGTCCTGGTCCTGCCACGGCAGCATCCTGCCGGCGACGAGGGACAGGAACCCGCCGAACACGAACACGAGGGCAACCGCCCACCAGGGGTTCCGCCGCTGCTGCTGCGCACTCATGCGTTCACGGTAACGGGCCGTCGTGCCGGTTGACACGCTCACTCGACAGCGGTGCCGCTGCAGCGTTGCTGCTTCCCGCAAAGTCATCGAGGAACCCTCGCAACCGATGCCCGAGCGGCAGTACGGTCCGGGGACCAGCCTGACCCGAGGCTGCGAGCAGACCCGAAGGCGACCCGATGATCGAGCACGACGAACGACGGCTCCGCACTCTGCGCACCGCGCGGGACGGCACACGGGCAGCACCGATGTCCCCCGTCACCTGGGGTGGGCTGGCGCTCGCGGTGTCCTCGCCCTCGGTGATCGAACGCGACACCGACGAGCCGGAGGCAGACACCGTCATCCTGCCCGTGGTCGGTGACCGTGTGCACTACGCGAGCGGCTCCGGACACCTCGTCGGGTTGCAGGGCGTCATCGTCACGGACGAGCACGGGCCGGACCTGCCCTCCGGGCTCCGGTACGTCCTGTTCGACGGCGAGGAGTGGCCGAAGGTCGTCGCAGTGGATGGTCTCGACCGAATCGGCTCCTCGAGTCGTGTCGAGGTCGCAGAGCACCTCCGTCGTCTCGAGGCGATTCCGGGGCGCTGAGCACGGCATTGACCGGACGATCCTCGAGCCGCTGGTGCGGATCAGCCGCGCTCCCTCCCCGGCAGGGGCACTCCGAGCAGGAATGCGTCGACCACGACTTCGAGAAGCGGACCCTCGTGATCCAGCATGGCCCTGCGTCGGCGTCCTGTCGGGCATGCCGCGACTCTAGTCCGGCCGCTCCCCAACGCCGGTGCTGCCTCGTGGGCTCTCATGGTGCGCGTCAACGCCCGTCAGCCAGCGCTGGAGCACCGCACGGATCCGGTCGAGCTCCGCATCGGTCGGACCGAAGAGCTCCAGCCGTTGCGGATTGAACGCGTTGACCAGTGTCTCCCGGGGGATCCCGTCCGCGCCCCGCCAGTCGATCGACGGGAACCGGTCCACCGTCAGGACGCGGTCGCGAGGGATCCGCGTCGAGAACAGGTAGTCACGCACCACCAGTTCGTCGCCCCACAGCTCGACCCGCGCACGCACCCCACGGGCCAGGACGAGCGCCGCGGCCACCAGCAGTGCCGCGCTGACCGGCCAGGCGCTCCGTTGTGCGAGTGGCAGCGTGACGGCCACCGCGACGGCGATCGCCGATCCGACCTGCATCGCCAGTCGGAGTCGACTCGGAGGCCGGAGGACCCGGGCAGGCGTTTGCTCGCTCACGTGGACCATCCAACCGCAGTGCGCCCGCACCCGCGACGGTGGACCGGGGCGCAGCCACGGCTGGCCGCGCCCCGGCGGGCACATCGACCGTCAGCTGCGGATGAACGCGAGGATGTCGGGGTTGATGACGTCGGCGTGCGTGGTCAGCATGCCGTGCGGGTACCCCTCGTAGATCGTGAGCGTCGAGTCGCTGAGGAGCTCCGCCTGCTTCAGGGCCGCGTCCCGGTACGGCACGACCTGGTCGTCGTCACCCTGCAGGACGAGGACGGGCACGGTGATGGCCCGCAGGTCCTCGGTCTGGTCCGTCTCCGAGAACGCCTTGATGCCCTCGTAGTGGGCAAGAGCACTGCCCGTCATGCCCTGCCGCCACCAGTTCGCGATCACCGGCTCCGACGGCGTCGCACCGTCACGGTTGAAGCCGTAGAACGGACCGGAGGCCACCGCCTGGAAGAACTCGGCCCGGTTGGCAGCGAGCGCAGCGCGGAACCCGTCGAAGACCGAGATGTCGGTGCCGTCCGGGTTCGCGTCGGTCTTGACCATCAGCGGCGGCACCGCGGACACGAGCACGGCCTTCGCCACCCGCCCCTGCGGCTGGCCGAACCGGGCGACGTACCGGGCGACCTGGCCCCCGCCGGTGGAGTGGCCGATGTGGATCGCGTCGTGCAGGTCGAGGTGCTCGACGACGGCCGACACGTCGCTGGCGTAGTGGTCCATGTCGTGGCCGGTGCCGATCTGGGACGACCGCCCGTGTCCGCGCCGGTCGGACGCGATCACCCGGAAGCCCTCGGCCAGGAAGTACAGCATCTGCGCGTCCCAGTCGTCCGAGGACAGCGGCCAACCGTGGTGGAAGACGATCGGCTGCGCGTCGGCGTCACCCCAGTCCTTGAAGTAGATCTCTGCACCGTCGTCGGTGGTCACGTAACCCATGGTTGCTCGCTCCTGTTGTGGTTGTTCGGTCGTGGTGGTCGGTGGGTGGTCAGCCGAGCTCGGCGACGGCGTCGGTGATGAACGCCGCGACCTCGGTGGGGTGCGTCTGCATCACCAGGTGCGGTCCGTCGATCTCGATCACCCTGCGGACGCCGGCGCGCTGGTAGCCGAAGCGCTCGACGTCCGGGTTGATGGTGTGGTCGGCACTGGAGACGATGCCCCAGGACGGCTTGGTCTTCCACGCCGCGACGGACGCGGGCTCGCCGAACGCGACGGCCGACAACGGGCGCTGCGAGACCGCGAGGACCTTCGCCTTCTCGAGGTCGAGGCCGCCCGCGAACACCGCCGGGAAGGCGTCGACGGCGACCGAGACGTCGGTGCCGGGTTCGGCGCCCTCGACGGGGTACGGCGCGTAGACGAGGTTCGCGGCGAGGTCGCTGTCGGGGAACCCGCCCTGGAGTGCGCCGAGACTCTCGCCCTCCTCGAGGGCGTAGGCGGCGACGAAGACGAGACCCACGACGTTCTCCGCGACGCCCGCGACGGTGAGGATCGCGCCCCCGTAGGAGTGCCCGGCGAGCAGGACCGGTCCGTCGATCTGCTCGACGAAGGACTTGATGTAGGCGGCGTCGCCGGACAGGCTGCGGTTGAACACGGGCGGGACGTGGACCTCGTACCCCTGGTCGAGGAGCAGCTTCGTGACGGGCGCCCAGCTGGCGGCGTCGGCGAAGGCTCCGTGGACGAGGACGATGGTGGGTGATCCGGGCACGGTGCGTCGCTTCCCGGTCCGTGGCGATGCCGTGGACCTGTGTCGGTGGTGGGAGCACGTGCTCCCGTCCGTGACGGTAGGGCCGGGGGCCGGCTGGGCACATCGGTCACGATGACCGAGATCCCCCGGAGGATGACCTAGTCGCCGACCGACGGCGCGACAGGCGACGCGACATGCGGCGCAGCGGACGGCGCGACAGGCGACGCAGTGGACGGCGCGACCGGCGGCGCAGCGGACGGCGCGGTCGCCGTCGCGAGGACCGCCGGCAGCTGCCGCCGCGTCGAGATCCCGAGCTTCTGGAACGCCGCGTACAGGTGGGCGCCCACCGTCCTCGGTGACACGAACAGGTGCTCGCCGATGGCCCGGTTGCTCATCCCGCGCGCCGCGAGCTCGCAGACGCGGAGCTCCTGCGGGGTGAGGAGCTCGACGCTGCGGCGTCCGGACGCCGGCAGCCGCTCGCCCGTGGCCCGGATCGCGTCACGTGCACGATCGGCCCACGCCGGCGCCGGCATGGCCTCGAACCCCTCGAGGGCCGCGTGCAGGACCGCCCGCGCAGTGTCGTTCCGGCCCGCACGGCGCAGACGGCGGCCCAGCCGGAGGAGCGCGCGGGCCCGCAGGTACGGCATCGGCCAGCGATCGTGCTGCAGGGTCGCCCACGCCGGCTCGAGTTCGTCGTCGGGAGCGAGTGCGAGCCGTGCGTAGTCGATGGCCGTGCGGACCATGGGCGCGTGCCAGCGCGCGTGGAGCTGTTCGAGGTCCGCCAACCGCTGCTCGGCGTCCGCCCGGTTGCCCGACTCCAACGCGGCGTCGACGTAGTCGTGCGAGGTCATGACGGCGAACGACGGGTTGAAGGCGTCGTGGTGGGCGTCGAAGAGGCACCGGAGGCGCTCGAGTGCGTCGACCGCGCGGCCCGAGACGAGGAACGCCGCTCCGGCGGCGCCGAGGAGCGTCGCGCGCATCGCGCTGGAACGGAGGACCTGGGCTCCCGCGGTCGTTCCGCCGGCGATGCGCTGGACGTCCGGCTGCGCGCCGTCGAGTGCGTCGAACCAGGCGAGCGCGCAGCGCGCCGCGGCCGCGAACCCGGCGTCTCCCATGTCACGACCGAGCGATGCGGCCTGCTCCGCGAGGACTCGGGCGCCTGCGACGTCGCCGGCGAGGTACGTCGTCATCGAGGTACCCATGAGCGCTTGCGGGAACGTCCGGAGCTCGCCTCGTGCCCGCATGCTGGCGAGGGCGCGGTCGAGCAGGACGCGGGCGGTGTCGATCTCACCGACGAGGTTCAGCGCGTACCCGAGGAGCCAGGCGGACTCCTCGTCCGTGGCCGCCGGAGCCGACGCGAGCGCGAGCTCCAGTACGCGGTCCCCGCGGGCCACCGGCTCGGTCCGAGCGGCCAGCAGGATCGCCCGCGGATCGTCGTCCGGGAGCGCGAGGGCCTCGATGACCGCGAGCATCGGGTCCCCCGGGTTCGCCTCGGCGGTGTGGTCCCATGCGATGGCGGCGAGGTACAGCAGCGCGGCGGTGGCGTGTTCGACCCCGCCGGCCGCCTGCATCTCGGAGACCGCGTGCAGCGCCGGTCCGAGGTCCCCCACGGCGAGCCCGGTCCTGCCGGTGGGCAGGGTCTCGGCGACCCATGCCGCGCGCGCCGCGAGCAACCGGTCGGGCGCCTCGTCGCGTGCTCGCTGGACGAGGATCGACGCGTCCGAGATCCTGCCGGACAGCCCGGCGAGCTCGGCCGCGAGGATGCGCCGCTCGACGCGTCTGGCCACGTCCGACGTCAGTTCGGCCGCGCGCTCGTACGCCCGGCTCGCGGCGAACGGGTCGGACATCGCCGTCCGTCCGTCGCCGAGCGTGGCGATCTCGTCGGCGAGGGGATCGTCGGGACCGGTGGCGAGCTCGGCACGCCACCAGATCGTCCGGGCCGGATCGTCCTCGTGTTCGCGCACGAGCGACCGGAGGACCGCGGTGCGCGCCGTCGCCGGTGCGGTTGCCAGGACCGCCGACTGCACGAGCGGGTGCCGGAACCGGATCGCACGAGGAGGGACCCACTCGAGGAGCGAGGACGCCGACGCCTGCTCCGTCCACGTCGGCGCCGGGAACCTGCCGATCGCCCGAGCCGCCACCCGCGCCGCTTCCTCGGCGCTGCTGCCCCCGGAGAGCGCCACAGCGAGGATCGCCAACCGGACGGACTGGTCCAGCTCGGCGTACCGTCCGGCGAACTCCCGCTCGACCCGACCCACGACGGGCCGCTCACGGGCGCCGTCCGCCGACGCCGACCGTCCGAGTTCGTACAGCGCCAGGGGGTTGCCCTCGGCGCGGAGCACGAGGTCGCGTCGAGCCTGCCCCCTGGGCGCTCCGGGGATCCCGTCGAGCAGGGCACCTGCCGCCGAGTCGTCGAGCGGTGCGAGGTGCAGACGCTGGAGGCCCGGGGTCTCCGTCAGGTCGGTGTTCCTGGTCGTCATGATCATGACGATCGGGTCCTCGCCGACACGGCGGGCCATCATCCGGAGCGCCCACTCGGACGGCGCATCGATCCAGTGCAGGTCCTCGGCGACGACCAGGAGGGGGCGTTCGGCGGCCGCGTCGGAGAGCAGCGTGAGTGCCGCGAGCCCGGCGAGGAGTGGCGACGGCTGGACACCGTTCTCGACCCCGAACGCCACGTCCAACGCGCGTCGCTGTGGTCCCGGCAGGTCGGCGATGCCGGCGCGCAACGGGTACAGGAGCATGTGGAGCGCGGCGTACGGCTCAGCCGACTCGGCCATGGTGCCGGTGGTCGTGATCGTCCGCACGCCCCGGGCGTTCGCGGACGCGATCGCCTCGGCGACCAGCGACGACTTGCCGATGCCCGGCTCGCCGTCGACCACGAACGCGGAACCGCCGTCGGCCACGTCACGGAGCGCATCCCGGAGGACCGCCATCTCCCGCTCACGCCCGATGACGGGCTGCGCCATCGTCACCGCGCCAGTATGGCAGCGCTCAGGTCCGCAGCACCACGTCCGCCAGCCCAGCCGGCTGCTCCGTCGCGATGAACGCCGCCTCCTGCGCAGCCCACCGGTCCCACTCGCGCGCGAAGGAGTCGCCGTCGCGACCGATCGCCCGCGCCCACCGGGTGTCGTCGTCGGCCTCGAGCCACACCCGCAGGGACGCGAGCGGCGCCGAGGCGCGGGACAGCGCACCGCACCCCTCGACGACGATCGGCCCCGCCGGGTCCACCGCCACCCACTCGGCTGGACGCGACGCCGCCCAGTCCCAGCGCCGGTAGCCCGACGGCTCCCCCAGGACGTCCGTCACCACGGCCCGCGCGGCGGCATGCAGCCCGTCCCACCCCGGGTAGACGTCGTCGAGGTGGACGATCTGCGCACCGAGCCGGTCGGCCAGTGAACCGCCGAGCGTGGTCTTGCCCGTGCCGGACCGCCCGTCGACGAGCACCACGAGCCGCGCACCCGACGCCGTCGCGACACCAGCTGCCGCAGCGGCGAGCCCCTCGACCTCAGGCACGCCACGTCCCCGCACCCACCGCGACCGCGATCGACACGAGCCCGACGCCGACGAGCACGCCGACCATCGCCCACTCCGGCCCCGCGAACCGGGCCGTCCGGGCCCACGTCCGCCGACCGGGAGCGCCGAACCCCCGCGACTCCATCGCCACCGCCAACGTCGTCGCGCGCCGGAGCGCCAGCACGAGCAGCGCGAACGCCATCGACGCCCCACGCCGCAGCCGCCCGGTGTCGGCGACGCCACGCGCACGTCGGGCCATGCCGAGCTGCCGCCAGTCGTCCCCGAGGAGCGTCATCATCCGGATCGCCGCGAGCGCACCGAGCACGAACCGGGCCGGCAGCCGCAGCAGCTGTGCGAGCCCGTCCGCGAGGTCCGTCGGGTCGACACGGACGAACAACGCCACCGCAGGCAGCCCGACCGCCAGCACGCGCAGCGCCGTGGCGAGCGCGAGTTCGAGCGACCCGTCGGTGACGTGCGCGAACCCGAGGTCGAACCAGGAACGCCCCGACGGCCGGCCGTACAGCGCGATGCTCACCGCGGTCAACGGCACGGCGACCAGCACCGGTGACGTCCGCAGCAACAGGGTGCGCGGCGGGATCCGCAGGAGCGGCAGGAGCAGGACCTCGAGCACGAGCGCGACGGCCGCGGACACGACGTCGAGACTCAGCACGAGGCACACACCGAGCGCGAGGACGCCCAGCAGCGACGCCACCGGCTGGACACCGCGGACCCCGCGGACCCCGCCTGGAGGCACGGATCGCCCGGGCAGGCCGGCCGCCGTCCCCGGGGCGGTCACCGTCGCACCCCCGTGGCCGGGTCGCGCAGGACGGGTCGCGCACCCGCTGCCCCGAGCACGACCTCGTCGGCGTCGAGCGCGCGCACGAGGTCCTGGTCGTGCGTCACCGCCACGATCGCGGTGCCGGTGTCGGCGAGGTCGCCGAGCCGGTCGAGCACGGCCTGCCAGGTGGCGCGGTCCTGCCCCGAGGTCGGCTCGTCGAGGACGACGACCGGCGGCCGCGAGGCGATGACCGTCCCGATCGCCAGCCGCCGCTGCTCGCCGCCGGACAGCGTGAAGGGGTTGGCGTCGGCGAGGTGCGCGAGGCCGAACGCGTCGAGGAGCTCGTCGACCCGCTCCTCGACGTCCTCGGCACCGAGTGCCCGGGGGCCGACGGCGAGTTCCTCCCGCACGGTGCGGGCGACGAACTGGTGCTCGGGGTCCTGGAACACCGTGCCGATCCGGGCGGCCAGCTGCCGACTGGTCCACGCCGCGGGGACGTCGCCGACACCCTCCGCCAGCTCGGGGGTGGCACGGAGCACACCGTCGGCGGGGCGGAGGAGTCCGGCGAGCGTGAGGCCGAGCGTCGACTTGCCGATGCCGTTCGGCCCGGTGACGGCGAGCACCCGGCCGGTCCGCACGTCGAGGTCGATCCCGCTCCCGACCCGCTGCCGCCTGCCCCGGGCGGTCGCGAGTCCGCGCGCCTCGAGCAGCCCGACCCCCGACTCCGCCCTCGACTCCGACTCCGACTCAGATTCCGCGAGCGGGCGGAATGCACCAGGTCCCCCGCGCTCGACCCCGTGCACATCGCCCGTTCGCGCGGGCGTGCCGGTGCCCCGTCGCGCCGAACCGCGCTCCGGCTCGGAGCCGGGGACCCACACCCCGGCCGCGGTCAGGGCCGGACCGTGCGCCGCGAGGACCTCGGCCGGCGTGCCGTCCGCGACGACACCACCCGCCGGTTCGAGCAGCACGAGCCGGTCGACCAGGTCGAGCCACGTCCCGATGCGGTGCTCGACGACGAGCAGCGAGCACCCCGTCTCGTCGAGCAGCGCCCGGACGGCGTCGTGCACCTGCACCACCCCGGACGGGTCGAGGTTGGCGCACGGTTCGTCGAGCACGAGGGCCCCCGGACGCATGGCGAGCACGCCGGCGAGCGCGAGCCGCTGCCGCTGCCCGCCGGACAGCATCGTTGTGGACCGGTCGAGCGCCAGGTCGAGCCCGACGACGTCGAGGGCCGACCGCACCCGCTGCCAGATCTCGTCCCGCGGGATGCCGGCGTTCTCGCAGCCGAACGCGACGTCGTCCCCGACGCGCGACATCACCGTGTGCGCCTCGGGGTCCTGCATGACCAGGCCGACACGCCCGCGGACCGCGCGGGGTTCGGCGCCGTCGACCCGGACCGTGCCCTGGACGGCGGCAGCGGTGTCGTCGTCGGGGTCCGGTTCGTCGGGGAGCACGCCCGCGACCGCCCGGAGCAGGGTCGACTTGCCGGCCCCGGAGGGTCCGACGATCGCGACGCGCTCCCCCGGTTCGACGGTCAGGTCGACGCCCCGGACCGCCCAGGCGTCACGTTCCGCGTACCGCCACCCCCAGTCGGAGAAGGTGATCCGCGCGGCTGCGGTCGTCACGCGACGGCGCGGGTCCCGCGCCTGGAGTGCTCGCGGCCCGCGGCGAACGAGGACAGCACACCGGTCGCGGCGAGCGCCCGGACGAGGAACCACGAGCCCACGCCGGCGATCACCGCGCCGGACACGATCGCGGACACGACGTAGACGACCTTGAACGCGAGGTCGAGTCCGGGGTACCAGAGGAACGTGTCGTTCAGGCCGAGCGCGAGCCCGGCGACGGCACCGGCGAGCACGACGACCGGCAGCCGGTACACGCGGTACAGGAACAGGGCGAGGACGATCTCGGCGCCGAGGCCCTGGACGAGCCCGGCCTCGAGCGTCAGCCACCCCCACTGCGTGCCGAAGAGCGCCTCGACCGAGGCGGCGACCATCTCGGCGTAGAGCGCGGCGCCGGGCTTGCGGACGATGATCGCGACGAGCGGGCCGGCGAGCAGCCACACCCCGCCGAACAGGGCCTTCGTGCCCGGCAGCACGAGGTCCATGACGGCGCTGATCGGTTCGTAGCCGAACTCCCACAGTCGGAAGACGACGCCGAGCGCGACCGCGAGGACGCTCGCGACGACGATGTCGACGACTCGCCAGCGCAACGAGCGCCGGACGGGGGTGGACGGAACAGCGGTTGACGTGCGTGTGGACATGGTCCTGGACTCCTCCCTGCGCCGGCATGATCCGGATCAGGTTCGACGGTCGGAGCGCCACTCGCTCCCTCTCAGCCCGGCGATCCCGGACTCCCGTGTGTGTCCCGTCAGTCTAGACGCGGTCGCGTCCAGATGACGGATCGCGACCGGATGACGGCCTGGAGGCGCGTGGCGGGCCCGCCACGTCCTCCCTCGCAGGCTCGGTCGGCGCGGCCCGCGTGCCGCTGGCGCGTCACCGCTGAGCGGTCCGCGCCAGGCCGTCGACCGCTACTTCTTCAGGACCCGCACCAGCTTGCGCAGGACGGTGCCGGTCACCCAGATCACGGGCACGCTCACCGCGAGGAGCGAGATGAGGTTCGGCTCGAACTCGAGGTCCTTCCCGGGACGGCGCACGTAGGCGCCGATCGGGACCGAGACGGCCCCGCCGCCACCGCCGCCGTTCTCGTCCCCGTCGCCCCCGCCGCCGAACCCGAACCAGCCGAGGGACACCGGGATGAGGGTCTGGTCGCCGACCTCGACCGGCTCCCCGTAGTTGGTGGACACGCCCACGGGGCGCACCTTCTCTGCGATCTGCGTGACGATGTTGGCCATGCGCGCGAGGCTACTCGTCCGTTCCTCCACAGGCGACGGCGCGCCGGAACTGTCCACAGCTGGGGCTTGTCTGCGGACGCGGACGGGTCCCACCGATATGTTGGCGCAACCCACACCTGGAGGACCGTTTGCACACCTGGCCCGGCAACCCGTACCCGCTCGGGGCGACCTACGACGGGAGCGGAACGAACTTCGCGCTCTTCAGTGAGGTCGCCGAGCGCGTCGAACTCTGTCTCTTCGACGACGACGGCAACGAGACGTGCGTCCCCCTCGTCGAGGTGGACGCCTACGTCTGGCACGCGTACCTCCCGAACGTCGGACCCGGACAGCAGTACGGCTTCCGCGTCCACGGCGAGTACGACCCCGCCACGGGATCGCGCGCGAACCCGCACAAGCTCCTGCTCGACCCGTACGCCAAGGCGACCAGCGGCGACATCGACTGGGACCAGTCGCTGTTCTCGTACACGTTCGGCGACCCGGACTCGACCAACGACGACGACTCGGCGTCCCACATGATGAAGGGCGTCGTCATCAACCCGTTCTTCGACTGGCAGGGCGACCGCGCACCGCGGACCCCCTACGGCGAGACCGTGATCTACGAGGCGCACGTCAAGGGCCTCACCGAGACGCACCCCGACGTGCCGGAACAGCAGCGCGGCACCTACGCCGGCGTCGCGCACCCGGCGGTCATCGAGCACCTCAAGCGCCTCGGCGTCACGACGCTCGAGCTCATGCCGGTGCACCAGTTCGTGAACGACTCGACCCTGCAGGACAAGGGGCTGTCGAACTACTGGGGCTACAACACCATCGGGTTCTTCGCGCCGCACTCCCACTACTCGTCGTCCGGCGACCAGGGTCAGCAGGTGCAGGAGTTCAAGACGATGGTGCGCGAGCTGCACCGCGCCGGCATCGAGGTCGTCCTCGACGTGGTCTACAACCACACGGCCGAGGGCAACCACCTCGGTCCGACCCTGTCGTTCCGCGGCATCGACAACGCGGCGTACTACCGCCTGGTCGACGACGACAAGCGCTACTACATGGACTACACGGGCACGGGGAACTCGCTCAACGTCGGGCACCCGCACTCGCTGCAGCTCATCATGGACTCGCTGCGCTACTGGGTGACCGAGATGCACGTCGACGGCTTCCGCTTCGACCTCGCGTCGGCGCTCGCCCGCGAGTTCTACGAGGTCGACCGACTGTCGGCGTTCTTCGAGCTCGTGCAGCAGGACCCGATCGTGTCGCAGGTGAAGCTCATCGCCGAGCCGTGGGACGTCGGACCCGGCGGGTACCAGGTCGGTAACTTCCCGCCCCAGTGGTCGGAGTGGAACGGCAAGTACCGCGACACCGTCCGCGACTTCTGGCGAGGCGAGTCGTCGACCCTCGGCGAGTTCGCGTCCCGGATCTCCGGCTCGGCCGACCTCTACGAGCACGACGGCCGCACACCCAAGGCGAGCATCAACTTCATCACCGCACACGACGGCTTCACGCTGTACGACCTCGTCGCCTACAACGAGAAGCACAACGAGGCCAACGGCGAGGACAACAACGACGGCGAGAGCCACAACCGGTCCTGGAACTCCGGTGCCGAGGGACCGACCGACGACCAGGCAGTGAACGCCCTGCGCCTGCAGCGTCGACGCAACTTCCTCGCGACGCTCCTGCTCAGCCAGGGCGTGCCGATGATCGCGCACGGCGACGAGCTGGGGCGCTCGCAGTCGGGCAACAACAACGTGTACGCGCAGGACTCCGAGCTCAGCTGGATCGACTGGGAGACCGCTGACGAGGAACTGATCCAGTTCACGGCCGACGTCGTCAAGCTCCGGCACGACCACCCGACGTTCCGCCGCACGCGGTACTTCAACGGCCGTCCGGTCCGTCGGGGCGAGGGCGAACCGCTGCCCGACGTCGTGTGGCTGACCCCCTCCGGCGAAGCGATGGACCCCGAGGACTGGGACTCCGGCTTCGGGAAGAGCGTCGGCATGTACCTGAACGGCGAGGGCATCCGCGGTCGTGACGTCCGCGGTGAGCGGGTCACCGACGTCGGGTTCATCACGTACTTCAACGCCCACGACGACACCGTGACGTTCACCCTCCCGCCCGAGGAGTACTCGCCGGGCTGGACCGTCCGGATCGACACCGCCGAACCGGGTGCACGCGACGAGGTCATCGAGGCCGGCACGCCGCTCGACGTCCCGGCACGCTCGATGATCGTGCTGCGCGCCGAGCCCGACCACGAGGTCACGGTCACCTCGGTCGACACGGACTCCTCGCGTCCGGCAACCGGCGCGCCGCAGGACGCCGTGACGCCGGCGAACCCCGCTGGGTCGACGGCTCCGTCCGACACCAGCGGCGGCCAGCAGTGACCGCGCGGCGGGTTCCGGCGTCGACGTACCGGCTGCAGGTCACGCCGGACTTCGACCTCGCCGCCGCGACGGACGTCGTCGACTACGTGCGGGACCTCGGGGCCGACTGGCTGTACCTCTCGCCCGTGCTCCAGGCGGAGCCCGGTTCCCAGCACGGCTACGACGTCGTCGACCACGCCCACGTCGACACGGAGCGTGGTGGCGACGCCGCCCTCCGTGCTCTGGCGGACGCGGCGCACGCTGCGGGGCTCGGCGTCCTCATCGACGTCGTCCCGAACCACGTGGGCGTCGCGACGCCCGAGGCGAACCCGTGGTGGTGGTCCCTGCTCGAACTCGGGCAGGGCTCCCCCGTGGCCTGGGCCTTCGACGTGGACTGGGCCGCCGGCGACGGCAAGCTCCGCGTGCCGGTGCTCGACGACCGTCTGCTCGACGGCGTCGAGCTGCGCGACGGCCGCCTGTACCTCGGCGACACGGCCTACCCGACCGCTCCCGGCACGGTGCACGACGGCGACTCGGTGGCAGACGTCCACGCCCGCCAGCACTACGAGTTCGTCCACTGGAAGCGTGCCGACCACGAGCTGAACTACCGCCGGTTCTTCGCGGTGAACACGCTGGCGGCGATCCGGGTCGAGGAACCCGAGGTCTTCGCGGCGTCGCACGACACGATCGGCGGCTGGTTCCGCGACGGGATCGCCGACGGCCTGCGGATCGACCACCCGGACGGCCTGTACGATCCGGCCGGGTACCTGCAGGACCTCGCCGCGTTGACCGGTGGCGCGTACACGCTCGTCGAGAAGATCCTCGAACCGGGCGAACAGCTGCCGTCGTCGTGGCCCGTCGACGGCACGACCGGGTACGACGCGCTCGGCGTGCTCGACCGGGTGTTCGTCGACCCCGCCGGTGAACCGGCACTCACCGCGGCGTCCGGTGCGGAGCCGTCCGACTGGCAGCGGCTGACGCACGACACCCGCCGTGGCATCGCCGACGGGATCCTCGGCAGCGAGGTCGAACGCCTCGCCCGACTGCTCGGTCCGGTCGCGCCGGACGTCGACCACGCGATGATCGTCGACGCCGTGGCCGAGGTGGTGGCGTCCTTCGACGTGTACCGCACCTACCTGCCCGAGGGAGCGCACCACCTCATCGACGCCCTCGAACGCGCAGCGTCGAGCCGTCCGGAGCTCGATCCGGTCATCGACCGCATCGCACCCGCGCTCATCGACCCGACGAACGCCGCCGCGATCCGCCTCCAGCAGACCAGCGGCATGGTGATGGCGAAGGGCGTGGAGGACACGGCGTTCTACCGGACGTCACGGTTGACGTCGCTGAGCGAGGTCGGCGGCGACCCGAGCGTGTTCTCGGTGTCCGTCGAGCAGTTCCACCAGACCCAGCGCGACCGACTCGGCAGCTGGCCGCACACCATGACCACGCTGACCACGCACGACACGAAGCGCAGCGAGGACACCCGAGCCCGCATCGCCGTCCTGGCCGAGCTCGGCACGGAGTGGTCGAGCACCCTGGAGCGGCTGCAGTCGCTCGCGCCCCTCGACGACGCGGTGCTGGCCGACCTGCTCTGGCAGGCGATCGTCGGCGCACGTCCGGCCAGCCGGGAGCGCCTGCACGCCTACGCCGAGAAGGCCTCGCGCGAGGCCGGCGACAGCACCACGTGGACCGAGCCGGACGAGGACTTCGAGCGGCGCATGCACGCGCTGGTCGACGCCGCCTTCGACGACCCCGCCGTGGTCGCCGTGCTCGACGCCCTCGACGAGCGGATCGACGCTGCCGGGTGGTCGAACGGCCTCGGACAGAAGCTCGTGCAGGTGACGGCACCCGGCGTCCCCGACGTCTACCAGGGCACCGAGTTCTGGGACCGCTCGCTCGTGGACCCGGACAACCGACGCCCCGTGGACTACACCGAGCGGCGGCACGTCCTGGCGGAACTCGACGGCCCGGACGACGACGGTCCCGAGCACCTGCCGACCATCGGCATCGACGGGGTGGCGAAGCTCCTCGTGACCAGCCGTGCGCTCCGTCTCCGGCGCGACCACCCCGAGCTGTTCACCCGGTACCTGGCGCTCGAGGCGACGGGCAGCGCGGCGGACCACGTGCTCGCGTTCGACCGCGGCGGCGCCGTGACGATCGCGACACGACTCCCGATCGGGCTCGAGCGGGTCGGCGGCTGGGGCGACACGCTCGTGCACGCCGTTCCGCTGGACCGCGTGGACCTGCTCACCGGTCGGAGCGTCCCGGCGGGCCGGGGCATCCCGCTCGCCGAGCTCCTCACCGACTACCCGGTCGCGTTGCTCGTCCCGGCGCACGTCGTCGAGCCGACCGACCACGGCACGGACGCCTCGACCGGAGCGGACGGCGGAGCAACGACCGCCACGACGCCGGTCACCGAGTCCGACGCGCAGGCCGAGATCGACATCCTGGAGGGCCACGCATGACCGCACCCGACCGCTACGCCGTCTGGGCCCCGACGCCGGAGCGCGTCCGCCTGGTCGTCGACGGCACCGAGTACCCGCTCACCCGCGGGGACGACGACTGGTGGACCACCGACGCGGTCGTCCCCGTCGTCGGTGCACGCTACGGCTTCCGACTCGACGACGACGACGCCGTCCGGCCGGACCCGCGCAGCCGGTACCAGCCCGAGGGCGTCCACGGCCCGTCCGAGGTCGTCGACCCGGAACGGTTCTCGTGGACCGACGAGGCCTGGACCGGGCGCCCGGCGCGTGGGGGCGTCATCTACGAGATGCACGTCGGCACCTACACGCCCGAGGGCACGCTCGACGCCGCGGCCGCCAAGCTCGAGCACCTCGTCGAGCTCGGCGTCGAGTTCGTCGAGCTCCTGCCCGTCAACGGTGTGAACGGCGAGTGGAACTGGGGCTACGACGGGGTCGCGTGGTTCGCGGTGCACGCCCCCTACGGCGGCCCGGACGCCTACGACCGGTTCGTCGACCGCGCGCACGCGCTGGGTCTCGGCGTCATCCAGGACGTCGTCTACAACCACCTCGGACCGAGCGGCAACTACCTCCCGCTGTACGGCCCGTACCTGGTGCAGGGACTCGCGAACACGTGGGGCGACTCCGTGAACGTCGAGCACCCCGAGGTCCGCCGGTACGTGCTCGACAACGTCCGGATGTGGTTCCGGGACCACCACGTCGACGGGCTCCGGCTCGACGCGGTGCACGCGATCCGGGACACCACCCGACCGCACGTGCTGCAGGACATGGCCTCGGAGACCGACGCGTTCTCGGCGTTCGTCGGACGGCCGCTGTCGCTCATCGCGGAGTCGGACCTCAACGACCCGGTGATGTTCCGCCCGCAGGAGGCCTCAGGCCACGGCCTCGCCGGGCAGTGGTCGGACGACTTCCACCACGCGGTGCACGTGGCCCTCACGGGCGAGACGAACGGCTACTACGCCGACTTCGCCCCGCTGTCGGCGCTGGCGAAGGTCCTCGACCACGGGTTCTTCCACGACGGCACCTGGTCGTCGTTCCGGCGGAAGCGGCACGGACGACCGATCGACCGCGGGACCTCCCCCGCGACCGCGCTCGTCGTGGCGAACCAGAACCACGACCAGATCGGCAACCGCGCCGCGGGTGACCGCCTGGCCGCGACCGTGAGCGACGAAGGACTCGTGATCGCCGCGGCCCTCACCCTGCTCGGACCGTTCACGCCCATGCTGTTCATGGGCGAGGAGTTCGCCGCCTCGACGCCGTGGCAGTTCTTCACCTCGCACCCGGAGCCCGAGCTCGGCAAGGCGACTGCCGAGGGACGCATCCGGGAGTTCGCGGAGCACGGGTGGGACGAGTCCGCCGTGCCGGACCCGCAGGATCCGTCGACGTTCACGAACTCGAAGCTCGACTGGGCGGACGTGGACTCCGACCGAGGGGCACGGATCCTCCGCGCCTACCGGGTGCTCGTCGCGCTGCGCCGCACGGACCAGGCGTTCGTCGACCCGCGGTACGAGGCGAACGCCGTGCGGTTCAGCGAGGACCGCCGCTGGCTCGTGCTCACGCGGGGGCTGCTGGGTCCGGACGTCCGACCGGTGCACGTCGTGGTGAACTTCCTCGACGACGCCGCCGAGGTCCCGGTGCCCGGTGCCACCGGCGACGAGCTCTACCGCTTCGGCGAGGCCGAGGTCGCGACGGACTGCGTGCGCTTCACCGGCCGAGGCGTCGTCGTCCTGCGCTGACCAGCGCTGACCGAACGGCCCGTGGCGAGTCCGCCGCGGGCCGTTCGTCCGTCCGCGGCCCCTCGCGAAAGCGACAGGTTCCCGCGGCGATCCTCCGGGAGACCGTCGCGCTGCCGCCAGGAACGCCACGCAGGTCCGCACGGCGTCGCTTTCGCGGCACCAGCGACGACACGCGCCACCGACGGCACGCGGCTCCACCGTCGGCGGACGCCGCGACCACGGACTGGAGGCGCGGTGCCAGCTGGCACCGCGCCTCCAGTCCGTCCGTTCCGGCCGTCAGGCCGCGTGGTCGGCGACCGCGTGCGCGTTCGCCCGCACGGACGGCAGCCGACGGTGGTCCTTGACCAGGGAGCGCGCTTCGCGCAGCCGCCGGTCGATGCCCCACTTCGTGACGAGCGTGAGGCTCTCGCGGACGATGTTGCCGCTCATCTTCGAGACGCCGAACTCGCGCTCGGTGAAGGTGATGGGCGTCTCGACGACGCGCAGGCCGGCCTCGAGGGCGCGCCAGCAGAGGTCCACCTGGAAGCAGTACCCCTTCGACGCGACGCCGGCGAGGTCGATGCGCTCGAACGCCCGGGAGGTGAACACCCGGAAGCCGCCCGTCGCGTCCCGCACGGCGATGCCGAGGGCGAGCCGTGTGTAGAGGTTGCCGCCGCGGGAGAGCGCCTCGCGGTACCACGGCCAGTTCTCGACCTTGCCGTGCTTGATCCAGCGGGATCCGAGGACGAGGTCGTTCGTGTCGGCGAGCTCGATCATCCACGGCAGGTACTCGGGGTGGTGCGAGCCGTCCGCGTCCATCTCGACGAGCTTGTCGTAGCCGTGCTCGAGTCCCCAGGCGAACCCGGCGAGGTACGCCCCGCCGAGGCCGTCCTTCACGGTTCGGTGCATCACGTGGACCCGGTCGGTCTCGCGGGCGATCGCGTCGGCGATGTCGCCGGTGCCGTCCGGGGAGTTGTCGTCCACGACGAGCACGTGCACGGTGTCGTCGGTCGCGGCCAGCGTGCGCGCGACGATGGGTCGGACGTTCTCCGCCTCGTCGTAGGTCGGGATGATGACCAGGGTCGTGCTCATGATGCTCCTTGCGCTTGACATCGAAGGTATCGGTCGGGTGCTGCGTCAACCCGACGAGAGGTCTGCGAACACGATCAGATTGTCCGTGTAGTGCCCTGTGGCCGTGTCGAACGTGCCGTCGCAGGTGATGAGCCGCAGCTGTGGCGTGGGTGCGGTGCCGTAGACGTCGCTCGTCGGGAACGCGGACTTCGCCGCGCGCTCCGATCGGTCGACCGTGAAGGTCCGGGTGGTGCCGTCGGACATGGCGACGTGGACCTCGTCGCCGGCGACCAGTTCGTCGAGCCGGAAGAACACGGCCGCGGCGGTGGGGCTGTCGACGTGCCCGGCGATGACGGCTGGGCCGACCTGGCCGGGGACGATGCCGTCGCTGAACCAGCCGGCGCTGTCCCAGTCCTTCGGCGGGTCGAGTTCGCCGGCGGCACCGCGGTGGAGGTCCTCGAGGGAGGACGACACCCCGATGGCCGGGATGGTCACGCTGACCGGGGTCGCGTCGGAGCGGTCGGCGGGCGCCGCCGGGTCCTGGAACCCCGCGGCGGAGTTCCGCCCGGACGCCGTCGCGGACGGCGAGCTCGTGGTGCCCGCGGTCCGCGGCGCGTCGTTGGTCGTCGCAACAGCCACGCCCGCGACCCCGCCCACGACGACCACCGCCGCGACGACCGCGCCCACGACGACTCCGCGCCGCCGGGCCCACGGCCCGAGACTCGGCCGTGGCGACGTCGCTCGGCCTCGGGCCCGCGAGACCTGTCGCTCACCCCGAGACTCGGCCCCGCGACCCCCTGCCGCGCGGCGTCGGCCGGTCACGACGCCCCTCCTGCCGAGGTCCCGCATCCGCCGAGGACGTCCGAGGTCAGCATGGTCGCGCCGAGCGCCGCCCATGCGTCCCCGTAGTACGTCGGCGTGGTCGCGGCCGTCCGGTCCGCCCGACGGAGGTCGGCGGTCGCCGCGGAGGACTGCCCCGCCGCCTGCTCCGCCGCGGCCCGGGCCGCGTACGCCAGGGCGCTCGTGTCGCCGGTCACGGCCGTCCCGCCCAGGTCGAGCTGCGCGGCGAGCTGCGTGCTCCGCCGGAGCGTCGGCGCGATCGACCCCGCGAGGGACCGGTCCGCCGCCGCACACCCCTCGGCGTACCGGAGCGGCATCCGCATCGCGTCGTAGCCGTACAGCACGCGTCCGTCGCCGCCGGTCGCCGGCATCGGGTCGACGCTGCCGTCGGCGTGCACCTGTGACCAGTCACTCGGCAGGTCGGACTCGTCGAGCACCGCCGCGGTGACCGCACGGGACCCCGCCGACAGCGCCGTCCAGCGGTCGTCGCCCGTCGCCTTCGCGAGGACCGCGAACGCCGCGGGCGACGCGTACGAGGCGTCGTAGCGGTACGGCTCCGAGTCGGCCCACGGCCCCGGGAGCAGGATCGTGCCGAGGTCGGTCGTCGCGGTCTCGTGCTCGAGGATCGCGGACGCCATGGTCTTCCCCGCCGCCGTGTACCGCGACTCGCCCCACTCCGAGCCGGCGAGCACGAGGGCCCGTGCGGCGTCGAGGTCGGCGTCGCTCGCGGACTGCCCGTCGGCGACGCCCTCGTCGGGGGTCCACCGCCAGGCGAGCAGGTCGTCGTCGGTCAGCAGGTGCCGCTTCGTCCACGACCAGATCTCGCCGAAGGTCTTCCGGTCACCGTTCGCGTAGGCGATGAGCAACCCGTAGGCCTGCCCCTCGCTGACGGTGTCGCCGCCCTGGTCGGTGCGGACGACGCGGCCGTCGCGGACGTACCGGTCGAGGAAGTCCGTCCGGAGCTGCTCCGGTGAGCGCGCCGCGTCCGGTGCCGCGGAGGACGTCGGGGTCGACGCACCTCCGGCCTGCGGCGTGGGGTCGCCCCACGGGCGCACCGCGACGAGCGCGATGCCGACGGCGACGACCAGCGCGGCTGCGGCGGTCACGGGGATCCAGGTCCTGCGGGTCATGCGGCCTGCCTTCCTGAGTGGGTGCGGGGGTCGGACTGGAGGCGCGGATCACGTGAGCGGATCGGCTGCGGTGATCCGTGCCTCCAGGACGGTGCGTCAGCGGAACAGCGAACGGAGGGTCGCGATGGCCGCGTGGACTGCCTGCGTGGTCGGGTCGGCGGCTGCGCCGCCACCGCCGGTCTGCACGCCGCCGGACGGTGTCGAGGCCGTGGCCGCGGCGTCCGTGACCGGGACGACCGTGAGGTCGCCCTTGCTGTCGTCGAGCACGAACAGCGTCGAGACCGTGTTGCCGGCAAGGTCGACCTTGGCGGTTCCCTGCTGCCCACTGCCGGAGACGTCGAGCGTCCACTTGCCGGCGTCGACGGTGGCGTACTTCGTGGCGGTGCCGAACGCGGCGCCCTCGGCGACGGCGGTGCCCTCGGAGGTGCTCACGTCGACCTTCTTCGCGGTCGTCGCGGCCTGGACGAGCCGGAGCTTCGCCTTGCCGTCGCCCGGCTGCTGCAGGTCGTCCGTGAAGGCCGTCGTCTTCAGGGAGTCGTTCTTGCCGTAGGCGACGACGGTGCTCGCGTCGCCCTTGTCGACCGTGACGTCGGTGGAGATCACGGGCGTCGAGTCGGGGGCGTTCGCGGCGCGCATCGAGAGGACGTAGGTGCCGACCGGGAGCTCCTGGTACGGGCTGACCTGGCCGTAGGTGACGTCGTCGAGCTCGAACACCTTCTTGCCGCCGGACAGGCTCGACAGTTCGACGTCGACGCCCTTCGTGTCCGGGGAGAGGTGGCCGACGCGGAGCCAGCCCTCGTCACCCGTGGTGGCCGCGGGAGTGGCGGCGGTGGTGGCGCTGGCTGCGGTTGCTGCTTGCGGGGCGAGGCCGACGGCGGCGGCCACGAGGGTCGCGGCGAGGGCTCCGACTGCGAGGGTGCGGGTGTGGGTGCGACGAGGTGTGGGCATGGTGGTGCTCCTTCTGGTCGTGGTTCGGGTCTGGTGCTGCGTGGTCTCGGCGTTGTCGGTCTGCTCGGTCTGCTCGTTCGTGTCGTTCGTGTCGTTCGTGTCGTTCGTGTCGTCCGTGTCGTTCGTCTCGCTCGTGTCGCGAGCGGGCGTTTCCGGTCCGGTTCCGGGCCGGGACCCCGCGTGTTCCGCCCGCTCGCCGGACGCGCTCCCCCGACTCACGACCCCGTCCACGCGAGCCTCCACGCGAGCGGGCCTTTCCGGTCCGGATCCCGGGCCGGACCCTGCATGTTTCGCCCGCTCGCGGCCGGGGGCGGGCCCCTGACTCGCGACGCCGTCCGCGCGAACGTCCACGTCCACGCGAACCTCCACGCGAGCGGGCCTTTCCGGTCCGGCCCCGGGGCGGGACCCCGCGTGTTCCGCCCGCTCGCGGCCGGGGGCGGTCACGTGGCGCTCGTCGGCGTCGAGGTGGGGTCGGCGGGCGTGTACGTCACGGTGAGCTCCGAGCCGTCGCGCTCCACCGAGGCGGGGCGGAAGGCGTCGGACATCGCGTCGAGCGTGGCGGCGACCCGTGCGGCAGCCGAGGCGTCGGACGCGTCGAGGACCACCCGGCGGAACGGCTGCCCGGTCTCCCCCTCGAGCGGCGTGAACCGGTCGACACGGATCGCCCGGTCGGCGAGCACCTGGCCGAGCGCGATCATCGCCCGCGAGTCGACCTGGCCGGCACGGAACTGCGACTTCGTCCCGTCGTCCGCTCGGAGTGCCGGGTTGGCGGCCAGCTCGGTGCCCATCGTCTTGCGCAGGTCGGTCGCGCGGGTGATCGCGGCCTGCGCGGCGGTCGTGCCCTCGGAGTGGATCCGACGGACGTCGACCCGCTGGTTCCCGGTGCCGAACGCGGCGACGGACGTCGAGTTCTCGATCGCCTGCCGGATGTCGGACGACGAGTTGCCGCCGGTCCGCATGGAGTCCGTCGTGATGACGTAGTCCGAGTCCTTCCACCCGTTCGGCGACTGGCGTTCGACCGCGGCGTCGGTGTCGAGCTTGTAGTACCAGACGACGTTGTTCCGCGCGAAGCCGTCCTGCACGAGGTCGACCCACATGGCGTCGTCGACGAGCAGCCGGGAGGACTTCGGTACGTTGTCGCCGACCCACTCCTCGGCCTGCTGCATCGGCAGGTCGAGGTTGCCGAGCACGAACCCGCGCAGCTGGCCGCCCCAGAGCGGGACCGCCACGACGAGCGCCGCGGTGGTGACCGCCAGCCAGGTGATGCCGAGACCACGCCGGGTGGCGCCGCCGAGGCGCGTGCGGGTCCGGGTGCGACCGGCGACGGCCAGCACGGCTCGCTCGGCGGTGTACGCCACGAGCAGCGCCGCGAACGGGATGAGCATGATGACGTACGGCACGGGCAGGTACCCGTTCGGGCGGAACATCATGAGCAGCAGGAAGACGAGCATCGCGGCGATCGGGCGGACCCGGCGCAGGAAGAGCCCGACGACGGCGGCCACGGACCCGAGCACGATGAACACGGGGTCGAGTGCCCACCACTGGGACGCGGCCTCGTTCGCGAGACTCCCGGAGTCGAACACCGACCCCGACGCCGCGCGGGACCCGAGCTGGTAGGTGATGCCCTCCAACAGGCTGACCCGACCGGTCCCCGGCAGGAGCTCCCCCTTCACCGCGGCGAGCAGCAGGTAGCCGCCCCCGATCACGGCGAGCACGGCTCCGGCGACGCTCAGGGTGTACCGGCGGGTGCTCTTGTCGGCCCGGCGCACCGCGATCCAGATGAGGAACGGCAGCGCGAGCAGGTACGTCTCCTTCGAGAGCACGGCGATCCCGAGGCAGGCTGCGGCCCCGGCGAACCCGGCGAGCTGCTGGCGTCGGCTCAGCACGAGGACGAACGCGGCGAGGAGCCACGGCGTCGCGACGTTGTCGATGTACACGGTGCGGTGGTACTGCAGCGCGAGCGGCGACAGGGCGAACACGAGGCCTGCGGCGGCCGCTGTTGCCCGGCCGGTTCCGAGACGGCGGGCGAGGACGAACAGCAGGATGCTCGACACGGCAGCGAAGAAGACCATCGTCTCGCGCCCGGCCTCGACGGCGAACGGGTAGCGCGCGAACGCCCCGGTCAGCGAGGTGTACCCGGCGATCTGGATCCAGCCGAGCGGCGGGTGGTCGTACCAGTACGTGTAGTGCGTGATCTCGCCGAGGTGTGCGATCGCCCACGCCTGCGCGGTGTACGTGCCCTCGTCGTCGATGCGCTGCGGCGTGCCGGACATGTTCCACGCCTGGACGACGACCGTGACGGCGAGGACGGGCAGCAGCCAGCCGAGGCTCGCGGCGTGCCTGCGGAACCAGGCGCCGACGCCGGAGCGCTGGCCCGCGACGGCACCGCGGATCGGGATGCCCGTCGTGTTGGTGATGCTGGCGGTCATCGGGTCCCTCCAGTGGTCGAAGCAGCTCCGGCGGTCGAACCGGCGAGCTGACGGTCATCCGAGCGATCGGGCGAATCCGACCCACGCGTCGTGACGGCGTTCGCGAACCCGACGACCTCGGCCGGCTGGCCAGCCGTCCGGTGCTGCCCGGTGTGCTCCGTCTTCTCCCACCCGTTCTGCCCCTTGGCGTGCCGGACGACGGCGCGGACCGCGGCAGCGGCGAGGAACACCTGGTACGGCACGAGACCGAGCACGAGCTTCACGTAGTCGCGGACCCGCACGCGTTCGCCGTAGATCCGGCCGAACTCGTTGAGCCCCACGACCTCGACCGCGAGCAGCATCAGCGTCGGCGCGAGCGGCACGAAGGAGACGAGGGCGATCGCCGTCGGCACCTTGACGAACAGGATGATCACGACGCTCAGCGGGATGAGGAGGCCGGTGGCCGCCTGGATGAACGGCATCGTCAGCATGTAGCGCGCGAAGAACCGCTGTCGGAAACTCGGCAGCTTCTTCCACTCCCCCTTGCCGAGCACCTGCAGGAAGCCCTGGTTCCACCGGGTCCGCTGCTTGAGCAGGGAGGCGAAGGTGGGCGGGGTCTCCTCGCGGGTGACGGCCTCGGGGCTGTACGCGACGACGACCTTGGCGCCGTCGGCGGAGAGCCGGACGCCGAGTTCGCAGTCCTCGGCGAGGCAGTGCGCGTCCCACCCGTTGGACCACTCGAGCCGCGAGCGGGTGACGAAGACGGTGTTGCCGCCGAGCGGGATGAACTTCGAGCCGGCGTGGAAGTGCAGGCGCGAGCGGAACCAGAAGTAGTACTCGAGCACGTTGCGGAGCGACCACCAGCTCGACTTGAAGTTCATGAGCTGCACGCCGCCCTGCACCACGTCGGCGTCGGTCTCCTGGAAGCGCGAGTCCACCAGGGACAGCAGGCGCGGGTAGACCTCGTCCTCGGCGTCGAACACGCCGACGATGTCTCCAGTGGCGTACTGCAGCGCGAGGTTCATCGCCTTCGGCTTGTTCTTCGGCGCCGTGTCGTCCACCACGACGCGGATCAGCGAAGGGTGACGGGCCGCGGCGGCACGCACGACGGCGTCCGTCTCGGGGTCGTCCTCGCCGACGATCGCGATGATCTCGAAGTCGGGGTGGTCCTGCTTCGCGAGCATGTCGAGCGTCTCGCCCATGACGTCCTGCTCGTGGCGGCCGGGCACGAGCAGCGTGAAGCGGTGCGCTGCCGGGCGTGGGCTCTGGCTGAAGCTCGTCGACTTCAGCGCGTCGCGCGACCGCCAGGCGTGCAGCATCCACCAGAGGGTGGTGAGCGCGATGATCGTGAGCAGCACGGAGACGGCGACGAGGGTCGAGTACCCGATCCACTCGCCCAGCGACCAGGCGCCCTGCGAGACCTGACCCGAGCCTCCCGTCGGGACGTCGGTCGTGCCCCGGTTCGGGACGCCGGACGGAGCGGTCCCCTCGTTGGGCTGGAGCAGCGGCCCGGCGGCCGTCAGCAGCGTGGCGGAGATGGTCATTCGGCGAGCTCCTTCGCGTGAGCGTCGGTGGAACGGAAGACGAGGGCCTTGTACGCGGCGAACCGGAACGCGGTGCCGAGCACGAGGCCCACCCCGTTGCCGGCGACGTTGTCGGCGAGGGTGGAGGTGAAGCCGAGGACGTAGTGCGAGACGAACAGGCAGGCTGCGGCGATGCCGAGACCGATGAGGTTCGTGGCCGCGAAGAGGAGTCCCTCGCGGAGCGTCTCTCGCCGACCGGTCTGGCGTTCGGCGCGGAACGTGATGAACCGGTTGCCGACCCAGGCGACGGCGGTGGACACGACGGCGGAGACGATCTTCGCGGCGATGGGCCCGTCGGGCATCACGGTCGCGCGGAGGAGGTTGTAGACGCCGAGGTCGATGACGAAGCAGACGGCGCCGATGCTGCCGAAGGACACGAGCTGGCGGGCGAGGGTCACCAGCCGCGCGAGGGTCGCGCGCGGTGGGACGGGCACCGCACCGGTGGCGGACGGCACCACAACGGGGGTATCGGTTCGGGTCATGCCCCCGATTCGGGGGGCTTCTCGGGGTGGTTTGGGTGGGGTACAGGCTTACGGATGCCTCTGCCAGTTTCGCGACACGTGCTGTTCACATGCGGGTCGCGGTGGACGCGACCCCACGACGGACTGGAGGCGCGGTGCCAGCTGGCACCGCGCCTCCAGTCCGGGGCTGGTCGCGCTTACGCGGGGCGCGACGCCGGGCTGACCGTCTTCGACGCGTCGCGTTCCGGGATGTCCCCCAGGGCCGCGTCGATCGCGGCGAGCGCGTCGGCGTCGAGCGTGACGCCGGCGGCCTTGACGTTGTCGGTGACCTGCTCCGGACGCGAGGCGCCGACGATCGCGCTCGCGACGTTCTCGTTCTGGAGCGTCCACGCGATCGCGAGCTGGGCGAGCGTGAGCCCGGCCTGGTCGGCGACGGGCTGGAGGCGCTGGACGGCCTCGAGGACCTCGTCGCGCATGAACCGCTTGATCATGTCGGCGCCGCCCTTCTCGTCCGTGGCGCGCGAGCCCTCGGGGAGCGGCTGACCCGGCTTGTACTTGCCGGTGAGCACGCCCTGCGCGATGGGCGACCAGACGATCTGCGACAGGCCGAGCTGCTTCGAGGCCGGGACGACCTCACCCTCGATGACCCGCCACAGCATCGAGTACTGGGGCTGGTTCGAGATGAGCTGGAAGCCGAGCTCCTTCGCGAGGGCGGCGCCCGCACGGATCTGCTCGGCGTTCCACTCGCTGACGCCGATGTAGAGCGCCTTGCCCTGACGGACGACGTCGGCGAAGGCCTGCATCGTCTCCTCGAGGGGGGTCTCGTGGTCGTAGCGGTGCGCCTGGTAGAGATCGACGTAGTCCGTCTGGAGCCGCTCGAGCGACCCGTCGATCGACTCCATGATGTGCTTCCGGCTGAGGCCGGTGTCGTTGTGGCCCTTCGGGCCGGTCGGCCAGTAGACCTTCGTGAAGATCTCCAGCGACTGACGACGCTCGCCCTTGAGTGCTTCGCCGAGGACCGTCTCGGCCTTGGTGTTGGCGTACGTGTCGGCGGTGTCGAACGTGGTGATGCCGGCGTCGAGCGCTGCCCGCACGCACTGGGTGGCGACGTCGTTCTCGACCTGCGAGCCGTGCGTCAGCCAGTTGCCGTAGGTGATCTCGGAGATCTTGAGTCCGGAGTTGCCCAGGTACCTGAATTCCATGGTGTCGACGCTACCGGTCTTCCGGACGCCCAGAGGGGCCGTGCGAGTACCTGCCGCGGGCGCGCGGCGTGGGGCCCGGGGGCGGCCGAGGCGTTCCTGGCTAGCCGAGGACCGCGAGCGGGCGGTATCCCCACGCGACCGCCCCGAAGCCGGATGCTTTCCGCCCGCTCGCGCCGCGCCTCCAGGCCGGGCCGTCCTTGTCGGCCCGTCCTTGCCGGCCCGTCCTTGCCGGGCCGCCGGGCGGCCGGGCCGCCGGGCCGCCGTCCTGACCGCGAGCGGGCGGAATACCCACGCCACCACCCCGAAGCCGGACGCTTTCCGCCCGCTCGCGCCGCGCCTCCAGGCCGGGCCGTTCCTCCACAATCCCGCTCCGCTCGGCTTCGTCCACAGATCGACCCGTGGGTGCCCCGACCGGCGGCCATCCCCGCAACGCTGTCCCCATGCAGCTCGAGGCGACGTTCCCGATGGCCCTCCGGGGCCGCCCGTTCCGCGTCCGGGAGGCCCTCCATCGCGGCGTCAGCGCCGGCCGCCTCCGGACCCGTGCACTCCTGCGCCCGTTCCACGGCATCCGTGCGTGGACGCGCCCGACCACCCACGAACAACGCGCACGAGCAGTCCTCCCCCGCCTGCGCCCCGACCAGGTGTTCAGCCACACCACGGCTGCGGCGATCCTCGGCATCCCGCTCCCGCGTCGACTCGAACGCGA
Source organism: Curtobacterium sp. 314Chir4.1 (assembly GCF_900215175.1). Taxonomy (NCBI): domain Bacteria; kingdom Bacillati; phylum Actinomycetota; class Actinomycetes; order Micrococcales; family Microbacteriaceae; genus Curtobacterium; species Curtobacterium sp. 314Chir4.1. The sequence goes on from NZ_OCMI01000003.1 coordinate 305,379, forward strand.
CCCCCGTATCCACGTGACGACCCTCGGGACCGACCAGGCGATCCGGGTGCGTGGGACGGTCGGACATCGCGCGCGTCGCGGGCGCGTCCGAGTCGTCCACTCGGGGACGGCAGCACTCACCCACCCGGCGGACACGTTCATCGCCCTGGCGACGCTCCTCAGCCGCGACGAGTTGATCGTGGTCGGCGACGCACTCGTCGGGTGGCTCGGCTGGTGCGATCGGGATGAACTCGTCGCAGCGGCCCGTCGGTACCGCGGCGCGCGGGGCATCCGCCGGGTCCGCGCAGCGCTCGAGGAGATCCGCCCGGGCTCGCGCTCGCCGGGAGAGACGCGCCTCCGCTTGGCGCTGACGCGGCGGGGCCTCCCCCAGCCCGAGCTGAACCACGACGTCGTCGTCGACGGCCGCTGGGTAGCATGCGTCGATCTCGCCTACCCGGCAGCCCGGGTGGCGATCGAGTACGAGAGCGACCTGCACCGCACGGACGACCGCACGTTCCGCAAGGACCTCACGCGCGGCGAACACCTGAAGGACGTCGAATGGTGGCTCGTCCGCGCAACCGCCGACGACGTCGGCGCGGACGTCGAGGTCTTCGTCTCGCGGGTCCGTCGCCTGATCGACGGGGTGTCGACCGGGAGGCACGACACGCGTCCGAGACGTCGTCTCGCGACATCGAGATGAACATTGGTTGACGCTTCAACCAAACGGGTGCACAATGGGCTAGCATCAGCTTCGATGCAGGCGCATGGAACTGGGGTTCCGTCCGACGCCTGCTCGGGAACGCAGACCACAGCTTCGAAGGAGTCACCATGACGCTCACCGCCACCACCATCCCCGGCTACCAGACCGGCACCTGGAAGATCGACCCGACGCACTCCGAGGTCACCTTCTCGGTCCGCCACCTCGCCATCAGCAAGGTCAAGGGCAAGTTCGAGACGTTCGACGCGACCGTCGTCACCGCCGAGAACCCGCTCGAGTCGACCGTCGAGGCGAACATCGACGTCGCGTCGATCAACACCGGCCAGGAGCAGCGCGACCAGCACCTCAAGACGAGCGACTTCTTCCTCACCGAGGAGCACCCGCAGCTCACGTTCCGCTCGACGGGCATCGAGGCCAAGGGTGACGACCTGCACATCGCCGGCGAGCTCACCCTGCGCGGCGTCACCAAGCCGGTCGTCCTCAAGGCCGAGCTCGGCGGCTTCACGACCGACGGTTACGGCCAGGTCAAGTTCGGCGCCGAGGCGACGACGAAGATCGACCGCACCGAGTTCGGCGTGAACTGGAACGCAGCGCTCGAGGCCGGCGGCTTCACGCTCGGCAACGACGTCACGATCAACCTCGACGTCCAGTTCGTCCTCCAGGCAGCCTGACGCCCGACGGACTCCGCAAGCCCCGGGTCCGTGCGATGCGCGTGACCTGAGGGCACCGAACCGCAGCACCCTGCAGCACCCGAGACGAACGGCCCGGCTCCTCCCCAGGAGCCGGGCCGTTCGCCGTGTCCAGCGCGCCCGGGCGCTCGTGTGCACGTTCGGGGGCGGGGGCGGGCGGGGGCGGCCTCGCGCGAGCGTGGGGCGGCCTCGCCGCGCGCGAGCGGGGGCGGCTTCGCCGCGCGCGAGCGGGCGAAACACGCACGCCTTCAGGCGCGAACGCACACGGATTGACCCGCTCGGCGCCCGGCCTCCCGCGATGTCGCGGACGCACTCGGGCGGTAGACGCCCGACCGAACGACCAACCGGGCGCGCGGGCGAGCGGGCGGAATCGGTAGCCGATCCCGCTTGTCCACTGCGTACTTCGCCCGCTCGCGCCGACGAAGCTCCCGTGACCGAGCCCGAGCCCGAGCCGACGCCGGCATGACCGCGCCAGGCACAGCATGCGCCCCGACCAAGCGCGAGCGGGCGGAACGCGTCGAGACTCCCGACAGACGAGGCGGTATTTCGCCCGCTCGGCACCCCGCGTGAGCAGTAGCGTGAGGACAGTTCCGTGCATTTCGCCCGCTCGGCGGCTCGGGGAATCGAGACCGCCGGCGGACGGTTGCAGGAAAGGCCCGTTCGCGCGCCGGACAACACCCCGACACCGAACGAGCCAGAGCCAGAGCCACAGCCAGCACCACCCCGAAACCGAACACGCGCACGAAGCACCCCACGAACAGGAGCACCACCATGGCCACCGACTGGATCGCGTTGCAGGCCCTCGCGGCAGCCGAGTTCGGCCGCCGCGTCGCCGCCGTGACGGACTGGGACGCCTCCACTCCCGACTCCGAGTGGACCACCCGCGACCTCGTGCAGCACGTCGTCGACGAGCAGCGCTGGATCCCGAAGCTCCTCACGGGGTGCGACTACGCCCAGGCCGAAGCGGACCTCGAGTCGATCGGCGACGACCTCGCCGCCGAGTGGGCGAAGTTCGCCACGGCAGCGACCGAAGCCTGGCGGAACACGCCCGCTGACGTCCCGGTGCACCTCAGCACGGACGTCGTGCCCGCCGGTGAGTACCTCACGGAGCAGACGAGCGACATCACGATCCACACCTGGGACCTCGCCCGAGCGACCGGGTCCGACGAGTCCCTGCCGGACGAGCTCGTCCGCGCCGTGTGGGAGTACTTCGAGCCGCAGATCGAGGACCTCGCGGCCACCGGCCTCTACGCGCCCCCGGTCGAGGTCGGCGAGGACGCCCCGCTCCAGGTCCGCCTCCTCGCCGTCACAGGCCGCGATGCCAGGGTGAGTGCATGAGCACGACCGAAACCGCCCGCTCGGCGAGCAGGCCGACGACGACACAGACGAAGACAAGCGGTCCGGCGCAGACACCGGCACCCGCGACCACCCGCCTCGGCGCCACCGGCCTCGAGATCAGCAGCGTCGTCCTCGGCATGATGTCCTACGGCGATCCCGACCGCGGCGCCCACCCCTGGAGCGTCGGTATCGACGAGGCCCGCCCCTTCGTCCGCCGCGCCTTCGAGGCCGGCATCACCACGTTCGACACCGCCAACGTGTACTCGGCCGGCAGCTCCGAGGAGATCACCGGCACCCTCCTCGAGGAGCTCGCCCCGCGCGAGGAGGTGCAGGTCTTCACGAAGGTCTTCAACCGGATGCGCCCCGGACGGAACGGCGCCGGGCTGTCCCGCGCCGCGATCATGCACGAGATCGACGCGTCGCTGACCCGGCTCGGCACGGACTACGTCGACCTGTACCAGATCCACCGTTTCGACCCGCTCACGCCGGTCGAGGAGACGATGGAGGCCCTGCACGACGTCGTCAAGGCCGGCAAGGCCCGCTACATCGGCGCGAGCAGCATGTGGGCGTGGCAGTTCGCCGAGATGCAGCACGTCGCTGAGCTGCACGGCTGGACGCGGTTCGTGAGCATGCAGGACCAGTACAACCTCCTCGAACGCGAGGAGGAGCGCGAGATGCACCCCTTCTGCGCGCACACCGGCGTCGGCGTGATCCCGTGGAGCCCCCTCGCCCGCGGCAAGCTCACGCGCCCCTGGGACGCGCAGGGTTCCGGGAGCCGGGCGGACACCGACGAGTTCGGCAAGACGCTCTACCGGCAGGACGAGGACGCCAACCGCGCGATCGTCGACGCGGTGCAGCAGGTCGCCGAGGCCCACGACGCGAGCATGGCCCAGATCGCCCTGGCGTGGGTGATGCGGCAGCCCGCGGTGAGCGCCCCGATCGTCGGCGCGACGAAGGAGCACCACATCGACGACGCGGTGACCGCCACCACGATCGAGCTCACGGACGACGAGGTGACGCGACTCGAGTCCGCGTACACGCCCCGGGTGCCGTCCGGTTTCTGACGCACCCACCAGACGGCCCGGAGGTGGGCCCCACCAGCCGGTACCGGCGCACCGCGCCAGCGGGGTGACGGCCGAGCCTGGAGGGACGGTGCCAGCTGGCACCGCGCCTCCAGGCTGTCAGACGGTTGCTTCCGGAGCCCCGCGCGCGCTGTCCAGCCGCGCGATCCGGACGAGCGCCGCGCGCTCCGTCCCGGGTTGGTGACCGAGCACGGCACCGATGCCGTCCAGCACGAGCCCGGCGGTCCGCTTCACGGGGAACTCGACCGGCCCCACGGCCGGCGTCCGCAGCCGCAGCATCGAGCGGTGCCGGGGGTCGAGCGAGGCGACCGCGCCACCGAAGAGCGCGCGGTACCCGGGCCGCAGCATGTACGCGAGGGGCGGGTCCTTGATGAAGCGGACGACGTCGAGCGTGCGGGCGGTCACGGCGAGTTCGCCGCGGTCGAGGTACCCGTTCATCTGCTCGCGGAGCTCGGCGTCCGACTCCGGCGCGTCCGCCACGCCCATGAGCCGTCCCGCGATCGCCCACTCCCGGACGTAGGCGTCGGCGCCTCCCGGGATGGGTTCACCCCAGAGCTGTGCGCTGCGGAGGAACGCGTCGGTGAAGGCGAGGTGCACCCACCTGGCGAGGTCCGGGTCGTTCGCGGCGTACGGCTTCGTCACTCCGTGGCCGTCGACGTACTCCCCGCGGACCCGCTCGTGCAGCTTCCGCACCCAGGCACTCGCGCCGTCGGCGGCAGCGGTGTCCCCGTGCGACACCGTGTAGATCCACCGGACCGTGCCGGCGAGGCGTCCGAACGGGTCCTCGCGGTAGCGGGAGTGGTCGGCGACGCCCGCGAGCGCCCCGGGGTGCAACGCCTGGACGAGGAGCGCGCGGACCCCGGCGAGGATCGTCTGCCGACCGCCGTGCACCGACCAGGTGGCGGAGCCGGGTCCGAAGTAGCCGGCGTCGGTGCCCTGTTCGAGCTCGTCGATCCAGGCCGGGCGCTCCGTGGCGCCCCCGGTGAACGTGTCGTTGAGACGGGAGCGGAAGGCATCGGCGACGGACGGCATGCGGCCATCGTCCGTCCTGCCCCTGACAGCGCGCTCGGCGTCGGGCCGGCACACCTCCCAGCGGCTGTCCGGGTGGCCCGCTAGGTTGGGTCGCGTGAGCATCGACACGCCTCGTCCCTGGCTTGCCTCGTACGCCCCGGGGGTCCCGCACGACATCGAGGAGCCCACGGGTTCCCTCTCCGACATCGTGGAGGAGTCCGCCAGGCGCTTCCCGAAGCAGGTCGCGCTGGAGTTCTTCAAGCGCACGACGACCTACGCGGAGCTGCAGGAGCAGATCAGCCGTGCCGCGAACGGGCTCCGCAAGCTCGGCGTCTCGGCCGGTGACCGGGTGGCGATCGTCCTGCCGAACTGCCCGCAGCACATCGTCGCGTTCTACGCGGTGCTCCGGCTCGGGGCGATCGTGGTCGAGCACAACCCGCTGTACACGCCGCGGGAGCTCCGCCACCAGTTCGAGGACCACGGCGCGAAGGTCGCGATCGCGTGGGACAAGTCCGTCGCGACGCTGCAGGACTTCCCCGCCGACGTGAAGCTCGACGCGATCGTCTCGGTGGACCTCACCCGGGCGATGCCCCGCGGCACCCGGATCGCGCTGTCCCTGCCGGTCGCGAAGGCCCGTGAGTCCCGTGCCAAGCTGACCACCAAGGTCCGCGGGACGACGAAGTGGGACGACCTCGTGTCCACCCGGAAGCTGTCGAAGCGGCACCCGCGGCCGACGACCGATGACACCGCGCTCATCCAGTACACGTCCGGCACGACGGGTGTCCCGAAGGGCGCCGTGCTGACGCACCGGAACCTGATCGCGAACGCGGCCCAGGCCCGGGCGTGGGTGCCGCAGATCCGCCGCGGCGACAACGTCGTGTACGCGGTCCTCCCGATGTTCCACGCCTACGGCCTGACGCTGTGCCTGACCTTCGCGATGAGCATGGCCTCGCGCCTGGTGCTCTTCCCGGCGTTCGACCCCGCGCTCGTCCTCGCGGCGATGAAGAAGCACCCGCCGACGTTCCTGCCGGCCGTGCCCCCGATCTACGCCCGGCTGCAGCACGCGGCGGACTCGGCGAAGGTCTCGCTCGCGGGCATCGAGATCGGCATCTCCGGCGCCATGCCGCTGTCGGCCGACGTCGTCGAACCGTGGGAGGCCCGCACCGGCGGCTACCTCGTCGAGGGCTACGGGCTGTCCGAGTGCTCCCCCGTCCTGATGGCGAACCCGGTCTCCCCCGACCGCCGGCTCGGGTCGATCGGGCTGCCGCTGTCCAGCACCGAGGCGCGGGTGGCCGACCCGGACGACCCGACGAAGGTGCTCGGCACCGACGAGCCCGGCGAGCTCCAGGTCCGCGGCCCCCAGGTGTTCCGCGGGTACTGGGGCAAGGCCGAGGCGACCGACGAGGTCTTCACGTCCGACGGGTGGTTCCGCACCGGTGACGTCGTGGCGATCGGCGCCGACGGGTACGTCCGGATCGTCGACCGCCTCAAGGAGCTCATCATCACGGGCGGCTTCAACGTCTCCCCGTCGGAGGTCGAGGACGCCCTCCTCAAGCACCCCAGCGTCAAGGAGGTCGCGGTCGTCGGCATCACCCAGGCCGGCAACGAGCAGGTCGTCGCCGCCGTGGTGCCGAAGGACCCGGCGACCTTCGACGCGGACGCGCTCCGGGCCTGGTCGCGGGACCACCTGGCGGCCTACAAGGTGCCGCGCCGGGTCGTCGTGGTGCAGGACCTGCCCCGCTCGATGATCGGCAAGGTGCTGCGGCGGAAGGTGCGCGACCAGATCATCGGCGACTAGCCCTCCCCGGCCGTGACGGCACGGCCAGCACCGCGAGTCCGACCACCACCAGCCCGATGCCGACCCACCCGCCGGCACCGAGGTGCTCGCCCACGACCAGCACGGCGAGGACCGCGGCCACGACGGGCTCGAACAACGAGAGCAGCGTCGCCACCGAGGCGCTCACGGACCGCAGCCCGACCGCGTACAGCGAGTGCCCGAGCACCGTCGGCACGAGCGCCAGGTACACGAACACCGGCCAGTTCGACGCCACCCCGAGCGAGGCTTGCCCGCCCACGGCGGCGAGGACCACGAGCGGGACCGCCGCGAGTCCGAACACCGCGCCCACGAGCCCGCGCTCACCCGGCAGGGACGCACGATCGGCCACGGACGCCCCACCCGGCAGCGCGACCGGACCGGACACCGCGTGCATGCCGCGCGCGACGGCCCACGAGTACGACGCGTACGTCAGACCGGCGAGCAACGCGCTGCCCAGCCCGAGCAGGAGCGAGGCGTCCAGCCCGGAGTCGGCCGCCCCGGACCCCTCCGACCGCGCGAGCGTCACGACGACCATGCCGACCACGCTCACCAGGGTGGCGACGACCCACCTGCGCGTGACGCGCCTCCCGTCCGTCGCCCACTCGACGAGTCCCGCGAACACCGGGGACGACCCGATGGCCACGGTCGTGCCCAGCGCGACGCCCGCGTCGGCGAGGGCCGCGTAGAACGCGACCGCGTACACGACGAGCGAGGTCGCGCCGAGCAGGACCCAGCGCCGGGTCGCCGGGTCGGCGACCGCACGGAGGCTGCCGCGACCGGCTCCGAGGGCGAGCACGATGCCGCCGAGCCCGAAGGTCACCGCGCCGAAGACGAAGGCCGGCACGCCCGGCGCGAAGTGCGTCGCGGTCCCGGTGGTCCCCCAGACGGCAGCGGCGACGACGACCGCCGCGATCCCGCCGACCGGCCTGGAGGCACGACTCGCGTCCGCCCCGCCCGTCACGACACGTGGACGCTCGGTCGGCGGTTCACGTCGGGCTCGGCTTCGCGGAGGACCTCACGGGTGACGGGGGCGACGTCGCCGACACCGGTGAACACGAAGCGGATCGCGTTGCGGATCGGGCTGCCCTCGTTCCACTCGAAGTAGATGCTCGGGACCACGCCGGCGATGTCCCGGATCGCCAGGAGGGTCGACGCGATGGTGTTCGGCACGTTCCCGGAGCGGACCTTGAGCACGCGGTGGCCGTGGATCACGTGTCCCTCGACCACGAGGTCCTCCTCGAAGTCCGAGGAGTCGGCGGGCAGCACCTCAAGGAACATCGTCGGCACGCGGGCGGGGATGCCGGAGTCGCGGCGTTCCTCTCGGCCCTTCGACCGGTACGCCTCGGCGGTGCCGGCACCCGGCTCGTTGGCGATGATGCAGACGGAGCTGAACTGGTCGGCGTCGGCCTCGATGAACTGCCGTGCGGTGGCGTCCAGCTCGATCGACGACGCCCGGAGCTCGAACGACCGGCGGACACGGGAGACCAGCGAGACGACGACGATCGCGACGATGAAGATCGCGGCGATGCGGACGCCGTCGGGCCGCTCGATGACGTTCGCGACGGTCGTGTAGACGAACACGACCGTGACGATCCCGAAGCCGATGGTGCGCTTCTTCTGCTGCTTGCGCCGTGCCGACAGGGTCACCGCGACGGCGGCGCTCGTGATGAGGACGAGCACGCCGGTGGCGTAGGCACCGCCCTGCGCGTCGACGTTCGCCTGGAAGACGATGGTGATGACGAAGGCGATGAGCGTGAAGATGATGACGAGCGGTCGGGTCGCCCGCGCCCACTGCGGTGCCATGCCGTAGCGGGGCAGGAAGCGGGGCACGAGGTTGAGCAGACCCGCCATCGCGCTCGCGCCGGCGAACCACAGGATCGCGACGGTCGAGAAGTCGTAGACCGAGCCGAACACGCCACCGAGGTACTGGTGCGCGAGGTACGCCAGCGCTCGGCCGTTCGCCCCACCGCCGGGTTGGAACTCGTGCTGCGGGATGAGGAACGTCGTCACGATCGACGAGGTGATGAGGAACGAGCTCATGATGACGGCGGCGACCGTGAGCAGCCGCTTCGTGCCGCGGATCCGGCCCTCCGGTCGGGAGCTCGTGTCGTCCGACGCGTCACCGCGCACCTGCGGCATGACCGCGACCCCGGTCTCGAACCCGGACAGGCCGAGCGCGAGCTTCGGGAACACGACGAGGGCGATGCCGATCATCACGAGCGGGTTGCTGTGCTGCGCCGTGAGGCCGCTCCACCAGTCGCTCGCCACCATCGGGTGCTCGAACACGTGCCACAGGGCCACCACGACGACGATCGCGTTGAGGGCGAGGAACACCCCGACGAGCGCGACCGCGATGCCGATCGCCTCCTTGAAGCCGCGGAGGAACACGATGCCGAGCAGGAGGAGCAGCGCCAGGGTGAGCGGCACCGGGATCTCGGTGAACCAGTGCGGCGTGTACGGGTTCTCGGCGATGTGCGCCGTGGCGTCCGCCGCCGACAGGGTCATCGTGATCATGAAGTCGGTCACGGCGAACCCGAGCAGCACGAGCACGAAGAGCTTGCCGGCCCACCAGGGCAGGAGCTTCTCGAGCATCATGATCGACCCGGCGCCCCGGAAGCTGTCCTGGGCCACCCGGCGGTAGACGGGCAGCGCGCCGAAGAGCGTCACGAGCACGAGGACGATCGTCGCGATCGGCGAGAGGAGCCCGGCGGCCAGGGCGGCGATCGCGGGCTGGTAGCCGAGCGTCGAGAAGTAGTCCACGCCGGTCAGGCACATCACCCGCCACCACGAGTGGGTCTTCTCGACCTCGACCTGGTGCGGCCCCTGGTGCGAGGCGCCCTGGTCGGATCCCTGCAGCATCCACCGGCGCACCCGGGTGGAGCGGTCGGGGGACGGCTCGGTCGCGTCGCGTTCCGCGGCCCGCTCGGAGTCAGTCGCGGTCACGGAGACGATCGTAGGCCGTCTCAGCGCCGTGGTCTCGCGATCACCGCGGCGACACCGGCCACCACGAGCAGGACCCCGGCCGCCAGGCAGGCGCCGAGCAGGAGCGTCGTCGGGTCGACGTCGAACCACGGCAGGGCGGTCACGGCCATCGCCGCGGCGAAGACCAGGAGGACGACGCCCCAGAAGACCGTGCCGAAGCGCGGGGTGCGACGCGGGCGCGGCGCCGGGGTGGTCTGCTCGACCGGGGTGGTCTGGTCGACCGGGGTGGTCTGGTCGACCGGGGTGGTCTGGTCGACGGGGGTGGTCTCGTCGTTCGTCATCGTCTCGTTCCTCACTGGTCGACGGCCAGGCCGCGCGGGACGTCGACGCCACCGCCGACGACCCACACGTGCACGGTCGTGATGTCCGCAGCGTCCGCGGTCCGCGCTGCCCGGTTCTCCACGGTCGTCGTGCCGAGCACGCCGCCGAGGCTGTCGTCCGCGTCGTCGTCCGGGTGGAGGTCGACCCCGTACCCGACGCCGCTCACCTGCACACGGACGGGCGCCTCGGTCGGCAGCAGCACCTCGGCTCCCCCGGCACCGAGCCAGAGGTTCACCGTCCCGCCGCCGTCGGACTCGCCGAGCCCGCGCAGGTCGAGCGTGGGTCCGCCGACCACCATCGCGTAGTTCCGCTCGGCGCCCTGCCCGACGTCGTCCACCCGCCACGTCGTCCCGCCGATGACCGAGACCTGCGTCCCGCCGGGCAGCACACCCGTGACCACGAGCGCGACGACCCCGATGGTCGCGAACAGACCCAGTCCGCCGCTCTCCCGCCCACGGATGCCCGCCACGATGGTCGCCACCGCGAGCACCGCGACGGCGGCCGCGATCCCGAGCACCGGGACCGGCAGGTCGGCCTGCTGCGCCCAGACCGCGACGCCGGCACCGGCGACGAGCGCGAGCCCGACGCTCACCGCGACGAAGGCCGCACCGGGGAGCCGCTCCGCCCGCTCCGCGCGGCGTTCCGCGGCGCGCTCACGCTCGGCGCGCATCCGGTCGACGTGCTGACGGTGACGGTCCGCGGCACTGGTCGGGGCGGCCCACTGCCAGGAGGCACGCCCCGCGTCCGTCGCGGACGTCGCGCTCCCGGAGGGGTCGGTTCCTCCCCCCGCGGTCGCGCCCGCCGACGCACGGCCCGGCATCGGCGCGGGCTCGTCGGCACTCGTCCAGAAGTCGCGTCGCGCCCCGGCGTCGGCGGCGTCGGCCCCGTCGGTGCCGGAAGGCTGCGAGCCCCGGCGCGCCAGGACCACCACGAGCCACACCGCGCAGCCCACGAGGGCGATCGTCCACGCGGTCCCGAGCGTGGCGGAGAGCCAGCCGGGCATCCCCCACGCCACCGGGACGCCCCGCCACCAGATGCCCTGGACGGCCGGCACGAAGGTCAGCACGACGAGGACACCGATGGCGACGAGCGCCGGGTCGAGCACGCCGCGGATCATCCGCTCGACGTGGATCCGTCCGGACGAGTCCGGCAGCAGCGCCCACCCCGCCGCGTAGGCGAGGAACACCGGCCCACCGAGGAGCGCCACGACGATCGCGACACCCCGGACGACGAGCGGGTCGAGACCAGTCCGGTCGGCGACGGCGCCGCACACGCCGGCGAGCCAGCGGTCGTCGGAACGGGTGACGTGGATGCCCCGGATCCAGTCGAAGAACCGTGTCGCCGACGCGGGGCCGCCGGTGTCCTGTTGTGTCATGGCCACCAGCATCGTGGCAGCGGACGACCGGCACCATCGGGGTTCACCCTGATCGGCCCCTGATCACCGACCCCGAGCCGACGATCGAGCGACGCAGGGTGCCAGGATTGGCCCATGCCGACCGCCACGATGTCCCGCCCGGCCCTCCGGGTCGTCGGTGGCGTCTGCGGCGGGTTCGCTGCCCACACCGGGCTGCCCGTCGGCGCGGTGCGCCTGGCGACCGCGGTCCTCGCCGTGTGCGGCGGGGCCGGGCTCCTGCTCTACGCCTGGCTCTGGGCGACGACGCCGAGCCAGGGGCCGGCGACGCCGACGTCACTCAAGGCCATGCTCACCCGGCCGTCCGTCGAGGGCGACTCCGACGCCGAGCAGCACGAGCGCCGAGCCCCGGTCGTGGAGATCCTCCTCGGCATCGCCCTGCTCGCGGCCGGCGGGGCGATGGTCGCCGCTCGCCTGGGCGTCGACGTCCCGCTCGAGTTCGTCGTGCCCGGGATCGTCGTCGCGACGGGAGCAGCGCTGGCGTGGCGGCAGCTCGACGCGCTCCGCAACGTCCGCGCCGCCGGGTCCTCGGCGCTCGTCGTCCGCGCACTCGGCGCGCTGGTGCTCGTCGTGCTCGGCATCCTGCTCTTCTTCACCTCGAGCACCCACCCGAACGTGTGGACCGTGCTGACCGCGGCGGCCGCCGTGCTGCTCGGCGTCGCCGTCGTGGTCGCCCCGTGGGTCGTCCGGCTCGTCCGGGACCTCGCCGAGGAACGCGCCGCCCGGGTCCGCGACGTCGAGCGGGCCGAGATGGCCGCGCACCTCCACGACTCCGTGCTGCAGACCCTCGCGCTCATCCAGCAGCGGGCCGAGCCGGGCTCCGACGCCGCCCGGCTCGCACGCGCCCAGGAGCGGGAACTCCGGTCGTGGCTCTTCACCGAGCAGTCGGAGTCGGCCAGCGACCTCGGTGCCCGGCTCCGTGCGGTCGCCGCCGAGGTCGAGGCGGAGTACCCGGCGCGGGTCGAGGTCATCGCGATCGGCCCCGCCCGCACCGATCTGCCCGAGGGACTCGTCGCCGCCGCACGCGAGGCCGTCCGCAACGCCGCCCGGCACGCCGGTGGCACCGTCAGCGTCTACGCCGAGACCGCGAAGGACCGGGTCGAGGTCAGCGTCGGCGACCGCGGACCGGGCTTCGACGTGGACACGATCCCGGAGGGCCGCTACGGCGTCCGCGAGTCGATCATCGGTCGGATGGACCGGCTCGGCGGCACCGCCGTGATCGGACCGGGGCCGGGTCGCACCGGGACCGAGGTCCGGCTCACGCTGCCGCTCCGCGCTGACGACCACCCGCCCGCAGGCCCCGCCGATGGTCGACCGACGAAGGAGTCCTCGTGACCGACGCCACCCCGCAACCGCAAGCCGGACCGCTGACGGTCGCCATCGTCGACGACCACTCCATCTTCCGAGCCGGCGTGCGTGCCGGATTGCCACCGCGCCTCCAGGTCGTCGGCGAGGCGGCCACCGTCGACGAGGCGGTCGACCTCGTCGCGGCGACCGCACCGCGGGTCGTCCTGCTCGACGTGCACCTGCCCGGCGGAGCCGGAGGCGGCGGCGCCGAGGTGATCACCCGATCCGCCCCCGACCACCCGGAGACGCGGTTCCTCGCGCTGAGCGTCTCGGACGCGGCGGAGGACGTCGTCCGGGTGATCCGGGCCGGTGCCCGCGGGTACATCACGAAGAGCTCCTCGGAGGCCGACGTCGCCGAGGCGATCGACCGTGTCGCCGAGGGTGACGCGGTGTTCTCCCCGCGGCTCGCGGGCTTCGTGCTCGACGCGTTCGGTGCGGTGAGCGGCGAGACCGCGCAGGTCGACACCGAACTCGACCGCCTGTCCGCCCGCGAGCAGGAGGTCATGCGGCTGATCGCCCGCGGGTACGCCTACAAGGAGGTCGCGGGCGAGCTGTTCATCTCGGTGAAGACCGTGGAGACCCACGTGTCGAAGGTGCTGCGGAAGCTGCAGCTCTCGAACCGGCACGAGCTGACGGCGTGGGCGCTCCAGCGGAAACTGCTCTGAGCCGTCCCTCCCCTACTTCGCGCTGATGCGGGTGTACTTGTTGACCGCCCACGGCACGAAGACCACGAGCATGACCGTGATCCCGATCAGGACCGTCAGGATCGGGTGCTGCATCGTCCAGATGTCCGGCACGGGAGCCGAGCCGACGTTGCCGAACAGCTCACGTGCGGCCTGCACGAGCGACGACACCGGGTTCCACTCCGCGAACACCCGGAGCACCAGCGGCAGGGTGTCGCTCGGGACGAACGCGTTCGAGATGAACGTCAGCGGGAACAGGATCATGAACGAGGCGTTGTTGATCACCTCCGGCGTCTTCACGCTCATGCCGAGCAGGGCCATCACCCAGCTGAACGCGTAGCTGAACAGCAGCAGCAGGCCGATGCCGGCGAGGAACTCCAGCGGCGAGGAGTTCACGCGCCACCCGACCGCGAGGCCGGTGAGCATCATGATCGCCATCGAGATTCCGTTGAGCACGAGGTCGGAGTTCGTCCGGCCGACCAGCACCGCCGACGCCGACATCGGCAACGTGCGGAAGCGGTCGATCAGCCCCTCCTTGAGGTCCTGCGCCATGGCCGACCCGGAGAACGTCGCGCCGAACACGACGGTCTGGGCGAAGATCCCGGCCATCAGGAACTGCGTGTAGTCCGTGCCCTCGACGGCGATCGCGCCGCCGTAGACCTGGCTGAACAGCAGGACGAACATGATCGGCTGCAGGACGGCGAACACGAGCATGTCCGGCGACCGCTTGATCTTGATGAGGTTCCGCTTCGTGACGGTCCAGCCGTCCTCGAACCAGACCGCGGCGGGCGAGGTGACGACGACCGGCAGCTGCCGACCGAGCGCCGTGGTGGTGGCGCTCATCGTGCCGTCTCCTTCTGCTTGTCCTGCTTGCGCTGCTTGTCCTGCTTGCCCTTCGGTGCGGTGCCGTCCGGATCGCCGTCGTCGTCGGTCGCCGCGTGCCCGGTGAGCCGGAGGAACACGTCGTCCAGGGTGGGCCGACGCATGCCGGCGTCGTGGAGTTCGATGCCGGCCTCGCCCAGGTCGGCGAGGACACGCTGGAGGGCCGACGGGCCGGCGTCCACCGCGACGGCTCGGGTGCGGCCGTCGCCGGAGACCTCGACGTCGCCGCTGCCGTACCGCCGCAACACGGTCGTCGCGGCGTCGCCGTCGACCTGGTCGACCAGGGTCACCACCACCCGGTGTCCGCCGACCTGCGCCTTGAGGTGGTCGGAGGTGCCCTCGGCGATGACGGTCCCGCCGTCGATCACCGCGATGTCGTCGGCGAGCTGGTCGGCTTCCTCCAGGTACTGCGTGGTGAGCAGCACCGTGGTGCCGTCGGCCACGAGGCCCTCGATGATGCCCCAGAGCGCCAGCCGGCTGCGGGGGTCGAGGCCGGTGGTCGGTTCGTCGAGGAACAGCACGCGGGGGTTCATCACGAGCGCACCGGCGAGGTCGATCCGACGGCGCATGCCACCGGAGAACCCCTTCACGGGGCGGTCCCCGGCCTCGGACAGGTCGAACACGTCGATGAGCTCGCGTGCACGGTCCCGGGCCGTCCGGCGACCCAGGTGGTACAGGCGGCCGATCATCTCGAGGTTCTCGAACCCCGTGAGGTTCTCGTCGACCGCGGCGTACTGCCCGGACACCCCGATCGACCGACGCGTGGCCTGAGGGTCCGCGATGACGTCGATCCCGTCGATCGTCGCGGTGCCGGCGTCCGGCGTGATGAGGGTGGTCAGGACCTTGACGGTCGTGGTCTTGCCGGCACCGTTCGGTCCGAGCAGCGCCTTCACGGTGCCCTGCGGCACGGAGAGGTCGAGTCCCGCGAGTGCGTGGACCGGCCCGGACTTCGAACGGTAGGTCTTCGTCAGCCCGGAGGCTTCGATGATGGCCATGTCGCTCCTTTGTCGACCAGGAGAATATCAGTAGGTCGGTCGGAGCTGCGACGCGTCACACGTCGAAGTCACCGCCGAAGTCACCGAAGCCACCGCCGAAATCGGATCCGCCGTCGCCCCAGCCCGCGCTCTCCACCCCACCGCCGTCGGACGCGCCGGCGTCAGCGGAGTCGGCACCAGTGTCCTCCGAACCACCGTCACCCGCAGCGTCCGTACCGCCGTCGAACGATCCCGGGTCCGGCAGGAAGGCGCTCATGATGGCCGAACCGATGACGTAGCCCGCCACGGTGCCGAGGATCGAGGCACCGATCATGCTGCCGAAGGACGGACCCGAACGCGCTCCGGCGCCGCCGACGCCGCGGACGCCACCGAGCGAGCGCTCCATGAACCCGGGCTGCCGGATCTCGGACCGGGTCGCCGCCTGTGCCAACGAGCGCGGGTCGTCACCGCGAGGGGCCTCCCCCGCCGGTGCCGTGCGGGTGAACTCATCGTAGACCATCCGGCGCTGCTCGGGCGTCAGGGTCGCGAACGCCTCGGCGTGGACCTCCTCGATGCGCTCCGGCGGGGCGGTCCGGAGGAGGTAGCGGTAGCGCTCGACCGCGCGCTCGTCGTCGGAGGTCGCCGCCGGGCCGGGCGCCTGCGCGGGCTGGTGGTACGACTGCTGGCCGTACTGGTAGCCCTGCGGCTGCTGGCCGTACTGTGGCTGCCCCCACTGGTTCTGTGCGGCGCCGTTCTGGTCGCGGTCCGGACGTCCGAGCAAGCGGTCGAGGAATCCCATGTCGCCACAGTAGGGAGCACGGACGACCGCTGACTGTACGCCCGCACAGAGTCCTCCGTGAGCCGGTCGTGCAGGATGTGGGCATGGCAGCGGACCTCGACGAACTCCGACGGCTGCGTCGAGCCCGCAGTCGGATGGACCGCGAGTACGCCGAGCCCCTCGACGTGCCGTCCCTCGCCGCGTCGGCGTTCATGTCGGCCGCGCACTTCAGCCGCCGGTTCCGCGCGGCCTACGGCGAGACGCCGTACGCCTACCTGATGACGCGACGGATCGAGCGGGCGCAGGCGCTGTTCCGCAGCACCGACCTCAGCGTGACCGAGGTCTGCACGGCCGTCGGCGCGACGAGCCTCGGGTCGTTCTCGTCGCGGTTCACCGAGCTCGTCGGGATGACCCCCACGCAGTACCGCGCCGCCGACCACGACGACCTCGCCGGGCAGTGGAGCTGCCACACGATGGTCGTCACCCGCCCGGTTCGAGCAGGATCGGAGAAGCGCGGGGACGCACGGCGGTCCTAGTGTCGCTGCCATGACGATCCAGATCAGTGGCGTGCACGTGCTCGCCGACGACATCGACGCCGCCGTCGCGTTCTACGGCGACGTCCTCGGTTTCACCGTCCGCAACACCGTCGAGAACGGCGGCTTCCGGTGGGTGACCCTCGTGAGCGACGAGCACGCGGACCTCGAGCTCGTGCTCTCCGAGCCCCACGCCGGCCGGTCGCAGGAGGACGGCGACGCGATCGCCGCGCTGCTCGCGAAGGGCGGCCTCTCCATGCTGCAGCTCCGCGTGACGGACCTCGACGCGACGTTCGACCGCATCTCGGCGAGCCCCGACGCCGAGGTCGTGCAGGAGCCGACCGACCAGTTCTGGGGCGTCCGCGACGCCGCCGTCCGGGACCCCGCCGGCAACATGGTCCGGATCGCCCAGGCCTAGCGCGCGAGGGCCGCCGTCCACACGGCGTGCAGCTCGTCCGCCGCGCCGGGATGCGCCACGAGGAACGGCTCCCCCACCGGCGGGAAGCCGTCGACCGGGCCACCGCGGGTGAGGACCACCCCGCCGGCCTCGTGCACGAGCAGCACGGCAGCACCGTGGTCCACCGGGTCGAACGCCGACACGCACCCGCCGATGCCCCGCCCCGCGGCGACCTGGGCGATCGTGAGCGTCCCGGAGCCCTGGACACGCACCGTGCAGGAGCGGTCGGCGAGGGCCTCGAGGAGGGCGACGAACCCCGGCCACGGTCGGTGTCCGTCGAGCTCCGTGCCCACCACGGCGCCGGCGAGCGCACGCGGCGCGTCGTCGAGGTGCAGCGTCCGGTCCCGCAGTGTGGCGCCGTGCCCGCGCCGTGCCTCGAGCACCTCGCCGCGCCAGGGATCGGCGACGACACCGACGACCGGGCGTCCGGAGCGGGTGAGGCAGAGCGACATCGAGGTCCACGGGACGCCGTTCGCCAGGTTGGTGGTGCCGTCGACGGGGTCGAGGTACCACCGGTGCCGGTCACCGGGGGCGTCGCCGTACTCCTCTCCCGTGAACCCGTGCGTCGGGAACACCGTCCGGACCCGCGAGCGGACGAGCTGTTCGACGAGCCGGTCGACGTCGGTGACGAGGTCGGCCGGGTGCCCCTTGGTCGTGACCTCGCCCACCGGGTGCTCCCGGGTGAAGGCGATCACTTCGTGCGCGATCCGGTGCGCGAGCGCTTGGGCACGCGAGGCGACCTCCGTCTCGGTGGGCTCACGCTCGCGCTCGGGCCAGCCGTCCCGTTCGGCCTCGGCCAGCGCCGCGCGGACCGTCGCGACGTCGTTCGTCGTGATCGAGTCGACCCCGAGGCGGGCGGCCCAGAGCGCGGGCTCGGCGTCGTCGACGACCCGGACGGCGACGCGGAGGCCGAGGGCGTGCGCCGCCTCGACGGTCCGCGGGGTGAGGAACACGACGTCGAGGTCGAGCGTGGAGGGCGCCAGCGTCTCGAGGTCGGCCGTGGTCGGCGGGACGAGCGACTCCCACGCGAGCCAGATGTCGGCGTCGGGTAGCTCGGTTCGGACGGCGGCCATCGCAGCGGGGGCGCCGCGCCACGCGACGCCCGTCGTGCCGCGGTGTCCCGCGACGGTCCGGGCAGCGACGACCGCGTCGGCCGGGTCCGCGACGTCGACGAGCAGGGTCGAGCGGCAGCCGTCGAGGCGTTCGAGCACGGCGTCGAGGCGCGGGATGCGGTCGAGGCCGTTCCCGAGCCGGGCGACGTCGCACCAGTCGACGTCGCACACCCGGCGACCGTCGCCCCACATCCGCCCGAGCGTCTCGTCGTGCAGCAGGACCGCGACGCCGTCGGCCGTCCGCCGGACGTCGACCTCGACGGCCTCCGCGCCGAGGGCCTCCGCGACCGCGACCGCCGGCAGGGTGTTCTCGCGCCGGACGCGCGGCGCACCGCGGTGGGCGACGAGCCGTGGCGGACGCACGCCGTGCCTCCCGGCCGCTGCCCATGTCGTGACGGACGTGACGGGCGCGCGCATGGTCGACGTCATCGGACCATCCTGGTGACCCGCGACGAACCGCAGGTGGCCTGCGAGTGAACGGCCGGCTGCGCTCACGGATTCCGCAGTGTGCGAGGTTCCGCGCAGTGTGGGAGCTGCGCTCCCTCGCACACTGCGCCGAACCTCGCACGGCTCGGGTCGTCACCTCGCACGGTGCGGGGTCAGTGCCGCATCGGGACCTGCGCGCGGCGGAGCTTCCCACGGAACGACGTCTCACTCCAGAGGTCACCCCACGAGAGCCGGACGACCTGGCGGACCTCGTCGAACGCTCGCAGGCGGTCCTCGCGGTACTTCTCCGCGATCACGACGTCCTCGGGAGGTGCGCCGGCGCGGAGCGCACGGTCGCGGTACTTCACCTCGCCGTCGAACTCGATCGCGACGCCGGTGTCCGGCAGCCAGAGGTCGACGACGATGTCGGGGTGCCCGCGCTCCCGGAACCGGTGTTGCGTCACCGGGGGCGGCGCGCCGTACTCGTCGAGCCGCACGCGAGCGACGGACTCCCCGGGTGTGTCCGCTGCTCCGTCCGCGAAGGCGAGCGCGCGGAGGGCACGGCGACGGCCGCGAGGGGAACGGCGCTCGATGCCGTCCTGGATGGTCCGCACGTCAGCGCCGAGCCGCAGCAGGCGATCGAGGGCGACCACACCGTCGAGGAACGGCAGGGTCATCGCGAGGTCGACCGCGGTGCGCTCGGAGTTCGTCACCCGCAGGTCGTCCGAACGGAAGCGCCAGGTGCCTCGCATCGTCGGGTCCAGGTCGGCGTGCACGATGCAGGTCGCGCTCGTGGTGCGTGCGTCCTCACCCGGTCGGATCAGGTGGACGCGTCCCGGCCACGGGTGGAGGAACGGCACGCCGAGCACCGCGGCCGCCGACAGGTGCGACACGACGAAGCGCGGCCGGATCCGGTCGACGAGGGACCTGACCAGGACGTGGTGACGCTGCTCCGCTCGGAGACCGTCCCACGCCTCGACGGGGACGTACCGGCCGTGCGCGATCCGTCGGAGTTCCCCGGCGCGGGCGCGCGCACGCAGGACCCGGGCGACGTCGGGATGGTCGTCGTTGACGACGTGCCAGGGGCAGTCGGGGACGTTGGGGAAGGCAGGTGACTCGGTCATCGGTCGATCGTCGTGGTGGCGTCGCATGGTGCGACCACCGACGGGAGACCTGTGGACGAGCGCGAACCGTCCACAGGGGTGCCGCACGGAATCCAGGGCGGTCGTCGGCTGCGAGAATGGGGTGTGACCGAACGCACCTGGGGCTGGCTCGCAGCCGTGATCGACGTCGTGCTCATCGTCCTGTTCGCCCTGATCGGGCGCTCCTCGCACGGTGAGACGAACTCCGCCCTCGCGCTGTGGACGACCGCGTACCCGTTCCTCGCGGGCTGGGCCGTCGGCTACGTCACGAGTGGTGCGTGGGCCCGACCGCTGCGCTTCTGGCCGACCGGTGTCGTGGTGTGGATCCTGACCGTCTTCATCGGGCTGGCCATCCGTGTCGCCACGGGGCAGGGCGACGTGGACGGCAACCCCCTGCCGATCTCGTTCGTGATCGTCGCGACGATCGTGCTCGGGGTGTTCCTGCTCGGATGGCGAGGGATCGCCCGACTGGTCCTCCGCGGGACGCGCCGGCGCACCGTGCGCTGACCGGTCAGAAGAGTCCGGCGCGCGGGGCCTCTGGTCCGTCGAACCCGCGGAACATGTCCGACACGAGCGCCTCGATCTGGGGTTCGACCAGGCGTTCGACGGCCTCGGCGATCCGCGGTCGGTGGTCGATGAGTGCCAGGCAGACCGCGGCCCCGGTGGCCTGGGCGCACTCGTCGGACAGCTCGATCTCGTGGCGGAGCGCCGACTTCGCCTCGTCCGACAGCGGCTCACGAGGAACCTGCTCGCCCGCGCCGGTGCCGGTCAGCTCGCCGAGCGTGAACAGGAAGGGCTCACCGGGCGACGGTTCGGGATCGACGTCGAGCCCCTGGAACTCCGGCTGCAGGCCCTCGGTCGGCTGGTACCCGGCGTGCCGCTTCCGTGCGGCGGCCCGCTCGAGTTCGCGCTGGAGCAAGGGCAGGTTCCGGGCGGTGTAGTCGTCGACCGCGTCCTCGACGATGGTCGAGATGCGGCCGATCAGGGCGTGCTGGACGGCGTGCGGGACGTCCGGGCCGAACCCGGCGGCGGTGGCGATCGGCGAGCCCGTGCACTTGCGGCAGATGCGGGTGCGGGGTCGAGCCGTGCCGATCTGCCACCGCGGGAGCCAGCGGAGCCAGACGTCGACGGCGCCGCGCACGCGTCCGTCGATGCCGTCCATGCCTCCAGGGTATGCGCCACGCCCGGGATCGCCCCGGATTTCCGGGGTGCGGGCGGGCGGGGCGCCTCGCACCGTGCGAGGCGAGCGCCACGCGCGACGCAGTGTGCGAGGTTCCGGGCGCGGTGCGGGGCCGCGCGGGTCCCACACTGGGCGGAACCTCGCACACTGCAACACGGCGGGCGCGCGGCTCGCCCCGTGCGAGGCGAGCGCGCGGCGCGAGCGCGAGCCGCGAGCGGCGCGAGCAGCCGAGCGCGCGCCGCCCCGCGTCAGGCCTTCGGCTCCGTGACGAAGTCGATCAGCTCCTCCACGCGACCGAGCAACTGCGGCTCCAGGTCCGCGAAGGTCCGCACCTGCCCGAGGATCCGCTGCCAGGCGCGCGCGATGTCGGCCTGCTCGGCGTGCGGCCACCCGAGCGCCTGGCAGATGCCCTTCTTCCACTCGATGGACCGCGGGATCGTCGGCCACGCCCGCAGCCCGACGCGGGCGGGCTTCACGGACTGCCAGACGTCGACGAACGGGTGCCCGACGACGAGCACGTGCGCGCCCCACTTCCCCTGCATCACGGCGGACGCGAAGCGGGACTCCTTCGACCCGGGCACGAGGTGGTCGACGAGCACGCCGACCCGGCGGTCGCGCGAGGGCTGGAAGTCGTCCAGGACCGCTGCCAGGTTGTCGACGCCAGAGAGTTCCTCGACGACGACGCCCTCGACGCGGAGGTCGGCTCCCCAGACCTTCTCGACGAGCTCGGCGTCGTGCTTGCCCTCGACCATGATCCGGGAGGGCAGCGCCACCCGGGCACGCTGCGACTCCACCGCGAACGATCCGGACGCGGTGCGGAGGCGACCACCGTCGGACGCGTGCCGGACGGCGGGACCGGCCCCGGGCCTCCAGTCCGCGTGCACCGAACCCGACGTCCCGGCGGAACCAGACGGACCACCGGACCGCCCGACCGGCGCCTGCGGACGCCCGAGCGTCACGAGCTCCCCCTCGAGCAGGAACTGCCCCGTGAAGGGGAAGGAGCGCGTGCGGCCCTTCCAGTCCTCGAGGGCGATGTTGCCCGCTTCGAGCCCCACGACGGCGCCCGCCCACCCGGAGTCCGGGTCCTCGAGCACCATGTCGCGTTCGAGCGGCACCTGCCGCACCTTCTTCACCCCGCGGGAGCGCCAGTCCCCCGAGAGCACGTCCCCGCCGTACCGGTCGTCGTCCACCCGCACGAGGGTACTGTCGAGAGGGCTCCGGACGACGTCGACCGGCCGATCCCCCACCATCTCGACGGAAGGCTCCCCATGCGCGCAGCGATCATCCACGCCCCGAACGACATCCGTGTCGAGGACCGCGACCAGCCCGAGCTCATCACCCCGAAGGACGTCGTCGTCGAGGTCGTCGCGGCGTGCGTGTGCGGCTCGGACCTGTGGCCGTACCGCGGCGCCACGAAGACGAAGGAGCCGCACCCGATCGGGCACGAGCTCGTCGGGACCGTCGTCGCGGTCGGCGACGACGTGACGGACCTGCACGTCGGTGACTTCGTCATCTCCCCCTTCACCATGAACGAGGGCACCTGCCAGGCCTGCCGCCACGGCATGACCACGGGCTGCGACCACCTGTCCGGCTTCGGCGGCAAGGACGCCTACGGCGACCCGGTTGGCGGCGCCCAGGCCGAGTACGTCCGCATCCCCGACGCCGAAGCCACGCTCGTCGCTGTCCCCGGCCCGGTCGACCCGGCGCTCGTGCCGTCGCTGCTGACGCTGTCGGACGTGTTCTCGACGGGGCACCACGCTGCGGTGTCCGCAGCCGTCGGCCCGGGCAAGACCGTCGTCGTCGTCGGTGACGGCGCGGTCGGGCTGTCCGCCGTCCTCGCGTCGAAGCGGCTCGGCGCCGAGCGCATCATCGCGATGAGCCGGCACGCCGACCGACAGGCGCTCGCCCGGGAGTTCGGCGCGACCGACATCGTCGCGGAGCGCGGCGCGGACGGCATCGCCGCCGTCAAGGCCCTGCTCGGCGGCGACCTGGCCGACTGCGCGGTCGAGGCCGTCGGCACCGAGGAGAGCATGGACCAGGCGCTGCACTCGGTCCGCGCGGGCGGCAACCTCGGCTTCGTCGGGGTCCCGCACGGGGTGCCGACCATCGGCACGCGGTACCTCTTCGACACGAACATCACGATCGCGGGCGGCATGGCCCCGGCCCGGAAGTACATCCCCGAACTGCTGCCGGACGTGCTCTCGGGTGCGATCGAGCCGGGTCGGGTGTTCGACCTCGAGCTGCCCCTCGACGAGACCGCCGAGGCGTACCGCGCGATGGACGAGCGTCGCGCGATCAAGGTGCTGCTGCGCCCGTAGGGCGCACACGCGACCACTCCACGGGCCTGGAGGCGCGGTGCCGGCCCGCACCGCGCCTCCATGCCCGTGGTGGTCGCGTCCAGAGCCCGTCCCGCCTCCGTCCCGCCGCCGCACGTTTCGCGGAGCGGAACGCGTGTTTCGAATCGGTAAACAAACCTTTCAGTAAAGAAGGTTGTCCGTTACAGTCCTCGACATGACCACTCGAGGACGCACCCCCGGCCAGCCCGGCCTCCTGCGTGTCCTCAACGACCGCGCGGCCCTCGAACTCCTGCTCGACGACGGCCCGCTCACCCGCAACGAGATCGCACAGCGCACCGGGCTCAGCAAGCCCACCGCCGCCGAGATCATCCGCCGGCTCGAGGCCGCCGACCTCATCCACGAAGCCGGCACCGCGACCCAGACCGGTCGCCGCGGCCCGAGCGCCGTCGTGTACCAGGCAACGACCGACCGCGACCTCGCCGTCGCCGTGGACGTCCAGCTCGTCGACGTCCGCTCCACGGTCGTCGACGCCACGGGCCGCTCGTACCCGGTCGCCGAGCACCGGATGGACGAGCACGAGATGCGTGCCCCCGGCGAGGACATCGTCGCCGCTGCCGTCAGTCGGGCCGCTGCGGCCGCCGGCGTCGACCCGGAGCTCGTCACCGCGGTCGCCGTCGGGGTCCAGGCGAGTGTCGACCACGCGACCGACACCCTGATCTTCACCGACGGGCTGCCCGGCTGGCCCCGCGACCAGGTCTCGACCACCCTGTCCGCTGCGCTCGGTGTCCGGGTCGTCATCGAGAACGACGCCAACCTCGCGGCGATCGCCGAGCGGAACATGGGCGCCGGACGGGCTCCCGGCTCGTTCGCCCTGTTCTGGATGGCGGAGGGCCTCGGCATGGCCCTCGACCTGCACGGCCACCTGCACACCGGCGCGTCCGGTGCCGCGGGTGAGATCGGCTACCTCAGCGTGCCCGCCGACGCACGCTCCATCGACCCGACGGCCACGATCGTCGCGGACCTCATCTCCGAGTCCGCGATCATCGCCCTGGCCGCCGAGCACGGGATCACGGCACCGGACGGCACCGCAGCCGACTGGCGCCAGGTGCTCCCGCAGCTGCCCGGGCTCCCCGAGCAGCACCCCTTCACCACCGCCCTCGGCGAGCGCGTGGGGCACAACGTGCTCCCCGCCCTCGCCGTCGCCGATCCCGAGACGGTCGTCCTGCACGGCCCGACCGGGATCGCGGGTGGACCCGCCCTGGCCGCCGCCGTGACCGCCTGGCTCCGGACCCGCACACGCTGGTCCACCGCCGTGGTGGCACCCGGCGTCCCCGACACCCCCGTCCTGCACGGTGCGCGGCACGTCCTCATCGACGTCGTCCGCACCGCGCTCGCGGACCGGCTCGAACGCATCAGTGACGATGCGCCAGCACCGGACCCCGCCGAGCGCCCCTGAGCCGCTCCGCCCAGCGGAGTTCCACCCGCACCACTCGAGGCACCACCACCCGGCCCTGTCCCAGGGCTCTTCGGCGCGCCCGGAAACGCAGCCGCCGAATCGAGACCAGAGAGCGAGTACTGATGCACCCCTCCGCCAAACGATCCGCCACGAGGATCCTCACCGCCACGGCCATCGCCGCCGTCGGTGCACTCGTCGTCGCCGGCTGCAGCTCCGGGAGCAGCGCCGACGCCATCGACAAGACCGCACCGAAGGAGCTCAAGGGCACCGTGTCGCTGTGGCACTTCTTCACCGGGCGTGAAGCCGGTGTCGTGAAGAGCGCCGTCGCCGGCTTCGAGAAGGCGAACCCCGGCGTCACCGTCGACATCCACGCCGGCCAGGACGACGAGAAGCTCCAGAAGGCGATCTCGTCGGGGCAGAACATCGACGTCGGGCTGTCCTACTCGACGGCGATCGTGGGCAGCTTCTGCTCGTCGGGCGCCTTCCGCGACCTGTCGCCGTACGTCAAGCGGGACAAGGTCGACCTGTCCGACATCCCGAAGGCCGTGCAGTCGTACACGCAGTACAAGGGCACCCGCTGCACCCTGCCGGCCCTCGCCGACGTGAGTGCTCTGATGTACAACAAGCCACTCCTGGCGAAGGCGGGCATCACGACGCCGCCGAAGACCCTCGACGAGCTCAAGGCCGACGCGCTGAAGCTCACCACGTACAACGCCGACGGGTCCATCAAGCAGCTCGGCTTCAACCCGCTCATCGACTTCTACGAGAACTCCCCCGAGCACTGGGCACCGATGGTCGACGGATCGTGGCTCGACAAGAAGGGCAACAGCGTGATCGGCACCTCCGACGCGTGGAAGAAGCTCATCACCTGGCAGAAGGGCTTCGTCGACGAGATCGGCTACGACAAGCTCAAGGCCTTCACCTCGGGGCTCGGGCAGGAGTTCGCCGCCGACAACGCGTTCCAGACCGGCCAGGTCGCGATGCAGATCGACGGTGAGTACCGCACCGCCTTCATCAAGGACCAGAAGCCGGACCTCGACTACGGCACCGCACCGACCCCGGTGATGGACGGGCTCGGCAACTACGGCTCGACGTACATCGCGGGCAACGTGGCGGGCATCGCGAAGGGCTCGAAGCACCCCGAGCTCGCGTGGGCGCTGCTGAAGTACCTGTCGACGAACACCGACGCGCAGGTCACGATGGGCAACGGGCTGAAGAACATCCCGACGCTCACCTCGGCCCTGGAGTCACCGAAGCTCGAGGTCGACGAGAACTACAAGACCTTCGTGGACGTCGCCGGCAACAAGGACACCATGACGTCGCCGGGCACCGCGGACGGCGCCGCCTACATCGGCACGTTCACGAAGTTCTGGCAGGCGTACCAGCAGAACGGCGGAGACCTCGACGCCAAGCTCAAGAAGCTCGACTCGGACATCGACAACGCCAACCAGCTGGCTGGTCCGTGACCATGACGGACGTCACCACCCCTGAAACCGGCAGCCTGGAGGCGCGGCCCACCCGCGCCTCCCGGCCGCCGGCCAGCGCCGGGTCGCGTTCGACGGCCCCTGGGAGCCAGCCACGTCGGCGTCGCTCCGCCGAGTCCCGCCGTCGTCTGGTCGCCCTGACGATGCTGGCCCCGGCCCTCGCGGGCCTCGTGATCTTCTTCGCGTACCCGCTCGTCGCGTCGATCTTCTACTCGTTCACGCGCTACAACCAGCTGCAGGAACCCGAGTTCGTCGGGCTGCTGAACTACAAGTTCCTGTTCACGCAGGACCCGCAGATCTGGCCGGCGGTCGTCAACACGCTGTGGTTCGTCGTGATCCTCGTGCCGATCCGGATCGTCTGCGGGCTCCTGGTGGCCGGGCTGCTGAGCCGTGCGAAGACGGCGACCGGGTTCTGGCGGACGCTGTTCTACCTGCCCGCCCTGGTCCCGCCGGTC
Source organism: Curtobacterium sp. 314Chir4.1 (assembly GCF_900215175.1). NCBI lineage: Bacteria > Bacillati > Actinomycetota > Actinomycetes > Micrococcales > Microbacteriaceae > Curtobacterium > Curtobacterium sp. 314Chir4.1. The sequence goes on from NZ_OCMI01000003.1 coordinate 331,932, forward strand.
GCGAGCGTCGTCGCGTTCGTGTTCCTGTTCAACCCCGGCACCGGCCCGGTCAACCAGATCCTCCGGGTGTTCGGCATCGACGGCCCCCTGTGGTTCAACGACCCCGCCTGGTCGAAGCCCTCGCTCGTGATCATGGGCGTCTGGGTGATGGGCGACATCATGATCATCTTCCTGGCGTCGCTCCTCGACGTGCCGCGCGACCTGTACGAGGCCGCGTCGCTCGACGGCGCGAACGGGGTCCAACAGGTGCGGCACATCACGCTGCCGACGATCGCGCCGGTCATCGGCTTCGCTGCCGTCACGGGGGTGATCGCGGCCCTGCAGTACTTCACCGAGGCCGCCGTCGCGTCGGGTGTCGCCAGCGGCAAGGCGACGATCGGCGGTGGGACCGCGGCGCAGCTCGGCTACCCGGGCACGTCGCTGCTCACCTACACCGAGCTGCTCTACCAGCACGGCTTCGCGAACTTCCAGTTCGGCTACGCGTCAGCGATGGCCGTGGTGCTGTTCGTGGTCACCGCCGTGGTGCTCGTCCTCACGATGCGCCGCATCTCCGTCTTCCGACCCGAGGAGTCCTGATGACCGCCGTGTCCCAGTCCCCGCTCGCCCGGGCTCCCCGCGGTGCGGCGTCCGGCTCCGCGCGCGGTCCGCGTCGCAGCCTGCTCGTCTGGATCGCCGAGCACGCCGCACTCGTGGCGCTCGGTGTCCTGACGATCGCGCCGATCGTGTTCGTCATCCTGACCTCGCTCATGTCGAGCAACCAGGCCCTGACGGCGTCGATCCTGCCGCGCCCGTTCGACTTCTCGAACTACGCCCGGGTGTTCACCGAACTGCCGCTCGCGCAGTGGTTCGGCAACTCGTCGATGTACGCCGTGCTCGCCACCGCGTTCATGCTCGTCAGCTCGGTCCCGGCGGCGTACGCGCTCGCCCAGATCAAGTTCAAGGGCGCGAACCTGGTCTTCACGGTGATCATCGTCGCGATGCTCCTGCCCCCGCAGGTCACCGCGGTGCCGGTCTACGTGATGTGGTCCCAGCTGCACCTCACCGGCACGCTCTGGCCGCTGATCCTGCCGAACCTGCTCGGTGACGCGTTCAGCATCTTCCTGCTCCGCCAGTTCTTCATGACCATCCCGAAGGAGTACGGCGACGCCGCCCGGATGGACGGCTGCAGCGAGTGGGGCGTGCTCTGGCGGGTCGTCGTGCCGATGGCGCGTCCGGGCATCGCGTCGGCGGCGATCTTCATGTTCTTCCACTCCTGGAACGACTACTACGGCCCGCTCCTCTACGCCTCCGAGAACCAGGCCGCCTGGCCGGTGGCGTACGGGCTCGCGACGTTCCGCGGCCAGCACGGCACCGACTGGTCGATGACGATGGCGATGACCGTCGTCGTCATGGTCCCGGTCGTCGTCATCTTCTTCTTCGCACAGAAGGCATTCGTCGAGGGCATCGCGCTCACCGGCGTGAAGGGATAGCACCACAGTGAAACTCGCAGTCATCGGTGGCGGATCCACCTACACCCCCGAACTCGTGGACGGCTTCGCCCGGCTCCGCGACCAGCTGCCCATCGACGAGCTCTGGCTCGTCGACCCCGATCCCGTCCGACGCGAACTCGTCGGCGGTGTCGCCAAGCGGATGTTCGCCCACGCCGGCCACCCCGGCACGGTCCACGTCACCGACGACGTGGTCGCCGGTGTCTCGGACGCCGACGCCGTCATGTTCCAGCTCCGCATCGGCGGCCAGGCCGCCCGGCAGCAGGACGAGACCTGGCCGCACGAGGCGTGCTGCATCGGGCAGGAGACCACCGGCCCCGGCGGGTTCGCGAAGGCGCTCCGCACCGTGCCGGTCGTGCTCGAGTACGCGGAGCTCGTCCGGAAGCACGCGAAGCCGGATGCCTGGATCGTGGACTTCACGAACCCGGTCGGCATCGTCACCCGCGCCCTGCTGGAGGCCGGCCACCGCGCCGTCGGACTCTGCAACGTCGCGATCGGGTTCCAGCGGCGCTTCGCGAAGGAGTTCCAGGTCGACCCGTCGGCCGTCCGGCTCGACCACGTCGGCCTCAACCACCTCACGTGGGAACGCGGCGTGCACGTCACGGACGCCTCAGGCGAGCGTGACGTGCTGGCCGAGCTGCTTGGCGCCGACACCGGTGCCCTCGACCGGATGGCGGAGAGCGTGCACATGCCCGCCGACCTCATCCGCCTGCAGCACGCCGTCCCCTCGTACTACCTGCGCTACTTCTACAGCCACGACGTCGTGCTCGAGGAACAGCTCCACGAGCGCACCCGCGCCGAGGCCGTGATGGAGACCGAGTCGGCACTGCTGACCAAGTACGCCGACGAGTCCGTCGTCACGAAGCCGGTCGAGCTGGAGCAGCGGGGTGGGGCGTACTACTCCGAGGCCGCCATCGACGTGCTGTCCTCGATCCTCGGCGACCGCGGTGACGTGCAGGTCCTCAACGTCCGGAACGACGGCACGTTCCCGTTCCTGCCCGACGACCACGTCATCGAGGTCCCGGCGCGCGTCACCCGGCAGGCGATCACCCCGCTGCCGGTCTCGCCGCTCGCCCCGGACATGGTCGGTCTGGTGTCGCACGTCGCCGGGTACGAACGACTCGCCCTCGACGCCGCCGTGCACGGAGGCCGCGACCGCGTGCTGCGGGCGATGTGGGCACACCCCCTCGTCGGACAGGTCGACAAGGCCGAGAAGCTCACCGACCTGCTCCTGGCCGCGAACGCGGAGCACCTGCCGTGGACGCGATCGGAGCAGTTGACGTGGGCGGGCTGAACCGGGGTCCGTCGGGCACCGCCCGGGTCGAACGGCCGCCGGCCCCGGTCCCCCCGCACCCGAGCGACGTCGTCCTCGCCGTCGACGGCGGCGGGAGCAAGACCGACGTCGTCGCCATCGCACTGGACGGCGCGATCGTCGGGCACGCACGCGGCCCGGGGTCGAACCCGCAGACCCGAGGATGGGACGTCGCCGGACCGATCCTCGACGACGTCCGCTCCCGGGTCGTCGGCGACCTCGGCGATCGTCGGATCCGGACGACGCACGTCTACCTGGCCGGGCTCGACCTGCACGACGAGCTCGTCGCCGCCACCACGGCGCTCGCGCACTGGGAGTCCGACGGCGGTGCTCCGCACGTCCTCGACAACGACCTGTTCGCCCTGTTGCGGGCGGGGACCCTGTCGCCGGACGCGGCCGCGGTGGTGTGCGGGACGGGCATCAACGCGCTCGCTGTCCGGGCCGACGGCACCACGGCCCGGTTCCCGGCCATCGGCGACGTCTCCGGCGACTGGGGCGGCGGGGCCTACCTCGGCAACCGGGCGCTGTGGCACGCCGCCCGGGCCGACGACGGCCGCGGACCGGCCACGGCACTGGTCGACGCGGTGCCGGCGGCGCTCGGGCTCCGCAGCGTCCGCGAGGTCACCGAGGCCATCCACTTCGGCCGCCTCGACCAGCGGGTGTTCAACCGACTGTGCCCGGTGCTCTTCGACGTGGCCGGAGCCGGCGACCTGGTGGCCCGGAGCGTCGTGGAGCGCCAGGCGGAGGAGATCGTCCTGCTCGCCGGGGTCGCGCTCGAGCGGCTCGGTCTCGGCGGGTCGACCGCCCACCCGGTCCCCGTCGTGCTCGGCGGCGGGGTGCTCGCTGCTCGGCACCCGCTGCTCGTGGACGGGGTGGTGTCGGGGCTCGCGGAGCGGGTCCCAGGGGCCGTCCCGACCTGGGTGACCGATCCGCCGGTGCTCGGCGCGGGGCTGGCGGCGCTGGAGTCGGTCGGTGCTGACGAGGCCGCACTCGACCGCTACCGCGAGGCCGTGCGCTCCCGTTCCTTCGCGAGCACGACGGCGCTCATCCGCTGACGCGGCCCGGCGGCCCGGCTGGTTCCCTCCCGCCCGCCCTCCCTCCTGCCCGCCCGCCCGACACGCGAAAACGACAGCGTGCCGCCGACGATCGGCGGCACACTGTCGCTTCCGCGCCACAGTCCGGCCGTGGCCACCGCGCGCCGCCGATGCCGCGCGAGACTCGGCCTGGGCGACACAATTCGCGCTCCGGAGCACGAGAAGTGTCGCCCAGGCCGAGTCTCGCGGCCCAGGCCGGCCGGCCGCGGCGCGGCGCGGCGCGGCCGCGCTACGCGCGCGCCAGCATCCCCAGCGTGTCGACCACCCGGTTCGAGAACCCCCACTCGTTGTCGTACCAGGCGACGACCTTCACGTGACGACCTTCGTCGACCCGGGTGAGCAGCGAGTCGAACACGCTCGACTCCGGCCGCCCCGTGATGTCCGTCGACACGAGCGGGTCCGCCGTGAACGCCAGCACTCCGGCGAGCGGCCCGGCCGCAGCGGCACGGTAGGCCTCGTTGACCTCCTCGACCGTGACGTCCCGCGACACCACGGTGTTCAGCTCGACGATCGACCCGACCGGAACGGGCACCCGGATGGCGTCGCCGGACAGCTTCCCGGACAGGCGCGGCAGCACGAGCCCGATGGCCTTCGCGGCACCGGTCGACGTCGGCACGATGTTCACCCCGGCGGCACGCGCCCGGCGGAGGTCCCGGTGCGGCCCGTCCTGCAGGTTCTGCTCCTGCGTGTACGCGTGCACGGTCGTCATGAACCCGTGCTCGATGCCCGCGAGGTCGTCCAGCACCGACGCCAGCGGAGCGAGCGCGTTCGTCGTGCAGGAGGCGTTCGAGACCACGGTGTGCGCGGCCGGGTCGAACACGTCGGTGTTCACGCCGTAGGCGATCGTGGCGTCGGCCCCGGTCGCCGGCGCGCTGATCAGGACCCGGCGGGCTCCGGCGGTGAGGTGTCCGGCAGCGTCGTCGCGTGCCGTGAACCGCCCGGTGGACTCGAGGACGACCTCGACGCCGAGCTCGGCCCACGGCAGTTCCGCGGGCTCACGGGACGCCAGCACGCGGACGCGTCGCCCGTCGATCACGAGCGTGTCGCCGTCGACCTCGACGGTGCCGGCGAACGGCCCGAGCGCGGAGTCGTACCGGAACAGGTGGGCGAGGGTGTCGGGTGCGGTCAGGTCGTTGACGGCGACGACCTCGAGGTCGTCACCCCCACGTGCGAGGAGCGCTCGGAGGGTGTTGCGGCCGATGCGGCCGAAGCCGTTGATGGCGATGCGGGTCATGCGGACTTCCTTTCGTTCCGCGGTCCATGCTCATCGGCCTGGAGGCGCGGCTCCAGTGGCAGGGAAGCCATCCTCCGGAAGGATCTCGCCAACAGGGCGCGGGTCGCCTCAGTCCTGGAACGTGCGGCGGTACTCGGTCGGCGAGGTCCCGAGGATCCGCCGGAAGTGCGTCCGCAGGTTCGCGTCCGACCCGAGGCCGGCACGCTCGGCGACCTGGTCGATCGACAGGTCCGAGCGCTCCAGCAGCTCACGCGCCAGGTCGACGCGGGCGCGGAGCACCCACTGCATCGGCGTGTACCCGGTGTCCTCCGCGAAGCGACGCGAGAACGTGCGCGGCGAGACCCGGGCGTTCCGGGCGAGGACCTCGAGCGTGAGCGGGTCGGCCAGGTGCCGGAGCGCCCACTCCCGCGTCGCGGCGAACACGTCACCGAGGGGTTCCGGCACGCTCCGCGGTACGTACTGCGCCTGCCCGCCGCTCCGGTACGGCGCACTGACGAGGCGCCGTGCGACGTGGTTCGAGAGCGCTACCCCGTGGTCCTGCCGCACGATGTGCAGGCACAGGTCGATCCCGCTCGCCGCACCGGCACTCGTGAGTACCGAGCCGGCGTCGACGAACAGGACGTCCTCGTCGACGTCGACCCCGGGGTACCGGTCCCGGAGCACCCGGGTGTAGTGCCAGTGCGTCGTCGCCCGGCGTCCGTCGAGCAGCCCGGCCGCCGCGAGTGCGAACGCCCCCGTGGAGATCGCGGCGATCCGCACACCCCGCTCGTGGGCCCGGGCGAGCGCGGCCACCACGTCCGCGGGCGGTGGCGTGTCCGCGGGGAACCGGTACCCCGGCACGAACACCGTCTGCGCCCACTGCAGGGCCTCCAGCCCGTGGTCGACCGCGTACGCGAGGCCGTCCCCGCCCGAGATCCGACCGACCCGCGGACCGCACACCCGGACCTCGTACGGCATGCTCTGCCGGTTCGAGAACACCTGGGCCGGGATCCCGACGTCGAGCGGTTTCGCTCCGTCGAGCACGAGGACCGCGACGCGGTGCAGCGGTGTCGAAGCCATGGACTCGACGCTAGCGCGTCGAGCGCGGGCATCCGGCGTCGGGCGTCAGGCGTCCCGGATGGCGAGGACCCGGTGCGGCGCCGCCTGCTCCGCCCGCCACCCGGTCGGCAGCGCGTCCCGGAGCTCCGGCAGCGTGAACGACCGGCGGATCGATCGGAGCCCGTCGACGCGCACGAAGGTGCCCGCCGCGACGAGCGCCGACCCGATCGCGTACAGGCGGTAGGCCTCGGTGGAGCGCCGGATGTCCGAGTGCAGGCTCCGGCTGCCCGCCAGCGACTCCGAGTCGGCGAGGAACCCGTGCCGCTCCTCGTCGCCGAGGTGGTGCAGCACGTGGTTCGACACGACGACGTCGAACCGCTCCCCCGCGGCCACGAGCTCCTGGCTGGACTGCTGTCGGAAGGTGACGCCGCGTGGCGTGGAGCGCTGCGCGGCGTCGATGGCTCGGGCGTCCGGGTCGGCACCGACGACCTCGACCTCGAACCCGTCCGCCGCGGCCCACCGCACGAGCGCCCGCGCGAGGTCGCCCCCGCCGCACCCGAGGTCGAGGATCCGCCCCCGCCCGTTCGCGGGCAACGCGGGGGCGACGTGCGTCCGCCACGCCGCCCGCCACCCGCTGACGAGTGCGTTCACGAGCGCGAAGCGGCGGAACGTGCGCGCCAGCGCGCGCGGGTCGCAGTCGGGGTCGTCCATGAGTTCGGTCAGGTCGAGCGCGCGGGTGCGCAGGTCGACGGCCTGGAGGCGCGTGCCGGCTCCGTCCCGCCCGCTCACGCCGCTCCCGTGGTCGCGACCGGCACCCGCTGTGGTTCGACCGCCGGCGAGGCCTCGGTCCGCACGGCGGTCAGGCGTGCCGACTCGACGGTGAGCCCGGGGCCGAAGGCGAGGGCGACGACGCCGCTGCCGTCCTCGAGGCCGGCGTCGACGGCGTCGCGCAGCACGAAGAGCACCGTCGCGCTGGACATGTTGCCGTGTTCGCGGAGCACCCGACGGCTCGAGACCATCGCGGTGTCCGGGAGCCCGAGGGCCTCCTGCGCCCGGTCGAGGATCGCGCGTCCACCGGGGTGCACCGCCCACACCGGGACGTCCGCTGGCGCGCCGAGGTGGGCGAGCAGCGGTGCGACCGCGCCGGGGACGTGCGCGCCGACGAGCTTGGGGACCGCCGTCGACAGGACCATCTCGAACCCCTCGTCGCCGATGTTCCACGCCATCTCGGACGCACCCTCCGGGACGATCGCGGTCGCGAAGCCCTCGAGCCGGAGCCCGGCGCCGTCGGCCGCCACGACGGCCGCGGCGGCTCCGTCACCGAAGACGCTGTTCGCGACGATCTGGTCCGGGTCGTCTGATGCCCGGACGTGCAACGTGCACAGCTCGGCGCAGACGACGAGGACGACCGCTTCCGGGTCGGCCTCGGTGAACGCGGCGGCGATCCGCAGCGCCGGGAAGGCCGCGCAGCACCCCATGAACCCGATGTGGTGGCGGAAGACGCCTGCTGGCAGACCGAGCTGCTCGACCACGTCGATGTCGGGACCCGGCTGCGTGAAGCCGGTGCAGGACACGGTGACGAGGTGCGTGATGCGCTCCGGTGCCACGCCGGCTCGCTCCACCGCGTCGCGGGCTGCTGCGACGAACAGCGGGGGTGCGAGTTCGCGGTAGCGGTCGTTGCGGGCCCCGGTCGTCGGGGACCGTAGGGAGCCGTCGTCGTCCCGGAAGGCACCGCCCGACCGCGAGGAGTCGAGCTCGTCGAGGACCGTGTGCCGGTGGTCCACCGCGGAGGCGTCGAACGCCGCCGGCACCAGCCGGCTGCCGAGTCGGCCGAGGCCGGGCTGCGAGGAGAAGAGGTCGCGCACGCGGCCCTGGTCGAGCGTCGTCGCGGGGACGGCGGTACCGATGGCGCGGATCGTTGCGGTCACGACCCATCTTGTCACCGGATCGCTGACGCGTCCCCAGGATCAGCAGGAGGCACGAGGCGGAGCCGCCCCGTGCCTCCTGTCCGTACGACCGTGACTACGACTGCTGCGCGCGCTCCAGCACCAGCTCGCGGACGCGAGCGGCGTCCGCCTGGCCCTTCATCGCCTTCATGACGGCGCCGATGATCGCGCCGGCGGCCTGGACCTTGCCGTCCTTGATCTTCGCGAGGACGTCGGGCTGGCCGGCCAGCGCCTCGTCGACCGCGGCGGTGAGTGCCGAGTCGTCCGAGACGACCTTCAGCCCGCGGGACTCGACGACCTGCGCCGGTGAGCCCTCGCCCGCGATGACGCCCTCGAGCACCTGGCGCGCCAGGCGGTCGGTGAGGTCACCGGACTCGACGAGCGCGATGACCTCGGCGACGTGCTGCGGCGACACGAGGTCGCCGGGTGCGGCGTCCTGCGCGTTCGCGACGCGGCTGATCTCACCGGTCCACCACTTGCGGGCGGCCTGCGGTGCGGCACCGGCGGCGACCGTGCCCTCGAGCTCGTCCAGCAGACCGCCGTTCACGACGTCCTGGAACTCGAGGTCGGTGAAGCCCCAGTCGCCCTTGAGCCGACGGCGACGTGCGACGGGGGCCTCGGGCAGCGACGCCCGGAGCTCCTCGACCACGGCTGGGTCCGGCACCACGGGGAGCAGGTCGGGCTCCGGGAAGTAGCGGTAGTCGTCGGCGTCGGACTTCGGACGCCCGGCGGACGTGCGACCGGTGTCCTCGTGCCAGTGCCGGGTCTCCTGCGTGATCGTCCCACCGGCGGCGAGGATCGCGGCCTGGCGCTGGATCTCGTAGCGGATCGCACGCTCGACGGCGCGGAACGAGTTGACGTTCTTCGTCTCGGTTCGGGTGCCGAGCTTCTCCTGGCCGCGGGGGCGCAGCGAGATGTTCGCGTCGCAGCGCAGGTTGCCGCGCTCCATGCGGGCCTCGGAGACGCCGAGCGCCCGGACGAGGTCACGGATGACCTGCACGTAGGCGGCACCGAGCTCCGGGGCACGCTCCTCGGCGCCGAAGATCGGCTTCGTCACGATCTCGACGAGCGGGACACCGGCGCGGTTGTAGTCGACGAGCGAGTACTCGGCGCCCTGGATGCGGCCGGTGGCACCACCCACGTGCGTGAGCTTGCCGGCGTCCTCCTCCATGTGGGCGCGCTCGATCGGGACGTTGAAGATCGTTCCGTCGGCGAGTTCAACCTCGACCTCGCCCTCGTACGCGATCGGCTCGTCGTACTGGGAGATCTGGTAGTTCTTCGGGTTGTCCGGGTAGTAGTAGTTCTTCCGGGCGAACCGCGAGGACTCGGCGATCGAGCAGCCGAGCGCGAGCCCGAGCTGGATCGAGTAGCGCACGGCCTGGGCGTTCACGACCGGCAGCGACCCGGGCAGCCCGAGGTCGACCGGCGTCACGTTCGTGTTCGGCTCGCCACCGAAGAAGTTCGGCGCGTCGGAGAACATCTTGGTCTTCGTCGCGAGCTCGACGTGGACCTCGAAGCCGAGGACCGGCTCGTACAGCCGGAGTGCCTCGTCGAAGTCCATCAGCGCGTCCTTCTGCGCCATCAGATCACACCTTCCTGCGCAGCGGACTGCTGACTCTGGTCGAGGTTCGGGATGCTCTCGATGAGCGGACGACCCCACTGCTGTTCGAGCAGGCGCTCGAGTGCGGCGCCGTACCGGTAGAGGCGGGCGTCCTCACGCTGCGGCGCCATGAGCTGCACACCCGTCGGCAGACCGTCCTCCGGCGCGAGGCCGTTCGGGATGCTCATGCCGGGGACGCCGGCGAGGTTCGCCGGGATCGTCGTGAGGTCGTTGAGGTACATCGCGAGCGGGTCGTCGATGCGCTCGCCGATCGGGAACGCGGTCGTCGGTGCCGACGGGCTGACGAGCAGGTCGACCTGCTCGAACGCCGCCGCGAAGTCGCGCTGCACGAGCGTGCGGACCTTCTGCGCCGAGCCGTAGTACGCGTCGTAGTACCCGGCGCTCAGGGCGTAGGTGCCGAGGATGATGCGGCGCTTGACCTCCGGGCCGAAGCCGGCTTCGCGCGTGGCCGCCATGACGTCCTCGACGGTGGCGCCGTTCTCCGGCGTGACGCGGAGGCCGAAGCGCACCGAGTCGAACTTCGCGAGGTTGGACGAGGCCTCCGCCGGGAGGATCAGGTAGTAGGCGCTGATCGCGTAGGCGAACGAGGGTGCGTCGATCTCGACGACCTCGGCACCCGCGGACTCGAGGATCGCGACGGTCTCCTGGAAGCGCTGGGTGACGCCGGCCTGGAAGCCCTCACCCCCGGCGAGCTCCTTCACGACGCCGACCTTGAGGCCGCGCAGCGTGTCGGCCTGCAGCCCTTCGCGCGCAGCGGCGGCCATCGAGGGCCACGCGTCCGGGATGCTCGTGGAGTCCTTCGGGTCGTGCCCGCCGATGACGTCGTGCAGGAGCGCGGCGTCGAGGACGGTGCGCGACACCGGGCCGATCTGGTCGAGGCTGGACGCCAGGGCGATCGCGCCGTAGCGGCTGACACCGCCGTAGGTGGGCTTCACGCCGACGGTGCCCGTGACCGCACCCGGCTGACGGATCGAGCCGCCGGTGTCCGATCCGAGGGCGAGCGGTGCCTCGTGCGCGGCGACCGCGGCGGCCGAGCCACCACCGGAACCGCCGGGGATCCGGTCGAGGTCCCACGGGTTGTGGGTCGGGCCGTACGCCGAGAACTCGGTCGTCGAGCCCATTGCGAACTCGTCCATGTTGGTCTTGCCGAGCGGCACGAGACCGGCGGCGCGGAGCTTCGCGACCGGGGTGGCGTCGTACGGCGGCACCCAGCCCTCGAGGATCTTCGAGCCGGAGGTGGTCGGCATGTCCTGCGTGCACAGGACGTCCTTCACCGCGATCGGCACGCCGGCGAGCGGGCCGAGGTCGTCGCCCGCGGCACGGCGGGAGTCGATCGACTTCGCCGCGGCGACGGCGTTCTGGTTGACGTGCAGGAAGGCGTGGACGTCGCCGTCCACCGCCTGGATGCGGTCGAGGTGGGCCTGGGTGGCCTCGACGCTCGAGACGTCGCGGGCCACGAGGGCGTCGGCGAGCGCCGCGGCGCTGAGCTTCGTGATGTCGTCGGTCACTGTTCTTCGCCCTACTGTTCTTCGCCGAGGATGGCCGTCACGCGGAACCGCTCGCCGTCGGAGTCCGGCGCCCCGGAGAGCGCCTGCTCCTGCGTCAGCGTCGGCCCGACCACGTCGGGTCGGGTGACGTTGCCGAGCGGCACGGGGTGGCTCGTCGCGGGGACGTCGGGGGTCGCGACCTCGGCGACCTTGGCGACGCTCTCGACGATGTGCGACAGCTCCCCGGTCAGCTTCTCGATCTCGTCGGGCGTGAGTGCGATACGCGCGAGGTTCGCCAGGTGGGCGACCTGCTCGCTCGTGATGTCAGGCATGGTGCTCCGTCGATCGGTTCGTGGAATGCCCACCAGTCTATTGGTGCGTCACTTCCCCTTCTGCTTCCCCTGCTGCTTCTGTGGAGACTGCTGCTGCTGTGGGGACCGCTGCTGCGACTGCGTCGACTGGTCGGTGCCGGTGCTCTGCGCCGAGGACTGGGCCGACGCGTGGCTCGCCTGGCCGATCATCGCCTGGTCCGGCGCGGGCAGCGCTCCCCCGCCGACGGTCTGGTCGAGGTAGGACATCATCGACTTCCCGACCCCGAACTTCGCGCTGTACCCGGTCGTGCCCTGCAGGAACGGCCAGTTCGCCAGGCTGACACCCCCCTGCACGTTGCCGATCCAGGTCGCGTTCGTGTACTTCGTCGTCGACGCCACGAGCCAGTTCTGCACGTCACCGTCGGTGGTGCCGGTCTTGGCGAACTTCGGGACGCTGTCGCCCGGGTTGGCCGACGCAGCGGTCCCGGCACCGGTGAGCACGCCCTGCAGCGCGTAGTCAACGGTCCCCGCGACGTCGGAGGAGACACCTTGGGTGCACGAGGACGGCGACGGCGTGATCTTGGTGCCGTCGGACTCGGTGACGGAGTCGATCGCGGTGGGGGTGCACACCACACCACTGTTCGCGAACCCGGCGTACGCCTCGGCGAGGTCGATCGGCGACAGGTCGTTCACCCCGAGGATCGACGACGGCACCTGCGAGAGGCTTCCGCCGGAGGCCGGGTGGATGCCCATTGACTGGGCGAGCTGCGCGATCTTGCACAGGTCGAGCTGCTTGCCCATCTGCGCGTACGCGGTGTTGATCGACTCCGAGGTCGCCGCCTGGACGGTCATCGACGCGGGGACGCTCTCGGCGTTGGACACCGGCCACGTCCCGCCGCTGACGTTCTGGCAGGAGTTCGTGAACTCGGCGTTCTCGAACGTGTGCTCGCTCGTCGAGACCGACTCGGACAGGGTGTGCCCGGTGGCGAGCCACTCCGCCAGCGTGAACACCTTGTACGTGGATCCGGTCTGGAAGCCGCCGGAGTTGCCGTAGCCGCTGTCGGCGCTGTAGTTCACCGCCGTCGATCCGGCCGCGGCGTTGTCGCCCTGGGTGTACGCGGTGTTCTGCACCATCGACAGGATCCGCCCGGTGCCCGGTTCGACGGTCACGTTCGAGCCGCCGACGTCGACGCCCGCCATGGTCGCGGGGACGTAGGTCGACAGCGCGGTCTGGGCCTGGGCCTGCAGGTCGAGGTCGAGCGAGGTGTGGATCTCGAGCCCCTTGGTGTCGAGCGTCGCGATGCGCTCGGCGGCGCTCTTGCCGAACGCGGGGTCCTGCAGGACCTGGTCCCGCACGTAGTCGCAGAAGTAGCCGGCGTCGTACCCGGTCGCGGCCGACGAGCAGCCGTTGGCGGTGGCGGTGATCTTCGGCGTCACCGGCGTCGCCTTCGCCGCGTCGAGCTGTGCCCTGGTGATGTCGTGGTGCACGTACATCCGCTGGAGCACGTAGTCGCGGCGGTCCTTCGTCGCCGCGTACCCGTTCGCCGTGCCGTTGTCGGCGTCCGAGGGCTGGTCGATCCGCAGGTTCGAGGGGTTGTTCAGGATCGCGACGAGGGTCGCGGACTGCACGAGGGAGAGGTCCTTGGCGTGCACGCCGAAGTAGTACTCGGCACCGGCCTCGGCGCCGTACACCCGGCCGCCGAGCCCGACGAGGTTGAGGTACCCGGTGAGGATCTGGTCCTTGGAGTACTTCTTGTTGACGGCGATCGCGTACCGCATCTCCTGCAGCTTGCGCTGCGGGGTGACCCCGGCTGCGTCCTGGTAGCACGCGGCGATCTTCTTCTCGGTGTCCGCGGCGTTCTTGCCGGTGAGCTCCTCGCACTGCTGGACGAGGACGTTCTTCACGTACTGCTGCGTGATGCTCGACCCGCCCTGCACGTCCCCGCCGACGACGGTCGCGGCAGCGCCACGGAGGGTGCCGACGACGTCGATGCCGCCCTCGTCGTAGAAGCGCGGGTCCTCGGTGTCGATGGCGGCCTGCTTGAGGGACTTCGCCATCGCGCTCGAGGCGACATTGGTGCGGTTCTCGGCGTAGAAGGACGCGATCTTGACCTGCTGCCCGCCCTTGGTCGCGTACACCGAGGACACCTGCTGCGGGGTCTGGATGTCGAGGTAGCTCGGCAGGTCCTCGAAGAAGGACACCGCGCCGGACGTGGTCTCACCCGCGACGGCGACCCCCGGGGTCACCGCGACGGCCACCAGCATGCCGGCCAGCGCCGACATCGCGACGAACGTCAGGAGAGCACCAGGCCATCGCACCACACGCATGCACCGCACCGTATGGGGGCGGTCTGTACTGGTTCTGCCGTGGAACGAGTCGAGGCTGCACCGGTGTTCAGGTTGCCACCCAGGCTCGGTCAGTCGCGCGGCTGCAGGTCCTGCGGTCGGACGAGGTACATGTCCGGCGACTGCGGCACACCGTCCCGACCGCCCTCGCCGCGACGCACCTGCTCGCGGACGAGGTCACCCCGCCCGACGGCGATGAGCGCGACGTCGTGCAGCGAGGCCGTGCCGGGCTTGAGGTAGTCGTTGTGCCCGACCGGGCGCCGGAACACGTCACCGGCGTCCTGCGCGTCGGCTCCACCGGCCAGGTCGAGCAGCGTGGACCCGAACGCCGCCGACCCCGGGTCGGTGCCGAAGTAGCCCGACCCGGCGATCGGGTCGCTGTGCGCATCGCCGACGAAGACCTGGTCGTGCTCCACCGCGAGGTCGCCCGCGTGCTGCACGCCACTCCCCGGGGAGCCGAGCACCGTCAGGGTGTCGGCGCGCATCTTCCCGGAGGCCAGTGCCATCAGGGCGGTCGTCGAACCGTACGAGTGCGCGACGATGTTCACGCGGGGCTGGTCGCCGTCGCGGACCTGCCGGACGCCGTCGACGGCACGTTCGAGCCGTGCCGCCCCGGTCTTGGCGAGTCCGAGCGACAGGATGTTGGACAGGTCCGGCGTGCGGTACCCCATCCAGGCCACCACGGCGACGCCGCTGCCCGATCCCGGGGCGGCGATGCCGGCGAGCGTCGCCTGTTCGCTGTACAGGTCGTTCGCGGTGTTCGTGAAGTCCGGCATCTGGCCCGTGACGGTGAAGAACATGCCCGGCACCACGACCGTGACGTCGGCCGCGGTGTCGAGGTCGCCGATGGCGATGGCCGCACGGCCGGACCCGCGGGTGTCGAGGGTGACGAGGTACCGGTCCGGAGCACCCACGTCGTGCCGCAGCGAGTCGCGCACCTGCCCGAGCATCGCCGTGCGCGCCGCCGACGCCGCGTGGTCCGCCAGCCCGGACGTGAGGACGGCGCGGTTTGCCCGGTCGCGCACCGCGTAGGGGACGCCGTCGAGGTTCCCGACGACCGACGGCGCGAACGTCTCGAGCCGTTGGCGGGCCTGGGCGTCGAGGCCGGCCCACCACGTGGTGACCTCGGCCGCGGTCGGCGGTGCGTCCTGCGCCGTGGCGAGCACGCTCCGGTCCCGACCAGCCCGCAGGAGGTCGGAACGCCCCAGCGCGGTCAGGTCGGTGAGGAACGTGCGACCGTGCGCAACGGCCAGGTCGTCGACCGTTCCCTGTCCCCCGGTCATGACCGGTCGAGGTACTGAATTCCCCTCAGGTACCGTTGCCGCCGCGGCAGCGACGACCGCGGGCTGCGGAGCGGGCGCGACGGGGGCCTCGACCACTCCGAGCGAGTGCATCGAGGCGGTGAGCAGAGCCGCGGCGATGAGCAGCAATCGGGTCTCCCCCGGGAAGGCCGTCCCGTCGTCCCCCTGCAGACGACGGGTGATGCTCTAACGAGTGTAAGGAGAACGGCCTCCTGCGGGCGTGCGAGTTGCAACTTGACCCTCGAACTGGGTGCGCGGACGGGCGCGCCGCGGTCTCCGGACGACGATCCGGTGTGCTCGCGAGTTCCGCTCAGCTCTCTTCGGGGTCGGCGGCGGGGTCGCCGAGCGCCGCCGGGCCCTCCGTCACGAGCAAGCGGAACTGCTCGGCGTCGATGATTCGAAGGCCGAGCTGCTCGGCCTTCGCGAGCTTCGAACCGGCACCAGGTCCCGCCGCGACGAAGTCGGTCTTCTTGCTGACGCTCGACGCCGCCTTGCCCCCCGCGGCGATGATCGCCTCCTGCGCGCCCTCCCGGCTGTACCCCTCCAACGAACCGGTCGCCACGACCGTCAGGCCGCTGAGAACTCCGCCTTCCTCGCTGGCCGCACCCGGGCCGGGGTGGCCGGGCGTCGTGAACTGCACGCCGGCGGCCGTCCAACGGTCGATGATCTCGCGGTGCCAGTCGACCTCGAACCAGGCGAGCAGGGCATCCGCGATGATCCCGCCGACCCCGTCCACCGCCGCGAGTTCCTCGCGCGAAGCCGCTCGGATCGCGTCGAGCGACCCGAAGTGGTTCGCCAGTGCACGGGCAGCGACGGGACCGACGTGGCGGATGCTCAGGCCGACCATGATCCGCCACAGCGGCTTCGTCTTGGCGGCGTCGATGTTCGCGAGCATCTCGAACGCGTTCTTCGAGGGGTACCGGCTCGGCTCGCCGGTGTGGTCGGCGCCGCGGGCCTCCGGGTCGAAGGGCGGGTCGGTCTTCTTGCGCGCCCGGCTGAAGGGGGTGACCCGCTTCGGGGCACCGTCGTCGGTGGTCTTCTCCATGCCGGTCTCGGCGTCGCGGACGATGACCTCGATCGGGACGATGTCCTCCATCGTCAGGTCGAAGAGACCGGCCTCGGTCACGAGCGGGGGCTGCTCCGGGGACAGCGGCTGGGTGAGTGCCGCCGCGGCGACCTCGCCGAGGCCCTCGATGTCGAGCGACCCGCGCGACGCGATGTGCTCGACGCGGCCGCGGACCTGCGCCGGGCAGCTCTTCGCGTTCGGGCAGCGGAGGTCGATGTCGCCCTCCTTCGCGGGGGCGAGGGGCGTGCCGCACTCGGGGCAGTCCGCCGGCATGACGAACTCGCGCTCGCTGCCGTCCCGGAGTTCGACGACCGGGCCGAGCACCTCGGGGATGACGTCGCCGGCCTTCCGCAGGACGACGGTGTCGCCGATGAGGACACCCTTCGCCTTGACGACCTGCTGGTTGTGCAGGGTCGCCTGCCGCACGACCGATCCCGCGACCTCGGCCGGGGCCATCACCGCGAACGGCGTCGCACGACCGGTACGGCCGACGCTGACGACCACGTCGAGGAGCTTCGTGTGGACCTCTTCCGGCGGGTACTTGTACGCGATCGCCCAGCGGGGAGCGCGCGAGGTCGACCCGAGTTCCTCGTGCAGGGCGAGGTCGTCGACCTTGATGACGATGCCGTCGATCTGGTGCTCCACCGAAGCGCGTCGGTCGCCGTAGTCCTTGACGAACCCCAGGACCTCGTCGATGGAGTCGAAGACCCGGTAGTGCGTGCTCGTCGGCAGGCCCCAGGTCTGCAGGAGCTCGTAGACCTCGGACTGGGCGCGGACGTCGGTGTCGCGCTCGAGTTCACGGACGGGCCAGGCGCCGATGCCGTGCACGAGCATGCGGAGTCGCCGCAGCCGGTCCACCATGAGCTCGCGCTTCGCCTCGGACTTGCCTTCTTCCTTCTGGCGGAGGGACCCGGCGGCGGCGTTGCGCGGGTTCGCGAACACCCGCTCCCCCGCGTCGCGCTGCTTGGCGTTCAGTTCGTCGAACTGCTCGACCGGGAAGAAGATCTCGCCACGGACCTCGACGATGGGCGGGTGGCCGGAGCCGGACAGACGGTCCGGGATGGTGCCCATCGTGCGGACGTTGCCGGTGACGTCCTCGCCCACGACGCCGTCGCCCCGGGTGGCCGCGGACACGAGCCGACCGTTCTCGTAGCGGAGGTTGATCGCGAGTCCGTCGATCTTCAGCTCGGTGAGGAACCGGACGCGCTCGGCTCCGGCGTCACGCTGCACCTTGACCGCCCAGTCCGTGAGTTCCTCGGGGCTGAAGACGTTGTCGAGGCTCAGCATGCGCTCGGCGTGCTCGACCGGGGCGAACTGGACGGTCTGTGCCTGCCCGCCGACCGTCTGCGTCGGGCTGTCCTCGGTGAGGAGGTCGGGGAAGCGCTGCTCGATCGCGTCGAGCCGGTGCACGAGCGCGTCGTAGTCACCGTCCGACGCCGTCGAGCCGTTGCCCTCGTAGTACTGGTCGCGGAGCTCGTTGATCCGGATGCGGAGCCGTTCGACCTCCCGCTGCGCCTGGGCACCGTCGAGATCGGACGGGGCCAGGGTCTCGAACGTCGTGTCGCTCATGGCATCAGTTCTACCGTGGACCACCGACCCCGGACGTCAGGCGGAGACGGGCACCGCCGACACCGTCGCGTCGATCGTGCACTGCCCGAGCACGCGCGTCCCGACGTACACCACCGCGGTCTGCCCCGGCGCGACGCCGGAGAGCGGCTCGTCGACGTCGATGACGAGCTGGCCGTCGGTCACCCGCGCCGTCGCGGGCACCGGGTCGGCGTGCGCCCGGATCTGCACGTCGCACGCGAACGGCACGGACGGGTCCGCCGGAGCGGTCCCGGCCCACGTGAACCGGGAACCCGACATCGAGGTGACGTCGAGCGCCGCCTTCGGGCCGACGACGACGGTGTTGTCCTTCGGGCGGATCTCGAGCACGAAGCGCGGCTTGCCGTCGGCGGCCGGCCGACCGAGTGCGAGCCCCCGCCGCTGGCCGACCGTGTAGCCGGTCGCCCCGTCGTGCGAGCCGACGACCGTGCCGTCCCGCTCGACGACGTCACCGGGGGTCGTGCCCACCCGGTCGGCGAGCCAACCGCGGGTGTCCCCGTCGGGGATGAAGCAGATGTCGTACGAGTCGGGCTTCTGCGCGACGGTGAGCCCGCGCGCGGCCGCCTCGGCCCGGACCTCGTCCTTCGACGGGGTCGCCCCGAGCGGGAACATCGCGTGCTGGAGCTGCTCGGCGGTCAGGACGCCGAGGACGTACGACTGGTCCTTCGCCCACGCCGCCGACCGGTGCAGCTCGCGGGCACCGTCCGGACCGGTGACGATCGAGGCGTAGTGGCCCGTGCAGACCGCGTCGAACCCGAGGGCGAGCGCCTTCTCGAGCAACGCCGCGAACTTGATCCGCTCGTTGCACCGCATGCAGGGGTTCGGCGTGCGTCCGGCCTGGTACTCGGCCACGAAGTCGTCGACGACGTCCTCCTTGAACCGCGCCGAGAAGTCCCACACGTAGTACGGGATGCCGAGCGCGGACGCGGCGCGCTGGGCGTCCATCGAGTCCTCGATCGTGCAGCAACCACGACTGCCGGTGCGGAGCGTTCCCGGCATCCGGCTCAGCGCGAGGTGGACGCCGACGACGTCGTGTCCGGCGTCGACGGCCCGGGCGGCGGCCACCGCCGAGTCGACGCCACCGCTCATCGCTGCAAGTACTCGCATGCGTCAAGGGTAAGCCGCGAGCGTAGCCTTGCACGAGCGATGACCTCCGAGACCCCCGCCTTCGACTTCCGGGCGGTGCTGCTGTCCGGCTTCCTGCCCGCCGCCCTCTTCGCGATCGGCGAGGGCGCCATCATCCCGATCATCCCGATCGCGGCGAGCTCCCTCGGGGCCAGCCTGGCGTTCGCGGGCTTCGTCGCGGCCCTCATCCTCGTCGGCGAACTCATCGGCGACGTCCCGTCCGGTGTCGTCGTCGCACGCATCGGCGAGCGGAACGCGATGATCGGCGCAGCGGCCGTCTCCGTGGTCGGGCTCCTGGTCTGCACCGTGGCACCGAACGCGTGGGTCCTGGCGCTCGGCGTGTTCCTCGTCGGTGTGTCCACGGCCGTGTTCGCCCTCGCCCGGCACGCCTACATGACCACCGCGATCCCGCTCGCCATCCGCGCGCGGGCCCTGTCGAGCCTCGGCGGCGTGTTCCGCTTCGGCTACTTCGTCGGCCCCTTCATCGCCGCAGGCGTCGTGCACCTGACCGGCACCACGCAGAGCGCCTTCTGGATCCACGTCGTCTGCTGCCTCCTGGCAGCGGTGGTGCTGCTCGTCCTGCGCGACCCCGCGACGGGCGCACGCGGATTCCGGAAGCCGACCCGCGCCTCTCCCCACCGGCACGGCCCGGACGCCGCTGGCGCGTCGTCCGGGAACCGGCGGCGTCGCCCCAGGCCGACCGCCGACTCCGCGACCGACGCGGGCCGCCCGACCGAGCCGCCCACCGACACCGGCGCGCAGTTCGTGCAGGAGGAAGCGCACGGCCTCTTCCGCACCATCCGCGCGAACCGCGCCGTCCTCCTCCGGCTCGGCAGCGGCGCCGGCCTGATCGGCGCACTCCGCGCCGGACGGCAGGTCATCCTGCCGCTCTGGGCCGTCAGCGTCGGACTCGACGACTCGACCGCCGCCCTCGTCATCGGCATCGCCGGCGCCGTCGACTTCGCGCTGTTCTACACGAGCGGGCAGATCATGGACCGCTGGGGCCGCCTGGCGAGCGCCCTCCCCTGCATGCTCGGCCTGAGCATCAGCTACTTCCTGCTCGCGTGGTCCGGGCACCTCGACGCCCGGGTGGGCTGGTTCGTCGCGATCGCGATGGGCATGTCCCTCGCCAACGGTGTCGGCTCCGGCATCCTCATGACGCTCGGTGCGGACCTCGCGCCGCGGGACCACCCGGCGCCCTTCCTCGGCGCGTGGCGGTTCACGGGCGACTTCGGGCAGGCGGCTGCGCCGCTGGTGATCTCCGGGGTGACGGCCGTCGCGTCGATCGCGGTGGCGAGCGGGGTGATGGGCGTGCTCGGCCTGGTCGGCGCGGGCATCCTGCTCCGGTACGTCCCGCGGTACCTCCCCCGCCGGTTGCGCTGACGCGCGGCGGCACGCTCGCAGTGTGCGAGGTTCCGCGCACGGTGCCACGCGGTTTGCCTCGCACGATGCGCGTCACCTCGCACCGTGGTCGCGCAGGACCGGCCTGGAGGCACGGATCACGTCTGACCCGTCGGCCTGCGCTCGGTAGACTGCCGCTGCTCGCGGGAGTGGTGGAATCGGTAGACACGCAGGATTTAGGTTCCTGTGCCCCAGGCGTGAGGGTTCGAGTCCCTCCTTCCGCACGGTTCACCGCACCCTGCCCGCACGATCAGGGGAAGTCATACCCGCGAGGGATGGGGGCGCAACCCCCGGACGGTACCCTCGTCACGCGGGAGTCCTCCCCGTGACCCCGCCACCACGACCGGAAGAACCATGCACTCCGTCGCACTCGCCCTGATCCCCTGGCTGGATCCGCAGTACATCCTCGACAACTTCGGTGCCATCGCCGTGTTCGTGGTGTGCGCCATCATCTTCGCCGAGACCGGGCTGCTCGTCGGGTTCATCTTCCCGGGCGACAGCCTGCTGGTGATCACGGGCCTGTTCGCGTTCGACCGCGGCGGCGAGATCGGTGGGATCCCGGTCTGGATCGCGGCGCTGATGATCGCCGCGTCCGCGTTCCTCGGCGGCGAGCTCGGCTACTACATCGGCAAGAAGGCCGGCCCGCCGATCTTCGAACGCAAGGAGAGCGGCCTGTTCTCCAAGGCCAACGTCGACCGCACGAACGCCTTCTTCCACCGCTTCGGTCCGCTCGCGGTCATCCTCGCCCGGTTCGTGCCCGTGGTCCGGACGTTCCTGCCGATCGCGGCCGGCGTCGGACGCATGAACTACAAGAAGTACTCGCTCTACAACGCGATCGGCGCCGTGATCTGGGGCGTCGGCGTCACCTTCCTCGGCTACTTCATCGGGCACATCCCGTTCGTGGCGCACATCGTCCGCGAGTACATCGACATCATCCTGCTCGCGGCCGTCGTCGTCACGGTCGTGCCGATGGCGTTGACGTACTTCCGCAACGCCCGCAAGGCCAAGCGCACGGCGGAGGCCGACGCAGGGACCGAACCGCAGCACTGACGGTCCCCATCCGACGGACGGGAGGCGCGGTGCCAGCTGGCACCGCGCCTCCCGTCCGTCTGTCGGTCGCGTCGCCGTCAGACGCCGAAGTACTCCCGCACGATCGGAGCGATGCCCCGGAAGGCCTTCGATCGGTGGCTCAGCTGGTTCTTCTCGTCGCGCGTGAGCTCCGCCGAGGTCCGATCGGCGTCGTCCGGCCGGAACACCGGGTCGTACCCGTGCCCGCCGTCGCCGATCGGTTCGGTCGTCACCTCGCCGTTCCACACCGCCTCGAACACGTGCTCGGTGCCGTCGGGCGTCACGAACGCCGCCGCGCAGACGAACGCGGCCGTGCGCTCGAGCACGCCCTCGAGGTTCCGCAGCAACAGCGCGATGTTGTCCGCGTCCACGCGAGTGCCGGCGTACCGGGCCGAGTGGATCCCGGGCGCGCCGCCGAGGGCGTCCACCGCGATCCCGGAGTCGTCGGCGAGCGCCGGCAGCCCGGTGTGCGCGACCGCGGCACGCGCCTTGATGAGGGCGTTCGCCGCGTAGGTGTCGCCGTCCTCGACCGGTTCGGGACCGTCGTAGCCGACGAGCTCGACACCCTCGCCCAACGCGGACCCGAGGATCTCGCGCAGCTCGACGACCTTGCCCTGGTTGTGCGTCGCGAGGACGACGGTGCCGGTCACAGCCCCAGCACCTCGCGCTGGATGGCGGCGAGGGACTGGTTGCCGGCGAGCCCGAGGTCGAGCAGCGTGTTCAGCTCGTCGCGGTCGAACGGCGCGTGTTCGGCGGTGCCCTGCACCTCGATGAACTTGCCGGACCCGGTCGTGACGATGTTCATGTCCGTGTCGGCCGCCGAGTCCTCGGTGTAGGCCAGGTCGAGCATCGGCTCACCCTTGACGATGCCGACCGAGATCGCCTGCACGCTGTCGGTGAGCGGCGTGGCCTTCTTGCCGATGAAGCCCTTCTCACGACCCCACTCGATCGCGTCGACCATCGCCACGTACGCGCCGGTGATCGACGCCGTCCGGGTGCCGCCGTCGGCCTGCAGGACGTCGCAGTCGATGACGAGGGTGTTCTCGCCGAGGCCCTTCGTGTCGATGACCGCGCGGAGCGACCGGCCGATCAGGCGGGAGATCTCGTGCGTGCGGCCGCCGACCTTGCCCTTGATCGACTCGCGCTGCATGCGCTCGTTCGTGGAGCGGGGCAGCATCGAGTACTCCGCGGTGACCCAGCCCGTCCCCTTGCCGGCGAGCCAGCGCGGGACGCCGTTCGTGAAGGACGCGGTGCAGAGCACCCGGGTGTTGCCGAACGAGATGAGCGCGCTGCCCTCGGCCTGCGTGCTCCACCCCCGCTCGATCGTGACGGGACGGTGGTCGGTCGCGGTGCGGCCGTCGATGCGGAGCGTGTCGCTCATGGGGTCCTTTCGATGCGGGGCAGCGTGATGGCCCCGGTCTGGAGGTGGCCGACGCTGGAGACCTCGGGGCCGAGGAAGCGTCGGGCGAGTCGGATGAAGCCGTTCTTGTCGTCGCCGGTCGCCTCGAACGAGTACGTCGGCGGCTCCGGGGCAGTGCGTTCGAGCCCGTGCTCGACGAGTCGCCGGTACACGTCGTTGGCGGTCTCCTCGGCGCTGGAGACGAGCGTCACGTCCGGCCCCATCACGTACTGGATCGCGGCGGACATGAGCGGGTAGTGGGTGCAGCCGAGCACGAGCGTGTCGACGTCCGCCTGCCGGATCGGGGCGAGGTACTGCTCCGCGACGGTGCGGAGGGCCGGCGACGACGTGTCGCCGGCCTCGACGAA
Source organism: Curtobacterium sp. 314Chir4.1 (assembly GCF_900215175.1). Classification (NCBI taxonomy): domain Bacteria; kingdom Bacillati; phylum Actinomycetota; class Actinomycetes; order Micrococcales; family Microbacteriaceae; genus Curtobacterium; species Curtobacterium sp. 314Chir4.1. The sequence goes on from NZ_OCMI01000003.1 coordinate 355,141, forward strand.
CTCCACGAACCGGGGGCAGGCCGCCAGGGTGAGGGTGACGTCCGAGGCGACCGCGAAGGCGTCCTCGTACGACCGGGACGCAATGGTGCCGACTGTGCCGATCACGCCGATGCGCCCGGTCCTGGTCTGCTTCACGGCGGCACGGGCCGCGGGCTGGATGACCTCGACCACGGGGATGCCGTACGCCTGCTCGTACCGTTCGCGGGCGTCGCGGAGCACAGCGGACGATGCCGTGTTGCACGCGATCACGAGGGCCTTCACGCCCTGGTCGACGAGGTCGTCCATGACCTCGAGCGCGTACCGGCGGACGTCGGCGATCGGCTTCGGACCGTACGGCGAGTGGAGGGTGTCCCCGACGTACCGGATGCTCTCGCGCGGCAGCTGGTCGATGATCGCGCGGGCCACCGTGAGCCCGCCGACCCCGCTGTCGAAGACTCCGATCGGTGCATCCGTCACGGTGACCAGCGTACCGACGCGAGCGGGCGGAATGCGTCGGCCGGAGCGCACCCGCGGAACGCGACCCGATCCGTCGGACCGGCGCCTTTCTTCCGGGCCGCGCCCGCCCCCGCGTCCGCGCCCGCTTCCCCGCGAGCGGGCGAAGCGTGCGCCGCTCAGCGCCCGGACGGAACGTCTTCCGCCCGCTCGCCGGGGTGCACCGCCCGGGTCCCACGCGAGCGGGCGAGGTCCGTTCCTCTGCGGCCCGCAAACGGGACCCATTCCGCCCGCTCGCGCCGACGCGGAGCACGCGACTGTCTGGAGGCGCGACCAGACTCGCGGGGGCCGGCCCGCGCCTCCAGGCGGTCACCCCCACCGCCCAGCTCACGCGAGCGGGCGGAGTGCGTCCCCATCAGCCCTCGGACAGGACGCATTCCGCCCGCTCGCGGCGACGCGGTGCACGCGACTGCCCGGAGGCGCGACCAGACTCGCGCGGTCGACCCGCGCCTCCAGACGGTCACCTCCACTGCCCGGCCCACGCGAGCGGGCGGAATGCGTCCCCCTCGGCACACGAGCGGGACGCATTTCGCCCGCTCGCGCGCCCCACGACGCAATCCGCGCCTCGCGGAGGCCGCAACAGTAGTGTCGGAGGGGTGACCAGCGCGCTCCTCACGGACCAGTACGAACTGACCATGGTCGATGCGGCCCTCAAGGACGGCACGGCCGACCGCCGCTGCGTCTTCGAGGTCTTCGCTCGCCGGCTCCCGGACGGCCGGCGCTACGGCGTGGCCGCGGGCCTCGGTCGGTTCCTCACGGCGCTGACCGACTTCCGGTTCGGCGACGAGGAGATCGGCTTCCTGCGGGACCGCGACGTCATCGACGCCGGGACGGCCGCCTACCTCGCCGACTACCGCTTCACCGGTGACGTCCGCGCCTACCGCGAGGGCGAGGTCTTCTTCCCGAACTCCCCCGTGCTCCAGATCGAGGGCACCTTCGCCGAGGCAGTGGTGCTCGAGACGCTTGCGCTGAGCATCTTCAACGCCGACTCCGCGATCGCCTCCGCCGCGGCGCGCATGGTGTCAGCGGCCGACAAGCGTCCTCTTGCCGAGATGGGCTCCCGGCGGACCGGTGAGTGGAACGCCGTGGCCGCCGCCCGCGCCGCGTACATCGCCGGGTTCGGTGCGACGAGCAACCTCGAGGCCGGACGCACCTGGGGCATCCCCACGATGGGCACCGCGGCGCACGCCTTCACGCTCCTGCACGACTCCGAGGAGGCCGCCTTCCGCTCGCAGCTCGACGCCCTCGGTACGGGCACGACCCTGCTCGTCGACACGTACGACATCGAGGCAGCGGTCGACACCGCCGTCCGGTTGACGGACGGCAAGCTCGGCGCGGTCCGCATCGACAGCGGCGACCTGCCGTCGGTCGTCGCGTCCGTCCGGGCACAGCTCGACCGCCTCGGTGCCACGGGCACCAAGATCACGGTGACGAACGACCTCGACGAGTACACCATCGCCGCGCTCCGGGCAGCGCCGGTCGACTCCTACGGCGTCGGCACCTCGGTCGTGTCCGGCTCCGGGCACCCCGCCGCGGGCATGGTGTTCAAGCTGGTCGCCCACAAGGAGGACGGCGGCGAATGGGTGCCGGTAGCGAAGAAGTCCGCCGACAAGGCGTCGCTCGGCGGCCGCAAGGAAGCCGGGCGCCGGCTCCGGAACGGGATCGCCACGGCCGAGGTCGTCCTCACCACGGGCCAGGTCGGACCCGACGAGCGCCCGTTGCTCGTCCCCGTCGTGACGAACGGCGAGGTCCACCAGGAGTTCTTGGGCGTGCAGGGCGTCGAGGCGGCGCGCGCGCACCACAAGCTCGCGAAGGCCGAACTGCCGGCGGACGCCGCGCGCATCGGTCGCGGTGACCCGGCCATCCCGACGCTGGTGATCTGAGCCGGGGCTACTCGGCCTTCATCTTCTCGTAGATGGCCTTGCAGTCCGGGCACACCGGGAACTTCTCGGGGTCGCGGCCCGGGATCCACTTCTTTCCGCAGAGCGCCTTCACGGGCTTGCCGCTCAGAGCCGACTGCAGGATCTTGTCCTTCTTGACGTAGTGCGAGAACCGCTCGTGGTCGCCGGGCTCGATCGATTCCTCTTCGAGGAGCTTCTCGAGCTCACGGTCCATCACGTCGAGGCCGCCACCGGGTTCCGTCATGCTCATGCACCAAGGGTACGACGGTGCGCGGCGCACCGCGACGGTGCGATGGCGCGTGCGGCTCGCGACCGCGACCACGTGGCGGCCTGGAGGCGCGGGGCGGGGCCGCCACGCGCCTCCAGGCCGTCTCGTGGTCGCGTCGGGCGCGACCCGGTCAGTTGCGTTGCGCCGCGGCCAGCAGGTCCGGCCCGTGGCGGTCGAAGAGCCGACCACCGGCGACGACCCCGGCCACGAGGACGACCACGCCGACCACGACACCGACGACGAGGGTCAGGACGCTCCACGGCGACGGGCCGTCCGCGAACGCGAGCACCGCCATCCACGCCGCGGGCACCGAGCAGACGACGATCCCGACCACCATCGACGACTGCGCCACCGAGGCGAGCGCACCGGCGGCCTGCGGCTGCTGGAAGGGGTGGTCGCCGGGTCGGACGGTCGGGTAGGGCAGCAGCACGGATACGACGCTGGAGAGTCCGAGGCCGGACAACAGGGCGCTCGCACTCACCCCGATGAGCACCGGGAACGCGGTCCAGTCGCCGAACAGCCACGCGGAGAACCACGACCCGAGGACGATCGCGGGGATGCCCACGGCGAGCACGGGGACGAGCCGACCGAGGCGGTCGCTCCAGCCAGGGGCTCCCGACGCGACGTGCAGCCACACGGCGGTGTTGTCGTAGGAGACGTCGTTGTGCGGCAGGAACCCGGCGATGAGCGCCATCAGCGGCAGCGGCACGAGCGCGGTCCAGTGCCACGGGACGCCGGCGACCCCGAGCGGGATCACCACGACCGGGACGAAGACGATGATGAGGTAGGACGCGCGGTAGCGGGGATCGCGCACCCAGTACGTGAGTGCGCGCGCCGCGACCGCGCCCACCGGTGTCGAACCGAGCCGGTCGAACCAGCCGAGCCCGCGGTACCGGCGAGCCGTGGCGCGGCCGTCCACGGTCTCGAGCGCACGACCGACGACGGCCCACCACGCCCATCCGAGCAGGGCCACGACGACGACGGAGATCACGAGCTTGACGACGCCCTCGCCGACCAGGCCGTTCGCGACGTCGGCGGGGACCGCCCAGGCCGCACCCCACGGCGTCCAGCCGGCGACGTCGGCGATGCGCTGCATCTCGGCGCCCGCAGGGTCGAGCCAGTCGACCCTGAGCAGCAGCGACGCGGTCGGGATCCCGAGCACCACGATCAGCAGCGCGACGAGCCACCCGGCGTCCCGCGAACGGTGCGGACCGATGAGCGCCGCGCCGACCGCGCAGCCCACCCGGACGAGGAGCGCACAGGTCGCGATCGCCAGCAGCCCTCCGACGACGCCCAGGACGCCGGCACCGGCACCGCGCATCCACGTGACCGACTGCGCGACGGCGACGATCGCCACGGCGACGACCGGGACGCCGACGAGACCTGCGACACCGAGACCGACGGCCAGGTCGCGCCGACCGATCCCGAACACCGTGAACCGCCGCGGGTCGAACTGGTCACTGCGGCCGACGACGAGCGGCACGACCGTGAACGCGAAGGCGACGAGGGTGCCAACGGGGACGATGACCGCGCGCGCCACCTCGGGCGCGGCGGACCGGAGTCCGACGATCTCGACCGCCACGAACACCGCGGCGAGCAGGCCGGCGAGGCTGCCGAGCACGACGAGGACGGACCGTCCGGCGCTGCCGCGGACCTCCCCCGCGAGCAGGTCGGCCCTCAGCCGGAGAAGCTGTGCAACCATTCCATGCTCTCTGCCACGACGCGGCCGCCCGCGAGTTCGACGAACTTGTCCTCGAGGCTCTTGCGCCCGCGGACCTGCGCCATCGTGCCGGAGGCCAGGACGCGGCCACCGACGATGATGGCGACGGAGTCGCAGGTGCGCTGCACGAGCTCCATCGAGTGGCTGGAGAGCACCACGGTGCCACCCCCGCGCGTGTACCGGCGGAGGATCTCCGTGATGGTCGCGGCGCTCACCGGGTCGACGGACTCGAACGGTTCGTCGAGCACGAGCACCCGAGGCGAGTGGATGAGCGTCGCTGCGAGGGCGATCTTCTTCGCCATGCCCACGGAGTAGTCCGCGACCTGACGACCGAGTGCCTCGCCCAGGCCGAACGCCTCGGCCAGGTCGGCGCTGCGCTTCCGGGCCGTGGCGCCGTCGAGCCCGCGGAGGGTCGCCGAGTAGTAGAGGAGCTGCGCACCGGTGAGCCGGTCGAACAGCCGCAGCCGGTCGGGCAGGACGCCGAGGTCGCGCTTGGCGGCGGTGGGATCGGCCCAGACGTCGTGGTCGAGCACGGTCACGGTGCCCGCGTCGGGGCGGAGCAGACCGGTCACGATCGACAGGGTGGTGGTCTTGCCGGCGCCGTTCGGGCCGACGACGCCGAAGATCGAGCCCTGGCGGATCTCGAGGTCGACCTCGTCGACCGCGAGGGTCTGGCCGTAGCGCTTCACGAGACCGCTCGCGCGCAGCACCACGGGCTGCGTGGGCTGCTTCGGGCCGGCGGCGGGGCGCTTCGTCGATGCTGGGCGCTTCTTCGCCTTCGCGGCGGGCTCGTCGGTGGCGGCGGTCGCCTCGGTGGCGCCGTCCGTCGCGTCGACGTCGTCCTCGGTCTGCCTGCCTGGAGGCACGGTGCCGGTCGTTCCGGCGGCCTGCGTCGGGCGCGTGGCGCGTCCCTTGCCGCCGCGCGGCTTGCCGGGACGGCGGCCGGTGGTCGTGGCGGCCTGCGGCGTCGCGGCTGCGCCGTCCGACTCCGCAGCGACCGCGGTGCGGTCGTCCGTGCTCGTCGTGTCCGTGCTCGTCGTGTCCGTGCTCGTCGTGTCCGTGACCGTCGTGTCGTCGGTCATCGCGTCCTCAGCGGAGGCGTCGCGCGCATCCCCGTCCCCCATGTCGTCCTGCTCGGCGTCGTCGCGCTCGGCGTCGTCGGCCTCGGCGTCGTCCGCCTCGGTCAGCCAGGCAGCGTCCGACGTGCTGTACACGTCGTCGTCATCCGTTGCTCCAGCTGCCACGGCCCAACCGTACCAACGCTCTCCGGACAGCGGGGGACCGCCGGACGCAGTGTCACGAATTGAGCACGAAGCGCCCGGAGACGTACCCCGCAGGAGGGACGTTCCGTATCATTCACCAGGGCACGACGAAGTGTTCACCACTTGGAAACCTGCTCCGGCCGGCGAGTCCGTGACGCCCTTCCCTGCGAATGACCGCAGAGACGGCGTGCTTCCCGGCCGAATCGGACCTTCCGCGAGCAGACTCGACCAGGCCCGCCCGTGCCCCAGGGCGCGCGGGCGGACACCAGAAGGGACCAGCATGACCACGCAGATCGTGATCCTCGCAGCGGGGATGGGCAGCCGCCTCGGGCGCAGCCTGCCGAAGCCGCTCACCGAACTCAGCGACGGCCGCACCATCATGCAGCAGCAGTTCGACAACATCCGTGCCGCGTTCGGTTCGAGCGCCCGCGTGACGATCGTCGTCGGCTACAAGTCGGAGTACATCGTCGAGGCCTTCCCCGACGCGAACTTCGTCTACAACGAGTCCTACGACTCCACGAACACCTCGAAGAGCCTCCTCCGCGCGCTCAAGGCGACGGGCAAGGGCGGCGTCCTCTGGATGAACGGCGACGTCGTCTTCGATCCGCGTGCGCTCGTGCGTGCCGCGGACATGATCGACGAGGACCGCTCCTTCGTCAGCGTCAACACCGACAAGGTCTCCGACGAAGAGGTCAAGTACACGGTCGACGCCGAGGGCTTCATCCACAAGCTGTCGAAGCAGGTCGTGGGCGGTCTCGGCGAAGCGGTCGGCATCAACTACGTCTCCTCCGCCGACAAGCAGGCACTCATCCGCCAGCTCGGCCGCGTCGACGACCAGGAGTACTTCGAGGGGGGCATCGAGGCTGCCATCGCCGAGGACGGGCTACGCTGGAGCCCGATCGACATCTCCGACATGTACGCCGTCGAGATCGACTTCGCCGAGGACCTCGAGCGCGCGAACAACCTGTTCGCCTGAACCACCGTCAGGACCCCCTCGGCGGTTCCGCCCGAAGGGAAACCGTGACCACAGCGAGTGCGCCGACCGCGCCCGCGGCTGCCGCACCCGCGGCGTCCCGGAGCGCCGGTCGGCGCTATCGTCATGCCCTCTGGCTGCTGACCGTCCGGGACCTCCGCGTCCGCTACTCGACGTCGGCGCTGGGGTACTTCTGGTCGATCCTCGACCCGCTGGTGATGTCGGCGATCTACTGGTTCGTCTTCACCCAGGTGTTCCACCGCGGCAAGGTCGGCGAAGAGCCCTACATCGTGTTCCTGCTCTCGGCGCTGCTGCCGTGGATGTGGTTCACCGGGGCCGTCTCGGACTCGACCCGGGCGTTCATCAAGGAGACCAAGCTCATCCGGTCGACGACGATCCCCCGGAGCATCTGGGTCGCCCGGGTGAACGCGTCGAAGGGCATCGAGTTCCTGCTGAGCCTGCCGGTGCTCGCCGTCTTCGCGATCGCGACCGGCGCCCACGTGCACTGGGAACTCGCGCTGTACCCCCTCGCGATCGTGCTGCAGTGCGGACTCGTGTACGGACTCGGGCTGATCGTGGCGCCGCTCGTCGTCTTCTTCCGTGACCTCGAACGCGCCGTGAAGCTCGTGCTCCGCTTCCTGTTCTACGCATCGCCCATCATCTACAGCACCCAGGCCCTGCCGGACCGGTTGCACGACCTGGCGGCGTTCAACCCGCTGAGCGGCATCTTCGGCATCTACCGCTCGGCGTTCTTCCCGTCCCAACTGGACTGGTTCGAGGTCGCGGTCTCGGTCGTCGTGACCGTGGTGGTCATCGGGATCGGGACGGTCGTCTTCCGACGCAGCGAGCACCGCGTCCTGAAGGAGCTGTGATGACCGCCACCGAGCAGACCGGACGGGGCACGACCGTCGCCCCCGTGATCTCGGTGCGCGACGCCGGGATCCGGTTCAAGCGCAACCGCCGCGCCAGCCGGAGCTTCAAGGACCTCTTCGCCGGCAGCAACCGCCGGAAGCGCGCCGACGAGTTCTGGGCCCTGCGGGGTGTGACCTTCGACGTCCGCCCGGGCGAGGCGATCGGTGTCGTCGGACGGAACGGCCAGGGCAAGTCGACGCTGCTCAAGCTCGTCGCACAGGTGATGCTCCCGGACGAGGGCCGCGTCCACGTCGGAGCCGGCGTCGCTCCCCTCATCGAGATCACGGGTGGATTCGTCGGCGACCTCTCGGTCCGCGACAACGTGTTCCTCACGGCGGGGCTGCACGGCATGTCCCGCGCGGAGATCCGGGACGCGTTCGACGAGATCATCGACTTCGCCGAGATCGGTGACTTCGTCGACACCCCGTACAAGCACCTGTCCAGCGGGATGAAGGTGCGCATCGCGTTCGCGGTGATCTCGCGGCTCGACGAACCGGTCATCCTGGTGGACGAGGTGCTCGCCGTGGGCGACAAGGCGTTCCGTGAGAAGTGCTACAAGCGCATCGAGGAACTCCTGGCCGGCGGCCGGACCCTGTTCTTCGTCTCGCACAGCGACAAGGACCTGCGACGCTTCTGCGAGCGCGGACTCTACCTCGACAAGGGGCGCCTGCAGCTGGACGGCACGATCGAGGAAGCCCTCGCGCGGTACTCCTCCGACTACGGCGTCTGAGGCCCCACTCCCCCTCAACAACCCGGCCCACGAGCCCACGCTCCACAGCCGTCCGCTCCCCCGCCGGAACGCAGCCCCGAACGTCGGACCCTCCCCCTACCGTGACGGCATGCACCACCCGACACCGACGGCCTACGCCGTCCCGTTCACGATCGACCGTTCCCTCGCACCACGTCGCTACGACCTGGTGAACACCGGCGACGAACCCGTCGACGGTCTCACCCTCACCCACCTCGGCAACGGGTACTGCCCACCGCTCGCCGTACGGCGGCTCGACCCGGGACGTGCGCTCACGATCGCGGTGTTCGGCGCCGCCGCGGACGACACGGGGATCGTCGTCGTCCGGTGGCGCCGTCCGGACCGGTCCGAGTACCTCTGGCGGATGTCCCTCGTGGCCGACGGCCGTGCTGCCTGACGACGCCGGGCCGGCGTCGCGGTCGCCGTCAGCCCTCGTTGCGCGTCGCAGCGACCGAACGCCAGCGGTCGAGCAGCCGTTCGATCGCACCGTGGAACCGTGCCGTCGCAGCCCCCGGCGTCGTGTCGCCGAAGTACCGCTGCACCCAGTGCTGCAGCTTCGCGAGTTCGGCGGCGTCGTTGGCTGCGGCGTCGACCCGCGCGACCACGTCTCCCGCATCGGACGCCGTCAGCCAGCTGGCGTCGCCCAGGTAGCCGCGCTCGTCGACGTCGGCTTCCGGGGACTCCGGCCGGGTCACGATGAGCGGCTTCCCGACGGCCAGGCGGTCGTAGATCATCGCGCTGATGTCGGTGATGGCTACGTCGGCACCGGCGAGCTGCCAGCCGAGCTCCGCCCCGTCGTCGTACACGTGGTGCGCGCTCGGATCAGCGGCGTTGGCGGCGGCGATCGCCGCGACGATGCGCTCGTGGGCGGCCTTGTAGGCGGCGTCACGGACACCGCTGCGCGGGTGGGGTCGGTACACCAGCCGGTGCGCGGGAGACGCCAGGACCCGCTCGGCGATCGTGGTGCCGTGGGTCGCGATCGACCCGTAGGCGGCCGCTGCCCGGTCACCCTCCCACGTCGGCGCGTAGAGCACGACGGTGCGGTCGTCCTCCGGGTAGGGCGCTGCACCCGCGAAGTGGTCGGCCTGCGGGCGTCCGATGGCGATCGTACGGGCGTCGAGGTCGTAGTCCCACAGGGCGTCGGCGAGTCGGTCACGAGCAGCGTCGCCGGCGATCAGGGCGTAGTCGTACGCCTTGAACTGGTTCGTCGTCATGTACATCTTGTCGCTCTCGCCGTGGTTGACGAAGACGTGCCACATGCGCCCGTACCGCATCATCTGGAAGTTGCGGGCGTTCTGGTTGACGTACAGGACGATCTTGGGCGCCTGCTCGTCGACGAACCGTTCGAGGTCGACGACCTGGCGCGCGTAGACCACCGGCACCGGCGACTCGTCGAGCAACGTCAGCATCGTCCCGGGGCTGCGCGAGACGATCGCCACCGGGTGCGTGGCCGCCAGTTCGGCGAGCGGCGCGTACCACTGGCGGACCTGGTACATGTTCACCGGGCCGTCGGCGAAGTACACCGCGATCTCGATCGTGCCGGGGGCGGGGGTCGGCGCGCTCGGCAGCCGACGCGCGAGCGTACGACGGCTCCGACGCGACTTGAGCAGTCGCTCGGCCAGTCGCACGGCGGTGCGCACGTCGCGGATGATCGGCATGGTCCCTCTCCCGGTGTCGGCGGACGGTTGGTGGTGGTCGGGTCAGACGATCGGCGGGCGACCGGCGAGTGTCATGCGGCCGATGGTCAGCCACCCCATGACGTGCACGGGGCCGCAGTCCGAGGTCCAGCCCTCTCGGATGCCGCCGAACCAGGTCGCCAGGCGGCGCGGGTGACGCCACCAGCGTGCGACCTGGATCGCCGCCCACGACCCGACGTACAGCGGGCGGAGCACGACGGGCAGGTTGCGGCGGGCCAGCCAGACGCGGTTCCGGGCGTTCAGTCGGTAGTACTCGGTGTGGCGTGCCGGGTCGATCGCGGGGTGGTGCGCGACGAGGTCGCCGGCGTACCAGGTCCGTCGTCCGGCGTCCCACACGCGCCAGGCGAGCTCGATGCCCTCGTGCGCGTAGAAGTACTCGGCTCCCCACCCGCCGGTGGCGCGGTAGACGTCCATCGGCAGCACGACCGCGCCCTCCCACACCGAGAACACGGGCGACGAGTGGTCCGGCTCGCCCTTGCGGATCCGGGGGATCCAGCGCGTGGGGTTCGCGGCTCCGGTCGGGTCGACCACCCGCGGCTGCACGAGCCCGAGGGACGGGTCCCGCTCGAAGAGCCCGATCGCGTCCCGCAGGAAGGTCTCGGACGGCACGGACGCGTCGTCGTCGAGGAAGAACACGTAGTCGCCGTCGACCACCTCGACCCCCGCGTTGCGTCCGGCCGGGATCCCGACGTTCTCCGGCAGCCCCAGTGCGCGGACGCCCTCCGGCAGGCCCTCGGGCTCCCAGCCGTTGCCGACGCACACGACGTCGAGCTCGACGTCCTGCTGCGCGAGCACGCTCTCGAGTCCGCGGCGCAGGTCGTCCGGGCGGGTGCCCTGTGACAGGCTCACGACGGCCACACGCGGGCGGTCGCGGTGCGAGACCGCGTGACGTCGGACGGTCCCGGGCGTCACGCGCGGACCCGCTTCGACGAGATGATCGCCAGGAAGTGCCCGAACGTGGCGACCACCGCGAGCGGCAGCAGCGCACCCACCAGGATGCGATCGGCCAGCGGGTGCCCGATCACGAGTGCCAGCAGCGCGAAGACGAACGCCAGGATGCTCAGCTCGACCGAGTGGTACAGCCGGTGGAACGGCAGGAACCGGGCTGCCCGGCGCAGGGTGGCGAGCCGACGTCCGGACGGGACGGTGCCGGCGTCACGGCGGTCGACGAGCTTGTCGAGCCCGGCGTTCGCGCGGGCGACGTGCACCATGTCGTTCAACGCCTTGTTGAGCACGATGACGAGCCCCAGCGCGCAGCCGATCGTCGTCCACATCCAGTCGGCGCCGTGGATCGGCCACGTCGCAGCACGGACGCCGAGTGCGATCGGGATGAGCCCCTCAGTCGTGTAGTGCCCCACCTTGTCGAGGAACACGCCGGCCGGCGACCGGGTCCCCCGCCACCGCGCGACCTCACCGTCGCTGCAGTCGACGAGCATCTGCAGCTGGCCGAGGACGAGTGCGAGCGCCGCACCCCAGATGCCCGGGATGAGCAGGGCCGCGGCGATGCTCCACCCGACCAGGATCATCAGGCCGGTCACCTGGTTGGCGCTCACCCGGGTCTTCAGGAGCAACCACGTCAGGTACGGCGAGACGTCCCGCAGGTACAGCGACGCCGTCCAGTGCTCGGCGTTCGCCCGCGATCGGACCTCGTCCGGTTGGGCGACGGCACGGAGCTCGGCGATCGAGGTGGGGCGGGTGTTCCCGCGGCCGGTCGTGTCATCGGTCAAGAGGTCAGGTCACCGTCCCGTGTGCGTGGTCAGCTCGGACGTCCGGGTGAGGAAGCCGATGATGAAGCCGAGGCCCCAGCCCACGTGGATGCAGGGCAGCACCACGAGGAGCCAGAGCAGGGTCGGCAGCCCCGACCGCCGGGCGACCGCGACGGCCCCCAGGACGACGAAGACGATGTAGACCGCGGGCACGACGAACCCGAGCAGGGCCCACGCGGCACCGGAGCCGAGTACTGCGCCGATGATGCCGACGATCCCGGCGACGATGCCGAGCGCCATCGCGGCGACCATCGCGGGCGGGACGAAGTAGCGCAGGCCGTTGTTCGCCGGGAACCGGCGGGCGAGCTCACCGCGCCACAACCCGGTCGCGACGAACTGCCGCACGAGTCGCTTGAGGCTGGGTCGCGGCCGGTAGGTGACGACGAGCTCGGGGGTGAACCACACCGTGCCGCCGGTCTGCCGGAGCCGCCGGTTGAGCTCCCAGTCCTGGCCGCGCTTGATGCCCTCGTCGAACAGCCCAACCTCGAACAGTCGGTCGCGCCGGAACACCCCGAGGTAGGCGGTCTCGGCCGGCCCGGCCTGGCCGCCGACGTGGTGCGGGGTCCCGCCCAGACCGACCCGGCTGCCGTAGGCGAGCGCCACGGCCCGCTCGAACGGCGTCCGGCCCTCGGCGTGCATGATGCCGCCCACGTTGTCCGCCCCGGACTCCTGCAGCACCCGCACCGCGATCCGCGTGTAGTCCTGCGGCAGCACCGAGTGGGCGTCGACGCGGACGACGACGGGGTGCACCGACGCACGGATCGCCACGTTCAGGCCGGCGGGTGTCGAACCGATCGGGTTGTCGATCGCCCGGATGCGGGGATCCGCGGCGCTCATCTCGGCAACGAGCTGGTTCGTGCCGTCGATCGACGGGCCGAGCGCGAGGATGACCTCGAACGGGCCGGCGTAGTCCTGGTCGAGCAGGCTCTGGACGGCCGCGCGGACCTCGGTCACCTCGTTGAGGACGGGCATCACGTACGAGACGCCCGGCAGGGGGTGTCCGTCTGTCTGCATGCGTACCTCGGGGTCCTGGCTGGGTGCACGGGACGCACCGCGGACGGTGCCGCCCCGCAGAGCGACCCTGAGCCTATCAAGGACGCAACCGGGAGACGGCCTGGAGGCGCGGTGCCAGCTGGCACCGCGCCTCCAGGCCGTCGTGTCGTTGCGTTCCGCTGACGCGCGTCAGCCCTTGTAGGTCCCGAGCGTGACGTCCGTCTCGCGGGTCTCGCCGCCGCGGATGTAGGTGATGGTCGTCTTGGCGCCACCCGCGAAGTAGCGGACCTGCGCCGTCAGGTCGGTGGCGTCGGAGACCGTCGCCGAACCGATCTTGGTGACCACGTCGCCCTTCTGCAGACCGGCCTTCGCCGCCGCGCCGCCGGACGAGACGGACTTGATGAGCCCGCCCATCTGGGTGGCCTTGGCGTCCTCGGCGGCGTCGCCGACCGTCGCGCCGAGCAGACCGTGCGTCGCCGACCCGTTCTCCTTGATCTCGTTCGCCACGCGCTTGACGAGGTTCGAGGGGATCGAGAAGCCGACGCCGATGCTGCCGGACTGGCTCGACGAGTCGGACGAGCTGCTCGCGCTCGCGATCGCCACGTTGATGCCGATCAGCTTGCCCTTGGAGTCGAGGAGCGCACCGCCGGAGTTGCCCGGGTTGATCGAGGCATCGGTCTGGATGACCGGGAGCGAGACCGTGGTGTTCGAGGAGGAGCTGCTGCCGTTGTCGCCGTTGCCCCAGAAGTCGAACGGGCCGCCGCTGCTGCCGTTGCCGCCCTCGTTCGAGTCGCCGCCCTCACTGGGAGCGCTCGAGGTCACCTGGATGCTGCGGCTGAGGGTCGAGACGATGCCGTCGGTGACGGTGTTCGACAGGCCGAGCGGCGCACCGATCGCGACCGCGGTGTCACCGACGTTGAGGTCGGACGAATCCGCGAAGCTGATCGGCTTCATGTCGGTGGCGTCGATCTTGATGACCGCGAGGTCCACCGTCGGGTCCGTGCCGACGAGCTTCGCCGGGTAGATCTTGCCGTCGGAGGTCGTGACCGTGATCGAACCGTTCGAGCTGTCGCCGTCGAGCGTCACCACGTGGGTGTTCGTGACGATGTAGCCGTCCTTGCTGAACACGACGCCCGAACCGGTGCCGGCTTCGCTGCTCGACGACACGTTGATCGTCACGACCGACGGGGTCGCCTGGGCGGCCACGGCGGTGACGACCGTCGCGTTGTTGTAGTCGTTGACCGTCAGGTTCCCGCCGTTCTGCGACGTCGAGGAACCGACGACGGTGCCGCCGCTCTGGCTGGATCCGGCGAGCCAGCCGGCGCCGCCGCCGACGAGGCCGGCGACGACGAGGCCGGCGACGATCGGGAGGACGAGGCGTCCGCGGCCGTCCTTCGAGCGGGTCGTGGTGCCGGTGGCTGCACCTGCGCCAGCACCGGTCGCGGCGGCGCCGAAGTAGTGGCCGTTGCGCTGGTTGGAGCCGTCGACGTCACCGAAGGAGCTGGTGGCCGAGGTCGGGGCCTGCGCCGAAGGAGCGCCGGCGTACCCGGAGTACTCGGAGGCCGATGCGGGGGCGGAGGTGGGCTGGGCGTACTCGCCGTAGCGGGGCTGCTGCTGGCCGGAGGCGGGCTGGGGTTGGCCGTACTGGCCCTGACCGTACTGGCTCGCCTGCTGCGCCTGCCCGTACTGGCTCTGGCCGTACTGGTTCGTCGGCTGGTTCTGGCCGTACTGGGTCTGGCCGTACTGGTTCGTCGGCTGCTCCTGCTGCTGCGGCTGGCCGTACTGGCCGGTCGGCGCCTGGTCGGTGCCGTACGGGGTCGCGTGCTGGCCGTACCCGCCTGTTGCCTGGCTGCCCTGGCCGTACTGGCTCGTCTGGCCGTACTGGCTGGTCTGGCCGTACTGGCTCGTCTGCGCCGTCTCCGGTGCGACCGTCGGGTACGGAGCCGTGTACCGGTCGGTCGGGTGATCGGTCGACGCGGCAATGACGTCGGTCTCGTTCGCGGGAGCGGCGTCGATCACGTCGGTGTGGTCCGCTCGCTCGTCACTCGCCGGAGCGGCGTTCGTGTGCTCGGAGTCGTTCGTCGCGGCGTCCTCGGATGCGGCCTGTGCAGCCGTGTCGTCCGGACGGAAGTCGTCGTCCTGCCCGTGGGGCGTGGTGTCGGTCATGCTGGACGTGCTCCTTTCAAGCTCGTGCAGTCTGTCGGACCCACCTGAGCGCTGCTCCTGCTGACGCTGCGAGCGACCTATGGCGATCTTATGCGTGGGCTGTGGGCGAGCGCTCGGATGGTGCGTCGGTCCGCCAGTAGGTTGGGTGCGTTCGGCACCGCACGGCGCGGTCGACACCTCGGAGGGAATCACATGCGGCAGGCAGGACCCTGGTTGCGAGCAGCCGAGGGAGCGATGCTCCTCGGATCCGACGGTGTCCCCGCACCGACCGTTTTCGCCGAGATGAGCGCCCTGGCCGCCGCGACCGGTGCGATCAACCTCGGGCAGGGCTTCCCGGACGAGGACGGCCCCGTCGAGGTCCTCGACGCCGCCGTCGCCGCGATCCGGGACGGCGTCAACCAGTACCCGCCTGGACGTGGGACGCCGGACCTGCGCCTGGCCGTCAGCGAGCACCAGGCGCGGTGGTACGACCTCGAGGTCGACCCCGACCGGCAGGTCCTCGTCACGGCCGGTGCGACCGAAGCCCTGGCTGCGACCCTCCTCGCCTTCGTCGAACCCGGCGACGAAGTCGTGACCTTCGAGCCCTTCTACGACGCTTACGGCGCGCTCATCCGGCTGGCCGGAGGGACGCACGTGACCGTCCCGCTGACGGCACCGGACTTCCTGCCCGACGAGGACACGCTCCGCGCCGCGTTCTCGGACCGCACGCGGGTCGTGCTGGTGAACACGCCGCACAACCCGACCGGGCGGGTGCTCCCCGACGAGGTGCTCGCGACGATCGTCGAGCTCGCCGAGCAGTACGACGCGCTGATCGTCACGGACGAGGTCTACGAGCACCTGACGTTCGACGTCCCCCACGTGCCGATCGCCAGCCTTCCCGGCGCCGCCGACCGCACCGTCACGATCTCGAGCGCTGGGAAGACCTTCAGCACCACGGGTTGGAAGATCGGCTGGCTCACGGCTCCCCCGGCAATTGTCGACGCCATCACGTCCGTGAAGCAGTTCCTGACCTTCGTGAACGGCGCCCCGTTCCAACCCGCGGTCGCCGCCGGACTGCGGCTGCCCGACTCGGTGTTCGCCGGGATCGCGGCCGAGCTCTCCGCGAAGCACGACCTGCTCGCCGCCGGTCTCCGCGCCGCCGGCTTCGAGGTCATGCGGCCGGACGGTGGCTACTTCGTCATCGCCGATGCCGCCGCGCTCGGGTACGACGATGCCCGCGAGTTCTGCACGAAGCTGCCCGAGCTCGCCGGCGTGGTCGGCGTTCCCGTGTCGGCGTTCGTCCGGCCGGACCACGCCGCCGGGTACCGCTCGCTCGTCCGGTTCGCCTTCTGCAAGCGCCGCTCGGTACTCGAGGACGCGGCGGCCCGACTGGCAGGGCTCACCCCGCACGCCTGACGGCCCGGGGTCCTGCCGCCGACGTCCGTCCCTGCGCGAGCGGGCGAAATACGTCCCCTCGCCCACCGAACGGCACACATTCCGCCCGCTCGCGACGAACACCGGACCGACCCGACGCGCGCCGAACACGAGCGGGCGAAACACGTCCCCCTCGCCCACCGAACGGCACACATTCCGCCCGCTCGCGACGAACACCGGACCGACCCCAAGCGCGCCGAACACGAGCGGGCGAAACACGTCCCCCTCACCCACCGGACGGCACACATTCCGCCCGCTCGCGACGGACGGACGAGCAGCCAGCGCCCGGGCCGCAGCGCGCGCGGGTCAGTCGCGCAGCGTGACCTCGTAGCGCCGCAGGGCCAGGGAGGGGTTCGTCTGCCGGACCGACTCCGTCACCGCCGTGTCGACCGTCGCGACGAGCATCCCCGGGACCGCACCGGCCGCAGCCACAGCGACCCCGGACGGGTCCAGCACGACCGAGCCCCCGATGCCGATCGGCGGAGTCTGCCCGACGCCCACCACCCACACGGTGTTCTCGATGGCGCGCGCGGTCAGCAGGGTGCGCCAGTGGTGTTCCTTGCCCGGTCCACGAACCCACTCGGCGGGGAGCACCACGACGTCGGCGGCTCCGTGCTCCGGGGCGGCGAGGCGGCGGGTGACCTCGGGGAAGCGCAGGTCGTAGCAGGTCTCCAGGCCGATCCGGACACCACCGAGCTCGAACACCGGGAGCTGCGCTGGGTCACCGGACTCGATGCGGTCGGACTCCCGGGACCCGAACGCGTCGTAGAGGTGCACCTTCCGGTACGCCGCGGCGATCGAGCCGTCCGGCAGCACGGCGACGAGGGTGTTCCGGAAGCGGTCGGCCGAACCGCTCTCCGCGACCCCGACCACGAGTGCGATCCCGGTGTCGCGGGCGATGGCCTGCAGACCGCTGACGAACGGGCCGTCGAGCGGCTGCGCTGCCGCGACGAACCGGTCGTCGATCTCGGCCGTGAAGTACGAGGTGTACTCCGGCGTCACGAGCAGGTCGGCACCCCGCGAAACCGCATCCACCGCCGCGGAACGGACGGTCTCGAGGTTGGCGGCGGGGTCGTCCACGGGTGCGAACTGCGCCGCGGCGATCGTCAGGGTGCCCATCCGCCGAGCGTACCGGCCAGCACGAGCCAGGGGCCCGGGCCCACGAAGAAGGCCCCGGTCCGACTGGACCGGGGCCTTCTCTGTGACGCTTGGTTGCGGGGGCAGGATTTGAACCTACGACCTCTGGGTTATGAGCCCAGCGAGCTACCGAACTGCTCCACCCCGCGGCACGTTGATCAGCCTACACGGGGCCGTGGCGGGGCACAAATCGAGCTCCCCGCCACGGTGTGTCTAGTTCCCGCTCTCGGCCTCGGTGGCGGCCTGGATCGCTTCCTGCAGGCGCTGGTCGGCCTCGGCGGCGGCGACCAGGTCGTTGTCCGCGTAGGCGTCCTGACGGTCCTGCAGCGCCTGCTTGGCGTCGTTGAGGGCCTTCTGCAGCGCCGCGTTGTCGGTCCCCGAGTCGGACGACGAACCCGAACCCGCGGACGAGCCGGAGTCGGAGCCCGACGACGATCCGGAGTCGGACCCGGACGACGACCCGGAGTCAGACCCCGAGGACCCCGACGAGCCACCGGCCGCGCCCTGGTCACCGGCAGCGGCACCCGAGTCACCGCCGAAGAGGCTGTTGAGGGCCTCGTCGAGGGTGTCCTCGAACGCGATCTTGTCGCCGAACGCCACGAGGACCTTCTGCAGCAGCGGGTACGAACCGCTCGAGGTCGACTGGACGTACACGGGCTGGACGTAGAGGAACCCGCCACCGACCGGGAGCGTCAGCAGGTTGCCCTGCTTGACGGTCGAGTTGCCCCGCTTCAGGATGTTCAGCTCCTGCGACACCGTGGTGTCCGAGTTGAACAGGTTCTGCACTTGCGCCGGACCCGGGATGTTGTCCGTCTTCGGCATCGTCAACAGCGTGAGCTTGCCGTAGCCGGACGCCTTCTTGCCCTTGCCCGCACCGCCCGCGTCGGAGTCCACCGCGAGGTACCCGGTGAGCACGTTGCGGTTGTTCGAGCCGGCCGACTGCTGGGGTATGTACGTCGTGTACAGCGTGTACGCGGTCCCCTGACCAGGCACCTTCATCGTGAGGTAGTACGGATCCTGCAGGTTCGCCCTGGTGGTCGTCGTGGTCGCCCCGAGCGCGTTCGTGCCCGAGTTCGTGGTCGTCGACGTGTCGGCGGTGTCGGACGAGTCGTTCGTGCCCGACGTCGGCTCCTGCGGCGTGTTCCACGCGTCGTCGCCCGAGTAGAACGAGTTCGCGTTGGTGACGTGGTAGGTGCCGAGGATCGACCGCTGCACCTTGAACAGGTCGGTCGGGTACCGGACGTGGTCGAGCAGTTCCGCGCTCATCGAGGACACCGGCTTGACCGCGGTCGGGAAGATCTTCTCCCAGGTCTTCAGCACCGGGTCCTTGGTGTCCCAGGAGTACAGGGTGACCTTGCCCGTGTACGCGTCGACCGTGGCCTTCACCGAGTTCCGGATGTAGTTCACCTGGTCGGTCCGGTACGCCGAGGACTCGGAGCCGGCGATGCTGTCCGACAGGCTCTGGCTCTGCGAGTACGGGTACGCGTCGCTCGTCGTGTAGCCGTCGACGACCCACTGGATGCGGTGGTCGACGATCGCCGGGTACGCGTCGCTGTCGAGCGTCAGGTACGGCGCGACCTTCTGCACGCGGGAGATCGGGTCGCGGTCGTACAGGATCTGCGAGTCCTGGTTGACCGCGTCCGACAGCAGGATCTGCTCGGACTGGAACTTCGCCGCGTAGACGAGCCGGTTGAAGAAGTTGCCGAGGCTGGGCCCGCCGTTGCCGGCGTAGGTCGTCGTGGCGTTGCCGCCGTTGCTGTCGTCGGAGCCGGACGGGTAGTCGAGCTCGACGTTCTTCGAGCCCTTCGGCGCACCGACGATCGAGTACGCCGGCGAGGTCTCACCGAAGTACACGCGCTGCTGGAAGTCCCCGAGTGCACCGTTCGACGGGATGCCCGACTCGAGGAAGACCGGCTTGCCGTCGCTGGCCCGCTGGTTGCCGAAGGCCGCGGTGACCCCGTAGCCGTGGGTGTAGACGAACGCCCGGTTGTACGGGGTGTTCGCCTGCGAGCTCAGCCCGTCCAGGTCGATGTCGCGGACCGCGATCACGGTGTCCTCGGTCTGACCCTTGACGTCGTAGCGGTCGACGTCGAGTTCCTTCGGGAACTGGTAGTACTGCCGGTACTGCTGCAGCTGGCTGAAGGTGTCGGAGACGATCTTCGGGTCGATCAGGCGGATGTTCGCCGTGGTCTGGGCGTCCTGCGCCAGGGCGCCGGAGCTGGCCTCCGTCGTCGCGTCGTAGTTCTTCTCCTGCACCCCGGAGACGCCGTACGCGTCACGGGTGGCCTTGATGTTCCGTTCGATGTACGCCGACTCGAACGTGCGCTCGGACGGCTTCACCTGCAGGCGCTGGACGATCCAGGGGTAGATCCCGCCGATGACGATCGCCGCGACGAGCAGCAGCCCGGTGCCGACGATCGAGATGCGCCAGCGGCCGATGACCGCGGTGACGATGAACAGGATCGCGACGATCGCCGCGATGCCGGCCATGATCTCGCGGCCAGGGATGACGGCGTTCACCTCGGTGTACTGCGCACCCGTGATGAGCGAGTTCGACTTCGTCAGCGCGGCGTACTGGTCGAGCCAGAGGCTGACCGCCTGCAGCGCGATGTAGACCGCGGCGGTGACGGCGAGCTGGATCCGAGCGGCCTTCGAGATGCGGACCTCGCGGCCGCCGAAGCGCATGGCGCCGTACAGGTAGCACGCGGCGAGCGCGGCGAGTCCCGCGATGAGCACGACGGCCGACGAGTACGCCACGATCGCGCGCCAGAACGGCAGCTCGAACACGTAGAACCCGATGTCGAGTCCGAACTGCGGGTCGGTCTTGCCGAACGGCGTGCGGTTGAAGTACTCGAGCACCATGCTCCAGCGCCCCGCGGTCGACAGCCCCGCGAAGATGCCGAGGACGACCGGGATGCCGATCATCACGGCGCGACGCAGCGGCTCGATGACCTGCTGGTAGCGGTCGAGCTGCGAGTTGAGCTTCGCGTAGACCGGCCGGAACCGGAACGCGATCGCGATGCTCGCGTAGACGGGCACCGCCATCCCGAGGAACCCGGCGAGGAACATCAACGTCCCGGCGATCCACCGCGTGGTCAGGACCTGCTGGAAGCCGAGCTGCGCGAACCACGCGTAGTCGGTGTACAGGCTCGCGAAGATGAAGAAGGCGATCACCAGTGCGGCCAGCACGATGATCGTGACCACGATCGGGACCCGCGGCGAACGCCGCCCCGAGGTGGACGAGGTTGTCGTCACTTGATGTGCTCCAGACGTGTCGAACCGGCGGGCCCGGCGCGGCGGGCCGTCAGTGCATCGATCCTATGTGGCCCGAGCACGTCTGAAACTGTACGGAGACTCAGGAAGGCGCGTCGCGCCTCCAGGAGGACTGCCTGGAGGCACGGATCGCGACGGCCGCGGACGTCGCGTGGAGCGCGTGGCCGGCCCTACGACGTGCAGCGCGCGAGCTTCGCGGTGCTCTTCCCGGAGGCGATGGTCTCGAGGTCCGTGACCGCCTGGTCGAGGGTGCTCACCTTGTAGACGTCGAGGCCGGACGGGACGTGCCCGACGACCTCGTCGCAGTTGTCGGCCGGTGCGAGGAAGACGGTCGCGCCGGCGTCCTTCGCGCCGTACATCTTCTGCCGGATGCCGCCGATCGCGCCGACCTCGCCGTCGGCGGTGATGGTGCCGGTGCCCGCGACGTGCTTGCCGCCGTTGAGCTTGCCCGGCGTGATCTCGTCGATGATCCCGAGGGCGAACATCATGCCGGCCGAGGGGCCGCCGACGTCCTGGAGCTCGATGGAGACGCGGAACGGGAAGTCGTACCGCTCGGTGACGCCGACGCCGATGAGAGCCGTTCCCTGCTCGTTCCGCGGCGTGAGCTCCACGGTCTTCTCGGTGCCGTCGCGCTCGATGACGACCTTCGCCGGGTCGGACGTGCCGTGCTTCGCGACGAGCTCCCGGAGCGACGTGGCGTCCGCGTTCTCGGTGAGGGAGGTCCCGTCGAACGAGCGGATGACGTCGCCCTTCTCGATGACGCCGTCCGCGGCGGAGTCCTTCTGGACGGTGCCGACCTCGAGGTCGGTGGGCAGTTCGTAGCCCTGCTGGATGAGGGCGGCGGCGACCGCGGACTGCTGCGAGGCCTGCATGTCCGCGGTGTCCTGCTGGTTCACCTGGTCGGTGGTCACGCCCTCTGGGTAGATCGCGGAGGCCGGGATCACCGCCTCGGACCTGGTGAACAGCGCGCGGATGACGCTGGTCCAGGACGGCCGGTTGGTGGCGTCGCCCTGGATCCCGACGGTGAGCATGTCGAGCGCGCCGGCCGTCGGGTAGGTCGGGTGACCGTCGACCTGGATGAGCTTGACGTTCTTCGCGTCCTTGCCCGTGCCCTGCTTCTGCGTCCCGATCGTGTTGTACACGGGGCCCGGTACCTCGATGAGGTACGGGCTCGGCAGGAAGCTCGCGAGCAGCCCGAGGACGACGGCCCCGATCACGAACGCCCACCCGACGGTCCTGGAGCGCGAACGACGACGGGGCTCGGCGGCGAAGAGGGTCACACAACGTCCTTCCAGGGCGGGCTGTTCGCCCTCGGCGCAGCGGTTCGGGCGTTCCCACGGGGGCGTCCCAGGTGCGGCCCCGTGAGCAGCGATTAGCGTAGTCGTCATGCCTGATGAACCGCAGCCGGGGCCGGACGACGACTTCCAGGAGATGCTCCGCAAGCTCCTGTCCGGCGAGGGCCAGATCGACCCGTCGCAGCTCGCCGGTGCCGCCGGCCTGCCGAACGACCCGGCCTTCGTGGCGAACCTGATGAGCCAGCTGCAGCGTGCCGCCCAGTCTGGCGGGGACGGCATCGACTTCTCGGTCGCCTCGGAGCGGGCCACGGCCATCGCGCGGGAGGGCGGCCACCCGGTCGACCCCGCGACCTCGCAGGCGGCGGACCAGGCGTTCCAGGTCGCTGCCCTCTGGCTGGACGAGGCCACCACCGTCGCCGAACTCACCGCGACCCCGAGCCTGTACACCCGTGAACAGTGGGCGAAGGCGACCACCCCGGTGTGGGCACAGATCGCCGAACCCGTGGCGCTGAGCATCTCGAACGCCCTGACCGAGGCGATCGAGCAGCGGGCACCGGAGCAACTCAAGGCGATGCTCGGCGACGTCTCCAAGGCGATGCGGGGCGTCGGTGGCGCCCTGTTCGCGATCCAGCTCGGCCAGGTCGTCGGGCAGCTCTCGAAGGAGGTCGTGTCCGGCGGTGACGTCGGTGTGCCGCTCCTCGACGAGCAGGTCGCCGCGCTCCTGCCGCAGAACGTGGCCGAGTTCGCCGAGGGCCTCGACGTCCCCGAGGACGAGGTCCGCATCTACCTGGCGGTCCGCGAGCTCGCGCACGCCCGGCTGTTCCGCTCCGCGCGCTGGCTCCGGCTGCACATCATCTCGTCGATCACCGACTACGCGCGGGGCATCCACATCCCGTTCGACCGCGTCGAGGAGCTCGCGTCCGAGATCGACCCGACGAACCAGGAGCAGCTCCGCGACGCCCTGGCCTCCGGCGCGCTCATCCCGCCGCGCACCGAGGAACAAGAGGCAGCGCTCGCCCGCCTCGAGACCATGCTCGCGCTCGTCGAGGGCTGGGTCGACACCGTGACCGCGGCGGCGACCGAACGCCTGCCGAAGTCCGGCGCGATCGCCGAGATGGTCCGGCGCCGTCGTGCTGCCGGCGGTCCGGCGGAGTCGGCCTTCGCCACGCTCGTCGGTCTCGAACTCCGCCCCCGTCGGCTCCGCGAGGCTGCCGCGATGTGGCAGCGGGTCACCGACGAGCTCGGCACCGAGCAGCGCGACGCCCTGTGGTCGCACTTCGACGCCGTCCCGACCTCCGACGACATCGACGCGCCGGACGCCTTCGTCGCGCGGCTCAAGAACCCGGGGCAGTCCGCCGAGGACGACGAGTTCGACAAGGCGCTCGAGGACCTCCTCAACGACGCGACGGGCGACCGGCCGCGGGAGGACGAGTCCGGGAACGTCGACGAGGGCGACGCCGACGAGGGCGACACTCCGAAGTAGTTCTCCACAGATCCGGGGCCGCTCCCCCGCGCGACGGCGCCGTCCGTCAGCGTGGGGGCATGGGCATCCGCATCGATCCGACGCTCGAGTTCGTCTGGCGCGACCCGACGACGGTCCAGCTCGGGGTCGATCCGCCGCGGGCCGTGGTCGCCGTCCCGACCACGGGCGAGGAACGGTTCCTGTGCGCGCTCCGTCGTGAGACGGGGCGCGAGGCACTGTCCGGCCTCGCCGCGGCGACCGGGTGCGCGCCGGACGTCGCCGCACGGGTGCTCGGAGCGGCGTCGCCCGCCGTCGTCGACGTCCTGCCCGAACCGCTGTCCCGCGTCGAGGTGCACGGCACCGGTCCGTTGGCGGACACGGTCGCCGACCTGCTCGCGGGCGAGGGCGTCACCGTCGCCCGCACGTCGGCACCCCGCGGCGGCCCGGTCGTCGTGCCGGAGCAGGACCCGCGTCTGGCGGTCGTGGTCGCCGACCACGTGGTTGACCCGGCCCTCCGGGCAGCGTGGACCCGACGTGGCGTGCCGCACCTGTCGGTCGTGGTGGGTGACGGCCGGGTGCGGGTCGGACCGTTCGTCGTCCCGGGTGCGGGCCCGTGCCTCCAGTGCGTCGAGTACGCCCACGCCGACGACGACCCGTCGTGGCCGGCGATCGCCGCGCAGGTGTGGGGTCGTCCGGCGCCACCGCTGTCCCCGTACCGGACCGCGGCGGTGGCGGCGGCCACGATCCGGATGCTGCTCGAGCGGTTGCCGCTCGTCACGCAGCGGCCGGGGCTCGAGCAGCTGGTGTTCGACCGCGACGACCTGTCGGTCAGTCGCCAGCCGGTGCGGCTCCATCCGCGGTGTGCGTGCCGAGCGCTGCCAGGAAGCGACTCGCCACCCGGGCTCCCCCACGCGTGGAGCCCTGTCCGGACCACGTGATCGTCACCGAACGACGGGCACGGGTCAGGCCGACGTAGAACAGCCGGCGTTCCTCGTCGACCTCGGCGTCGGTCGTCGCGTGCGAGATCGGCAGCAGCCCCTCGGCGGCACCGATGACCACGACGTGCGGCCACTCGAGGCCCTTCGACGAGTGCAGCGTGGCGAGGGTGACGGCGTCGAGCTCGGGTTCGTGGTGCGTCGCGGCACGGTCGACGAGGTCCTGGGTGAACTGCTGCATGGTCGTGCCAGCAGGGGCGTCCTCGGCGAGGCCCATGATCGCCTGGAGCGCGTCCCACTGGTCCCGCACCGCGCCGGTGCCCTCGGGCGGCGTCGGCGTCCAGCCGCTCACCTGCAGCACGAGGCCGACCCGCCGGGTGAGTTCGTCGTCGGTCTGCCGGACGGCCTCGCCGCGCATGTGGTGCACCGCGAGCTTCACCTCGGGCCGGTCGAAGAACCGGGTGCCGCCCTGGACGCGGTACGGGATGCCGGCTCGGCCGAGCGCCGACTCGATCGCCGCGGCCTGGGCACCGACGCGGTACAGCACCGCGACGTCCCCGTACGACGCGGGCGTGGCCGGGTCGGCGACCAGGGAAGCGATGGTGCGCGCCACCGTCTGGGCTTCGTCCCCGTCGTGCACGCACGCCAGCACCTCGGGCTCCGGACCCGGCTCCGTGGTCTGCGCGACGAGGTCGAGCGCACCCGGCTGCCCGCGCATCAGGGCGTTGGCGGCGTGCACGACCTGCCGCGTCGACCGGTAGTTCCGCTCGAGGCGCAGCACGGACCCGCGCGGGAACTCCGACCCGAAGCCGAGCAGGTACCGACTCGAGGCACCCGCGAACGAGTAGATCGTCTGGCTGGCGTCACCGACGACGCACAGGTCGTCCCGGCCGCCGAGCCAGGCCCGGAGCAGGTCGTGCTGCACCGGCGAGACGTCCTGGTACTCGTCGACGACGAAGAAGCGGTACTGCTGTCGGACGTACGAGGCCACCCGCGGCTCGGACTCCACCATCCCGAGGGTGGCGAGCAGGACGTCCTCGAAGTCGAGCTGCCGGCGGTCGTCCTTCAGCTGCTCGTAGGCACGCATGAGGTCGAGGACCCGGCGCGGCGAGGTGTCCCGCGGCATCACCCGGTCGGCCGCCGCCGCCTCGTACTCGTCGTAGGACAGCATCTGGACCTTGCGCCACTCGAGCTCGCCCGCCAGGTCGCGGAGCGTCGGGGTGTCGACGCGCAGCCCGACCGTGTCGGCCGCGTGCGCGATCATCCGGCCCTTCGACTCGACGATGCGCGGGGCGTGCCCGCCGACGGTGTCCGGCCAGAAGTAGCTGAGCTGCGCCATCGCCGCGGCGTGGAAGGTCCGTGCCTGCACGGTGCCCGCGCCGAGCGACCGCAGCCGCGACCGCAGCTCACCGGCGGCACGCGTGGTGAAGGTCAGCGCCAGGACGTGGTTCGGCGCGTAGGTGCCCGTCGCGACGCCGTACGCGATGCGGTGGGTGATCGCGCGGGTCTTGCCGGTGCCGGCACCGGCGAGGACCGCCACCGGGCCGAGCAGGGTCCGGGCGACGGTGCGCTGTTCGGCGTCGAGGGCGGCGAGCAGCTCGTCAGGCGACGGTGGGCGGACGCCCGGGGCCACCTCGCTCACGGCAGGTCCAGCGGCCCGCCGTACCACTCCTCGATGATGGCGCGGGCGATCGACGTCCTGCCCGGCAGCAGCAGGGTGTCGCCGGCACGCTCCCGGATCTCGTCCCGCGAGAACCAGCGCACGTCGAGGATCTCCACGCCGTCGGGCCGCGCGGTCGTCGGGTCCCCGTCCACCGCCCGGGCGCGGAACCCGAGCATGAGCGACGCCGGGAACGGCCACGGCTGCGAGCCGAGGTACTCGGGTTCCTCGACGTGGACACCCGACTCCTCCCAGACCTCGCGGCGGACGGCGTCCTCGAGGGACTCGCCCGGTTCGACGAAGCCCGCGAGCAGGGAGTAGCGGTTCGCGTCCCACGCCGCGTTCGAGCCGAGCAGGATCCGGTCGTCGGCGTCGGTCACGCCGACGATGATCGCGGCGTCGGTGCGCGGGAAGTGCTCGTGCCCCTCGGGGTCCCGGCGGACCCAGCCGCCGGTCACGACCTCGGTCGCGGAACCGGTCCGGGGCGAGAACCCGT
Organism: Curtobacterium sp. 314Chir4.1; assembly: GCF_900215175.1. NCBI lineage: Bacteria > Bacillati > Actinomycetota > Actinomycetes > Micrococcales > Microbacteriaceae > Curtobacterium > Curtobacterium sp. 314Chir4.1. Next base: position 381,710 of record NZ_OCMI01000003.1, read on the forward strand.
GCACCGCGTGCCAGTTCGCCATCGCGACGGCCTCGACCGCGAGGCCCTGGTCCCGCGGCGACAGCTCGGTGCCGAACATGCGCAGGCTCTCCCAGGCGTCGTCGTCGGGTTCGATCGCGTCGGCGGTGGCGGCGTCGACGAAGGCGGCCACGAACCGGGTGCCCGCGGGCGCATCGGGAGCGTCCGACACGGCACGACCGAGGTACAGCGTGACCGTCCCCTCGCTGACGTCGGACGCGGACACGAAGCGCAGCGTGCCGTCGGCGTTCCGGAGCATCTCCGAACCACGCACCGGCAGGTACCGGGTCGCGGGGTCGTCCCGCAGCACGCGTTCGACGTCTGGCGTCGTGCGGAACTCGGCGTCACGGTCGAGGTCGTTGCGGGAGAGGGGGAGCCGGGCGGCGAACTCGACGGTCACGGCAGGGGGCTCCTCGGGTCGATCGGTACGGGACGGGAACTCCCGGCACTGCCCGGGCCAGCGTGGCGCACGCTCGTCCACCTGCTGCGGACCTACCCTGAGGGGCATGGCGGGATCCCAGTTCACTCTAGCCGCGTTGGCGACGACGGCCGTCTCAGGCCTCCTCGTCACCGGCACGCGCACGCTCGGCTCGGCCGCGTCCGGGGACTACGAGTCGGCTGTCCTCCGCGACGCCGACGGCGTCGAGACGGCCATCCGGCGACCGCGCAACCAGCGTGCCGAGGCGCGGCAGTCAGCCGACCTCGTCGCGATCCGCGCGCTGAGCGCCGGCATCCGCACGCGCCTCCCGTTCGCCGTGGCCGAGTACCGCGGACAGGCGCCGATCGGATCGACCCGTGCCATCGTCACCACCTACCTGCCGGGCTCGCACCCGACCATGCAGGCGCTCGTCGAGCGACCAGAGCTCGCCACGAGCGTCGGCCGTGCCGTCGCGGCCATCCACCAGCTGCCGACCAGCTTCGTCACCGACGCCGGTCTGCCGTCCCTCACCCCGTTCGAGGTGCTCCGCTCCGCCGTCTCCGTGATGGACCGGGCGGTCGCCACGAAGCTCGTGCCCGCCGCGCTGAAGGAGCGGTGGGAGGGTGCCGCGCGCGACCAGCAGCTGTGGCAGTTCACGCCGACCGTGGTGCACGGTTCGCTCGGCACCGAGACGATCCTGGTCGAGGGCGACGCGGTCTCCGGGGTCATCGACTGGGGCGAGCTGCGGCTCGGTGACCCGGCGAAGGACCTCGCGTGGGTGCTCTCCGGCCGGAAGGACGCGTTCGACGCCGTCCTCAGCGCGTACGAGGCGAACGGCGGCGGTCGTGACCGGCAGCTCGCGCAGCGCGCCCGGGTCCACCACGAGCTCGAGACGGCGCAGTGGCTGCTGCACGGCGTGCAGGCCAAGAGCACCGAGGTCGTCGACGACGCGGTCGCGATGATGCACCGGCTGGTCGACGCGGTGCAGACGCCGAGTGCGGCGCCGCTGCAGTCGGTCTCCCCCGAGACGATGGAGATCGGCGAGGTCGAGCAGCTGCTGTCGTCGACCGAACGTCGGCACGGCTGAGCGCGCGCGTCGCGTCGCGCTGACGGTCGACGGCCTGGAGGCACGGCGCGGCCCCGCCTCGCCGGTCGCGTCCGGCAGACGGTCGCGTGGTCAGCCGATCGCGTCGCGCCAGGACCGCTCGAGCCCGGCACGGTCGAGCAACTCGGTCGGACGGACCTCGAGGTCGTCGGCGACGAAGTAGAACACCGCGTCGACCTCGTCGAGCGGCCGCCCGGTGAACTCGGCGTACGCCACCCGGTACAGGGCGAGCTGCAGCTGTCGCTTCGCCAGGTCGTCGCTGCCCGTCGGCGCCTTGCCCGTCTTCCAGTCCACCACCTCGGCCCGTCCGTCGATCTCGTAGACGGCGTCGAGCTTGCACACGACGCTGTGGCCGAGGAACGGGATGTGGATCTCCCGCTCGACCTCGATCGGGGTCAGACCGGCCCAGCGTGACCGGGCGAAGGTCGCCTGGAAGTCAGCGAGTCGGCGGGCGTCGTCGTCGGTCACGACCGGTTCGGCGGAGGCGTCGACCACGTCCTCGGGGTCCAGGTCGAGCTCGCCGTCCCACGCGTCGAGGGTCTCGAGCGAGCCGCCGCTCCGCGCGCGCTGCTCGACCCACTGGTGGAACAGGGTGCCGAGGCGCGTCGCCCGGTACGGCCGCTCCGGCATCGGCCTGCGGAGCCGTTCGGCGACGGTGTCCGGATCGGAGAGGTAGTCCTTGAAGCCGGACGCCGGTACCCGGTGCGGGACGACGACGGTGTGCCGGGCGGACCGGTTCGCGGCGCGTTCGGCGAGCAGGAGGTCGATGTCCGCGGCGAAGCGTCCGGACGCGCCCGGGTTGGCGTTCCGGACGCGGTCGGCGGCGGCGGCGACCCGCGCGGCACGGTGTCCGAACGGCACGTGCGGCCAGGACTGCGTCGCGCCGGCGTCGCCGAGGGGGTTCTCCTCGTGCTCGGTCGTCTCGGGCACGGCGGCACCGTCGACCACGCCCGCCTCGACCAGGTCGTGGAGGTACCGGCTCGGAGCGGTCGGCCGGACGCCACCGGCCCAGAACGACCCGGTGACGAGCAGGTCGTGCTTCGCGCGGGTGAGGGCGACGTAGGTCAGACGGCGCTCCTCGTCCTCGTTGCGGGCCTTGACCTGCTCCTTGTAGGCGTCGATCGCGAGGGTGACGTCCTTCTGCGAGTCGTGTCCGCGCCAGTCCAGCCGTGGGAGCTCGTCGGCGTCGCCGCGGAACTCGTACGGCAGGCGCCCGAAGCCGATCCAGCCCGAGGAGCCCTCCTGCGGACGCGCCGGCAGCCCGCCCTCGACCATCCGGGGCACCGCCACGGCGTCCCACTCGAGACCCTTCGACCCGTGGATCGTCAGGATCTGCACCGTGCCGGCCTCGGGCTCCTCGGACCGGGGGCCCATGTCGTCACGTCGAGCGGCCGCGTCGATCCAGCCGAGGAACGCGCCGAGGTCGGCACGGTCGTCGGTCGTGACGAAGCCGGCGAGCTCGTCGACGAAGGCGTCGAGGAAGGCGCCGCTGCCCTGCTCGTGCGCCGCGACCTCGATGTCGAGCCGCATCTCCTGGACGACCAGCGTGACGAAGTCGACCAGGTCCCCGCCGGCCCGTGCCCGCAGGGCGGCGAGCTGCTTCCCGAGCTCCCGCATCCGTCGGCGCCCGACGTCGCTGATGTCCGCGAGGGCGCCGTGCTCGTCCGGGGCGGTGGCGACGAAGTCGAGCGCGTCGACGATCGAGCCGTGCTCCCCCGCGGCGACCGAGGCCCGGAACGCCGCGGTCAGGTCGTCGTCCAGCCGCTGCTGGGTGTGGTCGCGTCCGAACAACCAGCGGGCCAGGGCGTGCAGTGCGGCGATGTCGGCGGCACCGATCCGCCAGCGGGCGCCGGCGAGCACGCGGATGAGGTCGTTGCCCGCGGCCGGGTCGTGCAGCACGCGGAGGCACGCCACGAGGTCGACGATCTCCGGCCGCTGGAGCAGCCCACCGGTCCCGAGCACGTGGTACGGCACGCGGTGGTCGCCGAGCGCACCGGTGAAGGCGGCGAGGTCCTTCCGGGAGCGCAGGAGCAGCGCCATCGAGCCCTTCGGGTCCGCGGCGCGGCGGTCGGCGAACCACCGCGCGACGGCGGCGGCTTCCTCCGGGAGGGTCTCCGGGAACACCGCGCGCACGGTGCCGGCGTCGGCCCCTGGGCGTGGTTCGAGCCGTTCGACGTCGACCTCGGACGCCTCCGACAGCGGCGCGACGACGGCGTTCGCCCCGGCGAGGACGTCGACCGGGTTCCGCCAGCTCGTCGAGAGCGCGAAGGTGACGGGCTGCTCACCGTCGCTCCCGAAGTCCCGCGGGAAGCGCGCGAGGTTCGCCGCGCTCGCGCCGCGGAACCCGTAGATGGACTGGTGCGGGTCGCCCACCGCCATGACCGGGTGCCCGCGGAACAGCCGGGCGAGGAAGCGCGTCTGCACGACCGAGGTGTCCTGGTACTCGTCGAGGAGCACGACGCCGTACCGCTGGCGCAGGTCGGTGACCACGCGCGGCGCGGACTCGGCGGCGGCCAGCGCGAGCGCGATCTGGTCGGAGAACTCCACGAAGCCGCGGTCCACCTTCTGCCGCCGGAACTCCTCGACCAGGTCGACCAGGGGTTCCAGGGCACCGATCGCGGCGACGGCGTCGGTGATCGCCTTGTACGGCGCGCCGCGGTTGTTCCCCGGGAGTTCGAGCAGCCCGGCGAACTCGATCGCGAACCGCCGCAGCCGTTCGGGTTCGACGAGGTGCTCGGACACCGCTCCGGCGAGCGCCACGACGGCCGCGGTGACGGTGTCGACGTCGCGGTCGAGCCCGGCCAGCCGGTCGTCCCGTGCGGCGACGACGACCCGGCGCGCGAGCTGCCAGGCGGACGGCTCGGTGAGGACCTGGGACTCGCCGTCACGCCCGACGAGCAGGGCGTTCTCGCGGAAGACCGAGTTGGCGAACGCGTTGTAGGTCGACACCGTCGGCGCCTCGAACGCGTCGCCGGCGTCGAGCAGGCCGACGTCCTCGAGCGCGCGGATCCGGTCGTTGATCCGGACCGAGAGCTCCCCCGCCGCCTTGCGGGTGAAGGTCAGGCCGAGGATGCCGTCCGGGCGCACCATGCCGTTCGCGAGCAGCCACACGACGCGGGACGCCATCGTCTCGGTCTTCCCGCTGCCGGCCCCGGCGACGACGAGCGCGGGGGCGAGCGGCGACTCGATGACGGCGCGCTGCTGCGGGGTGGGCCGGGGACGACCGAGGGCGTCGGCGATCGTGTCCGCGTCGTGGCGAGGGGCCTCGACCAGGACGTCGTCGGACGGCTGCAGCACCTGTTCCCCGGTCACCAGGTCACCTCGCCCACGACGTGGATCCGGCACTCGACGCCCGTGCGGGCCTTCTCGCAGTGGTCGTCCACGTTCGCCAGGAACGTCCGGCCCGCCATGCCCGTCGCCACCGTGTGCAGGCGCTGCCGGTAGGCGTCCCGGGCATCGTCGTCGAACGCCTGCTGCGTCCGCTCGGAGTAGGCGTGTCCACCGCGGGGGTTCTGCACGAAGACGAGCCGGGCGTCCGCCATCTCGGAGCCGGCCGGGACGCCCTCGACAGCGCCGTCCTCGACCGCGAGCTGGTAGGCGCCGAGCTGCGGGTGCTCCGGCATGTCGTTCTTCTCGCTCGGCATCGATCGTCCGGTCTTCAGGTCGACCACGCTGACCCGGCCGTCGGGGTCGACCTCGATCCGGTCGATGCTGCCGCGCATCCGGGCCGGACCGGTCACGAGGGCGAAGGAGGTCTCCGCACCGAGCAGCCGTCGCCCGGCGCTCGCGAAGGTCCGGAGGTAGTCGCTGAGCCCCTCGATCATCCGGCGGGTGCGGGCGCGTTCCCGGTCGGCGACCCACGGCGACTCGAAGGTCAGTTCGTCCCAGCGTCCCTCGACGTGCTGCCAGAGCGACTCGACGTCGACCTCGGTCGCGTGCTCCATCGCCGCGTGGACTATCGTCCCGATGCCCATCGCGGGACTCGGGGCGCTGCCCCCGAAGGTCTGCACGAACCAGTGGACGGGGCACTCCTCGTAGGTGCCGATGCGGGACGGCGACACGGACACCGTCGGGGGCACGGGTTCCCCGCCGTCCTCCGCGGGCTCGGGAGCCGCGGCGAGGTCGACGAGGGGGGCATCGGTCGAGGGCTCGGCGAGTCCGTACCAGTCGTCCGGTGCGGCACCCGGCACCTCGGCCTCGGCGAGGCGGGCGAGGGCGGAGGCGGCCTCGTGGCCACCCGACGCCACCACGCGGCGACGCAGTGAACCGGCGAGGCCACGGAGGGACAGCGGGTGCACGGTCGGCTGCCGGTCGGGCGGCACCGGGACGAGGCGGACGAACGGGGACGGGGCCTCGTCGTCGTTGGCGACCGTGCCGATGACGACCTGGGTGGTCGCCCGGGACACCGCGCGGGCGAACAGCCGGAGCTCGTCCGCGATGACGGCGGCGCGGTCGTCGATCGTCGTCTGGTGGATCCCGGCCGCGGCGCGGACGAGCCCGTCCGGGTCGAGCAGGCTGCCCCGGACCCGGGTGTTCGGCCAGACGCCGTCCTGCAGCCCGAGCACGACGACGACGTCGCACTCGAGCCCGATCGTGGCGGACGGGGTGAGCACGCGGACCCGTCCGGCCGTGCGGTCCGGGCCGATGGAGTCCTCGGGCAGGTCCGCGCCGAGGAGGTCGTCGACGAAGACCCGGGCGGGGGCGTCCGGAGTGCGTTCGACGAAGCGCTTCGCCGCGGTGAAGAGCCCGACCACCGCGTCGAGGTGCCGGTCCGCCTCGGCAGCGCCGACGCCCCCGGCTGCGGACTGCCCGCCCCAGGTGCCCGCGAGCCCGCTGCGCTCCCAGAGGCCCCAGAGGATCTCCTCGATGCTGGAGCCCGCGTCGGCGTCCGCCCGGGCCTGCACGAGGCTGCGGGCCAGGCGGGTCGCGCGGCGGGCGAAGCCGGCGTCCACGGTGGCGAGGCGCTCGGGTGCACCGAGTGCGTCCACCAGGAGTTCGTCGGCGGTCCGGGTCCCGCCCCCGGCGAGCTCCTCCCGCCGCAGGGCGAGCCGGAGCCGCCGCATCGCGAGGGTGTCGAGGCCGCCAAGCGGTCCGGTCGCGAAGGACGTCGCGAGCCCGGCGTCGAGCGGGAGCACCCCGAGGGACACCGCGGCCGCGTCGAGCAGCGCGCGGGCGGCGGTGTCGTCGCGCGGCCGGACGGGGGCGGCGCCGGCGGTCGCGGGGACCTCGGCGACCGAGAGTGCGCGGACGAGCTCGGGGATCGCGGCGCCGCTGCGGGTGACGACGGCCATCCGGTGCCACGGGACCCCGTCGAGCAGGCGGTGTTCGCGGAGTCGACGGGCGACCGCCACCACGAGCGCGGCTCGGCTCGCCCCCTCGAGGTGCACGACCGCGTCCGGCCGGGCGTCCGTCGTGGTGGCCGTGGCGGTCCGTTGGCGTCCGGCTGCCGCGGCGCCGATGCGCCCGGTGATGCCCGAGACGAGCGTGCGGATGGGTTCGGCGTGCCGGTGCACCGTCGTGAGCACGAGCTCGTCCACCCGGTCGACGCCGAGCCGCACGGCCAACCGCCCCAGGACGTCGGGCTCGGCGCCGCGGAACGCCGAGGCAGCGATGTCCGGGTCGCCGAACGCGACGACCTGCACGCCGGACCGGGCGAGCGCGCCGAGGAGGGCGATCTCCCCCTCCACCAGCTCCTGCGTGTCGTCGACCACGACGAGCCGGAGGGCGGCGACGCTCGCGGGCACCTGGCCGCGCAGGACCGCGGCGGCGGCGTAGGCGACGAGTTCGGCCGCGTCGAGGCTCGTGGCACGGAAGGACGTCACGGCGGCGCGGTACTCGTCGACGAAGTCGCCGACGGCACGCCACTCCGGCCGGCCGGTGTCGTCCCCGAGTTCGCGCATGTCATCGGGTTCGACCCCGGCGGCGACGGCACGCATCATCACGTCGCGGAGCGCGGTGCGGAAACCGGCGCGCTCCCGGACGACCTCGGTGATCGGGGCGGGCCACTCCGGGCCGGTGCCGTCGAGTTCGTGCCCCGCGAGCAGGTCGGCGATGATCCGGTCCTGCTCACCGCCGGTGAGGAGCGTCGGGGCCTCCTGCCCCTGCACCGCCGCGGCGTGGGCGACGACCTGGAACGCGAGGGAGTTCACGGTCCGGGCGAGCGCCCCCGGCATCACGCGCTCCACCGAGGAGGCGAGGCGGTCCCGGAGCGCGGTCGCCGCCGTGCGCGCGGACGTCAGTGCGAGGACGGTGGCGTGCCCGTCGGGCGAGATCGCGTCGGCACGGGTGAGCCGCGCGGCGACGAGTCGGGCGAGGGTCGTGGTCTTGCCGGTCCCCGGGGCGCCGATGACGGCCGCGTGCCGGTCGTCCGGCAGCTCGAGCACCGCCGCCTGGGACGGATCCGCCACCAGTGCCCGCGCGACGCCGACGGCCTCGGGAGCGGGCGTCAGGGTCGTCTGGGGCACCCTCGTACGGTAACCGCCGCGACCGACACCGGGCACGCGCCACGACCGACACCGCGCAGCATCCCCGACCAGTGCGCCTGCGGCGAACGTCCGATGTCCCCGTGGACCGCTCGGATACGCTGTGCTCGTGGACATCAAGATCGGCATCACCAACAGCCCGCGCGAGATCGCGTTCGAGACCGCCCAGACCGCCGACGAGATCGAGCAGGCCGTCTCGCAGGCCCTCGACGCGAAGTCGACGCACCTCTCCCTCCAGGACGAGAAGGGCCGTCGGTTCATCGTCCCCGTCGCCTCGCTCGCGTACGTCGAGGTCGGCGCGGAAGAGGCCCGTCGCATCGGCTTCGTCGCCTGACGACGTGGAACTGCTCTTCGCGGTCCTCGGCGGCCTGATCGTCGGGGCCGTCGCGCACGTCGTCGTGCCCTGGCGCTCCAGCCGCGGTTCCCTCCTCGGGCCGGCGGTCGGCGGCATCGTCGCCGCGGTCCTGTGGGAAGCCCTGACCTGGATCGGTTGGCAGTACGACGCGACCTGGATCTGGGTCGTCACCCTCGTCGGCGCGGGCGTGGTCGCCCTCGTCGCGGAGTGGGTGCTCGGCAAGCGCCGCACCGCTGCGGACACGGCGTACTACGAGCGTGTGAAGGCGCAGGGCGCCTGACACCAGGGCCGGTGCCGACCCGGCGTGCGTCAGGCCGTCAGGCCCAGCGCGTCCATCCGGCGCGTGTGCGCGGCGATGAGCTCGGTCCAGACGGGTTCGAGGCGCTCCTGGTCCTCACGCGCGTGGGACGCGAGCGCCGACCGGGCGACGAGCAGTGTGTCCCCGACGAGCCGTCGACCCCACATCGCCAGCCGCGATCCGACGGTCGGGTCGTCGGCGATGCGCGCGGAGAGCTCCTCGACCACGGCGGCTTCCTCACGCGCGTCGAACACGGTCTTCAGGCGCTGCCGGACCTCGGCGGGCAGCGACCGGAGCAGCGAGCCGAACAGGTCGTTGAGGATCCCGGCGGTGACGTAGCCGGTGAGCATCGACTCGTACCAGTCCGCGCCGCTGGTCCGCTCGAGGAACAGGTCGATCGCCTCCCGGTGGGGAGCCATCAGCGCGGCCGGGTCGCCTCCGGTCCGCTCGATCTCGGCGACGATGGTCCGGTGCCGCTCGAGGGCGGTCGTCGCCAGCACACCGGTGACGAGGCGTCCGGACAGGGTGGGGGCACCGGCTCCTGCGCGGCCCATCGTCTCGTAGAGCGAGAGCTCGAGGTACGCGGCCTGGCCGAGGTACACGTCGAGCTCGGGGGTGACGTCGTCCAGCTGCAGGCGTTCCACGGGCGACGCGTTCCGCGGGTTCCGCGACGCGAGCCACGCGGACGCGAGTTCCGCCGCGCGCTTCCGGTTCCACCACGACACCACCCGACGAGCATAGCGGGGAACCACCCCGCGCCCCGCCCGACCGGCCCGTCGGTAGACTGGTCGGGACTTCCACCAGAACTAAGGTGATTCTTTGACTTTCGCAGACCTCTCCATCGAGCAGGACATCGTCGACGCGCTCGCGACGAAGGGCATCCTCGAGCCCTTCCCGATCCAGCAGCAGACGATCCCGCTCGCCCTCACCGGCCAGGACATCATCGGCCAGGCCAAGACGGGCACCGGCAAGACCTTCGGCTTCGGACTCCCCCTGATCCAGCGACTCGGCGCCGACCCGGCACCCGGTGTGAAGGCCCTCGTGGTCGTCCCCACCCGTGAGCTCGCGGTCCAGGTCACCGAGGACCTCGAGCTCGCCACCTCGAACCGCCCGACGACCATCGTGTCGATCTACGGCGGCAAGGCGTACGAGGGCCAGATCGAGCAGCTCAAGGCCGGCGCCCAGATCGTCGTCGGCACGCCCGGTCGCCTCATCGACCTGCAGCGCCAGCGGCTCCTCGACCTGTCCCACGTGCAGGAAGTGGTGCTCGACGAGGCCGACCGCATGCTCGACCTCGGGTTCCTCTCCGACATCGAGCGCATCTTCCAGGCCATCCCCGAGGTCCGGCACACCATGCTGTTCTCGGCCACGATGCCCGCGCCGATCGTCGCGCTCGCCCGCCGGTTCATGAGCCGCCCGGTGCACATCCGCGCGACCGACCCGGACGAGGGCCTCATGCAGGCCAACATCAAGCACGTCATCTACCGCGCGCACTCGCTCGACAAGGACGAGGTCATCGCCCGCATCCTGCAGGCCGAGGGTCGCGGCAAGACCGTCATCTTCACCCGCACGAAGCGCGCCGCGGCGAAGCTCGTCGAGGAGCTGAAGGACCGCGGCTTCAACGCTGCAGCGGTGCACGGTGACCTCAACCAGGAGCAGCGCGAGCGCGCCATGGCCGCCTTCAAGGCCGGCAAGCGCGACGTGCTCATCGCGACCGACGTCGCGGCCCGCGGCATCGACGTGGACGACGTCACGCACGTCATCAACCACACGATCCCGGACGACCCGGACACGTACCTGCACCGCGCCGGCCGCACCGGCCGTGCCGGCAAGACGGGCATCGCGGTCACGTTCGTCGACTGGGACGACCTGCACAAGTGGACGCTCATCGACAAGGCCCTCGAGTTCGGCATCCCCGAGCCCGTCGAGACCTACTCGTCGTCGCCGCACCTGTTCGAGGAGCTCGACATCCCGAAGGGCACCAAGGGCCGTCTCCCCGGTGCGTCCGCGCACGCGGCCTCGGCCGGTGGCCCCGCCGACAAGAAGACGGGCGACCGTCCGCGCAGCGGCTCGCGTCCCCCTCGGACCCGCACCCGGACCGGAGGCACGGACCAGCCCGCCTCGCAGGCCACGGCCTCCGAGTCGACGGCTCCGCAGTCCGCTGGTGCCGAGGGCACCGAGGCCGCGTCCGGCGACGGAGCGGCGAAGCGTCGCCGGCGTCGCCGTCGTCGCGGTGCCGGCACCGGGTCGTCCGAGGCGACCGCCTCGGCGCCGCAGGGCACGTCGGACGGCGAGTAGCGCCTCCAGGACGAAGGGTCCGTCGCTGACGCGACGGGCCCTTCGTCGTCCCCGCCCAACCAGCCGCGCTGGCCCGAGACTCGGGTCAGGCCAGGCGGCTGCCGGCGCCGACGACGGGCGCGCTGCCCGTCGCCTCGGCGCGGATGGCGTCGAACGCGGCGAGGGCCGTGCGGTGCTCGCCGAGCCGGTTCGGCTTGCCGGTGCCGTGGTAGTCGCTCGAACCGGTGACGAACAGGTCGTAGCGCGCTGCCCAGTCGAGCAGGGTGCGCTTGCCGTGGGCGAGGTTCTCGCGGTGGTCGACCTCGAGGCCGCCGAGTCCGGCCTCGACGAGCTCGCGGAGGGCGGGTTCGTCGATGACGATCCCACGGGACGACGCGGCCGGGTGTGCGATCACGGGCACACCGCCGGCCTGTCGGATGAGTTCGACGCCCCGGAGCGGGGTCGGTGCCTCGTGCGGCTCGTAGTACCCGGAGGCCGGGTGCAGGATCCCGCGGAACGCCGCGCTGCGGTCGGACTCGAGACCGCGGGCGACGAGCGCGTCGGCGATGTGCGGGCGACCGATCGTCGCGCCCTCGCTGGCCTGGGCGATGACGTCGTCCCAGGTGATCGGGTGGTCGCGGCCGATGCGGTCGACCATGCGCCGTGCCCGGGACAGTCGGCCGTCACGGATGCGCTCGGTCTCGGCGACGAGTCCCGGGTGCTCGGGGTCGACCAGGTAGCCGAGGACGTGGACGCTGCGGTACCCCACGCGGGTGCTGAGTTCGAGCCCCGGGAGCAGCGTCAGCGGCAGGGCACGCGCGGTCGCGGTCGCCTCCGCCCATCCCGCCGTCGTGTCGTGGTCCGTCAGCGCGACGGCGTCCAGCCCGGCGGCTGCTGCCGCCCGGACGAGGTCCGCGGGTCGCTCGGTGCCGTCGGAGACGCTCGAGTGCGCGTGCAGGTCGATGAACGGATCGGGCACGTGGCCAATGGTATCCACAGGTGAGCGGGCGCACAGGCCGCCCGCCGTCGGGCGGTGCGATGATGGGGGCATGTCCGACACCACTCCCCGCGCGACGAGCAACCGTTCCACGACTCCCGGATCCTCGACGTTCAAGGACTACATCGGCTCGCAGTGGGCCGACCGTGACCGTCCGCTGCCCGAGCCGCGCGAGCAGGCCGCCTTCGCCGCCGAGCGCCGCGCGAAGGTCTCCGAGCTGCACCCCGGTCGCACCATCGTCGTGCCGGCGGGCCAGGCGAAGGTGCGCTCGAACGACTGCGACTACCCGTTCCGCCCGCACTCCACGTTCGCGCACCTCACCGGCTGGGGCACCGACACCGTCGTCGGCTCCGTGCTCGTGATGACGCCGAACGGCTCCGGGCACGACGCCACGCTCTACTTCCGCGCCACCGCGGGTCGCGACTCCGAGGAGTTCTACGCGAACCCCGAGATCGGTGAGTTCTGGGTCGGGCCGCGCCCCTCCCTCGACGAGGTCGCCGCGGACCTCGGGCTCGCGACGGCCGACCTCGGCACGTTCGACACCGTGACGGCCGGCCTCGACGCCTCGGCGCTGCTCGTCCGTGACGCCGACACCGAGCTCACCCGTGCGCTCGACGAGCGCCTGGGCGGCCCGGTCGGCGGCGCGCCCGAGACCGACGGTGTGCCCGCGACCGACGACGCCCTCGCGCGGGACCTCTCCGAGCTCCGCCTGGTGAAGGACGCGTACGAGGTCAACGAGCTCCGCAAGGCCGTGAACGCCACCAAGGCCGGGTTCGACGACGTCATCGCCGACTTCGACGCGGTCCTGGCGCACCCCCGTGGCGAGCGCATCGTCGAGGGCACCTTCAACCGCCGTGCCCGGGCCGACGGCAACACCGTGGGCTACGACACGATCGCCGCCTCTGGTCACCACGCCTGCATCCTGCACTGGACCCGCAACGACGGTGCCGTCGAGCCGGGTGACCTGATCCTCATCGACGCCGGTGTCGAGGTCGACTCGTTCTACACGGCCGACATCACGCGCACACTCCCCGTCAGCGGCACCTTCACCGACGTCCAGCGCCTGGTGTACGAAGCCGTGCTCGAAGCAGCCGACGCGGCCTTCGCGATCGTCAAGCCCGGCATCACCTTCCGGCAGGTGCACGCCACCGCGATGGAGGTCATCGCCCGGAAGACCGCCGAGTGGGGCTTCCTGCCCGGCACCGCCGAGGAATCGCTCCAGCAGGACAACCAGTTCCACCGCCGGTACATGGTGCACGGCACGAGCCACCACCTCGGCCTCGACGTGCACGACTGCGCCAAGGCCCGCCGCGAGATGTACATCGACGGCATCGTGCAGCCCGGCATGGTCTTCACGATCGAGCCCGGCCTGTACTTCCAGCAGGACGACCTCACCGTGCCCGAGGAGTTCCGCGGCATCGGTGTCCGCATCGAGGACGACATCCTGGTGACCGAGGACGGCGCCGAGAACCTGTCGGTCGGCATCCCCCGGACCCCCTCGGAAGTGGAGGGGTGGATCGCCCGCTCCGGCCGCTAGCCTGAGCGTGTGACGACACCGGAGGTCTCCCCCAGCCCCAGCGAGAGCGCGTTCTCGATCGACGTCGAGCACTTCGACTCCCCGGACGCGCAACGGCTCCGTGCCGCGCAGCGCCTGGAGATCGATCGTGCGTACGGCGGCGACACCGAGCCGGGCGAGAAGCCCACTGCCGAGTCGATCGCGGTGTTCTTCCTCGCGCGCGACGAGGACGGTACCCCGCTCGGCTGCGGGGGCCTGCGCGTCGTGCAGGACGGCATCACGGAGATCAAGCGGATGTACGTCCGGCCGGAGTCCCGGGGCGCGGGTGTCGCCGCGGCGCTGCTCCGTCGGCTGGAAGAGGCCGCCCTCGACCTCGGCTCACCCGCGCTCGTGCTCGAGACGGGCAACGAGCAGAAGCGTGCGATCGGGTTCTACGAGCGCGAGGGCTTCGGCCGCATCGCGAACTTCGGCCCCTACGTCGGGGTCCCGACCTCGATCTGCTACTCGAAGGTCCTGTAGCCCGTTCCGCCCGGGGGCGCCCCGGGGGCGCCCCGGGCGGCTGCCGAGGTCGCGAGAACGGCCGCTCCCCGCGAGGGGGAGCGGCCGTTCGTGCGACCTCGGCGGACGTGAGTGGCGTGTCTTGCGACCTCGCCGACCTCGTCCGCCTCGTCCGACGCGGGGTCAGCGGGGATCGTCGTCCTTCGACTCGTCCGAGGACGAGGACGTCGGCGGCGCGGACGTCGGCGTCGCGCCCGTCACCCGCTCGCCGTAGCGCGGCGGCTCGTCCGCTCGGGGCTGCGGCACGGCCGCCGGAGTCTCGGACGAGGACGGCGCCGTGGACGGCGTCTCCCCGTACCGGGGCCCGTCGTTCGTGCCGTAGCGCGGCGTGCCCGAGGGCGCACCCGCCTGCGGACCCGACGCCGACGTGCCGGGCTGCTGCGTGCCTCCAGGCTGCTGGTGGGGTGTCGCGTGGCCGCCGTACGGCGACTGCTGGGGCGGTACCTGCCCACCGGCCGGTCCCGGACGCCACGGCTGCTGCGGCTGCTGGCCCTGGAAGCCGGCGCCAGGGCCGCTCTGCGGTCCCGGTGCACCCGGCGTCCCCGGGTTCCAGTGCGTGGCGGGGGCGAGCCCGGCCTCACCGAGGATGCGACGGGCCTGGCCCACGAGCTGCGGCTCGACGACGATCTGGTAGTTCGTGGCGAGCACCTGGTGCACGCTCGTGAAGTCCCGCTGCCGCTTCGTGATCGCGAACGAGACGATGCCGTAGAGCATGCCGAACGCGGCGCCGATGATGGCGGCGGCGAGGATGAGCCCGCCGGCGCTCGGCGAGAACAGGGTGAGCACGATGCCGAAGAAGATGCCGAGCCAGAGTCCGGACAGCGCGCCGGCGATGGCGGCGCGGCCGTAGGTCATCTTGCCCGTGACCCGCTCGACGGTCTTGAGGTCGTTGCCGACGATCGAGAGCTGGTTGACGGGGAAGTCGGCCTCGGCGAGCTTCGCCACGACGCGCTGGGCGTCGGGGTAGCTGTCGTAGGTGCCGAGGACGTCGCCCTTGGGCAGCGTCGGGAAGGCCTGGGCGGTCCTGCCGGCGAAGGGGCTCTGATTGCTCACCCAGCCATCATTCACCGAACACCTTGCAATCGCACGTGCACACACAGGGAAGAACCCCCATGCACACCGACTACGCTGGGTCGGGTGAGCGCCACGAAGGTCTTCGTCGCCCGCCTCGCCGGGTGCTCCGTCTTCGACCCCGCGGGCGACCGCGTCGGCAGGGTGCGCGACGTCCTCGTCGTGTACCGCCGTGTCGACGCCCCGCACGTCGTCGGACTCATCGTCGAGGTGCCGGGCAAACGCCGCATCTTCGTGAGCATCGGCCGGATCACCTCGATCGGCGCCGGACAGGTCATCACCACGGGCATCGTCAACATGCGCCGCTTCGAGCAGCGCGGTGGCGAGGTGCGCGTGATCGCCGAGATGCTCGGTCGCAAGGTCCTCATCAAGAAGGAGCGCATCCGCGCCACCATCGAGGACGTCGCGATCGAGGACCGCGGGCAGGGCGACTGGGAGGTGTCGCAGCTCTTCCTCCGCAAGCCGAAGACCACGCCGTCGCCGTTCGGCAAGGGCCCGACGACGTTCGCGACCTGGAACGAGGTCACCGAGGACGAGCTCCCCGGCGAGGCCCAGTCCGCCGAGCACGTCATCGCCGCGTACTCCGACCTGCTGCCCGCCGACCTCGCGTCGACGCTGCTCGACCTGCCCGAGGAACGACGGTTCGAGGTCGCCGAGGAACTCCCCGACGACCGTCTCGCCGACGTGCTCGAGGAGATGCCCGACCAGGAGCGGATCGAGATCCTCACCCGACTCACCGACTCCCGCGCCGCCGACGTCCTCGACCACATGCAGCCCGACGACGCGGCCGACGTGCTCGCTCAGTTCTCCGACGAACGGAGCGAGGCGCTCCTCGAGCTCATGGAGCCGGAGGAGGCGCAGGACGTCCGCATGCTCCTCGAGTACGAGCCGGACACCGCGGGTGGCCTCATGACGACCGAGCCGGTCATCGTCTCCGCGGACGCCACGGTGGCCGAGGGGCTCGCGCTCGTGCGGCGCCACGAACTCGCCCCCGTGCTCGGCGCCGCGGTCTGCGTCACGCTGCCGCCGTACGAGCCGCCCACCGGCCGGTTCCTCGGCCTCGTGCACTTCCAGCGCATGCTGCGCTACCCGCCGAACGAGCGGCTCGGCACCCTCATCGACCAGCAGACCGAACCGGTCCGGGTCGACGCGAGCGCCGCCGAGGTCACCCGCATCATGGCGACCTACAACCTGCTGTCCGTCCCCGTGGTCGACGACGCCCACCGACTCGTCGGGGTGGTGACGATCGACGATGTCCTCGACCACGTCCTGCCGGACGACTGGCGAAGTCAGGGCGAGGGGGAACACTCACCGCTCCCACGCCAACGCCCGCGCAAGACGCCCGTGACGACGGGAAGGAGGACCACCCGTGGCCCGAACGGATGAGAACCGCCAGGAGCGGCTCGACGCTCCGAAGGGCATGCGCACGCGTGTCCTCCCGTCCCGACGGCGCTCAGGCCGCGGTGACACGTTCGGCCGCGCCACCGAGGGCATCGCTCGTGCCATGGGCACGCCGTGGTTCCTCGTCGGCCTGACCCTGTTCTGCGTCGTCTGGATGGGCTACAACACGCTCGCCCCGAAGTCGTGGCAGTTCGACTCGGCGGCGATCGGCTTCACGGCCCTCACCCTCGTGCTCTCCCTGCAGGCGTCGTACGCGGCACCCCTGATCCTGCTCGCCCAGAACCGACAGGACGACCGCGACCGCGTGCAGTTCGAGCAGGACCGGCAGCGGGCCGAGCGGAACCTGGCGGACACCGAGTACCTGGCACGCGAGGTCGTGGCCCTGCGTCTCGCGATGCGGGACATGGCGTCGAAGGACTTCATCCGCGCCGAGATCCGGTCGCTGCTCGAGGAGCTCGACCGCCGCGACACGGAGGACGCCGGCTTCGCGGACGAGTCCGGCAGCACCGCCCGTGGCTGAGGCCGTCTCCCCCGACGAACGGCTCGGCTCCGCCGTCCTCGCTGCGCTCGGCCGCGTGATCGACCCCGAGATCCGCCGGCCCGTCACGGAGCTCGACATGATCCGTGGTGTCGACGTGCAGCCGGGAGGCACGGTGCGCGTCGACCTGCAGCTCACGATCGTGGGGTGCCCCGCCGCCGACACCATCGAGCGCGACGTGCGCGCCGCCGCCGGTTCCGTGGACGGCGTGTCCGCCGTGGCGGTCGACGTGTCGGTCATGGCCCCGGCGACCCGCGCCGCGCTGACCGAACGGCTCCGCGCCGGCCGGCCGAAGGGTGTGCAGTTCACACCGGACTCGCTCACGCGGGTGATCGCCGTCACGAGCGGCAAGGGCGGCGTCGGGAAGTCGACGGTCACCGCGAACCTGGCCGTCGCGCTCGCTGCACGTGGCCAGCGGGTGGGCATCGTCGACGTCGACGTGCACGGCTTCAGCATCCCCGGGCTGATGGGCCTCACCGACGCGAACGGCGTCGCACCGCGCCCCACCCGGGTGGACAGCATGATCCTGCCGCCGGTGGCCCACGACGTGAAGGTCGTGTCGATCGGGATGTTCGTCGACGACGCCTCGACCGCAGTGTCCTGGCGCGGGCCGATGCTGCACCGGACCGTGTCGCAGTTCCTCACCGACGTCTGGTTCGGGGACCTCGACGTCCTGCTGCTCGACCTGCCGCCCGGCACCGGCGACGTGGCGATCTCGGTCGGCCAGCTGCTCCCGCACGCCGAGGTCCTCGTGGTGACCACCCCGCAGGCGGCCGCCGCCGACGTGGCCGAACGGAGCGGGATCGTCGCGCGGCAGACCGGGCAGCGCGTGGTCGGCGTCATCGAGAACATGGCGGGGCTCGTGCAGCCCGACGGCAGCGTGCTGCACCTGTTCGGCGAGGGCGGCGGGGCGGAGACGGCTCGTCGGCTGTCGCGCGACCAGGACTCCCCCGTGCCGGTGCTCGGGAGCGTGCCGTTGTCCGTGCCGCTGCGCGAGGGCGGGGACGCCGGGGTGCCGGTGGTCCTCGGCGCACCCGACGACCCGGCAGCGTCGGCACTGGCAGCGATCGCGGAGCGGATCACGACGATGGGCCGAGGCCTCGCCGGCCGGAAGCTCGGGCTGACGCTGTCGTAGAGTCGGGTGCATGAACACGCGGGCGTCTCGTCGGGTCGAGACTCCGGCGCTCGCACGAGACACCGTCCCGCTCCCGAGACGCCGCCGGTTCCGGCGGTGTCTCGACGCGTCGAGCGCGTCTCGGAGCGCTTGCGGCGTCTCGACGCACCGACACACCGCGGCCGGTCCACTGCACGCACACCTGTACGTCCTTTCATGGACAGGTCGTTCCACCCGAGAGCAATATGCAGGGGTATTCCACAATGCTCCTGCGAAATCAGGTCGCAGGGGTCCCATCCGTCGGACGACGACGTCCGGCCGAGGACAGGAGAACCGCGTGCAGCAGAACACCCGGGTACGGATCGGCCTTGTGGCCGCCGTCGTGGCGACGATCGCAGGGGGATCACTCGCCGCAGCACCAGCACTGGCCGCGACCCCGTCGTGTGCCACGGCCTGGAGCGCCGGCACCGCCTACACCGGCGGCGCCACGGTCAGCGAGAACGGCACGAACTACACCGCGAACTGGTGGACGCAGGGCGACGAGCCCGCGACGCACTCGGGGGCGACGGGGAGCGGGCAGCCGTGGACCTCCACCGGCGCCTGCACCGGCACGGGTGGAGGCGGCACGACCACCCCCGGCGGGGGCACCACGACCCCGGGCACGGGCGGCAGCGGGGGCACCGCCAGCGGCCTGGTGTTCAGCCCGTACAAGGACGTCACCGTGAACCTCGACTGGAACACGAACGTCATGAACACCGCGGTCACCGGCACGCGCATCCCGGTGGTCGGGTCGAGCAACAGCCTCGTGTCCACCCGGGAGCCCGGCCTCAAGGCGATCACCCTCGCCTTCGCGACCGGCACCTGCGGCAGCGAGAACTGGGGCGGTGTCGCCGCGGACGCGTTCGCGAGCGCCAACATCCCGAAGCTCGACGCCGCGGGCGTGAACTACATCGTGAGCACCGGTGGCGCAGCGGGGTCGTTCAAGTGTTCCGGCACGGCGCTGCAGAGCTTCATCGCCCGGTACGCCACCCCGCACATGATCGGCGTCGACTTCGACATCGAGAGCGGGCAGTCCGCCGCCGACGTGCAGAACCTCGTGAACGCCGCGGCCCTCGCCCAGTCGAAGTACCCGGGCCTCCGCTTCTCCTTCACCCTCGCGACCCTCGCCGCCAGCGACGGGAGCTTCGGCGGCCTGAACAGCACCGGTGACGCCACGGTCAAGGCGATCAAGGCGTCGACGCTGACGAACTACACCGTCAACCTCATGACGATGGACTTCGGCCGGGCGACGACCGCGAACTGCGTCCTGTCCGGCTCGACCTGCGAGATGGGCAAGTCCTCGATCCAGGCCGTGACGAACCTCGAGCACACGTACGGCATCGCACCGTCGAAGATCGAGGTCACCCCGATGATCGGCGTGAACGACGCCACCGACGAGGTCTTCACCCTCGCCGACGTCGACACCCTGTCCGCCTACGCCAAGGCGAACGGACTCGCCGGGATCCACTACTGGTCCCTCGACCGCGACACCCCGTGCTCCTCGACCACGGCGATGTCCACCTGCAGCTCGGTCCCGGGCGCGCCGGCCCTGGCCTGGACGGACCGCTTCATCGCCGACCTGAAGTAGTCGCCACCACGGAATGCCTGGAGGCGCGGTGCCAGCTGGCACCGCGCCTCCAGTCCGTCATGCGGTCACGTGACGGGCGTGGGTCGCCCTCGTCAGGTTGCTTCGGCGTCGAACGGCGCGGCCTCGCCGATGGCGAGGGGCACCACCGGTGCCGTCGCGCGCACGTTGGAGGCGGTGACTTGCGCGGTCTGCACGGCCGCCGCACTGCCGCCGGAGTCGAGCAGCGCATCGCGGATGATCCGACGTGGGTCGTACTGCCGCGGGTCGAGCTTCTGCCAGTCGACCTCGTCGAACTCGGGGCCCATCTCCTCGCGCATCCGGTCCTTCGCGGTGTCGGCGAAGCGACGGACGGCCTTGACGAACTCGGCGAGCTTCTGGGCGTACATCGGCAGCCGCTGCGGTCCGAGCAGGAGGACGCCGATGATCCCGATCACCAGGAACTTCTCGAAGCCGTCGAACACGGTACGAGCGTAACCCGTCCGCACTGCGCCGCACCCGTAGAGTTGTCATCCGAACGGAGTGTGCGTGTCAGAGAAAGAGTCGAACTGGAAGTTCGCCGAGGACATCGTCTCGGAGTCCGAGGTGATCGCCCGTGCTCGTGAGCACTCCCTCGAGCTCGGGGTGGAGGCGATCTCCCCCGCCATCGGTGCGCAGATCGGCGTCGTCGCCGCCGCATCGCGGGCGACGAGCATCATCGAGATCGGCACCGGACTCGGCGTCTCCGGGCTGTACCTGCTCGGCGGTGCGCCCACCGCGACCCTCACCACGATCGACGTCGAGGTCGACCACCAGCAGTACGCCCGCGACGCCTACATCGCCGCCGGCACCGCACCCGCCCGCATCCGGCTCATCCCCGGCCGCGCGAACCAGGTGCTGCCGCGCATGAACGAGGCCTCGTACGACGTCGTCCTCGTCGACGCCGACCCCGAGCACGTCATCGAGTACGTCGAGCACGGGCTGCGGCTCGCGCGCGTCGGTGGGACCGTCCTGGTGCCGCATGCGCTCTGGCGTGGCCGGGTCGCCGACCCGGTGAAGCGGGACCGGGCGACCACCGACTTCCGACTGTTGCTGACCGAGGTGTCGACCTCGGGTGCGGTCATCAGCGCGTTGTCGCCGGCGGGCGACGGGCTGCTGCAGATGACGAAGGTGTCGGCGTAGTCGCTCAGCCGAGGTGGCGCAGGTAGCGCTCCGGCGACTCCAGGAACGCCCGTTGGTTCCGCACCAGGTCCAGCTCGCCCCAGGTGGCGCGGCGGATGCCCCACTCCCCGACCTCGTGGATGGTGGCCCCGGGGAACGCCGCGAGCACCGGGGAGTGCGTCGACAGCACGACCTGGCCGGTGCCGCTCTCGACGATGGACTGCAGCAGGCCGATGAGGGCCAGGCAGCCGGAGAACGACAACGCCGACTCGGGTTCGTCGAGGATCCAGAGCCCGGGCCACTGCGAGCGGTCGATCACGAAGTCCAGGAACGACTCACCGTGGCTGCGCTCGTGGAAGACCGGCTCGGGTCGGGGGCCGGGGTGTTCCTCGAGGAACGTGAAGAGTCCGTGCATCGTCTCGGCGCGCAGGAAGAACCCACCCTTCGCAGCGCCCGGCTCCCGCACGAGCACGAGGTGTTCCCAGAGCTGCGACTCGGTCGCGCGGGTGGTGTGGCCGGACATCGTCGACCCGCCCTCCGGACCCATCCCGAACGCGAGTGCGATCGCCTCGACCAGTGTCGACTTGCCGACGCCGTTGTCGCCGACGAACACCGTCACGGGGTCGAGGTCGAGGCCGTCGTCGAGCAGTTGCCGAACGGGCGCGAGGGTCGCGGGCCACTGATCGCGCACCAGGGGGTCCGGCGCGTACTCCTCGACGCGGCGGATCGGCAGGCGGGTCCGTGGCACCCGCCCATCCTGCCGGACGGCACCGACAGGGTGGCCCGGGACGCGAGGAAGCCCGGAGCGTACGCGCTCCGGGCTTCCCCGTTCGGTGCTTCGACGTACTAGGCCGAGACGACCTCAGCGAGTGCGTCGTGGAGTTCCTTTGCCTCGGCATCGTTGACCGAGACGACCAGGCGGCCTCCACCTTCGAGCGGAACCCGCACGATGATGAGTCGACCCTCCTTAACAGCCTCCATCGGCCCGTCACCGGTCCTCGGCTTCATGGCTGCCATCAGATGTCCCCTTTCGCGCAGTACATGCCCGCTCATTATCTCGTATCGATGGGGGAACTGCGAAACCGCCCAGGTTGGGGGTGGCGAATCGGGTCGTTCTCGCGGCTCGGATTCCTAACCTTGGCGCGTGCCGAACATCCGCTCCACGCGCCGTCCGAAGCCGATCGACCGGGCTGGCAGGGCCGCCGTCGACCCTGCGGACGAGGCCGTCCCGATCGGCATGCGCGTCGCCGGCGCGTTCTCCTGGCGCCTGCTCGTCGTCGGCGCGGCGCTGGCCGTGGTCGTCGCCCTGGTGGTCCTGCTGCAGGACATCGTGGTGCCGTTCCTGGTCGCCCTGCTGCTCTGCGCACTGCTCGCGCCGATGTCCGCCTTCCTGCAGCGGCACCGCTGGCCGAAGTGGTTGGCGGTGCTGTCGTGCTTCGTGGCGATCGTGCTGGTCATCGGTGCGATCGCGCTCGTCGTGACGGCCCAGATCCGCTACGACCTGCCGTCGCTCGAGCAGCGACTCCACCACACGGTGCGGTCGCTGCAGTCCTTGCTGGACAGCCAGCCGTTCGGCATCACCGCGTCGGAGCTGAACCGGTGGGTGTCCGAGGGCACGAGCTACCTGCAGTCGCACGCGTCGTCGATCCTGTCCGGGTTCCAGGAAGCCGGGTCCGGTGCCGTGCACGCTCTCGAAGGCCTCTTCATCATCGTGTTCACGACGCTCTTCGTGCTCATCGACGGACAGCGGATCTGGGCCTGGGTCGTGCGGCTGTTCCCCCGCCGTGCCCACCCGCGGCTCGAGATCGCCGGGCAGGCCGGCTGGAAGACGCTCACGAGCTTCATCCGGGTCCAACTCGTCGTCGCCGTCACCGATGCCCTCGGTGTCGTGATCGGCGCGCTCGTCCTGCAGGTCCCGTTGGCGATCCCGATCGGCGTGATCGTGTTCCTCGGAGCGTTCGTGCCCGTGGTGGGCGCGATCGTCGCCGGGACGGTCGCGGTCCTGGTCGCCCTGGTGTTCAACGGCTGGGTGCCGGCGCTCGTGATGCTCGGCATCGTCGTGCTCGTGCAGCAGCTGGAGAGCCACGTGCTGCACCCGTTCCTCACCGGCAGCGCGGTCAAGGTCCACCCGCTCGGCGTCGTGCTCGGTGTGACGGCGGGCACCACGATCGCCGGCGTGGTCGGGGCGTTCTTCGCGGTGCCGTTCATCGCCACCGTCAACTCCATGGTCACGGCCGCGGCAGCGTGGCGCCCGGAGGACTCGGCGCCGTCAGCGCTGCCAGCCGGGCCGAACACCGATCACGGCGGCGTCCAGTCGTAGCCGTCCACCCACCAGCAGTAGTACAGCCACACCCACTGGAGGGCGAGGCACACGACGACGACCGCCACGCGGTACACCCGTGACCGCGGCAGTGCGACGATCCCGAGCAGCGGCGCGATCGGCAGCAGGATGCGCCAGGTGCTCGACTGCGGGAAGAACACCGCCATCAGGTAGACGACGTAGGCGACGCCCCAGAGCCGCAGCTCGAGACCGATCCGCCGCGCCGCCGGCATGAACACGAACGCGGCGAACCCGACGACCACCACGGCGAGCAGGATCCCGCCGGCCGGCTGCCGGAACCACCACCCGAACCCCTGGATCCACGGGGCGAACGGCACGAGCTCCTTCCAGCCGATGTAGGACGAGCGCCACGCGAGTTCGGTGTCGGTGTAGGCCTTCGGCACCCCGGTGACCGCCCAGGCGATCGCCGGCCACGCGAGCCCGACGAGCCCGGAGACGACCGCCACGACGGCGGGCGGCAGGAACCGCCGGACGGTCAGCGGTTCGGGCTCACGGACCCACGCCGGGCGGACGAACCAGGCGCCGAGGAACAGCACGACCAGGAACGCGAAGGCGAGTCCCGTCGGCCGGGTCATCCCGAGCAGCAGCACGACGGGGAGCATCGTCCACCAGCGGCGTTCCACCATCAGGACGAGGGCGACGAGGAGCAGGAACATCCCCATCGACTCCGCGTACGCGACCTGGAACATCACGGCCACGGGCGCGACGCAGAACAGCACGGTGGCGAACGTCGCCCGCGCCGGGTCGAGGAACTTGCCCATCAGCCGTCGGAAGACGAGCGCGGCACCCCAGCCGAACAGGAGCGAGACCGACACCGCGACGAGCTCGAAGGAGGCTCCGGTCAACGCCATGAGCCCGCGCACCAGGAACGGGTACGCGGGCATGAACGCCCACGCGTTCTCCGTCACGTGCCCGGCGGCGTCCACCGGCAGTGTCGACGGGTACGCGCTCGCCGCGATCACGCGGTACCAGGCGCCGTCCCAGATCGACGAGAACGACAGCAGCCCCGGGCGCTGCACCGTGAAGGAGTTCGCGGCCTGGACGCTCGCGAACGCCGAGAGCATCACACCCGTGACGACCCGCGCGAGCACGTAGACGACCGTGATCCGCACCCACCACGGCACCACCCGGTAGCGGGCGTGCCACCGGGCGCGGGCAGGGCTCAGCCGGGTGGACCCGGCCGTCGTCAGGCCGTCAGCCACCGACGCAGACCGTCCTCGACCGAGGTGATCTGGTCGACGGGGACCTGCTCGTCGTCGTGGTGCGCGAACACCGGCTCGCCCGGACCGTAGTTGACGGCGGGCACCCCGAGGGCGGAGAAGCGGGCGACGTCGGTCCAGCCGTACTTCGGGCGGGGCGCGGGGCCGCCGACAGCGGCGACGAAGTCCTGCGCGAGCGCAGCGTCGAGCCCCGGACGGGCACCGGCGGCGAGGTCGACGATCTGCACGTCGTAGCCGTCGAAGAGCTCGCGGATGTGGGCGACGGCCTCGTCCGCACTGCGTGAGGGGGCGAACCGGTAGTTCACGTGCACCATTGCCTCGTCGGGGATGACGTTGCCGGCGATGCCACCGGAGATGCCGACGGCGTTGAGGCCCTCGCGGTACTCGAGCCCGTCGACCGTGACGGTGCGGGGCTCGTACGCGGCGAGGGTGGCCAGGATCGGCGCCGCCTTGTGGATCGCGTTGTCGCCGATCCAGCTCCGGGCACTGTGCGACCGCTTGCCGAAGGTGCGGATCTCGGCGCGGAGGTTGCCGTTGCAGCCGCCCTCGATCTGCGCACCGGAGGGCTCCCCCAGGATGGCGAAGTCGCCCGCGAGGAGTTCGGGACGCGTCCGGGCAAGACGACCGAGGCCGTTGAGCGAGTCGCTCACCTCCTCGTGGTCGTAGAACACCCAGGTCACGTCGACGCTCGGCGCGGCGAGGTCGTACGCGAGCTTCAGCTGCACGGCGACACCGGCCTTCATGTCGACGGTGCCGCGACCCCAGAGGATCTCGGTGCCGTCGTCGGCGGTGCGGAACTCGGTCGGCAGGTTGTCGTTCAGCGGCACGGTGTCGATGTGCCCCGCGATGACGACGCGGCGGTCCCGGCCGAGGTTCGTGCGGGCGACGATCGCGTCGCCGTCGCGGACCACCTCGAGGTGCGCGAGCGGTGCGAGCGCCGCTTCGATCGCGTCGGCGAGCGGTCCCTCGTTGCCGGACACCGACTCGATGTCGCAGATGGCACGGGTGATGTCGATGGACGAGGCGGTGAGGTCGAGCTGCTCCGGCATGCGGGAAGCCTACCGGCCGACCCTTGCGGGCTCCGCCGAGTCGGCCACCTGTGGAAGGTCCGCTGTCCGTCCACAGGTGGCGTGCCTCCAGACCGGCCTGGAGGCGCGTGGTGCGTTCTCCACAGGCCGTCCGGCCGGACGGTGGCCGCGGACCGCGCGTCGGTACGCTTGGACCCGTGACCGACACGACCGCTGCCACCGACCGCCCGACCACCGCCTGGGGCCACGGCCTCGCGACGATCGCCGCCGACGGCACGACGCTGGACACCTGGTACCCCGAGACCCACCTCGGCCCCCTGCCGACCGACGCGGCCTTCCCCGCCGAGCTGCAGGCGCACGTCGGGGACGACCCCCGCCGCGACGTCCGCACCGAGGCCGTCACGACCGAGGTCACCATCGACGCGGCGCCGACCAGCACCGAGGACGCGTACCTGCGCCTGCACCTCCTCAGCCACCTGCGCGTGCGCCCGAACGAGATCAACCTCGACGGCGTCTTCGCGCACCTGCCGATCGTCGCGTGGACGAACGCCGGCCCCGTGCACCCCGACGCCCTCACGCGTCTGCGTCCTGGCCTGCAGCGCTCGGGCATCGCCGTGCACGCCATCGACAAGTTCCCGCGCCTGGTCGACTACGTCGTCCCGGACCGCGTCCGCATCGGCGACGCGAACCGGGTCCGACTCGGCGCGCACCTCGCCCCGGGCACGACGGTCATGCACGAGGGCTTCGTGAACTTCAACGCCGGCACCCTCGGGGACGCCATGATCGAGGGCCGTGTCTCGCAGGGCGTCGTCGTCGGGAACGGCACCGACATCGGCGGCGGCGCGTCCATCATGGGCACGCTGTCCGGCGGCGGGACCCATCGCGTGTCCCTCGGCGAACGTGCGCTCCTCGGGGCGAACGCCGGGCTCGGCATCTCCCTCGGCGACGACTCCGTGGTCGAGGCCGGTCTCTACGTGACGGCCGGTACGAAGGTCGTCCTGGTCGGTGCGGCACCGAACCCGGACGGCACCCCGAAGACCGTCAAGGCCGCGGAGCTCTCCGGCACCCCGAACATCCTCTTCCGCCGCAACTCGGTCACGGGCGCGGTCGAGGCGCTCCAGCGCACGGGCGAGGGCATCCAGCTCAACACCGCGCTCCACGCGTGACGCGCCGGACCGGAGGCACGGCGCCAGGCCGCCCCGCGCCTCCAGTCCGCACACCGTGAGCAGCAGTGGTCGGGTCCTGTCTCGGGACCCGACCACTTCTGCTCACCAAGCGCGCAGCGCGCCGCGCGTCAGCGCGCGGGGAGGTCGCGCTCCGGGTGTCCGACGTACAGCTGCTGCGGGCGGCCGATCTTGTTCAACGGATCGTTGTTCAGCTCGCGCCACTGGGCGATCCAGCCGGGCAGCCGCCCGATGGCGAACAGGACCGTGAACATCCGCGGCGGGAAGCCCATCGCCTTGTAGATGATGCCGGTGTAGAAGTCGACGTTCGGGTAGAGCTTGCGGCTGACGAAGTACTCGTCCTCGAGTGCGATGCCCTCGAGCTCCATCGCGATGTCGAGCAGGTCGTCCTGCACGCCCAGCGCCTCGAGCACCTCGTGCGCGGACTCCTTGACGAGCTTGGCGCGCGGGTCGTAGTTCTTGTAGACGCGGTGTCCGAAGCCCATGAGCTTCACCCCGCGCTCCTTGTTCTTCACCCGCTCGACGAAGCGCTGCACGGGCTCGCCGGAGTCCTTGATCTGCTGGAGCATCTCGAGGACGGCCTCGTTCGCACCGCCGTGCAGCGGGCCGTACAGGGCGTTGATGCCCGCGGAGATCGAGGCGAACATGTTCGCCTTCGTCGACCCGACCAGGCGGACGGTCGCCGTGGAGGCGTTCTGCTCGTGGTCCTCGTGCAGGATCAGCAGTCGCTCGAGCGCCTTGGACAGCACCGGGTTCGGCACGTAGGTCTCGGCCATGGTGCCGAAGTTCAGGCGCAGGAAGTTGTCGACGAACGACAGCGAGTTGTCCGGGTACAGGAAGGCCTGTCCGATGGCCTTCTTGTGGGCGTACGCGGCGATGACCGGGAGCTTGGCGAGCAGACGGACCGTCTGC
This sequence comes from Curtobacterium sp. 314Chir4.1, assembly GCF_900215175.1. NCBI lineage: Bacteria > Bacillati > Actinomycetota > Actinomycetes > Micrococcales > Microbacteriaceae > Curtobacterium > Curtobacterium sp. 314Chir4.1. The sequence continues at coordinate 409,307 of NZ_OCMI01000003.1, forward strand.
AGCTCGACCTTCTCCGGATCGTCGACGTCCATGTCGTCCTCGTAGTACGTCGACAGGGCACTGACGGCGCTGGAGAGGACGGACATCGGGTGCGCCGAGTGCGGGAGGGCGTCGAACAGGCGACGGAGGTCCTCGTGCAGCAGCGTGTGCCGACGGATGCGGGCGTCGAAGTCGGCCAGCTCGGCCTCGGTCGGCAGCTCGCCGTAGATGAGGAGCCAGGCGACCTCGAGGAAGGTGCAGTTCGAGGCGACCTGGTCGATCGGGTAGCCGCGGTACCGCAGGATGCCCTGGTCGCCGTCGATGTAGGTGATGGCGCTCTTCGTCGATCCGGTGTTCACGAACCCGTAGTCGAGCGTGTTCATCCCGGTCTGCTTCTTGAACGTCGAGATGTCGATGGTGGACGCACCGTCGACGCTCGGCAGGATCGGGAACTCCGCCGTGCCGCCCGGGTACGTCAGCGTCGCGGTCTCCGTCGTCTGCTCGGCGGCGGGACTCACGGGGACGGGCGTGGTGGGCGGTGTGGCCGTCTTCTGAGCGTCATTGGCAGTGTCAGTCACGATGACAGCCTAATCGCGCCCACTGTCGGTCGTGCACACATCGAGCCTCAGGACTTGGTGGGAACCACGGATTGCGCGCTGGGCGAAAGCCTCACGCGGACGCCAGACGCTGGGCGCTCGCCAAGCGTTGGGCGGCTGCGGCGATGCGCTCGTCGGTCGCCGTGAGCGCCACGCGCACGTGCTCCGCCCCCGCCGAGCCGTAGAAGGTGCCAGGGGCGACCAGGATGCCGCGCTCGGCCAGCCACGCCACGGTGTCCAGTGCGGGTTCGCCGCGCGTGGCCCAGAGGTACAGGCCGGCCTCGCTGTGGTCGATCCGGAACCCGGCGCCCTCGAGTGCCCGTCGGAGCATGTTCCGGCGAGCCCGGTAGCGCGCCTTCTGCTGCTGCACGTGGGTCTCGTCGGCGAGCGCGACGATCATGGCGTCCTGCACCGGGAGCGGCGGCATCATGCCGGTGTGCTTCCGGACGGCGAGGACGTCGGCGAGGATCGCTCCGTCACCGGCGACGAAGGCCGCACGGTAGCCGGCGAGGTTCGACTGCTTCGACAGCGAGTACACGCTCAGGACGCCGTCGAGCGAGTCGCCCACCACGCGGGGGTCCAGGATCGTCGGGGTCGGCGTGGTGTCGTACGGCGCGACCCACCCGAGTTCTGCGTAGCACTCGTCGCCGACGATCACGGCGCCGAGCTCCCGGGCGCGGGCCACGGCGACCCGGAGGTCCTCGATCGAGAGCACGCGGCCGTCGGGGTTGCCCGGCGAGTTGAGCCAGACGAGCTTCGTCGAGTCCGGCCACGCCGCGGGGTCGTCGGACGCCAGGGCGGTCGCGCCGACCAGCGCCGCACCGAGCTCGTAGGTCGGGTAGGCGGCCGCGGGGAAGACCACGGTGTCACCGCGCCCGATGCCGAGCCAGAGCGCAAGTCCGGCGATGAACTCCTTCGAGCCGATCGTCGGCAGCACCTGGTCGGGCGCCAGCGTCACACCCTGGCGGCGGCCGTACCAGGCGGCGATCGCCTCGCGCAGGGCGGGCGTTCCGGCCACCTGCGGGTAGGCGTGCGCGTCGGTCGCCTCGGCCAGCGCCGTCCGGACGACCGCGGGCGTCGGGTCGACGGGCGAGCCGACGCTGAGGTCGACGATGCCGCCCTCGTAGGCTGCGGCCTGCTGCTTGAACGGGACCAGCTGGTCCCAGGGGAAGTCGGGGAGGTCGAGCGCCACGTGCGTGCTCCGGTTCAGCCGCGGGGCGGTTCTGCCATGACGACCGGGTGGTCCTTGTGGATCACACCGACCTTCGCGGCACCGCCGGGCGAGCCGACCTCCTCGAAGAACTCGACGTTGGCCTTGTAGTAGTCGGCCCACTCGTCGGGGAGGTCGTCCTCGTAGTAGATCGCCTCGACCGGGCAGACCGGCTCGCACGCACCGCAGTCGACGCACTCGTCGGGGTGGATGTACAGCGACCGGTCGCCCTCGTAGATGCAGTCGACCGGGCATTCGTCGATGCAGGCGCGGTCCTTGACGTCGACACAGGGCTGGGCGATCACGTACGTCACGGCTGGGGTGCTCCCTTCGGACTGAGCGTTGTCGAGTCTACTCGCGGCGTGCGGGATCCCCTGACCGCGAGCCGGTGCCGGCTTCGGTACCGGCACTCGCGCGCGTACCGGACCGCAGCCCGGACAGGTCCGGCCACGCCAGCACGAGGGCAGCGACCACCGCCGGCCCGAACGTCCACACGTACCCCGCGGTGTTCGCGAGCACGAGCGGCGAGCTCTGCCCGCCGACGGACACGAGCACCTGGGTCGCCAGGATGATCCCGAGCCCGACCGCCGCGACCATCGCCCGCGACCGGTAGACGAGCCGGATGCCGACGGTCAGGCCGATCACGATCAGCGAGGTGAGGACCATGCCGATCGGGAACGCGCCGAGGGTCTGCTGGTGGGTGACCGTGCCGAGGCCACCGGCCACGAGTCCGAGCACGAGGGCGACCACGACCGCGGTCACCCTCCCCTGACCGGACATCTCGGCGTAGGTCTGCGGCGCGGGTGCCGCGGGGGCGTCGGCGTGCCGGAACGCCTCCACCGCGGGGGCGTGGTGACGGACGCCGTGCGGCATCACCCACGACAGCGCGGTCGGGTCGGCGGGGTCCACCGGGTCGACGGTCACCTGCGAGCGGTACTGCTCGACGGCGGCACGGAGCTTCGCTCGGACGGGCAGGACGTCCACCGTGACGTCGGCCTCCGTCGTCGTCGGGTCGACGATCATCGAGAAGGGCAGTTCCTCGGCCGTGGCGGCGTACCGGGCGGCGTGGTGCACGCGGACGTGGTCCGGATGGCCGTACCCGCCGTCGTCGGCGTAGCTGACCACGGCGTCGGCCGCGGTGGACCGGATCGCGGCCCGGATGTCGTCGACGACCTCGCCGAGGTCCGCCGCCGTCAGTGAATCGGCCGGGGCGTCGTCGGCTGCGATCGCACGGCCGTCCGGCCCCCACTGCATCCCGGAGTCGGTGTACCGCCGCTCCGGCAGGTCGGTCGGGCGGGCGCCCGGACCGCCGAGCCACAGGTGCGCCGGTCCCCCGAGGGCGGCCAGCGCGCCGGCGATCTCGGTCTCGCGGTGCGCGGCGACCCGGGGGCCGTCACCGAACAACGGCGCGAGCTGCGGCGTGAGCATCTCGCCGCGTTCACCCCGCGTCGCGGTGAGCACGGTGACCTCGGCGCCCAGTTCGAGCAGCGTGGCGATCGTCCCGCCCGACGAGAGCGTCTCGTCGTCGGGGTGGGCGTGCACGAACAGCACGCGTTCGGGGCGGGTGGCAGCGACCTTCGACATCGGGTCCCAGCGTACGGGCTGGGCGACTAGCGGGGCGTCACGATGTACGTCGCGGTCACGCCGTCCGCGCCGTCCGAGAAGGTCAGGACGACCCGGTACGCGTCGCTGCGGAACATCCCGAACGCGCTCGAGGAGTCCACACGCTTCGCCGACTCGGTGAACCCGGCGTCGGTCAGCTGCTGGTCGGCGGTGGCGAAGTCGTCCACCGACGACGCTCGCACCTGGGCGACCCAGCCGGAACCGTTCGGCCCCGCGCCGCCCCCGAGGACGGTGCCGTCGACGAGCGGGACGTCCTTCGTCGGGAAGCCGTCCGGCACCTTGCCGTCGGAGGTGACGTCGGTGCCCTTGAGCGCCGTGTCGAGCGCACCGTCGATCCCGCCGGCGACCGAGGCCATGCCGTCCTGGATCGCCTTGCCGTCGATCCCCTTGACCCCGTCGGCGACGCTCGACGCCACCGAGGACCCGAGGTCCGTCGCCTGCTTGACGGCGTCGGACGAGCAGCCCGCCAGGCCGGCGAGGGCGATGCCGGCGGCGACGGCGGCGATGAGGGTGCGTGTGGGGGTGCGCATGCGCAGCACCTTAAAGGGCCAGCCGGGAGGCACGGCGTGAGTCCCCTGGGAACGTCACGTGCGTGACGGGGTCGCGCCGCGCCTCCAAATCGGCCTGTGCGGAACCGCCCGCGTCAGGCGACGTACGCGCGCGTCGCCGCCACGAGGGCGTCGACACCCACCGGGATCGCCGTCTCGGCCTGCGGCGCGTAGAACGGTGAGTGGTTGCTCGGGATGTCCTCGCCGCGGCGGAAGAGCTCCGGGTCGGTGATGCCCGTGAACCAGTAGACGAGGGGTGCGCCGCTGGCCGTCGCGAGCTGTCCGACGTCCTCGGAGGCCATCGCGAGCCCGATCTCGAGGTCACGGGCACCGGGCACCTCGGCACGGATCGCGTCGAGCACGACCTGCGCCTGCTCGGGGTCGTTCACCGTGACCTCGGCGCCGGGCGAGCGCACGACGGTCGGCTCGGGCAGCCCGCCCGCCTCGCTCTCGGCACGGACGATCCGCTCGATCGAGGCGATGATCCGGGCGCGGGTCTCCTCGTTGCGGGCACGCGTCGAGATTTCGATGACGGCCTGGTCCGGGATGATGTTCGCGCGGGTGCCGGAGTGGAAGCTGCCCACGGTGACGACGCCGGCGTCGCTCGGCGAGACCTCGCGCGAGACCACCGTCTGCAGGCGGACCACGGCGGACGCGGCCGTGACGATCGGGTCGAGGGACGCCTGCGGGGCCGAGCCGTGCGCGCCCCGGCCGTTCAACGTCACCGTGAGGCGGTCGCTCGAGGCCATGACCGGGCCGCTGCCCACCGCGACGATGCCGACCGGCGCCGGCGCGGAGTGCTGCCCGAGGACGACGTCGGGCTTCGGGAACCGGTCGACGAGACCGTCCTCGACCATCGACCGGGCGCCGGAGATGACCTCTTCAGCGGGCTGGAACACGGCGACGACCGTGCCGTGCCAGTCGGCGGTGGTGGCGGCGAGGCGCTCGAGGGTGCCGAGCAGCCACGTCACGTGGATGTCGTGGCCGCAGGCGTGCATCGTCGGGACGTCGTTGCCCTCTTCGTCGGTGCCGCGGTGTTCGCTCGCGTAGGACAGTCCGGTCCGCTCCTGCACCGGCAGGCCGTCCATGTCGGCGCGGAGCCACACCACGGGGCCCTCGCCGTTCGACAGCACGCCCACGACGCCGGTCTGGCCGACGCCCGTGGTCACCTCGATCCCGCCGATCTCCTCGAGCTTCGCGGCGACGATGCCCGCCGTGCGGTACTCCTGGAAGCCGAGCTCGGGGTGTGCGTGGAGGTCCTGGTACAGCGAGAGGAGGTCGAGAGTCACGGCAACCACCGTAGCCCCCGACCTCCTCTCGGTGGTCAGCGTGCGTCGCTTCCGCTCACGCGTCCTGGCGCTTCAGGCGGGCGTAGGCGCGCTGGCGAGCCTGCGCGTCGAGCTCCACCTTCCGGATGCGCACGGCGTCGGGGGTGACCTCGACGCACTCGTCCTCACGAGCGAACTCGAGGCACTCCTCGAGCGAGAGCTGGCGCGACGGCGTCATCGACTCGAAGGAGTCGGCGTTCGCCGAACGCATGTTCGTGAGCTTCTTCTCCTTCGTGATGTTGACGTCCATGTCGTCGGCGCGCGAGTTCTCGCCGATGACCATGCCCTCGTAGACCTCCTCGGTGGGGTTGACGAAGAACGTCATCCGCTCCTGGAGGTTCGTGATGGCGAACGGCGTGACGACACCGGAACGGTCGGAGACGATCGAGCCGTTGATGCGGGTCTGGATCGGGCCGGCCCACTCGGCGTAGCCGTGCGAGATCGCGTTGGCGATGCCGGTGCCGCGGGTCTCGGTGAGGAACGCGGTGCGGAAGCCGATCAGGCCACGCGACGGCACGATGAACTCCATGCGGATCCAGCCGGTGCCGTGGTTCGTCATGTTCTCCATGCGACCCTTGCGCGCGGCCATGAGCTGCGTGATCGCGCCGAGGTGCTCCTCCGGCGTGTCGATCGTCATGTGCTCGTACGGCTCCTGGAGCTTGCCGTTCTCGTCACGCTTGGTGACGACCTGCGGCTTGCCGACGGTGAGCTCGAAGCCCTCGCGACGCATCTGCTCGACGAGGATGGCCAGCGCGAGCTCGCCGCGGCCCTGGACCTCCCACGCGTCCGGGCGACCGATGTCGAGGACCTTGAGCGAGACGTTGCCGATGAGCTCGCGGTCGAGGCGGTCCTTGACCATGCGCGCCGTGAGCTTGTGACCCTTGACCTTGCCCACGAGCGGGCTGGTGTTCGTGCCGATCGTCATCGAGATCGCCGGGTCGTCGACCGTGATGGTCGGCAGCGGACGGACGTCCTCGGGGTCGGTCAGGGTCTCACCGATGGTGATCGTGTCGAAGCCGGCGACGGCGACGATGTCACCGGGGCCCGCCGACTCGGCCGGGTAGCGCTCGAGCGCCTTGGTGACGAGGAGCTCGGTGATGCGGGCGTTCGCGACGGTGCCGTCGTGCTTGACCCACGCGACCGTCTGGCCCTTCTTCATGGTGCCGTGGAAGATGCGGAGCAGCGCGAGGCGACCGAGGAACGGCGACGCGTCGAGGTTCGTGACGTGCGCCTGCAGGGGGTGCTCGTCGTCGTACTTCGGGGCGGGGACGTGCTGCAGGATCGCCTCGAACAGCGGCTCGAGGTCGTCGTTGTCCGGCAGCGAGCCGTCGGCCGGCTTGTTGCGGCTGGCGGCACCCGCACGACCCGAGGCGTACACCACGGGGACGTCGAGGATGGCGTCGAGGTCGAGGTCGTCGACCTCGTCCGACAGGTCGGAGGCGAGCCCGAGGAGCAGGTCCTGCGACTCGGAGACGACCTCGTCGATGCGGGAGTCGGGGCGGTCCGTCTTGTTGACGAGCAGGATCACCGGGAGCTTCGCCGCGAGCGCCTTGCGGAGCACGAAGCGGGTCTGGGGCAGCGGGCCCTCGGACGCGTCGACGAGCAGCACGACACCGTCGACCATGGAGAGGCCGCGCTCGACCTCACCACCGAAGTCGGCGTGACCCGGGGTGTCGATCACGTTGATCGTGATCGGGCCGTCCGAGCCGAACTCCGTCGCGTGCTTGCCGTTGTAGAGCACCGACGTGTTCTTCGCGAGGATGGTGATGCCCTTCTCGCGCTCGAGGTCGTTCGAGTCCATCATCCGGTCTTCGCCCTCGAAGTGGGCGTCGAACGAGTTGGTCTGCGTGAGCATCGCGTCGACGAGCGTGGTCTTGCCGTGGTCGACGTGTGCCACGATGGCGACGTTGCGCAGGTCGGACCGGGTGGCGAGCGCCATACAGGACATCCTTCAATTTCTTGGGAAGAGTCGGGCCGGCAGCATCGGCGCCACGCCCGCGGGCAGAACGCCCGACACGCCAGTCTACCGGTAGTTCGCAACCGACAGGAGTACAGCCGATGAGCCGACGGCGAACGTGGACCGAGATCACGATCGTCCTCATGCTCTCGTTGGGCGGCAGTGCCCTCTACTCGGTGCTCCAGATCATCGACGACCTGTCCCAGACGACCGCCCTCGGGGACCAGTCGACGGCCCTCAACACGTCGACGACGACCGTGCAGTACGTCGACTTCGCGCGACAGCTGGTCGGCATCGCCGTGGACCTGGCTCCGGTCGCGCTCGTGTGCTACCTGCTCTGGAGCACCACACGCCCGCACCTCGCACGGCTGGGCATCGACCGGTTCCGCGTGCGACCCGACCTCGGCGGCGCGGCGCTGATCGCCCTGTGCATCGGGGTCCCCGGCCTGGCGCTGTACTTCGTCGGCCGGGCGCTCGGCATCACCGTGAACGTCAATCCGGCGGCGCTGGACTCGTACTGGTGGACGATCCCCGTCCTGATGCTCTCGGCGATCCGCTCCGGGCTGCAGGAGGAGGTGATCGTCGTCGGGTACCTGTACGAACGACTCGGGGGCCTCGGGTGGGGGCGGTGGCAGGTCATCCTGTCGACCGCCGTCCTGCGCGGCAGCTACCACCTGTACCAGGGCTTCGGCGCGTTCGTCGGCAACGCCGTGATGGGGGTCGTCTTCGGCTGGATCTACACGAAGCGGGGACGCCTGCTCCCCCTCGTCATCACGCACTGCCTGCTCGACGCCGTCGTGTTCGTCGGGTACCCGTGGGTCGCCCACGCGTTCCCGCAGCTCTTCCGCTGACCGGACCCACAGCGAACCCACAGCGCGGCGCGGCGACGCACCGATCGCTCGGCCCTACCGTGAGCACATGAGCATCCCCGAGATCGGCGATCCGGCGCCGGGCTTCTCCCTGCCCGGCATGATCGTCCGGGACGGGACCCGCATCGACGACGAGTACTCGCTGTCCGCCGAGATCGGCCGGACCCTCGTGCTCGCCTTCTACCCGGGCGACGCCTCGCCCGTCTGCACGGCGCAGCTCTGCAGCTACCAGGAGGAGCTCGACGACTTCGGCGACCTCGGCGCCGTCGTGTGGGGTGTCAGCCCGCAGGCGCTCGACTCCCACGAGGACTTCGCCCGCGGCTCCTCGCTCACCTTCCCGCTGCTCAGCGACACCTCCGGTGAGGTCATCCGCGCCTACGGCGTGCAGGCCCCGGGCATCGGCCTCCGCCGGTCCGTGTTCGTCATCGGCCCCGACGGGGTGATCCGCTGGCGACACGTCGGACTGGTCGGTCTCCGGTTCCCGAAGGCCGAGACGATCCGGGCGCAGATCGAGCTCCTCGTCGCGTGAGCGCACCCTCGATGCACGTGCATTCAATTCCCGCAGGATCAGCGTGTCGATTTCCGAAAACAATTCCCGTGGGGTATTGACACCCGAACTGGGGGCCGAGGAACATTGCTGGGACGAGAGGTCCACGCAGGATCTGCCTCCCCGGAGAATCGGGTCGTCCGGAGATACGCGCCGGTGTGTCACACCCGCTCCCCGGACGTCTCCGGGGAGGCATCTCGTCACCGCGTCTCGTACGCTCGTCGGCGTGACCACGATCCTCGCCCCCGGCATGCGCACGCTCGCCGTCGTCCTCTGGGTCGCGTCCGTCGCCCTCGTCCCGCTCGCGCTGGTCGGCGGTGGGAGTCCCTGGCTCGCACCCGTCCCGAGCATCTTCGTCGCGTTCGTCGCCTGGGCCGTGCTGTGGCGCCCGCGCTACGAGCTCACCCCGGAGCACCTGCGCATCGTCGACGTCCGACGCACGAGCACCTACGCCTGGCGCCGGGTCACCGAGGTCCGCACCAAGTACGGCATCGAGGTCGTCTCGAGCGAAGGCGTCCGCCGCACCTGGCTCGCGACCCGCAGGTCGGCACGGCTCAGCGCCGTGGTCGAGGGGCAGCCGGGAGGCGCGGATCGCCTCGACGTCGACGCTGCGGCCGAGCGCATGCGGGCCTTCGTGCCCGCCCCGCCGCCGCAGGACGGCCCACCCCCGGCGACGGTGACGGCTGCGCCGATCACCCACCGCGTGCACGGCTGGACCGTCGTCGCGATGATCGTGCTCGGCGTCGCCGCGACCATCGCGGCTGCGCAGCTCTGACCGCAGCGGGCAGGGCGGACCGGCGCCGTGCCTCCAGGCCGCTGCCGCTGCGTCCGCGTGCCTGGCGGTTTCGGGCGTACCTGGCCGTTCCTTCCGACCCGGTACGCCCGTTTCCGCTTCCCACCGCACCCGCTCTGGGAAAGAACACACTCGGCGGACCCGCACAGCGCCTCCAGACCGCTGCCGCAGCGTCCGCGTACCTGACGGATCCGGGCGTACCTGACCGTTTCGGGCGTACCTGGCCGTTCCTTCCGACCCGGTACGCCCGTTTCCGCTTCCCACCGCATCCGTTCTGGGAAGGAACGCGCGCGGCGGACCCGCACCGCGCCTCCAGGCCGCTGCCGCGCCCCGCGTACCTGACGGATCCGGGCGTACCTGGCGGCTCCGGGCGTACCTGGCCGTTCCTTCCGACCCGGTACGCCCGTTTCCGCTTCCCACCGCACCCGTTCTGGGAAAGAACGCGCGCACGAGCAACGACATCCCCGACGTCCTGGGACGTCGGGGATGTCGTTCGGGGTCCGCGGCGGCTACTCGTCCGAGCCGGCGGCGAGGATCTGCCGGCGCAGCTCGCGACGCTCGCGCTGGACGTCCGGGTCCGGCAGGGGCACCGCGGCGATGAGTCGCTGCGTGTACGGGTCCTGCGGGTCGCGGAGGATCTGGTCGCGGGTGCCGACCTCGGCGAGGTGGCCGTGGTGGAGCACCGCGATCCGGTCGGCGAGGACGTCGATGACCGCGAGGTCGTGCGTCACGAACAGGCAGGCGAAGGCGAACTCGCGCTGCAGGTCCTTGAGCAGCTCGAGGACGGTGGCCTGCACCGACACGTCGAGGGCCGACGTCGGCTCGTCCGCGATGAGCAGCTTCGGGCGCAGGGCGAGCGCGCGGGCGATGCCGATGCGCTGCTTCTGCCCACCGGAGAGCTCGTGCGGGAAGCGGGTCGAGTACGCGGTGGGGAGACGGACCGCCTCGAGCAGGTTCTCGACCTCGCGCTCGAGCTCGCGGCCCTTCATGCCCTTGCCGAGCAGCAGCGGCTCACCGATGGACTGGCCGATCGTCATGCGCGGGTTGAGCGACGACGACGGGTCCTGGAACACGATGCCCGCGTTCTGGTGCACCTGGCGGACGAGCGACCGGGTCGGCTTCGAGAGGTCGACGCCCGTGACCTCCAGGCCACCCGACGTGATCGGCAGGAGGCCGATCGCCGCGCGGCCGAGGGTCGACTTGCCGGAGCCGGACTCGCCCACCAGGCCGACGACCTCGCCCTCGTGCACCGTCAGGTCGACGCCGTCGATGGCCCGGAAGGCCTTGACGCGCCCGCGACCCGGGTACTCGATGACGACGTCCTTGAACTCGAGCACCGCCGGGCCGAGCGTCTGGACGACATCGGTGTGCAGCAGGGTCTCCCCCACCTGCACGGACGTGTCCTGGTGCTCCTGCTCGACGACGGACTCGAGCGTCTCGGTGAGGTCGATCACGACGTCACCCGCCTGGCCGAGCCGGGGCACGGCGTCGAGCAGGGTCTGCGTGTACTCGTGCTGCGGGGCGGCGAAGACGTCTCGCACGCTGCCGGTCTCGACGGCCACGCCCTGCTTCATGACCACGATGCGGTCGGCGAGGTCCGCGACCACGCCCATGTCGTGGGTGATGAGCAGGACCGCGCTGCCGAGCTTGCCGGCGAGGTCGCGGATGAGGTCGAGGATCTCGGCCTGCACGGTCACGTCGAGGGCGGTCGTGGGCTCGTCGGCGATGAGGAGCTTCGGGTCACAGGAGATCGACTGCGCGATCATGGCGCGCTGCCGCTGGCCGCCCGAGAGCTGGTGCGGGTACGAGTCGAACGCCTTCTGCGGGTCCGGCATCTCCACCAGGGTGAGGAGCTCGATGGCGCGGGTCTTCGCCTCGCTCGGCGAGATGCCGTAGTGGATGCGGAGCGTCTCGACGATCTGCGACCCGACGGTGAAGACCGGGTTGAGGGCCGTCATCGGCTCCTGGAAGATCACCGCGATCTCCTTGCCGCGGTACTCGCGCAGCTGGGCCGAGCGGAGGCCGAGGAGCTCGGTGCCGTTGAACTCGATCGACCCGTTCACGCGGGCGTTCCGCGGCAGCAGGCCGAGGATCGACATCGAGCTCACGGACTTGCCGGAACCGGACTCGCCCACGAGCGCGAGGACCTCACCGGAGCGGATCTCGTAGGAGAGCTTCTTGACGGCGGGGGTCCAGACGTCGTCGACCGCGAAGTCGACGTCGAGCTCGGAGACCTTGACGACGGGGGTGCTGGTGGCGGCCGGGGTGGTGGCCGCGGAGGCGGGCGTGCTCAACGACGTCCGGTCCTTTCCCGGCCGCTCGTGGCGACCGCGTGGGTGGTGATGGTGGAACGCTGACGCCGGGGCTGCAGGCGTCCGGAGCGACGGCTCCGACCTGCGACGATGGAGGCATGCCTGCCACCCCGACGACGCGCGATGTGTTCGTGTCCCAGTTCAACCGCGGACTCGCGATCGCCCTGTGGCTGATCGTCGCCCTGCTCTTCGTCACGACGGTGCTGAACGACACGACCTGGCAGGACCGCGCCCTCGCCATCGTGCCGACGGCCTTCGGCGTCCTGCTCGGCTGGGTGGCGCTCTGGCGTCCGCGACTGACGGTCGGCGACGACGGCATCGAGGTCGTCAACGTCTTCCACACCGTGCGGGTGCCCTGGGCGGCGCTCGTGCACGTCGACACGCGCTTCGCCCTGACGCTCGTCACGCCGAACCGCAAGGTCGCCGTCTGGGCGGCCCCGGCCCCCGGCCGGGCCGGCGTCGCGCTGGCCCGCCGGCAGAACCAGCGTCACGGCAACGTCGTGCCCGACGCCGGGGACGGCAACCGCCGCGCGGGCGACCTGCTGTCCACGGCGTCCGGCGACGCGGCGTACCTGATCCGCCACCGCTGGGACGACCTGCGCGAGCGCGGCGCCATCGAGCTCGGCACGGCGGACACCGTGCGCGTGCCGGTCACGCTGCACTGGGCGTCGATCGTGCTGCTCGCGGCGACGGCCGTCGGTGGCTGGTTCGCCATCGCGGCTCGCTAGGACCCGGGGGGACGTCACGCGCTGATCATCTCCGAGCCGGACGTGTTCTCCGGCTCACGCGTCTTGCGGAGGCTGAACCGCTTCGAGCGCGGGTCGAACGCGTCGCGCAGGCCGTCACCGATGAAGTTCACGCAGAGCGCGAGCAGCACGATGAACGATGCCGGCCACCAGAACAGGTACGGACGCGTCTGGAACGCCGACTGGTTCTGGCTGATGAGCAGGCCGAGCGACGAGTCCGGCGCCTTGATGCCGTAGCCGAGGTAGCTCAGGGCCGTCTCGAGCAGGATCGCGGAGGCGATGAGCAGGGTCGCGGAGACGATGATCACGCCGATCGCGTTCGGCAGGATGTGCCGGAAGATGATCCGGCCGTCCGAGGCACCGGCGACCCGGGCCGCCTCGACGAACTCGCGTTCGCGGAGCGACAGGAACTCGGCACGCACCAGACGGGCGATGACCATCCAGGACACCAGGCCGAGCAGGAGCGCCAGGCCCCACGCACCGAGACCGTTGGCCGTCTTGCCGACCACGGCGCCGATGACGATCGCCGGGATGACGATGAAGATGTCGGTGATGCGCATGAGCACGGCGTCGACCGTGCCGCGGAAGTAGCCCGCGATGGCGCCGACCACGACGCCGATGATCGTCGCGAAGACGCCGATCACGATCATGACGAGCACCGAGTTCTGGATGCCGCGCATCGTCAGGGCGAAGTAGTCCTTGCCGATGCGGTCCTGACCGAACGGGTGGTCCGACGTCGGAGCGCCACCGTTCTGCAGGTCCTCGAGCGCCTTGTACGAGTAGTGCCACCAGCCCGGGATCGGACCGAGGCCGACCGCGGACACGGCGAAGAGCAGCACGAGGACGTACACGATCAGGGCGATGACCGCGAGGCGGTTGGCGAGGAAGCGACGGAGGATGATCCGTCCCTGGCTCTCGCCGAGCTGCTTCTCGTGGGAGTCCGGGGTGTTCCCGACGCCCGTGCCGTCGCCGATGTTGGGTTCGAGCGGTGCGCCGCCCTGGATGGTGCTCATCGGGTTCCCTCCTGGGGGTGCAGGGTCGTCGGTCCGGTCGTCGCGGTCATCGGACACGCACCCGCGGGTCGAGGGCCGAGTAGGCGAGGTCGGCGAGGAAGTTGAACGCGATCGCGGTGATCGCGATGACGAGGAAGTACCCCATCACCGGGTTCACGTCGGTGATCGACAACCCGCTGTTGAACAGGCTGCCCATGCCGGAGATCGCGAAGACGCGCTCGGTGATGATCGCGCCACCGAGCAGCGCGCCGATGTCCGTCGCCACGAGGGTCGCGATCGGGATCAGCATGTTGCGGAGCGCGTGGCGCACGATGACGGTGCGCTCCGGCAGGCCCTTCGCGCGGGCGGTGCGGACGTAGTCCTGGTCGAGGACCTCGAGCATGCCCGAGCGGGAGTACCGCGTGTAGCTCGCGAAGCTGATGAGCAGGAGCGAGATCGTCGGGAGCAGCAGGTGCGTGTACGTGTCGATCCCGTTGATCCAGAAGTCACCGGTGAGCCCGGGCGTCTGCGATCCGACGGTCGCGATCGGACGGGACACGTAGTTCTGCGTGTAGTCGATCCACGAGCGCATGAAGCGGTCGAGCAGGATGACGCCGGCGCTCAGGAAGGCGGTCAGCGCACCGATGCGCATCATCAGGCCGCGGTCGTGGCCGCCGACGAACCAGCCGGACGCCAGCCCGACCAGGACGGTGACCACCGCGAGGATGAAGATCGTCGCTCCGGACGACACGTTGAGCAGGCCCTGCAGCGCGAAGTAGCAGATGATCGCGACGAGCACGTTGATGCCCGCGACGAGCCATGCCCGACGGTTCTTCGTCCCGGCGAGCAGCGCGACCATCGCCAGGCCGATGCCGGCGCTGAACAGGATCACGAAGACCGGGCCGAGCGACGGGTCGGTGAACCACCCGGTCGCCTGCATGAGCAGGAGCATGCCGGCGGTCACGACGGCGCTGATCGCACCGACGACGAGCCGACGCTTCAGGATGCCGCCGACGACGAGCTGGATGACCAGACCGACCACGATCGCGATGACCACGAGGTTGACCGGTGGGATCTTCGGGTCGACGAGGAAGTTGTTGTAGTCGAGCGCGATGAACGACTTCAGCAGCACGGCCATCAGGAAGGACGGCAGCGAGTACAGGAAGAAGCTGACCAGCGTGATCGAGTAGTCGAAGCCCGAGTAGACGCGGAGGGCGGTGACGACGCCGAGGCCGATACCGAAGATGATCGCCAGGATGAACGAGAACGTCACCAGCTGGATCGTCGAACCGACGGCCTGCGGCAGGAGCTCGGCGACCGGCTGGTTGTTGAACGTGGTGCCGAGGTCGCACTGACCGATGACGCACTTGCCGACGCCCGTGATCCAGATGCCCCAGCGGAGCGGCGGGATGACGTCGAGGTGCTGCGCCGCGGTCCGTGCAGCGATGAGCTGGTCACGGTTCGGCGAGTTGCTGCTCTGGAGGTCCTGCAGGGGGTTTCCCGCGATCGCCGCCAGGTTGTACATGATGAACGATGCAGCGATGAGGATGAGGACCGAGACGAGGATCCGTCTCGCGATGAAACTCACCATGGGCGATGGGTGCCTCTCCGGTGTGGTGGATCGTACTGCTGGTCGTCCGATCGGGCGGCCCGAGCAGCAAGAGTACTGGGTCCCGCCACGCGGTCTTCGTCGACTGCGTGCGGCGGTGGGTGCCGGGGTCTCCGGCGGAGGGTGGGGGCCGGGCAGGGTCCCGGCTCACGGGAGGGCGCCGGACTCGTCGAGTCCGGCGCCCCCTCGTGTGTGGTGCTGATCAGCGACCGGTCAGGATCACTTGGTCCAGTCCCAGACGTTCCAGACGATGCCCGTCTGGCCGCCGAAGTACTTGACACCCTTCAGCTGCGAGCTCGTGGCGAACAGCCCCGGGCTCTGGAACAGCGGCAGGCCGTAGGCCTGGTCGAAGGCGATCTTGTCGATCTGCTGCTTCATCTCGTCGAGCTTCGACTCGTCCAGCGTCGTCTGCGTCTCGACAGCGAGCTTCGAGGCCTCTTCGTTGGCGAACTTGTTGTAGTTGCCCTCGTTGTTGGTCTGGAAGAGCTGCGGGATCGCGGCGTTGCCGGCACCCGGGTTGACCCAACCGAAGATCGACGCGTCGTAGTCGCCGCCCGCGAGGAGCGAGGACCAGTCGGGCGAGCCGCCGTCGACGACCTTGATGCCGGCCTTGGCAGCCGAGGACTGGATCGCCTGGAACGTGTCCACGCGGTTCGGGTTCTCGGTGTTGTAGAGGATCTTGACGGTCGGGGTGGCACCGTTCAGGAGCTTCTTCGCCTGGTCGATGTCGACCTTCGAGTACTCGTCGGAGTCGTTCGACTTCACGGCCTCGTCGTAGCCGTCCTGGCCCGGCAGGTAGAGCTGCGAGTCGAGGACCTTGGCGTCCTTCTGGATCGGGGTGACGATCGACTTGAGGATCTGCTCACGCGGGATCGTGAGGAGGAAGGCCTTGCGGACGTTCTCGTCCTTGAACACGGACGAGCCGAAGTTCAGGTCGAGGTGGTCGTAGGCGACCTGTGCGCCGTCGATGACCTTGACGCCGGAGGCGGCGTCGAGGGCCTTGACGGTGTCGGCGGACGCCTGCGGCTGGATCGCGTCGACCTCGCCGTTCTGGAGGGCCGTGACCTGGGCGTTGGCGTCACCGATGAAGCGGACGACGAGCTTGCCGAAGTTCACCTTGTGGTCGCCGGTGTACTCCGGGTTCGGCACGAAGGTCATCGACTGCTTCGGGGTCCAGGCGGACACCATCAGCGGGCCACCCGAGACGAGCAGCTTCTTGTCGCTCGGCAGGCTGGTCTTGTCGTAGCCCGTGTTGATGAAGTCGGCGACCTTCTTCAGCGTCGAGTTCGCCGGGGCCGGGTTCGCGGTGTCACCGGCCGGGGTGTCCTTGAGCGCCTTGAGCAGGTCGTCGGTGGTCGTGCCCGCCTCTTCCGCGACGACGTGCGCCGGGAACTGGATCGGGTTGACGAGGTTCCAGTCGACGTACGGCTTCTTGTACGTGAGGGTGATCGACGACTTGGTGATGTCGGTCGGGTAGTCCGTCTGGAACGGCGACGCGGCGGCGAGCGAGAAGTACTGGGTACCGCTCGTCACCTTGCCGTCGGCGTCCTGGGTGTCGGAGTCGTAGTACCCCGAGGCCTGCGCCCAGCCGAGGAGGAGGTCGTCAGAGGTGATGGCCTTGCCGTCGGACCACTTCGCGTCCTTGTTCAGCGTGTACTTGACCTTGAGCGGGTCGTCGCTGAGCTTCTTGACCGTGCCGAGGTCGGTGTTCGGCGTGATCTTGTAGTCCGAACCCAGGGTCACGAACTGCGGCTGCGTCATGTAGTTGAGCATGCCGTTCATGTCCAGGTTGCCCTGGGGGGTGTTGAAGTTGAACGACGTGACCTCGTTCACCTGCGCGATGGTGATGGTCTTGTTCGACGCCGAACCGGACTCGTTGGCACTCGGAGAGGTGGTGCAGCCGGCGAGGGCGATTGCTGCCGCCCCGGCCAGGGCGACGACGCCGAGCAGCTGGCGTCCCCGCTTCTTGGTGATGTTCACTCTGTGATCCTCCTGATGGAATGTGATCGAACGTGCAGGAGGCATGCCTCCACGGCGCGTTCGCAAGAACCATAGGTGCGTGTCGGAGGGCCCTCAAAATCTCCGGAGAAGTTGTTACACACCGGAAACGTGCGCGGCAGATCGTTGCGTGAGACTGTGAATATTTGCGCCACTACGGTGCCATACGCAACGCGTGCGCTTGACGTTGCAATGGATTCTGAACAGTCTTGCAATGCACCCCGGAGTCGATGAACGCTCGGGGAACGTCTCGCGGCAGGTTCCGGGGACGTCGGACCGAGTCTGGCCGTAGCGTGAACACGTGCTCGCGAA
This sequence comes from Curtobacterium sp. 314Chir4.1, assembly GCF_900215175.1. NCBI lineage: Bacteria > Bacillati > Actinomycetota > Actinomycetes > Micrococcales > Microbacteriaceae > Curtobacterium > Curtobacterium sp. 314Chir4.1. Next base: position 426,726 of record NZ_OCMI01000003.1, read on the forward strand.
CGACATCCCCCACCTCCACGTCCCGTCCTCCCCCACCGTCAGCGGCGATCCACGGAGCGGAGGAGCGGCCTTCGTCGCCGTCTCGCGCCCGGACCTCGAGCAGGACGCCTACCGCAGCACGATCGAGCGGGTGACCGCCGACGGAGCCGTCCGCTGGTCCGCCGGTGACCACGACGCGTCACCCGTGCTCTCCCCCGACGGCCGGTGGCTGGCCTTCCTCCGCAACGACGGGGACGACCGCCCCCAGGTCGCCGTCGCGCCGGTCGACGGCGGCGAGGCCCGTGTCGTCACCGCGCTGCCCCTCGGCGCCGGGACGCCCGTCTGGTCCCCCGACTCCACGCGCATCGCCGTCACGGCACGCTTCCCCGAGCCGGGCCGCTACGGCTCGGCCGTGTCGGGCAGCGACCGCCGACCGGCACCGAACGCCGAGGCCCCGCGCCTCATCACCCGACTGGACTTCCACGTCAACGGCACCGGGTACCTGCTCGACAAGCCGCAGCAGCTGGTGGTGGTGGACGTCACCGACCGCGACGCCCCGCTCGTCGACTCCGCGCTGACGAGTGCCCCCTGCTCCGTCTCCGCGCCGGCCTGGTACCCGGACGGCAGCGCGCTGCTCGTCGTCGCACCGCGCGACCTCGGAGCCCGAGAGACGCACGACGACGACCTCTACCGCGTCGATGCGACCGACGGGACGATCGCCCTCGCCATCCGCACCGAGGGCTCGGTCAGCTCCACCACGGCGACCCCGGACGGCACCGTCTACTACACCGGCGCGTCCCACCTCGACGGCCGCCTGGTCGGCGAGCCCGAGGGCCTCTGGGCCGCGGCGCACGGCAGCGACCCGGTCCGCCTGACCGCACGCGAGACCGTCGACGTCACGGGGACGCCGGTGGTGCACGGCGACGACGTCCTGATCGCCGTCCTCGACCGCGGCACCGTCGGGATCCGCCGGGTCCCGACCGGCACCAACGCACCGCTGCAGCTCGACGAGCTCCCGACGGTGCTCGGTGGCCACGTGGTCGTGTCGGGCTTCGACGTCGACGGGGACGTGCTCGTCGCGACCGCCGGCACGCCGGCGTCCCCCGGCGAGGTCCACGTGGTCGACCTCACCGACGGAGGCGAAGGAACCGTCGGAACCGAAGGAACCGACGCCACCGTCCTCACCGACTACGCCGCCCCGCTCCGCACCGACGCTGCGGCCCCTGGCGTCCGCCGCATCGAGGAGCTCACCGGCACCTCCCCCGACGGCACCCCCGTGCACGGCTGGGTGGTCCTACCCGAGGGCGACGGCCCGCACCCCGTGCTCCGGGTGGTGCACGGCGGCCCGTTCGGCCAGGACACCTGGGCGTTCTTCGACGAGGCGCAGGTCTACGCCAGCGCCGGCTACGCGGTCGTCATCGGCAACCCGCGCGGTTCCGGCGGCTACGGCCTCGAGCACGGCCGCGCGGTGATCGGCGCGATGGGGACCGTCGACGTGGACGACGTGCTCGCCCTGCTCGACGCGGCACTCGAGCGGCCCGACCTCGACGCGAGCCGCGTCGGCATCATGGGCGGCTCGTACGGCGGCTTCATGACGAGCTGGGTCGCGGCGCACCACGGCGAGCGCTTCGTCGCCGCCTGGAGCGAGCGCGCCGTGAACGCGTGGGACTCGTTCGCCGGCAGCTCCGACATCGGTTGGTTCTTCGCGGACGCCTACGTCGGCGCGGACCCGGAGGAGCAGCGCCGACGCAGCCCGCTGTCGTACGCGCACCAGGTCACGATCCCGTTCATGGTCGCGCACTCGGAAGAGGACTGGCGCTGCCCGATCGAGCAGGGCCACCGCCAGTTCGTGGCGCTCAAGCGCGCGGGCGTCGACGCCTCGTTCCTGGTGTTCCCGGGTGAGGGCCACGAGCTCTCGCGGTCCGGTCGCCCCTGGCACCGGGTGCAGCGGTTCGAGCACGTCCTCGCGTGGTGGGCGCAGCACCTGCCCGTCACGCCGGTCGCGTAGCCGGGACGGACGAACGGGAGGCCCGTGGCGGATCCGCCACGGGCCTCCCGTCGTCCTGCTGGTGCGTCGAGGACGCGGGTCGCTACGCGAACGCCTCCACCGGTGGGCAGGCGCAGACCAGGTTGCGGTCGCCGTACGCCTGGTCGATGCGGCGGACCGGCGGCCAGTACTTCCGCGCACTGATCCCCGGCAGCGGGTAGACGGCCTGCTCGCGGGTGTAGGCGTGCGCCCACTCCCCCGAGATCACCGACGCCGCCGTGTGCGGGGCGTGCACGAGCGGGTTGTCGTCCGCCGGCCACTCGCCCCGTTCGACCGCCGACGCCTCTGCCCGGATGGCGAGCATCGCGTCGACGAACCGGTCGAGCTCGGCGAGGTCCTCGCTCTCGGTCGGTTCGACCATGAGCGTGCCCGCGACGGGGAACGACATCGTCGGCGCGTGGAAGCCGTAGTCGACCAGGCGCTTCGCGACGTCGTCCACGGTGATGCCGGTCGTGTCACGCAGCGGACGGAGGTCGAGGATGCACTCGTGCGCGACGAGGCCGTCCTCGCCCGTGTAGAGCACCGGGAACGCGTCGCGCAGGCGTGCGGCGATGTAGTTCGCCCCGAGGACGGCGGCCTCGGTCGCACGGGTGAGCCCCTCGAGCCCCATCATCCGGACGTAGGTCCAGGTGATCGGCAGGATGCTCGGGCTGCCGTACGGTGCCGCGCTGACGGGGCCGCCGGCGTGCGCCAGGCGGTCGTCGGCATCGGCACTCGTCGCGCCCGTGCGCCGGTCGGCCTGCTGCGCGAACGGGTGTCCGGGCAGGAACGGCGCGAGGTGCGACTTCGCGGCCACCGGCCCGACGCCGGGTCCGCCGCCACCGTGCGGGATGCAGAACGTCTTGTGCAGGTTGAGGTGCGACACGTCGCCGCCGAAGTCACCGAACCGGGCGTGGCCGAGCAGGGCGTTGAGGTTCGCCCCGTCGACGTAGACCTGGCCGCCGGAGTCGTGCACGGCGTCGCAGACCTCGCGGATGTCGTGCTCGTAGACACCGTGCGTGGACGGGTACGTGATCATCAGTGCGGCGAGCTGCTCGCCGTGCTGCGCCGTCTTCGCACGGAGGTCGTCGAGGTCGACGTTGCCGTTCTCGTCGCAGGCCACGACGACGACCTTCATGCCCGCGAGGACGGCGGACGCCGCGTTCGTGCCGTGCGCGCTCGACGGGATGAGGCAGACCGTCCGGGACTCGTCGCCGCGGGACCGGTGGTAGCCGCGGATCGCGAGGAGCCCGGCGAGCTCACCCTGGCTGCCGGCGTTCGGCTGCAGCGAGACGGTGTCGTACCCGGTGACCTCGGCCAGCCAGGTCTCGAGGTCGCCGATCATGTCGAGGTAGCCCTCGACGTCCTCGCGCGGCGCGAACGGGTGCACGTTCGCGAACTCCGGCCACGTCACGGCCGCCATCTCGGTCGCCGCGTTGAGCTTCATCGTGCAGCTGCCGAGCGGGATCATGCCGCGGTCGAGCGCGTAGTCCTTGTCGGCGAGGTGCTTGAGGTACCGCATCATGCGGGTCTCGCTGCGGTGCGCGCTGAACACCGGGTGCGCCAGGTACTCGCTCCGGCGCTCGAGGGCGGACGGGAGGCCCGTGGCGGCGTCACGCACGGCGACCTCCGTCGCCGGGACGGTCACGTCCACCGCCCCGAACACGCCCGCCAGGCGGGCGACGTCATCGGGCGTGGTGGTCTCGTCGACCGAGAGCTGGAACACGTCCTCGTCCACCTGGTGCAGCAGGAAGTCGGCGTCCTGCGCTGCTGCGACGAGGGCCCCGGCGCGACCGGTGGCCCGCAGGGTGAGCGTGTCGAAGAACGCGTCGTGCACCACCTGGAGGCCGGCGTCACGGGCGACCGCGGCGAGCGCCGACGTCGTCCGGGCGACCCGGTCCGCGATGAAGCGCAGCCCCTCGGGCCCGTGGTAGACGGCGTACATCGAGGCCATCACGGCGAGCAGGACCTGCGCGGTGCAGATGTTGCTCGTCGCCTTCTCGCGGCGGATGTGCTGTTCGCGGGTCTGCAGGCTGAGGCGGTAGGCCATCGCGCCGTCGGCGTCGAAGGACACCCCGACCAGGCGACCGGGCAGCTGCCGCTCGAGCCCCGCCCGCACGGCGAGGTACCCGGCGTGCGGGCCGCCGAAGCCGAGCGGGACGCCGAAGCGCTGGCTCGTGCCGACGGCGACGTCGGCGCCGAGGTCACCCGGGCTGGCGAGGAGCGTCATCGCGAGGAGGTCCGCCGCGACGACCGCGATGCCACCGCCGGCGTGGACGCGCTCGATGGTGCTGGACGGGTCCACGATCCGGCCGGAGGCACCCGGGTACTGCAGGATGACGCCGAAGGCGCCGTCGAGCTGCTCGTCGCTCGGTCCGGCAGCGGCCTCGAACTCGCGCAGCGTGATCCCGACGGCCTCGGCCCGGTGGTCGAGCAGCGCACGGGTCTGCGGGAGGAGGTCGGTGTCGACGAGGAACGCGTCGCCCTTGACCTTGGAGGCGCGGCGGGCGAGGAGCATGCCCTCGACCACGGCCGTGCCCTCGTCGAGCATCGAGGCGCCGGCCGTGGCCATGCCCGTCAGGTCGGAGACCATCGTCTGGAAGTTGATGAGCGCTTCGAGCCGGCCCTGGGAGATCTCGGGCTGGTACGGCGTGTAGGCCGTGTACCAACTGGGGTTCTCGAGCACGTTCCGCTGGATCACCGCCGGCGTGTGGGTGCCGTGGTAGCCGAGGCCGATCATGGCGCGGCGGACGGTGTTGCGCCCGGCCTTCGCGCGGAGTTCGGCGAGCGCCTCGGTCTCGCCGACGGCTGCCGGGATGGACGAGTGCGTCACCGGGTCGGCGTGGATCGACTCCGGGATCGCCGCACGGACGAGGGCGTCGAGCGACGGGTGCCCGACGGCGTCGAGCATCGTCTGCTGGTCGGCCGGCGTGGTGCCGATGTGCCGGTCGGCGAAGGACGTCTGGAGGTTCTGGAGGTCGCCGGTCATGCGATGGACGCCCGGTACGCGTCGTGGTCCATGAGGTCCTCGGGGAACGAGGTGCCGTCGACCTTGATCTTCACGAGCCAGCCGGCGCCGAACGGGTCCTGGTTGACGGTGTCCGGCGCGTCGACGACGGCGTCGTTCACGGCGACGACCTCGCCCTCGATCGGGGCGAACAACTCACCGACGCTCTTGGTCGACTCGATCTCGCCGATCTGCTCGCCGGCGGTCGTCGCGGTGCCCACGGCGGGGAGCTCGACGTAGACGACGTCACCGAGCTGCTCGGCGGCGTGGTCGGTGATGCCGACGGTGACGGTGTCGCCCTCGACGAGGAGCCACTCGTGGTCAGCGGTGTACTGGAGTGCGGTCTGGTCGGTCACGAGATCAGCCTTTCTGAGGGCGGCGGTAGAAGGGGAACGCGGTGACGGTGCTGGGGATGGCCGTGCCGCGGACGTCGATGTGGAGGAGTTGTCCCTCGGTGGCGAGCGCCGGGTCGACGAACGCCATCGCGACCGGGTGGCCGAGCGTCGGCGAGAGCGCTCCGGAGGTGACGGTGCCGACGACGACGCCCTCGTGCACCACGTCGTACCCGGCCCGCGGCGCACGACGCCCCTCGGTCACGAGACCCACGAGCACCCGCGCGTCGGTGGCGGGCGCCACGCCGTCGGCCCCGACGAAGTCACCGTCCTGGGCGACGACCCGCCCGAGCCCCGCCTGTGCCGGGCGCACGTCGGTGCCGAGCTCGTGTCCGTAGAGCGGCATGCCCGCCTCGAGCCGCAGGGTGTCGCGGGCGGCGAGTCCGGCGGGGACGACGCCACGGTCGGCTCCGGCCTCGAGCATGGCGTCCCAGAGCGCGGTCGCCACCGACGGGTCGCAGTAGACCTCGAAGCCGTCCTCGCCGGTGTAGCCGGTGCGGGCGACGAGGACGTCGGACCCGTCGAACACGGCGTGCAGGGCCCGGTAGTACCGGAGCTCGTCGAGCGGGGACTCCGGCTGCAGGCGGTCGGCGACGACGAGGGCGTCGAGCGTCCCCGCGGCCGCGGGTCCCTGGATCGCGACGAGCGCGGTGCTGTCCGAGTCGTCGGAGACCACGACGTCGAAGCCGTCGGCACGGGCCGTCAGGGCGTCGACCGCCACCTGGCGGTTGGACGCGTTCGCGACGACGAGGAAGACGTCCTCGTCGGTGCGGTAGACCACGAGGTCGTCGAGGATCCCGCCGTCCTCCGCCAGGAGCAGCGAGTACTTCGCCCGTCCGACGGTCATCGCACCGAACGACCCCGCGAGCGCGTGGTCGAGGAACGGGACGGCCCCGGCGCCGGTGACGCCGATCTCCGCCATGTGCGAGAGGTCGAACACCCCCGCTGCGTCACGCACCGCGTGGTGCTCCGCGAGGTCGGACGAGTAGCGCACCGGCATGCGGTAGCCGGCGAAGTCGGTGAAGGCCGCACCGGCGGCTTCGTGCGCGGGTTCCAGCGGGGAGGAGCGCAGTGGGGACGGACTCATGGCGGAGTTCTCCTGGCATCGGCAGGGCCCGACGACCGTCGTCGGGTGGAACTCCCCCTCTGTCATGTGCCTGAGAGTTTCACCGCGGCCCGTGAGGTCCGGCGGCTTTCACCGTGGGCGAGACGACCGAGCGTCTGCTTTTCAGAGTGGCCTGTCCGCTGCGGTGTTGGACCTGAGAGATTGGCGGGGCGATTGCTCCTTCGGTGTCGATCCGGTGCCAGGGGCACCGCACGACGTCTCCCGCGACGGATGAGCGGCCGGTGTTCAGTTGTCCGCGCACGAGCATACCCAGCCCGCGTTACGGGCATGTGTCGCGTGCCGTGCTTCGACATCTCGTAGAATGCCCGGGTGGCAGGACAGCGATCGCGCCCCCGTGGGCAGCTCGAGCAGGCGGTGCTCGACGCGCTCTGGTCCGCCGAGACCGGGTTGAGTGCTCGGCAGGTGCTCGACGCCTTCCCGGAACCCCGCCCGGCGCTGACGACCGTGCTCACCGTGCTCGACCGGCTCGGGCGCAAGGGCCAGGTGGAGCGGCAGCACCACGACGACGCCCCGCTGACCTTCCGCGCGACGAACAGCAGGGAGGAGCAGACCGCTTCCCTCATGTCGAACGCCCTCGCAGCGGCGACCGACCGCGAAGCCGCCCTCCTGCAGTTCACGGGGTCGCTCGCCTCCGACGACCTCGACGTCCTCCGCCGCGCCCTCGACGCCCGAGCCCGCTCCTGACGGACCCCCAGCCGTGGTCGTCACCGGAGTCGTCCTCATCGCGCTCGCCCTCGCGGTCGTGGTCCTCGCGCCCCGGTTCCTGACCCGCTCGGCGTGGACGATCGACCGCCCCCGCACCGCCCTCGTGGCGTGGTCGGTCGCCGTGCTCCTCGGCGTGGTCGGCTTCGTCGCCGGCATCGCCCTCGTGGTCCTCGCGAACCGGCCGATCACCGACCCCTTCCGGCTCGGCGACTCCCCCACCCACGGCCTCAACATCGGCGTCGCGCTGCTCGCGGTGCTCGCCTTCGTCATCGCGGTGCGCGTCCGCCCCGGCCCGGAGCACGACGCCGTCCGCGAGGCCATGCGCTCCGGCGCGGCACCCCACCGCGAGATCGACGGCACACCGGTCGCGGTCGTCGAGGCCGAGCACGCACTGGCGTGCGCCGTCCCCGGCAGGGAAGGCGGGGTGCTGGTGAGCACCGGGCTCGCGGACCGACTGCGGACGGACGAACTGGAGGCAGTGGTCGCCCACGAGCGAGCGCACCTGACCCAGCGCCACGCGGTCGCGGTCGGGATCGCCGAATCGATCGAGCGTGCGGTCCCGTGGATCCCGGGAGCACGCGCCATGGCGCGGTCGACGCGCGTCCTCGTCGAGTTCGCGGCCGACGACGCGGCGGCCCGCCGCGTCGGGCGGGACGCGCTGCGCCGGGCTGTCCTGGTGGCGGACGGGACGAGCGCGCTCGGGGCGATCCGTGCCTCCAGGCTGTCCTGACCACCCGACGTCGGGGGTGAGGCATATGGTGATTGCACCGTGAAGCCACTGACCGAAGCAGACATCCGTTCGTCGTTCGTCAACGCCACCCCGGACGAACTCGCCCAGCTGCCCATCCCGGGCCTGCACGAGATGCTCTGGGACGAGCGCGAGTTCCTCGGCTGGCGCGACCCCCAGGCCGCCCGCCGTGGCTACATCGTCTCCTGGATCGACGAGCGCCCCGTGGGCATCGTCGTGCGCTCCGCCGGGGGTTCCCTGCGTCCCGGCATCGCCGCGATGTGCTCCTTCTGTCACTCCCCGCAGCCCGCGACGCAGGTGCGCCTGTTCTCGGCCGCACGCGGCGGCGAGTCCGGGCGGAACGGCAACACGATCGGCTCCTACATCTGCGAGGACCTCGGCTGCTCGATGCTGATCCGCACGGCGCCGCCGCACCTCAACCCGCCGGCGACGATCGCGATGCGGGGCGAGGCGCTGCTGCAGCGGGTCCGGAACTTCACCGAGGACATCGCCAGGACCGCATGAGCCGGTTCAGCACCGCGCGGTGGGCCGTCGTCGAGGAACTCGGGGACGGCCGGTGGCGGCTCACGCTGCGCGACGAGGCCGACGACGAACTCGGCGCCTTCGGACTCGGCGTCGAAGGACCGTGGGACCCGGACGTCGAACCGCACGTCGGCTTCGTGCTCGTGCAGCTCGGGTTGACCCTCCGCGGCGCCCGGCCGTGGCGCACCGACGAGCTGGGCGACCAGCGCGCCCCGGTGCTGCCCCTCGGCTGATCCGGGTCAGCTCGACCGCGTGTACCCGTAGAGGTCCTGCTGGACACCGTTGACCCAGAGGTCGGACCCGTCGGGCCGAGCGACGCGCAGGGTCCGGTTGTAGGCCTCGTCGATGATCCTCGGCTCGAACCCGGCCTCGGTGAGGCGCGTCGCGGGGGCGTCGAGGTCCCCGGAGTACTCGAACGACAGCTCGACGCCGTGCTGGTCTGCCCGGTGCAACGCCAGCGCGCCGCCGCCTGCCGCGGTGAAGTCGATCCACACGCCGCTGTCCGACGTGAGCCGGCGACGGAGTCCCACCGCCTCGGCGACCCCTGCCTGGGTCGCGAGGTCGGCGCCGTACCAGATCGGCATCACCGTCAGCGGCGACGAGGTGCTCCCGGTCGCGGACGTCGACGTCGTCGCGGACATCGGGAGCGGGTCGTCGACCACGAGCAGCGGACCGATGTCGTCGAGGACGGTCCGGCGGACCGTCGAACCGGTGTCGACCAGGGTGCGCTCGAGGTCGTCGAGCGCGACCGCGGAGTCGGTGAGCAGGACGATCTCGGTCCGTTCCTCGGCGACGGTGTCGACCCGGTGGACCGCGAGGACCCCGTCCCCGGCGAACTCGGACCACACGTCGTCACCGCCCGGCAACGGCTGGAGACCGAGGCCACGGGCGAGTGCGTGCCACGCGGGCGGGTCGGTCGTGTACTGGATCTGCTGCACGGTGATCGTCATCGGGTTCCCCCTTCGGATTCGGACACGTACGCGGCAGCGATGCGCTCGACGAGCGCGGAGAGCGAGACCCCTTCGTCGATCGCACGGTGCTTGAGGTCACGCACCAGATCGGCGGGGAGGTACACGTTGAACTGCACCTTCGGGTTGTTCGCCTTGGCTACCATGCTAGCAATCTAGCGCGACGGCGCCGAGTTGTCACGAGGCCCTCACTCGGTGGCGGCGACGAAGTTCCGCAGGATCTCGCGGTCGTCGTCGGCACGGGCCGCCCAGACGAGCTCGCTCCGGTGGCCGTCGGCCTCGAGCGGCAGCAGGACGACCGAGTCCGGCGCTGCCAGCGTGGCGCTCTCCGGGGCGACCGTCACCCCGAGGCCCGCACCGACGAGGTGCAGCACGGTGGCCCAGGTCGTGGCCTCCTGCACGACGGTGGGTCGGCGCGCCCCGGAGACGACCGGCGCCAGGTTGCGCTCCGTCGCGACCGAACCGGCCGCTGCCGGGAAGAACACGAACGGGTCGTCGAGCAGCTCGGGTCCACGGATCGACGTCCGATCGGCGAGCCGGTGCCCGCGCGGGACGGCGGCGACGAACCGCTCGCTGCGGAACGGCAGGAAGCGCACGGCCGGGTCGGGATCGGGGTCCCGCACGATCGCCAGGTCGAGCTCGCCGCGGACGATCCGCGCGAGCAGCGTGGACGAGTACCCCTCGGTGAGTTCGACGCGTACGAGCGGGTAGCGCTCCCGGAACACCTGCACCCGTTCGATCGGGCCGAGCGGCAGCGCCGAGACGACGAACCCGACGTCGAGCCGACCGGCCTCGCCCCGACCCACGCGCACCGTCTCGTCGAGGTCCCGGCTGGCCTGGTCCAGGAGCGACCTCGCCCGACCCTGCAGCACGCGTCCGGCCGGGGTGAGCGCGACGCTGCGACTCGTCCGCGCGAACAGGTCGACGCCGAGTTCGCGCTCCGTCCGGCGGATCTGCTGCGACAGTGCGGGCTGGGCGATCCGGAGGCGCGCGGCGGCCCGCCCGAAGTGCAGTTCGTCGGCCACGGCGAGGAACGCCCGCAGCTGGCGGAGGTCGACGTCTGGTGCGCGATCCATGCACACAGCGTATCGATCGACGCGAACGAGTATTGGACGCCGCTCGACGGGCCGTCGAGGATGGACCCATGCCCGATGCGACCACCGCCGACGCCCTCACCATCACCGACATCGCCTCGACCGCCGATGCCGAGGCCTTCCGGGTCCTCAACGAAGCCTGGATCAGCCGGTTCTTCACGCTGGAGGACGAGGACCGCAAGCTCCTCGGTGACCCGCTCGGCCAGATCGTCGAGCCCGGCGGCGCCGCGTTCGTCGCACGACTCGGCCAGGACGGTCCGGTCATCGGCTGCGTCGGCATCGCCCCGGTCGCACCCGGGGTGTTCGAACTCGTCAAGATGGCGGTCTCCCCCGAACACCAGGGCCACGGCACCGGCCGGAAGCTCATCGCCGTCGCACTCGACCGGGCCCGGGCTCTCGGCGCGCACCGGGTCGTCCTCGAGAGCAACGCCCAGCTCGCCAGCGCCGTGCACCTGTACGAGGCGTTCGGCTTCCGGCACCTCGGGCACGACGAGGTCGCCCCGAGCCCGTACGCCCGTGCCGACGTGCACATGGCGCTCGACCTCGGCTGAGCGGCGCCCACCCGCGCTCACCCGCGCCCACACGCGCCAGCGCACGCACCAGTTCGCGCGGAAACGTGACGGACCGACCCCGGCGTCCGATAGCGTCCGACGAGATGCGGATCCACGAGCGCGCCGAGACCGACCTCGACCCCCTGGTCGAGGTGCTCTGGCGCGTCCACGGCACCGGCTACCCCAGCACCTGGCCGGACGCTCCGCGCGACTGGATCTCCCCCGACGGCCTCCTGGGCGCCTGGGTCGCGATCCACGACGAGCAGGTCGTGGGCCACGTCGGCGTCGCCGTCCCGGCACCCGGTCGGATGGCCGAGGTCACCCGGCTGTTCGTCGATCCCGCGCACCGCGGCAAGGGCATCGCCGACGCGCTGCTCGCCGCCGCCGAGGCCGCAGCACCCGGCACGCACATGCGACTCGACGTCACCGAGGAGACACCTGAGGCGTGGCGCCTCTACGAACGCCGCGGCTGGTGCATGACCGGTCGTGGTCCCGCGGACTGGAGCAAGCCCTCGGGCGAGGTCCCGACGGTGCGCTACTACGCGAAGCGGGTCGGCTGAGCCGGTACGCTCGCGGCATGGCGACGTACGAGGTCCAGGCCGTCCGAGAGCGCGGCGCGTGGCAGGTGTTCATCGACGGGATCCTGGTGACCGAGGTCACGCGGTGGCCGTCCGTCGGGTTCGTCTCCCGGGAGTTCCTCGCGATGGACCGCACCGACGACCTGCGCATCCGCGTCGTGGGTCGCAACCAGTACGTCGACGACTGACACCGAGTCGCGCCGGAGCGAGACACCGCCTCCCGCACGAGACACCGCGTCCCGCACGAGACACCGCCGGATCACGCGGTGTCTCGACGTCGCCGCGGCGTGTGGGCGAGACTCCGGCGCCTCGCAGACGCCGCGACCCCGCGACGCCACGACCCCGCGCCCCCGCGACACCACGGCGCAGGACCGACCCGCTGCTCACGCGACGTGCCAGACCAGCCCCTCCTGCGCACTCGACGGGTAGGCCGCCGCGATCCGCAGCACCGCCTCGCGCAGCGTGTCCGGCGAGCAGGCCAGGTTGAGGCGCGCGAACCCGCGCCCCTGCGACCCGAACCCCAGGCCGGAGTTGAGGGCGACGTACGCGTGCTCCCGGAGCGGCACCGCCGGGTCGTCACCGAGCCCGATGCCGCGGAAGTCGAGCCAGGCGAGGTACCCGGCGCGGGGACGGGTGTACACCACGCCCGGCAGGTGTTCCGCGAGCAGGGAGCCGAGCAGCCGTTCGTTCGCGACGATCCGGGCAACCACGTCGTCCAGCCAGTCGGTCGCCAGCGTGAACGCCGCGAGGTTCGCGTGCAGTCCGAGGATGCTCGTGCGACACGCGACTTCCTCCCACAGGGTGTCGAGCAGCGTGGCGGTGCGGGCGTCCCCGGCGACGATGATCGAGCACTTCACGCCCGCGAGGTTCCACCCCTTGCTCGCACTCGTCACGCACACGCTGCGCGCCCCGACGGGCTCGGCGATCGCGGCGAACGGCGTGAACTGCACGCCGGGGTGGGTCAGGGGCGCGTGGATCTCGTCGCTGATGACGAGCACGTCGTAGCGCGCGGCGAGCTCGGCGAGCGCCAGGAGGTCGGCGCGGTCGTGCACGAGACCGACGGGGTTGTGCGGGTTGCAGAGCAGGAACACGCCGACACCGCTCGCGAAGGCGCGCTCGAGGCCCTCGAGGTCGAGCCGGTAGACGCCCCACTGCTCGAGCAGCGGGACCTCCTCGACCTGACATCGGGCCTCCTCGACGAGCTCGAAGAACGGCGGGTACACGGGCGGCGTGATCGCGACCCGGCCACCGTCCGGCAGCGCGAGCCGCAACGACTCGACGATGCCGACGCTGACGTCCGTCGCCAGGTAGACGCGCGCCGGGTCGACGTCCCAGTCCCAGCGCTCCTTCGCGAACGCGGCGAACGCCGGCGCGAGCGGCCCGGGGCCGTCGAGGTACCCGAGGTCGGACTGCTGCACCCGCTCGATGAGCGCCTGCCGGATCGCCGGCGCGACCTCGTGGTCCATCTCGGCGACGAACAGGGGCAGCACGTCGGGCGCGTAGCGCGTCCACTTGATGCTCGTGCGGACCCCGCGGAGCGTGCCGACCGGGTCCTCCTCGTCGTGCGCCATGCGTCCCAGCATGCATCGGACTGGAGGCGCGGCGCGAGTCCGGACGTCATCTCGCGTCGTCTGCGGGGCGGGTGACGGCCGGGGGCCGCCCCGTCGGCCTACTGTCGGCGTCATGAGCACGAGCACCGCCGACAAGGCGACCACACTCAAGCAGCTGCACGAAGCACCCGAGATCCTCCGGGTCGTCAACGTCTGGGACGCGATCAGCGCCAAGGTCGTCAGCGACCTGCCCGAGACGAAGGCCATCGCCACCGCGGGGCACTCGATCGCGGCGAGCCACGGGTACGACGACGGCGGCATGCCGCTGGACCTGGCACTCGCCGGAGCAGCCACCGTCGCCGCCGCCACCGACCTGCCCGTCACCGCGGACCTGGACGACGGCTACGAGGACCCAGCCGAGACGATCCGCCGCGCGATCGGGTCCGGGATCGTGGGCGCGAACGTGGAGGACCGCCTCCGCCCGTTCGACGAGGCCGTCGCCCGCGTGGCCGCCATCACCGCCGCCGCGCGGGCCGAGGGCATCGACTTCCAGCTGAACGCCCGCACCGACGCCATCGCCCGCGGCGGTGACCGGCCGATCGACGAGAGCATCGCCGACGCGATCGCCCGCGGGAAGGCCTTCCTGGACAACGGCGCGGCGCTGGTCTTCGTGCCAGGAGCCATCCAGCGTGACGTGGTCGAGCGACTCGTCGAGGGACTCGGCCGCGGGAAGCTCTCCGTCATCGGCCTGCCGGGGGCCCTCCCCGCGGCCGAGTACGAGGCACTCGGGGTCGCCCGCATCTCCTACGGCCCGCTGACGCAGCGCGTCGCGCTGCGCGCGCTCCGCGACCTCGCGACCGACCTGTACGGCGGTGGCGTCGTGCCGGAGGACACCCCGACCCTGAACTGAACCACCGGACGGACTGGAGGCGCGGTGCCAGCTGGCACCGCGCCTCCAGTCCGTCCGTGGCGCGTCAGCGGCAGATCGGGAGGTGCGCCATCGACGGGCTGAGCCGTCCGCCCACCCGGACGACCCGGGTCACGCCGAGCTGTTCGAGCGCATCGGCGCTCGGGTGCTGCAGGCACGTCGGCAGGGTCGTGATGAGCGGCGCACCCTCACTCGCGGCGAGCGCCGACGCGGCGAGGGCATCCGGGAAGTCCTGGCCGTCCACCAGGAACGCCGTCGAAGCGCTGCCGACCGACCGCTCGGCGATCAGCCGCGAGGTGTCGTACCGCGTGGTCCCACGCAGGGGTGTCACCGTTCCGCCGTCGCCGCTGTGCCCGGAGAGCTCGGTCGCGTAGTCGTCGGTGATCATGTTCTGTCCGCCGACGACCGTGGCGTAGGAGACCTGCTTCTGGTCGAGGAACCGTTCGGTCGCCGCGTCGGGCGTCCCGCGTCCGTCGACGAGCAGCAGGGGCTGCTGGTCGATCCCGTCAGCGGTGGCGGCCGAGAGCGCGTCGGGGAAGTTCCGGCCGCCCGCCATCGTCATGACCGCCTGCACACCGGGGAAGTAGGCGTTGTCGAGGTTGCGCGAGACCTCGTACCGGTCTCGCCCGTCGATGCGGGACAACCGTGCGGCAGGCACGGCGGAGTGGAGCTGGTTCCAGACGGCGTTCGAGACCGAGGGGGTTCCGCCGACGACGACGATGCGTGTGGGCCGCAGCTTGATCACCTCGGCACGGGTCGCCGACGGCAGTGACCCGGTCGCCGTGAGCATCAGCGGGGCGTGCTGCTGCGCGGCGGCGGGCGCGGCCGAGAGCGCGTCGGGGTAGTTCTGCCCCGACGTGACGAAGACCGTCCCGCCGGACTTGTAGACACCGTCACGGATGCCACGCTCGGTGACGGCGGCGCTCACGGCCCAGCGGTCGGGACCGGAGAGGAGCGTCGACGCGTCGACATTCCCGAGGGTGGCCGTGCGGACGGTGGCGTCGAACCCGTTCAGGTCGTCGCCGGCCCGCACGGTGAACGTCGTGGCCTCGGTGATGTTCCGTCCGCCCCACCACGTCGACCCGACTCCGGACCTGTCGCCGTCGTCCTTCGCGAACCGGAGCTTGTAGGCGCCGGGCATGACGCCGCCGACGGTCCACCGGCCGGGATCGGACGCTGGCCCGGGGGTCGCGTACCCGCCGTAGCCCCCGCTCTCGGTCACCCGGTGCCAGTGCCCCTGGTACTGCGACCAGAGCTGGACGTCGACGGTGCCCCGCTGTGCGCCGGCGTCCCCGGCGGTCACCCTGCCGCTGAGGGTGGCGGAGGCGACCAGGCTGATGTCGACGCCCGTCAGGGTCCCGCCGGCACTGATCCGCTTGCCGGCCTCGATCGTGGAAGCACCGCCCAGGTAGGTGCTCGTCACGTCCTCGGTGGGAGCCGAAGCGAGGACCGTGTACGTCTTCCGAGGCACGTTCTTGATCGTGTAGCGGCCGTTCGCGTCGGTGGTGGCGAACAACTGGCTCCCGCTGCACCACTGGTAGCAGGCGTGCGCCTCCCGTCCGACAGCGGTGAGCTCCACGATGGAGTGCGCCACCGGCAGGGTGTCCGCGGTGATCCGGCCGGAGACCGTGCCGCTGCCGGTCGCCGCGGCCGGCGAGGTCGTCCCGAACACCCCGGAGGCGATCACCGCGACGATGGCTCCTGCTGCGAGGACGAGGGCTGCCGCGCGCGAGCGCCCGGGAACGGGAACGAGAGCGACTGTGCTGCCGCGGCGATGAACGAGCATGACCGTCCTGTCGGGAGGCCGTGGTCCTGCGACGACGGGCGGCCGTTCCCTCGACCCGATGCGCGTGACGACGATAGCGGGGGCACCGGACGTTCGCCCTCCCCCAGAAGGGGGCAGCCGCAGGCCGTGTCCTCGACCGCTACGGTCGTGCCATGGCCCTCGACGTGGACGCACTGCTCGCACCGCCCTCGCCCGTGGCCGCGCGAGCGCTCGACGTCGTGCGGGCGTGGTCCTCGCCGGCGCTGGTGAACCACTGCCTGCGCTCGTGGGCGTGGGCGTCCCTGCTCGCACCGACGATCGACCTCGAACCCGATCGTGAGCTGCTGTTCGTCGCGACGATGCTGCACGACCTCGGTGTGACCCCGACCTTCGACGCGCACGCGGTGCCGTTCGAGGACGCCGGAGGGGCCGTCGGCTCCGTGTTCGCGCTCGGCGCGGGCTGGGGCGCCGCTCGGGCCCGCCGGGTCGGCGAGGTGATCGAACGGCACATGTGGACGTCCGTCGACCCCGCTTTCGACGCCGAGGGGCACCTGCTCGAGGTCGCGACGTCGCTCGACGTCTCCGGGGTCGGGTTCGCTCGGTGGAACGCGTCCGACCTGCGTGCCGTCACCGATGCGGTCCCCCGACTCGACTTCTCCCGGGCCTTCGACGGGTCGATCCACGAGCAGGCCTCTCGCAAGCCGTCCTCGTCCGCTGCCCGACTCGACGCTTCGGGGAACGTCGCCGCCGGCGGGACCCGTTGGACATCGTTCCTGGACAATCCGGCCACCGTCGGCTAAAGTACCTATTTGGTGCACTGCAGCGAACCCATCTGACTCGCGCACACCGAACCGTCTCGAAGCCGATTCACCCGAATCGCATTCCCACGAGACCACCGCTCGATCCGAACGGACGAGCTGCACGTCGAAGCTCGACGTGCGCGCCCCGCACTCGACGCGTCGCGCCGGACTCAGCCGTCCGCCGACACCGAGGCCCTGGGCGCCGAACGACCAGGAAGTACCGCAACACCATGACCAGCAACGAACGAATCACCATCATCGGCACCGCACTCGCGGCGCCGACCATCACACCCGACCGCATCGCCGAGTTCGGTGTGCGCGATGAGCGCTCGCAGCGCGAGTACCTCGTCCGCATCCCGGCCGACGACCTCGGTCGCTTCATCACCCGTGGGTCCCGCGTGGACATCGACGGCGAGGCCGGCTGGACCGTGCCCGGCCGCTCGTGGCGCGGCGAAGCGAGCCGCACGCTCGTGCAGGCGCAGTCCGTCCGGACAGGCGACCTCGCACTCGCTGCCTGAGCCCCACGCTCCACACACGAATGCCGCCGAGCAGTGCTCGGCGGCATTCGTCGTCTCAGGGTCGGGCCGTCCCGCTCACGTCGGGATCGTCGGGGAGGTCCGGATCGTCCGCCCCCACGAACCGCTGCCCGCCGTCGACGTCGAGTGGTCGCTCCGCGCCGGCTCGGACCGCGGCGTCACGCAGGTTGCGGATGAACCCGTGGTCCTCGGGTTCGAGTTCGTCGTCCGGCGCCGTGCTCACGGTCAGTTCGCTCGCCGGCCCGACGAGCACCGTCGTCCGTGTCACCGATCCGTCGTCCCCGACGGACGGGATCGAGACCGTGTCCGTCCGGCCGTTCGCTCCGAGGACCGCTGCGTAGTCCGCGACAGCGTCGGCGATCAAGTCCCCTGTCAGGATCAGGGTGCCGTCGTAGTGGATGTACTTCACGTTTCCTCCTAGCAACCGACGGTAGGTACCGGCGATGCACGTGGGCACAAGAAGCGCGTTCGGTGGCCAATCCGGCACTATAGTCAGGAGCTATAGGAGGTAGACGATGCGGATCGAACGCGCAGCCGAGCTCATCCGAGCTGCTCGCGAGGACGTCGGCATGTCACAGAGCAGCCTCGCCGCCGCCGCCGGCATGCAGCAGCCGACGATCTCCGCCTACGAGAGCGGGCGGAAGCAGCCGCGTCCCGAGTCGCTCGATCGCATCATGACAGCGGCGCGCACCCGTCCGAGCATCCCGCTGGCGGTCTACGCCGACGACATCCGTGACGAAGCGAGACGATTCCATCTCTCGAACGTTCGCGTGTTCGGGTCCGCGATCCGAGGTCAGGACAACGAGAACAGCGACATCGACCTGCTCGTCTCCCTGACCCCTGGCGCTTCACTGTTCGATCTGGGTGGGTTCGCGCACGAAGTCGAAGCGATCACCGGGTTCGATGTCGACCTGCTCACTGACGACCTCGAAGACGACGAGCACTTCCGACACGTGCTGGACGAGGCGGTCCCGCTGTGACCTCCAAACCACAGTTCACGCCTCGACCCCGAGTCGACGCGGACGACGTCGCCCAAGACGAGCGGTGGCCTGCGCTCGAAACGGCGTTCCTCGATCTGCTCGGCGAGTGCTCGATGATCGTCGAACACGGTCGGGAGGCGTTCGACGCACCCCGGAGCCTCACTTACCGAGCAGCGGAAGCCGTCGTCATCCATTTCGATGACCTTCTCGGGCGGCTTCCTGACGCACGGGCAGCAATGCTCCCCCGAGGCCTGTCGCTCACCGCCGTCCGCCGGACACGGAACATCCTGTCGCACGACTACCGCAAGGCCCGGAAGGAGATCGTCTGGGACGTCATCGAGCACCGGATCCCGGCGGTCATCATCGCGATCGTCGGCTGACCGGACGGGGCGGGTTCGACACTCGTCTTGGACGACACAGAGTTGCACGGCCCGAGCAGCGCCACGCAGAAGGAGTCGCCTGTCAGTCTGCTTTCCCGCGCCCGAACCACTGGCGGCCTGCTTGCGAGGTCGCTCTCAGTTGTGGGTGGTTCCGCACGATCTCGCGTTGTTGTTCCGATGAGAGTCCGATCTCATGCAGCACGTTGAGGATCACGACCGCGGTGGTCACGTTCACGACCGCGACCAGCTCGAGTGACGAGTGGGACCGCGTAGTGCCCTCATGAGCAAGGTCGTTCCGAGCCTGTGTCGTCCTCTTCGCCCAAAGCTCTGCATTCGGGACGAGGACAGCCATAGCCTGCGAATCGGGACGCGCCGCGAGTGCGAGGAGCCGATCACGTAGTGTGGGGTCGTTTCGGACTGCCCTGCGGAAGCGGTCGCGATGTTCCGCGGGCACCTGTGAGAGCATCGCTTCTCGCATCGTCCTGAACTGAGCCTGTGGGAAGGGCTTCTCGTCTATGCGGAGGCCGCGATGCAGTACCTCGGCAGCGCCGACTGCTGTCAGAAGGTTGTTCTCGACGAAACGCGCCGGTGCATAGCGGAGTCCAAGGATCATGTTGATGGACGCCTGGAGGCGTTCGTGTACTTCGCACCATCGAGGCACGACCTCCTCGAACGGAAGTACGCCGCATGTGAAGAACGCTTGGTGCTCATTGACCGCCTTCGCGTCGTGCCTGCCTAACGCCGCTGGCGAGTACAGCACATGGGCGTACCGCCGCGGAGCGGGACTGCCGTCTGGCAGGACGGAAGCGGTGCCAGCAACAGCCAGCCGGAGCCAGATCAAGCCGGCTGCGCGGTGCATCGCGACGGCGATCAGGTCCTGCAGCTGGCGAGCGGCTTCCATCGCGCCAGCCAAGGAAGAAGGTGCACTAGGGATTACTCGAATAGCGACAGTGTCCCGCATACGACCGATCGTCGATCCCTTTCGATGGTCGAAGAACGGCAAAGTGTGCGTGTGGGAAAGGTGATACTCGGTGCCATCCACGGTGACCGAGACGTTTTCGACCGGCTTCGCGGAGATCGTCCCGGTGCCGTCGAACTTGCCGTCACTGGTACCCATGTGGCCTTCGAACACGGACGACGACGCCCAGACCCCGAGGTCCTCAATCGAGATTTCCATCGCGGAGAAGACAGGGTCGACTTCTCCGTTCGCGTGCACACCGATCACCGCGAACGTTGCAGTTACGATCTGCTTGTCCGGACTTTCGACTCGAGCGAACATTGTCCGCTTCCCGCCCGTGGGGACGCACTGGAGGAGCGTGATTTCCCGCTGCTCAGCCACACCGTGGATGACATCCCACGTCTGACGGCCTTCGTGGACGGCTGTCACTCCAGGTCGGGGGTGCGACATAATCCTGTCTTCGAATGCGCCGATGAGCGAGAGTGAGAGCCCGCCACTACCGTCGTAGCGCAGCACGCCAGGGAGCCGTTCGTGGGGCCTATCGGACAGCCACCACAGTCCTGCCCACTCAGCCGTCTCATCTAGGTTAAGAGGGTTATCTCCCGTCATTCGCGCACGCTCCTCGATCGCCCCCGCGCCGTATGGCGGCTCCCTCAGCAGCCGGGTTGGCGTCAATCTAACGCAAACGTCTCACGGCGCACGATCCGTTCGGACGCCGTCGCAACCGGTGAAGTACTCGGCACCGGCGAGATACCTGCCTCAGCAGCTAGCGCTCACGAGGAAGGTTGTCTGACCGCGCGCACCGTCGCTCCGGGACTTGCGACTCCTGACGCATCCACGATGTCCGTCGTGGAAGCACGACGATCGTGCAGACGACGGGATTACCGCAAACAGTCGGAATGCATGGGCGACAAAACTACCGGCCTCCGTCGAGGCCAACTCGGGGTGATCGATGGCGTCGATCGAAGCGCTTGCGCAGCGAGAACAGGGACAAGTCAATGCTCGCCCCTGACGACGAAGAGGTCGGCGCTTCGTGTGGATTCGAGTCCAGCGTGGCAGGCCCGGTTTCATGCGGAAGTGGGCTCGGTCCAGCGTTGTCGGGATGAGGCCTGTTGTGGGGCTTTTGCGGACTCGCTGCGGACTGCGCCTATCGTGCAGTGATGGTCGACGACATCGAAACCATCATTCGTCGCATCGTCCGCGAAGAGCTCGGGCGGTTCTTCGATCGGCACCCGGATGGTGCGGAGACAGAATCGGCCCCAGAGCCGGCATCCGGCGACACGGCACGGATGTTGTGGGACGTTGCTGGTGTCGCCGAACTCACCGGCCTCTCCAGGCAGTACATCCGAAACGACATCCGCGACGAGAAGCTCGACGCCGGTCGTCTCCATGGGAAGAAGTTCGTGATCGACAGTCGCGAAGCGCTCAGGTATGCCGAGTGGCTTGCTGCCGACCGCCCCGAGAGCTCGTCCGGCTGACAACGGCAGCGAGCGGCACTATCGACGTGAGTTTGGCTACGGTGTCACTGTGGACTGGTGGGGGTACGTCACAGGTGGGATTGGCGCGGTGGGCGGGGTCGTCGGCACTTGGCGGGCGGTTGCCGTCGACCGCCGTACAAAAGCCCTGCAGCTGCTGTGGATAGCGAAGCACCATGAGGAGGCTGCATGGGAGGTTCGCTCGAACCTGCCGCGCACGGCCTACAACGTACGATTCGCACCCGAGGGCCGCTTCCGGGTCGCAGTGACGGATCGGCCCGACGAGCCGGTTGCGGCTGGGGACTTCCGGATCCTGCTCATGACCGTCCCCGTCACGATCGCCGCGAACGCCGTAGTCGTGACCTGGGAAACACGCCTGTTCTCATTCCGGCGAAGGCACAGCTTCCGGGTGCTTCTGCCGCCGCGGTCCTCCTAACTGTCGGAGGGTCATCGCGACGCTCTCACTGTGCCAAAGCGACGTCGAGACCGTTGGTCGCTGGGGCAGCCGCTTAGCCTGCCCGAGGTGGCCTAAGGTGGCCCCGTCTACGACCTTGCAGAGCCGGACCCAGTACTCGCCGGGGTCACGTTCCCCGGCCGCTCTCTCGAGGTCGAGGCACGTGTCATTGCCCATACGAGCGGGCCGTGCTCGTCGAGTGGGGGTTCGGTCAAGCTGTGGACTGCGCGTGGGTGTGGCGGGATGCGGTGACCAATCGCGATACCGTGACCTGATGGATAGCGCGACGGCCGGATTGCTCGGCGCTGCAATCGGCGGGGCCGCGTCGCTGCTTGGCTCCGCGGTGGCCCCCTGGCTCCGCGACCTCTCCGACCGGCGCTACGCCCGAAAGCGGACTCAAGCGCTCCTTGCGCGCGACGCCCTGGCGATAATGCTGACCGCAGCGACGGCCTCCACTCAGAACGTCGAACAAATCCGGGACGCAACGATGCGAGAAGCGGCGCTGCTGATGGAGATTCGTCTACTCGAGCGCAAGGGAAGTCGGGACGTCAGCAATGCGCTGATGTACGGCCTCACCATCGTCAGGATGGACCCTGCTCGAATCGCTCGTATGGCGACGGTCGTCGCGGAGGTCATCCCGCTCTGGCACGCGGGAAAGATGACTGGGGAGGCTGTGTTGGAAGCGGTCTACGCCGAGTTCCCTCCTCAGGAGGTGCTGACCCCCGAGCAGCTAGCCGAGGTCTTCGGGAACAGCCCGGAGTAAGTCGCAACGTCGAGACCCCCTCGTGCTCCGGAAGGAGCCCGAGGGGGTCTGCTGTTGTCGGGTCACATCTCGGGGAGTGTGAACTCGGGCACTGTGCCGTTCTCGTCGGGGAATCGGGGGATGGTGCTGCTGCTGAGGATACGTAGCCCTTCCGCGCCCGAGTTGTCTCCGGCCCAGAGCCGTCCGCTGATGAGCGAGGCAGCGTTGGACCAGAACCGGGTCGGCGGTACTGAGACCGTCTCGACGCCGGTCTCGTCCGTCTGCATAGCGAGCTCGCGGTCCCGGAGCTTCTCCCAGTCGGTGACCTCCACGTCCATCTCGATGATGAGCCGGAAGCGGTCGGGGGCGTCCTCGCCGCGCATGTACTTGTCGTAGTCACTCATGCGTCGATCCTCGCTGGAAGGGGCCCTGAGCACTACTCAACGTCATCGATGCGGTCTCCGCAGGGCCCGCAGACGACGTAGCGGGTCGCGGCGTCCGCGACGACCTGCAGTCGGATGGTGACGGTCTCGTTCTCGCAGCCTGCCGTCCGACAGGTCACGTCGGCGGTGGTGAAGGTCAGTGTTTCGTCCATGTGTTGATCACCCCGCATCCATCGCTTGCCAGAAGATCGGTCCGGGCTTCCGGGACCCTGAGCTGAGGTTGGTCAGCGAGATCGTGAAACCGGTCCTGCTGCCTCCTTGCGGCGTGGCGTTGAAGCGGCCGTTGCTGGCCGAGCAGACGATCACCGGGGCCGATGAGAAGCGCCCGGGAGGGCAGCGTCACCGTGACTGACGTGTTGCCACCGGCGGCGACGGTCGCACTCGAGCTCGTCGTACCGGCCGCCATGTGCGCGGCAATGGACGGGTTGTTGATCGTCCCGGGGATGGACACCGTGCTGCTCGAATCGCCGAGGCCGACGTTCCCACCGTCGCCGTTGATGTATAGCGAGGTGGGCGCGCCGTTGTTCCGGACCATGAGCTCGTTGTCGTCCATGATCAGGTTCGCCCCGGCGTCGTCCCCAATCTGGAACGCGTGGAACGTGCTGGTCATGCTCGCATCGCTCGTGGCGGGTGCACGGAACAGGCGGGCGGTCATCGTCCCTGCGCCTGCGTAGACGTCGTCGAACCACGCGACTCCATACGCGCGGAACGTACAGCTCCCCGCGGTCGGCAACGCCTGGTTGCCGAATTGCGCGAACACGTCACCTCCGGTGCCGGAACCGATGCTGACGAGTCCGCCTCCCGCGCCGTTCGGGACGCCCTCGATGATGCCGGCGGTGACGGCTGTCGAGCCGTCCACGCCGTAGAAGTTCATCCGGTTGTTGGAGAGCACGACTCGCTTTCCGGTGGCCGCTGTCTGCACGATCGCGCCGGTGAAAGTGATGCCGGTGAAAGTGGTCGCGTCGATCATGCCTGCGGTGATCTTCTTCGCCTGCACGACGTTGGCGAAGAGGAAGTCGATGACTGCCTGCGACATGGTCGCGCCGGATGTGACGAACAGGTTCGACACGTTCGCGGTCTGGAAGTTCGCCGTCGACGCGGCGATCTTCTGCGCCACCGGGTCCGCGATCGCCGCGGACCCGGCGGTGAGCTTCGCGACGCCGAGGTTCGCGATGACCTCGGACCGGATCTGCTGCGGCGTCCACACCGGAGCGGCTAGCGTGCCCTTCTGCAGCCACTGCCCGGCGACGTTCTTCGCCGAGTCCCACAGAAACCAGATCGACCCCGTCGGCGCGGTACCCGAGGGTGCCGAGGTCGAGAACAGGATCAGGGGCTTCCCGTCGGCTGCAGCCTGCGCAGCGATGGCGGCCGCGTCCAGGACCTTCTGCTCAGTGATCGGCTCCCACTTCGCCGTGTCCGGGTTGTACCGGTTCGGCGTGTTCTTCGGGTTTCCGTTCGCATCGGGCGTGATGTCGATCCACAGGTTGGCCGGGTTCGCACGGGATCCCGACGGTGCTGTCACCTGGACGATGACCTCACCCTTCCCGGCAGGCCACACGCCGCACGACCTCAGGCACTACTACGCATCGGGCCTCATTGCGAATGGAGCGGACGTCGTGACGGTCCAGCGAGCCCTGGGACACGCGAACGCCGCGACGACGCTGAGCACCTACAGCCACCTGTGGGCGGACGCTGAGGACCGCACGCGCGCGGCCGCGGCCAACCTCATGCGCTCGTCTCTCCGTTCTGCGGACTCCTCGCGGACTGACCGGGCCAACTAGGACCCGATCCGCATCAACTCAGGGGTGTTCGCCCTTGACGACGAAGAACGACCCCCGGATCGTGCCGGCGAGCTTCGACTTCTGTCGCGCGAACTTGAACTTGTCCGCGAGCTCGTCCGGCACCTCCATGCCGTCGGACAGCTTGAAGCCGACCGCCCGCTTCCCGCCGGGCTCCAGTGTGTAGAGCACGTTGACCGCGAGCCCGGATTCGTAGAACACGTACGTCCAGCGGACGCCGTCCACCAGGGCCTCGGTCGCCTCGAGCGGCGGCGATGCGATCACGAGACCGCGCTCCTCCTGGAGCACCCGTCCGACGTAGTCGACCAGGTCGGGGACGTCGGCGGCCGGATGGGTCGTGAACACGTGGTCGTACTTGTTTTTGAAGTACCGGGCCTCGTTGGCACGGAGCCCCGCGAGGGCGTCGGCGACCGGCGAGGACTCCAACCCGGTGGTGGACACGTTCACGAAGTCGACGACGTACGACATGGGGCCTCCTGGTGCTCCGCTCGTCGTGAACCTACCGCGCCGTGGCATTCGCGGCGACGATGGTCGCTTCAGCGTCCGCGACCAGCAGGTACATGCAACGCGATGTCTCCGGGATCACGGCGAACCCGAATCGCTCGTAGAACGCAGCAGCCTCGTCGTCGATCGCGTTCACGATCACAGCGCGCGCGCCGACGAGCCTCGAGGCCTCGATGCTCTTGACGAGCGCGTCCTGCAGCAGACTTGCGCCGAGCCCTAGACCCTGGAAGGCCAGATCCACCGCAAGCCGACCGATGAGGACGACGGGGATCGGATCGGGCATGTTCCGCCGCAACGAACCCGGAACGCCCGCCGACTGGAGCGAGCTGGCCGCGAGGCAGTAGTAGCCGGCGATCCGATCCGTCTCGTCGTCGATCGAGATGAACGTGCGGGATGCTCCGCCTGCCTCGTTGCGGATCGCTCGGATCTGCAGCCAGCTCGTCAGGGTGGGCTTGCCACATTCGAATTGGCTGGTGTCGTCGTGCTGCGTGATCGGCCGAGGGCGCCGGAGGACCGCCATCGCTTCAGTCGACGAAGACGCTGGGGCGAGCCAGGAGGTCGGCCAACCCGGCGACGGACCTCGCCGGGCGGTCGAGAACTGCGGAGAACGCGGCGAAGCTCTTGTCGGACATCGCGATCTCGCGCTCGCGGCGGATCGTGTCCTCCGCGTGTTCCACGAGGACGCTGACGGAGAAGTCGGTGATCGATCGGCCCGAGATCGCCGCGGCCGCTTCGATCTCGTGCTTCTGCTCCGGGGTGAGCCGGAGGTCGAGCCGGTCTGACTTGCGCGGGGCAACCATGTCGCAATCGTACGGCAGATTGCCGTACGTTGTCGACTCCGTCAGACCCGCCGTACATCGAGCAGCGTGCGGGCGAAACGGACGGCCGGGGTGACCGATGCGCTCGAGTCGAGGGCGAGGAGGACCACCCGAGCGACGTCCTCGACGCCTTCGATCGGCCGCACCGGCTCGACGACCCGGACGAGTGCGATCCGTCCACGATGCCGGAAGTCGATCACCGAACCGTCGCTCGCGCGATCGACGTGGAAGTCGAACCCGTGCCAGGACTCGATCGCAGCGACCGCGACGCCGCACTCCTCGACGAGTTCGCGCCGGAGCGTCTGCTCGGCGGACTCCCCCGGTTCGGGCGAGCCACCGGGCAGGTCGAACCACCCCGTGTACGGTCCGCGGGCCTTCTCGACGGTGACCAGTCGGCCGTCCTGCAGCCAGGCGCCGTAGACGCCGAAGTGGTCCTGCACGACGGGTGCTCCGCTCAGTTGTTGAAGCGGAACTCCACCACGTCGCCGTCCTGCATGACGTAGTCCTTGCCCTCGATCCGCGCCTTGCCCGCCGAACGGGCCTCGGCGATGGAGCCGGTCGCCACCAGATCCTCGAAGGAGATGACCTCGGCCTTGATGAAGCCCTTCTCGAAGTCGGTGTGGATCACGCCGGCCGCCTGGGGAGCCTTCCACCCCTTGCCGATCGTCCACGCACGCGCTTCCTTCGGCCCGGCCGTCAGGTAGGTCTGCAGCCCGAGGGTGTCGAAGCCGATGCGGGCGAGCTGGTCGAGGCCGGACTCGGTCTGACCGGTCGACTCGAGGAGCTCGGCGGCGTCGGCCGGGTCGAGCTCGATCAGCTCGGACTCGACCTGCGCGTCGAGGAACACCGCCTGGGCGGGGGCGACGAGCGCCGCGAGCTCGGCCTTGCGGGCGTCGTCGGTGAGGATCGCCTCGTCGACGTTGAAGACGAAGATGAACGGCTTGGCCGACAGGAGTCCGAGCTCCGCGATCGGGGTCAGGTCGATCGAGGTGGCGGACAGGAGCGTGCCTGCTTCGAGCGCGGCCTTGGCCTCCTGCGCGGTTTCGAGCACGATCGGCTCGGCCTGCTTGAGCTTCACGGTCTTCTCGTACCGGGGCAGGGCCTTCTCGATGGTCTCGAGGTCGGCGAGGATCAGCTCGGTGTTGATGACCTCGAGGTCGTCCTTCGGGGAGACCTTGTTCGCCACGTGCACGACGTCGTCGTCGGTGAAGCCGCGGACGACCTGCGCGATGGCATCGGCCTCACGGATGTTCGCGAGGAACTTGTTGCCGAGCCCCTCACCCTCGCTCGCACCCTTGACGATGCCGGCGATGTCGACGAACGACACGGGGGCGGGGACGGTCTTCTCGGAGTGGAACAGCTCGGCGAGCTGGTCGAGGCGCGGGTCGGGCAGGTTCACCACGCCGACGTTCGGCTCGATCGTCGCGAACGGGTAGTTCGCGGCGAGGACCTGGTTCTTGGTCAGGGCGTTGAACAGGGTCGACTTGCCGACGTTCGGGAGACCGACGATTCCGATGGTGAGTGCCACGGGAGTACAGCCTACCGGCGGCCGCACGCCGGAGCCGCGCCGCGCCTCCAGGCCGTCGTACCGGCCGCGCTCAGAACAGCTCGCCCCAGCGACCGAAGGCCGCCCGGAGCACCGCGCCGAGCACCGCGAACGCCCCGGAGGTGAGCCCGACGGCGACGGCGACCCCGATGCCCACCAGGGCGACCCCCAGGCCGACCAGCCGTCGCACGGTGTGCGGCGGCGCGTCGACGACGTCAGCGCCGTCCAGCAGCTCGTCCATGTCGCGAGGATCCCCCATGCGGGCAGCGTAGAGGTGTTCCCGCCGGGAGAACAGCACACGCGGAGCGCCCGGGTGGCAGCGTGGTCCGGACGACACGGATGGAGGACGTCGATGTGGTTCGAACGTGACCGACGCGGTGTGCACTCGATGGGGCTCGACGCCCGGGGGCAGCGGCGGTACTTCGCCGCGGAGACGATCGCCGCGTTGGAGGAGCTCCCGCCGAGCGAACTCGACGCGCTGCACGACGTCCTGGCCGAGCTCGAGGCCGACGTCCTGGTCGACTACGACCCGGAGGACGAGGCGATCGACCACACCGAGGAGGACCGGTACCGGATGGTCCTGCCGCCGACGAGCCTGGCGTTCCCCGCGGTGACCGACGACTTCGCGGCGGCGTTCACGGCCCACGTCGAGAGCGTCGACCGCCGGTGGCGACTGGACGCCTCGGCGCTCGCGTTCGAGTTGGTCGGCACGGTCCTGGCACCGCACCTGGCGGAGGAACGAGCCCGGCGGAGTGCCACCTGGCGACTGACGGCACGACGCCGGCGCGGCTCCCGCCGTCTCCGCCGCCGCTGACGCAACGCCGAGGCGGCTTCCGGCGATGTCGGCGCCGCGTGCGACCATCGGGAACGTGCCGTTGAACTTCACCGCGATCGACTTCGAGACCGCGAACAGCTCGCCCGCCAGCGCCTGCTCGGTCGGACTCGTCAAGGTCCGTGCGGGGAAGGTCGTCGAACGGGCCTCGTGGTTCATCCGTCCGCCGTTCGGCCACGACGACTTCCTCGAGTGGAACACCCGCATCCACGGCATCGTCGCGGGTGACGTCGTCGGCGCGAAGACCTGGGAGCAGCAGTACCCGGACATCGTCGCGTTCGCCGAGGGGGACGTCCTCGTCGCGCACAACGCCCGCTTCGACATGGGCGTGATCGCGGGCGGCTGCTCGGCGACGGGCATCGCCCTGGCCGAGCACCACTCGATGTGCTCGCTGCAGGTCGCGCGGAAGACCTACACGCTCGACTCGTACCGCCTGCCGATGGCCGCACGCGCCGCGGGGTACGAGGGCTTCCAGCACCACGACGCCGCCGCCGACGCCGAGGCCTGCGCGGCCATCGTCGTGCACGCCGCCGGGTTCCACGGGGTCGGGACGGTCGAGGCGCTCGGTGCGGCCACACGCGTGCACATCGCGCCGGTCCGGCCCCGCGCGGAGAAGCCGAAGCAGGCGAGCCAGCCCCGACTGTCGAACCGCCCGATGATCTTCGCCGACTGAGCAGACCCATGGCAGCCACCACCACGATCGAGCGCGAGACCGTCATCGCGGCCCCCGCGTCCGCGATCCTCCCCCACCTCGCGGACCTCCACCGCTGGGTCGACTGGTCGCCGTGGGAGGGCCAGGACCCCGACCTGCAGCGCACGTACGGCGGCGAGCCCGGCACCGTCGGGTCGACCTACGCGTGGAAGGGCAACCGCAAGGCCGGCGCCGGCGACATGCGCGTCGACCGGATCGCACCGCACGAGGTCGACATCGCACTCCGCTTCACGGCGCCGTTCAAGTCGACGAGCGCAAGTGTGTTCCGGCTCGACGAGACAACCGGCGGCACCCGCCTCGTGTGGACCATGACGAGTCCGGTGACCCTGATGTCCCGCGTCGTCGGCGTGTTCATGGACATGGACGAGCTCATCGGCGGCGACTTCGAGCGCGGGCTCGCGAACCTCAAGCGCACGGTCGAGGCGGACGCCCACTGACGGGAGTGGGCTCCCCGGTGCCGAGCACCCCCGGTGGTATTGTCACGACATTCCCCCGGCACCGACGCCGAACCCCGCACTCCGAAGGACCGCGATGACCAACGAAGGCCAGCTGCCGTCCGACCTGTTCATGGACCTGGACCGGTCGGGTCCGATGCCCCTGTACTTCCAGGTCGCCTCCCGCATCGAGGAGGCGATCCGCTCCGGCGCGATGCCGCCCGGTGCACGGCTCGAGAACGAGATCGCGCTCGGTGAACGACTCGGGCTCTCCCGCCCGACGATCCGCCGTGCGATCCAGGACCTCGTCGACAAGGGCCTGCTCGTCCGGCGCCGTGGCATCGGTACGCAGGTCGTGCACGGCCCGGTGACGCGCAAGGTCGAGCTGACGAGCCTGTACGACGACCTGGCGCAGGGCTCGCAGGCGCCGGCGACGAAGCTGCTCGAGCGCAACGACGTCCCCGCGTCCGACGTCGTGGCCGAGGCCCTCGGCATCACCCCGGGCACGACGGTGGCGCACATCCGGCGCGTGCGGTTCGCGGAGGACGTCCCGATGGCGATCCTCGAGAACTACCTGCCGCCGGAGTTCCTCGAGATCACCGACCAGGACCTGCAGGACCACGGGCTCTACCAGCTGCTCCGCGGCCGCGGCGTGACGATGCGGGTCGCGAAGCAGCGGATCGGCGCCCGCGCGGTGACCGACGAAGAGGCCGGACTGCTCGAGATCGAGGACGGCGACCCGGTGCTGACGATGAGCCGCACCGCGTACGACGCCTCGGGGCGAGCGGTCGAGTACGGCGTGCACTGCTACCGCCCCGACCGCTACTCGTTCGAGGTCACCCTGGTCGACAAGTAGGCGATCAGGCGGGAACGGGGGCGGGCACTGCGAGCTCGCCCGTCACGTACTGTGCGCGCCCGAACCCGAACGACCAGTCCTGCGGTCCGTTCTCGACGTAGCCGATGAAGACGTCCTCCGACGCGACACCGACGGCGGCGAGGGCGTCGTGGATCGCCGCGTACAGCGTCGTCTTCGCCTCGTCGGTCCGCCCGCGCTGGGTGAAGACCTGGATGACGACGACGCCCTCGGTGCGCTCGAAGCCGAGCCCGGCGTCCTCGGCGATGATCTGCTGCGCCGGGTGCTCGGTGATCACCTGGAACCGGTCGCGCACGGGGATCCCGTAGACGTCGACGATCGCGATGTGGATCGCGTCGGCGATGGCGCGCACCGCCTCGGGCGTGCGGCCGGTGGCGAGGTCGATACGGACGAGCGGCATGGTGCCTCCTGCAGTTCGGGACTTTGTCCTGACAAACTAACATGGATGGCGAACCCTGGAAAGAGCGGACGGGAGGCACGGTGCCAGCTGGCACCGTGTCTCCCGTCCGACGTGTGGTCGCGGAAGACTACGCAGCCGGCACGATGATGTCGCGCACCAGCGCGTCCAGCTGGGCGTCCGCGTCGAGGAACTGCCGCAGCGTCGTGACCGTCGCCCCGAAGCGGTCGAACTCGTCTATCGTCATGCCGTCGACGTCGTAGCCGCGGGCGAACTCGGGCGTCGCGGCACGGAGCGCCTCGATGACCGACGCCGGGACCTCGTCGTGGATGGCATCGGGACGGAACGGGAACGCGTTGTCGTTGATGTCCTTCGACCACTGGAACGGCGGCGAGACGACGAGGTCGCCACCCTGGAACTCAGACCACTGCAGCGGGTTCCGGAAGGCAGCGACGAGCACACGCGACCGGAAGCCGCGCTCCTGGAAGACCCGGTACGCGTTCTTGACCGCGGCGACGCCGGCCCACTCGAGGATGCCTGGGTCGACCATGACGTGGTCGCGCTTGACGACGGTCTTCAGCCAGTCGTCGAACCGGCCGGCCATCAGCGTGACGACGTGCCCGAACTCCTGCTCGGGCAGGCCGTCGGCGGCGCGGCGGTCGAGCGCGCGTTCGATGGCCTCGCCCACGGCGACGACCTGCGGCACGGTGAACGACACGGTCGCGTTGATCGAGACACCGCGGTAGGCGGCCTCCTCGATCGCGGCGATGCCGACCTTCGTCGCGGGGATCTTCACGATGATGTTCGGCGCGAGCTGCGAGAACCGGACGGCCTGCTCGACGAGGGCGTCCCGGTCGCGGTGGAAGCGCGGGTCGGTCTGCATGCTCAGTCGGCCGTTGCGGCCGCCCGAGGCCTCGAACGCCGGCAGCAGCTGCTCGGCCGCGGCGACGGAGAGCTCCTCGACGGCCTTCCAGCCGATCCAGGACTCCCCCGCCGTCGGGTGCTCGGCGGCGATCTCGCGGATCCGCGGCACCCAGGTGTCGGGGTCCTGCTTGATGCAGGTGTACGCGATCACCGGGTTGCAGGTCGCACCGACGGCACCGTACTCGTGGATGGCGGTGGACAGCTCGTGCGGGTCCGCCGAGTCGTTCCAGAGCGCGGTCACCGTCTGCGACGCCGCCTGCAGGGTGACGGGGCGGGTGTCGGTGTCGGTGTCGGTCGTGGTGGCCGACGTCTCGAGGGTCGTGGTCATCGTGTGAGTCCCTTCGTGATCGTGTCGAGCTGGAAGCGCGAGACCTCGTCGGCGTTCTCGTCCTCGGCGAAGACGCTCGAGACGGCGACGGTGTCCTCGCGAGCGGAGAAGCCGACCCGGTCGAGCGCTGCCCAGAAGGCGGCGAAGTCGACGTCCGCCTGACCGACCGGCAGGTGCTGGTGCACGCGCACGGGGTTGCCGGGCGGGTTCGTGATGTAGCGCAGGCCGTGCGAACGACGGTGGTCGTAGGCGTCGGCGACGTGGATCAACTGCAGCGAGTCGCCCGCGGCGTCGATGATCTCGTCCATGTTGCCGCCGTAGTGGAACGTGTGGCAGGCGACGTAGACGAACCCGACGTGCTTCGAGTTGAGGCCGCGGATCACCCGGAGGGCCTCGAGACCGTCCTCGACGAAGTCGTCGGGGTGCGGGTCGATGAGCACGCGGATCCCAGCGTCCTCGATGATCGGCAGCAGTTCTTCCATCGAGCGGTAGAAGGCGTCCTCGGACTCCTCGGGACGCTCGGGACGGCCGGAGAACTCGGTGTTGATCGTGTCCACACCGAGGCGCTTCGTGATCTCGATGACCCGCTTCCACTTCGTCACCGCGGCCTCGCGGGCGTCAGGGTCGGGGCCGGACCACCGGAGTACAGGCAGCACGCTCGCCACCTGCACGCCGACATCACGGCACGCCGCGGCGAAGGCGTCCACGAGGTCGTCGTCGGCCTTCGGGTGCCGGTAGAAGGGGATGAAGTCCTTGTGCGGAGTGAGCTGGAGGTACTCGTAGCCGAGGTCCGCGACCTTCTGCGGGAACTCCAGCAGCGACAGGTCGTGGTGGAACGGCGTGGGGTCGAGTGCGATCTTCGGCATCGATCAGGCCGTCTCGTAGAACGCGGGCTTCGCGGTGGCGTACTCCACCTGCTCGAGCGCGCCGGTCTGCTGCGCGCGCACGGCGACCTCGGCGACGACGGACGCCGTGTAGCCGTCCCAGGCGCTCGGCCCGTCGATGCCGCCGTCCTTCGCCGCGTCGACCCAGCGCTGGACCTCCTCGTCGTAGGCGGCGCCGAAGCGCTCGACGAACGACGGCGTGACACCCTGGCCCGAGACGCCCTGCGACACCAGGGTGAGCGAGGTCTCGCGGCCGATGTACGCGACGCCGGACTCGAACACCGCGTCGGTCGTGACCTGGTAACCGAACTGGGCGTTGACGTTGATCTCGACGATCGCCATCGTGCCCGACTCGGTGGTGAACAGGACGAACTGCGGCTCGGGCAGGTCGGCCGGTGCCAGAGAGTTCTTGCGGGGCTTCTTGACCTCGACGCTCGTGATCGGCTCGCCCGTGATGAACGGGATGATGTCGATCTCGTGGATCACCGAGTCGTGGATGAGCATCGACTCGCTGAAGTTCGGCGGGGTCGTCGGGTTGCGGTGCGCGTGGTGCAGGGCGAGCAGGGCACCGTTCGAGCCGGACTCGCGCAGCGCACGGAGCTCCTGGTAGCCCTTGTCGAAGCGGCGCATGAACCCGACCTGGATCTTCGGGCGGTCGGACTTCGCCTGCTCGAGCTCGACGATCCGCAGGGAGTCCGCAGCCGACGTGGTGAGCGGCTTCTCGCAGAGGACGGCGAGACCACGTTCGATGGCCGGCACGAGGACGGGCTCGTGCAGGAAACCCGGCGTCGCGACGATCACGGCGTCGATCGGGGTGGCGTCGAGCGCCTCCTCGAACGACGACGCGGTGATCGCACCGGGGGCCTTCGCGGCGGCCGCTGTGGCCCGGGCGGTGTCGGGGTCGACGATCGCGACGACGTCCGCGCCGGCGATGGTCGAGGTGATGCGACGCACGTGGTCGCTGCCCATCGCGCCCGCTCCGACGACGGCGACGCGGAGGTTCTCGGTGGTGCTCATGCTGGGTTCTCCTGGGGTGACGAAGTGGTGGTGGACGGACGCCGGGTCAGAGCGCGCGGGCGGCGGAGGTCGAGCCGAAGATGTGCTGGAAGGTCCGCTCGGCGATCGGGCCCGGCGCGTCGACGGAGCAGCCGTACATGTCCTGCTCGACGATGCCGAAGATGTCCGGGTTGATCGTCGCGACGGCCTCGATGATCGGCGCGAGCTCGGGCGTGCCGTGCGGCGGCTCGGTCATGATCCCCTGCGAGACGGCGGTGGCGAACGGCACGTCGTTCTTCAGCACGTCGGGGAGCAGATCGGTGTCGACCTGCTTGAGGTGCAGGTAGCCGATGCGCTCCGGGTGCTCGGCGATGAGCGTGAGGTTGTCGCCGCCGTAGTACGCGAAGTGGCCGGTGTCGAGGCAGAGGTTCGTGTACGCCGGGTCCGTCTCGGACAGGAAGCGCACGGTCTCCGTGTACGTGCCGACGTGGCTGTCGGCGTGCGTGTGGAACTGCTGGTGCACGCCGAACTCCTCGAGCAGTGCCTTGCCGAGCTGGTCGTGTCCCTTGCCGAGGCGCTTCCACTGCTCGTCGGTCAGCGTGCGCGACTCCAGTACCTCTTCGGTGGCGTCGGAGCGCCACAGGTCCGGGATGGTGACGAGGTGCTCGGCGCCGAGCGCCGCGGCGAGGCCGGCGACCTTCACCGCCTGGTCCCAGGCGCGCTGGAACTGGTCGTCGCCCTTGTGGAACCCGGTGAAGACGGTGCCGGCGGACAGCCGGAGTCCGCGGGACTCCAGCTCGTCGCGCAGCTGCGAGGGATCGGTCGGCAGGTAGCCGTACGGCCCGAGCTCGATCCACTTGTAGCCGGCCGCGGTCGCCTCGTCGAGGAAGCGCTGCCACGGGACCTGCTTCGGGTCGTCCGGGAACCAGACGCCCCACGAGTCGGGGGCGGTACCGATCCGGATGGCGTCGGTGGCGGTGGCGGTGTCGGTCATGACGTCGTCGTCTGCTTTCTGCGTGTGGTGGAGGGTGTTCAGCCGAGCAGGGGCCGCTGTGCCGCGACCTGCTGCTCGTACTCGGCACGGGCCTGCTGCGTGCTCGGCAGCGTCGAGGTCTGGGCGACGGGGACGTCCCACCAGCCGTCGCCGTCCGGGGCGTAGACGAGCGGGTCGGAGTGGACGTGCACGAGCGTGGTGTGGTCGTTCGCCTTCGCCTGGCGCACCGCGGCCTTGAGGTCCTCGATCGCGTTCGGTCCGGGCTGGACCTCGATCACGTCGACGCCGTACGAGCGGGCGTTCGCGGCGAGGTCGACGGGCAGGACGTCGTCGCCCTCGAACGAGCCGGTCTCGTCCAGGTAGCGGTACTTCGTGCCGTAGCGCTCGGACCCGACGGTCTCGGACAGGTGCCCGATCGACGCGTACCCGTTGTTCTGGATGAGGACGACGACGATCTTGATGCCCTCGGCCACGGCCGTCACGAGCTCGGTGTGCAGCATGAGGTAGCTGCCGTCGCCGACCATGACGATCGCGTCGCGGTCCGGAGCGCCCCGGCGGACCCCGATGCCACCGGCGATCTCGTAGCCCATGCACGAGAACGCGTACTCGACGTGGTAGCCGAGTTCGTCCCGCACCCGCCACAGCTTGTGCAGGTCGCCCGGCAGCGAGCCCGCGGCCTGGATGACGACGTCGCGGGGATCGGTCACCGACTGCACGGCGCCGATGATCTCGGGCTGACCCGGCAGGGCGAGGCCGGACGGCGCGAACGCGGCGTCCACCGCCGCGTCCCACGCGGCCTTCTGGGATGCGATCTCGGCGGCGTACGCGGCGTCGACGACGTACGCGGGCTCTGCGGGCGACGACCCGGCGGACGTGAGCGACGCGGTCAGGGCGACCAGTGCCTCCCGGGCGTCCGCGATCAGCGGCAGCTGCGAACCGTGCTTGTACGCGTCGAACGAGGCGACGTTCACGTTGACGAACGTGACGTCCGGGCTCTGGAACGCGGTCCGCGACGCGGTCGTGAAGTCGCTGTACCGTGTGCCGATCCCGATGACGACGTCGGCCTGCGCCGCGATCGCGTTCGCGGCGGCGGTGCCGGTCGCACCGATGCCACCGAGGTACTGCGGGTGGTCCCAGACGAGCGAGCCGCCGCCGGCCTGCGAGGTGCCGACCGGGATGCCGGTGGCCTCCACGAAGGCCGCGAGTTCGTCGGACGCGTCGGAGTACAGCACCCCGCCGCCCGCGACGACGACGGGACGCTCCGCCGCGCGGATCGCCGCCACCGCCCGCGCCAGCGGCCCGTGCTCGGGCAGCGGCCGGCGGATGTGCCACTCGCGCGGCTGCAGGAACGCCACGGGGACGTCGAGCTCCTCGGCCTGCACGTCCTCCGGCAGCGCGATCGTCACGGCACCGGTCTCGGCCGGGTCGGTCAGGACGCGCATCGCCGCGAGGGCGATCGAGAAGAGCTGCTCGGGACGCTCGACGCGGTCGAAGTAGCGGGACAGCGGACGGAACGCGTCGGTCACCTGCAACGAGGTGTCGTGCGGCAGCTCGATCTGCTGCAGCACGGGGTCGGTGGTGCGCGTGGCGAACGTGTCCGACGGCAGCAGCAGCGCTGGCAGTCGGTTCGTCGTCGCGAGCGCCGCAGCGGTGAGCATGTTCGCGGCACCGGGGCCGACCGACGCCGTCGCGGCGAAGGTGGCACGGCGGCGGTGCATGCGGGCGAAGCCGACCGCCTCGTGCACCATCGCCTGCTCGTTGCGGGCCTGGTGGTACGGCAGCAGGCCGGGCTGCTCGACGTGGAGCTGCTTGATGGCCTGGCCGACGCCGGCGACGTTGCCGTGCCCGAAGATGCCGAAGATCCCCGGGATGGTGCGTTCGCGGACGTCGCCGTCGACGGTCCACTGGTTGGCCAGGAACTCGACGAGTGCCTGGCCGACGGTCATCCGGCGGGTCGCGCCGGCTTCGCGCGTGGTGGTGGTCACGCGTGCGTCCTTTCGTAGGGCAGGCGCGGGTCGAGCTGCTCGCTCGCCCACACCTGGCGGACCCAGCCGTGCGCCGGGTCGTCGGTGATGTTCCAGACGCGCTCCGGGTCGGGGCCCGCCATCACGTTGAGGTAGTACATGTCGTAGCCGGGTGCCGCGACGGCTGGTCCGTGCCAGCCGTACGGCACCAACGCGATGTCGCCGGTGCGGACTTCGCGGAACTCGTCGATCGCACGGTCGTCCGACGCGTAGGTCCGGTGCAGCGCGAACGGGTCGGTGCCGGCCGGGGCGGAGAGCCCCCGGGCGACCGCGGACTCGTAGTAGTAGATCTCCTCGAGGTTCGACTCCTCGCCGGGCACGTTCGTGTCGTGCTTGTGCGGCGGGTACGACGACCAGTTGCCGGCCGGCGTGATCACCTCGCACACCAGGAGCTTCACCGCGTCGAGTCCTGCCGGGGTCCCGAAGTTGTGGACCTGGCGCGACGACTGCCCCGCGCCGCGGAGCTCCACGGGCACGTCGGCCTTCGCGATGTACCCGACCGGCTTGACGACGTCGGTGGGCGCCTCGGCGACCGCGACCCGTCCCCTTCCGGTGATCCGCGCCTCCAGGCCGGAACCCAGGTACAGGACGTCGGTGGGTCCTTCGAAGACCCCGCCACGTCCCTCCAGGGCCTGCTCGCCGGTCTCGGCGCCGGACCACGCGACGTGGAAGCTCCCCGAGAGCGGCACGACCATGCGCTCCACGGCGTCGGCCTGGAGGCGCAGCTCGCCCCCGTCGGTCAGCGCGCCGGTCCGCAGACCGGTGTGCGCCCACCCCTCGATGCGTCCGTCGACCACGTCGGTCCAGCCCGCCTCGGGGCGGGATCCGGCCCGGATGAACCAGTTGTCGTTCGTCATGCGCAGCGTCAGTTGTTCGACGGGAAGCCGAGGTTGATGCCGCCGTGCGACGGGTCGAGCCAGCGGCTCGTGATCGCCTTCTGGCGGGTGAAGAAGCTCACGCCGTCGGCGCCGTACGCCTTGTGGTCGCCGAACAGCGAGTTCTTCCAGCCTCCGAACGAGTAGTACGCGACCGGGACGGGGATCGGCACGTTGATGCCGATCATGCCGACCTGCACGTCACGCTGGAAGCGACGGGCGGCGCCGCCGTCGTTGGTGAAGATGGCGGTGCCGTTGCCGTACGCGCCGCTGTTGATGAGCTCGAGGCCCTCCTCGTAGGACGCGACCCGGACGACGCTCAGCACCGGGCCGAAGATCTCCTCGGTGTAGACACGGCTGGTGGTGGGGACCTGGTCGATCAGCGTCGGGCCCAACCAGAAGCCGTTCTCGTCGCCGTCGGGTCGGACGGTGCGGCCGTCCACCACAACCACCGCACCGTCCTGCTCTGCGACCTCGATGTACGAGGCGACCTTGTCACGGTGCTGCTTCGTGACGAGCGGGCCCATGTCGCACCCGCGACGACCGTCGCCGATGCGCAGGGTCGCTGCGCGGTCCTTGATCTTCTCGATGAGCTCGTCGGCGACCGGCTCGACCGCGACGACGACCGAGATCGCCATGCAGCGCTCACCGGCGGACCCGAAGCCCGCGTTGATGGCGTTGTCCGCGACGAGGTCGAGGTCGGCGTCCGGCAGCACGAGCATGTGGTTCTTCGCGCCGCCGAGGGCCTGCACGCGCTTGCCGTGCTTGGTGCCCGTCTCGTAGACGTACTGCGCGATCGGAGTGGAACCGACGAAGGAGATCGACTCGACGTCCGGGCTCGTGAGGAGTCCGTCGACGCTGAGCTTGTCGCCGTTCAGGACGTTGAAGACGCCGTCCGGGAGGCCGGCTTCCTTGAACTTCGACGCCAGCCAGATCGCCGCGCTCGGGTCCTTCTCGCTCGGCTTGAGCACGACGGTGTTGCCCGCGGCGATCGCGATCGGCAGGAACCACAGCGGCACCATGGCCGGGAAGTTGAACGGGCTGATGATGCCCACGACGCCGAGCGGCTGCCGGATCGAGTACACGTCGATGCCGGTGCTCACCTGGTCGCTGAACTCACCCTTGAGCAGGCTCGGGATGTTCGTCGCGAGCTCCACGACCTCTTGCCCGCGGGCGATCTCGCCGAGGGCGTCGTCGATGACCTTGCCGTGCTCGCTCGTGATGATCTCGGCGAGCTCGCCCTTGTCGCGGTTGAGGATCTCGCGGAACGAGAACAGGATCTGCTGGCGCTTGGTCAGCGAGAGGTTGCTCCACGCCGGGAACGCGGCCTTGGCGCTCGCGATGGCGGCCTGGATCTCGTCCTCGTTCGCCAGGGCGACCTGCTTCGTCGCGACGCCGAGCGCGGGGTCGTACACGGGCGCGGTGTTGCCCGACACGGACTCGACGCGCTTGCCGTCGATCCAGTGGCCGACGGTGGAGGTGGTGGTCTCCGTGATGGTCATGCGTTGCTTCCTTCGAGTGTGGTGGCTTCTTCGTGCGGGACGCCGGCGGTGTGGACGAGGCCCGCGGCGACGTCCACCGCTGCGGCGACGTCGCCGTCCGGCGGGTAGAGCAGGGTGCGGCCGACGACCAGGCCCCGCACCCCGGGGAGTGCGAGGGCGTCGGCCCACTTGGCGTAGGTCTCGAGCGGGCGGGACGACGGGTCGCCGCCGAGCAGCAGGGTCGGCAGCGTCGTCGCGGCCATCACCCGCTCCATGTCGTCGACGACCGGGATCTTCAGCCAGCTGTAGGCGCTCGACTCCCCCAGGCCGGCGGCGATCGCCATCGAGGTGATGACGGCGTCGGCGGTCAGGTCGTTCACGATCCGGCCGTCCTGCCACGCCGACATGAACGGCTCGAGCATGATCGGGAGCTGGAGTGCGGCGGCCTCACTGACGGCGCGGGCCGTGGCCTCGAGCGTCGGTGCGGTGCCCGAGTCCTCGAGGGCGATGCGCACCAGCAGCTTGGCGAAGTCGAGCCCGGAGTCCTTGATGGCCCGCGCCGAGTACGCCGTGTAGCGGTCGTCCATCTCGAACGCCGCACCGCGCAGACCGCCGCGGTTCATCGAGCCGACGACGACCTTGCCGTCGAGGGCTCCGAGCAGCGCCAGGTCCTCGAGGACGTCCGGCGTCCCGAGGACCCCGTCGACGCCCGGGCGACCGAGGGCCGTGACGAGCCGCTCGAGCAGGTCGTAGCGGTCGGCCATGGCGGACTCGTCGTTCCGGACCGCCAGGGCGCCGCGGGCCGGGTGGTCGGCGGCGACGATGAAGAGCTTGCCGTCGTCCGCGAGCAGGCTGCGCTTGCGACGGGCGTCGAGCGTGGCCCGCACGAGGTCGGGCTGTCCGGCGCGGATGTCCCGCAGCCGGGCGAAGTCAGCGGTGCTGATCTCAGGCATTGACGGCCTCCTCCGTGGGGTTGTCCTGCAGGAACTGCTCGATCTCGTCACTGGTCGGCATGGCCGTGGAGCACTCGAACCGGGTCGCGACGATGGCGCCGGCGGCGTTGCAGAAGGCGAGGGTCCGCTCGAGGCCCCAGCCCTGCAGCAGGCCGTGGGTCAGCGCACCGCCGAAGCCGTCGCCCGACCCGAGGCCGTTCACGACGTCGATGTGGTGCGGACGGAACTCGACGAACTCGTCGCGGGTCTTCGCCAGGACGCCCTTCGGCCCCTGCTTCACGATGGCGATCTCGACGCCCCGTTCGAGCAGGGCGTCGGCGGCGCGCACCGGGTCGGTCTCACCAACGGCGACCTCGCACTCCTCGCGGTTGCCGACGGCGACGGTGGCGTGCTCCAGGGCGACGGCGACCTCGCGGGTGGCGGCTTCTGGCGAGGACCAGAACATCGACCGGTAGTCCAGGTCGAGGACGGTGTGGAGCTTGCTGGTGCTCGTGGAGGCGCTGCGGGCTTCGAACGCGGTGTGGTGTGCGTGGCGGCTCGGCTCCTCGCTGAGGCCGGTGACCGTGGTCCAGAAGATCTTCGCCCGCTCGACCTCGTGCAGGGGCAGGGACTTCGCGGTGATCATGAGGTCCGGGGCCTTGGGTGCCCGGTAGAAGTACAGCGGGAAGTCGTCCGGCGGGAAGATCTCGCAGAACGCGACGGGGGTGTTCAGCCCCTCGACGGTCTCGACGAAGTCGTTCGCGACGCCGAACTCCGGCAGGGTGCGGGCGATGTAGCGGCCGAACGGGTCGTTGCCCGTGCGGGTGATGACGGCTGCGTCGGCCCCGTGGCGGGCCGCGGCGATCGCGACGTTCGTGGCGCTGCCGCCGACGGACTTCGAGAACGTCGAGACGTCTTCGAGCGGGCCCGTCTGCTGGGGGTAGATGTCGACGCTCACGCGACCCATGGTGATCACGTCGTAGGCGTGGGGAGCTCGGTTCGTCATGCGACGTGGTGGACCTTCCGTGCGGCTTCATCGGCGGACGATCACGACTGTACACCTTGTTTGCCCTAATGTCATGACATGGATTCCGACGGGCTGGAGGCGCGGTGTCGGTGGGTCCTGCCAAGGTCACGACATGCAGATCCTCGCCCTGGTCATCGGTCTCGTGATCGGCGTCGCCGTCGGCGCCGTGGTCGCCTGGTCGCTCGCCCGCTCCCGCGCCGGCTCGGACGCCGCGTCGGCACGCGCCACGGCGGAGGCACTGCGCGGGCAGCTCGACGCCGCCCGTCGCGACGCCGAGGAACGGCTCGACGCGCAGGACGCGCAGTACCGGCGGCAGGTCGACTCCCTCGAGCGCCGCAGCGCCGAGCTGGAGCACCTCGTGCAGCGCATGCACGGAGCCGACACGGCGCGCAACGAGAACGAGTCGAAGGTGCTCTCCGCCCTCAGCCCCGTCGCCCAGACGCTCGACGTCATGCGCGCCAAGATCGCCGAGCTCGAGCAGGCACGCAGCGAGCAGTACGGCACCCTGTCCGCGCAGCTCCGGTCGGCCGCCGAGTCCGAGGAGCGTCTGCGCGCCACGGCCGAGACCCTCGCGAGCGCCCTCTCCGCCAACAGCACGCGCGGGGTCTGGGGCGAGACGCAGCTGCGCAACGTGGTCGAGGCCGCTGGGTTGCTCGAACGGGTCGACTTCGACGTGCAGTCCTCCGTGACGACGTCCGCCGGCGCCGCCCGCCCCGACATGATCGTGCACCTGCCAGGCGGCAAGAGCCTCGCCGTCGACGCCAAGGTGCCGTTCAGCGCCTACCTGCAGGCGGCCGAGATCCCCGCGAGCGCCACCGGGGCCGAGGGTGCCCGCCGCGACCACCTCCTCCAGCAGCACGTCAAGGCGCTCCGGGCGCACGTCGACGCCCTGGCCGCGCGGGAGTACTGGTCCGGGTACGACGCCTCCCCCGAGCTGACCGTGGCGTTCATCCCGTCGGAGTCCCTCATCGCGAGCGCCCTCGCCGCTGACCCGGGGCTGCTCGACCACGCCTTCCGCAAGCGGGTCGCCCTCGCATCGCCCGTGACGCTCTGGTCCGTGCTGAAGACCGTGGCGTTCTCGTGGCAGCAGGACGTCGTCACGCAGGAAGCCCGCGAGCTCTTCACGATCTCGCGCGAGCTCCACGGTCGTCTGGCCACGATGGCACAGCACGTCGACAAGCTCGGGCGGTCGATCCGGGGCTCCGTCGTCGACTACAACCGCTTCGTGGGATCGCTCGAGCGGCAGGTGCTCCCGAGTGCCCGGCGCCTGTCACTGCTCGACGAGTCGAAGGTCATCGCCGACCCCGCGACGATCGAGGACGAGCCGCGGCTGCTGACCGCCCCGGAGCTCGTCGCCGCCGCCGACCGCGACTGACCCGCGCCGTCGCTGCGCGCCGCGCTCCGCGCGGCCCGCCCGGCGCCGCCGCGCCCGCACAACCAAAGTCCGCTCGAACCACGCAACGACGTGGTGCGAGCGGACTTCGGTTGTGCAGGTGCAGGATGCACCAGGGCCGAGGCTCAGCGGATCAGAACCACTTCTCCGCGCGGTGGTCCGCCTGGATGCGACGGATCGTGTTCGAGCGGGACCGGAGCACGAGCGAGTCCGTGTGGATGACACCACGCGACCGGCGGACACCGTCGACGAGCACGCCATCGGTGACACCCGTGGCGACGAAGAACGTGTTGTCGCCCGTGACGAGGTCGTCCTGGTCGAGGACCTTGTCGAGGTCGTGTCCGGCGGCGATCGCCTTCTCGCGCTCCTCGTCGTCCTTGGGCTGGAGCTTGCCGAGGATCACCCCGCCGAGCGCCTTGATCGCGCACGCCGTGATGATGCCCTCCGGGGTACCGCCGACCCCGACGCACATGTCGATCGTCGACCCGGGCAGCGCCGCCGCGATGCCGCCGGCGACGTCACCGTCGAGCAGCAGTCGGGTGCCGGCACCGGTGGCACGGATCGCACGGATGAGTTCGTCGTGGCGGGGGCGGTCGAGGACGGCGATCTGCATGTCCTCGAGGTCCTTGCCCTTCGCCTTCGCGAGCGCACGGATGTTGTCACCGATCGGCTTCTCGAGGTCGAGGACGCCGCGGCCCTCCGGACCGGCGGCGATCTTGTCCATGTAGAACACGGCGGACGGGTCGTACATCGAGCCGCGGTCCGAGACGGCCATGACGGAGATGGCGTTCTGGCGGCCGGCGGCGGTGAGCGAGGTGCCGTCGATCGGGTCCACGGCGATGTCGCAGGCCGGACCGTGCCCGTTGCCGACGTGCTCGCCGTTGTAGAGCATCGGGGCGTTGTCCTTCTCGCCCTCACCGATGACGACGACACCGTCGAAGTTCACCGTGCCGAGGAACTTCCGCATCGCGTCGACGGCGGCACCGTCCGCGAGGTTCTTCTCACCGCGCCCGACCCACGGCTGCGCCCGGATCGCCGCGGCCTCCGTCGCACGCACGAGCTCGAGCGCCAGGTTGCGGTCGGGCTGGAGGAACAGGGAGCCGGTCTCAGTGGTGGGAGTCACAGCCTCCAGCCTACCGACGGCTGCCCCGACGTCCGTCCGGGTCACACTCCGGTGGGGCTGACTAGGCTCGGACCGGACACCACCACGTCGAAGGAGATCCCAGTGCCCATCGCAACGCCGGAACAGTACGCCGAGATGATCGAACGAGCGAAGGCCGGCAAGTTCGCGTACCCCGCCGTCAACGTGTCGTCGTCCCAGACCATCAACGCGGTCCTCCAGGGCCTCGCCGAGGCGGGCTCGGACGGCATCCTCCAGGTCACCACCGGTGGCGCCGACTACTTCGCCGGTCACACCGTGAAGAACCGCGCCGCGGGGGCGCTCGCGATGGCGAAGTTCGCCCACGAGGTCGCGAAGAACTACGACATCACCGTCGCCCTGCACACCGACCACTGCCCGAAGGACGCCCTCGACGGCTTCGTCCTCCCGCTCATCGCGGCGAGCGAGGAAGAGGTCCGCGCCGGTCGCAACCCGATCTTCCAGTCCCACATGTGGGACGGCTCGGCCGTGCCGCTCGACGAGAACATCGAGATCGCGAAGACGATGATCGAGAAGACGCGGAACATCAACGCGATCCTCGAGGTCGAGATCGGCGTCGTCGGCGGCGAGGAGGACGGCGTCGAGCACGAGGGCACCAACGACGCGCTCTACACGACTCCGGGTGACGTCGAGAAGGTCGTCGACGCGCTCGGACTGGGCGACAAGGGCCGCTGGATCGCCGCGCTGACGTTCGGCAACGTGCACGGCGTCTACAAGCCGGGCAACGTGAAGCTCCGCCCCGAGCTCCTCGGCGAGATCCAGGCCTCGGTCGCCGCGAAGCACGGCACGGGTGAGAACCCGCTCGACCTCGTCTTCCACGGCGGCTCGGGTTCGACCGACGACGAGATCCACGAGGCCGTCCGCAACGGCGTCATCAAGATGAACATCGACACCGACACGCAGTACGCGTTCACGCGCTCGATCGCGGGCTCGATGTTCACCAACTACGAGGGCGTCCTGAAGATCGACGGCGAGGTCGGCAACAAGAAGCAGTACGACCCCCGCGCCTGGGGCAAGGTCGCCGAGACCGCCATGGCGGCTCGCGTGGTCGAGGCCGCGAAGGTCCTCGGCTCGGCCGGCCACACCAAGGGCTGACGCCTCCGGCAACTGCCTGGAGGAACGGGGCGCGTCCGACGGACGCGCCCCGTGCTGCGTCCGGTCGCCTCCACCGCGTGCCACGATGGGCGGGTGACCGCCGACGCCATCGCCTCCGAGTTCGCCCAGTACGTCACCGAGTCCCCCACCGCGTTCCACGCGGCGGCCGCGGCACGGGACCGACTCGTCGAGGCAGGGTTCACCGAGCTGT
Source organism: Curtobacterium sp. 314Chir4.1 (assembly GCF_900215175.1). Lineage (NCBI taxonomy): Bacteria > Bacillati > Actinomycetota > Actinomycetes > Micrococcales > Microbacteriaceae > Curtobacterium > Curtobacterium sp. 314Chir4.1. Next base: position 471,672 of record NZ_OCMI01000003.1, read on the forward strand.
CCGAACTCGACGCGTGGCCGACCGAGGCCGGTGCCTACGTGGTCGTCCGCGACGGCGCCGTCATCGCCTGGCGCCTGCCGTCCGGCGCCACGGGCACGACGCCGTTCCGCATCCTCGGCGCGCACACCGACTCCCCCGGGTTCCGCATCAAGCCGAATCCCGGCGTCCGCACGGGTGGCTGGGAGCAGCTCAACGTCGAGGTCTACGGCGGAGCACTGCTGTCCACGTGGTTCGACCGCGACCTCCGGATCGCCGGTCGGGTGGTCGACGCCGACGGCACCGTCCGCCTGGTGTCGACCGACGCCGTCGCCCGGATCCCGAACCTCGCGATCCACCTCGACCGCGGGGTGAACGACGGCAAGGAGATCGACCGGCAGCGGCACACCCTGCCGGTGGTCGGGGTCGACGGTGACGCCGGCGGGACCCCGGTCGTCGACTGGCTCCGTGCACGCGTCGGCGCGGACGCGGTGTCGTGGGACCTCTTCCTCGCCGACACGCAGCCGCCCGCCCGGATCGGCATCGACCGCGAGTTCCTGGCCTCGGGCCGGATGGACAACCTCACGAGCGTGCACGCCGGCATCCGCGGGATCGTCGCCGCGCCGACCGACGGCGACCACATCCCGGTGTTCGCCGCGTTCGACCACGAGGAGATCGGCTCCTCGACGCCGTCCGGTGCCGGCGGGCCGTTCCTCGAGGACGTGCTCGGCCGCGTGCAGGAGGGCCTCGGTGCCACCCGCTCCAAGGCCGCGCGGGCGTTCCGTGCCTCGTGGCTGCTCTCGAGCGACGCCGGCCACCTGGTCCACCCGAACCAGCCGGAGAAGCACGACCCGACGAACCGTCCGCGCCCGGGTGGTGGCCCGCTGCTGAAGATCAGCGCGAACCAGCGCTACATGACCGAGGCGAAGGGCGAGGCCGTCTGGGCCGCGGCGTGCGAGGCGGCCGGAGCACCGTGGCAGCCGTTCGTCAACGTGAACACGATCCCCGGCGGCTCGACCATCGGCCCGATCGCGGCGACTCGGCTCGGGATCCCGACGATCGACATCGGCGTCGGACTGCTGTCGATGCACTCGGTCCGGGAGCTCGTGCACGTCGACGACCTCGCGGCGTTGCACGGCGCCGTCGCCGCGTTCCTGGCCGGCTGACGGTCCAGGGATCTGCTCGCTCCGACGACATCTGCTCGTGATCCACCGCGAGCCGATGTCGTGGGGACGAGCAGGAGGGATCCGTGTGCGGCGGGATCAGCCGCCGGACGCCATCCCCTGCAGGTACGCCTGCACCTGCGGGTCCTGGAAGACGACCACGAGCACCGGGACCATCCCGAGGATCGATCCGACGACGCCCCCGAGGAGCGGGACCCAGAACGTCCAGCGCCGGGACCGCAGACGCCGGAACGACCACCAGGCGACGAACACGAACGCGACGACGAGCACGACCGCGCGCACGACGGCGGCGGACGACAGCGCTGCCGGATCGGCCAGGTCGGTGTACTGCTGCTCGACGACGGCCCGGACGGTCGAGGCCACCGTGCCGACGGCGAAGGACTCGAACACGGACCACAGTCCGATGACCAGCAGGCCGACGGTCAGGACGAGGTCGAGCGGTGACGCGCCGAAGCGCCCGGCCACCGGGGGCGTAGGCGCCGAGGGGTCGGTGGAAGCACCAGCTCGGGACGCCGGTGCGGCCGGACCGCCGCGGCGATCGCGGACCGCGGCTTCGGCGGCCTGTTCGCGCAGCGCGCGCGAACGGCCCTCCTGCTCGCGGCGTTGCTGCTCGACGACGACCGGGTTCACCCAGCCCTCCGGCGCGTACTCGCCGTACTGCGGTGCCGGGCGGCCGTGGACGCGACCGTCCTGCACACCGGCGGCCGACGTGGCGGGGCTGCGCCGTGCCTCCAGGCCGTCTGCCGTGTCGGCGACGTGACCCGGGTCGCGGGCCGGCACCGCCGACCAGCCCTCCGTCCCGCCGCTCACGAGCGACGCCCGCCGAGCGCACGCGTCGGGTTGCCCGCCGCGTCGGTGCGGAGCTCCTTGGGAAGCGAGAACATGAGGTCCTCGTGTGCGGTGACGACTTCCTCAACGGTGCAGTAGCCGGCGTCGGCGAGCTGGTCGAGGACCTCGGCGACGAGTTCCTCGGGGACGGACGCACCACTCGTGACTCCGACCGTGCGGACGCCGTCGAGCCAGTCCTGCTGGATCTCGGAGGCGTAGTCGACCCGGTGCGCGGCCCGCGCGCCGTGCTCGAGCGCGACCTCGACCAGACGGACGCTGTTCGACGAGTTCGCCGAACCGACCACGATCACGAGGTCGGCCCCGGGTGCGACCTTCTTGATCGCGACCTGGCGGTTCTGGGTGGCGTAGCAGATGTCGTCCGAAGGCGGGTTCTCGATCGCTGGGAACTTCTCGCGCAGCAGGCGGACGGTCTCCATCGTCTCGTCGACGCTCAGCGTGGTCTGCGACAGCCAGACGAGGTTGTCCGGGTCCGGGACCTCGAGCGCGGCGACGTCCTCCGGTCCGTTGACCAGGATGGTGCGTTCGGGGGCGTGACCCATGGTGCCTTCGACCTCTTCGTGACCGGCGTGCCCGATCAGGATGATGGTGCGCTCGGCCTTGGCGAAGCGCGTGGCCTCGCGGTGGACCTTCGTGACGAGCGGGCACGTCGCGTCGATGGCGTGCAGGTCGCGGTCGGCGGCGCCGGCCACCACCGCGGGCGAGACGCCGTGCGCGCTGAAGACGACGTGCGAGCCGCGCGGGACCTCGGCGACGTCGTCGACGAAGACCGCCCCGCGCTGCTCGAGCGTCGAGACGACGTGGACGTTGTGGACGATCTGCTTGCGGACGTAGACCGGCTCGCCGTACTGCTCGAGCGCCTTCTCGACGGCCACGACGGCCCGGTCGACGCCGGCGCAGTAGCCGCGGGGCGCGGCGAGCAGGACCTTCTTCGTGCCGGCGACCGGGTCGTTCCGCAGCCGGCCGCGCGCCGCGAGGACCCGCGGCGGGGCGAGCGGGACCGAGTGGCCGTTGGTGATCGTCACGTCCCCGATGATAGGTGCCGTGAGCGCGCGCGGCCTGGGTGTCGCGGGCGGGCGTCGCGGACGGGCGCGGGCGGGCGCTGCCCGGGCGTCGCGGGCTGGCGGGGCCGGGCGTCGCGGGCTGGCGGGGCCGGGCGTCGCGGGCCGGCGCGGGCCGGGTTGTCGCCGGGATGCGGCAGCATGGGGCCATGGCGATCGAACAGGGACCCCCGACGGCCGACAACCCGTGGCCCGTCGCGCTGCTCGGTGCGAAGCTGCGGGACTGGATCGACCGGCTCGGCACCGCCTGGGTCGAGGGCGAGATCACCCAGTGGAACGTCGCCGGCGGCAACGTCTACGGCAAGCTCAAGGACGTCGAGGTCGACGCGACGGTGTCGTTCTCCATCTGGTCGAGCGTGCGCTCCCGGGTGCCGGCGGACATCAAGCAGGGCGACCGCGTCGTCGCCGCCGTCAAGCCGAACTACTGGGTCAAGGGCGGCTCGCTGACGATGCAGGTCGTCGAGATGAAGCACGTCGGGCTCGGGGACCTGCTCGAACGACTCGAGCGACTCCGACGGACCCTCGGCGAAGAGGGCCTGTTCGACCCCGCCCGCAAGAAGCGCCTGCCGTTCCTGCCGCACCGGATCGGCCTGATCACCGGCAAGGACTCCGACGCCGAGAAGGACGTCAAGCGCAACGCCCAGCTCCGGTGGCCCCAGGTCGAGTTCCGCACGGTCCACACCGCCGTGCAGGGCGAGCGGGCCGTCAGCGAGGTCACTGCGGCGATCCTCGAACTCGACGCCGACCCCGAGGTCGACGTGATCATCGTCGCGCGCGGCGGTGGCGACTTCCAGAACCTGCTCGGCTTCAGCGACGAGGGGCTCGTCCGGACCGCCGCGGCCGCGCGCACGCCGATCGTCTCGGCGATCGGGCACGAGGCCGACCGACCGATCCTCGACGAGGTCGCCGACCTCCGTGCCTCCACCCCGACGGACGCCGCGAAGCGCGTCGTGCCGGACGTCGCAGAGGAACTCGCGAACGTCCGGGCGGCGCGTGCCCGGCTCGGGCTGCGGCTGTCGCACACGCTCTCGGTCGAGGCGGACCGCATCGCGTCGTTGCGCTCCCGGCCGGCCCTGGCGTCCACCGCGTGGCTCGTCGACACCCGCGCCGAGGAGGTCGCGCGCGACCTCTCCCGCGCCCGGGAGCTCCTGGACCGGCGGCTCGAACGGTCGCACTCCGAGGTCGGGCACCTCACGGCCAGGCTGCGGGCGCTGTCGCCTCGGGACACCCTGCGCCGTGGCTACGCGATCGTGCAGACGTCGGACGGCGGCGTGGTGCGCGGCTCAGCGGACCTCGTCGGTGCGACGCCGGTGCACGTGACGCTCGGCGCCGGGACCGCCACGGGAACCCTCGAGCCGGACGGTCCGGGTCCGGACGGGGCCTGACCGACTCGGGTCGTCGTCACCACCCGCGGTCGCGCAGCCAGGCCTCGGCGACGTCCGGCCACGCCGCCGCGGTCCCGGTGCCCTCGGCGAGCCCGATCCCGTGGGCCCCGCGCTCGAAGACGTGCAGCTCGAACGGCACCGCCCGCCGCGCGAGCGCCTGCCCGTACAGGAGCGAGTGCGTGACGTGCACTGCAGGGTCCTCGGCGGTGTGCCAGAGGAACGTCGGCGGGGTCGCGGCGTCGACCATGAGCTCGGTGTCGAGCGCGCCCTGCGCCCACACCGTGGCGCCCTTCCCGAGCAGGTTGTCGGCGCTCCCCCGATGCTGGTGGTCGGTCATCGACACCACCGGGTAGCAGAGCAGCGCGAGGTCCGGTCGGTCGTCGACGTCCGACACGGCGCGTTCCTCGGGCGTCGGCGCGCTCGAGACGAGGGCTGCGAGGTGGCCGCCCGCGGACGAGCCGACCAGCAGGACGCGTGGGTCGGACGGGAGGCCCGTGAACCGTCCGGCGCGCAGGTCCCGCAGGAGCGTCCTGGTCGCGACCACGGCGTCGGGGTGCCGGTGCGGGGCGACCGGGTACTCGAAGACGACGGCGGAGACGCCGATGGCGTTGAGCCACCGTGCGTAGCCCTCTCCCTCGTGGGCGGCGTGCCCGTGGTACCCGCCGCCGGGCAGGACGAGGGCGAGGGCGGGTCGCACGGGCGCGGGGTCCGAGGCCGCCGGGGCCGCCGGGGCCGTTGGGGCCGGGTACCACGTCGCGCCGTCGGGGAGGTCCGTCATGCACGCGAACCTACTCGCCGCCCGGCTGTCCACAGGTTGCGCGCGCGGACCGCACGTCGGTGGAGCCTCGGTAGGATCGGGGTGTGTCATCCCAGCAGGAACCCGAGCAGGCCGACGTCCAGTCGCTGAGCTACGAAGCCGCGCGCGACGAACTCGTGCGCGTGGTCGCCGAGCTCGAGCAGGGTTCGGCCACGCTCGAACGGTCGCTGTCGCTGTGGGAGCGGGGCGAGTCCCTCGCCGCCCGGTGCGAGGAGTGGCTGGTCGGCGCACGTGCACGCCTCGACGCCGCCCGTGCCGCCTCCGAGACCGAGGACGGCGCCGCCCGATGACCGACCCCGACGGCCGTCCGATCGTCGCCGAACTCGGTCGTCCCGAGACGGCGGAGGAGACCTGGGCACGGAAGGACGCAGCCCGCACCGCGCGTCGGCAACACCAGACGGCGTTCAACCTCGTCATCGCGCTCATCGCGTCGCTCGGGATCGTCCTGTTCCTGGTCGCCGTCGTGGTCCGACCGAACACCACCGTCGTCGACCGGGACGTCGACTACCAGAAGGTCGCGTCCCAGGCGAAGGTCCCCGGTGTGACCCTGGCGGCGCCGGTCCTGCCCGACACGTTCTCGTCCAACCGCGCCGACTACAAGGACAAGACCACCGACGGGGTGAGCGTCTGGACCGTCGGACTGATCACGCCCGACAAGCAGTACATCGGGCTGCAGCAGGGCATCAGGGCGAACGACACCTGGGTGTCGAACCAGCTCGACCAGCACGCGGCCACCGGCTCCCGCACGATCGCGGGCACGAAGTGGACCGTGTACGACCGTCGAGCAGAGGGCAACGACGCGGGCAACCAGGCGTACTCGCTCGTGTCGACGTTCGGGTCGAACACCATCGTCCTGTCCGGCACCGCCGACCAGTCCTCGTTCCGAACCGTCGCAGCAGCCGTCAGCAAGCAGTTCGCGGGCTGACCGGCGACCGGACCCACCCGCAACACCCGCAGCACGTCCCCCGAAGACCAGCACCCGAGGAGCCCCATGCCCGACCGCGCCGCCGCCACTCCGTCCGACGCCCTGCGTCTCCTCGTCGACGGCAACGCCCGGTTCGCCGCGGACAAGCGCCGCACCGGCCGCATCGACCCGGACCGCCGTTCGGAGCTCGCCGGATCGCAGGCGCCCTTCGCGACGGTCCTCGGCTGCTCGGACTCGCGCGTGCCGTTCGAGCACGTGTTCGACGCCGGCATCGGTGACCTCTTCGCCATCCGCAACGCCGGGCAGATCGTCGACGACGTCGTGCTCGGTTCGATCGAGTTCGCGGTCGTCGCGCTCGGCACCCCGCTCGTGGTCGTGCTCCGGCACACGAAGTGCGGCGCCGTCGCAGCCGCCCGTTCCGGCGAGCCCGTCCCGGCACCCCACCTGCAGGCCCTGGTCGACGCCATCGCCCCGAGCGTCGAGCGCGTGCGTGCCACCGACGCCGACGTCCCCCAGGAATCCGTCGGCGCCGCCCACCTCGAAGCCACCCTGCGCCAGGTGATCGAGCGCTCCGGTGCGGTCTCCGACGCGATCGCCGAGGGTAGATTGGCCGTCGTCGGGGCGACCTACGACCTCACCACGGGCGAGGTCACCATCGACACCGTCGTGGGCCAGGCCTGACCGACCGCCACGACGACCGTCACGGGCACCGGCGGGGACCCCGCCGCCCGGACACCACACCAGCCGGCGCGACCGCGGCCGGCGAGCACCCCAGGAAGGACCACGACGACGTGACCGACACCACCGCGACCACCGTGACCGACAGCGACGGCGACTACCGCATCGAGCACGACACCATGGGCGAGGTCCGGGTGCCGAAGTCGGCGCTCTACCGGGCGCAGACACAGCGTGCGGTCGAGAACTTCCCGATCTCGGGCAGTGGTCTCGAGTCGGCGCAGATCGTGGCGCTCGCTCGGATCAAGCGTGCCGCGGCGATCGTCAACGGGGAGCTCGGCATCGTCGACCCCGCGGTGGCCGACGCCGTGGCGAAGGCCGCCGACACGATCATCGGCGGCGCGCACCACGACCAGTTCCCGGTGGACGTCTACCAGACCGGCAGCGGCACCTCGTCGAACATGAACATGAACGAGGTCCTGGCGACCCTGGCGTCCGAGGTCGCCGGCTCGGCCGTGCACCCGAACGACCACGTGAACGCGTCGCAGTCCTCGAACGACGTCTTCCCGACGTCCGTCCACGTCGCCGTGACCGAGGCCCTCCTCCGCACGCTCGTCCCGGCACTCGAGCACCTCGCCGAGTCGCTCGAGGCGAAGGCGACGCTCTGGGCCGACGCCGTGAAGTCCGGGCGCACGCACCTGATGGACGCCACCCCGGTCACCCTCGGGCAGGAGTTCGGCGGCTACGCGCGCCAGGTCCGCCTCGGCATCGAGCGCGTGAACGCGACACTCCCCCGCGTGGCCGAGGTCCCGCTCGGCGGCACCGCGGTCGGCACGGGCATCAACACCCCGAAGGGCTTCCCACAGCGGGTCATCGCCCAGCTCGCGAGCGACACCGGCCTGCCGATCACCGAGGCGCTCGACCACTTCGAGGCGCAGGGCGCGCGGGATGCCCTCGTCGAGGCCTCCGGTGCGCTCAAGGTCATCGCGGTCAGCCTGACCAAGATCAACAACGACCTCCGCTGGATGGGCTCGGGGCCGAACACCGGCCTCGGCGAGCTCCACATCCCGGACCTCCAGCCGGGGTCGTCGATCATGCCCGGCAAGGTCAACCCGGTCATCCCCGAGGCCACCCTCATGGTCGCCGCGCGCGTGATCGGCAACGACGCCACGATCGCCTGGGCCGGGGCCTCCGGTGCGTTCGAGCTGAACGTCGCGATCCCGGTGATGGGCACGGCTCTCCTCGAGTCGATCCGCCTGCTGGCGAACAGCTCCCGGGTCCTCGCCGACAAGACGATCGACGGGCTGCAGGCGAACCTCGAGCGAGCCCGCGCCTTCGCGGAGTCGTCACCGTCCATCGTGACGCCGCTCAACCGCGTGATCGGCTACGAGGCCGCGGCGAAGGTCGCGAAGTTCGCCGTCGCCGAGGGCATCACCGTGCGCGAGGCCGTCATCGCCCTCGGCCACGTCGAGCGGGGCGAGGTCACCGAGGAGCAGCTCGACAGTGCCCTGGACGTCCTGTCCATGACCCACCCGAACTGACCCGGCGCACCGCCCCCGGCACTCAGCCGCACAACCAAAGTCACCCCGAACCACAGGTATCCGTGGTTCGGGGTGACTTTGGTTGTGCAGCAGCGGAACGCACCAGGAGCGCCCCGCCGGCCGCGCTACACCAGGTCGGGCGAGTCGAGCATCTCGGTCACCAGCGCGGCGATCGCGGACCGCTCCGAACGCGTCAGCGTCACGTGGGCGAACAGCGGGTGCCCCTTCAGCCGCTCGATGACCGAGGCGACCCCGTCGTGCCGACCGACCCGCAGATTGTCGCGCTGGGCGACGTCGTGTGTGAGGACCACGCGGGAGTTCTGACCGATCCGGGACAGCATCGTGAGCAGGACGTTGCGCTCGAGGGACTGCGCCTCGTCGACGATCACGAACGCGTCGTGCAGGGAGCGCCCGCGGATGTGCGTCAGCGGGAGCACCTCGAGCATGCCGCGCTCGACGACCTCGTCGAGGACGTTGTCCGACACCAGGGCACCGAGCGTGTCGTACACGGCCTGCGCCCACGGGTTCATCTTCTCGGACGCGTCGCCCGGCAGGTACCCGAGCTCCTGCCCACCCACGGCGTAGAGCGGGCGGAACACCATGATCTTCTTGTGCTGCTGCCGTTCGAGCACGGCCTCGAGTCCGGCGCAGAGCGCGAGCGCCGACTTGCCCGTACCGGCGCTGCCGCCGAGCGACACGATGCCGATCTCCGGGTCGAGCAACGCGTCGATGGCGAGTCGCTGTTCGGCGGAGCGGCCGCGGAGGCCGAAGACCTCACGGTCGCCGCGCACGAGCGCCACCGCTCCGGCGGTGTGCACCCGACCGAGGGCCGACCCGCGCTCGGAGTGGATGACGACACCGGTGTTGACCGGGACGCCGTCGAGCTGCGACGAGCGGATCTCCTCCTGCTCGTACAGGTCGGACATCTGCTCGCCCGACACCTGCAGGTCGGTGATGCCGGTGTAGCCGGAGTCGACCGCGAGTTCGGCACGGTACTCCTCCGCCGCCATGCCGATCGAGGACGCCTTGACGCGCAGGGGCAGGTCCTTCGAGACGACGACCACGTCGAGTCCGTCGTTCTTCAGGTTGGAGGCGACCGCGAGGATCCGCGAGTCGTTGTCGCCGAGCTGCAGCCCGGACGGCAGGACGGACTGGTTGGAGTGGTTCAGCTCGACCCGGAACGAGCCGCCCTCGCCGATCGCGATCGGGAAGTCGAGCCGTTCGTGTTCGATCCGCAGCTCGTCGAGGAGCCGGAGCGCCTGCCGGGCGAAGTACCCGATCTCCGGGTCGTTGCGCTTGGACTCCAGTTCACTGACGACCACGACGGGCAGGACGACCGCGTGCTCCGCGAAGCGGAACAGAGCCCGCGGATCGCTGAGGAGCACCGAGGTGTCGAGCACGTACGTGCGCTGGGCGACCGATGTGGACGAGTCCGCGGTGTGCTGCTGCTGTGTTCCGCGAGAGACGTTCTGAGAGGTCACGACCACTCCATCCCCGGGCCGCGCTCGGCCCGGTCCATGTCCTCGAACGCGGCCGTGGAGCGGGTCCCGAAGCACCGACTGTGGCCGCTTCGATCGGGCGCGGTGCCCGATGGGGACAAGCTACGTCCGACCCCCGACACGACACCAGCGACACGCGGTTTCCCGAGTTACGGTCACGTGAACAACGCGGCCGAGACTCGGTGGCGCTGCACCGAGACTCGGGGCACGCGACAGTTCTCGGGCCCCGCAGCGCGAGAAGTGTCGTTCCGGCCGAGTCTCGCGGCAGCGATACCCCGCAGCCGCTACTGCATCGTGGCGTACGACAGGCAGGCGTCGCGGAACATGTCGAGCGTCTCGTCCGTCGTGGACGCGAAGACCGACACGCGCGCGACGCCGAGCCGCGTGGTAGCGGTGACCCCGTGGTTGTGGAACGCGGCGGACAGCGCCGTGAGGCGCCCCTGCGGCGGCCGCAGCACCACGATGCCGGCGCGCTCCCGCGGGTCGCGGCTGGACTCCACGGACAGCCTGAACTCGTCGGCGATGTCGAACACCCGCTCGACCCGGTCGGCCACGCGCTCCTGGACGGCGGCGACCCCGACGGCCGTCAGCCGGTCGAGCGACACGGCCATCCGGGCCTGCGCGACGGGGTCGATGCGCGTCATCTGGAAGCCGGCGGCACCCGGGCGGACGGCCGGGACCTCGGTCGGCCAGCCGGTCGTGCCGTGCGGACCGGACAGCGCCGGACGAAGACGGTTCAGGGCACGGTCGCTGAAGGCCGTGAACCCGGTCCCCCAGCCGGCGTGCAGCCACTTCTGGCCGCCGGTCGCGACGACGTCGGCGAGCTCGTAGGGGGCGTCGACGACGCCGAAGCCCTGGATCGCGTCGACGATGAGCAGGCGTTCGCCGATGACCTCGCGGATGGCGGCGAGGTCGGCGAGGTACCCGGTCTGCCAGTCGACCAGCGAGACGGCCACGGCCGTGATGTCGTCCGACAGCCGCGACCCGATGAGCGACGGCGTCATCCAGCCGGCACCGGACTCGACGACGACGGGCTGCACGCGGCCGCCGGTGGCGGAGGCGGCGCTGGCGAGGGCGAGCGGCATCGACGGGTACTCGTCCGCCGCGACCAGGACGCCGCCGGTCAGGCCGAACGCGGTGTGCAGCAGGCCGGGCGTGGTGGCGGTCTGCGAGACGACCTGGTCCTCGCGTCGGCCGACGAGCCGCGCGGCGACGGTGCGGACCCGGGCGTCCTGTTCGTCGAGCGTCTCCATGGCGCCGAAGCGCATGTGCTCCTGGATCGTGCCGAGCACGCGCTGCTCCTCGAGGACCGCGGTCTGCACGGGACCGAACGCAGCGTGGTCGAGGTAGCCGGGCTCCTCAGCGAAGCCTGCGGCGTACTCGTCGATGTTCACAGGGGCAACCTTCCATGGGACGAAAACCCTGTGAGTCTACTGGGACGTCACCGCTCGGACGAACCGACTATCCGCCGAAGCGTCGTGAGCGCAACCCGAAGTCGCGGACCGCACGGAGGAAGTCGACCTCGCGCAGGTCCGGGTAGAACGCCTCGACGAAGTAGAACTCGCTGTGCGCGCTCTGCCACAGCATGAAGTCCGACAGCCGCTGCTCCCCCGAGGTCCGGATGACCAGGTCGGGGTCGGGCTGCCCCTGCGTGTAGAGGTGGTCGCCGATGAGCTCCGGCGTGAGCACCTCGGCCAGGGTGTCGAGCGTGCCGCCGCCCTCGCCGTGCGCCTGCACGATGCTGCGCATGGCGTCCGCGATCTCCCGGCGTCCGCCGTACCCGACCGCGAGGTTGACGTGCAGCCCAGTGTGGTCCGCCGATCGGGCCTCGGCCTGCGCGAGGGCGTCGACGAGCGCCGTGGGCAGTCCCTCGTTCGACCCGACGTGCTGCACCCGCCAGTCCCGGTGGTCGGCGAGCGTTCCGGCCAGGTCGGCGATGATGCCGACGAGCTGCTCGAGTTCCTCGCCGCCACGGCCCGTGAGGTTGTCGGACGAGAGCAGGTAGAGCGTCACGACCTCGATCCCGAGGTCGTCGCACCAGGTCAGGAACTCGGGGATCTTCGCGGCGCCGGCCCGGTGACCGTGTGCGGCGGACTCGAGTCCGAGCTGCTTCGCCCAGCGCCGGTTGCCGTCCACGATCATGGCGACGTGCTTCGGCTTCGCCGCGTCGTCGATCTGCCGACGGATGCGGCTCTGGTAGGCGCGGTAGAGGATCCCTCGTCCTGCCCATCCCACCGTGCCGGTCACGGAACGAACATAGTGCACCGCACCTCGGAAGGGCGTGTTCGGCGTTCGTTCGGCAAGGGCCCCTACGGTCGGACCATGCAGGCCGAGAACGACACCGGGACGCTCCCCCACGTCCCCTTCACCGAAGAGGCTGCGAGCACCGCTCCGGAACCCCGACCGGCCTGGCGCGGGTGGATCCACCTCGGCGCGTTCCCGTTCGCGATCGCGATGGGCATCGTGCTGATCGCCCTCTCCGGTTCCCCCGCCGCGAAGGTCGGCAGCGCCGTGTTCATGGCGACCTCGCTCGCGATGTTCGGCGTCTCGGCCACCTACCACCGGTTCCCGTGGGGCCCGACGGTCAAGGCCGTGCTGAAGCGCATCGACCACACCAACATCCTGCTGCTCATCGCCGGCACGTACACCCCGGTGGCGATCTGTGCGCTGCCGCACACGCTCATGGTCGTCGTGCTCTGGGTGATGTGGTCCGGAGCGGCGCTCGGCATCGCGTTCCGGGTGCTCTGGATCGGGGCGCCGCGGTGGCTGTACGTGCCGATCTACCTCGTGCTCGGCTGCGCGGCGCTCGGGCTGCTGCCCCAGTTCTTCGCCGCCAGCGTCCCGATGACCGTGCTGATCCTGTCCGGCGGTGTCGCGTACATCCTCGGCGCGCTCGTGTACGGCTTCAAGCGTCCGAACCCGTCACCGACGGTGTTCGGCTTCCACGAGGTCTTCCACGCCCTCACCGTCGTCGCGTTCGGCGCGCAGTGGGTCGGCGTGCTCCTGGTGGCCCTGCACCCGGTCCGCTGACGCGGGCGGTCGTTCCTTCCCAGAACGCTCGCGGTACCAGGTGGTTCCGGGCGTACCGGGTCGTCCGTGCGGACCAGGTACGCCCGATTCCGCGGCGGCGTCTAGCCGCGCTCGGTGTCCTCGCCGACGTCGGCCCGGCCGTCCTCCGCCGCACGACGCTCCGGCTCGTCCGTGGCCGCGCCGTTCACCTCGGCCTCCAGTCGCTCGCGGATCTCGGACCGGTAGCGCGTCCGGCGGATGCGCCGGGTCATGTCGATGACGAGCAGGATCGTCACGACCGCGACGAGCGCGATCGCGATGAAGCCCGCGACGCCCGGCGTCACGTCCACGTCGGGGACCGTCGAGGTCGGGCTCGGGCTGGGGGTGGCGGCGAGTACCGCCGTGATGGTGCTCACGCAGTGGTGTCCTTGTCGGCAGGGATCCCCGCGAAGAGGTCGGACTCCGGCGTCGACGTGGGCACGCGGGCCTCGACGAGCTCGTAGTCCTCGGTCGGCCACACCGTCGCGAGGAGGTCGTTCGGCCAGTAGAAGAAGGCGCTGTCCGGCGGCACCTGACTCGCGTGCGCCCGGAGGGCGGCGTCGCGGGCGTCGAAGAACTCGTGCACGTCGACGTGGGTCGTCGCGAGGTCCGGTCGGTCGGCGAACCGCTCGACCCACTCGCGGAGTTGCTCGACGGCCGGGCTGTCCGGGTCGCGTTCCCGCAGCGCCTCGAAGACCGTGCGGAAGCGGCGCGGGTTCATGGTGCGCTCGTAGTAGAGCTTCGCGATGGACCACGGGGCACCGGCGGTCGGGTACGCGGACGGGTCGGCAGCGGCGGACCACGCGGCCATCGACACCTCGTGCGTCCGGATGTGGTCCGGGTGGGGGTAGCCGCCGTTCTCGTCGTAGGTGACGAGCACGTGCGGCCGGAAGCGCCGGATCACGCGGACGAGCGCCTCGGTCGAGTACTCGAGCGGCACCGTCGAGAAGGTGCCGGGGCGCACGACCTCGCCCTTCTCGGCGTCCGGCAGGCCGGAGTCGTGGTAGCCGAGCCAGACGTGGTCGATGCCGAGCGCGGCCTGCGCTGCGGCCATCTCGGTGCGGCGGTACCCGGCCATGTCGCGGTGCGCCCTGCTGGTCGCAGGTTCGCCGAGCTGCTCGTTGAGGATGTCCCCGGCCTCGCCCCCGGTGCACGACACGACCAGCACCTGGTTGCCCTCGGCCACGTACTTCGCCGCCGTCGCTGCTCCCTTGCTCGACTCGTCGTCGGGGTGGGCGTGGACGGCCATCAGGCGGTACGGCACGTGGGGATCCTCACTCGGTCGCGCGGCGGACGCGGGCAGCGCACAGCGACACGTGAACTACCCTGGGATCAGGATAATCACCCCGGGAGCCCCGAACTGTCCGAACCGCAGCACCCACCGGCACCTCAGCCGTCCGCCAGCACCACCGCGACGCTGGACGACCGCTACGGCCGCACCCCCGGACGCGCCCGTCGGACGCGGCTGATCGGGATCGTCGCCGCCGCTGCCGTCGCCCTCGTCTTCATCGTCTGGGTGATCTGGGCGGGGCCGGGGCAGACCAGCCACGGCCTCGACACCGACGACATCGGGTACCAGGTCGTCTCCGACCACGAGACCGTGGTGCACTCGCAGATCTCGGTCGACCCGGGGACGGCTGCGAAGTGCGCCGTGCAGGTGCTCGACAAGTCGTACACGATCGTCGGCTGGAAGGAGATCCGGGTCCCCGCGATCGACCAGCGCACCCGCAGCGTCAGCACACCTGTGAAGACCGTGTCCCGCGGCGTCACCGGGTTGATCCACGACTGCTGGGTTCCCTAGACTGCTGTGATTCGCGGACAAGACCGGCCACACCGGCCGGTCTTGTTCTTTGCTGAAGGGATTCACGATGAGCAACGACACGCAGGTCACCTGGCTGACCCAGGAGGCACACGACCGCCTCACGGCCGAGCTCGAGACGCTCTCCGGTGCTGGTCGTCAGGAGATCGCGGACCGCATCGAGGCCGCTCGCGAAGAAGGCGACCTGAAGGAGAACGGCGGCTACCACGCTGCGAAGGACGAGCAGGGCAAGATCGAGGCCCGCATCCGTCAGCTCACCGAACTCCTCAAGAACGCGACCGTCGGCGAAGCGGACTTCGACGGCACCGTCGAGCCCGGCACCGTCGTCACCGCGGTCATCGCCGGTGACGAGTCGACCTTCCTCGTCGGCAACCGCGAGATCGTGGGCGAGGGCTCGGACCTCACCGTCTACAGCCCCGTCAGCCCGGTGGGCGCCGCGATCGTCGGCCTCCGGCCCGGAGCCAAGACCACGTACACCGCGCCGAACGGCAAGGAGATCACCGTCGAGGTGACGAACGTCGAGCGCTACGTCCCGTAGGTCGCGTGCCCTGCGGGCGACCACAGGCGGACTGGAGGTGGGCCCCACCCGCCGGTACCGGCGTGACGCGCCAGCGGCACGACGGCCGTGACGGGAGGGACGGTGCGAGCTGGCACCGCGCCTCCAGTCCGTCCTGGGGTCTGGTCTCAGTGCTGGTCTGGAATCAGTGCTCCAGTAGCTCCGGACGGAAGCCCACCTCGCGCAACCGGTGGATGACCTCCTGCGCGTGCTCCGGGCCGCGCGCCTCGATCGAGAGGTCGAGCGCGACCTCGTTGATCACGAGGCCCTGACCGTGTCGGGTGTGCAGCACCTCGACGACGTTCGCGCCCGCGTCGGAGATGACCTGCGAGACCCGTGCGAGCTGTCCGGGGCGGTCCGGCAGCATGATGCGGATGCCGATGTAGCGCGACGCGGCGACGAGACCGCGGGTGATCACGCGCTCCATCATGAGCGGGTCGATGTTGCCGCCGCTCAGCAGCACGACGGTGCGTCCCGTGTCGCGGACGGCGCCGGACATGATCGCCGCGACGCCGACCGCGCCGGCGGGCTCGACGACGAGCTTGGCGCGCTCGAGCAGCACCAGGAGAGCTCGGGCGACGTCGTCGTCGGACACCGTGACGATGTCGTCGACGAGGTCGCGGATGATCGGGAAGTTCAGGTCGCCGGGGCGCGCCACGGCGATGCCGTCCGCGATCGTCGGCTTCGTGGTGACCGTGACCGGCTCGCCGGCCTCGAGCGAGCTCGGGTAGGCGGCAGCGTTCTCGGCCTGGACGCCGATCACGCGGATAGGGCGTCCGAGGCGCTCGGCGACGCCCTTCACCGCGAGGGCGATGCCGGCGATGACCCCGCCGCCACCGATCGGCACGATGACGGTCTCGGCGTCCGGCACCTGGTCGAGGATCTCGAGGCCGAGCGTGCCCTGGCCGGCGATCACGGCGGGGTGGTCGAACGGCGGGATGAACACGGCGCCGGTCCGGGCCGCGAAGTCCTTGGCGGCGCTGAGGGCCTCTTCCACGGAGTGGCCTCGCAGGACCACCTCGGCGCCGTAGTGCCGCGTGGCCTGCAGCTTCGGCAGCGCGACCCCGACCGGCGTGAAGATCGTCGCGGGGATGCCGAGCTCACGGGCGGCGAGGGCGACCCCCTGGGCGTGGTTGCCCGCGCTCGCGGCGACGACTCCCGCGGCACGCTGTTCCGGGGTGAGCGTCGACAGGCGGTTGTACGCGCCGCGCACCTTGTACGCACCGGTCCGCTGCAGGTTCTCGCACTTGAGGTGCACCGGTGATCCGAGCAGCTCCGCGAGGAACTGCGACGTCTCCATCGGGGTGACCCGAGCGACCCCGGCGATCGTCTCGCGCGCCTTCTCGATGTCGTCGAGCGTGGGAATCAGCTGCGGAGTCGTGTCGGTCACCGTCCCATCATGGTCGGTCGGAACGCTCGTGACGAACCCGTGACGTCAGTTGGTGCTGGCAGTGTCCTCAGCCGCGGTCGGTTCCGGCTTGCTGCCCGGTGCGGGGACCGGGTCGCCGATCTTGTGGCGGCGGCCCCGGCGGAGCTGGAGTTGCCCGTGCTGGCCGCGCTTCGGGGTGGCTTCGAGCACGTGCTCGGAGTCGAGTCCGCGCCACCGGCCGCTCGCGATCGTCATGACCATGGTGTTCACGGTGGCGATCAGCGGCACGGCGAAGAACGCTCCCGCGATGCCCGCGAGCCCGGAGGCCGCCGTGACGCCCAGGACGACGGCGAGCGGGTGCACCTTGACGGCGTTGCCCATCACGAGCGGCTGGAGGATGTGCCCCTCGATCTGCTGCACGAGCAGGACGACGGCGAGCACGAGCACCGCAGCGAGTGGTCCGTTGAAGATCAAGGCGACGAAGACGGCCAGGAAGCCGGTGACGATCGCACCGACCACCGGGATGAACGCGCCGAGGAAGACGAACGCCGCGATCGGGATGACGAGCGGCATCCCACCGAAGAACAGTCCGACGATGAACGCACCGAGGCCGATGCCGACCGCGTCGACGAACGCGACGAAGATCTGCACCCGGATGAAGCTCGTGAGGGTGATCCACCCGGCGACGCCCGCGCCGTCGACGGTCGCGCGGGCCTTCTTCGGGAAGAGCCGGACCGCCCAGCGCCACACGTTCTTGCCGTCGATGAGCAGGAAGATCGTGGTGAACAGGATGATGAAGAGCGCCTCGAACACGTGCGTGGCGCCCGACCCGGCGCTCGCGACCCCGGACAGGATCGACGCCGAGTTGTCCTGCAGCCACTTCGTGCCGTCGTTGAGCCAGCCGTTGACGTCGCTCTGCGTGATGCCGAGGCCGGAGTTCAGGACGAGGTCCTTGATGTTCGCGTACTGCTCGACGGTCCGGTCGCGGAGCGACGGGTACGAGGCGATGATCTGGTCGACGACGAGCCAGACGAGCGCGCCGATGGCCGCCAGCCCGCCGAGCAGGCTGATCACGACCGCCAGCCACTTCGGCACGTGGTGCCGCTGCATCCAGTTCGAGATCGGCACGAGCAGCGCGGACACGACGATGCCGACGAGGAACGGGATGAGGATCTGACTGAAGATCGTCATCAGCCAGATGAAGACCGCGATCACGCCGATGACGACGAGGATCCGCCACGACCAGGCGCCCGCGATCCGCATGCCCGTCGGGACCGAGTCCTCGACCACGGGGTCGGGATGCGTCGGTTGCTGCGTTCTGCCCCATGCCATTCCTGGAGTGTACCGATGTGCTGACCGACAGGTACCGGATGCGGCATACGCCGGGGTACGGGCGCTGTCGGCGGCTGTCGGTAGCGTCAGGAGCATGGTCAGGACCACGCTCTCCGCTGCCGAGGCCCGTCGTGTCGCGCTGGCCGCCCAGGGGTTCGGCCGACCACCGGCCGACACCGTCTCGACCCGGGCGCTGAACGCCGGCTTCGCTCGGCTCGGCCTGCTCCAGATCGACTCCGTCAACGTGTTCGAGCGCAGCCACTACCTCCCGCTCTTCGCCCGGCTGGGCGCGTACGACAAGTCGACGCTCGACCGCTTGACCATGGCGAAGCGCGGCCCCTACGCCGAGTACTGGGCACACGAGGCCGCGTTCGTCGACCGCACCGACCTCCCGCTCTTCCGGTGGCGGATGGACGCCCTGCGTGACCGCGACTCGTGGCCGACCCGGGTCGAGAGCGTCACCCGGACCGAGGGCGTCCGTCGCGAACTCCAGGCGCTGCTCCGAGCCGAGGGCCCGCTGCCCGCGAGTGCCGTCGAGCACGAGTCCAACGTCCGCCGCGGGCCGTGGTGGGGCTGGAGCGACGTGAAGCTCGGGCTCGAGCAGATGTTCCGCTGGGGCGACGTCGTGAGCGCCGGCCGGTCCGGGTTCGAACGGGTGTACGCGTTGCCCGAGCAGGTCCTGCCCGCGGGGACCCTCGAGACGGCACCAGCGCGTCCCGTGGCGATCCGTGAGCTGGTCCGCCGGTCGACCCGTGCGCTCGGCATCGGCACCCGTGCCGACATCGCCGACTACTTCCGGCTCCGATCCGACGACACCGCCGCCGCGATCGCCGAGCTCGTCGCCGCCGGGGAACTCGTGCCGGTCACCGTCGAGGGCTGGGGCGAACGCGCCTGGCTGCACGCCGACGCACGGGTCCCCCGCCGCCTGACCGCCGACGCCGTCCTCAGCCCGTTCGACCCCGTCGTCTGGTTCCGACGACGGGCCGAGCGGATGTACGGCTTCCACTACCGGATCGAGATCTACACGCCCGCGCCGAAGCGGGTGTTCGGGTACTACGTGCTGCCGGTGCTGCAGGACGACCGGCTCGTGGGGCGCATCGACCTGAAGAGCGATCGGCAGCGCGGGGTGCTCCGCGTGCGGACGGCGTGGCAAGAGCCGGGCGAACGGCTCGACGCCGACCGACTGGCCGACACGCTGCGTCGGACCGCGGCGTGGCAGGGCCTGGACGGGGTGGAGGTCACCGACCGCGGCACGGCCGCCGCGGCCGTCGCGGGAGCGCTCGGCGTCGCGCTCGTGCCGCACGTCGCGGCGGACGACGCCGAGGCGACCGCGGCCCTGGAGCCGGCCGTCTGAACGGCTGGAGGCACGGGGCGGGCCCGCCCCGTGCCTCCAGGCCGTCGCGTGCGAAACGCCGCACCGCCGGCGAGACGCCGCGCGGCGGCCGAGACGCCGCCGGATCCGGCGGTGTCTCGCGCGGCTCGCGGCGTCTCGAGCGCCACGCGTCGTCTCGATCGCGCGAGACGCCGCCGTCAGAAGCGGTCGAGGCTGCCCCGCAGCCGCGCGATGCGGTCCTGCAGCGGCGGGTGCGTCGAGAACAGGCGGTCCATCACGCCCGGACGCATCGGGTCCGCGATCCAGAGGTGCGCCATCGACGAGTTCTGCGTCTGCATCGGTCGCCCGTACGCACCGAGCTTCTCGAGCGCGCGGGCCAGTCCCTCGGGGTGCCGGGTCGTCATCGCGCCGGTCGCGTCGGCGAGGTACTCGCGCTGTCGCGACACCGCAGCCTGCACGCCCGCGGCCGCGATCGGCGCGACGATGACCGCCACGATGCCCGCGATGAGCAGGATCGGGTTGTTCCCGCCGCCGTTGTCGTTGTTGCGGTTCCGCCCACCGGCGAGACCGCTGAAGATCGAGATGCGCAGGAGCACGTCGGCGATGAGGCCGACCGCGACGACGAGCCCGAACACCATGGTCGAGACCCGGATGTCGTAGTTCCTGACGTGGCCGAGCTCGTGCGCCATGACGCCCTGCAGCTCCTGGTCGTCCATGATGGCGAGCAGGCCGGTGGTGGCCGCGACGATCGCGTGCTCCGGGTCGCGGCCGGTGGCGAACGCGTTCGGCGACGGGTCCTCGATGACGAAGACCCGCGGCATCGGCATGCCCGTCGCGATGGCGAGGTTCTCCACCGTCCGCCAGAGCCGCGGCTCGGTGTTCCGGTCGACCTCGATGCCACCCGCGATCGCCGTGGCCTGCCGCCCGGCGAGGAAGTACTGCAGGACCGCGTACCCGAGCGCCACGACGAGCACGATCACGCCGATGGAGACGTTGCCGGCGAGGTACCCGCCGAGGAACCCGAGCGCCCCGATGACCAGCATGAAGACGAGGACGATCAGGACGGTGTTGCGCTTGTTCCGCGCGATGGCGCTGTACACGTCAGGACGACGCCGGGTGGATCAGAACTGGACGCGCGGCGGTTCGGCGATCGCCGCGGGCTCGGCGGTCTCGAAGAACGACGCCTCGGTGAAGCCACGGCTCTTCGCGAACGAGGAGTTCGGGAAGACGCGGATCTTCGTGTTGAGCTCGCGGACGCCGCCGTTGTAGAAGCGACGTGCGGACTGGATCTTGTCCTCGGTGTCGACGAGCTCGGACTGCAACTGCAGGAAGTTCTGGCTGGACTGCAGCTGTGGGTAGCCCTCGGCCACGGCGAAGACGCTCTTCAGGGCCTTCTGCATGTGCCCCTCGGCAACGGAGGCCGTCGAGGCGTCCCCGGCGCTGAGCGTCTCGGAGCGCGCCTTCGTGACGTCGTCGAAGACGGACTTCTCGTGGGTGGCGTAGCCCTTCACCGTCTCGACGATGGTCGGGATGAGGTCGGCCCGTCGCTTGAGCTGGACGGAGATGTCGCTCCACGCCTCGTCGACGCGCACCTTCAGGGTGACGAGCGAGTTGTACGTGACCCAGAGGTAGATCCCGACGATCACGAGGAGGACCACCACCACTCCGACGACGATCAGCGTCGTGATGAGTCCGGTGTCCATGAGGTCGTACTCCTTTGCGCGTCGGGATCCGCGGTGGTTCGGGGGACCGCAGAACGGCCGGGATCGATTGTACCGAGCAGGCACGGGTGCTCTCGTCCGCGTCGTCGGTTCACGGCCGATTCCCGAGTCGCACACACCGCGCGTTCGGGCTCGTCGGCGTGTCGCTCGGTCGGCGGACATCATCCGTTCGGCGTATTGACCCGAGCCGCTCGATCACGTGGGATGGAGGCGGATGAACACGCTGCGGGAGAACGTGGACGGACAGGCAGTCGGGGGCGACGGCCGCGTTCGGCGAACCCGTTTCACCGTGCTCGCGGGGTTCGCGGCCGCCCTGGTCGTCGGACTGCTCACGGCGGTCTCCGCTCCGGCGGTCGCGGCTGCAGTACCGCCCGCCACCGTCGCCGCAGCGCCGCCCGGCGCCGTCGCGGAGACGCCCGCGCCGACGACGACCCCGGTGCCGCAGAACCAGCTCACACCCGCACCCCCGACCACTCCGCCGACCGGACGGCCGGTGCGCCCGACCATCGCCGACCCCGGTGACATCACGAGCAGCACCGCCCGGTTCCACGGAACGGGGACGGTCGGGCACGCGCTCCGGGTCTCCGGCCCCGCCGCGACCGGGACGGCCGGGTGCTCGACGACCGTGCGCGGCGACGGTTCGTGGTCGTGCGTCGCCGCCGTCCGCTCCGGTCCGCAGCAGGTCTTCACCGTCCAGGACCGCACGAACGCCGGGGTCGGGTCCGCCAGCGCCCCGGCGTCGGACATCGTCGTCCCGCCGACCGTCACGACCGACCGCCCCACCAACGGGCCGGTCTCCGGCACCGGGTACGCCGGTGCCACGGTGACCCTCTCGGTGTCCGGATCGACGACCGACCGGACCGCGACCGTGGGTCGCGACGGCCGGTGGACGACCTCGCTCGGCGGTGCCACGCCCGGCGCCGGTGGTGACGCCCGGCCCGTCGTGACCGCGACCCAGACCGCCAGCACCGCCGCGGGCTACCGGTCCGACCTGCGCAGCGCGGCGTCGGCGCCGGTGACGATCACGCTCGACCGCACTGCGCCTGCGGCCCCGCGCATCACCGCTCCTGCTGCCGGGGACCGGGTGGGCGCCCAGCCCGCCGCGGTGTCCGGCACCGGTGAGCCCGGAGCGGTCCTGACCGTGTACGTCGACCGGGCACCGGTCTGCCGCACGGACGTCCCGACGTCGGGCCGGTGGTCGTGCTCGACCGCGGGGTCGACGCTGCTCGGCGGGACGCGGAGCATCACCGCGACGCAGCAGGACGCCGCCGGCAACTTCTCCCGGTCGTCGGCGGCCGTGCGGGTACGGGTCTCCCCGGGGTCCGGGTCGTCCGGCGAACCGACCGGTTCGTCGAGTGGTCCCGGCTCACCCGGGTCGGGGAGCGCCTCCGCGACGTCGAGCGCCACCGGGACGGCGTCGGGCAACGGCGCCGGATCCGGCTCCCCCGACGGCGGCACCACATCGACCGGCGCGACGGGCGGCACGGGGAGCGGCGGCACCGGTACGGGTACCGGCGGTTCCGGCGGCTCGGCAAGCGGGCCGGGGTCCGGCAGCGTCGGCGCCACCGGTCCGGGTGCCGGTCACGCCGGGCTCGACTGGTCCGGACCGGCCGGCGACTGGACGGCGTCCACCGCGTACGACACCACGGTCCCGACGATCCAGGCGGTGTTCTCGTGGCGGACCGTGCTCGTGGCGACGGCGGTCGCCGCCGGGTTCCTCGTGCTCGTCGCCGGTCCACTCGCGCTCGTCGCCGGCACCGTCCGCGGAGGGGTGCGCAACCCGTTCGCCGGTGTGCTCGGACGGAACCGTCCCCGTGACGAGCGGCGCCGCGGCGACGACGCCCTGCCGACGTGGGTCTCGATCGCCATCGCCGTGGCCGTCGTCGGGCTCTGCACCGTCCTCGGTGTGGGCGTCTCGCTCGAGGCCCGGTACGTCCGCCTCGCGATCGGGGTCCTGCTCGGGGCCGCCGTCCTCACCGCCACGGTCGTCCTCGCCGCGCGGTGGGCCGCCGGGTCCGACCGCCACGCCGTCGGGTTCCGGGTGTCCCCCTGGCTGGTCCTCGCGGCACTGGTCGCCTGCGCCGTGACCCGGTCGCTCGACCTGTCGCCGGCCGTGATCGTCGGTGTCGTCCTGGTTCCCGTCGGGCGCCCCGACCTCGACACCGCGGCGCTCCGGCTCGGCTCGGCGATCGCCGCGGGCGCTCGGAGCGCGACCTGGCGGTCGGTCGCCCTGCTCGTCGTCGCGGCCGCCGGGTGGGTGCTGCACTCGCTGACGCCGGGGTCCGGCTTCTGGGTCTCCTTCGTGTCCGAGTTCGCGATCACCCTGTGCGTCGGAGGCCTCGGTGCGGTGGTGGCCACCCTGCTCCCACTCACCGGGTCGGCCGGTCACGCGCTGCTCACGCAGTCCCGGGGTCGCTACGTCGCGATCGCCGCGGTCGCCGTCGCACTGACCGCCGCGGTGTACTCCGGAACGGCCGGCACCCACGTCTCCCCCGTCGCCCTGGCGGTCATCGCGGCGCTCTGCGCCGTCGCGGCCGTCGGGAGCACCCTCGTGACGCGCGGGGTCCGAACGGGCAGCCGCGCCTGACACGCCGCCCGGACTCGTCGACGGCGAGCGCTTCCGAGTGCGCGTCCGGCGGATACGCTGGCGAACGGTGCGCGGTGCACCCCGACCGCTTCAGGGAGCGACGATGACCGAGACCCGATCCGACTACGACCCGACGCGGTTCCGCGAGGTCTTCCAGACCAGTTACACGTACGCGAACGGCTTCGCCCGCAACACCCACCGCTTCGCCGACCGCCCTGCCCTGCGGGAACCCGACAGCGGCCGCACCTGGACCTACGCCGAGCTCGGCGCGGACGTCGACCGGGTTGCCGGCTGGCTGTTCCGGCACGGGGTCGGTCGCGGCTCCGTCGTCATGGTGGAGCTGTTCAACTCCCCCGAGTTCGCGATCCTGTACCTGGCGTGCCACCGCATCGGAGCGGTCTTCTCCCCCACCAACTTCCGGCTCGCCCCCGACGAGGTCGGGTTCATCATCGAGGACTCCGCACCCGTCGTCCTCGTGTACGACGCCGCCCGCGCGGACGACATCCGCGCTGCACTCGCCAGCGCCCCGCACGCCCCCGAGCACGTGGTCGTGGTCGGCGACGCGACGGACGACGGCACGGTCCCCTTCGCCGAGGTCGTCGGCGCCGACCCCGTCACCGCCGACGAGCTCGCCGCCACGGAGCCGCGCAGCACCTACGACGAGACGACCCGGCTCTACACGAGCGGCACCACCGGGCGTCCGAAGCCCGTACCGCTCCCGAGCCTGGTCGAGGTGCTCAGCGCGCACGACGTCATCATGCACTTCCCGCTCAGCCCGTTCGACAAGACCCTGAACATGTCCCCGCTGTTCCACCGCGGCGGCCTGTACTCCGGCGGCCCGAACCCGGTGTTCTACGTGGGCGCCGAACTCACCACACTCCGGCACTTCGACGCCGAGCGGGTGCTGGACCTCGTCGAGACCGAGCGCCTCACCTTCCTCATCGGTGCCCCGCCGAACCTCGTGCAGCTCGCGAACGCGCAGGAGGCACGGCCGCGCGACCTGTCGTCCCTGCACGGCATCGTCACGATGGGGGCCCCGCTCGACCGCGCCGCAGCGCTCCGCTACCAGGAGCTCCTGTCGCCGCGGATCTTCAACGGCTACGGCACGACCGAGACCTTCTGGAACACGTTCCTCCGCCCCGAGGACTTCCCCGACGGCGCCGGGTCCACCGGACGCGCGTCGACCGACGACGACGTCGCCGTGGTCCGGGTGTACGAGGACCGGCTCGCCGACCCGACCGACACCGTGCCGAAGGACGGCTCCGAGATCGGCGAGTTCGCGGTCCGGACGCTCAAGTCGGGGTACTCCTACCGGAACCCGGGACTCGAGGCCGAGAAGTTCGCGAACGGCTGGTTCTACCCGGGCGACCTCGCGACGTGGGACGAGCACGAGCGCGTGACCATCGTCGGCCGCAAGGACGACATGATCATCTCCGGGGGCGAGAACGTCCACCCCGTGCAGGTCGAGGCGGCCCTGCAGGAGCACCCGGGCGTCGCCGACTCGATCGTGGTGGGCGTCCCCGACGAGCGCTGGGGCGAGGTCGTGACCGCCTACGTCGTGCGCGCGCCCGGCCGGCTGCCCGAGGACGACACGGCCGCTGCCGCCGCCCTCGAGGAGTGGACCGGCACGCACCCCGGGCTCGCCCGCTACAAGCGACCGCGGAAGTACCGGTTCGTCGCCGAGCTGCCCTACAACGCGACGGGCAAGAAGGTGCACTACGTCGCCAAGGCGACGGCCGCGGACGACCAGGCGGCCGGTCTGCTCATCGAGCCGTAGCGCCCGACAGGTGACCGGCAGACGGCCTGGAGGCGCGGGGCGGCCCCGCCACGCGCCTCCAGGCCGTCAGCTGGTCGCGTCCACCCCGCGGTGCGGCGCGTTGCGCGAGAACAGGCCGGGCAGCAGCCCGCCGATCTTCGTACCGATGCACAGGCTGACGAAGGTCGCGAGCGGGGTCGCCAACGCCACCGGGTCGAACGTCGCGACGGCGACGAGGCCCACCGTCCCCGGCACGAGCAGCAGGAACGCCGGGAAGAACGACACGGTCGCCGGGATCGCCGGGACGAGCCGCTCCAGCAGACGCGTCGCCACGAAGAGCAGTGCAGCGGTCGCCCCGGTCGCGACGACGCTCCCCCACAGCGGCGTGGTCCCGCTCACGAGGGCGTAGGCGGTGACCATGACCGCGACCGACACGAGGGTCAGTCGCCACCCGGACCGGAACACCAGACCGAGGCCGACGGCGAGCCCGGCGACGGCGACCCACGAGACCCAGTAGGACGGCACGGCCTCCCACCCGCCGCGGTCCGTGCCGACGCCGGCGACCTCGCCGACGAGCGCAGCCGAGGACGGGTCGACGTGCAGCCCGGTCAGGGCGCTGCCCGCGGCGATCCCCGCCGCCATGAAGCCGAGCATGATGAGCCCCTGGACGAGCCTCGACGACCCGGTGACGATGTCCGCGGCGGTGAGTTCGAGCAGGGCGTTCGTGATGAGCGCTCCCGGCACGAACACCGCGACCGGGGCGCACACCGCGAAGAGCGGGACATGGTCGAACCCGGTGCCGGCGGCCACCAGCCCGACGATCGTCGTCGACGCGAACGCCGCGAGGAAGGGGATGATCGCGACGGCCTCGCGGAAGCGACGGAGCACGAGACCGATCACACCGACGAGTGCACCGACACCGAGGGCGACGAGGATCGCCCACCACGGGCAGCGGAACACGACCGCGAGACCGGCGGAGGTCAGGGCGTTGCCGAGGATCCACGGCAGCGCGGGCGGCGGCACGGTGCCGGCGCGGATGGCCCGGACGCGTGCGGGGATCTCGGCGAGGGCGATGGAGCCGCTCTCGAGGCCGAGGACGAGCCGGTTCGCCCGCGCAGCCTGCCGCGACGACAGCTCGACGCCCTCGGCGTTCACGATCGTGGCGGCGCCGGTGGCGATCTCGCTCACCATCACGAGCGCGGGCAGGACCCCGACCGCGAGGGTCGGTCCGACGCCGGCGGCGTCACGCGCCTTCTCGAGTGCCGATCGGACGTCGGTGACGGAGCTCCCGGCGTCGAGGAGCAGGGCACCGAGCGTGCCGAGCAGCATCCCGACCGGGACGGTCTCGCCGTCGACGACCTCGACGTGGGCCTCGGGCCGGTTGATGGCGTTCCGCAGGTTCGCGAGTGCGCTTCCGATTCCGACCACGAGTCTCGATGGTAGTGCCGGGGCGACGCGAGGCCGAGTCTCGGTACCCCCGGTGGGACTCGAACCCACAACTCGGCGATTTTAAGTCGCATGCCTCTACCGATTGGGCCACGGGGGCGGGCCGCAACAGCCTACCGACAGCCGGGACGCGACGAGGCGGCCACCCCGTCAGGGGTGACCGCCTCGTGTGGAGCGTGTCGCTACTTGGCGTCGGCCGAGGCCTCGGCCTTCACCGGCTCGGCGTCGTTGAAGACGTCCTTCGCGGGCTCGCCGTAGGCCGGACCAGCGGTCCCTGCCGGCTGACCCTCGGCCGGAGCCGGTGCTGCGGCCGGAGCGGCGGGCGCCTCGGCAGCGGGCTTCGGCCGGGACGCGAACGCCTCGAACGCGGCGCGCGGGGTCTCGCGGTCGTCGAGCGACGCGATGTCGCGGCCGAGGAAGAAGCCCCCGACCCAGTCGCCGATGACGCGCCACTTGCGCTCCCACGACGGCATCGCCATGCCGTGGTAGCCACGGTGGGCGCCCCACGCGAGGAAGCCCTTCATCGCGAACTTGCCCGACTGGAAGACGCCGATGCCGAGACCGAGGCCCGCGACGGCGCCGAGGTTCTCGTGCTTGTAGTCGTTCGTCGCCTCGTTGCGGAGGGTTGCGACGAGGTTCTTCGCGAGCTGCTTCGCCTGACGGACCGCGTGCTGGGCGTTCGGCACGCAGAAGCCGCCGACGCCACCACCCGTGAGGTCCGGCACCGCGGCGACGTCACCGCAGGCCCACGCATCGGCGATCACGCCGTTGTCGTCGACGACGCGGAGGTCGGGCTGCACGCGGATGCGTCCACGCTGCTCGAGCGGGAAGTCGGTGCCCTTGACCATCGGGTTCGCCATGACTCCGGCGGTCCAGATGATGAGGTCGGACTCGATCTTCTCGATCGCGCCGTCGTTGGTCTTGAGCTCGCAGACACCGCCGACCGCCGAGGCCAGCTGGGTCTCGAGGTGCACCGTGGCACCGCGCTGCGCGAGGTTCTTGAGCACCCAGTGCGAGGTCTCGAGCGAGACCTCGGGCATGATGCGGCCCATGGCCTCCACCAGGTGGAAGTGCGTGTCGTCGAAGGACAGCTGCGGGTAGCTCTTCAGCAGGTCGGTGACGAAGGAGCGGAGCTCGGCGAACACCTCGATGCCGGCGAAGCCACCACCGACGACCACGACGGTCAGCAGGCGGTCGCGCTCGGGCCCGGCCGGCAGGTTCGCGGCCTTGTGGAAGTTCGTGAGGATCTTGTCGCGGATCGCCGCGGCCTCTTCGATGGTCTTGAGGCCGATGGCCTCGTCCGCGACGCCCGGGATCGGGAAGGTCCGCGAGACCGCACCGGCGGTCATGACGATCTGGTCGTAGGACTCCTCCCACGCCGCACCCTCGGCCGGGGTGATGGTCGCCGTCTTGGTGGCGTGGTCGACGTTCGTGACCTTCGCGGTGACCACGCGCGTCTTCTTGAGGTGGCGACGGTGCGAGACGATCGCGTGGCGCGGCTCGATGGAACCGGCGGCGACCTCGGGGAGGAACGGCTGGTACGTCATGTACGGCAGCGGGTCCACCATCACGACCTCGGCTTCGCCCTGGCGAAGGTGCTTCTCGAGCTTCCAGGCGGTGTAGAAGCCGGCGTAACCGCCGCCGACGACGAGGATCTTGGGCACGGGGGATGATCTCCTTGGGTGGGGGGTTCGGAGTCGAGTCAGACTTCGCCGCCACCCGCCCCGACTCCAGCGTCTGCACCGCCATCATACGCCCGGCACGCACACCGGGAGGGCGACCAGTCCGCGCGCTCGAGCGCGAGGTCGCCGATGGGGTTGACGCCGGGTCCGGCGGCGAGGGCGTGACCGACGAGGGCGTGCAGGCACTTCACGCGGGTGGGCATGCCACCGGCGCTGATGCCGTCGATCTCGTCGACGTGCTCGATCGACTCGCGATCGGCCAGGTAGGACTCGTGGGCCGCGAGGTACGCAGCCGCGATGGTGTCGTCCTCGAGCAGGGCTGCCAGCTCCGGCATGACCTGGTTCGCCTCGAGGGTGCTGACCGCAGCGGTGGCCGCGGGGTGGCACAGGTAGTAGAACGTCGGGAACGGGGTGCCGTTCGACAGACGGGGCTTCGTGGAGACGACCGTGGGGTTGCCACAGACGCAGCGTGCCGCGATCCCGATGACGTCACGCGCCGGTCGGCCGAGCTGCGCCGACACGACCTGGACGTCGCGGTCGGAGGGCGGGTCGAAGGGAGGGGTCGTCACGGGAACGTGAGCCTACCGGAGTCCCGCGTCAGGTCCTACTTGGTGTCACCGGTGCCGGAGACGTCCGGCGCGACGAGGTCCTGCGTGGTCTCGTCGGTGAGCCCGGAGGTCAGCACGGACGAGAGCATCGCCTGCACCCAGTCGACCTTCGGCGTCTGCACGCTCGAACTCACCGGTGTGCCGGAGTCGGTGGTGGGCCGCCCGTCGGCCTTCGTGTCCTCCGCCCCCATCACGAGGTAGCTCTCCTCGCCCGGGTACACGTAGAGCAGCCGATCGCGCGCCTGCGCCTCGATGTACGCCGGGTCGTCCCAGCGCGCCACGTCCTTCTTCTTCTGCGCGACGTCGGCCTTCTGGCTCGCGACCTCGCGCTGCTGCTGGGCGATCTGCTCCTGCTGCTGGATGAGCGTCCGGAGCGACGGGGCGAGGACCACGACGAACAGCACGATGATGACCAGCATGAGCAGGCTGAAGCCGGAGAACCGGATCGAGCGGTACCACGGCTGGTCGGACGTGCCGCCCTCCGGCATGGCCACAGGGACGCGGCGGACGCGGGGCTTCTGGCTGGGCACGGTCCGACGATAACCCGGCGGGGCTGGGTCGGGCGGTCGGCACGCGGCCGATCGGTGCCCTCTCAGGCGGCCTGGAGGCGCGGGTCGCCTCCGCCGCGTCGCTCACGTCCGCCCCGTGGTCGCGTCACACTCCGCACGCGGTCCGTCGGGGTCGCGCGCGGTACGCCGGGGTCGCACGCGGTACGCCGAGGTCGCACGATCTGTCGCCTGCGCCCGGCGCGAGCGGCATGTCGTGCGACCTCGACGTCCGGCGGGCGGCATGTCGTGCGACCTGGCGCGCGGCCGCG
Source organism: Curtobacterium sp. 314Chir4.1 (assembly GCF_900215175.1). Classification (NCBI taxonomy): domain Bacteria; kingdom Bacillati; phylum Actinomycetota; class Actinomycetes; order Micrococcales; family Microbacteriaceae; genus Curtobacterium; species Curtobacterium sp. 314Chir4.1. Next base: position 501,655 of record NZ_OCMI01000003.1, read on the forward strand.
CGGGAACGACGAGACGCCGCCCTCCCGGAGGAGGACGGCGTCTCGTGGGGCGCGCTGGCTACAGGGCAGCCGAGCGGGGGAATGCCGAGCGGCCCGCGTAGACCGCGGCGTCGCCGAGCTCTTCCTCGATGCGGAGCAGCTGGTTGTACTTCGCGACGCGGTCCGAGCGGGCCGGGGCGCCGGTCTTGATCTGGCCGCCGTCGACCGCCACCGCGATGTCGGCGATGGTGGTGTCCTCGGTCTCGCCGGAGCGGTGCGACAGGATCGACGTGAGGCCGTGGCGGTGTGCCAGGGACACGGCGTCGAGGGTCTCGGTCAGGGTGCCGATCTGGTTCACCTTGACGAGGATCGAGTTCGCGGCCTTCTCGTCGATGCCGCGCTGCAGCCGCTTCGGGTTCGTGACGAACAGGTCGTCGCCGACGATCTGCACCTTGTCGCCGAGCTCGGCGGTGAGGTGGGTCCACCCGGCCCAGTCGTCCTCGGCCAGCGGGTCCTCGATCGTGGCGAGCGGGTAGTCGCGGACGAGCTCGGCGAAGTACGCCGTGAACTCCTCGCTCGAGAGCTGCTTGCCCTCGAACGAGTACTTGCCGTCGTTGAAGAACTCGGTCGAGGCGACGTCGAGCCCAAGCGCGATGTCCTTGCCCGGGGTGAAGCCGGCCTTCTCGATCGCGGCGAGGAGGAAGTCGAGCGCGGCACGGTTCGACGCGAGCTCGGGCGCGAAGCCGCCCTCGTCGCCGAGGCCGGTCGCCAGGCCCTGCTTCTTCAGCTCGCCCTTGAGGGCGTGGTAGGTCTCGACACCCCAGCGGAGTGCCTCGGAGAAGGACTCGGCGCCGTAGGGCACCAGGAAGAACTCCTGGATGTCGACGTTGGTGTCGGCGTGCGCGCCACCGTTGACGACGTTCATCAGCGGCACGGGCAGCGTGTGCGCGTTCGGGCCACCGAGGTAGCGGAACAGTGGCAGGTCTGCCGAGTCGGCGGCGGCACGGGCCACGGCGAGCGAGGCGCCGAGGATCGAGTTCGCGCCGAGGCGGGACTTGTTCTCGGTGCCGTCGAGCTCGATGAGCGCGGCGTCGACGAGGCGCTGGTCGGTGGCGTCGAAGCCCTCGAGCGCCGGGCCGATCTCGTCGAGGACGGCGTCGACGGCCTTGAGGACGCCCTTGCCGCCGTAGCGGGCCTTGTCTCCGTCACGGAGTTCGTACGCCTCGAACGCACCGGTGGAGGCACCGGAGGGGACGAGCGCGCGGGACACGACGCCGTCGTCGAGGAGGACCTCGACCTCGACCGTCGGGTTGCCTCGGGAATCGAGGACTTCGCGTGCTCCTACGGCATCGATCACGGCCACGGGGTACTCCCTACACGTTCGGTTGTGGTGATTGCGGGACCGATCCTACCGACGCCGGGTGAACGCCAGGCGCGCATGACGCCCGCTGTGCAGAACTCAGGCCAACGGCCGGAACTCGACGCCCTCGAGCCTCTCGGTGTCCGCACGCACGGAGGCGAACGCGTCGAAGCCCTGCTCGACGAGCCCGGCGAGCAGGTTCTTCGTGTTCTTCGTGCGCCGTTCGAGCCGGACACGACGGTGCGACTCGAGCGCCTCGGCCTTGAGCGCGGCGAGGCGGACCGGGTCGACGTCCTTGTCGTACACGAGCACGACGGCGTCGGACTCGGCGGACTCCGGCAGCGTGACGAGGTCCACGAGACGCTCGAAGCCGAGGGAGAACCCGACCGCGGGCACGTCCTGGCCGAGGAACCGGCCGATCATGCCGTCGTACCGGCCGCCGCCGCCGAGGCTGTACCCGAAGTCCGGGTGCGCCACCTCGAAGATCGTCCCGGTGTAGTACCCCATGCCCCGGACCAGCGTCGGGTCGAAGCGCAGGTCGACCCCTGGGAGCGCCGATCGCAGGCGCAGCAGGTCGTCGAACGCGTCGGCGTCGAGCCACTCGGCTCCAGCAACAGAGTCCCAGTCGGCGGACTCGAGCGCGCGGATCGTGTCCTCGAGCCCGGGGAGCTCGGCGCCGACGGTCTCCCGCAGTTCCGCCGCGACGCCGTCCGGGCCGATCTTGTCGAGCTTGTCGATCGTGATGAGCGCCCGGTCCGCGGCGCCCGGTTCGGTGATCCCCCACGAGGCGAGGAGCGCCAGCAGGACCCGGCGGTCGTTGATCCGGATCGTGGTGTCGGCGATCCCCAGCGCGTCGAGTGCCGCCGTCGTGGCCCGGATGAGCTCGATCTCGGCGAGCTGCCCGGGTTCGCCGAGGATGTCGATGTCGCACTGCACGAACTGCCGGTAGCGCCCCTTCTGCGGACGCTCGGCCCGCCAGACCGGCGCGATCTGCACGGACCGGAACACCGACGGCAGTTCGGCGCGGTGCGAGGCGTAGAACCGGGCGAGCGGCACGGTGAGGTCGAACCGGAGCCCGAGGTCGGCGAGGTCGAGCGGTGCCTGCGCGCGCTGGAGGTCCTCGGTGGAGAGCCCGCGCTTCATGACCGCGAACGCGAGCTTCTCGTTGTCGCCGCCGAGGCCCGAGTGCAGGCGTGCCGCGTCCTCGACGACGGGGGTCTCGATCTCGTCGAACCCGTGCCGGGCGTACACGCCGCGGATCACACCGAGCACGTGCTCGCGCCGGGCCTTGTCCGCCGGGAGGAAGTCACGCATGCCACGGGGTGCCGTCACGGTCGAAGCCATGCCGCAATTCTGGCAGACGGGCAACTCGGGGTTGCGCACGGTCTGACCAAATGATATTCTGAATCCAGAACCTCGGTACGGCGGGTGCCTAATCCATTCGTCGGACCGATCGCGTGGGCAACGTGCTGCAGTGTGCCCCGCGGTTCGAGCGGGCTTCCCTGCCGGCACCTCTATCCCTGGTGGTGCCGTCTGCCCGCTCGCGGGCGTCCTCCTTTTTTCGGGTTGGGAGGACGCCCGCACTCTCTCGCCGTCCGCGCACCCGGACACCGCACCGCTGCGGTGCGCGCGGACGGCACTCCTCCCTCGATCAGTCGCCCGTGCGACCGGCCGTCTCCAGGTCGGCGACCGCAGCACGCAGGCTCGCGATCGGATCGACCCCGGCGTCCCGCGCCGCCGCGACCGACGCGAGCAGCGCCGCACCCCACGAGCGGTCGACGGTGCCGCTGCCGGCGCCGTCGGCACCCGGGTCCGGACCGTCCGACGCAACCACGTCGCCCTGGACGTCCGCCACGACCGACGCGACGACCGTGGCGGCGTCCCCACGTTCCTCCAGGCGTTCGAGCAGCTTCACCGCCCGCTCGAGCGGTGGCATCGCCCGCGGCACCCCGTCGAACAGGCTCCGCCGCGTGGACTTCTCCGCCGCCTTCGCCGCGCGCCAGACCCGGACGACGTCCTCCACGGTGTCCGCGTGCTCGTCCCCGAACACGTGCGGGTGGCGGCGGACCATCTTGTCGCGTGCACCGGCGGCCACGTCCTCCAGGTCGAACGACTCCGCGAGACCCGCGTGCAGCACCACTTGGTAGAGCACGTCGCCGAGCTCTTCCCGCAGTTCCTCCGGGTCGCCGTCGTCGATCGCGTCGACGAGCTCGTACGACTCCTCGACGGCGTACCGTGCGAGCGTGGCGTGCGTCTGCGCCCGGTTCCACACGCACCCACCGGACGGGGCGAGCAGGCGGTCGACGACTTCGACGAGGTCCGAGACGGCGGTCATGTCGTCATCGTGTCACGCCGCGATGCCTGGACGCCGGCTGCACGTGACCGGTATACTGGACGTGGCGTGTCGGGAAGTCTGGTCGACGGACCATCACCCGATCCCACTTCAACGGAGCTCCATGTCGGCACTCGTCCGTTCCCCCCGCTTCAGCGCCATCGCACTCCTCACCGCGGCCGTCCTCGGCCTGGTCGTCGCGAACTCGCCGCTCGGCCCCGGCCTCGAGCACCTCCTGCACGTCCACGCGCCGTGGGGTGCGGTCGGCCTCGACCTGTCGGTGTCGCACTGGATCAGCGACGGCCTGCTCGCGGTGTTCTTCCTGCTCGTCGCGATCGAGCTGAAGCACGAGCTCGTCGCCGGCGAACTGTCCAACCCGAAGACGGCGGTCATCCCGGCGATCGCGGCCGTCGGCGGCGTGCTCGTCCCCGCCGGCATCTACCTCGCGGTGACGGCCGGCACGCCGTACGGTCACGGCTGGCCGATCCCGACCGCGACGGACATCGCATTCGCCCTCGGGGTCCTCGCGATGTTCGGCCGCGGCCTGCCGTCGACGCTCCGGGTGTTCCTGCTCGCCCTCGCGGTGCTGGACGACCTCATCGCGATCGTCATCATCGCCGTGGTGTTCGCCCACGACACCGACTTCCTCGCGCTCGCCGGTGCGGTCGTGGTGCTCGCGGTGTTCTGGCTGCTCGGCAAGGCCCTGCGCCCCGGCCGTCCCGGCCAGGCGTGGGTCATCGCGGGCATGGTCGTGCTCGGACTCCTGACGTGGTGGCTCGTCTACCACTCGGGCGTGCACGCGACGATCGCCGGCGTCGCCCTGGGCCTCACCCTCCCCCGCCGCCCCGGTCACACCCTGCACGAGAACGTCGAGCCGTGGTCCAACGCGATCGTGCTGCCGCTGTTCGCGTTCGCCTCGGCCGCGGTCGTGGTGCCGGCCGTGGGGATCGGCGAGCTCTCCCCCACGTTCTGGGCCGTCGTGCTCGCGCTGCCGGTCGGCAAGGTGATCGGCATCACGCTGTTCGGGGCGGTCGCGACGCGGATCTTCCGGGCTCCCGGGCGGTCGACGCTGTCCTTCTGGTCGATCGTCACGGTCGGTGTCCTCGGCGGCATCGGCTTCACGGTGTCGTTGCTCATGAACGAGCTGGCGTTCGCCGCGAACGAGGAGCTCCTCGACGAGGGCGTGCTCGCGGTCCTGGTCGGCTCGGGCATCGCGATCGTCGCGTCGGCCGTGGTGGTCAGCCTGCGGGCGCGCCGCTACCGGGCGCGACGCGAGCTCTCCGAGGCCGAGGCCACCGAGTAGACCGCTCCGCGCGGTGCGTGCGGCGGGACGGGTGGTCCGCCGACTCAGAGCGACTTCGTCGCTGTCGTACGACAGCGACGAAGTCGCTCCTCGCGGACGCGGGCGGTTGCGAACGCGCGGCTGCGACATCTCCGATGTCGCACGACGTCGGAGATGTCGCACGACGTCCGCGCCACCACGCGCCCTCGACAGGATCGCGCGCCGTGGACGCGCGCACCAATGGACTGGAGGCGCGGTGCCAGCCCGCACCGCGCCTCCAGTCCGTCGTCAGGCGCGTTCCACGGCCCGCGCGCGCTACGCGGCCGGCGTCTCGGCGGGCGCCTTCGACGCCCCGTACACCGCCGTCAGGATGCTCTCGACCCACTGGATCAGGGCGTCGTCCGGCAGGGTCTCGCCGTGCGGCTTCGGCAACGGGATGCTCGCGGCGTCCTGCTGTGGGAACCACCGGGCGCCCGGGAACATCCGCTTGAGCCGCACCTGCGCCGAGTCCGGGAGCTCCTTGCCCGCGACCCGCAGGTTCGACCCCATCACGACGACGTCGGACAGGCCGACCTGCTGCGCCATCCGCCGGAGGCGCGAGACCTCGACCAGGGTGAGCACCGGCTGCGGCGGCTGCCCGTAGCGGTCGGTGAGCTCGTCGAGCACCATGTCGATCCCCTCCGCCTGCGCCGCCGGGGCGGAGGCGGCGGAGAGCTTCTGGTACGCCTCGAGCCGGAGCCGTTCGGACTCGACGTAGTCCTCGGGGATGTGGGCGTCGACGGGGATCTCGAGCCGGAGCTCGGTCTGCCCCTCGGCGACGTCCCCGCGGAACTGCGAGACGGCCTCACCGATCATGCGGAGGTAGAGGTCGAACCCGACGCCCGCGATGTGTCCGGACTGCTCGCCGCCGAGCAGGTTGCCCGCGCCGCGGAGCTCGAGGTCCTTCATGGCGACCTGCATGCCCGCGCCGAGCTCGTTGTTCGCCGCGATGGTCTCGAGGCGGTCCTGCGCGGTCTCGGACAGCGGCTTGTCGGCGTCGTAGAGGAAGTACGCGTAGCCGCGCTCCCGGCCACGACCGACGCGGCCGCGCAGCTGGTGCAGCTGGGACAGGCCGTACTTGTCCGCCTTGTCGATGATGAGCGTGTTCGCGTTCGCGATGTCGAGGCCGGTCTCGACGATCGTGGTCGACACGAGGACGTCGAACCGGCGCTCCCAGAAGTCGACCATGACCTGCTCGAGCGTCGACTCGGACATCTGCCCGTGGGCGACCGCGATCCGGGCGTCCGGCACTATCTCGGCGAGGTGCGCCGCGACCGACTGGATGTCCTTGACGCGGTTGTGCACGTAGAACACCTGGCCCTCGCGGAGGAGTTCGCGGCGGATCGCGGCGGCGACCTGCAGGTCCGACTGGGGGCCGACGAACGTGAGGATCGGGTGCCGGTCCTCCGGCGGGGTGGCCAGCGTGGACATCTCGCGGATGCCGGTCACCGCCATCTCGAGCGACCGCGGGATCGGGGTCGCCGACATCGCCAGGACGTCGACGTTCGTCTTGAGCTTCTTGAGCTGGTCTTTGTGCTCGACGCCGAACCGCTGTTCCTCGTCGATGATGACGAGGCCGACGTCCTTGAACTGGATGTTCTGCGACAGGATCCGGTGGGTGCCGATGACGATGTCGACGGTGCCGTCGGCGAGGCCCGCGATGGTCTCCTTCGACTCCTTCTCGGTCTGGAAGCGGCTCAGCGCCCGGAGGTGCACCGGGAATCCAGCGAAGCGCTCCTGGAAGGTCTCCATGTGCTGGCGGACGAGGAGCGTCGTGGGGACGAGCACGGCGACCTGCTTGCCGTCCTGCACGGCCTTGAACGCGGCGCGGATCGCGACCTCGGTCTTGCCGTAGCCGACGTCCCCGGAGAGCAGTCGGTCCATCGGGATCGGCCGCTCCATGTCGCGCTTGATCTCGTCGATGGTGGTGAGCTGGTCGGCGGTCTCGGCGAACGGGAACGCTTCCTCCAGCTCACGCTGCCACGGGGTGTCCGGGCCGAACGCGTGCCCCTTCGACGCCATGCGCGCCGAGTACAGCTTCACGAGGTCGACGGCGATGTCGCGGACGGCCTTCCGCGCCTTGCTCTTCGCCGCGGACCAGTCGCTGCCGCCCATCTTCGACAGGGTCGGGGACTCGCCGCCGACGTACCGCGAGAGCTGGTCGAGCTGGTCGGTGGGCACGAACAGCTTGTCGCCCGGGTAGCCGCGCTTGGACGGCGCGTACTCGAGCACGAGGTACTCGCGCTGCGTCTTCACGGCGTTGCGGCCACCGCTGGACACCTCGCGCGAGACGAGCTCGACGAACTTGCCGATGCCGTGCGTGGCGTGCACGACGACGTCGCCCGGCTTGAGCTGCAGCGGGTCGACGACGTTCTTCCGCCGGCTCGCGAGCTTCTTGACCGTGCGGGCGCCCTGCTGGACGCTGCGACCGTAGAACTCGGCCTCGCTGAGGACCGCGATGCGTGGATCCGGGGTGGCGAAGCCGTGCTCGACGGCGGCGGTCGTGACGATGGCGACGCCGGGCTCGGGAGGCGCGGTGAGGGCTTCGGCCCGGGCTGCGACGCCGGCGTCGGCGAGCACCTGCACCGCCCGTTCGACGAGCCCCTGGCCCTGGGCGGTCACCACGACGGCCCATCCGTCGTCGGTGAGCTGCTTGACGTGCGCGATCGCCCCGTCCGCGCTGCCGGCGAAGCTCGGGATCGCCTCGGCCCGGACGCGGATGTAGTCCCCGGCCTCAGCCACTGCTTCGGCGTCGGTGAGGACGCGCTCGGAGTCGCCCTCGTCCAGCCCGGAGTCGAACGGCGACACCGTCCACCAGGTGCGCTGCCCGCGGCCGTTCTTCAGCTGCTGCACCGAGAGGAAGTTGCCGGCGTCGAGGTCGATCGGCGCCTGGGCACCGGCGACCGCGGCGCTCCACGCGGCCTGCAGGAACTCGGTGTTCGTCTCGGCGAGGCTGTGCGCGCGCCCGCTGACCCGCTCCGGCCCGAGCACCGTGATGACGGCGTCGGTCGGCAGGTAGTGCGTCACGGGCACGAGGTCCTGCACGAGGGCGGGGGCGAGCGACTCCATGCCCTCCACCGGGATGCCCTCGGCGATCTTCGCGAGCATCTGGGACAGGTTCGGGAACTCGTGCAGCATCTCGCGGGCACGCTGCCGGACGTCGTCGCTCAGCAGGAGTTCGCGGGAGGCGGTGAGCTCGACCGTGCCGAGCTCGTCGTCCGTGGTGCGCTGGTCCGCCACGGAGAACGCCTTGATCGCCTCGATCTCGTCGCCGAAGAAGTCGACGCGCACGGGGTGGTCGGCGGTCGGCGGGAAGACGTCGAGGATGCCACCGCGTACCGCGAACTCACCACGGCGGGTGACCAGGTCGACCCGGGCGTACGCCATGTCGACGAGCTGCCCGGCGATCGTGCCGAGGTCGTTGCCCCGGGAGTCCGTCCGCAGCACGACCGGTGCGAGCGAGGTCAGGTTGCCCGCGATCGGCTGCAGCGCCGCGCGGACGCTGGCCACGACGACGGTGGTGCGGCGTTCCCCCGGTGCGGCGTCCTGCCACGCGGCGAGCTTCCGGAGCGTGGCGATGCGCGTGCCCACGGTCTGCGCGCTCGGGCTGAGCCGTTCGTGGGGCAGAGTCTCCCACGCCGGGAACTCGAGGACGTCGGCTTCGGGCAGGTAGCTGCCGAGTGCGTCGCGGACCGCTTCGGCCTCACGCCCGGTGGCCGTGACCACGAAGAGGCACTGCGGCCCGTTCCGCTCGGCGAGGAGCGCGCCCAGCAGCGGCACGCGCAGGCCGTCGACGACCGAGAAGTCGGCGTCGCGGTTCGCGGTGCGGAGGACGCGATCGAACGCGGAGGCGCGCGAGAGCGCAGGGATGATGCCCGAGATCGTCACTCAGGAGATGGTACCGGCCACGACCGACAACGATCAGGACGGGGCGTGCACCCGCTGCTGCGCGGCGAGGAGCCCGAGGTCCGCGATCGCCTCGACGGCGTCCGCGCCGTCGGCGAGCAGGTTCGGCAGCGTCTTCTTCTCGGTCGGCGAGAAGTCACGCAGCACGTAGTCGGCCGGGTCCTGTCGCCCCGGGGGTCGGCCGATGCCGATCCGCACGCGGGTGAACTCGTTCGTCCCGGTCGCCTTGATGATGTCGCGCAGGCCGTTGTGCCCGCCGTGCCCGCCGCTGCCCTTGAGCCGCACGGTGTCGAACGGCAGGTCGAGTTCGTCGTGCACGACGACGAGCGACTCCGGGGTGGCGCTGTAGAACCCGAGCACGCTCGACACCGGGCCGCCGGAGGTGTTCATGAACGACCCCGGCTTGGCGAGCACGAGCTTCGGGCCGCCGGGGACCAGGCGCCCCTCGGCGACCTGGTTCGGCGTCTTGTGCTTCTTGAACGTCGCGCCCATCCGGGCGGCGAGCTCGTCGAGGACCATCTGGCCGACGTTGTGACGGTTCCCCGCGTAGCCGGGCCCGGGGTTCCCGAGCCCGACCACGATCAGGGTGCGATCCGCCACAGCGTCGACCAGATGTCCGCGAAGGGGGTGTTACTCGCCGTCGACCGGGGCGGAGCCGCCCTCGGCACCGGCTTCGGCGCCGGCCTCGGCGGCTGCCTCGTCGGCGGCGTCGTCGTCAGCGGTGCCACGCGGGGTGACGATCGCGACGACGAGGGCCTCGCCGTCGGTCTCGAGCTCGGCACCCTCGGGCAGGGTGAGCTGCGAGGCGTGGATCTGCGTGCCGTCCTCGAGGCCCTCGACGTCGACCACGACGTGCTCGGGGATGTCGGTCGCGAGCACGAGCAGCGAGACCGTGTTGAGGTCCTGCACGTGGATGGTGCCGGAGAAGGACTCGCCTTCGACGACGACGGGCACGTCGACCGTGACCTTCTCGCCGCGGCGGAGGACCACGAGGTCGATGTGCTCGATGATCTGGCGCACCGGGTCACGCTGGACGTCCTTGACGAGGGCGAGCTGGGCAGCACCCTCGATGTCGAGGTCGACGACCGCGTTGGCGGTACGGACGAGCAGCATGGTCTCGTGACCCGGGAGGGTGATGTGCTTGGGCTCGGTGCCGTGGCCGTAGACGACCGCGGGGATCTTGTCGGCGGCACGGAGCTTGCGAGCAGCGCCCTTGCCGAACTTGGTGCGGACTTCCGCTGCGAGCTTGGTGTAGTCGGCCATGATGTCTCCTGGTCTCGGGGGCGACACCGGGGTGCCGGCATCGTGGGGGTCTGTGGTGTTGCAACTCGAACGCGTACACGCGTGAGGAACGCTCCCAGGACTGGGCCGGCTCTCCCACCGCGTCGATCACGGCCGCGCATGCGCGGCCCTCGCCGAAGTCAGTCACCGAGTCTAGCAGCACCGGTCCGGGCGTGTCGGCCCACGCCCTGGACGTGGGTACAGGTCGGCCTGGAGGCGCGGGGCGGCGCCGCCCCGTCCTCCCTCGCAGGCTCGGTCGGCGTGTCCCGCGCGACGCTCCGCGTCGCCGCCGAGCGGGACACGCCAGGCCGTCCGCTGGTCGCCTAGTGACCGGCGGCCTCCGCGCCCCTCGGCACCTTGAGGAAGCACAGGACCACGAACGCGAGGACGTACAGGAGGACGAAGGTCCAGACCACCCCGCCGGGGCCGCCCCAGGGCAGGACCGCACTGACGACGGCGTTGCCGAGGAAGGTCGCGCCGCCGGCTGCGGTCGCGTACATCGCCATCGCCGGGCCGCGCCGCTCCTCACCCGCGAAGGCCGGGACGATCGCGCCCATCGGGGTGAAGCCGGCGAGCATGATGCCGAACACCGTGCCGGCCGCCGTCGCCAGCCAGAAGCCCCACTCGGAGCCCGCCGGCACGAGGTGCGGCACGTACCACCAGGCGAGGAGCCCCACCGCGGAGGCCGCGATGCCGAACCACTTCACGGTGCGGATCCAGCCGATGCGGTCGCCGAGCGCACCGAAGAACGCGTTGAAGAGGATGTTGCCCGCGTAGACGATCACGGTCATCGTCAGCCACTTCGACTGGCCCCAGCCGAGCTCGGTGCCGATGATCGCCGGCATGATCACGAACATGCCGAACTCCGGCGCCGTGTTGACGAGCCGGATCACCACGGCCAGCAGCACCTTGGGGCGACGGATGCAGACCTCGATGCCGGACGCGATGACCCGGGCCGCCGAGTGCTCACGCGGGGCGATCCGACGGAGGCCCGTGGACTCGTGGACGCCGAAACGGACGATCAGCCAGCCGGCGACGACGAAGACGAGCGACGCCGCCATCGACCAGGTCTCACCGAGCGAGCCTCCGCCGAACGCGGGGATCGTGCCGATGGCGATGAGCGAGCCGAGCGTCGGCAGGCCGCCGGTGAACACGACGTAGAACCAGCCGACGGCGGTGGCGTTCCGCTCCCGGGCGACCGTGTGGTTGATCCAGCAGAGGAACGAGAACGCGAACAGCGGGAAGCCGAGGCCGCGGAGGAAGTACGTCAGCGCGATGAGTCCGACCGACGCCGTGGGCAGCGCCGCGAGGAACGCGACCTGGAACACGACCCAGAGCACCGCGCCGATGGTCATGACGCGGCGTGGACCCCACAGCTCCGACAGGACGCCGGCGAAGTACGACGCGACGAGGACCGCGACGCCGTAGATGCCGATGATCATCGCGGCACTGTCGGTCCCGCCGCTGCCCAGGACCCCGGCGATGTGCGGCGAGATGAAGTTCGACTCGATGCCGTCGCCCGTCATGAAGACGAGCACGCCGAGGAAGCCCCAGCGCAGGGGGTGCGGGATGCCGAGGCGGGCGAGGAGTCCCTCGCGGGCGGCGGCGGCCGGCGGTGGTGGTGCGGCGGTGCCGGACTCGGGTGCGATGACGCCGTTCGGCGGCGTGAGGGTGGTGGTGCTGGCGGTGCGGGGTTCCGACATGTGTCGTCTCTCCTGGAGGGGCCCCGGAGTGCTCGACCCGGCATCGCGGCATGTCTCCGGGGTGCGCCGCGCGCCGCGCACCACCTGCCCGCGCGGTGGCTGCGGGCAGGTGGCGCGTCGGCGATGATGCGAGTCCTGTACCCGGGCCGCCCCGTGCTGATCGCAGGGCGGACCCGGCGGACCATCGCCGGCCCGAAGCGTGGTGCCCGAGATTAGACCGCTCCAACGCACGGCGTCAAGAACGACAACTGTTGCGTAACGATGCGGGCGGCGGGGCCCGTCCGCGGGTAGTGGGTCGTTCCGAGCATGGCGGGTCGTTCCGGGCGTACCTGGCCGTTCCGGGCACGGCGGGTCGTTCCGGGCGTGCCTGGCCGTTCCGGGCACGGCGGGTCGTTCCGGGCGTGCCTGGTCGTTTCTTTCGACTCGGTACGCGCGAATCCGCGTGCTATCTCGACCGTCATGGGAAGGAACGGGCACGCTCGGCCCCGACCGGGCGCAGGACGGAATGCGGCTCTCGGTCTACGTCCGGCGTCGCTTCCGGGCCGCGGTGAACGCGTCGCGTGCGCGGTCGCTCGCAGCCTCGGCCTCGTCGCGGCTGCGCTCGAGTCGTTCGACCTCGGCGGTCGCGTCCGCGAGGGCGCGTTCGAGCTCGGCGCGCCGGTCCTCGGCGGCTTCGAGTTCGCCCTCCGCCCGGTCGAGCGCGGCATCGGCCTCGCGGGACGCCGTGCGGGCCTCGGCTTCGGCTGCGCGGGCAGCGCGACGTTCCGCCGCCGGGTCGGTCTTCGGCTCGCGTTGCGGGGCGGGCTTCGGTTCCCGTGCGGGAGCGGGCCTGGAGGCGCGGCTCGCCTTCCGGGATCGGCGCGCGTCCTCGATGGGGATCGGAGGCGCGTCGCTGCCGGACCAGGCGTCCGGCACCGCGTCGGGATCCGCGAGTGCCCCGTCGAGGTCGACGTCGTCGAACCCCACGCTCTCGAGCGGCCGGACGAGCAGCCCCGACCGGACGGCGGCACCGGCGTGTGGGTCGGCCATCGCCGCCTCGATCGTCGCCCGCACCTGGTCGAGCACCGCCGTCGTCACCGGGTGCCCTGCCTGCTCGGCGAGGTCGGCGCCGGCCTGCGCGAGTGCTCCGACGACGTCGGACCGCTGCCGCCGGAGCGTGGCGATCTCGGCCGGGTCGGCATCCGCCTGGGCCTGCCGCAGCGCGGGTCCGAGGTCGACGGCGTCGTCGAGCGCGGCCTCACTCGCCAGCAGGTCGATCACCCACGCAGCCGGGGCCGGCTTCCGGAGTGCACCGATCGCCGTCGCGAGCTCGCGGTCGTCCTTCCGGGCCGCCCGCTGCCGTGCGGTCCGTTCGGCCACGAAGTCCGCGGGCGCGACGAGGAGCAGTTCCCTCGCCACGTCCGCGAACCCCATGCGGCCCAGCTTGCCCGTTACCAGTCGTGGACGGTGCCGTCGGCGAGCCGGTTGAACGGGAGGTAGGCCTGTTCGTACGGGTACTTGCCCGCCTCGTCGACGTCGAGCGAGACGCCGAGGCCGGGTTCGTCGCCGGGGTGCAGGTACCCGTCGGTGAAGGTGAAGGTCTGCCGGAACACCTGGTTCGTCTTCGGGCCGTGCTGCATGTACTCCTGGATGCCGAAGTTGTGGATCGCGAGCCCGAGGTGCATCTGCGCCGCGAGGCCCACCGGCGAGATGTCGGTCGGTCCGTGGAACCCGGACTTGATCTGGTACATCGCCGCGTAGTCCATCGTCTTCTTCAGGGGGCTGATCCCACCCATGTGCGTGACGGCGCCGCGGACGTAGTCGATGAGCTGGTCACGGATGATGTCCTTGAAGTCCCAGATCGTGTTGAAGACCTCGCCGATCGCGAGCGGCGTCGTGGTGTGCTGCCGGACGAGCTTCAGCGCCTCCTGGTTCTCGGCGGGGGTGCAGTCCTCGAGCCAGAACAGGTCGTACGGCTCGAGCGACTTGCCGAGCTTCGCGGCCTGCAGCGGGGTCATGCGGTGGTGGCCGTCGTGCAGCAGCGGCAGCTCGGGGCCGAACTCGTTGCGGACGGCTTCGAACACGGTCGGCACGTGGCGCAGGTACGCCCGGGTGTCCCAGTCCTCCATCGCCGGGAACGCCCCTCGCTGCGCCGGCTCGAAGTCGTACCGGACGCCGTCGTTGCCGGCCGTCGTCTTGTTCGACGCGATGCCGTAGATGCTCTCCAGCCCTGGCACGCCCGTCTGCACGCGGATCGACCGGTAGCCCTCGGCCTGGTGCTCCCGGATGGAGTCGAACAGCTCCGGCAACTCCTTGCCCGACGCGTGCCCGTACGCCATCAGCCCGGTGCGGGACGCCCCACCGAGCAGCTGGTACACGGGCATCCCCGCGACCTTGCCCTTGATGTCCCAGAGCGCCATGTCGACGGCGGCGATCGCGGCCAACGTGACGGGACCGCGGCGCCAGTACGACGACCGGTAGAGGAACTGCCAGGCGTCCTCGATGCGGCTGGCGTCCCGACCGATGAGGAGCGGGACGACGTGCTCGGACAGGTACGCGGCGGCGGCGAGCTCGCGCCCGTTGAGCGTCGCGTCACCGAGGCCCGTCACCCCGTCGACGGTCGTGATCTTCAGCGTGACGAAGTTCCGGTTCGGGCTGGTCACGATGACCTCGGCGCGCTCGATGAGCTGGCCGCGGTCCGTGGACGCCCACGTGTCCGGACGCCCGGCGGTCGGGTCGCTCGCGGCACCCGTGTCCGCCGCACCCGGCACCGGGGCCGCGGGGTTCGTGGTCGTGTCGGTCATGCGGGGACTCCTTCGTCGGTGCGGGTGGTGGTGCTGGCACGGATGCGGTCGGCGGCGGCCGTCACCGCCGTCGCGGTCGCTTCGGTGTCGAGGTCGGGGGCGATGACGCGCAGCACGTCGTGCACGTCCGAGTCTGCCCCGGGGGCTCCGTCGTCGCTCACCAGGTCGGGCTGCTCGGTCAGGTGCAGCCACCACGCCGCGATGGCGGTCGCGGCACCGGGGCCGATGCCGGCGGACGGGTCCCGGGCGAGCCGGTGCCGGAGCACGTCGACGACCCGGACGGGGAGCTTCTCGGACCCGCCGGACGCGATCTGCCGCAGGGTGTGCCGGATGCGGGGGTTCGCGAACCGCTCGACCAGGGCGTCGCGTGCCGCGGTGATCTCGGCCGCGGGCAGCGGGAGTTCGCGGGCCGCTTCGTCCCAGAGCTCTTCGACGGCCGCGCGGCAGACCGGATCGTCCATCGCGGAGGCGACGGTCTCGTGGCCGAGCTGCAGGCCGAGGTAGGCGAGCAGGGAGTGCGAGCCGTTCAGCAGCCAGAGCTTCCGTTGCTCGTACGGCGTGACGTCGTCGACGATGCGGACCCCGGCTGTCTGCCACGCGGGTCGGTCGATGCCGTCGAAGGCGCCCTCGAGCACCCACTCCGAGAACGGCTCGGTGACGACCGGCACCCGGTCGCCGTCGAGCGCTCCCGGCAGCGCAGCGAGGTCAGCGACGTCGGCCTCGGTGGTGGCGGGGGTGATCCGGTCCACCATCGACGACGGGAACGACACGTGCGCCTCGATCCACGAGCGCAGTCCGGGATCGGCGGCCGCACCGAGGACGGCCTCACGCAGGACCTCGCCGTTGTGGGTCAGGTTGTCGAGGCTGACCAGCGCGATCCGACCGGAGCCGGCGGCACGCCGTGCGTCGAGCCCCGCGACCAGACGGGCCGGGACGTCGGATCCGGACCGGTAGCCCTGCTCGGTGACCGTCAGCGTGACGATGGTCGTCTCCGGGGAGGCGACCGCGTGCCTCCAGGCCGTGTCGTCGCTGCCGGGGTGCGCCGCCACGATCGCGTCGACCACGGCGGCGTCGTCACCCGACGCGGCACGCGTGACGAGCGTGTACCGGCAGCCCTGGGCCACCAGCGCGTCGGCGACGGCCGGCGACCGGCCCGTGAAGGCGGTGATGCCCCACTCACCCGCGTGCTGCGTGTACCAGGCGAGGTGGGCGCGCGCGAAGGCACCCACCCCGAGGTGGACGATGCCGGGGCGGCGGTCGGTCATGCCGACACCGGGACCAGGGACCGCAGGTACGCGAGGTTGTCGGCGGTCCGGGCCTCGAGCGGGAGGTCGGTGGAGAAGTCCTCGATGGTGACCCAGCCGTCGTAGCCGACCTGGCGCAGGGCGTCGAGGTACTCGGACACCGATGCCTGGCCGGTGCGGAGGGGCGCCCACTCGTTCTGCCAGACGGTGCTGCCGTCGGCCCGGGTGTCGCCGGTGTCGACCCAGCGGGCGTTCTTCACGTGGGCGTGCGCGAGGTACGGGCCGAGGAGCTCGAACGCGGCGAGGTGGTCCTCCTGTCCCTCGATCACGAGGTTCCCGAGGTCGTGGATGACCCCGACGTGCGCCGGGTCGAGCCCGTCGACGAGCCGGAGCGCCGCCGACGCCGAGGGCGTGATCGTCATGTGGTGCAGTTCGACGAGGGCCTTCACCCCGAGTTCCGTCGCACGGGACACCGCCCACTCGAGGTCGGCGCGGGTGCGGTCGAAGATCTGCGCGTAGGTCTCCCCCGTACGCTCCTTCTCCTGCCGGTACATCGGCATCGAGACCCGGACCTGGCGGGCACCGAGCTCGCTCGTCACGCGCAGCATCGTGTCGACGCCGTCGCGGTTCGACGCCTGCTGGTACCCGCCGATGCCGGAGTACTCCAGCCCGGCTGCGTCGGTGATCCGGGCGATCTCGCCGACCTGGTCCTCGATGCCGGTAAACTGCCACGTCGAGTTGTTGCCGGCCCAGAACGACCGACCGCTGGGCACCTCGGCGCCGTCGGCGGGGCGGTCGTCGACGATGCGCCACTCGATGCCGTCCCAGCCCTGCTCGGCCAGCGTCGAGGCGGCCTGCGACGGAGTCCAGTCGGGGGTGGACGCGGTGAACACGGAGAACTTCATCGGGTGGCTCCTTCTGCTGCGTGTGCGCCGACGACGGGGACGACGTCGTCGTACGCCCCCTCGATCACGTCGTCGATCCGGACGGGCTTGCCGAGCGTCGCGCTGACGTAGAGGCCGCGGACGGTGGCGAGGGACACGAGGGCTGCGTCGACGGTCACGCCGGGGTCACGGCCCTCACGGATCGCGGCGACGATGTCGGTGTACTGCCGCCCGTGTCCGGCGGCGAAGTGGTCGGGTTCGGCCGGGCCGCCGACGACGTGCTCCGGCGGGACGACCTGGTCCTTCTGGTCGACTGCCCCCTCGACCGCGGAGGCGTTCGAGGTCGTCGAGGCGGACTCGAGCGTCGCGCTGTCCGGGGCGATGTGGAAGTACGCGAGCCGGTCGTCGTCGACGATCGCGGACCCGTGCGTGCCGTACACGGCGTATCGGGCGGAGAGGCCCGGGTACGCCGCGGTCGTGCAGTGGATGACCCCGAGCGCGCCGCCGGCGAACCGGACGGTGGCGACGGCGGTGTCCTCGACCTCGATGCGGTCGTGTGCGAGCAGCCCGGTCTGCGCCGAGATCTCGACCGGACGCCCGAGTGCCCAGACGAGCAGGTCGACGGTGTGCACGCCCTGGTTCATCACCGCACCGCCGCCGTCGAGCGCCCAGGTGCCGCGCCAGTCGCCGGAGTCGTAGTAGCCCTGCGACCGGTACCAGGCGACGCTCGCCAGGCCCGAGGTCACCGTGCCGAAGCCGCCGTCGTGGGCGGCTGCGGCGACGGCGGCGGACGCCGGGTCGAAGCGGTGCTGGCTGATGACGCTCGTGACGAGGCCACGCGACCGAGCGGAGGCGGCGAGCGCGGCGATCTGCCGGGCCCGGGGCATCGTGGTGTCGAGCGGCTTCTCGATGACGACGTGCTTGCCGGCGGCCAGGGCGGCCTCGGCCAGCTGCACGTGCATGCCGGACGGCGAGCAGATCGCGACGACGTCGATGTCGGTCTGCGCGATCGCTTCCTCGATGGTCTCGGTGGTGATCGGACGGGGGACGCCCATCGCCTCGATCTCGTCGGCTGCGCTGGTGGCCGCGGCGGGGACGGCGTCGACGAGGGCGACGACCTGCAGGTCCGGGTGGTGGACGGCGACCTTGGCGTGGTGGCGTCCGATGACGCCGGCGCCGACGACTGCCAACTTCAGTGGGGTGGTCATCGCAGGGTGACTCCGATCTGGTCGGTGAGGGTGCGGAAGGCGCGGCCGGCGCGACCGAAGGCCGCGGGACCGGAGAACCCGCCGAGGTGGGTGAAGTCGCTGAGGTGCGGCTCGAGTGAGGCGTAGCCGGAGTACCCGGCGTCGCGGAGCGCGGTGAGCGTCTCCAGGAGCTCGCCGTCGCCCTCGCCCGCGGGCACCACGGAGGAGTCGGCGGCGAGGGCGTCCTTGACCTGCAGGTAGTCGACGTACGGGGCGAGCCGGGCCCAGCCGTCGGTGAACGGCTTGACGCCGCACTGCACGTAGTTCGCGTTGTCCCACGCCAGGCGGAGCGCCGAGGACCCGACGCTCTCGACGATGTCGAGCACGCGCTCGGGGACGTCGCCGTAGATGTCCTTCTCGTTCTCGTGCAGCAGCGTGACCCCCTCGCGCTCGGCGAGGTCGGCCAGGGCACGCATCCGGACGAGCACGTCGTCGCGGACGGCCTCGGGCTGCCGGCCCTCGAAGTAGAACGAGAAGATCCGGATGTTCGTCGTTCCGAGCGCGTGTGCGGCAGCGATCGCCCGACCGAGTCGCTCGACCTCGTGCTCGACGGGCTCGTCGACGGCGACCTTGCCGATCGGCGAGGCGATCGCGGAGACGGTCTGCCCGCGTTCCTCGAACAGGCGGTGCAGGCCGGCGCGCTGGTCCTCGTCGAGGTCGACGACGTTCACGCCCCAGGCGCTGCGGACCTCGATGGCGCTGGCGCCGAGCGCCTGGAGGACCGCGACCTGGATCGCGGGGTCGGCGTCGATCTCGTCGCCGAAGCCGGAGAGCTCCCAACTGGGCTGGGTCATTGCATTCCCTTCATGAAGGCAGTCTGGAGGCGCGGGGCGGGCTGGCACCGCGCCTCCAGTCGGTCTGTGGACAAGTCCGCGGACTCCACAGCGCTACTTGACGGAGCCGGCGGTGAGACCGCCGACCAGGTAGCGCTGGAAGATCAGGTAGAGGGCGACGACCGGGACCGCACAGACGATCGAGGCCGCCATCATCTGGCCGTAGATCGGGACGGCGCCGCCCTCCTGCGTGGTGCCGAGGACCTGCAGGACGACCGCCACCGTGCGGGTGTTGGGGGTCGTCATGATCGTCGAGAACAGGACGTCGTTCCAGCCGAGCAGGAACGCGAAGATCGCCGACACGACGATGCCCGGCCAGGACAGCGGCAGGACGATCTTCGTGAGGATCTTCGTCGAGGACGCACCGTCGATGCGGGCCGCCTCCTCCAGTTCCTTCGGCAGGCCGCGGAGGTACGTGACCATCACCCAGGTCGAGAACGGCAGGGCGAAGGTCAGGTACGTGACGAACAGTCCCCAGCGCGTCCCGATGATCTGCACCCCGGTCGCGCTCGCGATGTTCGAGAACACCACGAACACGGGCAGGAGCAGGAGGGTGCCCGGGATCGACTGCAGCGCGAGGAGTCCGCGGAGGATCGTCAGGCGCCCGAGGAACCGGAAGCGGACGAGCACGTACGCGGTGGACACGGCGAGCGCGGCGCTCGCGACGGCGACGGCACCGGCGGTCAGGATGCTGTTGACCAGTCCGGACCCGAGCGCGACCGTCGACCAGATGTTGACGTAGTTCGACAGCGTGAACTCGGAGGGGAAGTACTCACCACGGGCGACCGCGACGTCGGAGTTCACCGAGCCGAACAGGATGTAGAGCACCGGCACCGCGATGAAGGCGATGATGACGGCGATCACGGTCACGAGCAGCCAGCGCGGCAGCAGCCGGGTGACGTCGGTGTCGTAGGGGCGCTTGTGCCGACGGCCGCGGTCGCCGGCGGTGATGCTCTCGGTCAGCGTCGCCGTGGGGCGGGTCCGCGTGGAGGTGGTGAAGGCGCTCATGCTCGGGCTCCGTCGATGTCGGCGGCAGCGGCCGGGGTCGCTGCGGCGAGGGTGCGCCGGTCGGCACGGCGCTGCTTCCGGTTGGGTCCGGCGTCGTCACCGGTGTCGAGCTTGACGGCCCGGAGGTAGACGAACAGCGGGATGGCGACGATCACGAGGGAGCAGATCGCCATCGCCGCGGACAGGCCGAAGCGGAACGACTGGAAGCTCGCGATGTACGTCAGGACGGGCATCACCTCGACGCTCGAGGGCAGCGGGATGCCGAACAGCACGAACGGCAGGGTGAAGTTGTTGATGTTGTGCAGGATCGAGATGATGATCGCCAGCGACAGCGGTCCGCGCAGGTACGGGAAGATGATGTAGCGCAGCTTCGCCCACCAGGTCACCCCGTCCAGTGCGGCGGCCTCGTGCACCTCGTTGTCGACGGCCTGGAGTCCGGCGAGGGAGAGCAGGTAGACGAACGGCCAGCTCGTCCAGATCATCACGCCGGCGAGCGCCCAGTACGACGCCGAGCCGTTCAGCCAGAGCACGTCCGTGTGCAGGATCGAGTTCACGACGCCCTGCGGCTGGAGCATGGTCCGGAAGAACGTGCCGACGACGAACGCCGGGAGCACGTACGGGATGAGGTAGATCGACCGGACGAGTCCGCGGCCGGGGAACCGGTTCTGGGTGGAGATCGCCGCGGCGACCCCGATCGGCACGGTGACCGCGGTGACGAGCACCGACAGCGACACCGAGATCCAGATCGAGTGGAGCAGCGGCGAGTCGGTGAAGGCCTCGGCGAAGTTCGCGAACCCGACGAACGGGGCGCTGAACCACTGGCGCAGCGTGTACTGGTCGAGGTCGAGCATCGCGATGTACACGCCCACCAGGAGCGGCACGACGATGACGGCGAGCATGAGGACGCCGCCGGGCAGGAGCATCCAGAGTGGACGCTCACGCTTGTACAGCGGAGTCTTCCCGTGCGGACGGACCGCGCGGCCGTGCTGCTCGGCCGCGCGCGGCGCGGGTGTCTGGACCTGCGTCATCACAGGCCTCCGTTCTTCTGCCGGTCGAGCGTGGACTGGGCGTCCTTCTGGGCGTCCTGCAGCCGCTTCCGGAGCTGGTCGTCGGTCACCTCGCCGCTCTTCAGCGACGGGATCGACTGGACGACGACGTCCACGAGCGAGAGCTGGATGTCCGACCATGCACCGGTGAAGGCGGTCGGCTTCGAGAGCTTCCCGGCGTCGATGATCGGCTCGAGCTGCGGGTTCGCCGCCGCGAGCTGGGCCGCGGCGTCGGTGTTCGTCGGCAGGTTGCCGAAGAGCTTGTAGTACTCGAGCTGCGCCTTCGGCGTGCTGAGCTGCTTGATGAAGTCGAACGACAGGTCCTGCTTCGTGCCGTAGTCCGCCACCACCCAGTTGTCGCCCGAGAGGATGCTCGCGGCCTCGATGCCGTCACTCGGACGCGACGTCGCGCCAGGCGGCACCGTCGGCAGCAGGGCGAACTCGTACTTGCCGTCGATGGGCGTGTTCTTGAACGAGTTGATCGCGGTGGTCGTCGTCATCGGGAAGAACGCGGCCTTGCCCTCGGTGAACTGCGCGAGGGCCTGGGCGTTGTTCCACCCGATCGCGGCCTTGTCGACGACGCCGTCCTTCGTGACCCAGTCGAAGTAGGTGCGGTAGGCGTTCTCGACGGCCTTCGTGTCGATCTCGGCCTTGCCGCTCTTCGACACGATGGTGTTCCCGGCGTTCTGCGCCATGCCCCAGACGAACTTCCACGGGTCGAAGCCATCGGCGTAGGCGATCGCCAGGCCGTGCCGGTCACCGGTGGTGGTGGCCTTCGCGTCCGCGGTGAGCTGGTCCCACGTCGTCGGCATCTCGGTGATCCCCGCATCGGCGAGCAGGTCCTTGTTGACGGCCATCACGAACGGACGGCTGGCGAACGGGATGCCGATCTGCTTCGAGCTGTTCGGGCCCGAGATGCCGAAGGACGCCGGGTCGAACTGGTCCTTGCCGCCGACGGCCTTCCAGTCCTTCGCGTCCATCTCGACGAAGGCGCCGGTGGCGTAGGCGGTGGGGGTGAACGTGCTGCCGATGGCGTACACGTCAGGACCCTGCCCGGAGATGACGCTCGTCTGGATGGCGGTCAACTCCTCCTGCGCGGAGGAGTACGTCTCCCACTGGACCTTCGCCCCGGTGGTGCGCTGGAACTCGGCGGCGACGTCCTGCTGCCACTGCTTGCGTTCCTTGGGGTAGGTGGTGTCCGCGCCCATCATGACGCGGAGGGTGTTCGGGTCGTCACCGCTGCCGTTCACCACGGCGCACCCCTGCAGGGACAGCGCGGTGAGGGCGACCACGGCCACGGCACCGATCAGGGTGCGTGTCCTGAGTCTTCCTGTGCTCATGCGGGGGTTTCCTCCTCGAGACCTCCACCCGGGAGCGACGCTGCGTCCCGGGTGCCGGGTGGGTCGTGCCCCCGGCGTGACACCACTGTCGCCGCCATGGCAACATCCGGCAACCGGTTGCCACTTGTTGCCAGACCGGCCTACGTTCACTGCATCGGTGCACCGCGGCGCCGGCAGACTGCATCGGCGCACCGCGGCGCCGACCGGACGACGGAGGACACGTGACCGACACCGACACCGCCCGGCGGGTGACCATCCGCGACATCGCCGACGCGACCGGTGTGGCCCCGTCGACCGTGTCCCGCGCGCTGTCCCTCCCCGACCGGGTCAACCACACCACGCAGCAGCGCATCCAGCAGGCGGCCCGCGAACTCGGCTACGTCCCGAACTCACAGGCGCGGGCGCTCACCTCCGGGCGGACCCGCGCGGTCGCCGTCCTGGTGTCCGACATCACGAACCCCTTCTACTTCGACGTCATCCGTGGCACCCAGCACCAGCTCGCCGGCGCCGGGTGGACGCAGCTGCTCGTCGACACCGAGGAGTCCGCCGACGCCGAGATGGCCGCCCTCAGCGCGATCGCCGGGAAGGCCGACGGCGCCGTGCTCACCGCGTCGCGACTCTCCGACGCGCAGATCGCCCGGTTCGCCGAACGCACCCCGCTCGTCGTCGTGAACCGCCGGCCAGCCGGGGTCCCCTCCGTCCTGATCGACACCCCCGGC
The DNA here is from genome assembly GCF_900215175.1 of Curtobacterium sp. 314Chir4.1. Lineage (NCBI taxonomy): Bacteria > Bacillati > Actinomycetota > Actinomycetes > Micrococcales > Microbacteriaceae > Curtobacterium > Curtobacterium sp. 314Chir4.1. The sequence goes on from NZ_OCMI01000003.1 coordinate 524,641, forward strand.
GGGGTCGAGCAGGCCGTGCAGCACCTGGTGTCGCTGGGGCACCGGGACATCCTCTACGTCGCCGGACCGGACAGCTCGTGGTCGAACGAACGCCGCTGGAAGGCACTCGTGCGCGTCGCCAAGCGCCTCGGCGTGCGGGTCGCCCGCGTCGGACCGCACGCGCCGTTCGTCGACTCCGGAGCGGCCGCCGCCGATGCCGCCGTGCACGCGGGGGCGACCGCCTGCATCGCCTTCAACGACCTCATCGCGATCGGCATGCTCGCCCGACTGCGGGAACGCGGCGTCCGCGTCCCCGAGGACATGAGCATCGTCGGCTGCGACGACATCTTCGGCGCCGACTTCTGCAACCCGCCGCTCACCACCATGACGTCGCCCATCGAGCGCGCCGGCCGGGTCGCGATCCGCATGCTGCTCGGCCGACTCGGCGCGATCCCCGCCGAGGAACTGCCCGGTGAGCACATGAGCGGCGCCGTCGCACTGCCCACCCACCTGACCGTCCGCGAGTCCACCGGTCCCGCACCCGCCCCGCACCCGTCCTGAAGGAGTCGACGATGACCCGTACCAGCACCGCCACCCCGCTCGCCCCGCACCCCGACCGGCTCTTCGCCGCCGAGCCGGGAGCGCGCGCGGTCGCCCGCACGGTCTACGACGCCGTCAAGGACGCGCCGATCATCTCCCCCCACGGCCACGTCGACGCCTCCCTCATCGCGGACGACCAGCCGTTCGAGGACCCCGCGTCGCTGCTCATCACGCCGGACCACTACGTCCTGCGGCTCCTGCACGCGAACGGTGTCGGACTGGAGGCGCTGGGTCGCGTCGACCTGTCCGGAACCGGCACCGTGCCTCCAGGCAGGTCCATCTGGCGGAACCTGGCCGAGCACTGGGACGACTTCCTCGGGACCCCCGTCCGCTACTGGTTCGAGACGGAGCTGCACGACGTCTTCGGACTGACGGAGCAGCCGTCGGCCGCGAACGCGGACGCGCAGTACGACCACATCGCCGACCTGCTGGCGTCGCCGGCGTTCCGTCCGCGCGCCCTGTTCGACGCCTTCGGCATCGAGGTCCTCGCGACCACCGACGCCCCCACCGCGGACCTCGCCGCGCACGCACGGCTCGCCGCGGACCCCACCTTCACCGGCCGGGTGCTCCCCACGTTCCGCGCGGACGCCGTGTTCGACCCGTCGGGACCGGACTGGAGGCACGTGGTCGCGTCGATCGGTGAGGCCGCCGGCATCGACACGGGAACCCACGACGGGCTGTTGGCGGCTCTGCGCGCACGTCGCCAGTACTTCATCCAGCACGGCGCGACGGCCACCGACACCGGAGTGCTCGACGCTGGATCGACACCGCTGTTGGCCGCGGAGCGCTCGCGGATCCACGCGGCCGCGCTTTCGGGTCCGGGAGGCGTGACCGCCGCGGAGGCCGTCGCGTACCGGCACGACATGCTCTACCGCTGGGCCGAGATGAGCGTCGAGGACGGCCTCGTCATGCAGCTCCACCCCGGTGTGCTGCGGAACCACCACGCGCCGACGCTCGAGCGCTTCGGCCCGGACACCGGACACGACCTACCAGCGGTCGGGTCGTTCACCGAACCGCTCCGGCCCCTGCTGGAGTCGTTCGGGACCGCACCCGGCTTCCACCTCGTGCTCTTCACCGTCGACGAGACCGTGTTCTCCCGCGAGATCGGACCGCTCGCCGGCTTCTACCCCGCCGTGTACGCCGGCGCGCCCTGGTGGTTCATCGACACCCCCGCGGCGATCGGACGGTACCGGGCGGCCATCACGGACTCCGCGTCGTTCACGAAGACCTCGGGGTTCATCGACGACACCCGGGCGTACTGCTCGATCCCGGCACGGCACGACATGGCCCGCCGTGCGGACGCGGCGTACCTGGCGTCGCTCGTGGTCACGCACGAGCTGTCCGAGGAGGACGCCGTCCGCACCGCGCAGCGCATCGTGTCGGACATCCCGAGGGCGACGTTCAAGCTCTGAGGGGGTGCGGGCGCTGTTCCGCAGTGTGCGAGGTTCCGCGCAGTGTGCGAGGCGATCTCGGTCGCACCGCGCGCGGAACCTCGCACCGTGCGGGTCCTGCCTCACACGAGCGCGTCGTGCGCTCGCCGCAGGAGGTCGAGGGAGCGACGGATCTCGGCCTCGGCGGCCGGGGTGTCCCGGGACCAGTTGCACTCCAGCGAGACCGAGCCGCGGTAGCCGCCGTCGTGCACGGCGGTGAGGAAGTCGCGCCACACGTCGTCGCCGCCCTCGGCCCCGAGCGGGAGCCGGCCCCGATCGCTGACGTGCACGTGGCCGACACGGTCGCCGTGGTCCCGGAGGACGTCGAGCGACTCCCCCTCGTTCCGGATGTGGAAGAGGTCCGCGACGACGTCCACCCCGTCGATGGCCGCGTCGTCGAGGAACCGGACGGCCTCGGCGAAGGAGTGCAGCACGTTCGTCTCCGAGCGGCTCAGCGGTTCGAGCACGATGCGCAGATCGTTCGCCGCGGCGGTGTCCCGGGCCGTGCGGAGCACCTCGGCGAACCGGCGGTGGGCCTCGGTCCGGGGCATGCCGTCGGGTGCTGTGCGGGCGGTCCCCGACCCGAACACGATCTTGGCACCGGGGTCGGCGACGGAGCGGACGATCGGCAGGACGGCGTCGAAGTAGTCCCGGACGGCGGCGGGGGTCGCGGTCAGGAGCGGAAGGTCTCCGGGCACGAGGATCGCGAAGGACGCGAAGCGGGCACCGGCGTAGACGTCGTTGCGCGCCCAGCCGCCGTCGTCACCGCCCGGCCGGATCGCCAGGTTGCCGGCGATCGTCGGCTCCACGTGATCGGCGCCCGCACGGCGGACGGCCTCGGTCAGTTCTGCTCCGGCGACGACGCCGTACCCGCTGGACGACATGGCCCCATGCAACTCGGCCGCCCGGCTCGGGGCAGCCGTTGCCATCCGTTGCCACCCGGTCGACGAAGTACCGTCGTGCGATGGAGAGTCACGTCACCGAGGCGTACGCGTCTCGAGCCGAGGAGTACACGAGCCTGCTCGGCAGCATGGACAGCGTGCACCCGGAGGATCGAGATCTTGTCGTCCGCTGGGCCGAGGGCTGCGACGGAACCGTGGTCGACGCGGGTTGCGGGCCAGGCCACTGGACCGATCACCTCGCGGGCCTGGGGATTCCGGCCATCGGCATCGACGCTGTTCCGTGGTTCATCGACCATGCGGTGCATCGAGCGCCGGGTCGTGACTTCCGACTCCGGCCGCTCGAGGCGACCGGACTGGCAACCGGAACCGTCGCTGGTGTGCTGGCGTGGTACTCGCTGATCCATCACGAGCCGGGTCGTGTGCCCGAAGCGATCGCGGAGTTCGACCGGATCCTGCGACCGGGTGGAACGTTGCTGGTCGGGTTCTTCGACGGGCCGGAACTCGAGCCGTTCGACCACGCCGTCACGACCGCCTACCGGTGGCCGGTGGACCAGCTGGCGGGCGTGCTCGTCGATGGCGGCTTCACCGTCACCGACGTCCGGCATCGAGAAGATCCCGGACATCGACCGCACGCCTCGATCAGCGCGGTGCGCCGTTGATCGGACACTCTTGATCAGCGCTTCGGAGTCGGTCGAGCGCATCGGCGAAGTCTCCGAGTGCGAGGTCGATCTGGACGTCGATGGCCGAGGGTTCCGAGGTCGTGCTCGGAGCGGAGCGCGGGATCACGGGCGCCAACCCGGGGTGACGAGGCCGGTCTCGTAGGCGAAGACGACGAGCTGGGCGCGGTCGCGGGCGCCGAGCTTGATCATCGCCCGGGACACGTGGGTCTTCGTGGTCATCGGGCTCACGAACAGGTGTGCAGCGATCTCGGCGTTCGTCATCCCCACCGCGACGAGCTGCATGACCTGGCGCTCCCGGTCGGTGAGGACGCCGAGCTCCGGTGCGAGGGACGACGGCTTGGCATGGGTGGCGTACGCCTCGACCAGGGAGCGGGTCGCCCCAGGAGAGAGCAGGGACTCCCCCGCGACGACGGTCCGGATCGCCCGGAGGAGCTCGGCGGGCTCGGTGTCCTTCACGAGGAACCCGGCGGCACCACCGCGGATCGCCTCGAACACGTAGTCGTCCTCCTCGAAGGTCGTGAGGATGACGACGTGCACGCCGGCGAGGTCGGGGTCGGCCGAGATCCGCTGCGTCGCCGCGAGGCCGTCGGTGCCCGGCATCCGGATGTCCATCAGCACCACGTCGGGGTGTTCCCGCCGGGCGACGTCCACCGCGGTGTCGCCGTCGCCCGCCTCGCCGACCACGGTCATCCCGGGTTCGGCGTCGACGAGCGCCCGGAGTCCGGCGCGGACGAGCACCTGGTCGTCGACGAGGACCACGCGGATCGTGTCGGGAGTGGTGGGATCGGTGGTCATCCGGCGTCCTCCGGTTCGGTACCGACGACCGGGAGGCGCGCAGCCACCCGCCAGCCGCCGTCGGTCGTCGGTCCGGCGGAGAGGGTGCCGTCGACGGCGTTCGCACGTTCTCGCATCCCGATGATGCCGTTGCCGGTCGACGCGAGCGGTTCGGTCGACGGGGTGCCGACCGACTGCGGCTCCACCGGGTGGTCCTCGACCAGGAGGTCGACGACGTCCGGCCCGATCGAGATCGTCACCGCCGCCCGGTGCCCCGGCGCGTGCTTCATCACGTTGGTCACCGACTCCTGCACGATGCGGAACGCGTTCCGGTCGGTGACGCCGTGCACGCCGTCCCTGTCCCCCTCGAGCGTCAGCGTGACGTCGATCCCGGCGGCCTGCGCGCGCTCCACCAGGTCGGCGACGCGATCGAGGCCCGCGGTCGGGGCGCGTTCCGACCCCGCTCCGTCGGCCGCACCCTCGTTCGCCCCGTCGACGGAACGGAGCACGCCGAGGATCGTCCGGAGCTCGACGAGGGCTTCGCGGCTCGAGTCGCGGATGCTGGCGAGGGAGTCCCGGGTCTGTTCCGGCAGGTCGGCCCCGAGGTGGAGGGCGACCCCCGCCTGGAGGTTGATGAGCGACATGCTGTGGGCGACCGAGTCGTGGAGTTCCCGTGCGATCCGGACCCGTTCGTCGGTTGCGCGGCGACGATCGGCCTCTGCTCGTTGTCGCCGTCGTTCGGCGACGCGCTCGAGGCGGACCCGGACGAGCTCGGACACCGCGATCGTCACCGTGACCCACGCGATGCAGAGCAGGCCTGCACTGAGGTCGAGGACCGCCGACCGCCCGAGTTGCACGTCGGCGGTGGGGAGCACCGCGATCGCCAGTCCCGCCGCACCGGCGACCCACCGTCGGTGCCCACGGAGCCACGCGTTCGCCATCGCCATCGTGAGGGCTGCGACGAACGGCCCACGAGGACTCACCAGCAGGGCGTACCCGATCGTGGTGGCGAGCGTGACGACGAGCACCGCGCGCGGCCATCGCCACCGCCACGGGAGCACGACGACGCCCGCCACGAGCAGGGCGATCGCGAGTGGTCCCACGACCACCGGATCGACCGCGCCGCCGAAGGCGTGCCGTGCCCACGGCGGACCGGAACCGTCGCCGGCGACGCCGCCGCCCGAGGCGGCGTAGCGGGACGCGACGAGCGTGCCGACGATCTGCAGGAACGCCACCGGCAGCACGCGACCGACGCGGGCGAAGCGTCGACGCCGGCCCCAGCTGGGGTCGACGTCCGCCGGTTCGACGACGGTCGGGCTGGGGTCCATGGTTCGAGCCTAGGGTCGGCGCGAGCGCGGGGCATCGGGCGAGAGCACGACCTGTGGACTACTCCCCCGGGAGTAGTCGCCTGTGGAGGAGGACGTGCCCTACGACCGCGGGAGCAGGCGGAAGTGGGGCTCCGTGGCGGACGCGCACCGTGCCTCCAGACCGGATCCTGGAACGGTCGCGACAGCGGCACCGAAACCGACCCCAGGAGGTCCTCGTGCTCACCACCACCATCGCAGCCACCGCCCCGTACTGGCACGGCGGCGGGTTCCCGTTCTTCGTCTTCCCCGCGTTCTTCTTCTTCGCGTTCCTCGTCGTGTTCGTGGTGTTCGGGGTCCTCCGCCGTGGCAGCGGGCGTGCTCGGTCGGACGCCCGTTCCGTGCTCGCCGACCGCTTCGCCCGCGGCGACATCGACGCCGAGGAGTACCGCTCGCGGCTCTCCGAGCTCAGCCGGAAGTGACCGACAGCGCCGCGAGGATCGCCGTCACCGTGTCGTCGACCGACCCGTCGATCGGCACGGCGACGGCGGCCTCGTCCGGCTCCGGCCGCTCCAGGATGGCGAACTGCGAGTCGAGCAGCGACGCCGGCATGTACTCGTGGTGCCGGTGCGACTGCCGCTCGGCGATGAGGTCGTGCGAGCCGTCGAGGTACGCGATGACGAGGCCCGGAGCCGATTCGCGGAGACGGTCGCGGTAGACGCGCTTGAGCGCCGAGTTCGCCATCACACACCGGCTTCCCGATGCCTCGACGGACGCGATCCGGGCGGCGCAGGCATCGAGCCACGGCCACCGGTCCTCGTCGGTGAGCGGGATGCCCTGACGCATCTTCTCCTTGTTCGCGGCCGGGTGCAGGTCGTCCGCGTCGACGAACGCACTCGGGTCACCGCGCTCGGCGAGCGCATCGGCGAGGGCCTGGCCGATCGTCGACTTGCCGGAGCCGGAGACCCCCATCACGAGCACGGGCGGGAGGACAACGCTCTCGGTCATCCCTCCACAGTATTGGTCTGCGTGAACACTGATCCCCAGTTGCCGTAACACCCGTGCGGTCCCGAGCCGCGGACCGTAGGTTGGTGGCGAACGTCAGGACAAAGGAGACCTTCGTGGCAGACAACAACGGACAGGCGAACATCGGCGTGGTCGGTCTCGCCGTGATGGGGTCGAACCTCGCACGCAACCTCGCCTCGCGTGAGGGCAACACGGTCGCGGTCTACAACCGCACCTACGCCCGCACCGAGGAACTGCTGAACGAGCACAGCGACGCCGGGTTCATCGCGTCCGAGTCGATCGACGACTTCGTCGCGTCGCTCTCCAAGCCGCGCACCGCGATCATCATGGTGCAGGCCGGCAAGGGCACCGACGCGGTCATCGAGCAGCTGGCCGAGCGGTTCGAGGAGGGCGACATCATCGTCGACGGCGGCAACGCCAACTTCCACGACACCATCCGCCGCGAGCACGACCTCCGCGAGAAGGGTCTGAACTTCGTCGGCACCGGCATCTCGGGCGGTGAAGAGGGCGCGCTGAAGGGTCCGTCGATCATGCCCGGCGGGTCGAAGGAGGCGTGGGAGACCCTCGGTCCGATCCTGAAGTCGATCGCCGCGGTCGCCGAGGGCGAGCCGTGCGTGACCCACATCGGCACCGACGGCGCCGGCCACTTCGTGAAGATGGTGCACAACGGCATCGAGTACGCCGACATGCAGCTCATCGCCGAGTCGTACGACCTGCTCCGCCGCGTCGGCGGGCTCAGTGTCGAGGACCTCGTGAAGGTGTTCGACGAGTGGAACGGCGGCGACCTCGAGTCGTACCTGATCGAGATCACCGTCGAGGTCCTCAAGCAGCAGGACGCCGACACCGGCAAGGCCCTCGTCGACGTCATCCGTGACGAAGCCGGCTCGAAGGGCACCGGTGTGTGGACCGTGCAGAACGCGGTCGGGCTCGGCATCCCCGTCTCCGGCATCGGCGAAGCGGTGTTCGCCCGTGCCGTGTCGTCCAAGCCGACCCAGCGTGCCGCGGTGCAGCGGGCGTTCCCGGACCGTCCCGCCATCGCCGAGGTCCCGGACGGGTTCGCCGACGACGTCCGTGCGGCGCTGTACGCGTCGAAGGTCGTCGCGTACGCACAGGGGTTCGACCTCATCATCGCCGGGGCGAAGGAGTACGGCTGGGACATCAACCTCGGCAACATCGCGAAGATCTGGCGCGGCGGCTGCATCATCCGGGCCCAGTTCCTCAACCGCATCGTCGAGGCGTACGACAAGAACCCGACGCTCGAGTCCCTGCTCGTCGACCCGTACTTCGCGAACGCCGTGCAGGAGGGCGAGGCCGCCTGGCGCCGCATCGTCGGCATCGCTGCGGCATCCGGGATCCCCGCACCGGGCTTCTCGTCGGCGCTGGCGTACTTCGACTCCCTCGCCTCCGACCGGCTGCCGGCCGCCCTCATCCAGGGGCAGCGGGACTTCTTCGGCGCGCACACCTACCAGCGCATCGACAAGGACGGCACCTTCCACACGCTGTGGTCCGACGACGACCGGCGTGAGGTCGACCAGGAACCGTCCACCCACTAGACCGCGGCGACAACCGCACCACGGGGAGGCCTCGCCGATCGGCGGGGCCTCCCGCCTTCCCGGCGGTCCCCGCCGCAGGACGCCACGCGACGTCGCAGCCGGACGCCACGCGGCCCCGCCGCCGCACGCCACGCGGCCCGGTCGTCGGCCGCTACGCGACGATGCGCTCCCGTGCGAGGTCCGCGACGAGCCGCTCCAGCCGTGGCCCGCGTCCCAGCATCCGCCGCGACCCCGGGGCCGCGCGGACGAAGAACGTCGCCACGGCCGTGGTGTCGTCAGGCCGGACGTAGTGCATGGCGATCGCCCACGACCGCCCGTCGCCCTGGACGTCCTCGAGCCCGACGTGCACCATGCGACTCCACCGGATCACGAGCAGCCGGGTCGCGCGTCGATCCTCGAGTTCCCACAGCGACGCCTCGGTCGCGCCGAACGCCCACGTGACGCGGTGGCCGAGCGAGACCTCGGGACGGATGGTCTCGATCGAGGTGCGGAGTTCCGGTGTCGGGGCGGCGGGGACGAGCCACACCGTCGGGTCGATGCGGCGGATCGCGAGGGCGAGTGCTTCGTCCTCGCGGCGGCGCCGGACGGACTGCGCCCGGACGACCGCCACACCGATCACGACGACCCCGAGGGTGATCGCAACGACCTCGGCGACCCCGAAGTACGTCAGGTCGGCGTCCGGTGTGGTGGCCACGACGATGATCCTGGCGGTGAGGAGTGCTGCCCACACGCCGACGATGACCCAGCGCAGGACCAGCAACCGCCGTGCCGGGGACATCGGGCGGCGTTCCCGCCGTCGGGCGCGACCGAAGCGCGGGACACGGTCGGGACGCCTCAGCACACCCTGATCCTCGCACGCCCCGCTCGGTGCCCGCTGGCCCGGCCCGGTGAACGGGCACCCAACCACGCCCGGTCCGGTGAACGGGCACCCAACCACGCCCGGCCCGGTGGACGGGCGAACCACGCCCGGCCCGGTGGACGGACGGACACGCACAACTGTCAGCCCACGCGCGGCAGCCGCGACCTACGCTCGGCCCGTGACCACTGACGTCGAGCCCGCAGTCGAGACCGCACCCCGGACCGTCCGTCGACCGATGGTCCTCGCGGCCGGAACGGGTCTCGTCGCCGCCGCTGCGTTCTTCGCCGCCGCCGAGCTCGGTGCCCTCGCGCTGGGCGGTGCCGGGAGTCCGCTCGTCGCCGTCGGGTCGGCCGTCATCGACCTCGCGCCGCGGGGTGCGAAGGACCTCATGGTCGCCCTGTTCGGCACCGGCGACAAGGCGGCGCTGTTCGTCCTGATGGCCGTCCTCGTCGCGGTGATCAGCGCCGGCGCGGGTGTCCTCGAGCGGGCACGGCCGCCGTTCGGGGCGCTCGTGTTCGCGGTCGGCGGGGTCCTGTCGCTCGTCGCCGTCAGCACTCGTTCCGGCAGCGGGACGTGGGACGGTGCACCGTCGGTCCTGGGCGTGGCCGCGGCGATCATCGTGCTGCGACTCCTCGCGGTGCGGCTCCGCCGGTGGGAGGCCGCGGCGGCCGTGCCGTCCGCCGCACCGCGCCCGGCGTCGACCGAGCGTCGCGCGTTCCTGGTCTGGGGCGTCACCGCGGCGACCCTCGCGGTCGTGGTGGGCACTGCCTCCAGGCTGGGGACCTCGGCCATGCAGGCAGCCGCGGCCGCCCGTCGGGCGATCCGACTGCCGGAGCCCGCGACCACGGCGCCGGCCGTCCCCGCAGGGGCGTCGCTCGACGTCGCCGGCATCACCCCGTACGTGACCCCGAACGCCGACTTCTACCGGATCGACACCGCGCTGCGGGTGCCGTCGGTCGACACCGCGGACTGGCGGTTGCGGATCCACGGCGCCGTCGACCACGAGGTCGAGCTGACCTGGGACGACCTGCTCGCCCTGCCGCTCGAGGAGCACCTCGCCACCCTGAGCTGCGTCTCGAACGAGGTCGGTGGCGACCTCATCGGCAACGCGCTGTGGCTCGGCTACCCGATCCGACACCTGCTCGAACGCGCCGGACCGCACGCGGGCGCCGACATGGTGCTCTCCCGTAGCGTCGACGGCTTCACCGCCGGGACACCGCTCGACGTGCTGCAGGACGACGGGACCGCGGCGCTGCTGGCGGTCGGCATGAACGGCGAGCCGCTGCCCCCGGAGCACGGCTTCCCGGTCCGGATGGTCGTCCCGGGGCTGTTCGGCTACGTGTCCGCGACGAAGTGGGTCACCGAACTCGAGGTCACCCGCTTCGCCGACGCCCAGGGCTACTGGACGCCGCGCGGCTGGTCGGAACGCGGGCCCGTCAAGCTCGAGTCGCGGATCGACACGCCCCGCGCCGGTTCCACGGTCGACGCCGGATCGACGGTCGCCGTCGCCGGCGTCGCCTGGCAGCCGCACACCGGGGTCAAGGCCGTGCAGGTCCGGGTCGGCGACGGCGCGTGGCAGGACGCCACCCTGGCGGACTCCGTGTCCGCCGACACCTGGCGGCAGTGGGTGTACCGGTGGACGCCGACGAAGGGGTCGCACCGCATCCAGGTCCGTGCCGTGAGCGCCGACGGCGAGGTGCAGACGAGCGTCGAGCGGCCGCCGGCACCGAACGGCGCCTCCGGGTGGCACAGTGTCGAGGTGCGCGCGGCCTGACGATGGCCGGCTGTCGACGTCTCGTCGTCGGCCTGGAGGCGCGGTGCGGCTCACGGGACACCGTCACGTCGTCGAGACACCGCGTCCAGGGCGACACACCGCCGGATCCGGCGGCGTCCCGTCCGGCAGGCGGCGTCTCGCGCGCCGGGCGGCGTCTCGCGCGCCGGGCGGCGCCTCGCGCGCCCGGGCGGCGTCTCGCGCGCTGGGCCGGGTCTCAGGCGGGGCGGGTCGCCACGACGCAGGTGCCGTCGACCTCGTCGTCGGACTCGACTGCGGCGTCGAAGCCGGCGTCGGTGAACAGGGCACACGACACCGCCGCTTGCGCCTCGGAGACCTCGATGACGACGGAGCCGCCCGGCCGGAGCCACTCCCCCGCTCCCGTGGCGATCCGCCGGTGCAGGTCGAGGCCGTCCGCGCCACCGTCCAGTGCGACGCGGTGTTCGTGGTCGCGGGCCTCCGACGGCATCGTCGCGATCGAGCCGGTCGGCACGTACGGGGCGTTCACCGCGATGACGTCCACGGCACCGCGGAAGCGGTCCGGCAGTGGCGCGAAGAGGTCCCCTGCGACGACGATGCCCCGGTCGCCGATGTTCTCGGCGGCGACGTCCACGGCGTCTGGGTCGATGTCCGCCGCCACGAGGTCGAGCGCGCCGACGCGTCCGAGCAGTGCCACCGAGATCGCCCCGGCACCGCAGCAGAGGTCCACCACCCGGTCGTAGCGCTGCAGCCGACGCGCGGCCTGCTCCACCACGACCGTCGTGCGGGCACGGGGGACGAACACCCCCGGGGTCACGCGGACGCGGTGCCCGTCGAACGCCGCCCAGCCGAGGACGTACTCCAGCGGCTCACCACCGAGCCGGCGGTGCACGACCGAGCGGAGCCGTGCCGGGTCGCCGTCCCCGGCCTCGAGCAGGAGGTCGGCTTCGTCCTCGGCGAAGACGCTGCCCGCGGCCCGGAGCCGGGCCGCGAGCGCGTCACGCGCGGGTGTGGTCAAGCGGCGCCGTCGAACATCGACGTGACGGAGCCGTCGTCGAAGACCTCGTGGATGGCGCGGGCGATGAGCGGGGCGATCGGCAGGACCTCGAGACGGTCCCAGCGCTTCTCCTCCGGCAGGGGCAGCGTGTCCGTGACGACGACCCGGTCGATGAACTCGCTCTGCAGCAGCTCGGTCGCCGGGTCGGAGAACACGGCGTGCGTCGCGGCGACGACGACCCCGGTGGCGCCGGCGTTCTTGAGCGCCTCGGCCGCCTTCGCGATGGTCCGGCCCGTGTCGATGAGGTCGTCGACGAGCAGGCACACGCGGCCCGAGACGTCACCGACGATCTCGTGCACGGAGACCTGGTTGGGGACGAGCGGGTCGCGGCGCTTGTGGATGATCGCCAGGGGCGCGCCGAGCTTCTCGGACCAGATGTCGGCGACGCGGACGCGACCCATGTCCGGCGAGACGACGGTGAGCGTCGACGGGTCGAGGATCTCCTGGAAGCGCTGGAGCAGGACGGGCATCGCGAACAGGTGGTCGACGGGGCCGTCGAAGAACCCCTGGATCTGCGCGGCGTGCAGGTCGACGCTCATGATGCGGTGCGCACCGGCGGCCTTGAACAGGTCGGCGACGAGACGGGCCGAGATCGGCTCGCGCCCGCGGCCCTTCTTGTCCTGCCGGGCGTAGGGGTAGAAGGGCGCGACGACGGTGATGCGCTTCGCCGAGGCACGCTTCAGCGCGTCGACCATGATGAGCTGCTCCATGAGCCACTCGTTGATCGGCGCGGTGTGCGACTGGATGACGAAGGCGTCGCAGCCACGGACCGACTCGTCGAACCGGGCGTAGAGCTCCCCGTTCGCGAAGGTGCGGGCATCGGTCGGGACGAGCTCGACACCGAGTTCTTCGGCGATCTCGGCCGAGAGCGCCGGGTGTGCTCGTCCTGAGACGAGGACGAGTCGTTTCTGGCCGGTCGTTTTGATTCCGGACAAGTGCGGTGCTCACTCCCTGACCCCGCGGGGCCGTGTCGATCGGCCCGAGAGCCGTCAGATCTGTTCGCCGTGCGCTCGCCGAGCAGCCTCGGCCGCCGGCGTGCCGGGTCGGTGTTCCTCGACCCAACCGTCGGTGTTGCGCTGCGGGGCGTAGCTGATGGCCAGCGAACCGGCCGGTACGTCCTTGCGGACGGTCGTACCCGCGCCGGTGTACGCCCCGTCGCCAATCCTAACCGGGGCGACGAACACGTTGTGCGAGCCTGTACGGACGTTCGACCCGACCTCGGTCCGGTGCTTGTGCACGCCGTCGTAGTTCGCGGTGATCGTGTTCGCCCCGATGTTCGAGTCCTCGCCCACCTCGGCGTCGCCGATGTACGACAGGTGCGGCACCTTGCTGCCCCGGCCGATCCTCGCGTTCTTCGTCTCGACGAACGTCCCGATCTTGCCGTGGTCGCCGAGGATCGTCCCAGGGCGCAGGTACGCGAACGGTCCCACCGAGGCGTCGTCGCCGATGACCGCCAGGGTCGCGTCGACACGGTTGACGACCGCGCCGGCACCGACCTCGGTGTCACGGAGCGTGGTGTCCGGGCCGACCACGGCGCCGGCCGCGATCGCGGTCGCGCCCACGAGCTGCGTGCCCGGGAGGATCTCGGCGTCGGGCTCGATCGACACGTCGAGGTCGATCCACGTGGTCGCCGGGTCCTGCACGGTGACCCCGGCGAGCTGGTGGCGGCGGACGATGCGCTCGTTGAGCACGCGGGCCGCGTCGGACAGCTGCGCGCGGTCGTTGATCCCGGCGACGAGCCACGGGTCGGTGAGGGTGACGACGTCGACCCGGCCGCCCCGCTCGCCGATGCGTGCCGGCGCGTCGGTGATGTACTTCTCGCCCTGCGCGTTCGCGGTGGTGAGGGACGGCAGCACCGCACGGAGGTGTGCGACGTCGAACGCGTAGATGCCGGCGTTCGCCTCGGTGATGGTCAACTGCTCGGCCGTCGCGTCCTTGTGCTCGACGACCGCGACGAACGCCCCGTCGGCGTCACGGACGATGCGTCCGAGCCCGGTGGGATCCGGCGCGATGGCGCTGACGAAGGTCGCACCGTTGCGGCCACCGACGTGGGCGTCCACGAGCGAACGGAGGGACGGTGCGTCGAGCAGCGGCACGTCGCCCGACAGCACCACGACGGCACCGTCGAAGTCGGCGGGGAGCGCCTGCACGGCGACCTCGACCGCCCGCCCGGTGCCCGGCACGTCGTCCTGGTCGACCACGATGGCGTCCGGGGCGCGCTCGACGACCTCGGCCGCGACCCGGTCGCGTTCGTGCCGCACGACGACGGCGACGTACTCCGGCTCGAGGGACGACGCCGTCCGGAGCACGTGTGCGATGAGCGGCAGGCCTGCGAGACGGTGCAGCACCTTCGGGGTGGACGACTTCATGCGCGTGCCCTGCCCGGCGGCGAGGACGACGACGGCGATCCGCTGGTCGGTCATGCCACCATCCTGGCGCACGCGACCTGCGGAAGTCGGACGTTCCTTCCCAGAACGCGCGCGATCCAATGGGAGAACGGGCGTACCCGGTCGAAAAGAAGCACTCGGTACGCCCGTTCTCGCCAGGTACGCCCCTTTTCGCCCGGGGCCCGGCACCCGGCGCCCGGCACGCCGCGCCCGCTCACTACGCCCGGGGCTCCCGCTTCACCAGGGTCATCAGCACCAGCCCGGCGACGAGCACCACCACGACCCCGAGGATCCCGAACCGCGTGGACCCGCCGACCGTCACCGCGATCCCGAACAGCGCCGGGGCCAGGAACGACGCCGCACGACCGGTCGTGGCGTACAGCCCGAAGAGCTCGCCCTCGCGCCCGGGTGTCGCCAACCGTGCGAGGTACGCCCTCGAGGACGCCTGCACCGGCCCGACGAACACCGCCAGCGTCAGGCCGAGCACCCAGAAGCCCGCCGTCACGGTGCCCACCGCGAAGACGCCGATCCCGCACACCGCGAGCCCAACGAGCGACACCGTGATGATCGCGCGCGACCCGAAACGGTCGTCCAACCTGCCGGACAGGAACGTGGCGGCGCCGGCGACCACGTTCGCGGCGATGGCGAACAGGATGACCTGCGACGGACTGAACCCGAACACCTGGGCGGCGACGATCCCGCCGAAGGTGAACACCGCGCCGACCCCGTCACGGAAGACGGCGCTCGCGAGCAGGAACGCCAGGACGTTGCGCCGCTCGCGCCAGAGCCGCGCGATGTCACGCCCGAGGTCCCGGTAGGCGCCGAACACGCCGCCGCCACGGACCGACGGGTCCGGCACGGCCTCGGGCACGGTGACGAACAGCGGGATCGAGCTGACCGCGAGCCAGACGGCGGCGATGCCGATCGCGACGCGGACGTCCCACTGCCCGGACGCCACCGTCGCCGGCAGCTGCAGGAGTCCCGCGACGTCGCCGCCGCCGAAGTCCTGGATGCACAGCACGAGCAGCACGACGAGCAGCACGATCCCGCCGAAGTACCCGGCCGCCCAGCCGATCGCCGAGACCCGCCCGGTCTCCTCCCCCGACGCGACCTGGCCGAGCATGGCGTTGTACCCGACGCTCGCGATCTCGTACGCGACCGTCCCGATCCCGAGCAGCGCCGCGCCGAGCAGCAGGTACGGCTGGCTCGGCGCGACGAAGACCATGCCGGCGATGGACAGCACGACGCCGATGGTGGCGACGAGGACCGAGCGCCGCCGGTGCCCGGACGAGTCGGCGAGCCGACCGACCGCCGGGGCGACCAGGGCGACCACGATCCCCGCGATGGTCAGCGCCGTCGAGACGACGGCCGCGTTGTGGGCGAGTTCGCGCTCGACGAGCGCCTTCCCGGCGGCCGAGGTGTCGGCGACGAGCGCCGGGTCGACGAACGCACGGCTCGCCAGGTAGGTGCTGAACACGAAGGTCGTGACGACGGCGTTGAACGCCGCGGACCCCCAGTCCCACAGGGCCCAGGACACGAGCGCGCGGCGGTCGGTGCGCTGCGGCACTGCAGCCGCGGGGGAAGCCGTCATGCGCGAACCGTAGCGCGTCCGGGTGTCGCACCGGTGGCCCCGTTCCGGGTCACGTGCCGGACTGGAGGAACGGGGCGGGCCCGCACCGCGCCTCCAGTCCGCCCATCCGTCACGTCGTCCCTGCCCGCCGTGCGCGCGCCTCGGTCGGTGCGAGGCACCGTCCACGGTGCGAGGCACCGAGGGTGCCACCCTGCGCGGAACCTCGCACGGTCCGACGGCACACCTCGCACCGTGCGAGGTCAGGCCGGCACGCCACCCGGGTAGACGACCGACTTGAGGGACTCGGGGTCGGTGTCGCTCTCGAGCGCCTCGCGGACGTCGTCGAGGCCGTAGCGGCCGGTGACGAGCGAGTCCAGGTCCACCTGGCCCGACGCGACCAGCTCGATCGCGACCGGCCACGTGTTCGTGTAGCGGAAGATCCCGGTGACCGTGACCTCGAGGTTCTGGATGTGCTCGACCGGCAGCGTCATCTCGGAGTTGCCGAGCCCGACGAGCACCGCCGCGCCAGCGGGTCCGACGGCCCTGATGCCGTCCGAGACCGCCCGCGGCGCACCGCTGGCGTCGATGAACGCGTCGAACGGCGGCAGGTCGGACGCGACGGACACCACGGTCGGGTCGACGGTCTCGGTGGCGCCGTAGGACAGCGCACGCTCGCGACGCTCCGGGACGAGGTCGCTGATGACGATCCGCGAGGCGCCGAACGCCTTCGCGGCCTGCGCGCAGATGATGCCGATCGGACCGGCACCGGCGATGAGCACGCTCGAACCGGGGACGATCCCGGCCTTGCGGACGGCGGCGATGCCGACGGACAGGGGTTCGAGCAGGGCTCCGGCCTCGAACGACACCGAGTCGGGCAGCGGGTGCGCGAACTCGGACTCGATCGTGACGAACTCGGCGAAGGCACCGTCGACGGGCGGCGTCGCGTAGAAGCGCATGTGCGGGCAGAGGTTGTAGCGCCCGGCGAGGCACTGCGCGCACCGGTGGCACGGCCGCTGCGGTTCGATCGCCACGCGCTGCCCGACGCGGGACGGGTCGACGCCCTCGCCGACGGCGGTGATCGTGCCGGACAGTTCGTGGCCGAGGACGAGCGGCTCCTCGACGACGAAGTCCCCGATGCGGCCGTGCCGGTAGTAGTGCACGTCGGAGCCGCAGACGCCCACGGCGGCGACCCGGACGAGCACGTCGCCGGGGTCGACGGCGGGGACGGGGCGGTCCTCGACGGTGAGGTCCTGCGTGCCGAGCAGGACGCTCACACGCTGGTGCTGGTCGGTGGTCATGCGGGTCTCGCTTCCTCGGCCGCAGCGGCGCGGCCCGTGGTGGTGGGTGATGACGGGTCGAGCAGGAGGTCGCGGAAGCCGATCTCGGCGGCACCGCGGACGAGGACGTCGGTGCCGAGGGCGGCCGGCACGATCCGGAGCCGCTCGGTCATGGCCGGCATGGACTGGGCACGGACGTCGGCCTCGATGCGGTCCCCGACGTGGCCGAGCAGGGCCCCGAGGAAGCCGCCGAGCACGACGACCTCCGGGTCGACCGTGTGGATCGCGTTGCGGAGCCCCGTGGCGAGCGCGGCGACCTGCCGGTCGACGACCCGCTCGACCTCCGGGCGTCCTGCGGCGAGCGCGACGGCGAGCGCCGCCAGGTCGTCCGGGGGCGTGCCGGTGGCGAGCGTGAGGGCCGACCGCGATGCCTCGGTCTCGAGGCACCCGACCGCACCGCAGTGGCAGCGGATGCCGTTCGCGGCGACGAAGGTGTGGCCGAGCTCCCCCGCGTACCCGTCTGCGCCGCTGAAGGGTCGGCCGGCGCTGACGATCCCGCCGCCGATGCCGCTCGCACCACCGTTGAGGTACACCAGGTCGTCGACGCCGCGGGCGCTGCCGTACAGGCGCTCCGCCCAGGCACCGAGGTTGGCGTCGTTCGCCGCACGCACCGGGAGACCGATCCGATCGGCGAGGGGCGCGGCGAAGGGTTCGTCGCGCCACCCGAGGTGCGGGGCGTCCCGGACGGTGCCGTCCTCGACGCGGACGATGCCGGGGACGGCGACGCCGACCCCGACGATCCGGGCCGCGGGGGCGGTCCTGGCGGTCAGCACCGCGAGGACCCGGACGACGGCGTCCATCGCCTGCGCTGCGGTGGGGACGTCCTGCTGGGCTTCGACCTCGCGGTCGCGCACGGTGCCGTCGAGGCCGACGAGCGCCACCCCGACCGCGTCGATCTCGACCGTGACCGCTGCGGCGAGCACGTCGCTCGAGGCTCGGACGACGCCGCTCGGGCGCCCGACGCCGGCTCCCGGGGTGCCCGGCGCCGGCGTCTCCTCGTGCACGAGGCCGAGGTCGACGAGCTCCCCGACGAGTGCGAGGATCGTGGACCGGTTGAGCCCGGTGCGGCGCGTCAGCTCGGCGCGCGTGACCGGGCCGTCCTCGTGCACGATGCGGAGGACCCGCGCGGCGTTGCCGGGCTTGGTCGCCGCCGGCTTGGTCGCCGAGACTCGGCCTGAGCGACCGTCCTCGGGCTCGGGAGCGCGAGGACTGTCGCTGCGGCCGGGTCTCGGGCCCCGCGGGCCGCTCACCGCGACCGCGAGAACGCCGCGTCGAACGAGGCCTCCGGCGGCGCGATCGTCCCGAGCCTGCGCACGAACGCGAGCGCCTCCGGGCCGCCGACGAGTCGGTCCATGCCGGCGTCCTCCCACTCGACGCTCGTCGGACCCGCGTACCCGATGTGGTTCAGCACGCGGAACACCCGCTCCCACGGCACGTCCCCGTGTCCGGCGGTGACGAAGTCCCACCCGCGTCGGGGGTCGCCCCAGGCCAGGTGCGAGGAGAGCCGTCCGTTGCGGCCGTCGAGCTGCTTGACCGACTCCTTGCAGTGCACGTGGTAGACCCGGTCGGCGAAGTCGAGCAGGAACGCGGCGGGGTCGAGGTCCTGCCAGACGAAGTGCGACGGGTCGAAGTTGAACCCGAACGACGGCCGGTCCGCGAACACCTCCAGGGCCCGTGCAGCCGTCCAGTAGTCGTAGGCGATCTCGGACGGGTGCACCTCGAGCGCGAAGCGGACCCCGACCTCCTCGAACACGTCGAGGATCGGCGACCACCGGTCGTGGAAGTCCTGGTACCCGGCGTCGATCATCGACGCGGGAACCGGGGGGAACCCGGCGACGGTCTTCCAGATCGACGAGCCCGAGAACCCCGTGACGGTGTCGACGCCGAGCGCTGCGGCCGCACGCGCGGTCCACTGCAGTTCCTCGGCGGCACGCTGCCGGACGCCCTCCGGGTCGCCGTCGCCCCACACGTGCGGTGCCAGGATGTCCTCGTGCCGCTGGTCGATGGGGTCGTCGCACACCGCCTGCCCGGTGAGGTGGTTCGCGATGGTCCAGACCTGCAGGCCGTTGCGCTCGAGGACCGCCTTGCGGTCGGCGACGTACGACGGGTCCGTCGCGGCGCGGCGGACGTCGAGGTGGTCGCCCCAGCAGGCGATCTCCAGGCCGTCGTAGCCCCACTCGCCCGCCAGGCGTGCGACCTCCTCGAAGGGCAGGTCCGCCCACTGGCCGGTGAACAGGGTGACCGGCCTGGAGGCACGGGTCGTGTCCGTCATGCTGCTTCCTTCCTCCTGTGGCCGGTTCACCAGGTGCCCGGCCGGGCACCGAGGGGCACCGTCGCGGGCCGCTCGACGCGGGACGACACCGTCACGACGGTGTGCTCCCGTGCCGCGGTCTGGACGGCCTCCATGATCTCGAGCACGTGGAACGCGAGCTCGCCCGACGCCCGGTGCGGCCGGTCGGTCGCGATCGCGTGCGCCATGTCCGCGAGACCGTAGCCACGTCCGGCGTCGGCGTACCCGGCCGCGACCGGCAGCTCGCGCCACTCGCGGTCGTCGGCCGTGGCGATCGACACCGGGTCCGAGAAGCGGTTCGGGTCGGCCACCGCCAGGCTGCCCGCGGTGCCGTGCACCTCGAACAGCGGCGCCCGGGTGGCCCAGACCTCGAACGAGACGGTCACGGTCGAGACCACGCCGCTCGCGTGCTCGAGCACCGCGACCACGTGGGTGTCGACGTCGACCGGGATCGGCGCGCCGGCGAAGGGGCCGGTCGCGATGGTGCGCTCGCGGGTGGAGCGTGTGGCGCTGCCGCTGACCCGGGCGACCGGGCCGAAGAACTGCACGAGGCTCGTCAGGTAGTACGGCCCCATGTCGAGCAGCGGTCCGCCGCCTGGCTGGTAGTAGAACGCGGGTGCCGGGTGCCAGAGCTCGTGTCCGGGGGCGCTCCACGACACCGCGGCGCCCACCGGGTCGCCGATGCGGCCGTCGTCGATCGCCGCGCGGGCGGTCTGGATCCCCGTCCCGAGCACGGTGTCCGGCGCGCTGCCGACCCGCAGGCCCGAGCGTGCGGCCAGTTCGAGCACGGGAGCGGCCTCGGCCGTCGCGAGTGCGAGCGGCTTCTCGCCGTACACGTGCTTGCCGGCGTCGAGGGCCCGGGTGGCGATCTCGGCGTGCGCGGCCGGGATCGTCAGGTTGAGCACGACGTCGACGTCGTCCGCGGCGAGGAGCTCGTCGACGCTGGTCCCCCGCACGCCCTGGGCGTCGCCGACCGACCGGGCGCGGTCGACGTCGAGGTCCGCCACGGCCGTGAGCGCCAGGCCGGGCAGGGCCGGGAAGTGCTCGAAGTACTGCTGGCTGATGGTGCCGACACCGACGACACCGACCCGCAGCGCTGGTCCGTTCACCGGGCTGCCCACAGGAGTCCCCGTTCGATGATCGTGCGGAGCGGCTGCGACTCGACGACCTCGAGCCGGTGTCCGGGCGCGGACACGAACACGCGCCCCTCGCCCCACTGCCGGGTCCAGATCGCCGGCGCCGTGACCGGTCGGTTCCAGGTGTCGAAGTCCCGTGCCTCCTGTGTGGTGGTCGCGAGGACGTCGTTGTACTCGTCGCTCAGCACCCAGTACTGCTCGGTGACGAGGTCGAAGTCCTCGATGCCGTGCGTGATCGGGTGCTCGTGCCCGAGGTCGGTGATGTGGACCGTGTACGGGATGTAGTTGTCGGACTGCTCGCCGGTGCGCTCCGACGGGTGCTTCCCCGCGTGGTGTGCGAACTGCCCACCGATCATGTGCAGGTAGTCGGCGGTGTTCCGGAACGCGTCCGCGATGCCGCCGTGCCAGCCCGCGAGCCCGGCGCCGCCGAGGACGGCCCGCTGCAGCCCGGCGAACTCGTCGTCGGCGATGGTGGACATCGTGACGACCTGGACGATCAGGTCGACGTCCGCCATGACGGACTCGTCGGCGTACACGGCGGTCGAGTCCGACACCTGCACGTCGAACCCGTTGTCGCGGAGGAACGGCACGAACGAGTCGGTGGTCTCGACGGGTTGGTGGCCGTCCCAGCCACCGCGGACGACGAGCGCCTGCTTGCGTCCCGTCACTCAGATCACCGTCCAGGCGCTGCCGTCGGCGGCACTGCGTTCGACGGCGTCGAGCACGCGCTGCACGTGCAGGCCGTCCTCGAACGACGGTGACGGGTCGGTGCCCGCGACGATCGCCTCGATGAAGTCCTTCACCTGGTGGCTGAACGTGTGCTCGTACCCGATGAGGTGTCCGGTGGGCCACCACGCCGCCATGTAGGGGTGCTCCGGCTCGGTGACGAGGATGCGGCGGAAGCCCTGCTCCCCCGCGGGTGCCGACGACTCGTACAGTCGGAGTTCGTTCATCGACTCGAGGTCGAACTGGATCGCGCCGTCGGACCCGCTGATCTCGAGCGTCAGACCGTTCTTCCGGCCGGTGGCGTAGCGCGTGGCCTCGAACGTGCCGATCGCACCGTCGGCCGCGCCGCCGCCGAGCCGTGCGGTGAAGAACGCCGCGTCGTCGACGGTGACCTGCCCGCGTTCGCTCGACGCCGTGCCGGACAGTCCGACGCCGTCGGCGAGCAGCGGCCGTTCGGTCACGAAGGTCTCGAGCAGCCCCGAGACCGTGGTGAGCGACGCACCGGTGACGTGCTCGACCAGATCGATCGCGTGCGCACCGATGTCACCGAGCGCTCCGGACCCGGCGAGCTCCTTGTCGAGCCGCCAGGTCATCGGGCCGTCGGCGTCGGCCAGCCAGTCCTGCAGGTACAGCGCACGGACCTGCCGCACGGTCCCGATCCGGCCGGACGCCACGAGCTGCTTCGCGAACGCGATGGCGGGCACGCGACGGTAGCTGAACCCGACCATCGCGCGGACGCCGTCCGCCCGGGCAGCCGCGGCGGCAGCGGTCATCGCCTCGGCCTCGGCGACGCTGTTGGCGAGGGGCTTCTCGCACAGCACGTGCTTGCCCGCCTCGAGCGCGGCGATCGCGATCTCGACGTGCGACGACCCCGGCGACACGATGTCCACGACGTCGATGTCCGGGTCGGCGACGACGGCACGCCAGTCGGTGGAGGCGGCCTGCCATCCGTACTGCACCCGCGCGGCCTCGGTGCGGTCCGGATCGCGTCCGACGATCACCGCCATCTCCGGTTCGACACCGAGGTCGAAGAACCGCGGCGCTGTCCGCCAGGCTTGTGAGTGCGCGGCTCCCATGAAGCCGTGCCCGATCATGGCGACCCGTGGTCGATCCTGTGCCATCCGCTCGCTCCCTTGCGATCACGTCCTTGCCACAGCCAACACTACCGCTTATGTTGGGCGCGGCAACATTTTGTTTCGACGACGAACGGTGATCCCCATGGCAACGACGCCCACCCGTGCAGACAAGTTCTCCTTCGGTCTCTGGACCATCGGTTACAACGGCTCCGACCCCTTCGGCGGCCCGACCCGCCCCGCCCTCGACGTGGTCGAGGGCGTCGAGAAGCTCGACGAACTCGGCGCCTACGGCCTGACGTTCCACGACGACGACCTCTTCGCGTTCGGCTCGACCGACGCCGAGCGTCAGAAGCAGATCGACCGGCTCAAGGGCGCACTCGAGGCCACGGGCATCGTCGTCCCGATGGTCACCACGAACCTGTTCTCGGCCCCGGTCTTCAAGGACGGCGGCTTCACCTCGAACGACCGCCAGGTCCGTCGGTTCGCGCTCCGGAAGGTCCTCCGCAACATCGACCTGGCCGCCGAGCTCGGCGCGAAGACCTTCGTGATGTGGGGCGGCCGCGAGGGCGCCGAGTACGACGCGGCGAAGGACGTGCAGGCCGCGCTCGAGCGCTACCGCGAGGCCGTGAACCTCCTCGCCGACTACGTCACGGACAAGGGCTACGGCATCCGGTTCGCGATCGAGCCGAAGCCGAACGAGCCCCGCGGCGACATCCTCCTGCCGACCCTCGGCCACGCGATCGCCTTCACCGAGACGCTCGAACGCCCGGAGCTGTTCGGCATCAACCCCGAGGTCGGCCACGAGCAGATGGCGGGCCTGAACTTCACGGCCGGCATCGCGCAGGCGCTCTACCAGGGCAAGCTCTTCCACATCGACCTCAACGGTCAGCGCGGCATCAAGTACGACCAGGACCTCGTGTTCGGTCACGGCGACCTGCAGAACGCGTTCTCGCTCGTCGACCTGCTCGAGCACGGTGCCCCCCAGGGCGGACCGGCCTACGACGGCCCGCGCCACTTCGACTACAAGCCGAGCCGCACCGAGGACATCTCCGGCGTCTGGGACTCCGCGGCCGCGAACATGCGCATGTACCTGCTGCTCAAGGAGCGTGCCCAGGCGTTCCGCGCCGACCCCGAGGTCCAAGCCGCGCTCGAGGCGTCGAAGGTCGGCGAGCTCAGCACGCCGACGCTGAACGACGGCGAGTCGTACGACGCGTTCCTCGCGGACCGTTCCGCGTACGAGGACTTCGACGCGGACGCGTACTTCGGCGGCAAGGGCTTCGGCTTCGTCAAGCTGCAGCAGCTCGCGATCGAGCACCTCATGGGCGCTCGTTGAGCCAGCAGCTCGTCGCCGGGGTCGACTCGTCGACCCAGTCCTGCAAGGTCACCATCCGTGACGCGGGCACCGGTGCGGTCGTCCGGGAGGGGCGCGCGTCCCACCCGGACGGCACGTCCGTCGCCCCGCGCCACTGGTGGGACGCCCTCGGCGCCGCGATCGCGGACGCCGGCGGCCTCGAGGACGTCGGTGCGATCGCGATCGCCGGGCAGCAGCACGGCATGGTCGCGCTCGACGCCGACGGTCACGTGGTCCGCGACGCCCTCCTCTGGAACGACGTCCGCAGTGCGGATGCGGCCGCGCAGATGGTCGAGGAGCTCGGCCGGGAGGCATGGGTCGCCCACACGGGTCTGGTGCCGGTCGCGTCGTTCACCGGGACCAAGTTGCGGTGGCTCCGCGACGCGGAGCCGGACAACGCGGCGCGCGTGGCCGCCGTCGCGCTCCCCCACGACTGGTTGTCGTGGCGGCTGCGCGGGTACGGTCCGGCGGACGAGAGCCCCCTCGGTCCCGACCTCGACGCCCTGGCCACGGACGGCTCCGACGCGAGCGGGACGGCCTACTGGGACCCGGTGCGCCGGGAGTACGACCCGGAGCTGTTCGCGCTCGCGTTCGGCCGGCCCCTCCGCACCGCCGAGACCGGGGACGACGACGCCGTGGTCGTGCCGCGGGTCGTCGCCCCGGACGAGGCGATGGGCACGCTCGACGTCGACGTCCCGCTGCCGCACGGTGCCACGGCACCGTCCGGTCTCGTCGTCGGCGCCGGGCTCGGCGACAACGCCGGGGCGGCGCTCGGCCTCGGGCTCGGCCCGGGTGACGTCGCGGTGTCCCTCGGCACGAGCGGCACCGTCTTCGGGGTCACCGACGCCGAGGTGACGGACCCGAGCGGGACCGTGGCGGGATTCGCCGACGGGACCGGGTCGCGCCTCCCGATCGTCACCACGCTCAACGCGGCCCGCGTGCTCGAGGTGATCGGCGGACTGCTCGGCGTGGACCACGACGAGCTCGGCGAGCTGGCGCTGCAGGCGCCGGCCGGTGCCGACGGACTCGTCCTCGTGCCGTACTTCGTCGGCGAGCGCACCCCGAACCGGCCCGACGCGACCGCCTCGCTGCTCGGCATGACACCCGCGACCACGGACCGTGCGCACCTGGCGCGGGCCGCCGTCGAGGGGATGCTGTGCGCGCTCGCGGACGGTCTCGCGGCCGTCGAGGGCACCGGCGTCACGGTGGAACGGCTGCTGCTCATCGGCGGTGCCGCACGCAACGAGGCCGTGCGCGTCGTCGCCGCACAGGTGTTCGGGCGGGACGTCCTCGTGCCGGAACCCGGCGAGTACGTCGCGGCCGGCGCCGCGAAGCAGGCCGCGTGGGCGCTCACCGGCGCCCTGCCGACGTGGACGACCGACGCGACGACCGTCACGGCGGACCCGCGTCCTGAGGTGCTCGCGCAGTACCGTGGAGCGGCTCGCTGACACCAGCACACCCGGAGGAACCCACATGCCCCTGACCGACCTGCCCCTCGACGCGCTCCGTTCGTACCGACCCGAGGTCCGGCGCCCCGCCGACTTCGACGCGTTCTGGACGGAGACCATCGAGTCGGCACGGACCGCCGGGGCGGGCGTCGCGCCCGTCGTCGTCCCCGCGGAGACCCCGGTGACGGGACTCGTCGTCGAGGACCTCACGTTCCCGGGCTTCGCCGCCGACCCGGTCCGCGCCTGGATCACCCGTCCGGTCGGGACCACCGAGCCCCTGCCCGTCGTCGTCGAGTTCCTCGGCTACAACGGCGGGCGGGGGCTGCCCGGTGAGCGCGTCTCGTGGGCCCTCGCAGGGTACGTGCACGTCGTCATGGACACCCGCGGTCAGGGCAGCGGGTGGGGTTCCGGTGGTGACACTCCCGACCCGCACGGGTCCGCCCCGCACATCGGCGGGTGGATGACGAGCGGCATCGGATCGCCCGCCGACCACTACTACCGGCGCGTGTACACCGACGCCGTCCGGCTCGTCGACGCCGTCCGGACACTGCCCGGCGTCGATGCCACGCGCATCGCGCTCACCGGCGGCAGCCAGGGCGGCGGGATCACCATCGCCGCTGCCGCCCTCGTCGAGGCGCACGTCGGACCGATCACAGCACTGCTGCCCGACGTCGCGTTCCTCAGCGACTGGGAGAACGGCACGGCGGTCGCGGTCGGCGGACCGTACCGCGAACTCGCGCAGTACCTGTCCGTGCACCGCGACGCGATCGACACCGTGTGGGACACCGCCGCGTACTTCGACGGGGTGCACTTCGCCGCCGGGATCACCGCTCCCGCGTTGTTCTCCGTCGCGCTCATGGACGACGTCGTGCCGCCGCGGACGACCTTCGCGGCGTACAACGCCCTCGGCTCGGCGGACAAGGCGATCGAGGTCTACCCGTACAACGGGCACGAGGGTGGCGGCTTCCGGCACTGGGAGCGGCAGGTCGCGTTCCTGCGGGCGCGGGGCTGACGGATCACAGGACGCGGAGGGCAGATTTTCTGAGATAATCGTCTAACTCAGAAAATCCGAGGAGGTCGTCATGACATCGGCATCCGAGGCCTGGCCTGCTCTCGAGTTCGAGGAACTCCGGTGGCAGAGCCGGTACGCGGAATCCGGACCGCGAGCCGCGCGACGTGACGTCGTCAGCGAACGGTACGAAGCCGCGCTCCCGCCGACCATCGCGCAGCGCTCGCTCCGGCCCTCGGCAGAGGTCGCTGCCCTGGCGGACGAGGCCTCGACGGCCCTCGCTCGGTTCGACGATTCGCTGGGCAACGAGGTTGCTCCGTTCGCCGCACTCCTGCTCCGATCGGAAGCCGCTGCTTCCTCGCAGATCGAGCACCTCACGGCGAGTGCACGACAGATCTTCACGGCGGAGCTCGGCGGGGAGGGAAAACGCAACGCGAGCGAGATCGTCTCGAACACGCGCGCGATGCGGACGGCCATCGAACTCTCCGACGAGCTCACCACGGCGACCGTCCTGTCGATGCACGAAGTCCTGATGGAGCACGACCGACGCCACGAGGCCGGCCGCTTCCGCGAGGAACCGGTGCGGATCGGGACGAGCGGGCGCACACCAGTGGGTGCAGAGTACGTCGTGCCGTCCTGGGAGCGTGTCCCCGCCCTCGTGGACGACACGATGACCTTCGCCCGCCGGACCGACCTCCCAAGACTCGCCCAGGTGGCCGTCACCCACGCACAGTTCGAGACGATCCACCCGTTCACCGACGGCAACGGACGAACCGGGCGCGCGCTGCTCCAGGCGATGCTGCGCTCGAACGAACTCACGCAGAACGTCACGGTGCCCGTCTCGGCAGGACTGCTGACCGACACCGCGGGCTACGTCGACGCGCTCACTGCGTACCGCCGTGGTGAGGTCGACCCGATCATCCGGCTCGTGTCCGAGGCATCGTTCGAGGCGGTCGGGAACGCGCGCGAACTCGTCGAGGAGATCTCGGCCATCCGGGCTGCTTGGCGTACGGCGGTGACCGCCCGCAGCGATTCCGGTGTGTGGCGTGCCCTCGAGGTGGTGGCGCGGCAACCGGTCCTCAACGCGTCGACGCTCGCCGCCGAGATGGGGGTGGACCCGAAGAACGTGTACCCGCACCTCGAACGCCTGGTCGAGGCCGGCGTCCTGGCGAAGAAGAACGAGTACCGGCACGGGGTCGTCTACCGGAACGACGAGATCCTCCGCGCGCTCGACGCGTTCGCGGCACGTGCAGGCCGGCGCAGTTGACGACGAGGCTGTGACCATGACCGTACCGCAGAACCCTTCCGGTGGAGCACGAGCCGTCTCCGACGTCCGCGGCCTCGTCGTCGCGGCACTTGTCGTCACGGGTGCGGGCTTCGTCCTCACCGCTGTCGGCTCCGTGTGGACGATCCTGACGCCGATCGGCACCGGGGTGAACTTCCCAGCCGGCCTGCTCTACGTGCTGGGCATGCTCGTCGGAGTGACCGGCTTGGGACTGGCGACGGCCGCGGTCGGCACCGTTCTTCGCGCCTCGCGGCCCCGCTGAGGCAGCAGATCGAGGACGCCGGGCGGGAACACCGGGACATTGGTGTCCAGCGGCACCCAGCGCACCGGACTGCCCTCGTCGAGCACCACGAGCTCGGCGTCGAGCGGTACCGCGTCGAGTGCTGCCGAGCGGACCGCGAAGACGTGCACGACCTCGTGCCCGGGGGTCCCCTCGAACGCGAACCGGTTCTCGAGCACGCCGAGTGGTTCAGCCGAATCGATCGCGACGTCGAGCTCCTCGCGGAACTCCCGGTGCAGTGCTTCGACGGCGAGCTCGCCGAACTCGATCCCACCGCCGACCGCCCGGTGGAAGCGGAGCTGCCGGACGCGGTCGAACCCCTCGGAGAGCAGCACGTGGCCGCCCCGGACGGGCAACCCCACGGCGATGTTCCTGATGGTCCCCATCGGTCCACCCTGCCACCGCTGGTCAGTTGATGCAGGTGCCCTGCTTGCCGTACGCGTTCCCCACCGGCGTCGACGACGGTGACGCGGCCGACGCCTTCGACGACGGGGCCTTCGACGCCGGAGCGTCCGACGCCGGAGCCTTCGCCGAGGAGCTCGAGGACGAGGTCCCCGTCGCGGCCGTGTGCCCGTCCGTCCCGAGCACGAGCGTCACCCCGGTGGCCGTCGTCGAGAGCACCGCGGTCGCCCCCGGCACGGCGTTCGCGACCGCCTTGGCCTGGGCTTCCGAACCCTTCGGGTACTCCACGACGGTCGTCGTGGTGGTCGTCGTGTCGGACGGCGCGCCGACCACGAAGCCCTTCGCGGTCAGCGCTGCCGAGGCCGCCGTCGCACCACCGGGCGTCGACCCGCCGTTCTGCACGGACACGTGCACGCTGGCGGGCGCGGCGGCGGTCGCCGACGTGTACGCGGCCGGCGGCCCGACGATGCCCTGGATGAACGCCGGCATCGCCGCGGAGTCGACCGCCACGGTGGAGTAGCCGTCGATCGTCGGCGTGCCCGACGTCGGGATGGCCGTGGAGCGGATGTTCGCCAGGTCGATGCTCCGGAAGGTGTTCACGAGGCTGGGGATGCTCAACCCGTCGTCGATCTGGATCGACTGCCCGACGCCCTGCAGCAGGTTCGAGACCTTCACGGGGTTGAGCAGTGTCCCGGCGGACAGGGCCTTCCGGGCCTCCTGCGAGAGGAAGTACTGCTGGCGGACCTCGCGGTCGAGGTCACCCCGTGGCAGTCCGTCGCGCTGGCGGACGAACGAGAGGGCCTGCGAGGCGTTGAGCGTCGAGTTCCCGGCGGGCAGGTCGACGTTCGAGTTCGTGTCGTGGACGGCTTCGTTCAGGCAGACCTGCACCGGTCCGAGCGCCTTGACGAGCTGGTAGAAGCCGAGCAGCGACACCCGGACGAAGTGGTCGATCGAGAGCCCGCTCATGTTCTCGATGGTCTGGATGAGCAACCGCATGCCGCCCGCGTCGCCGCCGCCGTTCGCCGCGCCGTCCGAGAACGCACTGTTGAGCTTGAACGTCCCGTGGCCGGGGATCGGCACCCACGAGTCGCGTGGGAACGAGATCATCGTCGCGCTCCCACCGCCGGCCGGGATGTGCAGGACGATCATCGAGTCGGTGTTCGTCGCGCCGCCGTCGAGTTCGGTGCCGAGCTCCGCGAGTTCCTGCGGCGTGGCGTCGGCGGGACGGTGGTCGTCGCCCACCAACAGGATGTTCTGCGCTGCACCGTCCGTGTCCGGTGACGACGACGGGTGTGGCAGTGCGATGTGCACCTTCGTCACGCTGGTGTCGAGCTGCACGTACGACCACGCCGCGTACCCGCCGGCCAGGACGAGCGCCATCGCGACGACCCCGCCGACCGCCGCGAACCAGACCCGCGCGCCCCGTCGCTGCCGCCCGTGCCGGACGGCACCGTTCGGTTCGGTCACCACCGGGACCTCGTCCCCCACAGGATCCTCGTGCATCCCGTCACCCTAGGGGCGGCTCCGGCGAGGATGCGGGAAGCGGACCTGAGAACACGACCGGGCTCGTGGTCAGCGACCCACCCGCGACAACGACTCCGACAGCGCGTCCCGCATCGCGAGCAACCGCTGCGCCCTGGCGTCCATGTCGTCCCGGATCGCGACGACCTGGTCGATGATCCCCGGGCACTGGTCCTCGACCTTCGTGCCCCGGGTGCACGGCAGGACCTGCTCGATGAGCGCCGTCGGGAGTCCGAGGTCGAGCAGCATCTTGATCGTGCCGACCGTCTCGACGTCCGACTCGTCGTACTCCCGGTACCCGTTGGACCGGCGCTCGGGACTGATGAAGCCGAGCTGCTCGTAGTACCGCAGGGATCGGGCGCTCGCCCCGCTGGCCCGGCTCAGGTCGCTGATGCGCATCGTGCCGCCTCCCGCTTGACCTTGACACTGATGTCAGAGTTTAGCGTGCCGTCCATGAACGTCTTCGTCATCGGCGGCACCGGCTACTTCGGCTCGGTCCTCGTCGAACACCTGCTCACTGCCGGCCACACCGTCACCGCCCTCGCCCGGTCCGACCGGAGCGCGGAACGCCTCCGGGCAGCGGGCGCCGAACCCGTCGCCGGATCGATCGCGGACACCGCGGTGCTGCGATCGGCTGCGGCCGCCGCGGATGCCGTGGTGTACGCCGCGTCCGACTACGCGCCGACCGATGAGTCGATGCAGGCGGAACTCGCCGCCGTCGGCGCCGTCGTCGGCGGCGCTGCCGCTCCGGGGACCGCTCCGAAGCCCGTCGTCTACACCTCGACCGGTCTGGTCTACGGCCCCGACCCGACCGACGTCACGGAGGACGCCGAGCTCCCCGCGGTGAGCGCCCAGCCCGTCAAGGCACAGGCGGAACGGATCGTGCTCGGCGATGCCCGGGTCGCGGGCATCGCGATCCGCGCCGGTCTCGTCTTCGGCCGCGGGGGCACCGGCCTCGTCACGGGCCTGATCGACGCCGCGGTGGGGAACGGGGCGTCCACGTACATCGGCGACGGCGCGAACGCCTGGTACCCGGTGCACGTCGACGACCTCGCTGATCTCTACGTCCGGGCGATCGAGCACCCGGTCCCCGGTGCCTACAACGCGGTCGGGACCGTCCCGTTCACGTTCCGAGAGCTCGCCGAAGCGATCGGCGACCTCACGGGCACGCCGGCCGTCCCGGTCCCGCTCGAGGTCGCGGAGGCGCAGATGGGCCCTGCCGTCCGCACACTGACGACCTCGACCCACCTCCTCGCGACGAAGGCGCGGTCGACCTTCGGCTGGCGTCCGTCCGAGCGCTCGCTGCTCGACGACGTCCGGAACGGCTCGTACGTCGCGCCGACGCGCGCCTGACGTCGGACTGGAGGCGCGGTGGCAGCCCGCACCGCGCCTCCGGTCCGCCGGTCCGGCGTTCACCGCGCGTCGGCCGGCGGGGTCCAGACGGGGCCACCGCCGACGGCCTCCGCGATGCGGCGGCCGATCACCCCGAGCTGGCGGGCCTGCGTCGGCGTGAGGGCGTCGAAGACGACCCGGCGGACGAGGTCCTGGTGTGCCGGGGTCGACGCCACCACCTGGTCGTGACCGGCTGCCGTGAGCTCGGCGAGGGTGAAGCGACCGTCACTCGGGTCGACCATCCGCCGGACCCACCCCTTCCCCTCGAGCCGCGTCACCGCACGGGAGAGCCGCGACAGGGTGCAGCTCGCGTACCCGGCGAGGGTGCTCATCCGGAGGATTCGGTCGGGAGCTGCGTCGAGGGCGAAGAGGACGCCGTGCTCGAAGTGCGTCAGGCCGCTGTCGCGCTGGAGCTGCGCGTCGAGTGCGGTGGGCAGCCGCTCGAGGACGGTCGCCAGCGCGGCCCAGACCTCGAGCTGCTCGGCGCTCAGCGCGGCGTCCGCGTCGGGGTTCGGCATGCCTCGAGGCTAGCACTGTGACTTGCTCAGGCAAGTGATACACCGTAGGTTGACTTGCCTGAGCAAGTGAATCGACACGACGGGAGTGGACATGGACCTGGGACTGACCGGCAGGACGGCGTTCGTCAGCGGCTCGACGCAGGGCATCGGGTACGCGGTCGCCTCGGCGCTGGCGGCCGAGGGCGCACGGGTGGTGCTGAACGGACGGGAGCAGACCCGCGTCGACGCCGCGGTGGAGCGGCTCCGGGCCGCACACCCCGGCGCGGAGCTGTCGGGCATCGCCGCGGACTTCGCCGACCCCGAACAGGTCGCGGTACTGATCGACCGACTGCCCGCGATCGACGTCCTCGTGAACAACGTCGGGCTGTTCGGCCTCGCCGACTTCGACGCCGTCGACGACGACGAGTGGGCCAGGTACCTCGACGTCAACCTGATGAGCGGCGTCCGGTTGTCCCGCGCGCTCCTCGGCCCGATGCTCGACCGCGGGTGGGGCCGCGTCGTGTTCACCAGCAGCGAGTCCGGCGTGAACGTGCCGGTCGACATGGTCCACTACGGCGTCACGAAGGCCGCGGTGGTGGCGCTCGGGAACGGCCTCGCGAAGCGCACCCGCGGCACCGGCGTCACGGTGAACACGGTGCTCGGCGGTCCGACCTACTCGGACGGGGTGGCCTCGACGGTCGAGGCGATCGCTGCGGCGCAGGGTGCCCCGGCCGAGGCGGTCCGGGCCGCGGTGATCGGCCAGAACCGGACCACGCTGCTCGAGCGGTTCATCGCGCCGGAGGAGATCGCGCACCTCGTGACGTACCTGGCGAGCCCACTGTCCTCGGCGACGAACGGTGCGGCGGTCCGAGCGGACGGCGGAGTCCTGACCGGCATCCTCTGACGCGACATCGACTGAGCAGGAGTGGTCGAGTCGCGCGAACGGACTCGACCACCCCTGCTCACTGAACGACCCCGGCCGCCGACGCGCCCCTCAGACGCGCTCCCACGTGACGATCCGGCGGTCGGACGCCTCGACCTCGCGGACGGGGCCGGTGACGCGCACCACGGCGCGGTCCGTGGCGGAGCCGGGGACGGGCTCCGGACCCGACCCGCCGCGGACGGCCACGATCCCGTCGGCGTGCACCGTGCCTCCAGGCCGTGACGCCGCAGCGTGCGACGCGACCCAGACCTCGACGTCGCCGGGCTCGACCACCTTCCGCAGGTCGCGACCGGTGAACGCGAACCGCTGGACCGGCACGCTGAACCGCACCCGCACCGACTCCGCCGGTGCCAGCGCGACCCGCGCGTAGCCGAGGAGCTGCGCAACGGGGCGCGTGACGCCGGCGTGCACGTCGTGTCCGTAGAGCTGCACCACGTCGTCACCCGCGCGGTCTCCGGTGTTCCGGACCGTGACGGACACGTCGAACGCGCCGTCACTGCCGACGGTGGGATCGGTGACGAGGTCCTCGTACGCGAAGGACGTGTAGGTGAGCCCGAAGCCGAACGGCCGCACGGGCGTCGAGTCCGTTGCGGTGACGTCGGACGGCCCACCGAGCCGCGGGTGCAGGTACGTGTACGGCTGCGCCCCTGCGGCGCGCGGGAGCGAGACCGGCAGACGGCCGGAGGGCGAGGCTGCTCCGGTGAGGACGTCGGCGATGGCGGTGCCGCCCTCCTCGCCGGGGAAGAACGCCTGGACGACGGCCGCGGGCAGGGGCGCGTCGGGCCGCTGGGCGTCGCCGTCGAGCGCCCACCCGATGGCGTACGGCCGCCCGGTCAGCAGCACCACGACGGTGGGCGTCCCGGTGGCGACCACGGCCTCGACGAGCTCGCGCTGCACGCCGGGCAGGTCGAGGGACTCGGTGTCGTTGCCCTCGCCGACGGTGCCGCGGCCGAACAGTCCGGCCTGGTCGCCGACGACCACCACCGCGACGTCGGAGGCCTGCGCCACGGCGACCGCGTCGGCGATCCCGGAACGGTCCGTGCCGCTGACGGCGCAGCCGGTGGCGAACCGGACGGCGGACGATCCGAGGGACGTGGTGAGGGCCTCGCGGACGGTCGGGATGTCGAAGCCGAGCGGCAGGTCCGGGTGGGCGGCGAGCACGTGGTTGGCGAAGGAGTAGCAGCCCTGCAGGGCCTCGGCACGGTCGGCGTTCGGGCCGATCAGGGCCACGGTCGCGTCGGCGCGGAGCGGGAGCACGGGCGCAGCGTGGACGGTGTCCGCCAGGTCCGCGCCGCCGGGGACGGGTCGGTTCGCCAGCAGGACGAGCGACCGTGCCGCGAGCGCCTTCGCGAGCGCCCGGTGCCGGGGTGTGTCCAGGTCGATGCCGGTGGGCGGCTCGTCCTCGAACGCGGACGGGTCGAGCAGCCCGAGCCGCTCCTTCTGCCGGAGGACCCGGAGCACGGCTCGGTCCACGAGCGCCTCGTCGACGAGCCCGGCGCGCACGCGGTCGACGAGCGGCTGCAGGAACGCGTCCCCCGTCGGCAGCTCGACGTCGATGCCCGCGGACAGCGCCAGCGCGGCGGCCTCGCCACGGTCGGCGGCGATGCCGTGCATGACCTCGAGGAACGCGACCGAGAAGTAGTCCGCGACGACCGTCCCGTCGAACCCGAGCCGGTCGCGCAGCACGTCGGTCAACAGCTCGCCGTTCGCCGCGACGGGCACGCCGTCGATCTCGGCGTACGAGTTCATGACGCTCCGCGCGCCACCGTCCCGCAGCGCCATCTCGAAGGGCGGCAGGAAGACGTCCGCGATCTCGCGCGGCCCGGCATGAACGGGTGCGTGGTTCCGGCCGGCCTGCGACGCCGAGTAGCCGAGGAAGTGCTTCAGCGTCGCGTCCACGCCCGCGCCCTGCAGTCCCCGGACGTACGCCGTGCCGACGGTCCCGACCAGGTACGGGTCCTCGCCGATGCACTCGTCGACGCGGCCCCAGCGCGGATCGCGGACCACGTCGAGCACGGGCGCGAGGCCCTGGTGGATGCCGAGCTGGCGCATCGACTCCCCGATCACGGCGCCGACCTGCTCGACGAGGTCAGGGTCGAACGCCGCACCCCACGCCAGCGGCGTCGGGAACGTGGCGGCCTTCCACGCGGCGAGCCCGGTGAGGCACTCCTCGTGGACGAGCGCGGGGATCCCGAGCCGGGTCTCGCGGACGAGTCGTCGCTGCTCCGCCCACAGCCAGGCGGCACGCTCGTCCGGTTCGACCGGTCGGGTGCCGTAGACGCGCGTGAACTGGCCGATGCCGTGGCGGGTGATGTCCGCGAGGGTGCGGCCGTCCGCCGTCGCCGTCATCTCGCCCTGCATCGGGGCGACGACGCCGTTCTGGTCGAGCCAGTACCCGACGAGCTGGGCGGTCTTCTCCTCGAGGGTCATCGCGGCGAGCAGGGCGGTGGCGCGGGTCCCGTCGGTCGCATCGGTCGCGCCGGCCGCGTCCGTCGTGCGCGCGGCGTCGGCCTGGAGGCGCGGGTCGTCCCCGGCGGTCCGCGTCGCGTCCGCCGTCGTCACCCCTTCACCGCCCCGGTCAGGCCGCCGACGATGCGGCGCTGGAAGACGGCGAAGAACACGAGCGCCGGGATCATCGACAGCGACGTGAACGCCAGGACCCGCGCGGTGTCGACGGAGTACTGCGACGAGAACGCCTGCACCCCGAGCGGCAGCGTGTAGGCCGACGCGTCGTTGAGGATGAACAGCGGCAGGATGTAGCTGTTCCAGCTGCCGATGAACGCCAGGATGCCGACGGTGACGACGCCGGGCAGCGACAGCGGCACGACCATCCGGAAGAAGAACCCGAGTCGGCTGGCACCGTCGATCGACGCTGCTTCCTCGAGTTCGTCCGGGATCGCCCGGAGGAACGGCACGAGGATGATCACCGTCGTCGGCAGCGCGAACGCGATCTGCGGCAGGATCACCCCGGCCAGGCTGTTCGTCAGGCCGAGGTCCTTGACGAGCAGGTACAGCGGCGTGATCGCGACGGTGATCGGGAACATCAGACCGGCCGCGAACAGGGAGTACAGCGCGTCGCGCCCGCGGAACCGGTAGCGGGCGATCACGAAGCTGACCATGAGGCCGAGCACGACGACACCGACCGTGGTGGTGACGCCGGCGATCACCGAGTTGCCGAGCTGCTGCCAGAAGACGCCGCTCGACAGCACGGAGAGGTAGTTGCCGAACTGCCACGGGCTGGGCAGACCGGCCGGGCTCGCGGTGATCTGCGAGTTGCTGCGGAACCCGCCGAGCACGATGTACAGCACCGGCCCGACACAGACCGCGATGAACAGCAGGGCGACGAAGTACGTGCCGAGGTTCCGTTCGCGGCGGACGGGTCCGGAGTCCTGAGGGCCGCGTCGGCGCTTCGGCGCGACGATGGAGGCGGTGGCGGTCATCGGTCGGCCTTCTCGGTGAGGGCGCCGGCGGTGTCGCGGCGCAGGACGAACCGCTGGTAGACGAGTGCGACCGCCAGCGAGATGAGGAAGATGACCACGGCGACGGCATTGCCGTACCCGTAGTTGCCGGACATGCGGCCGTTCGCGACCATGTACGTCGCCATCGTCGAGGTGCCCGCCGTCGCGGCGATGTACTGACCCCAGATGATGTAGACGAGGTCGAACAGCTGCAGCGACCCGATGATCGACAGGAACGCCCAGATGCGGACGGTCGGGCCGAGGAGCGGCAGGGTGATGCGCCGCTGGATCTGCCAGTAGCTGGCGCCGTCGAGCTGGGCTGCTTCGAACAGCTCCTCGGGGATGCTCTGCAGGCCGGCGAGGAACAGGATCACCGCGAAGCCGATGTACTTCCACGAGATGATCGCGAGCAGGGTCCAGATCGCGATGTCCGGGTTCGACAGCCAGTCGGCGCGCAGAGCACCGAGCCCCACCGCCTGGAGCAGGTCGTTCACGGCGCCGCTCGACTGGAGCATGAGGCTCCATCCGGTGCCGACGATCACCTCGGAGATGACGTACGGCAGGAAGATCAGGACGCGGATGAGTCCGCGACCCCGGATGCGCTGGTTGAGCAGGAGGGCGAGCACGATCGCGATCGGTCCCTGCACGAGGAGCGACCCGATCACGATGAACGCGTTGTGGAGCAGGACGCCCCGGAAGTCCGGGTCGGTGAAGATGATCGCGTAGTTCTGCAGGCCGACGAAGTCGGTGGGGGTGCCGTAGCCCTGCCACTTGTAGAAGCCGTAGTAGGCGGCGAGCGCGACGGGCAGGATCACGAACCCGACGAACATGATCGTGGCCGGCCCGGCGAGGACGGCGATCTCGACGCGGGTTCGGACGTCGGTGCCCGTGCGGCGCCGGCGGACCGGGGCCGACGGCGAACCGTCCGCCCCGGTCGTGTTCCGTCCCGCCCCGGACCGCGCAGCGTCGGAACGCGGTGCGACGGAGGTGGTCATCGTGTCGTCAGCCCTTCGCTGCGGCCTGGTTGACGGTCTTGACGATGTCGTCGACGGATCCCTTGCCGGCGAGCAGGTTCACGACGCTCGTGTTCAGGGCGTTGCCGACGTTCTGGCCGTAGACCGTGTCGAGGTAGTTCGACACGAACGGTGCCTTGTTGAACGCCTCGAGCACCGTCTTCAGGTAGGGCTCGGTGACGACCGACTGCGCCGACTTGTTCGCCGGGATCGCGTTGAACGCCTTGTAGTAGGCCTCCTGCACGGGCTTCTGCGTCATGTAGTTCAGGAAGTCGGTGCAGGCCTTCTTGGGGGCCTTGGCCGAGCACGAGTACCCGTCGACGGCGCCCATCATCGAGCCGGGAGCACCCTTGCCGCCGGAGACCTCCGGGAACGGGAAGAAGCCGAGGTCCTGCAGCGGCTTGCCGTCCGGGGTCAGCGACGAGATCACACCGGGGTCCCAGGCGCCCATGAGCTCCATCGCGGCCTTGTGGTTCGCGATGAGACCGGCGGAGCTGCCGGCGCCCTGCTGCGCGGCGGTGGTGAGGTAGCCGTCGTTGAACGGCTTCGTGTCGAAGAACGCCTTGGTGTCCTTGCCCGCCTGTTCCCAGCACGAGTTCGTGAACTTCAGGTCCTTCGCGGTCTTGGTCAGGACGCTGCTCGGGCATGCCCGGAGCGCGAAGTTGTAGTACCAGTGCGCGGCCGGCCAGGCGTCCTTGGCGCCGACGGCGACCGGCTGGATGTTCGCTGCCTTGAGCTTGGCGATGTCGGCGTTCAGTTCGTCGATCGTGGTGGGCGTGCCCTCGATGCCGGCCTGCTTGAAGAGGTCCTGGCTGTACCAGATGCCCTCCGGGTTGACGTCGACCGGCATGGCCCACGTCTTGCCGTCCTGCTCGTAGCCCTTGAACGTGCCGTCGCTGATCTCGCTCTTGGCGGTCTTGCCGATCGAGCCGGAGATGTCCATCAGCTGGCCGGCGTTGACCATTGCTGCCATCTTCCCGCCGCCGCGCTGCAGGAACACGTCCGGAGCGGAACCGGAGTTGAGCGCGGTCTGGAGCTTGCCGTCCAGGTCCTCGTTCTGGATCGCCTGGATCTTGATGGTGACGTTCGGGTTCTCCGCCTCGAAGTCCTTGACGGTCTTCTCCCAGAACGCCTTGCCGGGACCGGTGGTGGAGTTGTGCCAGAAGGTCATCGAGACCTTCCCGCCGTCGCCCCCGGCGGCATCGCTGCCCGCCGAGCAGCCTGCGGCCACCAGTGCTGTGGCCCCGATCAGCGCGATGGCTGCCGCGGCACGGATCTTCCTCGTCATCGTGGAACTCCTGAGTGTCGTCGTTGACCTGCAGCGACATCGACTGCCGCTTGCGGAGAGCGTGCCAGGTCGACGCGAGGCTTGTCAATCGATATCGATAACGTTTTCTTTGCTGATTTCGCGTCGAGGCAGCGGTACGGTGTGCACATGGACACGGCTCTCGGCATGCGTCCCGGAGCCGGCCGGGTGACGATCGGGGACGTCGCACGGGCCGCAGGGGTCTCGATCCCCACGGTGTCGAAGGTCATCAACCAGCGCGACGGCGTCGCACCGGCGACGATCCTCCGCGTGCAGGAGGTCGTCGAGCAGCTCGGCTACGAGACCTCGCTCGTCGCCAGGAGCCTGCGCAGTTCCCGCACCGGGGTCCTCGGCATCCTGGTGCCCGAGTTCGAACCGTTCTCGACCGAGCTCCTCCGCGGCGTCTCGAGCGCCACCATCGGCACCGGGTACGAACTGCTCGCCTACGCGGGGCTCGTGACGGGCGCCGACCAGCCAGGGTGGGAACGGCGATCGCTCTCGCGGCTCTCCGGAACGCTCATCGACGGCGCCATCGTCGTGACGCCGACCACCGCGCTGTCGAGCTCGTCGATCCCCGTCGTCGCGATCGACCCGCACACCGGTCCGGAGGGCCACGCCACGGTCGACGCCGACAACGAGGACGGTGCCGTCCAGGCGGTCGAGCACCTGGTCGCCCAAGGGCACACACGCGTCGCGCACCTCCGTGGCCGCCCGGACCTGGCGTCGGCGCAACTCCGCGAGGCCGGGTACCGACGCGCCCTCGCTGCCGCCGGGCTCCCCGTCGACGAGTCACTCGTCCGGGACGGCGGCTACCAGGAGGACCAGTCCGCCGCGGTCGCCCGCGAACTGCTCGCCGGCCCCGATCGACCGTCCGCGGTGTTCGCTGCGAACGACTCCTCGGCGGTCGGTGTGCTCCGCGCCGCGACCGACCTGGGCCTCCGCGTGCCCGAGGACGTGTCCGTGGTCGGGTTCGACGACGTCCCACAGGCGTCGACCACGACCCCGCCGCTCACGACCGTCGCGCAGCCGCTCGCCGAACTCGGGTCACGCGCCGTCGAGATGCTGCTCACGATGCTGCGCGGCGAGCCGGCGTCCGACCACGTCCGGCTTCCGACGACCCTCCGCGTCCGCGCGAGCACGGCACCGCCCGCCCCGCCTGCCTGAACGGGCGCGACGACGGTTCAGTGCACGGACCGCCGCAGCGTCTCCTTCGAGTACTCGCCGAACCGCTCCGCGTACGCCGCCGAGAACCGCCCGAGATGTGCGAACCCCCAGCGCCGCGCGACGTCACCGACCGCCCCGGCCTGCGGATCCGCGGTGGTCAACTCCGCTCGGACCCGGTCGAGCCGCACGTGTCGCAGGTACGTGAGGGGTGACACGTCGAAGACCCGGCGGAACGACTCCTGCACGGACCGAACGCTCAGTCCGGACGCCGCGGACAGGTCCGAGATCGTCATGGGCTCCGCCGCGTGGTCGTGCACGTACTCCACGGCGGCTCGGAGCCGTGCGTTGCGCGGCTGCCCGAGGACGGCGGGCAGGTCGTCGAGCACCGGCGGGAACAGGTCCAGGAACACCTCGAGCGCCGCGGACTTCGCCTCCTGCCAGGCTGCCGATTCCGTCCCGCCGGCCCGCAACGCACGGGCGAGCGCGGTGAGCGCTCCCCGCCACCGCGCCGCGGCCTCCGGACCGAGTTCACGGTGGCTGTCGAAGCGCAGGACGTGCTCGCCGACGTCGCCGCGGAGTGCAGCGACCCGGCGGACGAACGCTCGGTCGAGGTGCACGATCCGCAGGTCGTGGTCGACCGCCCGGAAGGCGAACTCCTGGTCCGCCGGCAGCAGCACGGGTACCTCGAGCGGCAGCGGGCGCTGCTCGACCTCCACCGTGCCGGCCCCGACCCACAGGACGACGTGGTCGCCGCCGGCCGGCACCACCCCGTGGAGCGCACCGTGCAGCATCGCGCGGCGGATCGTCACCTCGGCGTCGCCGAGCGCGGTGTAGCGGTGGTCGAAGGTGCCGTCGGTCGGGCGGGCGATCCACCGCCCCGCGCCGTCCACGCCCCCGCCGTAGACCCTCGCGAGGTCACGGACGGCGTCCTCGGGACGGTGGCCGGACACCTCGAACCGGATCGCCTCCGGCACTCCGGTCGGGTTCGGCCGCTGCTCGCTCATGCGCGCCCACGCTCCGACTCGGGTGTCCACATTCCGCTGCCACCCTCGTTATCTGGATACGCTGGCGTGACGAGTGCGGCGTATCGTGTCGCGCAAACGATCCGCACCGAGAGGGCGACCACGTGAGCGAGATCGACCTGACCGCGGCCGTCACCCGGCTCGAGGCCGCGATGGGGGCGCTGCGCGGTCGACTGCGGGACCGACTGGACGTGTCCGGATCCGACCTGACGGTCCTGCAGTTCGTGGCCCGTGCCGCGGCGGCCGAGCGGAAGGTCAGGGTGAAGGACCTCGCGTCGCACCTGGGCCTCAGCGGGCCCGCCGTGACGGGAACGGTCGACCGGCTCGAGCGCGCGGGCCACCTCTGCCGCGTCCCGAACCCGGACGACGGCCGGAGCCGCTTCATCGAGCTGACGCCGGAGACCGAGCGCGCCTACGCCTCGGCGATGGACAGCACGAACGAGCACCTGCACGAGCTGTTGTCCTCCTTCACTGATCGCGAACGGGCGAAGTACGTCCGGGTCATCGACCGCGTCATCGAAGCGCTCGAATTCGGCGCCCCGTCGCCTTGACGGCAGGGTACGGGCGACG
Source organism: Curtobacterium sp. 314Chir4.1 (assembly GCF_900215175.1). NCBI lineage: Bacteria > Bacillati > Actinomycetota > Actinomycetes > Micrococcales > Microbacteriaceae > Curtobacterium > Curtobacterium sp. 314Chir4.1. The sequence continues at coordinate 565,738 of NZ_OCMI01000003.1, forward strand.
ACGACCGCACCTCGATCATTTGTCCACCAAGCGCAGTTAGGTAACTTCCCTACCTACATTGCCGGACGCACGGCCCGCGCGCCCGTACCTTCGTCCACGGATGCCCCCGATCGGGGGTACGAGGGCGAAGGGAGCGAACGATGAGCCACTACGAGTCGCAGCAGGGTGTCGACCCGGTCCGCATCGAGACGTTCCGGCTGATGCGCAAGCGCTGGAAGCACGGCGAGCAGCAGGACGGCGCCAGGCTGTACGAGGACTTCTTCACGGACACCGCCCGCGACCCGCGTCGCGGCTGACGACGGGTCACCCGGGTCCGGCCTGGAGGCACGGCGCGCGTCCGTCACGGACGCTGCGGCACCAGCGACACCGCGTTCGGTCCCACAGTGGCGGTCGCCAGGTCGACGCGCGCCAGGCCTCCGGGTGCGAGCGCATCCGCGATCGTCAGGCGCAGGGCCGTCTCGGTGTGCCGCCCGGTCGCTGCGCGGCCACCGCCCGGACCGGCGGGCACGCTGTCCTCCTGCACGTTGACCCGCAGCGAGAGCACTCCGGGGAGCCCGGCCAGCACGGTCGCGAGCGCGGTGACGACCGGCCCGCCGATCGTCGTCGTGATCGTCGTGCCGAGTGAATCGACGAGCGCGAACAGCCTCGTCGCGAGCTCCCCGACCACCGCCTGCGTCAACGGGTTCACGAGCGAGGTCGCCAGCCCGGTGACGACGCCGAGCAACCCGCCGAGCGGCAGGCCGAGCAGGTCGACGCCGACCGTCAGCTTCGTCTGGCCGGACATCAGCGCCGCGATGCCGGTGTCGACCCCGACGGAGAGCTTCGCGATCGGGACCCGGACGCCGAGCAGCGGTGCGCTGAGGTCCGCGGCGAGTGCGATCCGCAGGTGGATCGAGCCGAGCGCCGTCGTGAGCGCCGCGGTGATCCGGTTCGCCCACGCGTCCACGACCTGACCGAGCCGGTCGGCGACTGCCCCGAGGGTGACCGCGTCGAGGACCACCTCGTGGTTGCGCGGCAGGTCGTTCAGTCCGTGCTCGTCGTCGCCGAGCAGGTGTGCCAGGTCGACCCGGATCGTCCCGGCGGACAGGTCGAGCGTGATGGTGCCGTCCGCGTCCTGCACGGGTTCGGCGAGCAGTGGCGACACCGCAGCGCCGAGGTCGGGTCCGCTCAGCACGACGGTGCCGCCGACGGTGCCGAGTCCGAGACCGCCGGTCAGCGTGCCGAGGACGCCGAGCACGCCCTGGTCGATCGTCCGCGCCAGCACACCGTCGCTCCCGCCGAGGGCGCCCACGGCGGTGTCGAGCTGGACCACGGTGTCGTCGACGGCGGCGGCGAGCGCGCCGACGAGCGGGCTGTCCACACGGAGGTCGAGGCTCGCGATGCCGTAGTCCCGCGTGACCCCGGTCGTCTCCCCCGCCGAGACGGCCTGCTGCACGGCGGCACGGAGGTTCGTGCGGAGCGTCTGCTGCACGACCCCGCCCCAGAGTTCCTCCTCGATCGCGTCGCACCCCGCGAGCTCGGCGGTCGCCCCCACCGCCCCGACGTCCAGGCCGACGTCGGTGACGTCAGCGATCCCCGGCAGCGCGGTCCCGAGCGTGACGGAGGCGGGCTCCGGCAGCTCGCCCGTCGGGGTCGTGTCGGTGACGAGCAGACCGCCGGAGTCCGCCACGAGGCCCGCTGCCGCGACCGCGTCCCCGGTGCCGGCGGCGGTGGCGACCTGGTTCACCGCGCCGGCCGACCCCGCCGGCAGCCCGACGCCGAGCCCGGTCAGGTCGATGCCGACCAGGTCACCGAGCAGCCCGACGTCGAGCGGGTTGCCGAAGGACTGCGCGAACGGGCGCGCGTTCCCGATCTCCGGCGACGTGGCCGGCTCCACGGATGCGGCAGCGGCACCGGTCTTGGCGACGGTGACGCCCTGCACGGCGGCGACCGCGTCGAGGTCGACCCCCGCCAGGGAGCCGCCGAGGAACCGGCTCGACGCCGTGGCGGTGTACCCGGAGTCCGTTCCGCAGTCGAAGGTCGACGTCCCGACGGTGCCTGTGGCCCACTCCCGGTCCGTCCAGGACGCCGTGCTCGGGACGGCGGTCGGCAGGACCAGTGCTGCGGCGAGGGCGATGCCCGTCGCGACGGCGGACCGGCTCCGCGGGGTCACGGTCGTGCCTCCGCTGCCCGTGCGTCCCGACGGCGGCGCAGCGCGAGGCCGCCGAGGACCGCGGCGAGGGCGACGAGTGCCGGCCCGACGAGCGGACCGCCGGTGTACGCCAGGGCCGGAGCGGGACCCGCAGCCACAGCGTGTCCGCTCACCACGGGGTCGTCGCCGCGGGCGGTGACCCCGAGGCCGAGGCGCCCGGACAGTCCGGCGAGCCCGGGGTCCGTGGCGTCGTCCAGCGACGAGCGGACCAGCAGGAACGCGGTGCCGTCGCCGTCGGGATCGGGCACCCGGACGATGGGGCTCGTCGTCGCCCAGTCCTCGGCAGGCGTGGCCCGGACGAGGTCGACCGAGGCACCGGGGCAGCTCGGGGTACCGCCCGTGTCCTGCCAGGCGCGGTCGCAGGACGACACCGTGACGCGCAGCCCGGTCGGGGCCTCGGCGAGCGCGCCGTCCTTGCGGACCTCGAGGTCGAGCATGACGGGCCCGGCGACCCGGACCTCCGTGCGCACCTGCCACGCCGTCTCGGTGACGCCGGCTGCGTCGGGCAGGGTCAGGGGCTCTGGACCGGTGTGCAGCACGAGGCGACCCGGCGTGCCGGTCTCGGGCACGGGCCTCCAGTCCGTCGCGGCGACCGCCGCCACCGTCGTGCCGGCACCGACGCACCCGACGACCACTGCGGCGAGCGCCACGAACGACGTGAGCCGCCCGGTCACGCGTGGTCCTCCCGCCGACGGTCCGGCCAGAACGCCCACGCGACGAGCACCCCGAGGGCCGTGACGGCGAGGCCCCGGCCGACCGGACTCGTCAGGGCGACGAGCACCGAGCCGAGGGTGGGTGCGTGGGCGAGGACGAGGCCGGCCTCGCGGACGACGTACGGGTCGCGGTCGTCCGAGGCGTTGTCGTCGCCGCGGAGTGTGAGCGATCGCGCTCCGGGCTCGCCCGGAACCGGTTCGACGGCGACGATCCGGTGCGTGACCGGCAGCGCGGAACCCGGTCGGGGCACGGTGACGACGTCGCCCTCGTGCAGTTCCGTCGCGGGGACCTCGTGGGTGATCGCGAGGCCACCAGCGGGGATCGTCGGTGCCATCGACCCGGTCGTGACGACGACGAACGACAGCCCGGTCAGGGCGATCGCGACCCACCCGAGCAGGCAGGCGAGGCCGATCGCACCCGCGACGGTCACGACGACCGTGCGGACCCGGTCGACGAGACGGCGGGGTGGCGCCGTGTCCTCCGCGGAGGACGACGGCGCGGTGGTGCCGCGCACGACGCGCTCAGTCGGACTCGGCGGCGAACTGCCACGCCGGTGCGGCGGTCCTCCCCTGCAGGGCGTCGAGCGGCACGCCCGGCGGCAGGGTCGGCGACGCGGGCAGGGAGACCTCGAAGCAGTACCGCTGCGTCGAGGCCCCGGCGGCGGCGAGCCGCTGCGGCGCCGACGCGGCGGTGGTGCCGAGCGGCCCGTCGGCGATGACGTTCGCCGGGGTCGCGAAGGCGGTGGCGTCGCAGGCGGCCGTGGTGCTCGTCGCCGTGGCCACCCGGACGTGCAGCGCGCCCCAGAGTGCGTCGTCGGCGTCGGTCACGGTGACGCCGACGGCGGGGACGGCAGCGCGGAGGGCCACGTCACCGGCGACCGAGTCGGCGGTGGTGCGCAGGGCGACGGGGGCGTAGGCCGCGGTTCCGGGCGAGAGCGCCAGGGCGTCGACCGTGAACCGGAGCGCCTGGCCCGGGTTCGTCTCGTCCGAGGTGAACCCCGCCGCGGTGAACGGTGCCGTGACGTTCTGCTGCACCTCGAAGCCCGAGGTGCCGACGCCGGCGCCTCCGGAGCCGTTGCCGCCGAACACCCACTCGGTGTCGGTCCACGAGGCGAGCGTGTAGCCGAGGCCGCCGACGACGAGGGCTCCTCCCGCCGCGATCGCGAACGCCCTGGTGCGGTTCGTGCGGCGCCGAGCGCGCGCGGGTGTGCTGGTGTCAGCCATTGCCGTGTCTCCTGATCCGTGACGTCGACCGGATGCGACGACGGCCCGGGGTGGTTGGTCCCGGGCCGTCGTGCTCGACGTCGTTCCTCGATCCTCTCGTAGACCTGAGGGATCGACAAGGTCTGCTCAGCCCTTGACGGCACCCGACGTCAGCCCGGACACGATCGACCGGCGGAACACCAGCACGAGGATGACGATCGGCACCGTCGCCGCGACGCTCGCCGCGAAGATCTGGGCGAACGGCACGGTGAACTGGGTGCCGAACAGGGCGATCCCGACCGGGATGGTCCGGAACGAGTTCTCACTGTTGAACGTCAACGCCATCAGGAACTCGCTCCACGACGCCGTGAAGGTGAACACCCCGACCGTGAAGAGCCCCGGCTTGGCCATCGGCAGGATCACCGAGCGCACCGTGCGCCAGGCGCCGGCACCGTCGATCTCGGAAGCTTCCTCGATCGTCGAGGGGATGCCCTGCAGGTAGTTCCGCATGATCCAGATGGCGAAGGGCAGGTTGAACGCGACGTACGGCACGATCAGCCCCGGGTACGAGTTGAGCAGCCCGAGGTTGCGCTCGAGCAGGTACAGCGGCGTCAGCACCGCGATCGCCGGGAACACCGAGAGCATGAGCAACGAGGTCATGATCGCCGTGCGGCCCCGGATGAACCGGCCGGCGAGCGCGTACCCGGCGAGGAACGCCAGGGCGAGCACGATGACGGTCGTGGACACCGACACGATGACGCTGTTGACCATGTACTGGCCGAGGGCGTTGTCGCGGAAGGCCACCACGAAGTTGTCGAACGTGATCGCCTGCGGCCACGCGGTCGGCGGCGACTGCGAGATCTCCGACGCCGGCTTGAGCGACGTCGTGACGAGCCAGTACAGCGGCAGCGCGGTGAGCACCGCGATGACGACACCGCTGACGTTGACGGTGTTGACCCACTTGCGCCACCCCCGGCGCACGCGTTGACGGGGCATCAGTCGTCCCCTCCCTTCGCCTGGTTCCGGAACGCCCGGAGGAACAGCAGACAGCCGGCCGCGACGATGACCGCCGTGGAGGTCGCGATCGCCGCACCGGGGCCGATGTTGATGTCCTGGAACAGGACCTTGTAGCCCATGATCGCGAGCGACTGGGTGCTGGTCCCCGGTCCGCCGTTCGTCAGCACGAACGGGAGGTCGAACACGCCGAACGCCTGCAGGATGCGGAACAGCACCGCGATCGTGAGCGTCGGGGTGAGCTGCGGCAGCACCACGCGCCAGAACGTCTGCCACGGGCTCGCGCCGTCGAGCTCGGCTGCCTCGTAGTGGTCCTCGGAGATCTGCACGAGCCCCGCGAGCAGGATGATCGCCACGAACGGCGTCGTCTTCCAGATGTCCGCGACCATCAGCCCGGTGATCGCGGGGACCGGTTCGCCGAGGATCACGGGTGCGTCGCCGAACAGGCCGAAGAACCACGTGGCGACCCCGTAGGTGGAGTCGTACACGTACTTCCAGAGCTGCGCGTTCACGATGGTGACGAGCGACCACGGGACGAGCATGAGCGCGAGCATCCACCCACGGGTGGCACCGAGCCGCTCGAGCACGAGGGCGACGAGCATCCCGAGGACGAGCTCCACCGACACCGTCACGAGCGTGTACAGCACCGTGAAGCCCAGCGCCCGGTACCAGTCGGCGCTCTGCAGCAGCGCCGCGTAGTTGCCGAGCCCGAACGACTGGATCGAGAAGCCCTCGTAGCCGACCTCGACGTCCGCGAAGCTCAGGACGATCGAGTACACCACCGGGAAGATCGTGACCGCCGCCACGACCAGGAGTGCCGGGGCCGCGAAGCCCCACGCGCCCCGCGCGCGGATGCGGTCGAGTCGCGACCGCCCCGTGAGGCGAGGTGGCGGGTCGAGGCGACCCGCGCCTCCAGGCCTGGTCGACGCCCGCGTCGCGGTGCCCGCGCTCACAGCGCTTCGCCCTGCAGTGCGAGCGAGATGGCGGAGGCCATCGCGCTGGTGCCGCCGTCGACCGACGCCTGGCCACCGAGGATGCTGTTGCCGTTCTGGTACACGCCCTGCGAGACCTTCGGGTAGTACGCCGTCGAGGTCGGGCGGGGCACGAGCGTGATCCCCGCGGCGGTGTCGTACGTCGGGCGCTGCTGCCGCTTGGCGTCCTCGCTCGTGAGCGACTCGCTGCGCGCAGGCAGGACACCGCCCTCGCGGGTGAGGAACTGCTGCGCGGTCTCGCTCGACATCCAGCTCGCGAACGTCAACGCCGCCGCGGGCTGCTGCGTGTGCGGGTTGATGGAGTTGCCCCACCCGCCGATCGTCGAGTGGTGCTCGTCGGATCCGTCGAACGTCGGCCGCGCGGCGAGTCCGACCTTGCCGGCGACCCGGCTGTCCGGACCGTTCGCGATGCCCCACGCGTAGGACCAGTTGCGGAGGAACGCCGCCCGTCCGCCGGAGAACGCGTCGTTCGTGTCCTGCTCCTGGTACGTCAGGGTGGCCCGGGGGCTCGCGCCGTCCGTGATCAGGGACCGCATGAACTCGAAGGCGCGCTTCGTCTCGGAGCTCGTGGTCTCGGGCCTCGTCAGGTCGTCGTTGAGCAGTGAGCCGCCGGCGTCCGCGACGAACTCGGTGACGTTGCAGGTGAGCCCCTCGTACACGTCGCCCTGGAACGCGAACCCGTAGCTGACGTCGCCGGTGTCGACGAGCTTCGCCGCCGTCTCACGCACTTCCTCCCACGACGCGGGCACCTGGAAGCCGTGCTTGTCGAGGAGGTCCTTCCGGTACAGGAAGAAGGACTCGTCGATGTAGAGCGGGAACATGTAGTACGTCCCGTCGACGCTCGCCGCCTGGCGGAGGCCCTCGGGGAACTGGTCGAAGAAGTCCGCGCCGACGAGCTGGTTCACGGGCGTCGCGAGCTTGTTCTTCGCGAACTGCCCGGGCCACGCGACGTCGCCGAGGTACACGTCCGGGGTGCTCGACCCCGCGGCGATCTGCGTCGTGAGGCTCGTCCGGTTCGTGTCGGTGTCGCTCGGGGCGCTGACGATCCGGACCCGGATGTTCGGGTGCTCCTTCTGGAACTCGGCGATCAGCCGCCGCCGGAGGTCCCCGCCGTCCTTCGAGGCGACCTGGCCGGCCCACCAGCTGATCGTGACGTCACCCTCGGGCGGGTCCGTCGGCCAGTCCTCCACGGTGGTGCGCTCCGGGCGGGTCGAGCAGCCGGCGAGCAGCAGCGCACCCGCTCCCCCGAGCAGGAACATCCTGCGGTCGATCGCCATCCCGTCCTCCTCGACGTGTGGTGTGTCGTTCCTGTACGTCCACACAACCAACGCTCCCTGGACGCCCGGTGGGCGGGGTGGCGGGGCGGCCGCCTGTCGGCCTGGAGGCGCGGTGCGGAGCCGCCACGCGCCTCCAGGCCGACACGGTGCCGCGAAGGCGACAGATCCCGGGTCCCGGCCGCGGGCTGTGTCACGAAAGCGACAGTGCTGCGCGGAAGTCCTGCGGCAGACCGTCGCTTTCGCGACGGGTCAGGCGGGCGCGGGCGCCGTCGAGCCGGCGAAGCGGTGGACGCGGCGGACGGCGGCCTGGAGGCGCGGTGCGGGCCCGCCACGCGTCTCCAGGCCGACACGGTGTTGCGGACGCGACATATCCCGAGTTCCGGCCGCGGGCCGTGCCGCGAAGGCGACAGAAGTGCGCGGGAGTCCTGCGGCAGACCGTCGCTTTCGCGACGGGTCAGGCGGGCGCGGGCGCCGTCGAGTCGGCGAGGTGGATGGCGCAGGGGATGAGCGTGTGCGTGAGCGCCGTCGTCCGGCCCTCGAGGTGGTCCGTCAGGGACTCCACCGCGAGCCGCCCGAGTTCCGGCCCTGGGGCGTTCAGCGTCGTGAGCACGGGTTCGGTCGCCGCGCCGGCACCGTCGGAGGAGACGATCGCGATGATCGAGACGTCCTCGGGGACCCGTCGCCCGGCCGCGATCAGGCCGCTGACCAGCCCGAAGTTCGAGTCGTCCTTCATGATGATCGTCGCCGTGACGTCGGGGTCGCTCGCGAGGAGCTCCCGCGCAGCGCGTCGCCCACCCTCCGCCGAAGCGCCGGACGCGACCACCGTGCCGTGCAGACCCCGGCGGTCCATCGAGGCCCGGAATGCCGCCTCGGACCGGACCTTCGGGCCGTACTCGGCCATCGCGGTGCCGTCGAGGTCCTCCACGACGAGGCCGATGCGCCGGTGCCCGAGGCCGGCGAGGTGGTCGAGCGCGTCCTCGACGGTGCGCTCGAAGTCGATGTCGACGTACGACATCGCCGACGGGTCCGCGGTCCGCCCGATGGCGACGAACGGGACGTCCATCGCGGCGAGCTGCTCGATCCGGGGGTCGTGCATGGTGACCTCCATGACGACGACCCCGTCGGCGAGCCCGCCGGAGATGAGGTCGCGGACGTCCTCCGCCGTGGTCGCGGCGGGCCAGAGCACCAGGTGGTACCCGAGCTCGGAAGCACGACTGGCGGCGCTCGTGAAGAACTGCAGCGCCGTCTGGCCGAGCCGGTGTTCGAGCACCGGGAACAGCAGCGCCAGGATGTGCGTGCGCCGGGATGCCAGTGCCCGTGCGACGACGTTGTTGCGGTACCCGAGCTCGCGCATCGCCGCGGTGACCCGGGCACGGGTGTCCTCCGACACGCGCTTGTTGCCGTTCACCACGAACGACACGGTGGCGATCGACACCCCAGCCCGGTCGGCGACCTGCTGCATCGTCGCCATGACGTCTCCCGTTCGTGTGATCCGCTCACTGTAGCGCCGCGGAGTTCGGAGAAAGTCCGTCTAAGCGCTTTACTGTCGAAGCGCTTAGATGCTAGCTTCGTGCCACTCGGGACGCGACGGAGCGCTTCTGGTCCGGTTCGCACCCGATCCACGGACGACATGCCCGTCCGTGCCCGGCAACCATCCAGAGAAGAGCGAAGCAATGAAGCCTCGACACCGCAGGACGCCCACGGTCCTCAGCGCGGTCGCCATGCTGGCGGCCGTCCCCCTCGTCCTCGCCGGCTGCTCCGGCGGCTCCTCCGCGAGCTCCGGCGGCAAGGTGGACTCCATCACCGTCCTCGACTACTACAACCAGGGCAACGACAAGAAGGTGATCGGCGACTACCTCGACAAGTGCGGCGCCGAGAACGACGTCACCATCAAGCGCAGCCTGGTCCCCGGCTCCTCCCTGATCCAGAAGGTGCTCCAGCAGGCGTCGTCGAAGACGCTGCCCGACGTCCTGATGCTGGACAACCCCGACCTGCAACAGATCGCCGAGACGGGTGCGCTCTCGCCCCTCACCGACTACGGCATCTCGACCGACGGCTACGCGAAGGGCGTGCTGCAGGCCGGCACCTACAAGGGGAAGGTGTACGGCCTCGCGCCGACCGTGAACACCATCGCCCTCTTCTACGACAAGAAGAAGCTCGCCGCGGCCGGCGTCACCCCGCCGAAGACCTGGGACGAGCTGAAGACCGCCTCGGCGAAGCTCACCGCGAACGGCGAGTACGGGTTCGCCGTGGACGCCAACGCCACCTACGAGGGCACCTGGCAGTTCCTGCCCTTCATGTGGTCGAACGGCGGCGACGAGAAGGACATCGCCACCGCGAAGACCGCCGAGGCGCTGTCCCTCTGGACCGACCTCGTCAAGGACGGCTCGATGTCGAAGAGCGTCGTGAACTGGACCCAGGCCGACGTCAACGACCAGTTCATGGCCGGCAAGGCCGCGATGATGATCAACGGCCCGTGGCAGATCCCGGCACTCAAGGACTCCGGCATCGACTACGGGATCGCGCAGATCCCCGTGCAGTCCGCCAGCGACACCGCCGTGGCACCGCTCGGCGGCGAAGTCTGGACCGTCCCGAACACCGGCGACAAGGCGAAGCAGCAGGTCGCGGCCAAGGTCGTCGACTGCATGAACGACGCCAAGAACCAGCTCGCGATGGCCAAGCTCCGCTACACGATCCCGTCGAAGACCGAGGTCGCGCAGCAGTTCGGCAAGGACGTCCCGGAGGAGCAGGTCTTCGTCGACCTGGTCGCCGACGCCCGCGCCCGCACCGGTGAGCTCGGGGCCGACTGGCCGAAGGCGGCGACGAAGATCTACACCGCCGTGCAGTCCGCGCTGACCGGGCAGGACTCGCCCGCCGACGCGCTGAAGAACGCGCAGTCGAGCAACTGAGCATGACCTCCACCGCGACGCACGTCGCCCCGCAGCGGGCCGCCGGGGACGGGAGCACCACTCCCGCCCCGCGGCCCGCCCGCCGGGGCCGCGGTCTGCGCTTCGAGCGGATCGCCCAGCTCCTGTTCCTGCTGCCGGCCGTGGTGTTCCTCGTGCTGTTCTTCGGCTACCCGGTCGTCAAGAACATCGTGATGAGCTTCCAGGCCTACACGACCTCGACCTTCTACACGGGCGAGGCGCCGTGGGTCGGGCTCTCGAACTACGTCTCCGTGGTGTCGTCGCAGCTGTTCAGCACGGCACTGCTCAACACCGCACTGTTCACGATCGGGTCGATCGTCGGCCAGTTCGTCCTCGGGCTGCTCCTCGCCCTGTTCTTCCGGCGGAACTTCCCGCTGTCCGGGCTCCTCCGCTCGCTGCTCCTGCTCCCCTGGCTGCTGCCGCTCATCGTCTCGAGTGCGGTGTGGAAGTGGATGCTCGACCAGGACTCGGGCGTCGTGAACCAGTTCCTCGGGATCTTCGGCATCGGCTCGGTCCCGTGGCTCACCAGCCCGGCGGTCGCGCTCATCACCGTGATCGGCGTGAACATCTGGATCGGCATCCCGTTCAACACGACGATCCTCTACGGCGGCCTGCAGGACATCCCGACCGAGCTGTACGAGGCTGCCGCGCTCGACGGGGCGACCGGGTGGAAGGCGTTCTGGTCGATCACCTGGCCGATGCTCCGACCGGTCGTCAGCGTCACGCTCGTGCTCGGTGTCGTCTACACGATCAAGGTGCTCGACATCATCCTCGGGTTGACGAACGGCGGGCCGGCGAACGCCACCCAGACGATCGCGACACAGTCCTACGACCTGTCGTTCAAGCAGTTCGACTTCGGCCAGGGTGCCGCGCTGAGCAACATCCTCATCGTGATCTCCGCCCTGTTCGCGATCGTCTACCTCCGTCTCAACCGGAAGGCCATCGATGACTGACGCAACCGCGACGCGCGCCGTGGTGACCCGCGGCACCCGTCGCCCCACCCGGCCGACGACCCCGAAGCAGTGGGTGCTGTCCGGCGTCGGGATCCTGATCCTCGCCGTGATGCTCTTCCCGGTCTACTGGATGATCAACATCTCGCTGCAGCCGGCCGGCCCCGCGATCGAGGCCGCCTGGTTCCCGATCCACGCGCAGCTCGGCGGGTACGCGCAGGCCATCGCCGACCAGGGCGGCGCCTTGGTCACGAGCCTCGCGATCGCCCTCGGCAGCGTGGTGGTCAGCCTGCTCATCGCCACGCCCGCGTCCTACGCCCTCGCGCAGTTCAAGGTGAAGGGCGTCGGGGCGGTCCTGTTCGGGATCCTCATCTCGCAGATGATCCCGGGCATCGTCGTGGCGAACGCGCTGTACGCCGCGTACAACGACCTCGGGCTGCTCAACACGATCCCCGGGTTGATCCTCGCCGACTCGACCGCCGGGGTGCCGTTCGCGATCCTCATCATGCGGGCGTTCATGCAGAACATCCCGCCGTCGATCATCGAGGCCGCGAAGGTGGACGGCGCCGGGAACTTCCGGGCGTTCCGCTCCGTGGTCGTGCCGATCAGCGCCAACGCCCTCATCACCGCCGGGCTCTTCACCTTCCTGTTCACCTGGAGCGACTTCCTGTTCGCCCTGACGCTCACCACCACGGGTGACGTCCGACCGATCACGCTCGGCATCTACAACTACATCGGCACCTTCACCGCCGACTGGTCGACCGTCATGGCCGCCGCGGTGATGGCATCGGTCCCCGCCATCGTGCTGCTGCTCGTGGCGCAGAAGTTCATCGCTGCCGGCGCCACCGGCGGCGCAGTCAAGTGACCGACCCGACCGGCCCCGCAACCCCCGAAAGGCACACCATGACCACCACCCCGCTCCGCATCACCGTCTGGGGCGAGAACGTCCACGAGCAGGTCGAGCAGCACGTCGCCGAGCGCTACCCCGACGGCATGCACGGCGCCATCGCCGACGGCATCCGCGAGAACCTGCCCGACGCCGTCGTCCGGACCGCCACGATGCAGGAGCCCGAGCACGGTCTCACCGACGAGGTGCTCGCCCAGACCGACGTCCTCACCTGGTGGGGCCACGCCGCACACCAGGACGTCGACGACGCCGTCGTCGACCGCGTGCACAAGCACGTCCTCTCCGGCATGGGGCTCGTCGTGCTGCACTCCGGGCACTGGTCGAAGATCTTCGGCAAGCTCATGGGCACGACCTGCACGCTCCGGTGGCGCAGCGAGCACGACCAGGAGCTCGTCTGGACCGTGAACCCGCAGCACCCCATCACCCGAGGCGTCCCGAACCCGATCGTCATCCCCGAGCAGGAGATGTACGGCGAGTACTTCGACGTCCCGACCCCCGACGAGCTCGTGTTCATCTCGGGCTTCACCGGCGGTGAGGTGTTCCGCAGCGGCATGACGTACCGCCGCGGCCTCGGGAAGATCTTCTACTTCTCCCCCGGCGACCAGGACTTCCCCGTGTACCACCACAAGGACGTCCGACGCGTGATCGCGAACGCCACCGAGTGGGCCCGGCCGGAGCGCGAGCGGGAGATCCCGACGCTGCGCCGCTACGACCTCGGCGAGTACTTCGACGGGCAGCACTACCGCGGCCCCTTCGACGACGCCCCCGTGGACGAGCCGGCAGAAGCCGGGGCGCAGGCGTGACCCCCCTCCGCGTCGTCCAGGTCGGTGCCGGCGGCATGGGACGGGCCTGGCTCGCCACCGTCGCCGCCGACCCGGACGTCGAGCTGGTCGGCATCGTCGACCTCGACCTCGACGCCGCACGCGCCGGAGCCGCCGTCGCGGGCGACCCGACGATCCCCGTCGGCACGGACCTCACTGCGCTCGCAGCGGAGACCGGTGCCGAAGCGGTGCTCGACATCACCGTGCCGGTCGCCCACCACCCGGTCACGCTCGAGGCCCTCCGCGCCGGGCTCCCGGTGCTCGGCGAGAAGCCCGCAGCGCAGACGGTCGCCGAGGCCCTGTCGCTCGCGGCCGCCGCCGAGGCCACCGGCAAGCTCTTCATGGTGTCCCAGTCGCGCCGGTACAACGACCACCTCGTCGCGTTCCGGCAGCACGTCCGCGACCTCGGCGCCGTCGGAGGCCTGAGCACCCGGTTCGCGAAGGCCCCGCACTTCGGCGGATTCCGCGAGGAGATGGACGACGTGCTCCTGCTCGACATGGCGATCCACGCGTTCGACTCCGCCCGCTACGTGCTCGAACGCGACCCCGTGTCGGTGTACTGCGAGTCGTGGAACCCGTCGTGGTCCTGGTACCGGGGCGACGCCGCGGCCGCAGCGGTCTTCACCTTCGAGGACGACGTCCGGTATGTGTACGACGGCTCGTGGTGCGCGCCCGGTGCGGAGACCTCGTGGAACGGCGACTGGCGTGCTTCCGGGGCGGCCGGCACGGCGCTGTGGGACGGCGACCACGACCCGTGGAGCGACCTCGACGGCACGCCGGGCGCACCCGCGGCCGCGCCGAGCGTCGGGAACGAGATCGCCGGGGCGCTCGCATCGTTCGTGCGCGCGGTCCGGTCCGGTGAGACCCCGGACGGTGAGGTCCACGGCAACGTCATGAGCCTCACCATGGTGGACGCCGCGATCGCCTCGGCACGGTCCGGACGCCGCATCGTCATCGACGAGGTGCTCGAGCAGGCGCATGCCGCTGCGCTCGAGGCTGAGCAGGATGCGGCGATCCGCGAGCGGTTGGCCGCGTGGGGATCGGTGCGGGGCGCGCTCGCGACGCACGCGCCGGACGCGGCCACGCTCGGCTGACGTTCCCGCACGCAGGGGGCTCCGGGCGTACCTGGTCGAAACGGGCGTACCCGGTCGATTCATTCGACCAGGTACGCCCGTTCTCACAACCCATCGCAACCGTTCTGGGAAGGAACGTCGCGACGCGACCGCGAGACGGGCTGGAGGCGCGTGGCCACGGCACCACGCGCCTCCAGTCCGTCTGCACGCACGTTCGCGGCCCACGCCACGCCGGGCGTACCCGGTCTAGACGGGCGTACCCGGTCGATTCATTCGACCAGGTACGCCCGTTCTCGCAACCCATCGCAACCGTTCTGGGAAGGAACGTCGCGACGCGACCGCGAGGCGGACGTGCACTCGTCAGCGCGGGATGACCGAGAAGAGGAACCGCTTCCGCACCATGTACCAGGCGAGCAGGATCAGGAGCGTGTGGGTGGCGAAGCCGATCCACGGGTTGCCCCAGTCCGGGCCCGGGATCGACGCGATCGCCAGCGCGAAGAAGACCTGCCAGACGAACACGTAGAGGCTCGCCTGGCCGATCGGGATCCAGAGCCAACCGATGGCCTTCGCGATCGGCTTCCAGAACACCGTGAGGATCGCGTACGACACGATCGCGAAGAACGCGATGTCCACCAGGCGCCCCCACTGCAGGTCCACCCGCTGGTACGCCGTGTTGTAGAGCTGGTCGTACATCGACGCCGGGAACGGCACGGGCGTGAACCCGTACTGGTTGCCGGCCCAGACGTAGACCAGGAACAGCGCGTAGCCGCTCAGGCCGATGCCGACCAGGACCTTGCCGAGCCGACCGGTCAGGGCGCCGATGACCTGCCGTCGGTAGTACCCGAGCACGAGTCCGTGCGTGAAGACGACCTGCCAGGTGAGCAGCGGGAACACCGACTCGAACTGCGAGTTCAGCGGGCGGAAGTCCGGGTTGACGGCCTGGAACACGTAGAGCGCCCAGCTGACGACGAGCAACGCCCACCAGTAGCCGCGCCGGATCACCCACATGAACACTGGGATGAACAGGCTGAGCACCACGAACAAGCCCATGATGTTGAACGGCCACGGGCCCATCTCGAGCAGCAGGAACTGGCGGATCGCGTACCACGGCGGTGGGTAGGCGAGCAGCTGCATCGCGTTCGGGTAGAGGTCGTACACGCGTCCCTCGGCACCGACCCCGCCCGTACCGGTCCCCCGGTCCGTGAACGTCGTGATCGCGTCGGTGTTCAGGAACGGCACGAAGCTCAGCGCGAAGACCACGAGGATCACCCCGAGCGTCACGAGGTACTGCTTCCGCGCGCGCTTCCACGCCCCGATCGCCGCCGCCCACTCGCCGAACTTCTTGATGGCGAACGGGTACGTCATGCCGAGGACCATGCCGGACAGGAACACGAACATCTCGGCGCCCGTGATCGCACCCGTGGCGTGCAGCGTGATGTACGAGTACGGTCCGCCGATCTCGATGTGGGTGATGACCACCGCAAGGATGATGAACCCCCGGAACAGGTCGAGTCGCAGGTCGCGCCCGGGTTTGCCGTCGTCCGGGTAGCGCCAGCCGGGCAGGAGTCGGCCGAACACCCCGCTGAGCAGGAACACCACCGCCAGGCCCACCGCGAGCCAGACGATCCACGCCATCTGGTCGCCACCGGTGTCGTACTGCTGGTCGGTCGCGGCGGCACCGTCCTGCGGCGTCACCCGGTCGGTCACGGGCCCGAAGACGAAGTCCCCGGCGCGCTCGAGATCCGTGCGGAACGACCCGGCGATGCCCGGCACGGCGGTGTCACGCCAGTCCGCGACCCTGTTGCCCGCCTCGGGTTCCCGGCGGTTCGTCTCGAGGAACGTCACGCCCCGGATCAGCGGACGGTCCTGCACGGCGGCGATCACCTGCCGCCACCAGCCCTGCTTGACCGGGAGTTCGGCGTCGCCACGGAGCGAGTGGTCGTACAGGGCGCCGGTGTCGAGCAGCATCGGCCGGTCGCCCGCGACGGCGAAGCGGTCGTAGAAGTTGCCGGACTGCGGCTGCTCGTAGCCCCAGGTCTCGTCGAAGCGCCCGGCCACCTCGCCGTCCTCTGGCACGTCGTTCCGGGTGAGCGGGACGTCGCGCCCCGCGGCCTCGGTCGCCTTCCCCTTGCCGAAGGAGTACATCGACAGCCCGACCCAGTCGACGGACGCGTCACCGGGCCAGTACGGCTCGTACGGGTCGTCGGCCGCGGTGAGCTGCCCGTCGCCGTTCGTGTCGAGCTTGGCGACGTCGGTCGCCGACAGGTCCCGCAGCCGCCCGGCGGACTCGCCGAAGGGGTAGCCGGCACCGTACGACGGTGACCAGACCATGCGGGCGTCCGAGCTGCCGTCGTGCACGGTGGTCGCCAGCGCGCGGAACGCCTTCACGAACTGCGTCGGCTGCTGCCCCCAGCGCACCCACGTGCCGTTCATCTGCGGGGCGAAGCGGACGAGGACCTGGGTGTCGTACTGCCGGTGGACCTCCTCGAGCAGGGTGTTCGCCGTCCGGGCGTCCGCCGCGGTGAGGGACCGGAGCGACTGGTCGGGCTCCAGGCTCACGACGAGCACCGCCCCCTGCGTCGCCGCAGCCCGGGTCGCGCGGAGGAACTCCTTGCGGGCGCTGCGGTCGAGCGGGTAGTGGATCTCGACGCCGTACATCGACGGCGTCGCACCGAGTCGGCCCGCGTACCCGTCCGGTGCATCGTCGCCCCAGTCGATGTCCGGTCCGAACCACGTCTTCCCCGAGACCGGCGTCGCCGCGCTCGTCGTCGCCGCGCTCGTCGTCGCCGCGCTCGTCGTCGCCGCGCTCGTCGTCCCCGAGTTCGTCGTCGCCGCAGCGGCCGACGCGGGGAGCGCACCACCGAGCGCCAGGGTCGCGACCACCACGAGGAACGCGACGGCCCGCTGGATCACCGTGCGCACGCCAGCGTCCAGACGTTGTGGCCGCCCTCGTGCCGGTGCTCGAGCCGGTCGAGCGCTGCGATCGCGAGGGCGAGGCCACGACCGCTCTCCTCGTCGACGTCCGCCATCGTCACCGCGGCGAGGTCGACGTCGGCCGGCAACCCGTTGTCGGTGAGCACGGCGACCAGCTCGTCGTCGGTCGCGTCGAGTTCCACGGTGTAGCGCCGACCGGCCTCCTGATCGGTGCGTCGGGTGTGCTCGACGATGTTCGCCGCGATCTCCGCGACGGCGGTCTCGAGGCCGAACCGGAGCCGGACGTCGTCGGTGCCGAGGGTGTCCCACCACGCACCGAAGCGGTCCTGGACCTCGTCGAGGGACGCGACCGTCGCCGGGACCTCGAACGCGATCCGCGCCGCGCTCACAGGGGTCCCCCTGCCGTGCTCGACTCGTGCTCGGACTGCGCCGTGCCGGGCCCCCGGTAGAGCACCGCCCGGATGACGATGCTGAAGATGAAGAGGTCGAACACCACCCACGCGGTGTTCACGAGCGGGGCGATGCCGGACGCCTGCCCGGTCAGGTAGCGGATGCCGATGAGCACGAGCGCGGCGACGAGCGCCCCCATCGCGATGAGCTGCGGTCGGACGAGGTCCCACCGCGGCTTCTGCTCGGACTCGTCCCGGACCTTCGGGGTGACCCGGAAGCCGAGCGGCTTGCCGCGGAACACGTTCTCGAAGGCGCTCGTGACGGACTCGATCCAGACCGGGAAGAGGGCGAGCGAGTACTGCTGCCCGCGCCAGGTCGGGCGCCCGGCGGCCACCACCCAGAACAGCAGCTGGTTGAGGACGAGGAACGGGATGAGCCGGGCGAAGAAGTCGACGCTGTAGGCCTGGACGGGGACGACGCCGAACGACAGGCACAGCACGGGCGCGGCGATGTAGACGATCGCGGCGAACCCGGACAGGTAGCTCCACATCGTCGAGAAGTACATGAGCCGCTGGCCCCACGACAGGCCCTTCTGCACGAGTGGGTTCTCGCGGAAGAAGACCTGCATGGTGCCCTGCGCCCAGCGGAGTCGCTGCACGAGCATCGTCGGCAGGTCCTCCGGAGCGAGCCCCTTCGCCAGGATCTCGTCGTGGTACGCGGACTTCCAGCCGAGGCCGTGCAGGCGCATCGCGGTGGCCATGTCCTCGGTGACGGAGATCGTCGCGAGCGGCATGATCGGCTGTGCCTCGTCGTCGCGGTTGAC
The DNA here is from genome assembly GCF_900215175.1 of Curtobacterium sp. 314Chir4.1. Lineage (NCBI taxonomy): Bacteria > Bacillati > Actinomycetota > Actinomycetes > Micrococcales > Microbacteriaceae > Curtobacterium > Curtobacterium sp. 314Chir4.1. Next base: position 583,953 of record NZ_OCMI01000003.1, read on the forward strand.
GTCGAGCGCGCGGGCCAGCACCGCGATGGCCTCGATCGCGGCGACGGGAGAGGCGTCGCGGCGGCCGAGCACGTCGAGCGCGGCGTCGTCGAGGCCCGCGAAGGTGTTCGCGTCCGTCGACATCGCGGCGAGTTCCTGCAGGTCGTTGCGCACGGACTCGAGGTCCGACGCGGCGAACCGGTACGAGATCGCGTCGATGCCCCGCTGGAAGTCGTAGGTCACGTCACCGAGCGGTTCGCCGCGCTGCACCTGGTCGCGGGCGCGGTCGACGACGGCCTCTGCTTCGTCCAGGGCGCCGAGCACGCGCGGGTCGGTCTCGGTCTCGCGCGCACGGGCGAGGAGCTTCCGGGACGTCTTGATGGTGCGCGCCACCGAGGCCTCGACCTCGCGCACGTACCGGGTCACGCCGAGCTGCATGAGGGCCTCGCGCCGGAGGATCGCGTTCGAACCACAGAAGAACGCGGCGTTCCAGCCGTCCTTCGACTGCTGGATCGGGCCGTAGAACAGCGGCGCCTGGCTGCCGAGGAGGTCGGCGTCCGGCACGTTCTCGAACCACTGCGGGGTCTGCACGAGCGCCATCCGCGGGTCCTTGAAGTAGCCGAGCGTCCGGTCGAGGATCGACGGATCCGGCACCTGGTCGGCGTCGAGGATGAGCAGGAACTCGCCCTGGGTCGCCAGCAGTGCGTTGTTGAGGTTGCCGGCCTTGGCGTGCCGGGGCCGGTCGATCCAGTCCGCGCCGCGCGTGATCACCCCGATGCCGAGCGACTCGGCGGCCTCGCGCATCTCCGGGCGGTTGCCGTCGTCGAGGATCCACGTGGTGTGCGGGTGCGTGATGGCCTTCGCCGCACGTGCCGTCCGGACGACGAGGTCGACCGGCTCGTTGTACGTCGTGATGAACACGTCGACGGTCACGGGGTCGCTCGGAGGCGCTGGCGGCTCCCCGCGTTCTCGGAGTCGCCACGCGCCGAACGCGAAGAGCAGCGAGTCGATGACGCTGTAGGTCTCGGCCAGGATGAGCGGCACGGCGATCCACCACGAGTGCCAGTTCACCGAGGCCGCCCAGCGCCAGACGACGTAGTTCACACCGGCGAGCGAGGCGAGCAGCGCGACCGTCCGCACCGTGACGATCCGCCGCCGCGAGGTCCCCGTCGTCAGTCGTCGGCGGTCCTGGCGGCTGACGTCGAGCGCGGTCACCGGGTGTCCCCGTCCGCGGCGTCGCCGAACGTGCTGCGTCGCAAGCGTGCCTCCCTGATCCGCCGGCCCCCGAACGCGGCGCGCGCCCGAGGGGTGGTTGCCGACCGGTCACCGGTTCCAGGTGCCGCTGCCCGATCGTCCGCCCTGACCGTCGGGTGCGATCCGGGCGTAGCGACCTGTCTACCGCAGGACGGGGTCGTTCGTCAGTCTCGCGCCCCGATCTGGGGACGGTCAGCCGAACTCGGCGGCGAACCCGAGGTCGTCGGCGAGCCGGGCGATGACCTCGTCGAAGTAGGCGGCGCCGTCCGACACCGAGCCGACGTAGTGCCCGAACAGCTCGAACGAGATCACTCCGAACACCGTCGTCCACGCCATCAGGGTGCGGAGGAGGACCTCCTCCGGCAGGTCCAGGCCGAACGCGTGCAGCGAGGCCACACCGTCGGCGACCGCAGCGCCGACCACCCCGGGAGCCGCCGTGGGCGGAAGCGGTGATCCGTGCCTCCCGGCAGACGCGGGCGCAAACGCGTACGCACCCTGCGCGTCCGCCACCACCCGGACGATCGTGAGCGTCGTCCTGGACGCCGGCTCGACCGTCTCGCGCGGTGCGGCGTACCCGGGGACCGGCGATCCGAACAGCAGCGCGAAGTCCCCGGGGTGCGCGAGCGACCACGTGCGGATCGCGCGGCACACGGCGACCCAGCGGGCTCCGGCACGCGGGCCGGCGGCCGCGTCCGCGGCCTCGACCGCGGCGCCGAGTTCGTCGTAGTCGGCGATGAGCAGCGCGGTGAGCAGGTCGTCCCGGCTCGGGAAGTAGCGGTAGACCGCGGACGACACCATGCCGACGTCGCGGGCGACCGCACGCAGGCTCAGCTGGGTCGGCCCCTCGTCGGTGAGCCGGGCCCGCGCGGCCGCGAGGATGCTGGCGTGCACGCTCTCACGAGCGAGTTCGCGTGCGGTCGGTGCCCGGTCTGCCATCCCCCCACCCTGCCATGAGAGAGCACTGCACACAAATGAGAGCAGTGCTCTTGCGAATGTCGCCGGAGCGGTGCATGCTGATTTCCGAGAGCACCGCTCTCGCAAACCGACGAAAGCAGGAAGTCATGTCGCAGCACCACGTCGTCATCGGCGCCGGCCCCGTGGGCCGTCACGTCGCCGCCCTCCTCGCCGAGCGTGGCGACCGCGTCACGGTCGCCACGCGATCGGGTCGGGACACCGGCCTGGAGGCAGTGGGTCACGTCGCCCTCGACGCCTCCGACGCCGACGCGCTCACGCGGGCGACCGAGGGAGCCGCAGTCCTCTACAACTGCGCCAACCCGGGGAACTACACGCAGTGGGAGCAGACCTGGCCGCCGCTCGCCGCCTCCCTGCTCACGGCGGCCGAACGGACCGGGGCGGTGTACGCGATCACCGGGAACCTCTACCCGTACGGCCCCGTCGACGGGCCGATGCGGCCCGACCTGCCCGACGCCGCGACCGACCACAAGGGCGTCCTCCGCGCACGGCTCTGGGCGGACGCCCTCGCCGCGCACGACGCCGGACGGCTCCGCGCCGTCGAGGTCCGCGCCTCGGACTACGTCGGCCCCGGCATCGGCGAGAACGGGCACATCACCCGCGTGCTGCCAGCCGCACTCCAGGGCAAGGCGGTGTCGATGATCGGCCGGACCGACCTGGCGCACACCTTCACGGACGTGCTCGACGTCGCCCGGATGCTCGTCGCCGCGGCGGAGGACCCGAGTGCGCACGGGCGCACCTGGATGGTGCCGAGCAACGCGCCGCGGTCGCAGCAGCAGGCCCTCACCGAGGTCCTGGCGGCGGCGGGCAAGCCCCCGGTCACGGTCCGACGACTGCCCGCGGGGATGCTCCGCGCGATGGGACTCGTCTCGCCGATGATGCGCGAGATCGCCCAGATGAGCTACCAGTGGACGGCCCCGTACGTGGTCGACGACACCGAGACCCGGGCGTACTTCGGCATCGAGCCGACGCCGTGGGACGAGGTGTGCCGCCGCACGGCTGCGGGTGTGTAGCGGACTGGAGGCACGGGGCGGGCCCGCACCGCGCCTCCAGTCAGCACGGCGGTCGCCGCTAGATCACCAGCAACCGCGACCACTGCGCCGTCGACAGCCGCTGCGCGGCCCCGCCGGCGGCGGGGATCCGCCAGAGCCCGGACTCCGCGTCCACGAACAGGTCACCAGCGGTGTCGGCAGCGCCGAGCCACAGTCCGTTCGGCCGTGCCAGCACTCCGCTGGTCGCGACGTCCTTCGTCGCACCTGATGCGTCCTGCGACCAGAGGTGCGTCACCGTGTGGTCGGCGACGCAGGGGTTCGGCGGCCACTGCTCGGCGATCGCGGCGCACCACTCGGCCGACTGCCCGAGGACCAGCGAGCTGTCGTTCGTCGCGCTGTACTGGTACGCCAGCCGGGTGTCCACCTGCTGCAGGGTCGACGACCCCGCCGCGAGCGACCACCAGCCGTAGTAGAAACTCCCGCCGAACGCGCGGTAGCTGACGTAGAGCGTGCCCTTCCCGTCGGCGAGGAGCCCGGCGAAGTACCCGATCGGGGTGCCGTTGGCGGCTGCCACCGTCCGGGTCCGCACGGTGCCCTGCGGCGACGCGGTCACCACGGTGCCCCCGTTGCTCGTGGTCGTGAACGCCGAGACGGTGCCGTCGCGACCGACCGTCCACGCGGTGCCACTCGACGGCAGCACGGTCGTCACGGACCCGCCCTTGAGGCCGAGCTTCGTGATCGCGCCCGACACCGAGTCGACCCAGTACAGGTTGCCGGCGACGTCCGAGCGCAGGTCCGGGGTCAGGTGCAGGCCGGTCGCGAGCACCCGCGCGGCACCGCCGCCTGCCGGGTGGAGCAGGATCGCGGTGCGGTCGGTCGAGGGCACGAACACGTTGCCGACGTCGTCCGCGGTGTAGCCGGCACCGGCGGTGGTCACCGTGCGGGGAGCGGCCGTGCCCGACGCCGGGTAGCGCACCAGTGCACCGGCGCCGTCCAGGGCGAAGAGGGACTGCGCGACCGTCGTGCTGCGCGGTGCCGTGTACCGGACACGCACCTCGGGTCCGGTGCCGCGCGAGGTCGTCGCCCGCACCGAGAACGAGTAGGTCACGCCGGCACGGATCCAACCGAAGCGGTCCGAGCGGGCGCTCGCGGGCAGCCGGTCCACGCCGTGTGCGGGCTGGTTCGTGTTCGGCGAGACGGTGACCCGCCACCCGGTGGGCGTCGCGCCGGACCGTGGTGGACTCCAGGTCACGGCGGCACCGTCGCCGGACCCGCTGACCTGCACGGACGTCGGCGCTCCCGGGAGCCTCGACGACGGAGCCGCCACTGCGGGCGTCACTCCCCCGATCACCAGCGCCGCGGTGGCCGCGACGGTGAGTACTGCTCTGTACACGATCGATCCCCTGTCGTCCCCGCGGCATCCCTGCGCCGCGGCTGCAGGAATTGCACCACCGCGAGGAGACTCCGGGGCGATCGGGCGCGGATCGTGCGGTCCGTCCGGTCGATCTGGCGCGAGACCGCAACGTGCGGTTCTTCCCAGAACGATCGCGATGACAAGGGGAAACGGGCGTACCTGGTCGAAAGAATCGACCAGGTACGCCCGTTTCGACCAGGTACGCCCGTTTCCGTCAGGTACGTCGGCGCGCGCGTACGCCCGCGCCCGCGCCGCCTCAGTACCGCGGCTTGCGCGGCCCGCGGTCGTCGCGGTCGAACCGACGCGCACCGCCACCGCCACCGCCACCACGGCGGTCCGGCTTGATCTCGATGAGCTTCCCGCTGATCCGGGTGTCCGTCAGACGGTCGAGCACGCCGCCGTCCATGTCGGCCGGCAGCTCCACGATCGAGAAGTCCGGACGGATCTGGATCGCGCCGAAGTCGTCGCGGCGCAGACCACCCTCGTTGGCGAGCGCGCCGACGATCTGGCGCGGCTCGACACGGTGGCGACGGCCGACCTCGATGCGGTACGCGGTCATCGGCTGCGTCCGGCGCGGACCACGGTCGGCCCGGTCGGCCCGGTCGCCGCGGTCCCCCCGTGCGCCACGGTCGTCGTCGCGGTCACGGCGGTCACCCCGGCGCTGGTCACGGTCGACCTGGTTGCGGAGCGCGTCCGACGCGGGGTCGAGCAGGAGCGGGTCGTCGCCCTGCGCCACGACCGCGAGTGCCGCTGCGACGTCGTCGGCCGGCACGTCGTGGTGCTCGACGTAGTGGGCGATGATGTCGCGGAACGCCGTGATCCGGTCCTGCTGCTCGAGCGCCGCGGTGATGGCGTCGTCGAAGCGGGTCAGGCGCGTCTCGTTGACGTCCTCGATCGTCGGGAGCTGCATCTGCGTGAGCGGCTGCTTGGTGTGCCGCTCGATCGCGGACAGCAGGCGACGCTCGCGCGGCGTGACGAAGCTGATCGAGTCGCCCTTGCGGCCGGCGCGACCGGTGCGGCCGATGCGGTGCACGTAGGACTCGATGTCGACGGGGATGTCGAAGTTCACGACGTGCGTGATGCGGTCGACGTCGAGCCCGCGGGCGGCGACGTCGGTGGCGACGAGGATGTCGAGCTTGCCGGACTTCAGCTGGTTGACCGTGCGCTCACGCTGGGCCTGCGCGACGTCACCACTGATGGCCGCTGCGGCGTAGCCACGGGCGCGGAGCTTCTCGGCGAGGGTCTCGGTCTCGCTCTTCGTGCGGACGAAGACGATCATGCCCTCGAAGTCCTCGACCTCGAGGATGCGGGTGAGCGCGTCCACCTTCTGCGGGTACGACACCATGAGGTACCGCTGCGTGATGTTCGCGGCGGTCTTCGTCTTCGTCTTGACCGTGATCTCGGCCGGGTCGGTGAGGTACTGCTGCGAGATGCGGCGGATCTGGGCCGGCATCGTCGCGGAGAACAGCGCGACCTGCTTGTCGTCCGGCGTCTCGGCGAGGATCGTCTCGACGTCCTCGGCGAAGCCCATCTTGAGCATCTCGTCGGCCTCGTCGAGCACGAGGTACTTCAGCTCCGACAGGTCGAGCGTGCCCTTGGCGATGTGGTCCATGATGCGACCGGGCGTGCCGACGACGACGTCGACACCGCGGCGCAGGGCCGAGAGCTGGACGCCGTACGCCTGGCCGCCGTAGACGGGCAGGACGTGCACGTGCTTCATGTGGGAGGCGAACTGCTCGAACGCCTCGCAGACCTGCAGCGCGAGTTCGCGGGTCGGGGACAGCACGAGCGCCTGCGGCACCTTGCTGCCCGACTCCATGCGGGACAGGATCGGCAGCGCGAACGCCGCGGTCTTGCCGGTTCCGGTCTGCGCGAGGCCGACGACGTCGCGTCCCTCGAGCAGCGTCGGGATGGTGGCCTCCTGGATGGCGGAGGGGGTCTCGTAGCCGATGTCCTTGACGGCCTTGAGCACCGGGTCGCTCAGGCCGAGGTCGGCGAAGGTCACCACGGGCCCCTCGTCGGCGGTCTCGGTGGTGGTGGCGGTGTCCGTGCTCATGCGCAAACGGTATCTCGAATACGGCGTCAGCAGTGACGGACTGGAGGAACGGGGCGGGCCCGCACCGCGCCTCCAGGCCGTCTCGTGGGCACCTGCAGGGCGTGGGCCGCGTGCTCAGGCCGGGTCGCGTCGCGCCGTCGCGCCGACCCCGAGGACCGCGTCCGCGCGGTCGTTGAGGCGCGCGAGCAGCCCCGCGAGGGTGTGCAGCTCCCCCGTCGCGAACGCCTGGGTGAGGTCGTCGAAGACCTCGGCGCCGGCGACGTCGAGCGTGTCGAGGAGCGTGCGCCCGGCGGGGGCGATCGACACGAGGCTGGCGCGTCCGTCGGCCGGATCGGGCTCGGTGCCGAGGTAGCCGGACTCCACGAGGGACGCGACGCGGCGGCTGATCACGGGCCGCGACAGCCCGGTGGCGTCGGCGATGGCCATCGAGCGCACCGCACCGAAGTGGTCCACCGCACGGAGGATCACACGCGCCGTCGGGTCGAGTCCCCCGCGCGACTCGATGAGCGACGCCCGGAGCGTCTGCCGGACCCAGAGTCGGTCGAGCTGGGCGCGCAGCAGTCGCTCGGCATCGTCCCGTTCCGCGGTCACGCAGTCAGCGTAGTGGCCGCATTTAGTTGCTTGCTGGAAGCAATGGATGTATCGTTGCGCGGTCTGCAAACTTTCACAGCAGGAAACACAGCACGAAGCAAGGAGTTCGATGACCGCCACCGCACCCGTCCCGGTGCAGCACGGCCGACGCGCAGCAGGGGTCCCCACGACCTCCGGTGCCTCCGGCCAGCAGCCGCTGATGACCCACCGCCAGATCCTCCTCGTGATCTACGGGCTGATGGCGGGCATGTTCCTGTCGTCCCTCGGTCAGACGGTGTTCGGCACGGCGATCCGGACGATCGGTGACGACCTGCACGGCCTCGACCAGCAGGCCTGGGTGACGACCGCGTACCTCATCACCTCGACCATCGCCACGCCCATCTACGGCAAGCTCTCCGACATCTTCGGCCGCCGTCCGCTGTACATCTTCGGCATCGTCGTGTTCATCCTCGGCGCCGTGCTCTCGTCGATGTCCACGTCGATGCTCATGCTCGCCGGCTTCCGCGCCGTGCAGGGCATCGGTGCCGGTGCGCTGATGTCGCTGCCGCTCGCGATCATGGGCGACATCCTCGCTCCGCGTGAGCGTGCCAAGTACCAGGGCTACTTCCTGGCCGTGTTCGGCATCTCGTCCGTGATCGGCCCGCTCATCGGCGGCCTGCTCGCCGGTTCCTCCGAGATCCTGTGGATCACCGGCTGGCGCTGGGTCCTGCTCATCAACGTGCCGATCGGCATCGCCGCCCTCGTCATGGTGCTCGTCTTCCTGCACCTGCCGAAGGTGCACAGCGCCGACGACGCGAAGCCGAAGGTCGACTGGTGGGGCGCCACCGCCGTCATCGCGACGCTCGTGCCGCTGCTGCTCGTCGCCGAACAGGGCCGCACCTGGGGATGGGGCTCGCCCGCGGCCATCGCCTGCTACGTCATCGGTGTCGTGGGGCTCATCGCCCTGCTCGTCATCGAGTCGAAGATGGGCGACGCGGCGATCATCCCGCTCAAGCTCTTCCGCTCCGGCACGTTCTCGATGGCGACCGTCATCGGCTTCCTGGTCGGCTTCGCGATGTTCGGCGCCATGCTGACCATCCCCCTGTACCTGCAGATCGTCGTCGGCCTGACCCCGACCGAGTCCGGGTTCGCGACGCTGCCCCTCGTCGGTGGCCTGATGATCGCCTCGATCACCTCCGGTCAGATCGTCGCCCGGGTCGGCCGCTACCGGATCTTCCCGGTGATCGGCACGGCGCTGGTGTCCTCCGGCTACGTCGTCCTGACGTTCATGAGCATCGACAAGCCGCTCTGGTTCCTGATGATCGGCATGTTCCTCATCGGTCTCGGGCTCGGTTCGGTCATGCAGTCGCTGACCCTGGCGTCGCAGGGCTCGGTCGAGGCCCGGGACATGGGCGTCGCCACGTCGTCCGCCACGTTCTTCCGCCAGATCGGTGGGACGCTCGGCACCGCGGTGCTGCTGTCGATCCTGTTCTCGGTGATGCCGTCGAACATCCTGCACGCCACCGCGGACCGGACCGACCTGCGCTCCGCCCTCGACGCGGCGACGAACCCGACCGTGGCCACCGCCTCCGAGAACCGCGGCGTCATGGAGAAGATCTGGTCGCCGATCGTCACGCCGCTCGAGCAGAACGTGCAGTCCTCGCTCGACGACGTCACCGCCCAGGTGCGCCAGTCGACCGCCAGCGCCCCCGCGACCGTGCAGGACGCAGCCCTCGCCGCCGCAGCCGACAAGGCGCACGCGTCCGTGCAGGACGGCACGCTCGTCGTCGACTGGTCGGACGCGTCCCAGCGCACCTACTGGGTCGGCGAGCTGACCCCGGCCGTCGCGAAGCAGGTCTCCGACGGCAGCGGTTCGGGGAACAGCACGATCAGCACGAACGACACCTCGTTCCTGACCGGCGCCGACACCCGGCTGACGCGTCCGTTCATGGCGGGCTTCAACGCCTCGTCGGTGACGATCTACTGGGTCGGCCTCGGCGTGATCCTGCTCGCCTTCGTCCTCACCTGGTTCTTCCGGGTGCCGCCGCTCCGCCAGCGTTCGGCGCTGCAGGAGCGCGCCGACGCCGCCGGGTCCGGTGCTGCCGGCCCGTCACCCGAGGACGAGCTCGAGGCATCGGCCGGCCTGGCCGTCGCCGAGGCCGGGTCCTTCACGGGCCCGATGACCGGATCCACACCGACGCAGCGTCGGTGACCGACCGGGGCGTCCGTCCGCTGTCCCCCTTCGTGGACGGGCGCCCCACCCACCACCACCAGGAGTCCACGTGACCACCACCCCGGCAGCGACTTCGGCGACGGAGCCGTGCACGCTGCGTGAACGCAAGAAGCAGCAGACCCGCCAGGCGCTGCACGACGCCGCGCTGACCCTCGTGTCAGCCAACGGCCTCGACGGCGTCACCGTCGAGCAGATCTGCGCCGACGCCGACGTGTCGCCCCGGACCTTCTTCAACTACTTCACGTCGAAGGCGCACGCCGCGCTCGGCCTCGACACCGTCGAGGTCCCGGAGGCCGCCGCGACCTGGTTCGCCGCCGCCGACGGACGCCTGGTCGACGACCTGTGCCGCCTGGTCGCGCGGGCCGTGCCGCTGTCGCAGGACCGCCGCCGGATGAAGGAGCTGCTCGTGCTCCGGCCGGAGATGACCCCGATGGTGATGCAGTGGATGGCCGAGTCGCGGCAGTCGCTCCTCGCCACCGTGGGTACCCGGACCGACGAGCGGACCGCGCGGACGGCGGTCGCCCTGGTCATGTCGGCCCTGACCGAGGTCGCGCACCGCGAGACCGTGCGCAGCACCGAGGAGCTCGCCACCCGGCTGCGTGCCGTGGTGGGCGAGATGGGTGCGCTCGCCTCCGCCTGAGCTTGTCGCGCTGGGCGCGGGCTCCGCTGCGGAACGACTTCGTCGATGTCGTACGACGTCGGCTTTGTCGTCCGTTGTGGGCGCGCGCTGTTGCGCACGCGGGCGGGCGACAGGTCCGGTGTCGTACGACGTCGGACTCGTCGTTCCGCGTCGGCGTCCACTCCCGTCGACCACCCGACGGGCGCGCGCTCGTCAGGCGTGCGCGAGCGGGTCCAGCTGCTCGGCCGTCGCGTCCGCTGCGGCCGTCGACCGGCTGAGCGCCTCCCACCGCTCGTCCTCGGCGAGGAGCGCACGACCCGCGGCGGTGGCGATGCCGTACGCGTCGGGGCCGACGAGCAGGCGGAGCGGCGGCTCGTCCATCGCGACCACCTCGAGCACGAGCTGCGCGACGAGGTCCGGGTCGCTCGCTCCGACGCTCGTGCCGCCGTGCATGCGGGCGGAGGCACCGACGGTCGCCGCGTACTCGGGGCGCACCGGAGCGACCCGCATCGACGAGCCGGCCCAGTCCGTGCGCATCCCACCCGGTTCGAGGACCGTGACGCGGACCCCGAGCGGCGCGACCTCGGCAGCGAGCACGGAGGAGAACCCGCCCACCGCCCACTTCGCGGTCTGGTACGCGCCGAGGCCCGGGGTGGCCAGCCGTCCGCCGACGGACGACACCTGCACGATGTGTCCGTTCCCCTGCTCCCGCATGACCGGCAGTGCGGCCTGCGTCAGGGTCACCACGCCGAAGAGGTTCGTCTCCACCTGGGCACGGAAGTCGTCCGGGTCGACGTCCTCGATGCTCGCCAGGTTCGCGTACCCGGCGTTGTTCACGAGCACGTCGAGACGGCCGAACCGCTCGACGGCAGTCCGGACGGCGGAGCGGGCGGCACCGGCGTCGGTGACGTCGAGCGCGACGGGCACGAGGGCCGCACCCTCGGGGACGGTGACGTCGTCGAGGGCGTGGAGGTCACGCACCCCGGCGACGACCTGGTGGCCGGCGGCGAGCGCGGCGGTGACGATCGAGCGACCGAGGCCCCGCGAGGCGCCGGTGACGAGGAAGACGGACATGGTGTTCCTAACTGACTAGTTGGTTGACTAGTGCCATGGAACACCCGCTGCGCTCGGTTGTCAACCGTTCGGTTGATAGCATGCCGTCGTGCCCATGCCCCGTGATGCCGACGCCACCCGCGCCCGCCTGCTGCTCGCCGCGCGCGACGAGTTCGCCGCCGTGGGCATCGCCGGTGCCCGCGTCGACCGGATCGCCGCCGCGGCCGCGAGCAACAAGGCGCAGATCTACCACTACTTCGGCAGCAAGGACGGCCTGTTCGACGCGGTCTTCGACGCCATGGTGGCGGAGACCCTCGACGAGGTCACGATCGACCCGGACGACCTGGCGGAGTACGCCGGACGCCTCCACGACTCCTACGTGCGTCGACCGTGGGTGCAGCGACTGGCGACCTGGTACCGGCTCGAGCGGGGCGACTCCGACCACCCGATCGACGCGGTGGTCCGCAGCAACGCCGGGAAGCTCCGGGCGATCGAGGCAGCCCAGCGCGACGGCCGACTGTCCTCGACGTTCTCGCCGGCGGAGCTCCTCGGCGTCGTCATCCACACCGCCGCGCTCTGGAGCGGCGCCACCCCGGAGTACGCCCGACTGACCGACGAGGTCGGGGCGGCCCGTCGACGCACGGTCGTCGTCGCGACGGTCGCCGCCGTCCTCCGCGCCTGATCCGCCGTCAGACCACCGACCAGCCACCGTCGCTCGGCAGCACCGCGCCGTTCACGTTCGCCGAGTCATCGCTGAGCAGCCAGGTGATCGCGGCCGCCAGCTGCTCCGGCTGCGCGACCGGCGGGATGGCGATCTGCATGATCGGACCGACCCGGCCCGCCGCGTACTCGCTGCGCATCGGCGCCTCGATGTTCGTGGCGACCGCTCCCGGCGCGACCGCGTTGGCGCGGATGCCCTGCGGACCGTGGAAGAACGCGACGCTCTTCGTGAACCCGGCGATCGCGTGCTTCGACGCCGTGTACGCGGCACCGGCGGCCGAGGCCCGGAGCGCGGCCTCGGACGCCACGTTCACGACGGCACCCCGACCGGCGGCGATCATCAGCGGCAGGACCGCTCGCGTGAGGCGCATCGGCCCGGTGACGTTCACGCTGAACACGCGGTCCCAGGTGGCGTCGTCGACCTCGCTCGGCGGCAGGAACGCATCCATGATGCCGGCGACGTTCGCGAGCCCGTCGACCCGCTCACCGGCCGCGGCGACCAGGGCGTCGATCGTGTCGGCGGCCGCGACGTCCCCGACCACGGTCTCGACTGCGCCGGGGAGGCCGGTCAGCTCGGCCCGCAGCGCGTCGAGCCGCTCGGCGACGACGTCGGTCGCGATCACGCGTCCGCCCTCGTTCGCGATCCGCGTCGCCGTGGCGCGTCCGATGCCGGAGCCCGCTCCGGTGACGATGATGGTCCTGCCGGTGAACCGTCCGGCGGTGGTGTCGGTCATGTCGTCTCCTCACTGAGAGGCGCTCGATGCGCCATGCTGGTTATAGCACTCAGTGCCGAAAGGAATCCATGAGCTCGACGAGCGACCGTCAGACCGGCCGCCCACGAACGATCGACCCGGCTGCGGTCTCGCTCGTCGCACTGCGGCTGTTCGACGAGCAGGGCTTCGACGCGGTGTCGATGGACGACGTCGCGACGGCCGCCGGGATCAGCCGTCGATCGCTGTTCCGACTGTTCCCCAGCAAGGCGGCGCTCGTGTGGGGCGGCCTCGACGAGTTCGCGGTCCGGTTCACCGACGAACTCCGGGTGCGACCCGCCTCCGAGTCCGCCTGGGTCGCACTCCGCGCGGCCTACCGGGTCGGGGCGACCTTCCCGGAGGGCACCGTCGAGGTCACCCGGCACCGGCTCCGGGTGATCCGGGCCAACCCGTCGCTCGAGCGCGGCGGCGAGGCGGCGTCGAACGCCCTCACGGGCGTCATCGAGCGGTTCGTCGCGGAACGCGACGGTGGGACGGTCGACGACCTGACCACGACCGTGCGGGCGCACGCCCTCGCCGCGGCGGCGAGCGCCGCGCTCACCTGGTGGGCGCTGCACGGGGACGGGCGCCCGGAGGACGTCGTGGACGAGGCCCTGGGCCTGTTCCACTGACGGACTGGAGGCACGTGGCGGCGCCGCGACGCGCCTCCAGTCCGTCACCGGGTGACCACCTCGATCAGTTGTTGCGGATGCGCTTGCCGCGCACGTCGCGGGACAGCGCGTCGATGCGTGCGAGGTCGTCCGCCGTCAGGACGACGTCCGCCGCCGCGACGTTGTCCGCGACGCGGACCGGGTTCTTCGAACCCGGGATCGGGACGATGTCGTTCCGCTGCGCGAGGATCCACGCGAGGGACAGCTGCGCGAGCGAGATACCCCGCTCGGCTGCGATCCCCGACAGTCCCTCGGCCACGACGACGTTCTGGTCGAAGTGCTCGGCGGCCCACCACTCGAGGATGTGCCGGATGTCGTCCTCCGGGTAGTCCGAGCGCGGGCGGACAGCCCCGCTGAGGAACCCGCGGGCGAGCGGTGAGTACGCGACGAGACCGATGCCGAGCTCGTCGACGACGGGGAAGAGCTCCTCGGACTCCCGCGCGAAGACGGAGTACTCCGTCTGGAACACCGAGATCGGGTGCACGGCGTGGGCGCGGCGGATGTTCTCGCCGTCGGTGTTGGACAGCCCGAGGTACTTGACCTTGCCGGCCTGCACGAACTCCTGCATGACGCCGACGACGTCCTCGATCGGCACGGCGGGGTCGTGCACGTGCTGGTACAGGAGGTCGATCGAGTCGGTGCCGAGGTTGGTGAGGCTCCGGTCGACGACCTCCCGGATGTGCTCGGGGCGGGAGTCCGGCTTCCAGTCGTCGGTGGTGAACCCGAACTTCGTCGCGATGGTGACCTCGTCACGGATCGGGGCGAGCGCTGCGCCGAGCAACCGCTCGCCGTCACCCCAGCCGTACATCTCCGCCGTGTCGAAGTGGGTGACCCCGAGCTCGTGGGCGCGGCGGATCGCGGCGATCGACTCCGTGTCGTCGGTCGGGCCGTACGCGAAGACCGTGCCCATCGCGCCGTAGCCGATCGAGCCGGCCGCGAGGCCCTGCGTTCCGAGGGTGCGCTGCTGCATCGTGTCGTCCTTTCGTCGTGGTGTGTGACGTGCAGATGACACTGTACGCCGTTTCTGTCAGTCTCTGACAACTTCGGCATGAAGCGTCGCTCGCGGTACGCTGTGGACGTGAGCGAGACGAACGTGCGGAGCGGCCTGCGGGACATCACCCGCGAGGCCGTGCGGTCCCGCATCGCCGCGGTCGCGGTCGCCCGCTTCGACGAACAGGGCTTCGACGCCGTCACCGTCGAGCAGATCGCCGCCGAGGTCGGCATCTCGGCGCGCAGCTTCCACCGCTACTTCCCGGCGAAGGAGGACGCCGTCATCGGCGACCCCGGCCGGCACCGCGGTGCCCTCGCCGCAGCGTTCGAGGAGCGTCCCGCGACCGAGCCCGTGTGGGAGTCCCTGCGCGAGGCCTTCGCCGGGATGATGGTCCGCGCCGACGAGGACGTCGAGTACGGCCGCCGGTCGGTCCGGGTGATGATGTCGACGCCCTCGTTGCGGGCCCGGAACCTCGAGAAGCACCTGGCGTGGGCCGAAGTCCTCACGCCGCTCGTGGCCGCCCGGCTCGGTACCGCCGACGCCGAGCTCCGTGCCGCCGTCCTCGTGCAGGCGTCCCTCGGGTGCTTCGACGTCGCGATCACGCGGTGGTCCGTCACCGACGAACCGGCCCCGGCGCTGCTGCGTCGGACCTTCGACACACTCCGCGACGCCGTCTGAGCGGGTACGGTGCGGGCATGAACGTCAGCGGGCCCTCCCCCTACTTCCTCCTCGACGGCACCGCGCGCGCCGCGCTCGACCGGTGGCAGCGCGTGTTCGGCGGCGAGGTGCGGATCGCGACGTTCGCGGACTTCTCGCGCGACGACGGACCCGCCGACGCGGTCGCGCACGGCCAGCTCACCGGCGGGCTGCAGCTCTTCGCGGCCGACGCCGGCACCGACGACACCGCCTTCACCTCGACCGGGCTGATGTTCTCGCTGCTCGGAGCAGCGGAGCCCGACGTCCTGCGCGGGTGGTTCGACGAGCTCGCCACCGACGGAACGGTCGTCGAACCGCTCCAGGAACGCCCCTGGGGCGACTGGGACGGCACGGTGCGGGACGTCTTTGGCGTCACGTGGCTGATCGGCTTCGAAGCGTCGGCGCTGGCGTGAGCGAACGACCGACCGTCCTGTTCGTGTGCGTGCACAACGCCGGACGATCACAGATGGCCGCGGGGTACCTGCAGCACCTCGGCGGCGACCGCGTCCGCGTGTACTCGGCGGGCAGCGAACCGGCCGACCGGGTCAACGCGGTCGCCGTGCAGGCCATGGCCGAGGACGGCATCGACATCGGCGGGGCGGAACCCGCCGTGCTCGAGACGGACACCGTGCGGGAGTCCGACGTCGTCATCACCATGGGGTGTGGAGACGCCTGCCCGGTCTTCCCCGGCAAGCGCTACGAGGACTGGGTGCTCGACGACCCGGCCGGGATGCCGATCGAGGACGTCCGGCCGATCCGCGACGCGATCCGTTCCCGGGTCGAGGGCCTGCTCGCCTCGCTGTGACGCGACGCGACGCGACGCGACGCCAGGCCTACCGCGCGTCGATCGGCAGCAGCGGGGCCCAGTAGGCGTCCGGCCCGTCGGACACAACGGCCTCGGGCTCGAACCGGAAGCCGTAGTCGCGCACGAAGTCGAGCGCGGCGGCCTGCTCGCCGGCGGCATCGTCGTCCGCGGCGTCGAAGAGGTACTCGCCGTGCCCCATCCGGACACCGGAGTCGCTGATCACCGTGAGGTCCCAGCGCCCCTCCTCGGCACGCTCGATCCGGACGACGGCGGCCTGGGAAGCGGTGAAGTCAGCCATGCCGCGAGCATACGGAGGACAGCTGCGCGTCGCTCAGCCTAGGGTGGCGCCATGACGGCGACGGTGCGGCAGGTGCAGGTGACGTTCGACTGTGCGGAACCCGAGCGGGTGGCACGGTTCTGGTGCGAGGTGCTCGGCTACGTCGTGCCACCGCCACCGCCCGGGTTCGACTCGTGGGACGCGTTCGACCAGTCGCTGCCGCCCGAGCACCGGGGGTCCGCGTTCGCGTGCGTCGACCCGACCGGCGCCGGCCCGCGGCTGTTCTTCCAGCGCGTGCCGGAGGGCAAGGTCGTGAAGAACCGCGTGCACCTGGACGTCCGCGTCGGCACCGGCATGGTCGGCGACGAACGACTCGCTGCCCTCGACGCCGAGAGCGACCGGCTCGTCGCCCTCGGGGCCACGCAGTTCCGCCGGATGCTCGCGGACGAGGTCAACGAGTCGTGCATCGTCATGCAGGACGTCGAGGGCAACGAGTTCTGCCTCGACTGATCCCGGTCAGGCGACCGGGCCGTACAGCGGCGCCTCGGCCTGGTCGAGCTCGAGTTCCGCGGTCTGCTGGATGAGCGCGAGGAGATCGGCGTCGAGTCCCGGCGCGAACTCCTCGAGCCGCTCCGGCGCGTTGAACGACGGCACCCCGACGGGCGCCTGCTCGGTCGCGGAGAGGTCGGTGCCGTCCTTCGACGGGGACGCCCCGCGGAAGATCTTCGCCGCCTCGGACGCACCGTCGAGGTCGAAGCTGTACTGCTTGCTCTGCAGGCCGAGGTCGACGAGTTGCTTGACCTCCGGGAACCGCTCCGCGTTGGTCTTCGGGATCGGCAACAGCGTCTTCCAGTCGACGCCGAGTGCTTCGAGCGCCTTCGCGTAGGCGTTCTCGTGCGCCTGGTCGCGGACGATCAGGTACGCGATGGTGCCACGTGCGGTGGGGTTGTCGGTCATCTCGTAGATGCGGCACTTCTGCAGGCGGCCGGTCGACTCGAGCATGAGGTTGTAGAGCAGGTCGAGCGGCAGGTTGCCGGAGTTGTAGACGTAGCTGCCGCTCCACGGGTTGCCGGCCGCGTCGACGGGCAACGCGCCCTGGGCTCCGACGAGGTAGTGGTGGATGTTGCCCGTGTCGAGGGCGATGTTCAGCGGCGTCGCACCCTTCGCACCCGGCTTGTCCACCGGGTCGGTGACCTTGCCGGAGTAGCCGGGAGCGCCGTCGAGCAGGCGGGAGATCGTCGTCCCGATGAGCTCGACGTGGCTGATCTCCTCGGTCCCGACGCCCTGGATGAGGTCCCGGAAGGGCTTCGCCGCCGGCCCACGGAAGTTCATCGCCTGGAAGAGGTACTGCATCATCGTGCGCATCTCGCCGAACTGGCCGCCGAGGCCCTCCTGCAGGGCGTTCGCTGCTGCGGGGTCCGGCTCGCCGTCGGCGATCTCGTTGATCCAGGTCTGTGCGTGGAAGTACATGGAGCCTGCTTGCTGTCGAGCGGCTGGTCACCGCTGACCTCACCGTCCTCGGGGACGACTGGCAGCCCGCACGGTTCAGCCGGCAAGCGCAGTGGGCGCGACACCTGGGTAGCGTCGAGGCATGCAGACGCCGGCGTCGATGCCCCCGTGCCTCAGGACGGCCCGGCTGGTCCTGGACGGCTGGTCGGACGGCGACGCCGAGTGGTACGCGGAACTCGTCGGCGAACGGAGTGCCGCTGCCGCTCGTCGGGGCGAACCACCGACGCCGCGGACCGCCGGTCGCCCGGACCGCGACGCGGCCGCGGCCTCCGTCCGTTCCCTCGCCACCACGATCGGCACGCCGCTGCCGCTCTACCCGGTCCGACTGGCCGCGTCGGGGGCACCCCTGGGGTACTGCGGACTCGTGGTCGGCCGGTCGACTCCCGACGAGCCGGAGCTCGCGTACGAGTTCCTCGAGGCAGCGCACGGGCACGGTCACGTCACCGAGGCCGCGACCGCCGTCGTCGCAGCGGCACGGTCCGTCGGGTACACCCGGCTGTGGGCGACGATCCGGGCGTGGAACGCACCGTCGTTCCGGGTCGCCGCGCGGCTCGGGTTCGTCCACGACCCCGCTGCGACCACTGCCCACCCGGAGCCCGACGACGGCCGTGGAGCACAGACCTGGAACCGCCTCGACCTCTGAGCCGTCCCGCGGAGTGGGGGTCCGCTCCGCACCGAGATGGACGACACTGGACGGGTATGCAGCCAGCAGTGACGCCGATCCACGTCGATCGTCGGGGTTCCCTCGTCGACGACGCCGTCGCACTGTACGAGCGTGCGTACGCCAGCCGGGACATCCACATCGGCGAGACCGCCCGGGACGGGTTCGCCTACCGCTTCCGAGCCGTCGGCGACCAGGACGTCACCATGGGGACCTCGGACGTCGCGGCACACCGCTGGGGCACGATCTCGCCCGGCACCGACTACGTCCTCGTGTGGGCGACCTCGCCCGGCATGACCATCGACACCGACTCCCGCGACCCCGTCCAGCTGCTGCCGGGCATCCCCGTGATGTACCCGGCCGGCCGCGAGTTCCGCTTCGACGGACTCCCGTCCGGGCAGCACTCGGTGCGCTTCGGCGGCGCGTTCCTCGAGTCGATCGCGGCAGCTCGGCGCGGCGACGACGAGCCGCGGCAGCTCGCGTTCCGCGACGCGCTCGGGGTGGACGCGCTGCGTCCGCTCCGCAGCCGGATCGGGGAAGCCGCACCGCGCCTCCTGGACCCGTCGACCCCCGCGGCGGACCGGGCCCGGTGGAACCAGTCCATCGCGGACGCCGTCGCCGCCGCGTTCGACGCGACCCCCGCACGAGCACCGACGGCGGCCGTCGGCTCGTCGACGATCCGCTTCGCCAAGGAGTGGATGGTCGCGAACGCCCGTCGACCGCTCACCGTCGCCGAGGTGAGCGCGGCCGCCGGGGTGAGCGCGCGGGGCCTGCAGGCGGCATTCCAGCGGCACGTGGGCGTGCGGCCGATGCAGTTCCTGCGGGAGGCCCGACTGCACGGCGTCCGGTCGGACCTGCTTGCCGCTGACCCCGACGAGACGACCGTCGCCGAGATCGCCCTGTCGTGGGGGTTCCACCACCTCGGCAGGTTCTCCGGCTACTACGCCGACGTGTACGGCGAGCCGCCGTCCGAGACCCTCCGTGGGCGACACGTCCGCCGCTAGGGTGAGCGCATGTCAGTCGGTCTGCTCGCCATCGTCGACGACGTGCTCTCCGCAGCGCTGAAGGCCAGTGCCAAGACGGCGGGTGTCGTCATCGACGACGCAGCGGTCACCCCGCAGTACGTCCAGGGGCTCACCCCCGCTCGCGAACTGCCGGTCGTCGGCCGGATCGCGCTCGGCAGCCTCTTCAACAAGTTCGTCATCATCATCCCGCTGGCGCTGCTGCTGTCGGCGTTCGCGCCGTGGGTGCTGCCGTGGCTGCTGCTCATCGGTGGCACCTACCTGTGCTTCGAGGGTGCTGAGAAGGTCACGGAGTGGTTCGGCCACCACTACACCACCGGAGACGAGCCGTCCGCCGACGAGGGCAAGCTGGTGTTCGGGGCCATCCGGACGGACCTCATCCTGAGCACCGAGATCATGCTCATCGCGCTCGCGAGCCTCGACCCGGACCTCGGGACCTGGCTCACGCTCGGCGCGCTGATCGTCATCGGGCTCGGCATGACCGCGCTGGTCTACGGCGCCGTCGCCCTGCTCGTCAAGGTCGACGACATCGGCCTGCAGATGATGAAGAACCCCGTCAGACGGACCCGACGCACCGGGGCGCGGATCGTGCTCGCGATGCCGACGGTCTTCCGGGTGATCAGCGTCGTCGGCACGGTCGCGATGCTCTGGGTCGGCGGACACCTCGTCATCGCGAACCTGGCGGAGACGTTCTGGCACGGGCCGTACGACCTGTTGCACGTCGTCGAGCACGCGATCGAGGCCACCGGCCCCGTCGTCACGTGGATCGTCGACACGGCGATCTCGGCGGTGTTCGGACTGGTGCTCGGGCTCGTGGTCGTCGCGGTCGTGCTCGGTGTGGGCCGGCTGCGCCGAGGCGCAGCCCACTGACGCGGCTTCGTCGAGCCAGGTCGACCCGCGTTCGCGACGTGACCCGGTGACGGACTGGAGGCACGTGCCGGCCCCGCCCCGCGCCTCCCGTCCGACAGCCCGTGGGCGTCGTCAGATCTCGACGTCGCTGCCCATCGTCACCGTGCGGTGGGCCGGCAGGCCGAACCGCGCTGCCGGGTCGGCCGCGTTGTGCGCGAGCCCGACGAACAGCTTCTTCCGCCACCCGACCATGCCGTGGTGCCCCGGCGTCGGCCGGAGCGCGCCGCGGGAGATGAAGTACGACGCGTGCTCCATCTCGTCCGGGTCGATGTCGAGCACCTCGGCCAGGCACGCGGCGTGCAGGGCCTTCGGCAGGTCCTGGTCGTCCGAGAACCCGAACTTGATGGTGATGTGGTCGATGCCGTCGTCCTCGTACCCGAGGTCGTCGCGGAAGAACGCCCGCGCGTGCGGCACGTGCGGCACGTTGGCGGTGAGGACGGACACGATGAGCACGGTCCGGTGCAGCACGTGGTTGTGGTCGACGTTGGCGCGGAGGGCGAGCGGGGTGGTCTCCTTGTTCGGGTGCGGGAACACCGCGACACCGGGCACGCGCGGGACGTGGTCCTCGTTGACGCGCTCGATGAAGTCGGCGAGCGAGCCCTCCCGCTCCTTGCGTTCCTCCTGCACGAGCGCCCGACCGCGGCGCCACGTCGTCATGACCGTGATCACCGCGAGCGCGATGAGGAGCGGGACCCACCCGCCGTGGACGATCTTCGACAGGTTGCCGGCCAGGAACGTCAGCTCGAGACCGCCGAAGGCCACCGCGGCGAGCACGAGCTTCCACGGCTTCCACTTCCAGAGCGGCCGCACGACGAGCAGCAGCAGGAGCGTGTCGACCACGAGCGCCCCGGTCACGGACACCCCGTACGCGGTGGCGAGGTTCGCCGAGGACCGGAACGCGAGCATGATCGCCAGCACGCCGATGAACAGCAGGAGGTTCACGGCCGGCAGGTAGATCTGCCCGCTCTCCCGCCGCGAGGTCTGGCGGATCGTCAGTGGTGGCAGCAGCCCGAGCTGCACGGCCTGGCGGGTGAGCGAGAACGCGCCGGAGATCACGGCCTGGCTCGCGATCACCGTCGCCATCGTCGCGAGCACCACCACCGGCAGCCGGAGCGCGTCCGGGAACAGCAGGAAGAACGGGTCCTTCGCGGCCGACGGGTCGCGGAGCACGAGGGAGGCCTGGCCGAGGTAGTTCAGCACGAGCGCCGGGAACACGACGAAGAACCAGGCGCGGAGGATGGCCGGTCGGCCGAAGTGCCCCATGTCGGCGTAGAGGGCCTCGGCACCGGTGATCACCAGGACGACGGCACCCATCGCCACGAACGTGATGTACGGGTGCGCGAACGTGAAGGCGATCGCCCACGTCGGCGACAGCCCCTGCAGGACCCCGGGGTGGGCGATGATGTGCGGCACCCCGGCGGCAGCGATGACCACGAACCAGAGCAGCATCACGGGGCCGAACAGGTTTCCGACCTTGCCGGTGCCGAACCGCTGGGCGGCGAACAGCAGCACGAGGATGACCGCTGCGATCGGCACGATCAGGTGTCCGACCGCGGGTGCTGCGGTGCCGAGGCCCTCGACGGCGGACAGCACCGAGACCGCGGGCGTGATCACCGAGTCGCCGTAGAAGAGCGAGACGCCGACGATCCCGATGACGAGGAAGATCACCGCGCCGCCGCGGCGCTTCGCGTAGAGCCGGCGGGCGAGTGCGGCGAGGGCCATCACGCCGCCCTCGCCGTCGTTGTCGGCGCGCATGAGGACGAGGACGTACTTGATCGAGACGATGATCGTGATGCTCCAGAACATCATCGAGATCACGCCGTAGACGTCCTCCTGGTTGGCCTTCACGATGCCGTCGTCGATCGTGAACACCGTCCGGAGTGCGTACAGCGGACTCGTGCCGATGTCGCCGAACACCACCCCGAGGGCCGCGAGGGCGAGCACGGCGGCGCCCTTCTTGACCGTGCCGTGGCCGCCGTCGTCGGCGGTCTCGGTCGTCGGTGTCTCGGAGCGGGTCTCGGTCACGCTCGTCACTTCCGTCTCCGGCCGTCCGGGCGACGGCCGCCGCTCATCCTCGCACCGCCGACCTCGTCACGCTCGCAGCGCGCGCACATCATGCAGGAGTCGCGGGGCGCTGCCGTTCCAGTTCGTCGGCGACGTCCGCTGCGAACGCGTCCGCGCCGAAGTGGTCGTCGGCCGTGACGGTGACCACGGCGTCGCCGTCGAACAGCAGCATCTGCCCGTACGCGCCGTGCAGCCGCCAGAGCCGCCCGGGTCCGCCCCAACCGGCCATCGCGAAGCGCTCGTAGCCCGGGCCGGTCCCCTCGCGCTCGACCCAGTCGGTGTGCATGGCGTCGCACCACCGAGCGCCGACGATGCGCCGACCGTCGACCACCCCGCGATCGCGGACGAGCTGTCCGAGTCGGGCGAGCTCATCGGTCCGGAGCGCCAGGCCCTCACCGGCGGCGACGAACCCGTTCGGGCAGCGCTTCCAGGCGACGTCCTGGATGCCGAGCGGGTCGAACAGTCGTCGGGACACGTACTCCCCCACGTCACCGATCCGCGTCGCGAGCACCCGCATCGCCGTGTACGTGCTCGCGTTCGCGTACTGGAACACCCGCCCGTGGGAGGGCCGTCCGAGGAACTCCGCAGCCAGGTCCGGCCAGTCCGTCAGCTCCGTCTCGGACCACGGCATGTCCACGCCGCTCGTCATCGTGAGGAGGTGCCGGAGGGTCACCGCGTCGGTCCCCGCGCCGAACGTCCGGTCGGGCAGGTACGACGCGACCGGTTCGTCGACGTCGACGAGTCCGTCGTCCGCGGCCATCCCGGTGGCGAGGACGCAGACGCCCTTCGCGACGGAGTGGACCTTACGTCGGACGTCGGGCGACCAGTGGTGCTCGGCGACGTCGTCGCCGACGCGCACGTGCAGTCCGTGGGCACCGAACCCGGTCTCGTCGACACGGCGGACGAGGGCGTCGAGGATCGTCTGCGCGGAGCTCACGCCCCATCTTCTCGCGCCGCGCGCCGCGCGCCGCACGCGGTCGGCGGTCGGCGAGGGCGCCGGCCCGACTCGCGGCCCCCTGGCGCACGCGAAAGCGACAGATCTCAGCTGAACTTCGGCGGGAATCTGTCGCATTGGCGGCATCGACGGATCGACACGACGACGGGCTGTCGCTTCGGCGGGATGGTCACGACCACAGACGGACTGGAGGCGCGGTGCCAGCTGGCACCGCGCCTCCAGTCCGTCACCCGGTCGCGTCCGCGAGCCGGGCGGACGTCGTCAGCGACGGCGGAAGTAGCCGTTCGCGCCACCGACGAACATCAGGATGGTCGCGATGATCACCGCGACGCCACCGATCCAGCCGAAGGCGTTGCCACCCGAGGCCGCGCCCACGCCGACCCCGATGACCTGCAGGATCGCGAGGACCAGCAGGACGATGCGTGCCCAGTTCCGGCCGTCGCGCATCTTGAAGACGATGATGAGCTCGATCACGGCGAGGATGAAGGCGAAGATCGCGCCGCCGACGAGCGGGGCGGTGCCGACGCTCTCCGCGGCGGACGATCCACCGCCGGACACCAGGCTGATGATCCCCTGGAGGATGTTGGCGAGGACCACCACCAGCCAGATGACGAACGAGACGGTGACGGAGGTCGGGCGACCTGTCGTGCTTGCCATGTGCTGCTCCTTCTGACCTGGTCGCGTTCAGCGACCTTTCCGCCAACGTACAGCGTTGTCGGAGGCTTGTCCGGATGTCCGTTCTGCGCTGGCTCGGTCGCAGCTCGCTCAGTCGCTGGTCGCGCGGATGTTGGCCGTGGTCCCTGGCTCGGCAGGCAGGTCGACCCACTGGCCGGAGGCGGCAGACTGCTCGGCGGCGCTGAGCACCCGCGCCGAGGTCACGGCGTCGTGGATGTTGGAGCCGGTCGCCTCGCCACCGGTCGCTGCGGTGAGGAACTTCGCCGCCTCGATGACCTTGAGGTCGTCGTAGCCCATGCTCGTGCCGGAGCTCGGCTGGAACCGCGAGTAGTCGGGGAAGTACCCGTCAGCGAAGGCGCGGGTGTACCCGACGTGCTGCCCCGTGCGAGCGAGGGCGACCTCGAGCTCGTTGAGGCGCTCGAAGTCCCAGCGGAGCGAGCCCTCGGTGCCGAAGATCTCGAACGCGTACTCCGACCGGGGACCGACCGCGATGCGGGACGCCTCGAGGTTGCCGATCGCGCCGGCGCCGACCGCCGACTCGTCGAACCGGACGAGCATGGTCGCGTAGTCCTCGTTCTCGACGGGCAGGAGCGTGCCCTCGTCCGGCGTGCCCGGCAGACCCGGGCGCTCGGTGAGGTACGTGCCGGTCGCAGCCGAGATCGAGCCGATCGGGCCGAGGACGTAGTGCATGAGGTCGACGAGGTGCCCCATCAGGTCACCGAGGACACCGCTGCCCGAGGTCGCGCGGACGAAGCGCCAGGTCAGGGGGTCCTGCGGGTTCGACGAGAACCCGCCGAAGAACCGGCCGCGGACGTTCGTGATCCGGCCGAGCGCACCGTCGAGGACGAGCTGGCGAGCGTGCTGCACGGCGGGGACGTGCCGGTAGTTGAACCCGATCGTGGTCGCGACTCCGGCAGCATCTGCTGCTGCTGCGACGGCCTCGGTCTCCCCGGCGCCGCGGCCGACCGGCTTCTCGATCCAGAAGGGCTTGCCGGCCCGGGCTGCCGCGATCCCGATCTCGGCGTGCAGCGAGTTCGGCGCGCAGATCGAGACGACGTCGACCTCGGGGTCGGCCAGGACCTCGCGGTAGTCCGAGACCACCTTCTCGTAGCCGAGGACGCTCTTCGCGTAGTCCTGCCCCGCTGGTGCCACGTCCGCCGCCGCGACGAGGCGGGGGCGGATGCCCAGCTCCGGGTACAGGAGCGGGAGGAGGGCGTACGAGCGGGAGTGGAGCCGCCCCATCCAGCCGACGCTGATGAGCCCCACACCGACGGTGCGGGGGGCGCTGTTCGTGGACGCGTCGTTCTCGGGCACAGGGGGCTCCTTTGCTTCCCGAAGAGATTTTGAACCGGTCCAAAATCTTGGACCGGTTCAATGTACGGTGGAGCTCACGGGGATGTCAACAGGCTCAGCGCACGGCGGGCACCGAGGACGCGCGGACCCGCAGCGTCGGCGCGACCAGGACCTCGCCCGGGTCGTCGTCGGAGAGCAGCACCTCGGCGGCACGGCGTCCGATCGTCGCGTTGTCGGGGTCGACCGAGGTGAGCTCGACCGCCCCGAGCGCCGCCAGGTACGAGTTGTCGTACCCGGTCACGGCGACCTGCCCAGTGCGCCCTCGCTGCCGAACGGCCGCGATCACGCCGATCGCCGCCAGGTCGTTGACCGCCGTGATGGCGGTGGGCGGTTCAGCGCGGTCGAGCAACTCCCCCGCGGCGCGGAACCCTGCGGCCTCGGAGAAGTCACTCTCGGCGAGCAGCGTCCCGTCGAGCCCGTGCTCCCCCATCGCCGCCGCGAACGCGCTGGCACGCCCGGAGGCGACTCGACCACCGGCACCGCCGACGTGGCCGATCCGCCGGTGCCCGAGCCCGGTCAGGTGCTCGACGACGAGCCGCATCCCGACCTCGTCGTCGCCGCGCACGGTGGCCGCCCCGGCCAGTCGCTCCGGGCGCGCGCTGGCGATCACGATCCGGGCGGAGCCCATCGCCTCGACGACGCGGTCCGTGCTCGGCAGCGATCCGACGACGATCACGCCGGACGGCTGCAGGTCGCCGAGCATCGCGACGGCCTCGACGTCGAGCTCCGGTCCGGCCGACGGGTCAACACCGTCGGGCAGGACGGCGCTCGTCATGAGTCCGAGCCGCCCGTGCGCGGCCAGCTCGCTCCGTGCTGCGTCGACGACCTCCGCGAGCACCGGGTTCCGGGAGCCGGCGACGAGGATGCCGACGAAGTCGTCCCGCAGGCCGTTCAGGGAACGCGCGACGCGGTTCGGCCGGAAGCCGAGGGCCTCGGCTGCGTCGAGGATGCGGGCGAGGCGCTGCGGGCTCACCGACTCCGGCGAGCTGAACGCCAGGGACACGAGGGACTTCGAGACCCCGGCGCGTCCGGCGACGTCCCGCATGGTCGCACGGCGTACGAGCGCCTCGGATCCGTCGCCAGCCATGGACCTCATCTTGCCGCACGCCCTAGTCCAGCAGTTCGACCCCGGCACGGGCGACGACCCGACGCACCTCGTCCAGGTAGGTCTGCGCCTGCTCGGAGAGCGGTATCGCGGTGTGTGCGATCCACCCGATCTCGATGCGCTCGTCCACGTCGAGCGGGACGGCGACGATCCCGGGGTCGAGGTCGTCGCTGATGAGCCCCGTCGAGATCGTGTAGCCGTCGAGCCCGATCATGAGGTTGAAGATCGTGGCCCGGTCCGACACCCGGATCTCCCGCTTGCTGGACAGCGTCGAGAGGATCTCCTCGGACAGGTAGAACGAGTTGTTGGCACCCTGGTCGAACGTCAGCCGCGGCAGGTCCGCCAGGTCGGCGAGCGTCGCCCGGTCGCGGGACGCCAGCGGGTTCCGCCGCGACACGAAGATGTGCGGCTCCGCGACGAACAGCGGGTGGAACGCGACCCCCGCGTCCCGGAGCAGCTTCGCGATGACCTTCTCGTTGAAGTCGTTGCGGTAGAGGATGCCCACCTCACTCCGCAGCGTCCGGACGTCCTCGATGATGTCCCAGGTGCGCGTCTCCCGCAGGGAGAACTCGTACTCGTCCGCGTTCGCGCCGTCGACCATGCGGACGAACGCCTCGACCGCGAACGAGTAGTGCTGCGTGGACACCCCGAGCAGCCGCCGCGACGGCTGCCGCCCGACGTACCGCTGCTCGAGCAGGGACACCTGCTCGACGACCTGGCGGGCGTAGCCGAGGAACTCGACCCCGTCGACGGTGAGCTCGACCCCCCGCGCCGACCGGATGAAGAGCGCGCGTCCGACCCGTGCCTCGAGGTCCTTCATCGCCGCGGACAGGGTCGGCTGCGCCACGTAGAGCAGGTCCGCCGCCGCGCTGATCGAGCCCTCGGACGCGACCTCGATGAAGTAGCGGAGCTGCTGGAGGGTGATGTCGTTCGACACGCGCGGCATAGGCGGAGCCTATACGTGGCCATAGCACTTCTGGATTACCCGATGACCATCCAGGGACGGCACGATGAACGCACACTTCCCGCACCCTACGGACTGGCCGGCCTTGGACTTCTCCTTCCACATCGACACGACTCGGTTCGACGAGGACTACACCCCGTCGACGAGCTCGCGGGCGACGACGAACTTCGCCAACCTCGCCCGCGGCGAGCACCGCCAGCAGAACCTCCGCAACGCGCTCACGATGATCGACCGGCGGTGCAACGACCTCGCACGGTGGGACAACCCGAACGGTGACCGCTACCGCGTCGAGCTCGAGATCGTCTCGGCCACGGTCCGGTTCGAGGCGTCGGGCGAGGACCAGGAGTTCCCGCTCCTCGAAGTGCTCGACGTCCACATCGTCGACCAGCACACGGGGCTGCGCCACCAGGGGATCGTGGGCAACAACTTCTCGTCGTACCTGCGCGACTACGACTTCGCGGTCCGGCTGCCGTCCGTCGACAAGGCCGCGGGCATCCCCGAGGACTTCGGCCGTCTCCACGGGCTGCTCTTCCAGGACTTCCTGGCGTCGGACGCCTACCGCACCCGCTTCGACACCGAGCCCGTCGTGTGCATCAGCGTCTCGTCGAGCCAGACCTACCGCCGCACGGACAACGTCCACCCGGTCCTCGGGGTCGAGTACCACCACGAGCGGTCCTCGCTGACCGACGAGTACTTCGGACGGATGGGCCTGCAGGTGCGCTACTTCATGCCGCCCGGGTCGAAGGCGCCGCTCGCGTTCTACGCCGGCGGTGACCTGCTGAACGACTACTCGGACCTCCAGCTCGCCGGCACGATCAGCACCATGGAGACGTTCCAGAAGATCTACCGACCGGAGATCTACAACGCGAACGCGGCCGCCCCGAGCGTCTACCGGCCGAGCCTCGAACACCAGGACTTCTCGCGGACCGCCGTCGACTACGACCGCGAGGAGCGCAGCCGACTCGCGGTCACCCAGGGGCACTGGACGGCGGAGCACTTCGTGCAGCCGCACGGAGCGCTCCTCGACCGCTGGGCCGCCAGCGCCGCCACGATCCGATGACCGACAGGGACACCATGACGAACACCCTCCTGCCCACCTCGATCGTCGGCAGCCTGCCGAAGCCGTCCTGGCTCGCCGAGCCCGAGCGGCTCTGGTCCCCGTGGCTGCTCGACGGCGACGCACTCGCCGAGGGCAAGCAGGACGCGCTCC
This sequence comes from Curtobacterium sp. 314Chir4.1, assembly GCF_900215175.1. NCBI lineage: Bacteria > Bacillati > Actinomycetota > Actinomycetes > Micrococcales > Microbacteriaceae > Curtobacterium > Curtobacterium sp. 314Chir4.1. The sequence continues at coordinate 612,431 of NZ_OCMI01000003.1, forward strand.
GGTCGGCCGTGCACGAGCAGGTGCACCGCGGCATCGACATCGTCAGCGACGGCGAGCAGACCCGGCAGCACTTCGTCACCACGTTCATCGAGCACCTCGACGGCGTCGACTTCGAGCACAAGGAGACCGTCCGGATCCGTGACCGGTACGACGCACAGGTGCCGACCGTCGTCGGAGCGGTGAGCCGCCGGCAGCCCGTGTTCGTCGAGGACGCCGAGTTCCTGCGTGCGCAGACCGACCGCCGGATCAAGTGGGCGCTCCCCGGCCCGATGACGATGATCGACACCCTTGCGGACCGCCACTACGGGAGCCGCGAGCAGCTCGCGTGGGAGTTCGCCACGATCCTCAACCAGGAGGCACGCGAGCTCGAGGCCGCCGGCGTCGACGTCATCCAGTTCGACGAGCCCGCGTTCACCGTCTTCCACGACGAGGTGCGGGACTGGGGTGTCGCCGCGCTCGAACGCGCCGCCGAGGGGCTCCGCGCCGAGACCGTCGTGCACATCTGCTACGGCTACGGCATCGAGGCGAACAACAAGTGGAAGGCGACGCTCGGCGCGGAGTGGCGCCAGTACGAGCAGTCGTTCCCACTGCTGCAGCAGTCGTCCATCGACACCGTCTCGCTGGAGAGCATCCACTCGCACGTCCCGCTCGAGCTCGTCGAGCTCATCCGCGGCAAGAAGGTCATGCTCGGCGCCGTCGACGTCGCGACCCAGACGGTGGAGACGCCGGAGGAGGTCGCGGAGGTCCTCCGCCGCGCCCTCGACTTCGTCGACGCCGACAAGCTCGTCCCGAGCTCGAACTGCGGGATGGCTCCGCTCGGCCGGCAGGCCGCGCTCGGCAAGCTGAGCGCGTTGTCCGCGGGTGCGGAGATCGTCCGGACCGAGCTCTCGGGACGCGGCTGACGGTCGCGGACCGACGAGCCGACGGACTGGAGGCGCGGTGCCAGCTGGCACCGTGCCTCCAGTCCGTCGAGATCGTCAGCGAGTCGGCAGTGCGTCCCCACCCGTGTCGGCAGCTTTCGATGGTCGGATCCGGCACATGACCCACCGTCCCCGCCGCCGCACCGTCATCACCGCAGCCGCCCTGACCCTGTTCGTGGTCGGGGGCGCCTGGGAAATCGGCGTCGACTCAGTCCCGCCGGATGGTGACCGTGCTCGACGCTTCCCTGAGCATCGGCAGGTCAATGGACACCGGGTTCCCGTCGCTGCGTACGGTGGTCGAGCCGGAAACGCCGTCGACGGTCACCGTGCAAGTTCCGGGCGGGAGGAAGAGGATCGAGAGGTTCGGTGCGTGTGCACCGCCGCTTACGCTCTGCAGCACAACCTCGATGGAAGACCTATCGTCCACAACCGTCGCGCTGGTGTACTTCGCGCGAGTGACCTGGACGGTCAGGTTGCCGACGTTGACGAAGGTGGACTTGTTCCGGACGCCGTCTCGAGGCGTGATCGTGTAGGAGTTGCCGCGCTGCGTGACGTCGCCGCCGCAGGCGTACAAACCGACACCGGGGTCCTGAATCACGATCACCGACGCAGCGCGCACACCGCCCCGGAATCCGAGCAAAGACTCTCCCGACCAACGACATCAGCGAAGCCGGTCACGACAGGGTCAAAGCGGATCGCGAAGCCCGTGAAGACCGCATCAGCGGCGCCATCGCCGTCTGCCTGACACACACCAACAGCGCCGGACGCCCGGGCAGCTTCCCGGATTGTTCGACCGCCCGACGGCCGAGATTGTTGGGTCGGCACCAGGCTCGCCGGCACGGTAGCCCGAGATCCGTTCCCGGAATACTCCACACAGGCCGAAGCGACCGACGCCCGACGGGGCAACCGCGCCCCCACGCATGGCCGTATCAGCACGAGCTGAGTTCGTCGAACGCAAGCTTCTCGCGCCGACTCATCCCGCTGCGAGTCGCTCCCGGACCTGTTCGAGCGCTCGGCTCGCTTCGGGCAGCGCCGGCACCGCCACGAAGACATGGAAGGCGCCGTGGACCTCCACATAACAGAGGTCCACCCCCGCGGAACGGGCGCGTTCGGCGAACAGGCGGCAGTCCGGGAGGAAGATGTCGTGTGTCCCGATGACCATCGTGGTCGGCGGAAATCCACGGAGGTCCGACCTCAGCGGGCTCACCGCTGGGTCGGACGGTGGAAGATCACCTGCCCAAAGCCTTCCTGCGTAACGCAGCCCTGGTGCGGCGAGGCTTGGATCTGCGCGTTCGACCGCCGCGATGTCTGGGTTGCTGAGCTCGATGTCGAGCCAGGGCGAGAAGAGGACGAGGTGCGGTACCCGTTTTCCGCGCACCCGGAGTTCCTCGGCGACCGCCGCGGCGAGGCCCCCGCCAGCGGAGTCGCCGACAAGCGGCCCCACCTCGATTCCGAACGCGAGCTGTTCGACGAGGTCGGCGAGTGCCGGCACCTCGACGGACGCTGTGCTCTCGGGCGCAACGCGGTACAGCGGTACGAGCACTTCGGCGTTGTTTTGCCCGGCGAGGGCGGCGACGAGGGCCCATTGCTGGGCGACGAGATCGTTGATGTACCCGCCACCGTGGAAGTAGATCAGCTTGCGTGTCGGGTTCGACCCTCGTGATCGAGCCGTGAGCACTGTCCTTGACAGATCGGTCCGCTCGGCGATCTCGAGCCTTCGGCCGACACGCGTACTCGGCTTCGCAGTCGGTTTTCCGCTGGACTTCGCGCGAGCGGCTTCGGTTGCAGCAGCTGACTGCAGCGTGCGCTTCACGCCTCGCGCGCGGAGCACCAGGTGCGCGAACCTCATCAAAAGGGAGATGCGCGGCGTTTCACTCAACGGCCTTCCTCCGGAATCGTCGGTACATCGCCGCGCTGCCGCCCACCGGCATCAGAGCCGAGGCTCCTGTCGATGACGGCCCCCGGTGTGGTCATTTCGCGGTCGACGACGAGGCACACTCGGACAGTGTGCCTGCGGAGGTAGTTCGCTGCGTGCCGGCCATACGATCGAGATCGAGATCGACGCTGATTCTCAGTCCATTACTCGTGCCGTGAACATCCTTGATCGTCGAACCCGTGGGCAGCTTCGGGGAGATGCTCCGGGGGTCAGCGAGCTTGTCGAGCGCGGGGAACCGGGAGGAGTCGAGGGAACTGGTCGGCAGCTCGAGCCCGCCCACGCCGATGGACTCTGCCGTCAACGTGATGGCCGTGGCGGTGTGCGCGAGTGCGAACACGACCGACACCTGCCTGCCCGACACCGCGAACACCCCTGTGATCCGGCTGCCCGACCCAGAGAAGCTCTGCGCCGTGACGGCCGCTCCACCACTCGTCGATTCTGCATCCGCGCCGCCGACCTTTGGGAGAGAGGACCAGGGCACCACAACGTCCGCCGAAGCCGAGGAGGCGTGGATGTTCCCCGTGTTCGTGGAGAGGTCCCGCATATCGATCGTCATGGAGCGCCCCGCCACGGAAGTCTTGACGGTCACGTCGTCGAGCGTCCCGCGAGCGGCTTGCGTGGCGACAGGGAAGCCCTTCACGGTGGTCGTCACGGCCGACGGCTCTCCACCCACGGCGCATGCGACGGCGGTTCCAACGCGCGCTTCCACCTTTTCGCGGATGATGAGTTCAGCGGCCACCCCGCCTCCGAGGACGAGGACGAGGACGACCGCGGTACCGGCTGCGATGAATCCGACCGCTCGCTTCTTCATGAGCCCACGACATCGCACGAAGATGACGCCGAAGGGCCGTCAAGGCTGACGGTTCCCTGACGGAGTGGAAGCGAGCAGGGGCAGACGGACCACCAGGACAGTCCCGACACCAAGCTCGCTCTCCGCGGTCACCGTTCCGTTGTACGACTCGACGATCGAGCGCACGATGGCAAGGCCCAGACCCGAGCCGCCGGTCTCGCGGGTACGGCTGGAGTCCCCACGCCAGAAGCGCTCGAAGATGTGGGGCATCTGATCCGGTCGGAGACCCGGACCCGTGTCTGCCACTCGGACCTCTGCGAACCCCGACGTGCGCGTGGCGGTCACACGCACAGTCGCAGTGGACGATGTATGTCGCACCGCGTTACCGATCAGGTTGCGGAACACCTGGAGGAGACGGCCCTCGTCCGCCGTCACGCTCAACGGGCCGCGCACGTCCAGTGTGATCATCCGGTCCGGGTCGACGACACGAGCATCGTCGACAGTCTCCTCCAGCAGCGGTTCGAGGTCGAGCGGTTGGCCGTCGGCGGCGGTTCCCTCGTCGAGCCGCGTCAGCAGGGCGAGTTCCTCGACGAGGGTTCGCATACGAGCGAGTTGCACATGCACACGATGAATTGCGTGCGCTCGGGCGTCCGCCTCGAGCAGACCCCCGGCGAGGTCGAGTTCGATCCAGCCGACTGCCGTGGTGAGCGGCGTGCGGAGTTCGTGCGAGGCGTCCGCCACAAAGGACCGGACCCGGGCCTCGGCGTCGGCTTGTGCGTCGAGTGCCGCGTTCACCGTGCTCGCGAGTCGGGTGATGTCCGGGTCGTCGCTGTCCGGAGACAGTCGGCGTCGACGATCTCCCCCGGCGATACGAGCAGCGTGCTCAGCCATGATTCGGAGTGGACGAAGTCCTCGGGTCACGATCAGCCACGCGAGGAGCACCAGGAAAGCGATCGAGGCGAGCGAAGTGATGAAGGTGATCCGTACGACTTGGCTCACCGTGGCGACGTCGTCGGACGAGTCGTTCACCAGGACGATCGTGTCGCACGGGGTCCGCACCCCTCCGACATTGAGGACGAGACCGAGGTCGTGCACATCGACGGCCATGGCGACGAGTTTCGGGTGGCCCGGCACCGGTGTTGGTTCTGAGAACAGGTCTTCGTGGTCGGCGATGCGGTCAGCCGTGTCGGCGTCGACACCGGACCATGCGATTGCGCGGCTGTCCGCAAGGGCGACCACGTCGCGAGTCCCCTTGTCGGTGAAGTCGCGGAGTTGGCTCGCGGAGAGGTCGAGGCCGTGCAGAGCATCGAGGGATGCCGTCAGGCGGGTGGACGTCTCTCGGAGTCGGTCGTCGACCCGGCCCTCGAGGTAGGACCGAAGCAAGACCGTGCTCAGTACCGCCGACACCGCAATCGCGAGGATCAGGATCACACCGATCGCGACGACGATCCTCGCACGGACCGATCGCACACGCGGCCGCGACCCCAGATGTACGGACCGCACGCCGTCCGGTCGTGTCACCGTTGGTCCGGAGCTCGCAGCGAGTACCCGAATCCCCGGATCGTGTGAATGAGTGGGTCGCCGAGTGCGTCGAGCTTCCGGCGGAGGTTCGCGACGAACCGTTCCACCACGTTGCCGTCGCCGCCGAAGTCGTAGTTCCACACGCGATCGAGGATCTGTGCTTTCGACACCACTCCGTCGACGTTTTCGAGCAGGTAGGTGAGCAGGCGGTACTCGGTTGGTGAGAGTTCGACCGTTGCGGCACCTCGGGCGACGACGTGCCGACTGAGATCGACGCTCAGATCGGCGCACCGGAGGATCGTATTCCCCTTCGGTGGCTCGGCGACGGCACGGGATCGCCGCACGAGCGCTTCGACGCGAGCAGCAATCTCGACGACGCTGAAGGGCTTTGTGACGTAGTCGTCACCGCCGATGCGGAGACCCCGGACCCGATCCTCGATCGCGTCCCGAGCCGTCAGGAACAGGACGGGCAGGCGGTCTCCACGCCCACGGAGCAGCTGCACCAGTTCAAAGCCATCGGTTCCCGGCATCATGACGTCCAACACCAGGACCTCCGGTGGTTCCCTCGTCAGCTCGGATAGTGCTTCCCGGACCCCGGGGACAGTCGTGACGGCGAAGCCGGCGAATTCGAGCGTGGACGAGAGCATCTCCCGGATGTCGGGGTCATCGTCGACGACGAGGACGCGAACGGGCTCGAAGATCATGCTTCACTCTGCCACGCCATCTGCAAGCCCCGACGACTCGGAGCCGTGGTGACAACGAACGGGCCGACCATCCGCCGTCTTGCCGTCGCGACGACGATGGCGACGACGGCCCCGGCGCCCCAGATGGTCAGGACGACGACCACTGACGTGAGCGACGTCGTCGACCCTCCGGTCGCGGTCTGGCTCACGCCATTGATGAACGCGGTGAGGGGCATGACAGCGTTCGCCCACTGCAAGATTCCGGGTGCGGTCTGCAGGGGCACGATGTTGCCGACAGACGCGAATTGGATCACGAGGAACAGGAGGAACAGCAGCGTGCCGAAGCGACGGAAGACACTCGCGAACGCCTGTGCGAGGAGCGTGAAGGAGAATGACCCGAGCAGGGTCAGGACGCCGAACGTCAGCGGATGAGCGACCTCGATGCCGGCGATGGCCACGACTGCGACCACGACCACGGTCTGCGCGAGTGCGACGCCCAGACGAGGCAGGACCCACCGAACAGTCAGACGCCAATTGGATACGGGCGCGGACATGCGAAGGTCGGCCGGGCGTCGGCGCCACAACAGCATCCCGACGATCGCTCCGAACCAGAGCGCGAACGCGATGATCGCAGCGGTAACCCATCCGAGTCCGTCGCCGCTGTTCTGGTTCGACGTCGCGAGATCGATCGGGTCGCTGACGACGTTTGAGAGTTCCTCTTGCTGTTGATCAGAGTAGGTAGGAGCCTTGGCCGCGCCGCTCTGGAGCCCGCTGGTCAACGACTGCGCGCCGGAATCGAGTGAGGTGGCGCTGGAGGCAAGGGACGATGCTCCCGTCGCGAGAGACGTGCCGGCGTCTGCGGCAGTCGCTGCACCGGATGCGAGTTGGCTTGCCCCGTCGTCGACGGTTGATGCGCTGTCGGCGACGGACGCAGTCCCCGAGGCAACTTGACCCGCACCGTCCTCAAGGCTCGAGGCTGACGTCGCGAGCGAGGATGCGCCGGCTGCGAGCTCGGTCGCGCTGCTCGACAGCGTCGCGGAACCCTTGGCGAGTTCGTTGCTTCCCGTTTCCACGGACTGCGCACCGGCGTCAACCTGCGCCGCTGCCTGCGCGACTGACGCGGCGCCGGTGGCCGCAGTTGTCAGCGACTGGCAGAACGCTGGTGCTGCAGCTGCGGCACGACACGAGTTGACCAGGGAGGTGAGGGTGGTGGACACAGTGGCGGCGCCGGCGGCCGCTGCCCCGGATCCATCAGTGAGGGTGTTGGCTCCGCTTGCCAGGTCCGCGCTCTTGTCCGCCAATGTCGAGGCGCCGGAGGCGATGGATCCTGCGCTCGCGCCGAGTTCGGCCGCTCCGTCGCTGACAGATGTGGTGCCAGCAGCGACGCTGGCTGCGCCGCTCTCGACCTTCTCGGCACCCTTGGTCAGCGATGCGGTCCCCGTGGCGAGGGAGGCTGCACCGTCTGAGAGGTCCTGGAGGCTCTCGTCGAGGCTGGCGCTCCCAGTTTCGATCTGATCGGCGCCGCTTGCCAGTTGTGCACTACCGTCACTGACCTGTTTCGCGCTCCCGGCGGCGCTCGAGAGGGATTCCTGCTCGTCGTTGAAGCCGACGTAAACGTTCTTGAGGTAGCCGGCGGTGATCTGCTGCCCGAGCGTCGTCGCCGCGGTGGTGGCGACGGCCGAGCTGATCACCCCAGCGGTGGTGCTCGATGCCTGGTTGCTGACGAGTTGGAGCTTCGCCTTGGTCGGGTCGTCGGTTCCCGATGACAGGACGGATTTCGAGAAGTCTTTTGGGATGGTGAGCACTGAGTAGTACTTCCCACTCTGCAACCCGTCCTTCGCGTCCTGGCTGCTCGTCAACGTCCAGTCAAGGTCGGCCGTGGACGATGTCTTTGGATCGGTCAATGCTGCGGCGAGGGACCGGCCAGCGGCCATCGGTTGGTCTCCCGTGATGATCTGGTCATTGTTGACGATCGCCACGGGAACCCGGTTGAGCGCATCGCTCCGTCCTGAGACTGACCACACCAGCATTGCTGCCGCGAGCAGAGGCAGGACGATGGCAGTCGTGACGAAGAGGATCATGCGGCGTTCCCCGCGCCGAGGGCGCTTCGCGGCAGCATCGAATGGGGCGATCGTGGTCATCGGGCGTCCTTCGAGGTGAGTGCGGCTTCCGCTGTCAGCGGCGCGACGTCGAGAAGTGGCAGCGGGGTTGGGGCCCGTGGACCAGCGAGTTCGGCGACCGGCACGCTACGGTCGACCGCAGCGCGGAGGTCAGCTCCGAGGAGGACAACGGCGGCTCCGTGTTCCGCGGTTCCTTGCGCCAACTGAGCAGCACGGTCCATCGCTTCGGCGTGATCCGCTGGGGTTGCGCCGAACAGCACGATGACCGCGGCTCCCGCTGCTGCCGCGATCGCGACGTCGAGGTCGGCGGACCCGATCTCGTGCCCATCGTCGTCACGACCTTCGGACAGTGTGTCGAGAAGGTCGAAGGTCTGAGCAACGATGCGCTGCCGGCTCCGGCGGGACCATGTCAGGCCGTCGACCCGGTGCCGCACCTCGCGGAGCGCTGCTTCGCGGCTGTTGAACGCGCCGACCGACACGTTGTCACCGAGGTTCACCACAGCGCTCGAGCGAGCGACCGCGGATCGCCGTTCCGGGAGCAGCTGCCCGTTGATCACCATGTCCCCGCCAGCGAAGCGCCCGCGTCCCGTGAGCACGTACGCGAGGGAACGCTCGACGTGCGCGTCGCGGACGACGACGCCCGCCACCGCCCCGCAGGGCACGACCAGGTCGATGTCGAACGGCGTGTCGTGCAGGCGAAGCCCGTGGGCCCAGATGGCCGCGTCCGCACCGTTTCGGTCCCGCCATTCCAGGTACCGCACGTACCGCTCGAGGGCGGCACCTTCGACGTCAACGGTCGGCAGAACACGATCCAGCCAGGCCGGGAGCCACCAGGCTTGCGCACCGAGGAGCTGGAGCACTGCAGGGACGAGGGTCATCCGGACGAGGAACGCGTCGACGAAGACGCCGATGGCGAGTCCGAGCGCAATGGGCTGGATCGTCGCTGACCCGTTCGGGACGAACGCCAGGAACACGCAGCCCATGATGAGTGCCGCCGCGCTGACAACCTTCGCGGAAGCAGCGAATCCGGTCAGCACGGATGCGCGGGCGTCCCTGGTGCGGATGAAGTCCTCCCGCATCCGGGAGACCAGGAACATCTCGTAGTCCATCGCCAGACCGAAAAGCACACCCATGATGAAGATCGGGAGGAAGCTCACCACCGTGCCCGTACCTGTCTCCAGACCCGGGCCGAGCCAGCCCCATTGGAAGACTGCAACGACGGCTCCGAGCGCGGAACCGACGGACAGCAGGTACCCGAACGTCGCCTTGAGCGGGACAGCGATCGACCGGAATACGATCATCAGGAGCACGAGCGACAGCCCGATCACGACGGCCCCAAATGGGACGAGCGCCGTCGCGAGCTTCGCGGACACGTCGAGCGTGACCGCGGTCGTGCCCGCAACGAGAATGTCGGTGACGCCCGCCTTCTTCTCGAGGGCAGATGCGTCCGCACGGATCCGATTCACGAGCGCCGCAGTCGTGGGATCGCTCTGTCCTCCCTCTGGGATCACCTGGATGAGGGCTGTGTCAGCGCTCTCGTTCGGGGTGGCCTGCGTGACTGCTTCAACACCGTCGATCTGCTTGATGTCGTCCGCGAGGTCGCTGACGGTCTGTTTCGGGTCGTCGGAGGAGATGATGTTCGCAGCTACCGACAGCGGGGCGGTGTACCCGGCGCCGAACTCCGTAGCGATCTTCTGGTAGGTCTTCCCGGCTGGTGTCGAGACCGAGGCGGTGCTCGAATCGGGGAGTGCGAGGGCGATACTGAATGCCGGTACTGACATCACGGCGAGGCCGACGGTGACGACGACGACGGTGATCAGTGGCCGGCGCGTGACCAGACGGAGCCAGATGCGGCTCAACCCACCAGAAGGCGCCGCCTGCTTCGTCGGCGGCATGGCGGGGGCCTTTGCAGGCTGCGTTCCCCGGCCACGTCGCTGACGGCGTTTCGCTCGCGGACGAAGCCGCGTGCCGAAGGTGAGCGCGATCGCCGGTACCAAGGTGAGTGCGATCAGGACCGCGATCGCCACGGCGCCTGCGGCGGTCAGTCCCATCACCGTGAGGATCGGGATACCCGTGATCGACAGCCCGCAGAGTGCGATGACCACCGTTGCGCCGGCGAAGACGACTGCGCTCCCCGCGGTCGCGAGAGCCCGCGCCATCGCCTCGACCGGGTCGAGTCCGGTCGCGAGTTCGCTTCGATGCCGGGACAGCAGGAACAGGGCGTAGTCGATGCCGACGGCGAGGCCGAGCATCTCTGCGAGCGTCGGCGACGTGCTCGAGATCCGACCGAAGTGCGACGCGACGATCACACCGCACAACGTCACCGCCACGCCGACGATGGCCGTGACCAGAGGCATGCCGGCGGCGAGGAACGACCCGAACGTCACGAGCAAGATGAGGAACGCGAGGATCAGCCCGAGGAGCTCGGGGAGCTTGCTCGTCTTGGCGGTGTCAGAACTGTACGGGGCTCCGCCGACGGTCACATCGACGTCCTCCGTCGCGGCCGAGTCCGCAGTGTCCACGACCTTGTCGAGGAGTGACTGAGATGGCTTCTGGTCCGCGAACATCACCTGCCCCAGCACGGCACGGCCGTCCTTCGAAACCACCGGACTGTCGAAGGTGAGCGGATCCGTCATGGTCACATCGGGCAGACCGTCGATCGCCTTTGTGATGGACTCGACCTCAGCCTTGGCATCGCTGGTGTCGATGCGCCCGGACTGGACGCTCATCACGACTTGTCCGGTACTGCCGCCCCCGCCCGACGTGCTGAATCGCTGGGCGAGTAGATCCTGGCCCGCCTGCGACTGGGAGCCAGGGAGCGTGAACGTGTCGTCATAGTTCGACTTCAACACCCCAGCAGACCCACCGACGGCCACGAGAACCACGATCCATCCGACGATGAACCAACCACGATGTGCGCCGATGAAGCGGCCGATTCGGTACAGGAAGAGCGACACGACGGTCCTTTCGCGATTGCGGGACCGCCCGCAGCCGGTCCCGAGCCATCACTCCAACTGTTCGACCTGATCGGCGAGGGCGGAGGAACCTGACGGCTACCTGACGGTCTTACGATCGGTAGCACGCGTTGGCACATCTCCCTCTGGCTGCGCGGAAGGGCGGGAGTTGGTGAGATCTCCACCCCCGTTTCACGGCTCTGATCGCAACGCGAGGTCGCCACACCACAGGCCGCCCATCGGGCGATGAGCATCACGCCCGGTACTGCCGCCTGATGAAGGCGCCGTTGGATCAGGCTGCTTCCTCGGACGGCGGACAGCTACCCGCCTTCGAGTCGGCAGATCGGGCGTACAAGTTCCACAGTCCAGGTGTCGATTGCAACGCTGTCTCTGTCGTGCACAACTAGGCCAGTCTCGTAATCATCTTCACCACGACCGGGACCCTCCACGTGTGCCCGGGCTGGGACATCAGCCAGGAGGGTGTCGGCAAACGTGAATGCGGCGTTCGCTGCGACGCTCTCGACGAGGGGTCGTACGAGGAGAAGCCCGCGGTCAACGTCAGCTCTCCGCTGCAGACACCAGCCCGCGTCCCGACCTCGCCGCTGCCCTCGACGGCCTTCGGGACGGTGCCGCCGTGTACTGCTGCGGGCCGGCGTCGATGATGGACTCCCTCGACGAGCTCATCACCAGCGAACACCCCGACCTCACCTTGCATGTCGAACGCTTCGCCGCGACCGCACGAGACGACAGCCAAAACCGGCCGTTCCAGGTGTTCCTCGCGCAAGCTGGCGAAACCGTCGACGTCCCCGCCGGTCGACCCGAGCACCGTGACGACATCTGTGCCGGCGACGGACGCAACAGCACTGAGCTGATGCACCCGTGCGTATCCCGCGGGAAAGACCCAGTGCTCGTCCTCGACGCCTGATCCACGAAAGCGGACCGCCGATCGATCATCGAGACTAGGTCCACCTAACCCACCGCGAGAGGCCGGGTCCCACAGCGCGAGATGTTCGCCGGCGAGACAGGCTGTCTTCCCGCGCCAGCCTGACGGGCCGCCTCCCGCCTTCCTGACGGTCAGCTGACGGGAGGCGCGGGGCGGGCCCGCCACGCGCCTCCCGTCAGACGGATGCACCGGACGACTGCCCTCACCGACAGGGTCAGCGGCTCGCGTCGCGCGTGATCGCCCGCGCGCACGCCTGCAGGGCGGGCACGATGAGACGCGGATCCGCGCCTCCGACCGGCATGACGACCGAGAGCGCGGCGACGACGGCTGCCGCCGTGTCCCGGATCGGCACGCCGGCGGCGACGAGGGCACGCGGTGACCGCTGCGAACCGACCGCGGCACCCGTCCGGCGGACGGCCGACAAGTAGCGACGGAGCTCGGCCGACGTCGTCACCTCGTCGATCGCGTCCCGCGCGCCGAACGTCGCGATGGCGGTCTCCTGGACGTCGTCCGGTGCGAACGCCAGCAGTGCCAGCCCGCCGCCGGTCGCGGTGAGCGGCATGCGACCACCAACCCGGTACCCGACGCTCCGGGTCGCGCGCTTGGGCGAGACCCGTTCGACGAGGACCGCTTCGTCTCCCTCGCGCACACTGAGCATCGCGTGCTGTCCCGTGAGGTCGTGCAGGTCGTGGAGGTACGGCAGCGACGCTTGGCGGAGACCCACACCACGGGGCGCGAGTGCCGCGAGCTCGTACAGTCGGAGTCCGATGGCGAACCGCCCGTCCTCCCGCCGCTCGAGTGCACCCTCATCGGCCAGGCTCCGAGCGATCCGGAGGGTCGAGTTGACCGGGAGCCCGGCGCGACGCGCGAGTTCGCTGAGGGTGAGCACGACGTGCCGGTCGTCGAAGCACCCCAGGATCGCGAAGGCCCGACCGACCATCCCCACGGGCATCCCGTCCACCTGAGCACCTTAGCGCCGACCCGGTCTTCCGCTCAGTGGAAACCCCTCACCGCGTCCGCCCCCGGGCGTCCTACCGTCTCCGACGAACGAGGGAGCACGACGTGGACGACACAGCCGAGATCAGTCAACTCGTCCTGCGGGAACGCCAGGGGCGGGACCGAGGACGCTGGGACCGCATGCGCGAGGCATGGGATCCCGAGGGACGCGTCCGCATCAGCTGGATCGACGGGAGCGCGACGGAGTTCATCCGGGGCTCGATCGCGATGGCAGCAGGCGGGACGTCCGCCACGCACCGGATGAGCCCGCCCGTGGTCGACGTCTTCGACGACCGCGCGATCGTCACCGCGCCCGCGGTCATCGAGCTCCGGACACACCTCGACGAGGTGGAGGTCGACCTGGCCTCGCGAGTCCGACTGCTGTACCGGGTCCGACGTGGACCAGCGGGCTGGCGGCTGACGGCCATGACGTGCGTCTACGAGTCGGACGCGGTGGCCCCGGTCGTCCCCGGAACGGCATCGGACCTCGGCGCGGTGTCCGTCGACGGCCGCCGTCCCTCGTACCGCTGGCTCGCGACCGTGCTCGGCGCGACGGGTCACCACGTGGCCGACGACCTGCCGGGCGACGACCGACCCGACTCCGTGGCCGCGATCGAGCAGGCCGAGCAGGACTGGCTGCTCGACGACGAACGAGACGAGGACGACGCATGAGCCGGTACGTGACCACGCCCACCGCAGGGACGGACCTGTTGATCCGCGACGTCACGGTCGTGGACCCGGCCGACGGATCCGCCACCGCCGGGCTCGACGTCAGGATCATCGGCGACCTCGTCGCCTCCGTGACCCCGACCGGGAACGCGCGCGGGGCCACCGGCACGCACGTCATCGACGGGCACGGGCGGTTCCTGACCCCGGGCTTCACGGACATGCACGCGCACCCGCTCAACACCCCGGACGACGTCGACGGGGCGTACGCCCTGATGCTCGCGAACGGCATCGTCGGGTTCCGACAGATGTCCGGCTCACCCGCGCTGCTGTCGCGACGCGCTGCGGGCCAACTGCCCGCACCGCTCGGGGCACCCGCGCTCCTCGCGACACCGGGAGACCTCCTCACCCCGATGAACGCGTCGACACCGGAGGCCGCCGTCGCGACCGTCCGCGAACAGCACGCGCAGGGGGCGGACTTCATCAAGGCCGCCCTGGTCGGGCGCGACGCGTTCCTCGCGGCGCTCGACGAGGCACGCCGGGTCGGGATCCCGCTCGCCGGTCACCTCCCGAACGACGTCGACCCCCGCGAAGCCGCGCGCGGCGGGATGCGCGCGATCGAGCACCTCGGCCCCGGCTCCACCGTCTTCGCGGCCACTTCGTCCCGCGAGTCCGAGGTCCGCGCGCTCGTCGGAAATGGGCGCGCGCCGAAGATCCCCACGGTGAAGCTGCCCGGGATGGACCGCATCGTCGGTCGGATGATCCGGGGGATCGTCGTGAACCCGGCCACCAGGACGTCCGAGGCATCCGCGCAGGCGCTCACCATCGCGGACGACTCGTACGACGAGGCCGCAGCCCAGGAACTCGCGGCACTGTTCGTCGAACACGAGACCTGGCAGTGCCCGACGCTGATCCGCCTGCACACGCAGCAGTTCCCGAACGCACCGGAGCACCGACAGGACGAACGCCGCCGGTACATCGCCCCGGACGAGCTCCGCGCGTGGGACAGGTCGGGGCGGAAGTTCGCCGACCTCCCATCGGAGACCCGCGACACACTCGAGTCGCACTGGGCGACCCAACTGCGCCTCGTCAAGCTCTTCGCCGACGCGGGGGTCCCCATGATCGCCGGCACGGACGCGGACGGCGCGGCCGGGGTGATCCCGGGCTTCGCGCTCCACGATGAGTTCGCCCACCTCGCCGCCGCTGGTCTGGCCCCCGTCCAGATCCTCCGGACGGCCACGTCCGACGCAGCACGGTTCCTCGGGATCGACGGACGATCCGGTCGCGTGGCACCCGGCTACCGCGCAGACGCCGTGCTCCTCACCGCCGACCCGCTTGCGAGCCACACGGCGCTCGCGCGGATCGGCGGCGTCATCCGTGGTGGATCGTTCTGGGACCGGGCAGCGCTCGACACGACCCTCGACGCAGTGGCTGCCGCACCGGGCGCCCGTTGACCGTCGTGACGTGACTGGCGAACGGACTGGAGGCGCGGTGCCAGCTGACACCGTGCCTCCTGTCCGTCCGTGCGCGCGTCAGCGCGACGTCGCCCCGACCGGACGGATCAGCGCGCGTGCACTGCGGAGGTAGGACGCGGCCAACGCCGCCTCGCCGTCGAGGTACCCGGCGACCATCGCACCGTCCCGCAGCAGCATGAGGTCCGTCGCCACCCCCTCGGGGTCCGGCAGGTGCAACGGCTCGATGACCTGCGCGTAGGTGGCCTTGCACCAGGCCCGGTGGCGGTCCACCGCCTGGCGCACGCCGCTGTCGCGGTCCGGGTACTCGGCCGCGGCGTTGATGAAGGGGCAGCCTCGGAACCCGGGCTCGCACGCCATCGAGCCGAGGGTCCCCGCGATGAGCTCGAAGGTCCGCTCGGCGTCGCCGTCGGCGTGCGCGATCGCGGCGCCGACGCCGTCCCGCTCCTGCTGCGCACGTCGCTCGAGGTGGGCGACGACGAGGTCGTCCTTGCTCGTGAAGTGCCGGTAGAACGTGACCTTCGTCGTCCCCGCACGCTCGATGACCCGATCCACGCTCACGGCGCGGATGCCCGACGCGTAGAAGAGCTCGGTCGCCGCATCGATGAGACGATCGCGCATGGACACCTTCACCGCACCGATCATAAGCGGTCCTCCGTCCTCACTTGCGCTTCCCACTTGTACGCCCTACCGTCAGTAGAGTTACTAGTCATTCTACTTCTGATCTCGACGAGAGGCACCCGTGTCCACCACCTCCGCTCCGCATCCGGCACGCATCGCCGCGACGCTCCGCACCCTGTACGCCGTCCGCTTCGTGTTCCAGCTCGTCTGGGCACTCGTGCTGATCCTCACGGCCTCCGCCGGGCTGGGTCCGGTGAGCGTCACGCTGCTGCTGCTCTACCCGCTCTTCGACGTCGTCGCGGCGATCGTCGACCACCGTGCGTCCCGCGGCACCGGGCCGTCACCGCTGCTGTCCGTGAACATGGGCCTCAGCCTCCTCGCCGCGATCGGCCTCGTGTTCGCCGTCGCCTCGGGCATCCCGGCCGTGATGGTCGTCTGGGGCCTGTGGGCGATCACGGCCGGCGCCGTGCAGCTCGTCGTGGCGCTCCGCCGACGCCGCCTCGGAGGGCAGTGGCCGATGATCCTGAGTGGCGGCATCTCGGTGCTCGCCGGTGTGGGCTTCCTCGCCGGGTCGGCGAACAGCGAGTCCGTCGCCGGCGTCGGCGGGTACGCGATCCTCGGAGCGGTGTTCTTCCTGGTCTCGGCGATCCGGCTGCAGCGTGCCGCGAAGCTGGCCAGCGCAGGGGCGGAACGGGCATGAGCGTTGGCGAGGTGTTCGGCTTATTCGCGGATGCCAGCGGTGCGCGGATCGCGGATCCCAGTGCTGACGAGCGTTCCACGGGTTTCGGGATTCTGTTCCACGCCCTCGCGCGGTCAGTTGTCGTCGACTGTCTTCTGTACCCGTAGATGCGCCACGCTGGTGCCGCCTCCCGCTACAGCACTAGCGGTCAGGCCGGTCAGCACGAGCCCAGCTGCGGCTGCGGTGCTGGTCACGATCACTCGGAGAGCTCCGCATACCTTGCGCGGCAAGTGCGCCTGGACCGCTTCTTCGAACCACGCTGTCGGCACCTCGCCGGTGTGCCAGCTCGCGATGCGACTACTCGCCTCAATGGTGATCTTGCAGACCTGGCCTTGGGTAGGCGCGGCGTTCATCACGTTTACTTGGGTGGAGAGCCACGTCGCGATCACCCTGTCGCGCTTTCGCAGTCCGACGAGGAGCCGCGGGACGAGGAGCCGCGGGACAAGGAGCCGCACAGCGCACTGCGCTCACTCGTTCATCCAGAACCTCGCCCAAGGGGCGGCCCGTTGACGCCACAGTGGCACTAAACGCCAGGGTCAGCTACGACGCCCTCAGCAGGCCGAGCGTTGGAACGGTACCGACGGACGCGCCTCCGGGACATCCAACTTCGAAGCAAGGACCTTCCACCATCAGCGAACACGAGCCGCCCGCCATACCGCCGCCTGAATCGAGCACGACCTCGACATGAGCGCGGATGGCTTCGAAGCAGTGACGGGGTGTGGGTTCGTGCGGAGCCTACCCCTTCATCTCCGTCCCACCACCAGCAGCCGGCGGACACAGCGATCCGGCAAGGAGTTGAACCTTATACTCGCAGATGGTGACGACATTCGCACCCTCGCGAATACTGCACTGACAGTCTCCGAAGCTTTGCGAAGGAAACTCCGTGAAGCGGGAGAGTATGGAAATCCTTCGTTCCCATTGAGTAGCATCGCGCAAGACTCGCCGGCACTTCCTGGTAGGCGAATCGCGATCACTGAGGGCCAAGCGGATGTTCTTTACCTTCAGTCCGTACAGACGCTTTTCGGCACTTCCGCGGCGCCGCGGATTGTATCGACCGGCGGGTCTTCCGCTATGCCTTCCTTGGTTCAAAGCCTACTCACGATGGGAGAAACGCCCTCAATCGTTCTCGTGATTGACCAGGACCTAGAAAGTTCACCGCTACATGAAGCGTTGCGGTCACTCCAGACCCAAGCTGAGTCTCGCGGTACCTCTATCGAATTGAATTGGGTTGAGCCTGAGCTGGAAGTTGCTCCGGGACTGTCCAGGCCAGACGTTCCCTGGGAAGCCCGCAAGTCCCTTCGGCAGTCATCACCGGATGAGGTCATTCAAAGACTGCGGACTACGGATGTCCGCAACCTTGCCAAAAGTAACAATTCTCTGCGCCAGATACTTCGGGCCCTGGGCATCAACACTGCAGCATAAAGGCGAGGCCCACCCAGTCCTCACCCCTAATCGCCGCTGTTCAAGAGAGAGAAGCATCGTCGAGTTGCATTTACGGGCAAAGATCACGATCCGCGCTTCGGGCAGGACCGCAGGTGCCCGACAAAGTACAACCCTAGTGGCGTCAATGGCAGCGGGGAGCAGCGTTCAGCTTAGGTACTTCTGGCCGCGACCACGCCCGCGGAGTGGGGGGTCGTGCAGCCGACGTCGCCGTTCCCGCGAGCTGCCTCGATGGCACAGTCAGCGCCACGGACGATTCCACGCCCGAGTCAGGGCGTCATGGAGGAGAAACTCGTACCGAGTGCTGAAACCCGCTCCGGACACTCGCCTAAAGACGAAGTCGGTATACCCACCGTTACGCACTGCAATACCGCCGACTTCGAACATTTGCTTAAGCAGCTTTTTGATATCCGCCGGGTCAAGCTCGCCAGACAATTCCTCCTTGAGATAGTCAAACGTGAAGAAACGCGACGGTGCGGTCCGCAACGCCTCCTTGAAGGAAGCAATCTCCCTAGCTCGGGCTGAAGGAAGGATGCCCGCAAGGTTGTCGAAAATCTCGCCGACGAAGTACTCCTCAGCATAGGCGCGTACCGCATTCTTCGCTGCATGCTCGGTCACGCCCTTGTTGCCTTTATAGAAACGCTGGACGTAGCCCATCAGCGCTACTGCATCTCTTGGAAGGAGTCGGGTGTTGTCCAGGAAGTACTCGGCAAGGTCTGTGTGCGGCCCAATGGAAACAGGCGTTTTGAGGTACTGATTTACTATGTTTCGCACGACGGGACGGGCGACGGCTGCTTTGTTACTGAGCAGTTGCCAGAGGTGATTGTTTGCCCCGATGCCACGCGCATGCCAGTCGAGGTAGATGGCTTTCGATTTCACCTTGTTGACGTTGGGCCCAGGCAGTACGTCGATGATGTCCGACCGCATCGCCGCGGCTACAGTTACAGGCAGCTCAAGTTGCGTCATCTCCGTATTGATCCCGTACACAGCCTGGACCAGCCCCGCGAGCGAAGTCCATTCGTCGTCAGCTTCGAAGAAGAACGAGTCAAGCCCGTCTAGTGCGATCATGTGACGGCTCTCGGTCCGTACCTCGCTCAAAACGCTCCTGATATGGGCACTCGCCTCGAGTGGAGTGATGACGCCCGAGTTGTAGCTGCGCTCAGCCCCGAAGATTTTCGCGTCAAACTTGAGCGTCAGCGACGACCAGTTCGCAACACGCGAGGTCCAGTTGCCGCTGAGTAGTCCTTCCTTCCGAAGCCCTTTGACCATCGCATCAAAGCTTGTTGGGGCCGTCAATCCTTGATCTTCGGCGAGGGACCCCACAATGTGCAGGAGTAGCAAGAACTCCCAGGCAGCTTGAGATCTTGATGCGCCGGCGGTCTGACCCATTGGTATGCGAGTCACATCGTTGACAGGGAAACCACTTAGATCCCAAGCACTGTAGAACCGACGGGCGTCGTGGCGCCAAGTGAGCCTGATGTTCTCGAGCACTGCCGACTTTCCGGAGCCTTTTGGTCCAAGCAGCACCCACACGCCGCCCGTCTGTAGCCCATAGGCAGCCTCCCGAAAGTCGTAATAGCCCCTGGTCAACAGTTCTGGCGTCTCAGACGCCTCTTGACTGGCGTCGATCTCTCCGAAGTGCAGCTCGTTGAAGTTGGGGAGAGACGAGTCAGGCATAGCGGGAGAGTACATGACATCGGCTCAGGCATCGAGGTGTCGCTAGCGAGCGCAGCATCTGCGCCTCCCTCTGCGATCGGCCAGCTCGTCAGTTCCGTCGCTGATAACGCTCAGTCCGTCGGAGTCAGGATGCGCGATCACGAGAGTGCCCGCTCGTCGGAGCAGAGCGGGGACAGAGTTCATCCGCAGACGAGCAGCGTTGACGAGGGCCAGCCGTCGAAGCAGCCGACGTGATCGTCCACTGATACGAGATTCGAGGGCTGTCCTGGCTCATCGTCAACGTCATCGCAGTCCGAGGTAGGGCGCGTGCTGACCCCGCGGTATCGGGCTACATCCGGTTGAGGATGTCCGCCTTCTTGGCATCGAACTCCGCGTCGGTGAGGATGCCGCGGTCCCGTAGTGCCGCCAGCTTCTCGAGCTCGTCCGCGTCGGAGTGCGGCTGCAGGATGGTCGTCTGACCACCGGCGGGGGCTAGGTTCGCCTTGACATCGCGGAACGCGCGGGCGATGGAGTCGCCTTGGCCGTGCATCATGCCGCCGATGGTGGACAGGTTGCCGGACACGGTGATGGCAAGCGCTTCACCTCCGAGCCGCTTCTGAACGGCGACGGACGTGATTGCAGTGAGAGGAAACTCCTCGATGGTTGCGCCAACCATCGCCTTGTCGAAGAAGAACAACCGCTCGTCGGTCAGAACGATGATGCCCTGGTTCCGTCCCCAGGTGCCTTGCCCGATCTCGACTACCGTTTCAGTCGCGGTGAGGTAGTGCCGAATGTTCTTGAGTTCCATGGCCCCAAAGAACTTGCTGCTCCGACTGAGACGATTGAGGACTGCGCTTAGTCCGCGGTCGTCGAAGACGTCGTCGCCGAGTTCGTTCGCGATGTCAGTCGCCACTGCGTAGTGCTTTGTTCCGGCCGACATCTCCACGCGAAGAGCGACCGTGGAGCCGACGGGGTGGGGTCGCACTGACGCGGTTACCGTGGCTGCCCACCGGTTCTTCAACCACTGAGTCTTCGACGCCCCGGAGATCTCTCCAGGTGCGCCGGTCGGGTCGAGCCCGAGCTTCGTGAACGCTGTTCGGAGGAGCTGGTCAGCCTCGTCGGGTGTAACGAGCAGACGCCAGTCGATGGTCCGTGCGATAGCCATGAAGAGCCTTTCAACGGTCAAGAGATCCTCCCCGCACGTTAGCGCCGGCGGCACATCGACACCATCTTGTACGAGCTCCGTCATCGCTAAGGCAAACACCTGGTACCCGCGGGCGGACCGGATGAAGTTGCGGCCGCCGTCGGATGCTTGTCATGTTCGATCCACTCAAGGACGCTCACTGAGCGGACGAGGGCAGCTTCTCACCCCGTCGCGGCTCGGGGCGATCGCAAACGCGGCTGACGCTCCCTCCCTCCCCCCCCCGTTTCCTTACGAGCCTTCGGTGCAACGAAAGCGCCGTCCACCATCGGTGGGCGGCGCTTTCATGGCTTCAGCGCGGCCGCCGGCTCCGAGCGCCGACAGGGCCACCGCAGTCAGAGCGCAACGTTGTGGGCGAGACTTAGCGGGCGTAGTCGGAGTCGAGCAGGCGCGGCGCAGGCTCGGAGTCGTTGCGCGTCATGATTGTGAACTCGATCTCCCGCTGCGCGTGTCGGAAAGCCGGCGAAGGCTCCTTCACGTACCAGCCGGAGTTGTAGTTCGACTGGCGCGGCGCGCCCGGGGTCGGGGAGGCACGGACCGAGGTTGCGTCGAATGCGACGAGGCGGCGCGCGCTTCGCAAAGGGGGTCCGCGCAGGCTCAAAGGAGGGCCGGATCGAATACACCGAACCGATTCCGTCGATAGGCCGATCGGTCCTTGGCTCCGCCTCCAGGATTCGAACCCGGACCTAACGGCACCAAAGGCCGTCGTGCTGCCATTACACCAAGGCGGAACGCGCACGGAGGCGCCCGACCATCCTCCCACGACCGACGAGGCTGGCCGTGCAGCCCTCGCGTCCGCCAAGATGGGGGGATGCCGCAGGAGGACGAGGTCGATCGCATCGTCGCTGCGTGGGGACGGGAACGAGCAGACCTGGACTTCGGACCGCTCGAGGTCCTGTCCCGCGTCGACCGGTTGGCCCGGCACCTCGACCGCGCCCGACGCGCCGCGTTCGACGAGAGCGGGGTCGAGCCGTGGGAGTTCGACGTCCTGTCGGCACTGCGGCGGGCGGGTGAGCCGTACGAGCTGAGCCCGAAGACACTCCTGCAACAGACCCTGGTCTCGAGCGGCACGATGACGAACCGGGTGGACCGACTGGCGGCGCGCGGACTCGTCGCGCGTCGCACGGACCCGAAGGACGGTCGGGGCATCCTCGTGTCGTTGACGGCCGAGGGTCGCGCCGCGGTGGACGCCGCGATCGCGGATCTCCTGGCGGCCGAGCGGGACATCCTCACGGGGGTGTCCGACACCGAGCAGGACCAGCTGTCCGGGTTGCTGCGGCGACTCATCCTGGGCCTCGGGGACTGACCCGCCGGCCGGCGACTACGCTCCGGCCCATGCACGCGATCACCCTGGCCGTCGCCGACGTCGCACGTTCGGCGGAGTTCTACCGTGCCCTGCTCGGGATCGACGGCAGCGGGGTGATCGGCACCGAGTACCCCGCGACCGAGACGGACGCGGGCGGCACCACGGCGATGTTCACGCTCGACGACGGCGTGATCGTGAGCGTCTACGGCCGCGACGACATGGCGAAGGACTCCGGTGTGTCACTCGCCACCGCACCGAGCAGCACGATCGGGCACTTCGTCGACTCGCAGGCCGATGCCGAGGCGTTCCTCGAACGGGCACGGGCCGCGGGAGCGACGATGCTCGCGGCGCCGTACACGCGTCCGTGGGGCATGTGGTCCGGCTTCTTCCAGGACCCCGACGGCCACCTCTGGGAGGTCGTCGCGAACCCCGGCGGCGGCGCGCCCGAGGACGGGAAGCCTGCGTCGACGTAGGACCGCCGCACAACCGAAGTCACGCGGCACCACGGAATCGCACGGTGTGCGTTGATTTTGGTTGTGCGGAACCCGAACGCGCCCGGCGCCGCGCCGCCCCGCGCCGCCCGGCGCCGCGCCGCGCCGCCTCAGACCCCGAGCAACTCCGCGACCTCGAGCCAGCGCTCCTCGAGCTGCTCGACCTCGGCCTCCAGGTCGGCCAGGCGCGACTGCAGCTCCCCGAGGCCGGCGTAGTCCGACTGGTCGTGGGTCGCGAACGCGTCGAGGAGCTTCTTCCGCTCGTCCCCGACCTTCGCGATGCGACGGTCGAGCGCGGACATCTCCTTCTCCGCCGTCCGACGATCGGCGCCGGAGAGCGACGACGCGGCAGACCCGGAACCGGACCCGGCGGCAGTGGACCCGGCCACCGCGGCGGGCGAGCCGGTCCCGCCGGCGGTGTCGGGCCTCCCGGCAGACGCGGCGGCAGCCGCCGATGCGGTCCCGCCACCGGTGCCGGACGACCGGAGCCGCATGTACTCGTCGACGCCGCCCGGCAGGTGCCGGAGGTGCCCGCCGAGCACGGCGTACTGCTGGTCGGTGACGCGCTCGAGCAGGTAGCGGTCGTGCGACACGACCAACAGGGTGCCGGGCCAGGTGTCGAGCAGGTCCTCCATGGCGGCGAGCATGTCGGTGTCGAGGTCGTTCGTCGGCTCGTCGAGGATGAGCACGTTCGGCTCGTCGAGCAGGATGAGCATGAGCTGCAGGCGGCGCTTCTGACCACCGCTCAGGTCCTTGACCGGCGTGGAGAGCTGCGCCGAGGTGAAGCCGAGCCGCTCGAGCAACTGGGAGGGCGTCATCTCCTTGCCGTCCGCGACGTAGCTCGTCTTCTTGCGGGCGACGACCTCGCGGACGCGGTCGTCGGCGAACTGCGCGAGGTCGGCAAGCTGCTGGTCGAGCACGGCGATCTGCACGGTCTTGCCGGTCTTCACCCGACCCGACGTCGGCTGGAGCTTGCCCGCCACGAGGTTGAGCAGCGTCGACTTGCCTGCACCGTTCGGGCCGAGGATGCCGGTGCGCTCCCCCGGCGCGATCCGCCACTCGATGCGGTCGAGGATCTGGGTGCCGTCGAACGAGACGCTGACGTCGAGCAGGTCGACGACGTCCTTGCCGAGTCGCGCGGTCGCCGTCTTCGCCAGCGCGACCGTGTCGCGGATCGGGGGCACGTCGTCGATGAGGGCGTTCGCCGCATCGATGCGGAACTTCGGCTTGCTCGTGCGTGCCGGAGCACCGCGGCGGAGCCACGCGAGCTCCTTGCGGGCCAGGTTCTGCCGGCGCTGCTCGCTCGCCGCTGCCTGCCGGTCCCGCTCGACGCGCTGCAGGATGTACGCCGCGTAGCCACCTTCGAAGGGGTCGACGACACCGTCGTGGACCTCCCACGTGTCGGTCGAGACGGCGTCGAGGAACCACCGGTCGTGGGTCACGACGACCATGCCGCCCTGGTTCGCCGACCACCGGCGGTTGATGTGCTCGGCGAGCCACTGGATGCCCTCGACGTCGAGGTGGTTCGTGGGCTCGTCGAGGAACAGCACGTCCCAGTCCCCCACCAGCAGGCGGGCGAGTGCCACGCGGCGCCGCTGCCCACCACTCAGGTCGTCGACCGAGGCGTCCCACGGGATGTCCGACACGAGGCCGCCGATGATGTCGCGGATCTTCGGGTCACCGGCCCACTCGTGCTCGGCCAGGTCGCCGACGACGACGGTGCCGACGGCCTCGCCCGCGGGCAGGATGTCGCGCTGGTCGAGGTACCCGACCGTCAGCCCGCGGCGGTGCGTGACACGGCCGCCGTCCGGCTCGAGGCGCTGTGCGAGCAGGGCGAGGAGGGTCGACTTGCCGTCGCCGTTCCGACCGACGACGCCGATGCGGTCACCCTCGTCGATGCCGAGGGTGACGCTGTCGAAGACGACCTTGGTGGGGAACTCGAGATGCAGGTTCTCGGCGCCGAGGAGATGAGCCACCCGTCAAGGGTAGGCGGCGCGCGGGGGTGCGGGGTGCGGGGTGGGGGCCGAGTCGGAACGACAGGTCCGACGTCGTACGACATCGGCGTTGTCGCAACCGCGCGCACGCAACTGTTGCCGACGCGCGGGAACGACAGATCGGGTGTCGTGCGACACCGGCGTTGTCGTTCCGAGTCCGGTCACGTCGCAGAGGCGCGCACCGCGCACCAGCCTGGAGGCGCGGGTCAGCTCCCCGAGGTCGGCTCGCCTTCGCCGGCGGCCTCCTTGGCACGGCGCAGTCGCGCCTGGGCCTCCCAGTACTCGATCTCACGCTCGAGCTCGGCGAGCTCCTGCTCCGTGCCGGTCACGCGCTTGTCACCGTGGGCGGCGCGGGCGTGACCGAGACTCGCGTACTGGTCCTCGTGACGCCTGGGCTCGATGTAGCGGCCGTGGTTCCGGTCGCCCTGGCTCCAGTCGTGCCCGACGGCGAACCACACGATGCTGCCGACGACGGGCAGGAAGATGCAGATCAGGATCCACGCGAACTTCGGCAGGCCCCGGACCTGGTCGTCGCTCTTGGTGATGATGTCGATCAGGGCGAAGACCAGCAGGACGATCGACGCCCCGTACAGCAGCACGCTCATGAGCAGCGAGTCTATGGATCGCCTACGAACGTGCGCTACGCCCCGAACGCGTGCCGTGGTTGCGATCCGGCAACGGTCCGCTGCGCGGTCGTACAGGTCATAGTGCGGCGACCCACTCGTCGGAACCGTCGGTGAACTGCTGGTGCTTCCAGATCGGCACCCGCTCCTTCACGAGGTCGACCAGGGCCCCGCACGCTGCGAAGGCCTCGGCCCGGTGCGGCGACGACACCGCGGCGGCGAGCGCCACGTCCCCGACGACGAGTGCCCCCACCCGGTGCAGCACCGCGATGCGGACCTCGGGGTGGGCCTCGGCGATGGTCCGGGCAACCTCGGCGATGACGGCGCCGGCGCTCGGGTGCCGTTCGTACTCGAGGGCGGTCACACCCTTGCCGCCGTCGTGGTCACGGACGACCCCGGCGAAGGTGACGACGGCGCCGTCCTGGTCGGTGGCGACGACCGTCGAGACCTCGTCGACGGTGATCGTCCGGTCGACGACGTCGGCGACCACGACCCGGTCGGCGCCCGCCACGGCGTCCGTCACGAGGCGCTCCGCGGGGCGTGGCCCTCGCCCGACACCTGCGCCAGCACGTGGTCGAGCAGTCCGTCGAGGACGGCGAGCCCGTCCGCGACGCCGCCGCGCGACCCGGGCAGCGTGACCAGCAGCGCGCCGCCGGTCGCGACCCCGGCGACACCGCGGCTGAGGAGGGCGGTCGGGCCGGCGCCGGCGAGCCCGCGACGACGGATCTCCTCGGTGATGCCCGGGAGCTCGAGGTCGATGAGCGGTGCGACGGCCTCGGGCGTGCGGTCGGTCGGGGTGACCCCGGTGCCGCCCGTGGTGATCACGACGCGGGCGTCGGCGAGGAGTTCGGCCGCGACGGTGTCGGCGATCGGACCGCCGTCCGGCACGATGATCGGTTCCGCCACGGTGAAGTCGTGTTCCCGGAGCCAGCCCGCGATGACCGGCCCGGTGCGGTCGAGCGCGGGATCGGCGGCGGCCTGGGTGGACACGACGACGACGGCCGCTCGGCCCCTGGTCGGCTGCGAGGTCATCGGTTGCTCCAGTCCCCGGAACGGCCACCGTGCTTCTCGAGCACCCGGACGTCCGTGATCGTGGCCGCCCGGTCGACGGCCTTCACCATGTCGTACACGGTCAGCGCCGCGACGCTCGCCCCGGTCAGGGCCTCCATCTCGACGCCCGTGCGTGAGGTCGTCCGCACGGACACCTCGACGAGCACCCGGTCGCCGTTCCCGGTGATGTCGACCTCGACCCCCGCGATCGGCAGCGGGTGGCAGAGCGGGATGAGGTCGGAGGTCTTCTTCACCGCCATGATCGCCGCGATGCGGGCGGTGCCGATGACCTCGCCCTTCGGCAGCGTCCCGTCGAGGATCCGGGCGACGACGTCCGGTCGGGTGACGAGGGTCGCCGTCGCGGTCGCCGAGCGGGCGGTGACGTCCTTCTCGGAGACGTCGACCATGTGCGCGCTGCCGTCGGCGCGGACGTGCGAGAGGTCGTCGGCGGCGGGTGCTGGTTCGGTCAACGGAGGCTCCAGACGGTCAGCGGGTCACCGGGCTCCACCGTGGCGGTGCCGATCGGGACGTGGACGAGGTGCGTGGCGGTGGCGTAGTGCGCGAGGAGGTGCGAGCTGGGGCCGCCGACGAAGTGCACGCGGCCGTCCTCGACCCGGCCGCGCCGGACCTGGTGCTTGCCCTCCGGCGAGGTCGCGGCATCGGCTGCGGGCAGGACCTCGGCGACACGGTCGTCGGGGAGTCCGGCATCGGCCGCCAGCAGCGGGCGGAGGAACACCTCGAAGGACACGAGCGCCGACACCGGGTTGCCGGGGAAGGACACCACCGGGACGGGACGCCCGGCGAGTTCGACCGTGCCGAACGCCTGCGGACCGCCGGGCTGCATCGCGACCGGTGTCACCGCGAGCCCGCGGGGTTCGAGGGCCTGGCGCACGACCTCGTACGCCCCGGCACTGATGCCACCCGTGGTGAGCACGAGGTCGGCCCAGTCCCCCACGGCCGCGTCGAGCGCTGCGACGAACGTCGTGTCGTCGTCCGGCACCCGGACGGACCGTGAGGCCACCCCGACCTCGGCGAGCGCCGCCCGCAGCGCGATGCCGTTCGCGTCGCCGATCGTGGCGTCGCCGGCGCCCTGGAGTTCGGACCCGGTGGACACGACGAGGACGCGGAGCTGCCGGACGAGGTCGACCGACGTGACCCCGGCAGCGGCGAGCGTGCCGAGCAACGCGGGGGTCACGGCAGCGCCGGCCGGAGCGAGTTCGCCCCCGCTCGGCAGGTCGGTGCCGGTCGCCCGGATGAAGGTCCCCGCCGCGAGGCCGTCCGGCACCGTGACCTGGTCGAGCGCCAACGCCGCGGGGAACGCGCCGACCGCGGTGGCCTCGACCGGGAACACCGCGTCGGCGCCGAGCGGGATGCGCGCCCCGGTCATGATCGGCGCCGCGGCACCCGGTTCCAACGGCGGCGGCATCGCCCCCGCCGGGATCGGGGCGACCACCCGGAGCGTGCGCCCGGCGTCGGCGGCACGGACGGCGAAGCCGTCCATCTGGCTGTTGTCGAACGGCGGGAGGGGAACCGGTGCGACGACGGCCCGTCCGAGCACGCGGCGACCCCGTCCGGCGCCGGCCCCGGTCGCCAGGTCGTCGACGACCCGTGCCTCCAGTCCGGACCGCCGTCTGCCGGACAGGACCGGTGCGACGAGGGCCGCGATCTCGTCGCGGTGCTGACCGATCGTTCGCACGTGTGCCTCCGAACAGGTGAGAAGTGCCCGCTCCCGGTTCGTCCGGGGGCGGCTTCAGTAGCGTAACGAGCGCGCAGAACGCGCCGAGGACCATTCGGAGGACCTGTGGAGAACGACGTGACCACGACCGGAGCTGTGGACGAGACACGCATCGGGGTGATCGGGGGTTCGGGCCTCTACGAGCTGTTCGAAGCCGGCACCGCGGACGAGATCGACGTCGACACCCGCTTCGGCCCCACGTCGAGTCCCATCAGCATCGGCACGATGGCGGGCAAGCGCGTCGCGTTCCTCACCCGCCACGGCCGTGCGCACTCCGTCGCCCCGCACCGCATCAACCACCGCGCGAACCTGTGGGCCCTGCGGTCGCTCGGCGTCCGGGCCGTGGTCTCGTCGAGCGCCGTCGGCGGCCTGCACCCCGACTACGCACCGGGGACCTTCGTGGTGACCGACCAGCTCATCGACCGGACGTGGGGCCGCGCGGACACCTTCTTCGAGGACGCCGTCCAGCACCTGTCGTTCGCCGACCCGTTCGACCCTGTGCTGCGCGGTGTCGCGGTCGACGCGCTCGCGCAGCTCGACGTGCCGTTCCGGCCGACGGGGACCTGCGTCGTGATCCAGGGGCCGCGGTTCTCGACCCGTGCGGAGTCCGTGTGGATGCGCGAGGCCGGCGGCCACACGATCAACATGACCATGACGCCCGAGGTCCCGCTCGCCGCCGAGCTCGGCATCGGCACCGTGAACCTGTCCTTCGTGACGGATGCCGACGCCGGCCTGGCCCCGAGCGAGGACGAGGCAGCAGCAGCGGCAGCCGGCGAGACCCCGGTCACGCACGCACTCGTGATGGAGCGCCTGGCCCGCGCGAACGAGGTCATCGTCCGCGCCATCGGTTCGATCGTCGGCGCGATCCCGGACGACTACAGCCCGCGCGAGCTCGTCCCGGCCGAGGCCAGCGCGAGCGCGCTCGCCGCCACGGGAGCCACCGCGTGACCCGCCTGCTCGTCACCGGCGGCGCCGGGTTCATCGGCTCCGCCATCGTCCGCCGCGCGCGCGCCGACGGGTACGACGTCAGGGTGCTCGACTCCCTCCGCGACGACGTGCACGGCGACCCCGCCGAGATCGTCACCGCGCACCAGCAGCAGGGCATCGAGTTCGTGCACGGCGACGTCCGCGACCGGGTCGCCCTCGACGCCGCCCTCGACGGGGTCGACGTCGTCTGCCACCAGGCCGCCAAGGTCGGGCTCGGTGTCGACTTCCAGGACGCCCCGGACTACGTGTCCTCGAACGACGCCGGCACCGCGCACGTGCTCGCCGGCATGGACCGCCACGGCATCGGTCGTCTGGTGGTCGCGAGCTCGATGGTCGTCTACGGCGAGGGTGCGTACACGACGGCGGCGGGCACCCCCGTCCGACCGCCGGCACGTCGCCGCGAGGACCTCGACGCCGGACGCTTCGACCCGATCGGCGACGACGGCCAGCCGCTCCTGCCGGGTCTCATCGACGAGTCCGCGGCGCTCGACCCGCGCAACGTGTACGCGCAGACGAAGGTCGCGCAGGAGCACCTCGCGTCGTCGTGGGCCCGTGCCACCGGCGGTCGCGCGGTCGCGCTCCGCTACCACAACGTCTACGGTCCTGGCATGCCCGCGAACACCCCCTACGCCGGTGTCGCGTCACTGTTCCGCTCGGCACTGGCCCGCGGCGAGGCACCTCGCGTGTTCGAGGACGGCCGTCAGCGTCGCGACTTCGTGCACGTCGAGGACGTCGCCGGAGCGAACGCCGCTTCCATCGCCGCGACCGCCGAGCTGCCGCCGGAGACGTTCCGCGCCTACAACGTCGGGTCCGGTGTCGTGCACACGATCGGCGAGATGGCCGCCGCGATCGCCGGACCAGAGGGCCCGCAGCCGGTCGTGACGGGCGAGTACCGGCTCGGCGACGTCCGGCACGTCACGGCGTCGTCGGACCGGGTCGCGTCGGAGCTCGGCTGGCGAGCCGAGGTCGACTTCGAACGCGGCATGCGCGAGTTCGCGACCGCGCCGCTGCGCGCCGCCGTGCAGTAGGGGCCTTGGGGCGGGCACGTCTCGATCCGACGTGACGCCGCCGGGCCGGCGAGACGCCGCTCGACCGGCGAGACGCCGCTCGACCAGCGAGACGCCGCCGGATGCGGCGGTGTCTCGCCGGCACGAGGGTGTGTCGCGGGCGGGGCGGTGCCTCGCGCGAGCGAAGCGTCACCTGGCCGGCGACGCACCGACGGTCAGGCAGTGACCATCGTTCCGTCCCCCCACCGACCGACGCACGTGTCCCCCGTTCGCGGGTGACGGCACCGCGCGAGTGCGCGGAACGACCAGCGGGGGACACCGAACCTGTACCCCGCCGCACGGTTCCGTGTTGTGTCGTAGGCATGGATCGACAGCCGGCCGACGAGACCGACCGCACCGACGCGGCGACACACGCGGAGCACGCCGCGACCAGTCGATCCGGCGCCCGGCGCCGAATGGATGCCATGAACGTCGACGTGATCCTGCCCTGTCTCGACGAGGCGGACGCCCTCCCCGAGGTGCTGGGCCGACTCCCCCGCGGCTACCGCGCGATCGTCGTCGACAACGGATCGACCGACGGATCGGCCGACGTCGCCCGCGCCCACGGCGCGACGGTCGTCACCGAACCGGTCAAGGGCTTCGGCTCGGCCTGCGCCGCCGGCGTCGCCGCCGCGACCGCCGAGTACGTCGCGTTCTGCGACGCGGACGCCTCGATGGACCCCGCCGAACTCGTCCCGCTCGTCGCGCGCGTCGCGACCGGGCACACCGATCTCGCCCTCGGCCGACGCGTCCCGACCACACCCGGCGCCTGGGCACCGCACGCACGCTTCGCGAACCGCGTCCTCGCCGTGCTCATGCACCGCGCGACCGGCTACCGCCTCCGTGACCTCGGTCCGATGCGGGTCATGCGTCGCGAGGACCTCGTCGGCCTCGACCTGCGGGACCGCCGCAGCGGCTACCCGCTCGAGATGGTCCTCGCCGCGCACGCGGCCGGGTGGCGCGTCGACGAGTCCGACATCGGGTACGCACAGCGCATCGGTGACAGCAAGGTCACGGGCACGCTCCGCGGCACCGTCAACGCCGTCAAGGACATGTCGCGTCTCCTGCGCGAGTACCGCCTGGAGGCACGACGCACCATGGGCGCACCGGCTACGGTCCGCCAGGCGGCCGGTCCGGTCGAGACAGCTGATCCGGTCGAGACGGCCGGTCCGGTCGGATCGGCCGCGACCGAGGGGGTCCGGTCGTGATCGACATCACCGTGGCCGTGGTCGCCAAGGAGTGCCTGCCGGGCAAGGTGAAGACCCGGCTCACGCCGGCACTCACCCCGTCGGGGGCGGCGCGGGTCGCTGCCGCCAGCCTCGCGGACACGCTCGCCACCGTTGCTGCACTCCCCGCGGCCCGCCACGTGCTGTTCTTCGACGGCGACGTCCTCCCTGACGGCGCCGAGGACTTCGACGTGCTGCACCAGCCCGGTGGCGGCCTCGACGAGCGGCTCGGGTTCCTCTTCGACGCGATCGACGGCCCCCTGCTGCTCGTCGGCATGGACACGCCCCAGGTCTCCGCCGAGGCGCTCGCCCCGCTGTTCGACGACCCCGAGCGGGACGCCTGGTTCGGGCCCGCTGAGGACGGGGGCTTCTGGTCGCTGTACCTGCGCGAGCCGACCGGGGATCTGCTACGCGGCGTGCCGATGTCGCAGGACGACACGGGTGCGGTCCAGTTCGCTCGGCTGACCGGGGCCGGGCTCGACGTGGGTGTCCTCGAGACCCTGCTCGACGTCGACACCGTGCCCGATGCCGAGCGCGTCGCTGCGCTGGTGCCGGACTCGCGGTTCGCGCGGGCGCTGCAGGCCGAGGAGTCCTCGGCCGGGTCGTCGGCCGCTCCGTCATCGTCCGCCCGGTCTTCGTTCGCCCGGTCTTCGTTCACCACAACCGGAGGGACTCGCTCATGACCATGGAAGCCCCCGTCTCCTTCGGCGCCGGTGGCGGCGAGCCGTACGCACGAGCCCTCCGCACCGACGGCCGGATCCGACTCACCGACACCTCGCGCCCGGGTTCCGCCGTGACGCTCGACGTCGGACGGTGGAGCGCCGCCGCCGACCGGGTCGACCGATCGCTGCTCGACGGCGTCGACGGCCCGGTCATCGACATCGGTTGCGGTCCGGGCCGGATGCTCGTCGCCGCACGGACCCTCGGGATCCCGGCGCTCGGCGTCGACGTCTCCGCCGATGCCGTCGCGATCGCCCAGCGCTCCGGTGGCACGGCACTGCAGGGGTCCGTCTTCGACGAGGTTCCCGACGAGGGCCACTGGGACACCGCGCTCGTCATCGACGGGAACATCGGCATCGGCGGCGACCCCGCAGCACTGCTCGCCCGCTGCGCCGAGATCGTCCGGGTCGGTGGACGCATCGTCGTCGAGACCCACGTCGACCGGAGCGCCGACCGGGTCTACACCGCCCGCGTGGTCGACGCCGACGGCCACCAGAGCGAGGGGTTCCCCTGGGCCGAGGTCGGTGTCGACGCACTGCTCGACCACGCCGAGTCGGTGGGCCTGGTCGCCCGACAGAGCTGGACCGCGAGCGGCCGGACGTTCTGCGAGCTCGTCGCCTGAGGTTTCCTTTCTTTGCATGATGCAAAAGAAGGCGGTACGCTGAACGTCATCAGGCCGACGGAGTCGTGGTCGCCGGCCCGGTGACCGACGACCCTCGGCACGACGACGAGGAGCACCCATGCAGAACCGTCAGAACCCCCTGGGCGGCGCCTACGTGACCGGCCTCGAAGCACGCGACGAGATCGGTGCCTACGCGGTCGACGCGGCATGGCGACCGGTCGGCAGCTACACCGGAACCGGCATCGGGCGTGCGCTCGGTCGGTTCGTCGACACGCAGTTCCGTCGGCCCGGCACGGCGACGTCATCGACGCGCACGGCGACCGGGTCGCTGCGCACGGCGACGGGATCGTTCCGTACCGCCTGACGTACTCCCCCAGACCGCGAGCGGTCGTCTGACCCGGGTTGTCCCCCTTTCGACCCGGTGTGGGCGGCCGCTCGCTCCATGCCCTGCCGACGTCGGCCCGACAGCGCCAGGCACGTTCGTCGCAGCCGAAGTTCCGGTCGGACCGATCTCCTCGGTCAGCGAGCGAATCAACCTCGCTCCGGTGACACTGGGCGCTCGGACCTCAACTCCGCCGAATCGACGTTGCGGGTGGCCCGCGCGCGAAGCTCGATCAGCCAGTCCCGGGAGGACAGACCGAAGGCGTCCTCGGGGCTGAGACCTGTATCGAGATACGTGAAGAACCGTACGACGGCGTCATCGGTCGGCAGTTCGCGCAGCAGGAGATCAAGGTCGTCTCGGTACCGGGCGTTGTCCTGCACCGACGCGTCATCGAGATCGTTCACCAGGACCGACTCGGCGTCGGGCCAGTCGAGATCCCAGTCGAGGTTGAACTCCGCCGCGAGCAGGGAGCTGAACGCAGGTGTCCTCGCCGTCAGCCACCGAAGGAAGTCCTCGTCGTTCGTCACGTCCACCGCTCCGAGAAGTTGCGAGGCTGTCCGCGATTGCAGGTCGAGTGCTGTGTGTCAGTCGGTATCCGTAGCAGCGACAACGCCCAACTCCGTTCGATCGGAGGACAGACACACAAGCCCGACATCCCATCCATCACCCTCGTACCACTCGGTGTCCGCTTCGAACGTGAACCACATGCATCGTGCAGCGGAGGCAGCGACGAGCTCTGGCACTGTTGACGGATCGAGGCGAAGCAGCCCACGCATCGCGTCCAGCGCTCTCGCTCGCCCAACGGCCGGCCCGTGCCGCGGTGGATAGGCGCCTCCAT
The DNA here is from genome assembly GCF_900215175.1 of Curtobacterium sp. 314Chir4.1. Classification (NCBI taxonomy): domain Bacteria; kingdom Bacillati; phylum Actinomycetota; class Actinomycetes; order Micrococcales; family Microbacteriaceae; genus Curtobacterium; species Curtobacterium sp. 314Chir4.1. The sequence continues at coordinate 646,109 of NZ_OCMI01000003.1, forward strand.
CGGTCGCCGCGCCGTAGAGCGCACGCCACACAAGGTGGGGGTCGATCTTCACGAACGACACATTCGCATCCGAGCCCGCACCGTGGAGGGCACCCAAATCTGCCGCGATGAGCGCGCTGAGCACCTCGGAGTCGGCGAGGGGCCGGTCGGTCGTGATGCGGGCTGCCTCGACACGGAGCCACTCGAACGGCGCGGTCGCTCGTTGGTCGTGGAGTTCCACCGACACAACACGGAACGGCGTCGTTCGCGCGGGTCCTCGAACTTGCTCCACATTCGCGTGGAAGACTCCGAAACCACCCGATCTGCCGACGGGCGCGCTGCCCTCGAATCCATACTCGAACGCCACCGCGTACGGCGGAAGGACCGCTGCCGCGCTCGGGTCGCGTCCTTGGGCCAACCAAACCTGCACGTGCGGGTTCAGGTGGGGTTGGAGCCCCTGGATGATCATCTCCTGGAGGAGTGCTTCCAGCACGACCGGCCGACCGTGCTGGTCCGCTTGGCCCGCGAACATCGCCCCCAAGAGCTCCGGCGGATACCCCTTGACGAGATGCTTTGCGAGACGCTCCGCCCCTTCGATCCCGCTCCCCACGAGGACCGCACTGGCAGCGACACGGATCCGCTCGATGTCCGGACTCCGCACGAGCTGCCAACAGGCATACCGCGCGAGTTCGACGTCGTCCCAGTTCGGTCGCGTCGCGGTGCCCTCACCGTGGATGACTGTGATCACATCCGCGATGAACTGCCAGTCACTGTGCCGTGTCGCCTGATCGATGATCCACCGCGCGGTGATCGGGTCTCCGCCAGCCCGAAATCCTTCGAGGTATTCCGCGATGGCCATGCGACCTGCGTAGTCCCCCGTGCTTGGGCGATCAGCCACCAGCCACACTCCCGTCGATGAGCGAACACCCGCGGACCATCGATTGCGTCGCAATCTGAGACGTCAAGGCGATCATGGGGTGAACCCCATCACTAAGCCGCGGGCAGCCTCGAGCCAAGCACGGACATCACCGTCGAAGTCGCGCCGGAAGTCGATGTCCACATTGAACGAGAGAAAGAACGCCTCGACATCTCCTGACGAGGGAAGAGCGAGGAGTAATGCATCAATCTCACGCACAACGCCCTCACGCTCCGTCTCACAGCAGTGCCCGAATGCGAGTTCCAACGTCTCATCAGCCGACCGGTCCTCGTACCAACCTTGGTAGAAGAGCGCTCCGATGACGTTGGTCATGCGCGGAGCACGCCGAGCCAGGCTCCGCTTGTCCATGTCATCATCACCCTTGCCCGTCTTCGGTCTCGACGTTTCGCGCGGCGCGATCTCGAAGCTCAACCAACCACGATCGAGCCGACTGCCCGAGATCCACTCTCGGCGAGAGGCCGCTACCCACGAACCTGAAGAAACCATCGACGTCCCGGTCGGTGGGCAACTCCCCCAACACGTACCCCAACTCTTCGCGGTATCGCATGTTCTCCGCACGCGACGCCTCGTCGAAGTCGTTGACGAGAACGGACTCGACGTCAGGCCAGTCGAGTTCCCAGTCGTAGTTGAACTCAGCAGCCAGGAGTGACCTCAACTGCGGGACGCGCGCTGCAACGGTCCTGTAGTACTCGTGTTCATCCATCACGGGCCTCCTTCGAGTGCCCGGTCAGGCCCAGCCGACCGACATCGTCGCTCCCTAGGCGACCGCACCGCAAACGACCACGGACCTTCGCGAGCCAACCCTCAGCCGTCAAGCAGTCAGCGCGATTTTGATGCACGAATCTGTAGTTGCTCAATCCGCTCGATGAGCTCACCTATCCACTTTCCTGCAGACACCCCGGCGTCTTGCTCAGGAATGAATCCAGATCCGCACATCTGGATCAGCTCTCCGATCTCAGCTGAATCATACTTCGCTTGAATACTCACCAACTCGGCAAGCAACCTCAACCTGTATGTCGGGTAGTCATCCAAGAGTTCGGACAGGACTTCATTTTCCGATGACCACTCATCGCGCCAGTCTTGATTGAACGCCCCACCCATCAACTGCTCGAACTCAGGGAACCTGAGGAGCACATTCTTATCCATGTTCACTCCTTCTCCTAGTCTTGGGGGAACGCGGTCTGGACGCGATATCCACTGGGGTAAGTCGGATCATACTTCAGAACTACCCGCACACTTCTCCCATCATAGAAGCCCGATTTTGGATCCCACCCACGGCCAATGCTCCTATCGACGGGAAGGTCGAAAGTCGCCCCACGCTTCAACGGAACGCGCCCGTGGCGAACGTCGTCGAGCCAACGCTGCACAGCTTCATGTCGATAATCAAGCGTCTGAGCAACCAAACCGTTGACCTCATCCTCCGTCCCGGTGAAGACGCTGTGCCTCATCGGAGGCTTCGGTGGCTGGGCACGTGAACTCAGCTCGGCGTCGAGCGCCGGCCCGGACGCTCCGGTCCGGATGTGCCTTTGCCTCGTGTGCGGACCGTACGGATCACTTGGATTCTCGTAGCCTCGAACCCCGCCTTGGTCAACGAAGTCTTTTGACTCGATCTGGTCTCGATGGAAATCGGGATTGGCAAGCTGATAATCCTCCACTCGCTCGTCCCACAACTCGCGGAACGCACGATCGGTGAACGGACTCGAGTCGACGTGAGCGTCTCTGTCCCACGCTCGACGGGCGTCGTCGAGGATGTCCGCGAGGGCATCGATGTGCTCGGCATTCCCGGAATCCGCTGCCCAGCGCTCAACGGATCGACCGAGGTCTTTGGCACCGAGCTTGCCGAGTCCCGATGCGAGTTCCTCGGCCCGACCTGCGCGTCCCGCCCATCCCCCAGGTCCGACGAGCGACGATCCGACGACGGATGCGGCAGCCCCAGCGGCGATCCCAGACTCGGTCGGCAGTTTCTTCGCCCACGCAGCGGCGCCTTCCAGTGCGTTGCGCTGAGTCCTGCCGGCGAGCCCATCAGGATCGAGAGCACCCCAGGCCCACGCCATCGGGTTCACGAGCAGGGTGAAGGCCACCGCGCCGTCGCCGAACCCTTTCCACGCCGACCCGAGCGTGCCCCAACTCCAGTCGCCACTGTTGTCCCATCCGGCGAGGTGCGCGACGCCCATCACGGTCTTGAGGAAGTCGTCCTTGAACCCTTCTTCGAACTGCTCAGCCCAGTTCTTGCCCTTTGCCGTTCCGACGCGTGACCAGGGGAGGTCGATGCCGTGCTCGTTGAGGTCGCTCTCGGTCGGAGCCGTGAACGCCTTCTTGACGCTGGCGCCGGAGGCCTTCTTGATCGCCAGCGCGCAATCGGCCTGCGCTGCCTGCAGGAGCGCGACCTGTTCGTTGATCTCGCGGATCAGGTTGTTGTTCTGCAGCGTCGTGCCGGGATCGTCGTACCAGGCGACGTGTTCGGTCTGTCCCTCGTACTTTCCGGGGTCGTAGGCATCCCACTCGGCGGCGGTCTTCGGGATCGGCACCTGCTTCGGCCGCGTGATGCCGTGCTGCACCTCGGCGACGAACGCAGCAGCCTCCACCCGCAGCTCGTCGAGCTTGCGCTTCGGATCGGCCGCGGCCGACGCGTAGGTCTCGAGCGCCGAAGCGACCTTCCGCGCGACGGTTCCGATCGTGTGGACGTCATCGGTCACGGGGTCCATCAGGGCGAACACCTGCTCGGACTCCGGCGACTCGTACACGCCGGACAGCCGCTGCCACTTCGCCGGCAGGTCGTCGGCGACGGTCTTCATCGACTGGCCGCCGGACTTGATCGTGCCGGCGCCGGAGGACACGACCGCCAAGTCGAGGTCCGCACCGGGGATGCCGTCCGGATCGACCAATCCGTGGTCGCCGTACCCGACGCCGCTCACCGTCGCGCCTCCGCCGCTCGGATGAAGAACGACACGTCGTGACTCTCGTGCGCCGACAGCCCGGCGCGCTGCGCGTTCGCTGCCATCTCGAGGTCCCCAGCGCGGTAGGCGTCGACGGCGTTCGTCACGCCCTGGACCCCGCCGATCAGCCGGTACGTGACCTGGTCGACGTCGTCCTGCGTCTTCGTCAGGAACGCGCCCAGTGCCTCGTTCACGATGTCGCCCGCTCCGCCCGCGACCTCGGCCACACCGCCCTGCACCGACTGCAGTGCGCTCGCGGTGCCGTTCACCGAAGCGCTCACGTCGTTCATCACGGATTCGACCCCCGCCGGATCGATCCGCCACCCCGCTGCACCCATCACTGTCCCCCCGTACGGGTGCCATCGTGGCGGAGCCCGCCACGCTCTCGCAAGTCCTCGAGATGCACGGCATCCGCTTGCAGATCCCGCAGCCCGCTGGCCAGCGCCGCGGCGTCGGACCAACGATCCCGTTCCGTGCCGTCGAACCAGAAGACGACTCCCGGAGACGGACTGACGCCGACCGTGTGGCCACCGAGGGCCTCGGCCGCGTCCGCCAAGCCACGAGCGCGCGTCTCGCGCGCTCCGGAGAACACACCGAGTGGGGCCGGCGGCCCCGCGATCGCCGTGTCGACGACGCCGTCGACGCGCCCACGACTGGTCGAGAACTGTGCCGACTGCGGGTGGCGACCGAGCATGACGGACTGGAGGCCCGCCTCCAGTCCGTCTCGGACCACGCGGAGATCGTCGGTCGGCTCCGGCAACGCGACCATGCACCGGAGCGTCTCGACGACGGACCGGGGGCCACGCTGGACGGTGAGCACCCCGCCGACTGCGCGCGATCCCGTGCCGGTCACGACGAAGGAGGCGTCACGAGGGGATCGGCGCTCGGCCATCGCCGTCAGGCGGGCCGGCGCGAGTGCGGACGAGCCCTCGGCGAGACTGAACGCGAGGTCCGTCCCGAACGAACGCTCGACGAACCGCGCCGGCGTCGCGGCGAGCACCAGGCCGGCGTGTGCGGCGTGCTCGATCGTCAGGTCGACGTGCAACCGCACGCCTGTCGGTCCAGGCTCCACGGTGCTCGGGTCCTCCGGCGCCCAACGGAACCCGTGCGCTGCCAGCAGGTGCAGCGCCGCCCAGGACACGACCGCGCCGCTCGCCGTGTGCAGCGTCGCTCCGTCGCCGGCCTGCACCTCGGCGAGCAGCGCTGCGTCGGCGCGGATCACGTCCCCCATGCACTCCACCCTAGCCCCGGCCGGTGACATGCCGGATACCGCGGTCCCGCTGGCGACTGCTCACCGGGACGACGAGTGCGCACGGTCCACCACGCGCAGATGTCGTCATAGTGCGCACAAGCGCGCACCCCGCGCCCACACCCGCACCGCCGCCCCGCGTGCGCACCCCGACGCGACCCTGAGCGCCCCGAGCCCCGCGATGCCAGGATGGACCCATGAACGACCGCGCCGGCACCCCCGCCACTGCAGACGACCTCGTCGACCTCGACGCCCTCATCGCCGCCTACCACGAGCGCGTGCCGGACGTCTCGGTCCCCGAGCAGAAGGTCGTGTTCGGCACCTCGGGCCACCGTGGTTCGTCCCAGGACTCCGCGTTCAACGACACCCACATCGCCGCGATCACGCAGGCGATCGTCGAGTACCGCACCGCGCAGGGCACCGACGGTCCGCTGTTCATCGGGCGCGACACCCACGCGCTGTCCGGTCCGGCGGAGCGCACCGCGCTCGAGGTCCTGGCCGCGAACGGCGTGCACGTGCTGGCCGACAGCGAGAACGGCTACGTGCCGACCCCGGCGCTGAGCCACGCGATCATCGCCTACAACAAGGCCGGCCACAGCGACACGGCGGACGGCATCGTCATCACCCCGAGCCACAACCCGCCCCGCGACGGCGGCTTCAAGTACAACCCGCCGCACGGCGGTCCCGCCGACAGCGACGCCACGAGCTGGATCGCCGACCGCGCGAACGCGATCATCGCCGGTGGCAACGCCGAGGTGCAGCGCACCGAGCAGGCCTCGCCGGACCGGTACGACTTCCTCGGGAACTACGTCGCCGACCTCGAGAACATCATCGACATCGCCGCGATCAAGCGTGCGGGCGTCAAGATCGGCGCCGATCCGCTCGGTGGCGCATCGCTGCCGTACTGGAACCGCATCCGCGACCACTACGGGCTCGACCTGACCGTGGTGAACCCGGACGTCGACCCGACGTGGTCGTTCATGACGCTCGACTGGGACGGCAAGATCCGGATGGACCCGTCGAGCGCGAGCGCGATGGCGTCCGTCGTGGCGCGGAAGGACGAGTTCGACGTCCTGACGGGCAACGACGCGGACTCCGACCGGCACGGCATCGTCACGCCCGACGGCGGCCTGATGAACCCGAACCACTACCTCGCCGTGGCGATCGAGTACCTCTACGCGCACCGTCCGGCCTGGCGCGAGGACGCGGCCGTCGGCAAGACCCTGGTGTCGTCGAGCATCATCGACAAGGTCGCCGAGTCGCTCGGCCGCCGCCTCTGGGAGGTCCCGGTCGGCTTCAAGTGGTTCGTGCCCGGTCTGATCGACGGCTCGGTGGCGTTCGGCGGCGAGGAGTCCGCGGGGGCGTCGTTCCTCCGCAAGGACGGCACGGCGTGGACGACCGACAAGGACGGCATCATCCTGGCGCTCCTCGCGTCGGAGATCATCGCCGTCACGGGCAAGACCCCGTCGCAGCTGTACGACGAGCTGACCGAACGCTTCGGCGACCCCGTCTACCAGCGTGTCGACGCCGCGGCGAGCAAGGAGCAGAAGGCACGCCTGTCGAAGCTCGACGGCGACGCGATCACGGCGGAGACCCTCGCGGGCGACCCGATCACGGCGAAGCTGTCGAAGGCCCCGGGCAACGACGCGGCCGTCGGCGGCGTGAAGGTCGTGACCGACAAGGCGTGGTTCGCGGCCCGACCGTCCGGCACCGAGGACGTCTACAAGATCTACGCCGAGAGCTTCGTCGGGCAGGAGCACCTCGAACAGGTGCAGCGCGAGGCCAAGGAGATCGTGGACGCCGCCCTGGGCGCCTGACACCGCCACGCGCATGGGGTGGTTCGGACGGAAGAAGCCCGAGGGATCGGCGCCGACGCTCGTCGTGCTCGCCCAGCGGGCCCTCGCCGAGCGCGGGATGGAGACCACCGTCGAGGTCCCGCCCGGTGAGCACGCTCGCCTGGTGGGCACCGACGGCCGGGTGTTCCTGCTCGAGAACCTCGCGTCGCAGGTGCACGGGGAGTCCCCGGCGGTGCAGGCCGACCTGGTCGCGGACCACTTCGACCGGATGATCCAGGCGTACAGCGAACCCGCGCCCGAGGAGCTGTCTGCCGACGAACTCCGCGCACGGATTCGGATGCGGATCCTGTCGGAGCACAGCGGGACCCCGTCCGACCCGGCCGACCTGTCGTACGCGCGACCCTTCGCCCCCGGACTCGTCCTCGGCCTGTGCGTCGACTACCCGACGATGGTGAGCACCCTCTCGGCGTCGTCGCTGCCGAAGCTCGCGCTCGGCATCGACGAGCTCTTCGCCATCGGCCAGCTCAACACCGACGACGAACCGGTGGACGGCCACGCCGAGATCGCGCCGGGGGTGTTCGTCGTCGAGGGCGAGTCGCTGTTCGTGGCGTCGAAGGCGGTGAACCTGCCCGCGCTGTTCGGTGCCGCCCCCTTCGGCACCGCCTTCGCGATCCCGCACCGGCACCTGCTGCTCGCGGCACCGATCCGCGACGCGGACAGCATCCAGGCGGTGCAGACGCTCGCGGGGATGCTGCTGCAGGTCCTCACCAGCACCGACCGCGGGCTGCCGGGCGGTCAGCTCAGTCCGCTGCTGTTCTTCTCGCGGAACGGGCAGGTCAGCGCGGTGTCCGGCTTCGACGAGGAGTCCGGCGCGATGCGGATCGAGATCGACGAACGCTTCCAGACGGCCCTGGAACAGGCCGCCGAGGGCTAGTCGGAAGCCGCCGCCAGCGCCAGCTCGCAGAACATCGCGTCGGCCCACGAGAACCACGGGCGGGAGTACTGCGTCGGGTCGTCGACGTCGAACGACTCGTGCATGTCCCCGGTCCCGGCGTCGGTCGCCACGAGCAGGTCGAGCAGCTCTCGCCGCCGTGCGGACGACGTCGAGACGAGCCCCTCGACCGCCAGCGCGATCGGCCACACCCGGCGCGGCAGCGTGTGCGGGCTCCCGATCCCGGACGCGACCGAGCCGGAGTACCAGTACGGGTTCGCCGGCGAGGTCACGAACGACCGGGTCGCTTCCCACACCGACCGGTCCACGACGTCGGGCGCGTCGAGCGGCAGGGACAGCAGCGACGGGGTGTTCGCGTCGTCCATCAGCAGGACCCCGCCGAGTCCGTCCACCTCGTACGCGTACACGGGCGCACCGTCCGGCCCTGGAACGATCCCGTGGCGGGAGACACCGTCCAGGATCGCCGCCCGGAGCGCATCCGCGTCGGCAGCGAGTCCGCCGTCGTCCCACACCGACCGGGCGATCGCCGCGATCGCGAGCAGCGCCTGCGCCGCGAACAGGTTCGCCGGGACGTTGTACCCGTACGTGCACGCGTCGTCGGAGGGCCGGAAGCCGCTCCACGTCATCCCCGTCACGGCCACCGGCGTGCCGCGACCGTCCCGCGCGAGCGTCTCGGTCGCGATCGCCCCGGGTCGCACGAACCGGTACGGCGACCGGTCGTGGTCCTGCTCCGCGGTCCACTGGGCGACGATCGTCCGGAACACCCGCTGCGCCCGGTCGTCGAGCACCGCGGTCGACCCGGTGGCACGCCAGAGCGCGTGCGCGAAGGTCACCGGGTAGGCCAGGCTGTCGACCTCGTACTTCTGCTCCCAGACGAGCGGGTCGGCGTTGAGGTCGTGGTCGTCGTAGTGCGCACCGTTCGGTTCTCGGTTGAACGAGTTCGCGTACGGGTCGTGCTCGATGAGCCGGAACTGCCGGGCGACGACCGCCCACAGCACGTCGGCGAGGGCCGGGGACTCCCCCACGAGGCGCAGGTACGGGGTCATCTGGGTCGTCGAGTCGCGCAACCACATCGCCGGGATGTCGCCGGTGATCACGAACGCGCCGTCGTCATCCACGGTGATCGTGTCGGTGAGCGTCCGGCGGAGCGCGCGTTCGACGCGGTCGCCGATCTCCGTCCCGAGCGCGGTTCGGACACGGTCTGCCGCACCGCGCACGGTGCGGGCGATCTCGTCGTCGAGCGTCGTCGTCATCCCACCCACGCTACGGCCCCGTCCTCGTCGGTGACGCGCAGGCGCACCGCGTCCGGAGGCGGGTCGAGCACGTCGTCCGTCCAGCAGTCCACCTCGAGGGGGCGCACCGTGGGCCGGAGGTCGTCCCTCCAGGTCCCGAGGGCCGCACGTCCGAGCGGGAACCCGGCCGTGACCGTCCGGCCGGCCGGCACGTCGAGCGTCACCAGGGCGAGCACGACCCGGCGTCGCGGCCGGACACCGGGCTCGCGGCGCCGCCCCCAGAGCGGGACCGACACCCGTCGTGGCACGTCCGACGTGTTCGTGACGGTCACCGGGACGGTCACCAGGTCACCAGCCTGGAGGCGCGACACCGTGATCGCGTCCGTCACCGCGTCGAGTCCCACCTCCACTGCCCGCCCTGGCCCCGGCAGGCCGGTGACGGTGTTCGAAGCGGTGACGTCGACGTAGCCGCGCGCGGTCTCGAGCCGCTCGTCGTGGGCGGCCGGCTGCACGCCGTCGGCACCGGGCCACGTCGCCGGGAGCCGTCCCTCCGCCGCCGCTCCGAAGAGCACGTCGACGATCGCCGTGCCGCCGGTCGGCCCGGGGAACGGCACCACCAGGACGGCGTCCGCGAGTGCCCGGACCTCGGTGAGGACCCGGGGGCGCCCGTCCACCACGACCGCGACGACGGGCAGTCCGGCGTCCCGCGCGCGGCGCAGCAGCGCGAGTTGCGGGTCCGGGACGGCCACCGAGGCGAGATCGACCCCCTCGCCGTTCGTGGTGTCCGGGGCGGGTCCGCTCACGGCGCCGTTGTCCTCGAACCCGTCGTCGTAGGTGCGTCGGCTGGACCCGCCGAGCACGACGACGGCGACGTCCGCGCCCGCGAGTGCCGCCGCGACCGCGTCCGCGGCGTCCGGCAGGGGGTGTCGGAGCCGACTGCCCGCGGTGTGGCGGACCCTGTCGGGGCCGAGCCGTGCCTCCAGGGCGGAGCGGACCGTGGACGTGCCGGGGTCGACCAGCGGTCGCGGTGGCGAGTAGTCGCCCAGCAGCGCGTCGACGTCGTCGGCGTTCGGACCGAGCAGCGCGACGGTCACGTCGGACGCGAGCGGGAGCACGCCGGTGTCGACGGCGACCACGGACCTGCGGGCCGCTCGCCCGGCGATGGTCGCCGTCGCGCGCTCGCGGGCGGGATCGGGGGAGGCGGTGACGGGGTGCACGTCGAGCAGTCCGACGCGTTCCTTGAGCGCCAGGACACGGTCGACGGCGCGGTCGAGGTCGGCGACCGCGACGAGCCCGCGTTCGAGCGCTTCGTCGAGGTGCGTGTACGCGTCGTCCCACAGGCTCAGGTCGACGCCGGCCCGGAGTGCGACCGCGGCGGCGGTCGCGGGGTCGGGCGTGGTGTCGCGGAGGCGGTCGATCGCGGTGCCGTCGGCCATGACGACGCCGTCCCACCCCCACCCGTCGCGGATGGCGGTGGTGAGCAGGTCGCGGTTGCCGCAGCAGGGCACCCCGTCGACGTCGTTGTAGGCGGCCATGAACCCGGCGACGTGTTCCTCGGCCGCGGCGAACGCGGGCGGCAGGTGGACCTCGGCGAGCTCCCGTCGGCCGATCGGCGCTCCCGAGCCGTTCCGACCGCCGATCCCCGCTCCCTGACCAGCGAGGTGCTTGGCGACGACGGCGACGTGCCGGTCGTCGATCGGTCCGCCACCGCTGCCCTGCATGCCGCGGACCGTGGCGCGCACCATGATCGCGGCGAGCGCGGCGTCCTCCGACCAGCACTCCTCGGCACGGCCCCAGCGGGCGTCGCGGAGGACGTCGAGGCCGGACACCAACGCGACGTGGGTGCCGCGGGCGCGGACCTCGGCGGCGACCGCGGCGGCGAGTTCCTCGACGAGGTCGGCGTCCATCGCGGCTCCGAGCGCGAGGTTCACGGGGAGGGTGGTGGCACCGAGCGCCTGCAGTCCGTGGGGGACCTCCTCGACGAACAGGGTCGGGATCCCGCCGTCGCTGTGCGCCACCACGTGCTCCTGCACCGCCGCGTACGCCTCGGCCGAGCGCTCGGGCGGGATGCCGTTGCCCCAGTGCACGCCCGACCACGGGTCCGCACGGAGCACGCCGTAGACGGCGCCGATCCCGCCCCACCGGTCGACCTCGGCGCGGAGGACGTCGGTGATGCGCGGTCGGCCGTCGACCCAGCGCACGGCCTCCCAGCCCTTGAGCCGTTGGTTCGCCTGACCGATCCGGGCCCGGACGTCGAGGTCGCCGGCGGTGACGGTCATCCCTTGATCGCCCCGGAGACGAGGGCCTTCTGCATCTGACGCTGCAGGATCGTGTAGACGAGGTACACCGGCAGCAGCGTGAAGAGGGTGCCGGCCATGAGCATCCCGTAGTCCGTCCCCGCGTCGACCTTGAGCGTCGGCAACGCCACCTGGATCGTGCGCTGCGCGGTGTCCGGTCCGATGAGGACGAGGGCGTAGAGGTACTCGTTCCAGAACGACAGGAAGTTCAGCAGGAGCACCGTGGCGATGCCGGGGATGCAGATCGGCAGGTAGACCTGGCGCATCACCTGCCACGCCGAGGCGCCGTCCATCGACGCGGCTTCCTCGAGTTCGCGCGGGATCGTCCGCATGAACTGCGTGAGGATGACGATCGCGAGGGGCATCGCCGTCGCGGGCAGGAGCAGCACGAGGAACGTCCGCGTGTGGAAGAGCCCCATGGTCGCCGCCAGCAGGAACGTCGGGAACAGTGCGGCGAAGGACGGGATGAGGAACCCGAGGGAGAACAGTCCCTCGACGATCTTGCCGGCGCGGCCGGTGGCCCGGGCGAGGGCGAAGGACGCCGGCAGCGCCAGGAGCAGCGTGAGCGCGAGCGCGGCGACGGTCGTGATCACCGAGTTCGCGATCGCCGGTCCGAGGGACGCCTGCCGGATCGCGCCGACGAAGTTGTCGAGGTCCCACGACGCCGGCAACGCCAGTGGGGACTCGAAGATGCCGTCGTTGTCCTTGAAGGACGAGACGACGAAGTAGTAGAAGGGCAGGATCAGCAGTGCAGCGTAGATCCAGGCGACGGTCCCGCCGGTGATCGAGCCGATCCGGTCGCGGAGCTTCGTGCCGACGGGCGCTTTGGCCATGGTGGTCTCCCTGGTCGGTGCTGGTCAGTGCGTCTTGCGCAGGACGCGACGGATGATGAACATGCCCACGAGGCCGAAGACGAACAGGACCACGCCGACGGCCTGGCTGTAGCCGAGGTCGGTGTCGACGAACGCCTTCTGGTACACGAGGTACGAGAGGGTGGTGGTCGCCGTACCCGGTCCGCCCTGGGTCAGCAGCAGGACGTTCTGCGCCGAGCTGAACAGCATCGACAGGAACTGCAGCATCGCGACGACCCCGATGAAGTCCCGGGCGATCGGCCAGTACACGCCCCACGCCAGGCGCCACGATCCGGCACCGTCCATCCGGGCCGCCTGGACGACCTCGCCGTCGACACCGTCGAGCCGGCTCGCGATGAGGACCGCCGAGTAGCCGATGCCGGCCCAGAGGTCGACGACGATGAGGGCACCGAGTGCCGTGGCGGGGTCGGCGAGCCAGGCCTTGCCGCCGATCCCCAGCGTCTCGAGGACTCCGTTCACGAGACCGTCGGGGTTGAGCATCGCGTAGAACATCATGGCGGTCGCCGGGGCCGAGATGAGCGCTGGGATGAACAGCAGGTAGCGGAGGACCCGGTGGCCGCGCGGCTTCTGCACCACGTGGAAGGCGAGCAGGAACGCGAGCACGATCATGATCGGCAGACCGATCACGATCTGGACCGTGCTGTTCCGGACCGCCGCCCAGAAGGTCTCGTCGGAGAACAGCACCCGGAAGTTGTCGAGACCGGCGAACGTCGGCGTGACGAGCATGCCGGGCCAGCTGAGGAACGCGATGACGATCATCGCGACGACCGGGCCGATCATGAACACGCCGTACCAGGCGAGTGCCGGGATCGCGAACGTCGGGAAGCTGCCCCGTGCGGTGCCGAGGGCCGGGCGACGACGGGACGGGCGCGGTGGGGTGCCGGCGGACCGGACGGGTGGTTCCTCGACGAGCACTGCCATGGGGAGCTCCTTCTCGGGTGGGGGTCAGGCGGCCGTGTAGGCGCGCTCGAAGAGGTCGATGATGCGGTCGGCGGAGGTCCCGCTGCCGTAGGCGAGCGACGTCGCGCGGATCATCGGCTCGTACGCCGAGTCGGGCACGAGCAGATCGGGCAGCATCACCGGGGTGACCTGGTCGTCGGTGAGCTTCGACGCCTGGGCGACGAGGGGGAAGTCACGGCTGACGGTGTCGGTGATGCGGCTCATGTCCCGGCCGGAGTCGAGGACGAACTCGCTCGTGACCGCGGCGGAGTAGAGGTACTGCACGAACGGCTTGATGAGGTCGAGCTTGTCCCGGCCGTTCTCGCTGATCCAGATGCCGTGCCCGTTGTAGCTCTTGATGACGCTCGGGTGCGCGATCGCGGCGTGCTCGGACGGCACCGGCCAGCCGCCGACCGTGACCTCCTCCGCTCGTTCCTTCGACACGAGCGCGAGCGCCGACGACATCGCCGGCACGATCGCCGCCTTGCGGGTGGTGAACTGCGTGAGCTCGGAGTCCGACGTGAAGCCCTGCACCGAGTCGACGAAGACCCCGGCGTCGCGGAGCTCGACGAAGTGCTGCACGCCGCGGACCGCTCCGGCACTCTCCGAGATCTTCCCCGTCGAGAAGACGGTGGCGGCCTCGTCCTGGGACACGAACCCCTGGATGATCTGCATGAGGAGCTTCTGTCCGCTCCAGTCCGAGCCACCGACGGTCACGGGGCCGATGCCGGCAGCACGCAACCGATCGGCCGCGGCGATGAGCTGGTCGGAGGTGGTCGGGATCTCGCTCACTCCGGCCTGCTCGAGAAGCGCGGTGTTGAACGACACGGGCCAGTTCGTCCGGGTGAAGGGGAACGCGCGGACCCGGCCTTCGGGATCGGTCCACTCGTCGATCGCCTCGGGGATGATCAGGTCGCGCAGCCCCCAGTCGTCGAGGTACTGGTTCACCGGGACGGTCGCGTGCTCACCCGTCCACGACAGCGTGCGCCCGACCATGTTCACGATGGCGACGTCCGCTTCCTTGCCGGCGAGCGAACTGGTCTCGAAGACGATGGGCAGGTCCGAGCCGTTCGACAGCAGGGCCACCCGGCGGTCGGTGCGGCGCCGGTAGGCCGCGACGACGTCCGTGAACGTCTGCGCCCCGGCGACCGCGCCGCTCAACTGGGTGTGGACGCTGAGCGTCCCGGGTCCGCTCGAGGCCGGCGTGAGTGCGCTGCACCCGGCGAGGATCGGCGCGAGGAGCCCGGCGCCGAGGCCGGCTCCGAGGAGGGTGCGCCTGCTGATGCCGTCCGTCACGGTGCCTCCCTGGCAGTGGTCGGTGGAGCGGTTCGCGATGCGTTTGGTACAGCGGTGTACTTCAGGTGACGAGCAACGTATACCGCTTTACACGAATGGGTCAACCCTCTACGCTCGACGGCATGAGCGACACCACCGCCGGCGCCGTCGACCGTCGCCGCGTCACCATCGCGCAGGTCGCCAAGCGCGCCGGGGTCTCCACGTCGGCGGTCTCGCACGTCTTCAACGGACGCCCGAACGTCTCCGCCGCGACCGCGGCCCGCATCCGCAAGGCGGCCGACGACCTGAACTGGCGCCCGAACCTCGCGAGTCGGAAGCTCTCCGGCAGCGCGGGACGGAGTCTCGGTCTCGTGCTCGCACGCTCGCGGGACACCTTCCAGCGCGACCCGTTCACGATGCGCCTGATCGCCGGCCTCACCGAACCGCTCGCCGCGATCGGCTGGTCGCTCTCGATGACGCTGGTGCGCGCCGAGGACGAGGCCGAGGTCTACCGGCAGTGGTGGACCGAGCAGCGGGTCGACGGGTTCCTGCTCGTCGACGTCCGCACCGACGACCCGCGCACGTCGCTGCTGCAGCACCTCTCCGCCCCCGCGGTGATGCTCGGCGCCCCCGTCCCCGGCAGCACGATCCCCGCGGTCACCGTCGGGGACGCCGACGCGACCGAGGCGCTGCTCGACCACCTCGGTGCGCTCGGCCACCGGCGGATCGCCCGCGTCGGCGACGGTCCGACACTCGCCCACACGAGCGCCCGCGACGCCCGCTTCACCGCGGCGGCGAACCGACGCGGTGTGGAGGCGCTCGTGCTCGACTGGCGCGCCCACAGCGAGGATCCGGTCGCCGACCTGCTCGGCCGGCTCGACGGCGCGACCGCGATCGTCCTGGACGGCGAGGCGATCGCCGCCGAGGTGATCGCGCACGCACCCGAACTCGGCGTCCGCGTGCCGGAGGACCTGTCCGTCGTCGCCTGGGAGGACTCGTGGGTCTCCTCGATCGTCCGCCCGACGCTCACCGCGCTGGACGCCCCCGTCGAGGAGTCCGCACGCACCGCGGTCGCACTCGTCGAACGACTCGTGCGCGGCGAGGACGTCGCCGACGCCGAGGTGAGCGGCCGAGCCCTGCACGTCCGTGGGTCGACCGGCCCAGCACCCGCCGACACCACTCCGACCGAGGGAGACCGATGACCACCGCCACGCGCTTCGGCGTGAACTACGTACCGTCCACCGACTGGATGTTCCAGTGGCAGGCGGTCGACGTCGACACCGTGCGCCGCGACCTCGAGGCGGTTGCCGGGCTCGGACTCGACCACGTCAGGTTGTTCCCGCTGTGGCCGACGCTCCAGCCGAACCGCACCCTGATCCGACGTCGGGCGCTCGACGACGTCGCCGCCGTGGTCGACGTGGCCGACGAGTTCGGGTTGGACGCGAGTGTCGACGTGATCCAGGGGCACATGTCCGGCTTCGACTTCGTCCCGGCGTGGCTCGTGAACTGGCACGACGGCAACATGTTCACGGACCAGCCTGCCATCGATGCGCAGGCGGCCCTCGTGTCCGCCGTCTACGACGCGGTCCGTGACCGGCCGAACTTCACGGGCCTGACGCTCGGCAACGAGGTCAACCAGTTCCAGCCGCCGAACCCCGCCGCGATGCCCGCCGACACCGCGCAGGTCACGCACTGGCTGCGGTCGTTGCTCGACGCACCGCGGGACAAGGACCCCCGCCACGTCGTCACGCACAGCGAGAACGACCACCTCTGGTACCGGGACGGCCACCCGTTCGTCCCGACGCACGCCAGCCGGCTCGGGGACGTCACGACCGTGCACTCGTGGATCTTCAACGGGGTGGCGGGTCGGTACGGCGCGCTCTCCGACGAATCGGTGCGGCACGCCGAGTGGATGATCGAGCTCTCCCGTGCGTTCGCGACCGATGCCGAGCGCCCGGTGTGGTTGCAGGAGGTCGGCGCACCGGACCGCCACCTCGCCGAGTCCGAGATGCCGGAGTTCCTTGAGCGAACGATCGCGGCGACCCTCACCACCGAGCGGCTGCACGCGATCACGTGGTGGTGCTCGCACGACGTCTCGCGCCACCTCGGTGACTTCAAGGACCTCGAGTACTCACTCGGGCTCCTCGACGTCGACAACCGGGTCAAGCCACTCGGACGCCGCTACGCCGAGGTCGTCGCCGACGCCCGCCGCGCCGCCCCGGCGCCGACGCCGCGCACGGCGGCCGTCGTGGTCGAGGTCGACCACGAGGACGTGCCACTGCGCCGGTCGGACCTGGCACCGGGTGGGCCGGTCTTCGACCGGTGGCACCGGCTCCGCGCAGCGGGCGAGGCCGTGACGGTCGTCACCAGCCGGACGGCGGCCGATCCGGCCGCACTGGCAGCACGGGGCGTGACGCGCGTCGTCGAGGCCGCGGCGGTCTGACTGGAGGCACGGATCGCCTCAGTCGGTCAGCACGCGCTGGTACCGCAGCCAGTTCTCGCAGAGCCGCGTCCACTGCGACGTGTGCGGCTCGCGCACGGCTGTCCCGACGCCGTGCCGGCCGTGCGGGAAGACGTGCACCTCGACGTCGACCTCGTTCCGGACGAGGGCGTCGGCGTACGCCAGTGCGTTGGTCGCCCGGACGATCCGGTCGTCGGCGGTCGTCCACACGAACGTCGGCGGGGTGCGGGCATCCACCCGGGTCTCCATCGACAGTGCACGTCGCTCCCGCCAGGTCGGCGCGTCCCCGAGGAGCCCCACGACGGGCCGCGGCCGGGTCGGCGCTTCCATGCTGATCACCGGGTAGTTCAGGACGCAGAAGTCCGGACGGTCGAGGGCGGGGTCGTCGATGCCGTTCGCCAGGCACGCCGCCAGGTGACCGCCGGCGCTCGACCCGACGACCCCGACCCGACCGGCGTCGACCGTCACGCCGGCGCCCGGGGCACCAGCGCGCAGCCAGTCGAACACCCGACGGGTCGCCTCGACCGGCGCCGGGTGCAGGGGTCCGGAGGTGTCCGGCGTCCGGAGCGGGTAGCGGAACAGGAACGCGTGCACGCCGATCCCGGCGAACCAGTCGGCCATCGGCTCCGAGCTCGCCCGTCCGTGCTCCTCGTAGCCCCCGCCCGGCAGCACGATGATCGCCGGGCGGGAACCCGACAGGACGCTCGGGCGTACTGTGACGGCGTCGGGCGTGCTCATGACCGCGACCCTACTGTTCCGGCGCCGGTGCTGCCGATCCACTCAGGAACCCTCCCCGGCGTGACCAGCCACCTTGCGGCAGATGTAACTTTGCAGCCAGCGCAAAGTTTTCGGGAGATCCTGCACATGACCCAGACCGCGACCGCACCCGCGGCACCCACCACGTCGTCCAACGCCGTGATGAGCCACCGGCAGATCCTGCTGGTCATCTACGGCCTGATGGCCGGCATGTTCCTCGGCGCCCTCGACCAGACGATCGTCGGTACCGCGATCCGCACCATCGGCGACGACCTGCACGGCCTCGACCAGCAGGCCTGGGTGACGACCGGCTACCTCATCGCCTCGACGATCACCACGCCGATCTACGGCAAGCTGTCCGACATCTTCGGCCGGCGCCCGCTGTTCCTCACGGCGATCGGCATCTTCATCGTCGGGTCGTTCGCGGCGTCGTTCTCCACCTCGATGCTCATGCTCGCCGGGTTCCGCGCGCTGCAGGGCCTCGGCGCCGGTGGTCTGATGTCGCTCCCCCTCGCGATCATGGGCGACATGCTCGCCCCGCGCGAGCGCGCGAAGTACCAGGGCTACTTCCTCGCCGTGTTCGGCATCTCCTCGGTGATCGGTCCGCTCGTCGGCGGTGTCTTCGCCGGTTCGGGCGAGCTGCTCTTCATCTCCGGCTGGCGCTGGGTGTTCCTGATCAACGTCCCGATCGGCATCATCGCGCTGTTCATGGTGCTGACGTTCCTGCACCTGCCGAAGTTCGGCAACCGGGGCAAGCCGCGCATCGACTGGTGGGGCGCGACCCTCGTCATCGTGACCCTCGTGCCGCTGCTGCTCATCGCCGAGCAGGGCCGCGAGTGGGGCTGGAGCTCCGCGGGCGCCTTCGCCTGCTACGGCATCGGCGCGGCCGGTCTGATCGCGTTCATCCTCGTCGAGCGCGCCATGAAGGACGACGCGATCCTGCCGCTCAAGCTCTTCGGGTCGCGCGTGTTCTCGATGTCCGCGGTGCTCTCGGTGCTCGTCGGCTTCGGCATGTTCGGCGCGATGCTGACCATCCCGCTCTACCTGCAGATCGTGAAGGGCGTGACGCCGACCGAATCCGGGTTCGCGATGCTCCCGATGGTCCTCGGTCTGATGATCTCGTCGATCGCCTCGGGTCAGATCATCTCCCGGACCGGGAACTACCAGGTCTTCCCGATCACCGGTACGGCGTTCACCGCGATCGGGTTCACCGTCCTCACCTTCCTGACCGCCGACCGCCCGCTCTGGTTCCTCATGCTCGGCATGTTCGGCATCGGCCTCGGGCTCGGGCAGCTCATGCAGACGCTGACCCTGGCGGCGCAGAACTCCGTCAGCCCGCGGGACATCGGTGTCGCCACCAGTGCGGCGACGTTCTTCCGCCAGATCGGCGGCACGATGGGCACGGCCGTGCTCCTCTCCGTCCTCTTCACGCTCATGCCGACGAACATCACGACGGCGATGCAGAACGAGAGCGACCTCAAGCCCGCACTGAACGCCGCCCTGACGCCCTCCGTCGCGAACGCCGCGGACAACAAGGGCGTCATGGACCAGATCTGGAACAAGATCGTCGACCCGGTGCAGCAGAACGTGCAGGACGGCCTGAACAAGGGTGCCGTGCAGGCCAAGGAGGCCGCGGACGCCGCCGTCACGAAGCAGGTCACCGCGGCGGTGCAGGCACAGGTCGCCGCCGGTCGGGTCCCGGCAGCATCGGCCGACTCGGTCATCGCCGAGCGGGTCGCGGCCGCGAAGCCCGCCGCCGAGCAGCAGGCGCTCGAGACCGCGGCGTCGAAGGCGAAGGCCGACGTCGTGGACGGCACGCTCCAGGTCGACTACTCCAACGCCGACCAGCGGCAGAACGTCGTCGACGAGGTCGCACCGACCCTGATCAAGCAGCTGAAGAGCGGTGACTCGGCGGCGAACTCGTCCTCCAGCTCGTCGACGAGCGACACCTCGTTCCTGAACGGTGCGGACAAGCGACTCACCCGTCCGTTCCTCGTCGGCTTCAGCGACTCGGCCGTCGTCGTCTACTGGGTCGGCCTCGCGGTGATCCTGCTCGCGTTCGTGCTCACCTGGTTCTTCCGGGTGCCGCCGCTCCGCAAGGTGTCCGCGCTGCAGGAGCAGGCGAACACCGACCGTGCGAACACCGAGAAGGCCGCGTCGGACAAGGCCGACGCCGACCGGCTCACCGTCGACGCGCAGAACGCAGCCGCCGGCACGGGCTCGCTCGTGTCCCCGGACACGGGGTCGATGGCGATCGTCCCGACCTCGCCGGACGTGCCGTCGCAGCCCCGCTCCGCCGGTTCCGCCGTCGCGGGACGGACGGGGAGCGACACCGTGTCGATCGAAGGGACCCGCGCGCCCCTGCCGGACGCGACCACGCACGGGGCGCACTCCGCCGCCGCGCCGGTCGACGAACCGCCGGTCACCACCGGCGCGATCCGGACCCGAGCCGCACACGCCGCTCCGACGCCCGTCGACGCGACCCCGGAGACGACCGCAGCGGACGCGGCGGACCCGAGCCGCGCCTCCAGGCCGGACGACCACGCGCACGGCCGCCACTCGGCCGAGTAACCGACCACCCGACGGACCCGCCCGTCGTCCCCGCGTCAGATCGCGGAGGCGGCGGGCGGTTCCACGACGTCGAACGACGCCGTCGGCAGTCGACGGCGCATCACGTCCACGGCGACGGGGTTGTCGTCGACCAGGACGAACCGTCGCCCGAGCGCCTGCGCGACCGCACCGGTCGTGCCGCTGCCGGCGAAGAAGTCGAGGACCCAGTCGCCCTCGCGCGAGGATGCCTGCACGATGCGCCGCAGCACGCCCTCGGGCTTCTGCGTCGGGTAGCCCGTCTTCTCGCGGCCGGTCGGCGAGACGATCGTGTGCCACCAGACGTCCGTCGGGAGCTTGCCCCGCGCGCGCTTCTCCGCGGTGACGAGCCCCGGCGCCATGTACGGCTCACGGTCGACGGCCTCGGAGTCGAAGTGGTACCGCGCCGGGTCCTTCACGTAGACCAGGATCGTGTCGTGCTTCGTGGGCCAGCGCGACCGGGACTTCGCGCCGAAGTCGTACGCCCAGACGATCTCGTTGAGGAACGCGTCACGGCCGAACAGGGCGTCGAGCAGGACCTTGGCGTAGTGCGACTCGCGGTAGTCGAGGTGCAGGTACAGGGTGCCGTCCTCGGCGAGCAACCGCCACGCCTCGAGCAGCCGGGGCTCGAGGAACGACCAGTAGTCCTCGAACCGGTCGTCGAACCGCATCAGGTCGCCGCGGACCCGCTCGTAGGTGCTGCCCCGGAAGCCGGTGACGGTCTCGCGGCGGCCGCGGCGCTCGCCCGTTGCCGACTCGCGAACCGCGGCGCTCGCGTGCCGGCGCTGGTAGCGGCCGGTGTTGAACGGCGGGTCGAGGTAGACGAGCGTGAACGAGCCGTCCGCGAGGGTCGGGAGCACGTCGAGGTTGTCGCCGAGGACCACCCGGTCCGGGCCGCGATCGTCTCCGCTGTGCACGCGACCATTCTGGTGCACGGCGCGGCCGAGGTGCCGCTCAGGCTCCGCGGCCGGACGCGGCGTAGCGTCGTCGCCATGGCAGCACCCGAGGTCCGGAACGACACCGACAAGCGGCAGTACTCCCTCCTCGAGGACGGCGAGGTGATCGGCTTCGCAGCGTACGAGGTCGACGGCGACGAGATCCGCTTCGTCCACACCGAGGTGGACCCCGCGCACCGCGGCGGTGGGCACGCGTCGATCCTCGTCGAGCACGCGCTGGACGACGTGCGCTCGGGATCACTGCGGGTCGTGCCGCAGTGCAGCTACGTCGCCGCGTGGATCGAGCGGCACCCGGACTACCAGGAGCTCACGACGCGCTGACGCGCGCTGCTCGTCAGTAGCTGCGGTCGTGCGTGCCGGCCCGCGCCTCGTGGCGGCCGGCGCCCCGCACCGCGGGGACCTTGATGAGCACGCTGCCGCTGAGCAGGTCGTGGTCGTCGTCCGCCGGCGTCGGTGCCTCCTTCGGGAGGCGCGACTGCCGTTCGTACTCCGCTTGCGTCTCATGACGGGTCGGTGCGAACACCTCGTCCATCATCGAGATCACGCCGCCGGATCCGCCGCTGCGCGTGGCCTTGTTCGACAGGTCGATCCACCCCACGCGGTCGGCGATCCACATCACGACGGCCGCCGCGGCCACCGCCCCCAGGAGGATCAACCAGTTCACGCACACGACGCTACGTGGACGATCAGGATGCGACATCAGCCGCGCGGAGGATTCTTGCGATCCACACACCTGGTTCTTCAGGACGATGTCCACACTGGTGGTGCGGCCGTCCGGGACCCCCTCCCCGGGCGGCCGACCAAGTCGTCCGGCTCCCTGGTCGGCTCGACCGACCACGTGCCAGGATGGCGACGTGCTCGACGATGCAGACCGCGACCTGATGCGGGCGTTCGCCCGCTACATCGAGAAGGCGAACGAACTCGCCTCCGCCGAGCAGCAGGCGGTGCTGACCCCGATCGGTGAACGGGTGGGAACCCACCTCGGCGTCGACCCGCAGTCCGTCCCAGTGGTCACCGAGGAGTTCCCCGACCACCGGCTCGTCGACGCGGACATCGCGCTCGAGGAGCTCGCCGGCACCGATCCCGACGCGCTGATCGGCATCGCCGGCGACGACAGTCGCTTCCACAGCTCCGTCAGCGAGTTCATCGCGAACCCGCACATGCGCTGGGCTCCCGGTCCGGTGAGCTACGCGACCCGCGCGACCGGTGCGGACACCACCCGCCGGGTCGTCTCGTTCGGTCTGCGGTTCCTGACGTACGACGGCGCTCCCGTCGCCGTGGTGCAGCGGTCCGCGAAGCCCGAGTACGGTCGCGGGCGCGCGACCCTCGAGATCCTCTCCCCCGACCAGGACGCCGCCACCGCGTTCCTGCTGCGGCTCCGCGCCCTGATGATCGAGCGGAGCGTCCTGCGCGGCCAGGTGCTGTCGTTCGTGCAGTCCGAGTACGGTGCGGACGCCGGGGCCACCTTCCTCCGACGGCCCGAGGTCGGCGCGGACGACGTCGTCCTCGGCGAGGGTGTGCTCGACGAGGTCGTGGACCACGTCGTCGGGATCGGCGAGCAGCGCGAGGCCCTCCTCGCCGCCGGGCAGCACCTCAAGCGCGGCGTGCTGCTCTACGGTCCTCCGGGGACGGGGAAGACCCTCACGATCCGGCACCTGCTCACCCGGACCGAGGGCGTCACCGCGGTCCTGCTCACCGGCTCGAGCATCGCGGCCATCGGAGCCGCCGCCGAGATCGCCCGCACGTTCCAGCCGTCGCTCGTGGTCATGGAGGACATCGACCTCGTCGCGATGGAGCGGCACAGCTCACCGCAGCCGTTGCTGTTCGAGGTGCTCGACGCCCTTGACGGGCTCGACGGCGATGCGGACGTCGCCTTCGTGATGACCACGAACCGGGTGTCCGTGCTCGAGCGCGCCCTCGCGGACCGGCCCGGCCGCGTCGACCTCGCCGTGGAGATCCCGCTGCCCGCCCTGCCCGAGCGGGTCCGACTGTTCCGCCGGTACGCCGGAACGCTGCCGTTCTCCGAGGACGCCCTCGCCGAGGCAGCGGAGCGCGCCGAGGGCACGACGGGGTCGTTCGCGAAGGAGCTCATGCGGCGGAGCGTCCTCGGGGCGGCCCTGCGCGGTGCGGAGCCGGCCGACCAGGACCTGCGGGCGGCGCTCGACTCACTGCTGACCGAGCGGTCGTCGCTGACGCGGAAGCTGCTCGGCACGCGCTCCGACGACGACACCACCGAGCCCGACGACGAGGACGAGGAGCACGAAGTCGTCTTCAGCGGCTCGTACGTGGCACCCGTGCACCACACCTTCGTCCGGCCAGGCCAGTCCGCCGGTGCCGTCGACCTCGTGCTCAGCGCGCCCGACGAGTACGACGACGAGGAGGAGGATCAGCCCAGTTCGTAGGTCCGCTGTTCGGGCTCGAACCCCTTCGGCACGACGCCCACGTACCAGTACGTCACCACGTCTCCGCGACGCACAGCCTCCGGAGCATCGCTGAGCCCTCGCACCCGGATCGTCAGCCCGCCGGGCTCCGGCACGGTGATCGACATCCGCGTCGTGGCTCCGCACGGTGCGTCCGTCCGCCCGAGCACATCCGCCACGTCGGCTCCGGCCGTCGCGCGGAAGTACTCGCCGTCGACGCCGTTGCACGCGAGCAGCAGGTCCCAGTCCCCGGCGGGAACCTCCTCGAGCGTGACCGAGCCCGCGCCGGAGCCCCCGGCCCCACCTCGACCGTGCTCGGGGTCCGTGATCGCCTGTTGCATCAGGGACGTCCACCGCTGCAGTCCGACCTGCGCATCGCGCGAGGCGTCGTCCGGCGCACCGTCCGAGCACCCGGCGAGGGCGGTCACCACGAGGCCGACTCCGACGAGCACCGAGAACGGACGGGGTGATCTGCGCACCTGCCGACCCTACGGAGTGCCGCCCCTGGTCGACAGCCACCTGATCAGGGGACGCGCTCGAGCCACTCCCGCGTCGCGAACTTCGACGCCACGAGGTCCTGCGCGCGCTGCCGCTCATCCGCCGTGACGTGCCCCTCGTGTGCCCCGTACAGCTTCGTGAACGTCGCGATGAGCCGGTCGATGATCTCGGCCCGGGTGAGGCCGGTCTGCGAGCGCAGCGGGTCGACCCGCTTGGCGGCCGAGGTCGTCCCCTTGTCGCTCATCTTCTCGCGACCGATGCGCAGCACCTGCACCATCTTCTCGCCGTCCATGTCGTAGCTCATGGTCGCGTGGTGCAGGAGCGATCCGGTGCCGAGCCGCTTCTGGGCCGCGCCGCCGATCTTGCCCTTCGTCGAGGAGATGTCGTTGAGCGGCTGGTAGTACGCCTCGATGCCGAGGGACTTCAGCGCCTCGATCACCCACTCGTCGAGGTACGCGTAGGAGTCGGCGAAGGTCATGCCCTGCACGAGGTCGGTCGGCACGTAGAGCGAGTACGAGATGATCGCGCCGGCGTCCATGAACATCGCGCCGCCGCCCGAGATCCGACGGACGACCTCGACGCCGTACTTCGCGGCGCCCTCGGGGTCGACCTCGTTCTTGAGGGACTGGAACGACCCGATCACGACGGCCGGCTGGTCCCACTCCCAGATCCGCAGGGTCGGCCCACGACGTCCGGCGCCCACTTCCTCGGTGAGGACCTGGTCGAGCGCGAGGTGTTCGTTCGGGCTGATCGGTCCCTCGTGGATGATCTCCCAGTCGTACTCCTGCCACGTCGACGCACGGGAGAGCGCCCGGCGGACGGCGACCCCGACGGCCTCGGGGGTGAAGCCGAGCAGCACGGCGTCCTCGGGCAGCGCGGCACGGACGGCGGCGGCGATGCCCGCGGCGTCGGTCGTGGCCGGCAGACCGTTCACGGCGGCGTCGATCAGGGGCAGCGCGTCGTCCGGTTCGAGGAAGAAGTCCCCGGCGAGCCGGAAGTCCTGGATCACCCCGTCGACGACCTCGAGGTCGACGACGACCAGCTTGCCTCCCGGGACCTTGTACTCACCGTGCATGTCGCAACCCTATTCCGGTCGGGTGACCGCCCGGCAGTGGGCCGGGCCCAGGACGGCCTGGAGGCGCGTGGCGGCGCCGCCACGCGCCTCCAGGCCGCCGCCTGGTCGGCTCAGCGAGCCGTCACCCGGTCCAGCCACGCGACCAGGTCGGCGACGACCTCGTCACGGTTGGTCTCGTTGTAGACCTCGTGCCGCGCCCCCTCGTACACCCGCACCGACACGTCGGAGAGCCCGCCGCGTCGTCGGTACGCCTGCGCGAGCCGCTCGATCGACCGCGGGCCGCCGAGGGTGTCCTCCGACCCCACCTGCAGCAGCATCGGGAGGTCGTGCGGGATGCCCCGACGCGGGACCCCGAGCAGCCGCAGGGCATCGCGGACGCCGAACAGCCCGATGACGTCCGCCTCGACGGCGAGCGGGTCCGCCGCCACGGCGTCGATGATCGCCCGGTCGCGGGTGAGCCACTCGAACTTCGTCGGACCCGAGCCCGCGTGCCGGGCGTTGAGGTCGCCGCTGTTCATCCAGCCGGGCAGCCGGTACGCCGTGGCGGAGAGGACGACCCCGTCGTACGACTCCGACGACGTGTTCACGATCCGCTGGGCCATCAGCGAGCCCCACGAGTGCCCGAGCAGGACGAGCGGGACGCCTGGGGTGTCCGCCTTCGCGACCGCGGTCATCTGCTCGACGGCGGCGATGGCGGCCCGGAGCCCGCCGGGTCCGAGCCGACCGAGCTTGGCGTGGTCGCCGTCCCACTGCGCGAGGCCGGTGCGACCGTGCCCGCGGTGGTCGTTGGCGTGCACGGTGTAGCCGGCGCGGACGAGGTCCTGCGCGAGCGGCTCGTACCGGAGGCCGTGCTCCCCGACGCCGTGCGCGATCTGCACGATGCCCTTCGGCCGCGCCGCACGCCAGGTCGAGTAGACGATCTCGACGCCGTGCGCGTCGGTGAACGAGGCGTCGCCTCGTGCTGCGGAGAAGGTGGGCACCTGTCGATCCTCCCAGACCGGCGGCCGGTCCAGCCTGTTCACCCGGCGTTCACGCAGGCGGTGCAGGGCGGGCCTACCGTCTCGCGCATGGACGTCCTCGTCACCGTCGTGCTGGTGATCGTGGTGGCCCTCGTGTTCGACTTCACGAACGGCTTCCACGACACCGCGAACGCCATGGCCACCTCGGTCGCCACGGGTGCCCTCAAGCCCCGGACCGCCGTGCTCATCTCCGCCGTCCTCAACGTGGTCGGCGCGTTCCTGTCCACCGAGGTCGCGAAGACCGTCTCGCAGGGCATCATCCGCGAGGGTCAGGACGGCATCCACATCTCCCCCGTGATGATCTTCGCGGGCCTCGTCGGTGCCGTGCTCTGGAACCTCGCCACGTGGTACTTCGGCCTGCCGTCGTCGTCCACGCACGCCCTGTTCGGTGGCCTGATCGGCGCGTCGATCATCGGCGCCGGCCTGAACTCGGTCGACTGGGCGACGGTCGTCTCGAAGGTCGTGCTGCCGGCGCTGCTCTCGCCGGTGATCGCCGGGGTCATCGCGCTCGTGGCGACCTACCTGGCGTACACGATCACGAAGAACGCGACGACGCACGGTGCGGCGACGGGCTTCCGGCACGGGCAGACGATCTCGGCGTCGCTGGTGTCGCTGGCGCACGGCACGAACGACGCGCAGAAGACCATGGGCGTCATCACGCTGACCCTGATCGCCGCGAACTACCAGCCCGCCGGGAGCGGCCCGGCACTGTGGGTGATCCTCGCCTGCGGTCTCGCGATCGGCCTCGGGACGTACATGGGCGGCTGGCGGATCATGCAGACGGTCGGCAAGAAGATCTCCGACGTGCAGTCCCCGCAGGGCTTCGCGGCCGAGACGAGCTCCGCGGCGACGATCCTCGTGTCGTCCCACCTCGGGTTCGCGCTCTCCACGACGCACGTCACGAGCGGCTCGGTGATCGGCTCCGGGCTCGGCAAGAAGCTCGCGGACGTGCACTGGTCGGTCGTCGGGCGGATCGTCGTCGCGTGGGTGATCACGCTGCCCGCCGCCGCGGTGGTCGGGGCGCTCGCGACCTGGGTCGCGTCCACCTCGGTGATCGGTCTCGTCCTGGTGGCCGTGTTCGCGCTGGCCGCAGGCCTGTCGTTCTACGGCCTCGCCAAGCGCAAGCCGATCTCGCACGACGACGTCACCGCCGACACCGCCGAGCGCGAGCCGGCCACCACCGGGAACTGAGGGGACCGCACATGGACATCGACTTCGGTGCGATCGGCACGGTCGCGGGCGTCGGCTTCGTGGCCGCCGTCGGCGTGGTGCTCGTCTACGCGCTCGGGTTGCGGCTGCTCGGGACGGGCCAGCCCGTCGACGCCGGTGGGGAGCGCACGCAGTACTCCGAGGAGACGCCGCGGTCCGGGCACACGCCGCCACTCGCCCTCGCGGGGGCGGGGGTGTGCTTCGCGGTCTGCATCGCGGCGGTCCTCACGGGCATCTGGCTGACGATCCCCCAGTTCCACTGACGTTCGTTCCTTCCCACAGCGCCCGCGGTAGGAAGCCGAACCGGGCGTACCTGGCCGGAAGAAACGACCCGGTACGCCCGATTCCGCCAGCTACGCGCGGAACGACCCGGCCACGGAACGACCCCGCCCCGGCACGCCCGCACGCCCGCACGCCCGCGCACCCGCTCAGTGGGCGCTGTAGCCGCCGTCGACCAGGTGGTAGCTGCCCGTGATGAACGAGGCCTTGTCGCTCAGCAGGAACAGCACGAGCGCCGCGACCTCCTTGTCGGTGCCGAGGCGCTTGGTGGCGTGCTCGTCCTCGAGGGCGGTGATCGCCTCCGGGGTCATCGAGTTGCGGAGCAGCGGGGTGTCGATGAAGCCCGGGCCGACCGCGTTCGTGCGGACGCCCTGCGCCGAGTACTCGAGCGCCGCGACCTTGGTCAGGCCGGCGAGCGCGTGCTTCGACGCCACGTAGGCGGCGTTCTGGGCGATGCCGACCGTGCCGAGCACCGATGCCATGTTCACGATCGAGCCTCCGCCGGCTGCCACCATCGCGGGGATCTCGTAGCGGAGTCCGTAGAAGACGCCGTCGAGGTCCACCGCCCGCACGCGGTCCCAGGCGGCGATGTCGTACTCGCCGATGGGCTGCGGGGCGGCGCCGATGCCGGCGTTGTTCACGGCGAGGTGGAGCGCACCGTAGGTGTCCACGGCGAACTGGACCATGCGCTCGTTGTCGGCGGCGACGGCGGAGTTCGCCTCGAAGGCGCTGGCGGTGCCGCCGGCCTCCACGATCGCGCTCGCGACGCGCTGGGCGGCGTCCAACCTGATGTCGGTGACGACGACGGTCGCGCCCGCGGCGGCGAGCTCCTCGGCGACGGACTCGCCGATGCCGCTGCCGCCACCGGTGACGATGGCGACCTTGCCCTCGAACTCGGACATGATTCCTTCTCTCTAGGCAACACCTGTTGCCCAAAAGCACGATACACCGGAAAACCAGTTCGTTCGCTGAACTAATTTGCTAGGCTAACGATCGTGACCGACGCCACCGACCTCCGCATCGCGGTGAACCGCCTCTCCCGCACGCTCCGTGCGCAGAAGGCCGACTCCACCGTCAGCGATGCGCAGTTCTCCGCGCTCGCCCGGTTGCACCGCGACGGCCCGATGACGCTCGCCGAGCTCAGCCGCCAGGACGGTGTGACGCCCCCGTCGATGACGAAGACCGTCGCCGTGCTGATCGACCGCGGGCTGGTGTCGAAGGGCGGCCACGGGGACGACCGCCGCAAGGTGCTCCTCTGCGCGACCGACGCCGGCGCCGACTTCGTGCAGGAGACCCGCCGCCGTCGGGACGGCTGGCTCACCCCGCGCCTCGCCGACCTCACCGAGGCCGAGCGGCAGACCCTGGCCGACGCCACCGAGATCATGAGGAGGCTGGCCCAGCAGTGACCGCCATGTTCCGCTCCCTGTCCGGCCGCAACTACCGCATCTGGTTCGCCGGTGCCCTGGTGTCCAACGTCGGCACCTGGATGCAACGAACCGCCCAGGACTGGCTCGTCCTGACGAAGCTCTCCGACAACGACGCCATCGCGGTCGGCATCACCATGGCGCTGCAGTTCGGCCCGCAGCTGCTCCTCCTGCCCCTCACCGGGCTCGCCGCGGACCGGTTCGACCGCCGCAAGATGCTCATGCTCACGCAGGGCCTGATGGGTGCGCTGGGGCTCGGCCTCGGGATCATGGTGCTCACCGACACCGCCACCATCTGGTCGCTGTACGGCTTCGCCCTGGCACTCGGCGTCGTCGCCGCGTTCGACAC
Source organism: Curtobacterium sp. 314Chir4.1 (assembly GCF_900215175.1). Taxonomy (NCBI): domain Bacteria; kingdom Bacillati; phylum Actinomycetota; class Actinomycetes; order Micrococcales; family Microbacteriaceae; genus Curtobacterium; species Curtobacterium sp. 314Chir4.1. Next base: position 675,605 of record NZ_OCMI01000003.1, read on the forward strand.
CCCGATCCGCCAGACCTTCGTGTCCGACGTCGTGCAGGGTGAGAACGTCGCCAACGCGGTGGCGCTCAACTCCGCCTCGTTCAACGCCGCGCGCCTGATCGGCCCCGCGGTCGCCGGTGTCCTCATCGCGGCGATCGGGTCCGGCTGGGTGTTCGTCATCAACGCCGCCTCGTTCCTGGCCGTCCTCGTCGCGCTCCGCTTCGTCGACCCCGCGCAGCTCGCCGACCGTGTTCGGGCCAAACGCGGCAAGGGCCAGATCATGGCGGGGATCCACTACGTGCGGACCAGGCCGGACATCATCGTCGTGCTCTGCATGATCTTCGTCGTCGGCACCTTCGGCGTGAACTTCCCGATCTTCACCTCCACGATGGCCCGGGTCGAGTTCCACAAGGGCGCCGGCGAGTTCGGCCTGCTGAACTCCGTGATGGCCATCGGCTCGGTCGCCGGCGCACTCCTGTCCGCCCGTCGCGACCGCCCGCGGATGCGCACGCTCGTGATCGCCTCCGCCGGGTTCGGTCTCGCGTGCACGGCCGCCGCGTTCGCCCCCACCTACTGGACCTTCGCGATCGTCCTGGTCTTCGTGGGGCTCGCGTCGCTGACCTTCATGACGACGGCGAACGCCCTGGTGCAGACCACGACGGCCCAGGCGATGCGCGGACGCGTGATGGCGCTCTACATGGCGATCTTCGCGGGAGGCACCCCCATCGGCGCCCCGATCGTCGGCGCCGTCGCCGATGCGTGGGGGCCTCGCTGGGCGATCGGCGTCGGCGCGGTCTCCGGGTTCGTGGCCCTCGCGATCGCGCTCGTGTGGCTCCTCCGGTACGAGCGGTTCCGGGTGCGGTACGACGCGGACACCCGGCTGCACCTGGCGATCACGCACGCGGTGCCGGTGGTCGGGACGCGCGCGTCCCGCGCCGCCCTCCGGCAGGACCTGGAACGCGACGAGGCGGTCGCCGACCGGTCCAGCGCGGTCTGACGCGACCCTGAGGCGGCCTGGAGGCGCGGGTCGGGCCCGCACCGCGCCTCCAGGCCGTCTCCTGGTCACCACCACCGCACCGCGACCGTTCCGGACGACGGCCCACCTCAGTGCGTGGGAGCCGCTTCGGCGAACACGCGCTCGTCGAGCGCCGCGACGACGCGATCGGCCGCCACCGCGAGCCGCTCCCCTGCGACGCGTGCCGCCAGCAGGGCCGTCTCCGCCGAGACCGCCTCGAGGTCCGCCCGGGTCTCCGCGAACGCCCGCGCCTCGTCGGCGACGCACGACGGCGCGACGTCGGTCAGGCACTCGTCGGCACGCCGCGCGAGGAACCGCAGCGATCGCGGACTGTGCTCGTCGAGGAGCAGGAACGCCGCGGCGTCCTCGGGGGCCGGCGTGTGGTGGTCACGGCCCCGTTGGAACGCCTCACCGGCACCGCACGCACGGAGCGCGGTCGACCAGGACGTCCCCGACCCGGGGTCGAGCAGGCCCGACGCGAGCAGCCGGGCGGTGGTCGCACAGCGCTGCAACGACCGGCCGAGCGTGAAGAACTCCCAGACCTCGTCGCGGCTCGCATCCGCCTCGACCACGCCGATCGCCAGGGCGCTCCGCTCCCGCACCCAGCCGAGGAACTCGTGGGCCCGGTCCGGCGCGACCTTGCGCGGCATCCGCGAGCGGGTGACGTTGAGGCAGTCCCAGAGCTCGGTGGAGACGACCTCGCGTGCCCGGCGGGCGTGGTCCCGGGCGACCGCGACGGCGGAGGCGATCGAGGCGGCTTCGTGCCGGTCGAGCGCCAGGGCGTCGATCGTCGAGGCACGGTCCGGGTCGTTCGCGGGCCCCGCCGCCCCCACCACCGATCGGAGCTCCGCCGCGACCAGGCGGTCCTGTTCGACACCGGCCGGCTCGCCCCGCGCCACGTACACGTCCAGCATCCGGGCGACCACGTCGGTGCGCTCGACGGCGTTCCCGACGTGGAACACGCTCCCCGCGAGTCGGCTCAGCACGTCGGCTCCTGCATGTCGTGAACCTACTGACCGGGGATTGCCGGGGTGTTTCGGCGCCGCGTCACGGGTGTTGCAGTCGTCCGGGCTGCGATCCGGTTCGGCCGGTCCGCGCACTCGCTAGACAATCTAACTAGAGCGTCTAGCATTGTCCTCATGACTTCCGAGGTGATGACCGGCACCGCGGGATTCTGGTACGGCGATTCGGCCAGGGTCGATGCGGTGGACGTGCTGAACGCGCTCCGTCGGTACCGTAGCGCCGAGAGCGCCGCGCAACGCCGAGCCCGCGAGGCACTCGGGATCGGTGAGAACGCCCTCCTGGCACTCCGTGCCCTCCTCGACGCCGAGTCGGCCGGCCGCACGGTGAACGCCAAGGACCTCGCCGAGGAGCTCGACATCACGGCGGCGTCGACCTCGGCGCTCGTCGACCGGCTCGTCCGCAGCGGGCACGTCGAGCGGCACCCGGACCCGAACGACCGACGCGGCGTCATCCTCACCGCCTCCGGTGGTTCGATGCGCCAGGTGCTGCAGGTCATCGACCAGCTCGACTCCCGCGCGATCGAGGCCACCGAGCACCTGTCGACCGACGACATGGCGGTGATCGTGTCGTTCCTCGACGAGATGGTCCGCGTGGTCGACGACGTGGACGCCGTCGGCGGGCGCTCCGCGTAGCTCGCGGCCGTGCGTCCCGCGTAGCCTGCTGGCATGGCAGACACGCCCGACCCGGCGCCGCACGACCCCGAGGACGACATGCCCCTCGCCGAGCTCGATGCCCGGGCACGGGCGGACGCCGCACTGCGTCGCATCCGGGCCGGGTCGGACCCCGCGCGTGAGGCCTTCGACCTCGCCAACACCATGAACGACGAGACCGTCGGACGACTGACGAACGCCGTCCGACGGCTGTTCCGCCGGAGCTAGTGGTTCCCCGAGCCCGTCAGAAGGCGGTCCCGACGGCCGCGATGTCGTCGCCGCCGTGGCCCGCTGCGCTCGCGTCCGCGTAGACCCGTCCCAGTGCGTCGAGCAGCACGGTCGAGACCCCGGTGTCCCGCGCCGCGTCCGTGATCAGCCCGATGTCCTTCCGGAGGCCGTCGAGGGCGAACTGCGCCGGGAACGAGCCGTCGATGATCGCCGTGCCCTTGGTGTGCGCGTACGCGGAGTCACTGGCACTGCCGTCGATCGCCTCGAGGAAGAGCGCCGGGTCCAGTCCGAGCGACTTCGCGACCGCGAGGGACTGGCCCGTCGCCGCCGTGATCGACGCGATCCACGCGTTCGCCGCGAGCTTGAGCGCCGTCCCGGCACCGACCTGGTCACCCGCCCGGACGGTCTTCGCGCCGATGGCGTCGAGGACCGGCTCGATGCGGTCGAGCTCCGCTGCGGGACCAGCGGCGAGCATCGTCAGCGTGCCCTGCTCGGCCGGGGCCTTCGTGCCGAGCATCATCGCCTCGACGAGGGTGATGCCGTACTTGGCCGCGAGCTGCACGACGGTCTCGGTGCCGGCGACGCCGATCGTGGAGCACTGCACCCACACGGCCTCGGTCGGGGCCTCGCCGGCAGCGGACTCGAGCACGTCCACCACGGCGTCGGTGTCGAACAGGGTCAGCAGGACGACCTCGGCGTTCGCGACCGCGGAGCCCGGGTCGGTGGCGACCGTCGCGCCCCGGTCACCGAGCGGAGCGGCCTTGTCGGCGCTCCGGTTCCACACCGTCACCTCGTGCCCCTCGCGCAGCAGCGACCCCGCCACTCCGGCACCCATCGTCCCCGTCCCCAGCACACTCACCCGCACGCGCGTCTCCGTCTCCGCGGCGGCTCCCTGCCGCTCGCGGATCCGACGCTACGCGCCCGGCTTCAGAGCAGGCCGCGGTTCTGCAGCCAGGCGGCCGGGTTCACGGGCGCGCCGCCGATGATGACCTCGAAGTGCAGGTGCGAGCCGGTGGAGACGCCCGTGTTGCCCACGGCGCCGATCCGCTGGCCGGCAGCGACGGCCTGACCGACACGGACGCCGATCTGCGACAGGTGCCCGTAGCGGGTCTGCGAGCCGTCTGCGTGCTGCAGGAGCACCTGGTTGCCGTACCCGCCGAACGCCCCGGCGGAGACCACACGGCCGGACATCGCCGCGACGACGGCGGTACCGGTGGGAGCGGCGAAGTCGAGTCCCTGGTGGTTCGTCGAACAGGCGGCACAGCCCTGCACCCACCGGGAGCCGAAGCCGCCCGCTGCGGGGATCGACCCGGCGACCGGGCGCACGGAGGACGAACCGGGGCTCGTCGACGCCGCTGCCGCATCGGCCGCCGGTGCCGTGCGGACGGGGATCGTCCCGATGGCGAAGGCGTCCCGCTCGACCGTGATCGAGGTGTCGGCCGACGCGGTGTACTCCTGCGCGTCGAGCGCGGGGAGCATGCCCTGCGGGGTCGACGCCATCGCGGTCTGCGGGGTCGCGACCGAGACGAACAAGCACGCGACGACAGCGGTCGCCGTGACCGGTACGGCCTTCGCCGAGGCGACGGCGCTGCCGAGGGTGCGGAGCGGGACGGTGACCGCCTGCGTGACGGCTCGGGCGAGGTCGCCGGGCCCGGTCGTCCGGGTCGCGGGACGGAGCTCGCGGCGTGACGGGAGTGCCGGCGCAGTCTGCGCGGCGGTGGAGACCGGGACTGCGAGGGTGTGCACCGCCGCCCCGGTGGCTTCGGACGCGTCGGACACGTCGGACGCGCCGGACGCGTCGGTGCCGAGGGCGGCCGTCGCGTTCGCCGCGTGTCGGGCTGCGCCGCGCGGGCGCATCGGCAGGTGGTCCGTCATCGTGGTCATCGGGTGGGCAGGGGTCGTCAGACGCGGACGACGCCGTCGCGGGCGATGCAGTCGAGCTCGGTCACGACGGCGTCGACGACGGCGCGGGTGATCGCGTCGGCCACGGCCTCGACCAGGACGAGCTGCTCGGCGCAGACCCGGTGCTCGGTCTCCATCGCGACGGCGATGCGGCCGGGGATCTCGTCGATCGCCGCGACGAGGGCGGCGGGGACGAGGAGGGACTCGTGGGCAGCGACCGGGGCTGACATCGGCGAGGTCGGTGCGGGCGTGAACGTGGCGCGGGCGACGGTCGGAGCCGACGCGGGTGCGGCCCCGTCAGTGCGGCGGGCGATGGAGTCGAAGAGCGGCGTGGAGGACATGCTGCTTGCCTTCCGATCAGGTGTCTGGGCGGGCCGTTCTCGGGCGGACCGCGGTGAGAGTGTGCCCCTGGGCACAGCCCTATTCAAACACTGATATTCCGAATGTGCAATAGCAGTTGGTCACGTACGCTACAGTTCGCGGTCAATCCGGTTGGACGGCCTCGGTCGGGTCGTCACGGCGGAGCACCTGGCGGACGCGCTCGACGATGGTCGCCGGCGGGTTGTTGTAGGCGTTCGCGGGCTCCTGACCGCTGAGCTCCAGGATCGCCGCCATCACGGCATCGGTGGCGTGCCGGCGTGCACGTCCCGAGGACGCCTCGCCGAAGCCGGACAGGTCGAGCGGCTTCCCGAACTCGATCGTGACCTTCGCCAGCTTCGGGATCCGCGAGCCCACGGGCTGGACGTCCTCGGTGCCGGTCAGTGCGACCGGGACCACGGGAGCACCGCTCGTCAGCGCGAGCCACGCCACCCCCGTGCGGCCCTTGTACAGACGGCCGTCGAGGGAGCGTGTGCCCTCGGGGTAGATCGCGAAGGCCTCCCCCGCCTCGAGCCGTTCGAGGCCGAGGTCCAGAGCGTGCTGCGCCGCGGAACCCGCACCGCGCTCGACACCGATCGCGCCGATGCCGCCGAAGAACGCACGCGAGACGGCACCACGCAGGCCCGTGCCGGTGAAGTACTCCTGCTTCGCCAGGAACGACACCTTCCGCGGAGCCATGAGCGTGATCGCTGGCGAGTCGATGAACGAGCGGTGGTTGCTCGCCAGGATCACCGGCCCGCGCTTCGGGACGTTCTTCCGGCCGATGATCCGCGGACGCCACAGCAGGCGGGCGAGCGGCGTCACCACCGCGCGGCTCAGCGTGGTGGTGAACTTGGTCGAACCGGACACCCGGGCCTCCTCGTGACGGGAGGTTCCGAGTGTAGTGATCACGTCAGCGGTCGCATGCCCGCTGCGGAATGTGTCGGTCAGTCCGCTGAGGCGACCACGTCGAGGACGGCGCGGCCGTACCGTTCGAGCTTCGCGCCGCCGACGCCGGAGATCTCGGCGAGCTGGTCTTCGTCCGCGGGCTTCACCGCAGCGATCCCCCGCAGGGTGGCGTCGTTGAACACCACATACGCGGGGACGCCCTGCTCGCGGGCCTGCGTCGCGCGCCAGGCCCGCAGCGCCTCGAACAGGCCGAGGGCCTCCTGCGGCATGTCCGTCACGACGGACCGCCGGGAGCGGTTGCCACGCGGCGCCTTCACCGGGTCACGGCGCATCCGGACGACGACCTTGCCGCCGAGGACGTCAGCGCTCGTCGGGCTGAGCACGATGGTGCCGAAGCCGTCGCCGGAGACCGCGGCGTACCCCTGTGCGAGGAGCTGCCGGGCCACCGCGCGCCACTCTGCTTCGCCGAGGTCACTGCCGATGCCGAACGTCGCGAGGGACTCGTGCCGGAGTTCCTGCACGCGCGGCGACTGCTTGCCGACCAGGATGTCGACGAGGTGCGAGACGCCGTACCGCTGCCCGCGCTCACGGTCGAGCCGCACCACGGTGGACAGGAGCTTCTGCGCCGGCACCGTGCCGTCCCAGGACTCGGGCGGGGCGATGCAGGTGTCGCAGTTGCCGCACGCCGTGCTCTCCTGCCCGAAGTACGCGAGCAGCCGCACCCGGCGGCACTCGATCGTCTCGCACAGGGCGAGCATGGCGTCGAGGTGGGCGCTGAGCTGCCGACGGTGTGCGGCGTCGCCCTCGGACTGGTCGATCATCCGGCGCTGCTGCACGACGTCGTTCAGGCCGTACGCCAGCCACGCCGTCGAGGGCAGTCCGTCACGGCCGGCACGACCGGTCTCCTGGTAGTAGCCCTCCACCGACTTCGGCAGGTCCAGGTGCGCGACGAACCGGACGTCCGGCTTGTCGATGCCCATGCCGAACGCGATGGTGGCGACCATGACGATGCCGTCCTCGCGCAGGAACGTCGACTGGTTCCGCTCACGCACCCTGGCATCGAGGCCGGCGTGGTACGGCAGCGCCGGGATCCCCTGGTCGGCGAGGGCGGCCGCCGTGCGCTCGACCGAGTTGCGGGACAGGCAGTAGACGATGCCCGCGTCGCCGCTGTGCTCCGTCCGGATGAAGGTGAGCAGCTGCTGCAGCGCCCCGGTCTTCGGTTCGATGCGGTACTGGATGTTCGGCCGGTCGAAGTCGGCCACGAAGTGCGCGGCGTCGTCGAGGCCGAGCCGGGCGGAGATCTCGCGGTGGGTCTGCGGCGTCGCCGTGGCGGTCAGCGCGATGCGCGGCACGGTCGGCCAGCGCTCGTGCAGGACGCTGAGCTCGAGGTAGTCCGGGCGGAAGTCGTGGCCCCACTGCGCGACGCAGTGGGCTTCGTCGATGGCGAACAGGGCGATCTGCGCGCGGTCGAGCAGTGCGCGGGTGGACTCGAGCCGGAGCCGCTCCGGCGCGAGGTAGAGCATGTCGACCTCGCCCGACACGACGGCGCGCTCGACCCGGGCGCGTTCGTCCGGCCCCTGCGTGGAGTTGAGGAACGCGGCCTTCACGCCGTTGGCCGCGAGCGCGTCGACCTGGTCCTGCATGAGGGCGATGAGCGGCGAGACGACCACCCCGACGCCGTCCCGCACGAGCGCCGGCACCTGGTAGCAGAGCGACTTGCCGCCACCGGTCGGCATCAGGACGAGCGCGTCCCCGCCGGAGACGACCTGGTCGATGATCGACGCCTGCTCGCCCCGGAAGTCGTCGTAGCCCCACACGCGGTGCAGCACGTCGAGCGCGGCGGCACGCGACGCGGACACGGCGGCGGGCGCGGGCGTGGTGCTCATGCCACGAGCCTACGGGCGACCGGCGACACCCACGACGTTGTCCACAGGCTCCGCCGGAGCCGCGCCGGACCCGGCCACGTCGTCGGGGCCGGCGGGCGCGTCGACCCAGCCCGTGCCTCCAGGCCGGAGCCACCGTGCGCCGCCCGCCCAGGCCGGGGCCGCACCGCGGAACCGCGGCGCCTGGCGACCGGCGAACCGCCGGTCCAGGTGCCGCCACTTCGCGAGCAGTTCGACCATGCCCCAGTACGCGAGCGAGGTCGCGAGGGTGAGGAGCCACCCGCCGACGGTGCCGTTGGCGTCCTGCGACGTGAGGTCGATCTTCGACCACCCCGGCGCCTGCACCACGAAGATCATGATGTTGTTGAACGCGTGCTGCAGGACAGTGGCCTCCATGCCGCCGGTCCGGAGCACGATGATCGCGGCGATCAGGCCGAACGAGCCGACGTCGAGGATGCCCCACACGTTGTAGCCGTTCGGGATGTGCAGCAGCGCGAACACCACCGTGGAGACCGCGACGGCGACGACCGTGCCGAGGACCCGCACCGGGATCCACGAGCCGATGGTCTGCATGAGGAAGCCGCGGAAGATGTACTCCTCCGCCGCGCCCTGGAACGGCACGAGCAGCAGGACGAGCACGATCGTGAGCGTCAGCGTGCCGACCGAGACCGTCGACTGACCGATCGCGGCGTGGTCCCAGCCGAAGCCACCGTCGAACGTGAACATGCCCGCGGTCTGGAACAGGAACATGACCACGGCGATGACGAGCGTGGGGATGAGGCACCAGGCCGCCCAGGCCCAGCGCACGCGGAAGCGCGTCGACGACAGGATGCCCGACGGCCCGAGGCGCGCTATCCGCACCGCGAGCAGGATGCCGGGCAGCAGGATCACCAGCGACACCAGGCTCAGCGACAGGGTCAGCGGGTCGGTCGGGTCGAGGGCGCCGCTCTGCAGGTCGTCGAGCAGGCCCGTCAGCCCGGACTCCCCCTGCACCGCGGCGATCGGCACGAAGTAGGCGATCGTGATGAGGACCTGGGAGGCGATGTACCAACCCGCCAGGAACGCCAGGGCGACGAGAGGGCGCCACCACCTCCAGCGTGCGTCGACGCGGGGCAGGCGGTGGTAGGGAACGCTCACGCCGTGCAGGCTACCGGGCCGGGCAGGATGGGAGCCGTGCTCACCGTCCTGCTCGGCCTGTCCGGCGCCCTCGTCTACGGCTTCGCCGACTTCCTGGGCGGCCTGGCGGCGCGACGCGTCCGTGCGGTGACGGTCGCCGCGGTCGCCGCCGCCGTCGGGATCGCGCCGCTGGTGCTCGGGCTCGTCGTGGTCGGAGGTCGCTTCACGTGGACCGGGACGATCTGGGGTGCCGTCGCGGGGGTGTCCGGCGGGGTCGGCGTCCTGCTGCTCTACCGTGCGCTCGCGATCGGCCCGATGAGCGTGCTCTCACCACTGACGGCGGTGTTCGCTGCCGTCGTGCCCGTGCTCGTGGCGGTGGTCCGTGGGACGGCACTGTCCGGACTCGCGATCGGCGCGCTCGTCGTCGCGGTGGTCGCGGTCGTGCTCGTCGCGGCGGTCCGGGACACCTCCGGCGCGCGCGTGACCGCCCTGGGGCTCGTGACCGCGGCGGTCGCCGGGTGCGGGTTCGGCGGGATCGTCCTCGCGTACGACCAGACGCCGGCGGACTCCGGGGTCGCGCCGCTGATCGTGTCGCGGGTGCTGCAGGCGGTGCTGCTGGGGACGGCGGCTGTCGTCTCGGGACTGGTGCGACGCTCGGGGCCCACGCCGCCGGTTCCTGACCGTCGCGCCAGCGGCGGGCAGGCCGTGCCGGTGGGGAGAGGCGGGGCAGACCCCGCGACGCGGGCGGACGTCGCGGGGTCTGCCGCGCCTCCAGGGCAGACCGTGCGGCTGTCGACGCGGTGGCCGGTCCGGTTGGTGGTGGCGGTGGTCGCCTGCGGCGTCCTCGACGCGATGGCGAACGTGTTCATCCAGGCGGGGCTGCACTCCAGCGACGACCCGGCGACGCTGCCGGTCGTGAGCGTGCTCAACGCGCTGTACCCGATCGGGACGGTCGTGCTCGCCGGGATCGTGCTGCGGGAGCGGCTGACTGCGGTGCAGTGGAGCGGGATCGTGCTGGCGTTCGCGGCCTCGGTCGGACTGGCCCTGGCGTAGGCGTGCCCGCGTGCGCCGGGTGGGTGCCGAGTCTCGGACTGGGCGACACTTCTCGGGCGCCAGGACGCGAGAAACGTCGCCCAGTCCGAGACTCGGGCGGACGTCGCCGTCAGGCGTCGGGGATCAGCCGCTTGCCGAGCGAGACCGTGCGGTCGTCGGTGTAGCCGAGGGACTCGTAGAACCCGATGACCCGCTCGTTGCCGGCGCGGACCTGCAGGTTGAGCTTCGGGCAGCCGAGCGCCGTCAGCAGCCGTTCGAACTCGGTCATGAACGCCCGGCCGAGTCCGGAGCCCTGGAGGTCCGGCCGCACGGCGAGGTAGTTCACCCAGCCACGGTGCCCGTCGAACCCGGCCATGCCCGCGCCGACGACCGGGCGGTCGGGGTCGTCGGCGTCCTCGGCCACCAGGAACAGCTCGGGCTGCACCGAGAGCTTGCGGGCGATGTCACGTCGGGGGTCGTTCCACGGACGCACGAGACCGCACGCCTCCCACAGGGCGACGACGGGCTCGGTGTCGGCGGGCGTGAAGGCGCGGAGGACGTGCTGCATCTCCTCACGGTAACGGTCCTGTGGAGAACCTCGTCACGGAGGCGCCGCCGTGGTCTGATAGACCTGTCCGACCACCCCATCCGGATCAGGAGCCCCGTGACCGCACACGAGACACTCCCGTCGCGTCGATCAGGCAGCGACGGCCACGGTGGTGCCGCGCGTCGGGCTCCCCGGCGTCGCCAGACCGTCGGTGGCGCGATCGTCTCACTCATCGCCGAGCTGCTGATCATCGCCGGTGCCGGTACCGGGCTCTACGTGGTGTGGACCGCGTGGTGGACCGACGTCGTCGCGGTCAACGCGCAGACGAAGCTCGTCGACGGGCTCGGACAGAAGGACACGTCGGGGACCGGCACCGAGCACCGCGGCCCGGCGCCCGTGCTCGCCGAGCCGCCGAACGTGACCGACGTCTTCGGCACGATGCAGATCCCCCGCTTCGGCAAGGACTACGAGCGTCCCATCGGTGAGGGCACGGACCGTGAGAAGGTCCTCAACACGATCGGGCTCGGTCACTACCAGGACACCGCGATGCCGGGCGCCGAGGGCAACTTCGCCGTGGCCGGGCACCGGGTCACCTACGGCAAGCCGCTCAACCAGATCGCGGAGCTCAAGACCGGGGACGACATCGTCGTGCGGGTGACGGACGCCAAGACGAAGTTCGACGTCTGGTACGTGTACAAGGTCACCGACTCGCAGATCGTCACACCGGACCACGTCGAGACGATCGCCCCGGTGCCGAACAAGCCCGGCGTGGAACCGACCGCGAGCGACCGCTGGCTCACCCTCACCGCGTGCCACCCGATGTGGTCCGCCAAGGAGCGGTACGTCACGCACGCCAAGCTCGACTACTGGATGCCCGCGTCCGAAGGCACTCCGAAGGAGATCTCGAAGTGATCTTCCCGTTCGTCTGGCGGATCCTGCCCGGACCTGCTGCGCTCAAGGTGATCGAGCTGCTCGTGCTGCTCGCCGCGATCGTCTTCGTCCTCTTCACGTGGGTGTTCCCGTGGGTCGCGGCCGACATCCTGCCCCCGCCGGACGGCACGGTGGACGTCAGTCCGTCGCCCTGACCCGCGGTCGGGCGGGCGCTCCCACAGTGTGCGAGGTTCCGTACGCGGTGGGACGCCGATCTCCTCGCACACCGCGCGGACCCTCGCACACTACGCCGCACGCGCAACGCCCACGCCGCGGCGCGTGCGGCCGCGCGCGCGTCAGACGGTGGTCGTGACCCGGGAGCCGCCCTCGGCCGTCCGGCGCACGGCGATCCGCTCCGGTATCCGCTGCTTCAGCTCCTCGACGTGACTGACGATGCCGACCTGCCGTCCACCGGCGGTCAGGCGGGAGAGCTGCCCGATGACGTCGTCGAGCGTCTCCGGGTCGAGCGTGCCGAACCCCTCGTCGACGAACAGCGTGCCGAGGGAGACCCCGCCGGCCTCGGCCTGCACGACGTCGGCGAGTCCGAGCGCCAGGCACAGCGACACCGTGAAGGTCTCGCCGCCGGACAGGCTCCGTGGGTCCCGGACGGTGTCGGTCGTCTGGTCGTGCACGGCGAGGGCGAGCCCGGTGCGCCGCGACCGTGAACCGGACTCCCGCTCGTCGGAGGTCTCGAGCGTGAACCGGCCGGCGAGCATGGCGCGGAGCCGGTCGTTCGCCGCGGCCACGACGTCCTCGAACCGACGCATGAGCACGTAGGTGCCGAGGGTGATGCCGCTCGGGTTCACCGACGTCACCCCGGCCGCGATGTCGGCCAGCCGGACCACCGCACGGCTGCGCGCCGAGGTGTCGTCGCGTGCCCGGACCGCGGCGGCGAGGTCGGCGGCGCACTGCTCGGACGCGGCAGCACGGTCACCGGCGGAGGTCGCGAGCCGGGTGGCCTCGTCCGCGGCGACCGCGGCCTGCTCGCGCGCGGCTCGGGCGCCGTCGAGGTCGAGTCGTTCCCGGTCGTCGTCAGCGGCGGCGACCACGGCGGCTTCGGCGAGTCCGGCGTCGACGACGGCTCGCTCACGGTCCGCCGCGGCGACCTCGTCGCGGAGGCGCTCGGCGGACGCCTGGTCGACCACGCCGGCACGGGCGGCCGCGACGTCGTCGAACCCCTGCTCGGCGAGGACCCGTTCGACGTCGGCGGTGCGGTCCCGCACGGCCTCGGCTGCAGTGGCGGCACGGGCGTCCGCCTGGGCGACGGCGTCGAGACGGACCACGAGGGCGTCGAGCTGCTCGACACCCTCCTGCAGGCTGTCGGGGGTGGCGTCGAGGTGCGCGGCGACCCGTTCGACACCCTGCTGCACGAGGACGACGTCCCCATCGAGCCGTTCCCGGTCGGACGCAGTCGACCCCGCGAGGACGGCACGCTCGGCATCGACGTCGTTGCGCTGCCGCTCGAGGGCCCTGGTCTGTTCGTCGTGCGCGGCCCGCTGCTGTTCCAGGGTGCGGACCCGGACGGCAGCGTCGTGCGCAGCCTGCACCCGTGCCGCAGCGGCGGCGGCCAACCCGTCGACCGTGGTCGCGTCGGTGTCGCCGAGCAGCTCGACGAGGCGTTCGAGGGCAGCACGCTCGACCGCGAGCGCCGCGGCGGCGTCGGACAGGTCCCGCTCCGCCCGACGGGCGACGGCAGCCGCGGCCTCGATCGCCTCGGTCGTGGGGTGGTCGTCCTGCGGGGTCGCGACCACCGGGTGCTCGGTCGCGCCGCACACCGGGCACGGGTCGCCCGGTGTCAGCGCGGCGCCGAGCTCCCCCGCGAGCCCGGCGATCCGACGTTCTCGGAGCTGCTGCTCGGCGCGGACCCGATCGAGCGCGACGGCACCGGCGTCGGTCTTGGCCTGTTCGGCGAGGCGGACACGGCGGGCCGCCTCGCCACGCGCCGTCAGGTCGGCACGCAGCTGGTCCACCCGCTCGACCTCGACCCGAGCAGCCTCGGCTCCGGCGGCGAGGGCGGCGGCGGCACGGGAGTCCTCGACGATCCGGGCGCGTTCGGCGGGGCGGGCCTCGAGCGCGGCATCGAGTGCCGCCAGGCGGTCGACGAGCTGCTCCCCCCGTGTCACGGCGTCGGCGATCGCCCGGCGTCGGCCCGGGAGGGCACGCTCGACGGCGACGAGGTGCCGGACCTCGGCGAGGGACGCCGCGACGGCGGCACGCTCGCGGGCGAGGTCGTCCCCCGTGCCCGTGACGTCGTGCCGAGCACGGAGGGCCTCGGCGTCGGCGGTCGTCTGTGCCGACCGGGCGCGGGCAGCGTCGAGTCCGTCCGCGACGGCGACGACACGGGCAGCCCGCTCGCCGAGCGCCAGACGGGTCCGGGCGTCGTCGACCAGCGGGGCGCGTTCATCGAGCAGTGCACGACGCCCGAGGAGCGCCGCACGCCGGTCGAGTGCGGCGGCACGTGCGGTGACGGCCTGCTCGTGGTCCGCCGCGGCGGTGGCTGCCGTCGCGGCGGAGACGCGAGCCGCCTCGGCAGCATCGGCGACGGAGCGCAGCGTGGCCACGGTCGCGGGGACCTCGGACTCGTCCGGGTCGTCGGTGCCCGACGCCTGCGCGAACCGGTTCAGGGCGTCGCGCACACGGGCATCGGCACCGTCGACCTCGGCCTGCACCGCGCGGCGCCGGGCAGCGAGCTCGTCGGCGGTCCGGTCGTAGACCTGCGTGCCGAACAGCGACTGCAGGAGCTTCCGGCGCTCCTCGCCCGGGGACCGCAGGAAGCGTGCGAACTCACCCTGCGGCAGGACCACGGTCTGCAGGAACTGGGCCTTGTCGAGTCCGACGATCCTGGTGATCTCTGCCCCGACCTCGGGGATGCGGGACGACACCGGTTCGCCCGCGACGTCGGCCGGACCGGCGAGCCGGAACAGCTGCGCCGCTGCCTGCTGCTTGACGGTGCCGGTCCCCCGCTGCTTGGGGCGGTCGTACTGCGGGGAGCGGCGGACCCGGTAGACGCCGGCACCGGTCTCGAACACGAGTTCGACGTACGGTTCGACCGCGGGGTCGGCGTGCTGGCTGTGCAGCCGGTCGTTGCTGGCGTCGGCACCGGCGAGTCCGCCGTACAGGGCGAACACGACGGCGTCGATGATCGTGGACTTACCGGAGCCCGTCGGTCCCTCGAGCAGGAACACCCCGGAGGCGGCGAGCGCGGCGAAGTCGATCGACACGAGCTCCGGGTAGGGGCCGATCGCGCGGAGTTCGAGACGGTGCAGGTACATCAGCGGTCCCCCTCGCGCTGCAGGGTGAGTGCCGCGGCCTCGTACGCCTCGGTCAGGATCGCGCGGTCGTCGTCGTCCGGTGCCGCACCGGTGGCGAACGACACGAAGTCGGCCGCGACCTCGACCGGGTCGGACGTCGCGGTGACGGCACGTGCGGCGGCGCGTTCGCCGCGGTCGGCCGGTTCGTGGGTGATCGCGAGGGCGTGCGGGAAGTGGTCCTTCACCCGCGCGTACATCCGCTCGGGGTGCACGGGGTCGGTCACGGCCACGCGGACCCAGGCGTCCGACGCCGCTCGGAACGCGCCGGACTCGATCTCGTCGATGGTGCCGCGCACGTCGACGAGCCGACGGGGTACCGGGGCCGGGACGAGCTCGACCGTGGCCGTGCCGGAGGCGTCGAGGTCGACGACCGTCACCGACTTCTGCTGGTTCCGCTCACCGAACGAGAACGCGAGGGGCGACCCGGCGTACCGGATCCGGTCCCCCGCCCCCACCCGCTGCGGCCCGTGCAGGTGCCCGAGCGCCACGTAGTCGACGCCGTCGAACACCGATTCGGCGACCCGGTCGACCCCGCCGACGCGGATGTCCTGCTCGCTGTCGCTCGGCTCGGTGCCGCCGACGAAGGCGTGCGCCACGACGACGCTGCGCGCACCAGCACGCCCGGCGAGGTCGGCACGGATTCGGTCCATCGCGGCACCGACGACGGCTTGGTGCGAACGGGCGAGCGGCTCGTCGGGTACGGCGGCGAGGGCGTACCGCGTGAGGTCGGGGTGGAGGTACGGGATGCCGTAGACGGCCACGGGGCCGGAGTCGTCGTCGACGAGCACGGGGGTGGCGATGCCCGCGGGCTCGGCGAGGATCCGGACACGAGCACCCATCACCCCGGCACCGAACCCCAGGCGCGCGGCGGAGTCGTGGTTGCCCGGCGTCAGCACCACCGTGGCGGACTCGGCGAGGCGTTCGAGCGCGAGGGAGAGCATCCGGACGGCGTCCACCGGCGGGATGGCCCGGTCGTAGACGTCCCCGGCGATGACGACGAGGTCGATCGCGCGCTCCCGCACCAGGTCGACGAGCCAGTCGAGGAACGCCGCCTGGTGCTCGAGCAGGTCGGCACCCAGCAGCGTGCGGCCGAGGTGCCAGTCGCTGGTGTGCAGGATGCGCATGCGGCCACGGTAGCGCCGGCCGCGGACATCCCCGGTTGCCCCGCGGCCGCCTGTGGAGAACTCGGAGCGTCAGCCGCAGCTGAGGTTCGTGCCGATGAGCGCGGTCTGGATGCGGGCCGTCGCGGTGCTGGTCGACACCCAGTTCCCGAGGTAGTTCACCCGGACGGTCACCGTGTACGTCTGGCCGAGCGGGAGCAGTCCGGACCCGACGACCCGGACCGGCGTCGTCGCCCCTGTCGCGAGCACCGTCGTGCCGTTCATCACGGAGAACGAGGTCGCCGCCGGGCCCCCGTACGCGAACGCGATGTTCACCGAGCCGTCCGCGTTGGCCGAGCAGACGAGCGAGGTCGCCTGCGGCACCGTCAGGGCGGCGAAGGAGCCGGCAGCGGTCGTCGTCCTCGACCACGGGGCGGCGACGGCCTGGGCGGGGAGGAACGCACCGGCCCCGCCGGCGACGACCAGGACGGCGGCAACGCCGCCGAGCCGGCGGAGCCGACGCGCGCGCCGCTCGTGTCGACAGGCGGCGCGTCGGCTGGCAGGGGCAGTGCCCTGGACGGTGGGGGCGACGGACTGGAGGCGCGTGGCGGCGCCGTCCCGTGCCTCCAGGCCGTCCTCCGGACCGTCTGCCGGCCCGTCGCCGTCGTCGCCACCGTCACCGTCGTCACCGTCGGCCGCGACGAGTCGCCGCAGCGACCCGTCGATCGTGCACAGCGCGAGGACGGCCAGCAACCCGAGCGCGAGCATGCCGGTCTTGATCCACTCGCCCTCCCGGATCCACAGGATCGGCGCCCCGACGAACGGCACCCGCAGGAACGCGACCCCGTGCACGGCGGACCGCTCGAGCGGTGTCGAGTCCTGCTGGGGGTTCGCGTCGCCCTTCGTGACCAGGGTGCCGCGGGGGCCGTCCTCGACGTAGCGGTGCATGCGCAGGTGCCCGGGCTGGTCCGGGTCGTCGGCGAGCAGGATCTTGCCCATCCGGACCTCGCCGGCCGACACCGGACGCGAGACGACGACGTCACCAGGGGCGAGTCGCGGCTCCATGGACCCGGTCATCACCGTCGTCGGCTGCCAGCCGATGACGGCGGGTGCGGCGGCCCAGAGCGCGAGCCCGAGCAGGGTCGCGACCACCCCGCGGGCGAGGGTCGCGACGACGACGCGCCCCCAGTCGACGGCGTCACGCAGCACGTCGTGCGGTGTGGGACCACCGTGCACTTCGATGCTGACCATGACTGCCTTCGACCGGGGGCGCGTTGACGGGGATGACGGACGGGACCGCGTCGGGCCCGGTCCCGGACGTCACCAGCGAGCGGGGACGGGAGCCCGGGCTCAGCTGTTCTGGGCCTCCCACGTGAGGCCGATCGACGCGGTGCCGCCCTGCACCGTGTTCGGCGCGGTGCTCGAGACCGTGTAGGTGAAGCGGTAGACGCGCGACTCGGACGCGGAGCCGGTCGGGGCCCACGTGCCGAGGCCGGTCGCGAAGTTCGTCGAGCCGGTGCCGAACGCGGCGAGCGTGCCGTTGTAGAGCGTGCCGCTCGTCGACGCCGGGGTGAAGCCCGTGCACGAGCCGAAGCCGCCGCCGGTGCCCTGCTCGATCTGCAGGTTGATGTTGCCGGCGAGGTTGTTCGTGGTGGCGGGGTTCGTGCCGTAGAGCTTCACCGTCGAGGCGAGCGAGCCGGTCGAGGTGACGGTGATGCAGTTCGCGCCGGTCGAACCCGGCTTCAGGCCGGTCGCGGTGAAGAGCGCCGTGTTGTTGTCGTCGTCGGTGAGGGCGACGCTGCCGGCGGTCCAGTTGCTGGTCGGGTTGACGGTGGTGGCCGAGAACGCCGAGTAGGACGCGGTCGAGACGACGACACCCGAGGCCACGAGAGCGGCGGGGATGGCGATCCAGGCGGCGAGACGGGCGGCGCGAGGGGTGACACGGGACATGACGGGACTCCTGATCCATGGTGCGCCGGGCCCGCGGTGGTTGGCCGCTCTTCGACGCTGTGGTTGGTACCACGCCGTGGTTGTTCGGCGCTGTGGTTGGTACGACGATCAAGTTACTTGGACGCCGTGCGGCTCACAAGGGAAGGTACGCCCCCACTGCTGGGGGTAGTTCGACGAGTGAGATACTTGTTCAATGAGCAGCACGACGGCATGCCCGTGCCGTCCCCACGATCGCCCAGGCGGTCATGCACCCGAGAGAGCCGCCCGATGACGGACACCGTCCCCGTACTCCCGCCGTCGCTCGACGCCGTCTCCGCCGTGCCGGTCTCGCCCGACGTCACCGTTCCCGAACTCGCGCCGGACACCGGCCTCGCGCGGCTGATAACCGCGTTCCGGATGCTCCAGATGCAGCACGCGCGGGTGCTCCACCACGAGAGCTCCAGCCGCGGCCTGAACGCCACCGACGCCCGGTTCGTGTTCTTCCTCGCGGCAGCGGACGGCGAAGGCGTCACCCCGAAGCAGGCGGGCGAGTACCTCGAGCTCACCACCGGCGCGATGACCTCGCTGATCGACCGGCTCGAGAAGCGCGCCCACATCGAACGCCGCCCGAACCCGCAGGACCGCCGCAGCATCCTCATCCACCTCACCCCGTCCGGGGCCGAGGTCGCGAAGCAGATCGGAGCCGTCTACACGGCGGCGTTCCGCGACGTGATCGCTCCAGGGGACCGGGATCCCCTCGCGGACGCGTTCGACCGGCTCGGGGTGGCGCTCGACCACCACTCGCGCACGGTCACCGCGCCGCAGGCCGGACCGGCCTCGTGACCGCCGTGCTCCCGGACGACCCAGCGGTCCCCACCGGGTCGTCGTCGCCCGTGTCGCCCGTGACCGGGGCAGCACCGGCGACCGAACTGGACCGTGTGCTCGAGGTCTACCGGCGCCTGCAGATCCACCACTCCCGGCTCGTGAACGTCGAGGCGTCGCGGCGCGGACTCGGGCTCACCGACCTCCGCTTCCTGTTCTCGCTCGCCGCACGTCCGGGCGGCAGCGTCCTGCCGAAGGAGGCCACCGCCTACCTCGGCCTCTCCACGGGCGCGATGACGTCGCTCATCGACCGGCTCGAGCAGCGCGACCTCGTCCGGCGCATCCCGAACCCGAACGACCGGCGGAGCGTCGAGGTGGTCATCCTCGACGAGGGCTCCCGCACCGTGGACGAGGTCAAGGACGTCTACCGCGAGGCCTTCACCACCGCGATCCCCGCGGACCAGATGGGCACGCTCGCGACCCTGCTCGAGGCGTTCGACGCCGAGCTCGCGGCACACGGAGCCCGCGCGTAGCGTTGGCCGCATGACCCCCTCAGAACTCCTCATCGAAGCGTTCTCGCGCATCCCGTCGACCGTCGAACGCGCCGTCGACGGGCTGTCGGAGGACCAGCTGGCCGCACGTCCGGCCGCCGGTGCGAACACGCTCGCCTGGCTCGCGTGGCACATCGCGCGCGGGCAGGACGCCCAGGTCGCGGACCTCGCGGGCAGCGAGCAGGTGTGGACCGCGGACGGCTGGGTGGAGCGGTTCGGGCTGCCGTTCCCCGCCGAGGCGCTCGGGTACGGCATGTCCCGTGACGACGTCGGGCGCGTGCGTGCCTCTGCCGAGCTGCTGGTCGGGTACCTCCGCGCCGTGCACGAGCGGACCGTCGCCTACGTGGGGACGCTCTCGCCGGAGGACTTCGACCCCGTGGTCGACGACGCGTGGGACCCGCCCGTCACGCGGGGCGCGCGGCTCGTGAGCATCCTCGACGACTGCACGCAGCACGCTGGGCAGGCCGGGTACGTGCGCGGGTTGCTCTTCTTCAACCGCTGACGCGGTACGGGCGGACGGGACGTCTCAGCGACACGAGACGCCGCCGCGCTGGCGAGACGCCGCATCGGCCGCGGGACACCGCTCGATCGAGCGGCGTCTCGCTCGGGAGGCGGTGCCACACGAGAACACCCCCGTCTCGCCGGAGCGAGACGGGGGTGTTCTGGCGCCCGGGAGGTCAGCGCGCGGCGAGCTCCGCGACGATCCCGTCGCCGGGAGCGGCGTCGACGAGCTCCGCCTCGATCTCCGCGTGCTCGAGGATGCCCTCGATCTTGCGGCGACGGCTGCGCGGGACGATCGTCACGACCGTGCCCTCCTTGCCGGCACGACCCGTACGGCCCGAACGGTGCATGTACGCCTTGTAGTCGTCCGGGGCGTCGGCCTGCACGACCAGCGAGACGTCGTCCACGTGGATGCCGCGGGCGGCGACGTCGGTCGCGACGAGGACGTTCACCCGGCCGCTCGTGAGCAGCTGCAGGTTGCGGGTCCGGCGCGACTGGTTCAGGTCGCCGTGGAGCGAGGTCGCGCGGATGCCGGCGTCCTCGAACTGGTCGGCCAGACGCTCGGCATAGGCGCGGGTGCGGGCGAAGACGATGGTCTTGCCGGAGCCTGCGACGAGCTCCTCGAGGAGCTGGTCCTTCTGGCGCTGCTCGACCACGAGCACGCGGTGGTCGATCGTCGACGACGCCTGGTCCTCACCGGCGACCTCGTGGACGGACGGCTCGTGCAGGAACTCCTCGACGAGCGAGGCGACCTGGGCGTCGAGCGTCGCGCTGAACAGGAGCTTCTGGGCACGGTTGCCCTCTGGGGTGATCTCGGCCGTGGCGGAGAGGATCTCCTGCACGGGCTCGAGGAACCCGAGGTCGCACATGTGGTCGGCCTCGTCGAGCACGGAGATGACGACCTCGCTCAGGTCGAGCTTCCCCTTGTTCATGAGGTCCTGCACGCGGCCCGGCGTCCCGACGATGATGTCGACACCGCGCTGGAGTGCACCTTCCTGCCGGCCGTACGGGACACCGCCGTAGATCTGCGTCGTGAACAGACCGACCGAGCGGGCGATCGGCTGCACCGTGCGGTCGATCTGCAGGGCGAGCTCGCGGGTCGGCGCGAGGATGAGCGCACGCGGGGCGCGGCCCATCTTGCGCTTCGTGCCGCCGCCGTTCTCCATGAGCTTCTCGACGAGGGGCGCACCGAACGCGATCGTCTTGCCGGAGCCGGTGCGGCCACGGCCGAGGACGTCCTTGCCTGCGAGCACGTCGGGGATCGTCGCCGCCTGGATCGGGAACGGGCTGCTGGCGCCGAGCTCCTGCAGGGCGCGGGAGATGTTGCCGCCGATGCCGAGGTCGCCGAAGGTCACGCCCTCGACGTCGGCCGCGACGGTGGCCTCGGCCTGGAGCTTCTCGAGCTTGACGTCGTCGGCCGGGACGAACGGCCTGCGCTCGGTGCGGTCGCGGTCGTCGCGGTCGAAACGACGAGGGGAGCGGTCATCACGGTCGAAGCTCCGACGCGGACGGTCGTCACTGTCACGCCGCGGGGCACGGTCATCACGGTCGAACCGGCGCGGCGCGCGGTCGTCACGGTCGAACCGACGCGGGGCACGGTCGTCACGGTCGAAGCGACGCGGGGCACGGTCATCACGGTCGAAGCTCCGACGCGGACGGTCGTCACTGTCACGCCGCGGGGCACGGTCATCACGGTCGAACCGACGCGGGGCACGGTCGTCACGGTCGAAGCGACGCGGGGCACGGTCGTCACGGTCGAAGCGACGCGGGGCACGGTCATCACGGTCGAAGTTGCGGCGCGGACGGTCGTCGCTGTCACGACGAGGCGCACGGTCGTCACGGTCGAACCGACGGGGCGCACGGTCGTCACGGTCGAACCGACGGGGCGCACGGTCGTCGTGGTCGAAGCGACGGGGGGCGCGGTCGTCGCGCTGCGGGCGGCCCTGGCCACCGTCGCGCGGCTCCCAGTTCGGACGGCTCGGGCGCTCGCCCTGCGATGCACGGCCGCGACGCTCCTCGGCGTCCCAGCGCTGCTTCTGCCGCGGAGCCGACGGGTCGGCAGCGCGGAAGCCGCGGTGCTTGCTGCTGCGAGCGGCGGGGGTGCCGTTCGGGTGACGGACACGGTCGGAGGCGCGGTTGTCCGCGCCGCCCTTGTTGTACGGGGCCATGGCTACTTTCTCGGGGTGCAGACGTACCGCAGCGCCCGGCAGCGACATCGGCGGGGGCTGAATGCGGAGAGGGGGTTCTTCCCGTCGCGGATCGACGTGAATCCAGCCCTCGAGCAACACACACCCAAACTTGAACTCCGTGATCGCAATGTCACGGCGTCGAAGGCCGACCGACGGAGTCTACGCGACCACGCGCCCTGATGCCAGCCCCGAGGCGGGCGCGCGGTGCGCGGCGGCGGCGATCCGTGCCTCCAGGCAGTCCGTCGGGGTCAGGACTCGGCGAGCCGCTGTCGCTGCTCGGCCACGTCGAAGTCCGCCGCGGGCCACGTGAGCTGCATGTCCTCGAGCGTGCGGAGGAGGAGCTGCTGGACGGCGAGCCGCGCGTACCACTTGCGGTTCGCGGGGATCACGTACCAGGGGGAACGGGAGGTCGAGGTGCGGTCGAAGACCGTCTGGTACGCCTCCTGGTAGTCGTCCCACAGCAGACGCTCGTCGATGTCACCAGGGTTGAACTTCCAGTGCTTGTCGGGACGGTCCAGGCGCTCGCCCAGCCGCTCGCGCTGTTCGTCCTTCGAGATGTGCAGCATCACCTTGACGATGCTCGTGCCCTGTTCGGCGAGGGCGTCCTCGAAGTCGACGATCGCACCGTAGCGGCGCTCGATCTCCTCCGGGGGCGCGAAGGAGCGGACCTTCTGGATGAGGACGTCCTCGTAGTGCGAGCGGTCGAACACGCCGAGCTGGCCGGCACTGGGCAGCTGTCGTTCGATGCGCCAGAGGAAGTCGTGCTCGCGTTCCTCGGCGGTGGGGGCCTTGAAGCCCGCGTAGTGCACGCCGTTCGGGTCCACCGCGCCGACCACGTGCGAGACGATCCCGCCCTTGCCGGCGGTGTCCATCGCCTGGAGCACGAGCAGCACTCGACGCTGGTCCCCCGCGGTCGACGCCGCCCAGAGCCGCTCCTGCAGGGCGGACAGGCGGGACGCCCCCGCGGCGAGCGCCTCGAGGCCGTCGATCCTGCGACCCGGGAAGCCCGGCGTGCCGTCGGGGTCGACGCGGTCGAGGCGGAAGCCCTCCTCGACGCGGAGCAGCGGTTCGGGGTCGGCGTTCCAGGCCTTGCGACGGCTCACGGGTCCTCCTGTGGGGTCGTGTCTCATCCTGGCACCGCGGGGGCGGGTTCGCCCGGGGCCGGTCCGTCGGGGTCGGCCGGCGGGGTCGGCCGGCGGGGTCGGCCGGCGGAGTCGGCCGGCGGAGTCGTCCGCTGGGTGGAGTGCGCCGTGTGGTCGTTCGTCCCGCAGGTGGACGTCGGCGCGCGGGCGGCGAGTTACGGTGGACTCGATGAGGTCAGGCCGTCGCACGTTGCTCGCGCTCGTCGCCGCGGTCGTGGCGCTCGGCGCGGTCGCGTCGTGCAGCTCGGACCCCGTGGGCGACGAGAACCGCACGGTCACCGCCGACCCCGTGATCTACCCGCTGTCGTTGCGGTACCACGGCATCGACGTGGTCGCCGACGTGCCGTACGGCTCGGAGGCCCTGCAGCGCCTCGACGTGTGCCTGCCCGCGGACAGCGCCCCGGACACCACGACGACGCCGACCGCGACGGCCGTCCCCACGCCCACTGCCGCTGCGTCCGCGGCGGCTGACCCTGGTGCACTCGCCGAGGCAGCCAGCGGCACCCGCCCCGCCGTGCTGATGATCCACGGCGGCAGCTGGTCGCACGGCGACAAGGCGACGGCGGCGTACCGGTCGGTGTGCAAGTACCTCGCGTCCGAGGGGTTCGTCACGTTCAACGTCGACTACCGGCTCGCGCCGACCGACCCGTTCCCGGCCGGGCTCGACGACGTCCGACGGGCGCTCGACTTCGTGTTCCGCCCGACGACGCTGTCGACCTACGACGTGGACAGCAAGCGGGTCGGGGTGTTCGGGGGCAGCGCCGGCGGGAACCTCGCGGCGATGCTCGCCGTCACCGACCACGACTCGACCGCCTACGCCGAGGGCGATCGCATCCGTGCCGTCGTCGACCTGAGCGGGCCGACGAACCTGACCTCGCGGTCGACCCGGGCGGACGGGGTCTCGGCGTCGTTCCAGCGGAAGCAGTTGCTGTACCTCGGGTGTCGGACCTACGCGAACTGTCCGGCGGCGACCCGGGCTTCGCCGGAGTACCACGTGACCTCGGACACCGCGCCGTTCTTCATCGGGCACTCCACGGACGAGTTCATCCCGCTGTGGGAGTCGCAGGAGTTCGCGGCGACCCTGCGGAAGCACGACGTGCCGGTGACGTTCGTGGCCGTGGAGGGGTCGGCGCACTCGATCGCGCAGCTCGACGAGGCGATGAGCAAGCGCGTGGCGACGTTCCTCCGGGGGCACCTGGGCTGAGCGCCGGGGCCGGTGCGGCGTGCGGCGTGCGGCCCGAGACTCGCGGTCAGCGACAGTTCTCGGGCTGTGGAGCGCGAGAAGTGTCGCTCAGCCCGAGTCTCGGCTGATCGGACACTCCGCGGGTGTTCGCGGCGCGAAAGCGACAGCGTGCCGCCGAGTCGCCACGTCCGTACCGCCATCGCGACATCGTGCTGCGGGAACACGGCGTGGATCTGTCGCTTTCGCGGAGGGCCGGCAGAACCGAGCCGGGCGCGCGTACCCCGGGCGGGTGGCACCCGGAGTCGGGACTGCCGCCGAGAGCCGCACCCGCGCAGACTTCCGGGGTGACCGACACCTCGACCCGCCCTGCCCGCGACACCGCCACCCGCTGGGAGCGGCACTCGACGCTGCAGACGTTCGCCGAGCTCCTGCTCGGCCTGTCGTTCACCGCTGCCGTGGCCTTCGGTGGGTACGCCGCCGTGACCGGTCGGATGACCGTGCTGTCGCAGGGCGCCGGGGTCGTGTTCCTCGTGACGCTGACGTGCGTGCTCGTGTCGTGGTTCCGCGCCGTCGAGCGCGAGGAGCGCCCGGCGGCACCGGCCGCTCCGGCGGACCCGATCGCCGCCGTCGACGCCGAGTACCGCCGCTAGCCCTCCGCCACTAGCCCGCGGCAGACTCCGCAGCCGCCGCACGCCGGTCCGCCCGACGCTCGCGCGCCCGCTCGACGACGAAGTACAGCGCCGGCAGCACCACGAGGGTGAGCAGCGTCGACGACACCAGGCCGCCGATCACGACCAACGCGAGCGGCTGCGAGATGAACCCCGACTTGCCCGTGAGCCCGATCGCCATCGGGACGAGCGCGAAGATCGTCGCGAGGGCCGTCATCAGGATCGGGCGGAGGCGTCGGATCGCGCCCTCGACCAGTGCTTCGCGCACACGGAGGCCTCGTCGGCGGTACTGGTTCACGAGGTCGATGAGCACGATGGCGTTCGTCACGACGATGCCCACGAGCATGAGGACGCCGATCAGGGACGCGACGCCGATCGGGATGCCCGACGCGATCTGCAGCAGGATCGCCCCGGTCGCCGCGAACGGCACGGACACGAGCAGCAGGAGCGGCTGGAGCAGGCTGCGGAACGTCGCCACCATCACCACGTAGACGATGAGGATCGCGATCAGCGCCGCGAGCAACAGCTGACTGAACGCCGACGACTGGCTCGAGGCCACGCCGCCGATCGTCGCCGAAGCACCCCGGGGCAGGTCGAGTCCGTCCACCGCGGTCGTGACGGCCTGCACCGCGGCGCCCAGGTTGGTGGCGTCCGGGGTGACGGTGATGGTCGCGGTCCGGACGGCGTCCGAAGTGGTGACGGTGGTCGGGCCCTCGGCACGCTCGACGGTCGCGACGTCGGACAGCGGGACGACTCCCGTCGACGTCGGGATCGACAGGCCCCGGAGCGCGGCCGAGGTCGTCGGCGGCTCCGGGTCGGCGATGTACACGTCGAGCGAGGCATCGTCGATCTCCACCGTGCCGGTGTCGAGCGGTGAGACGGCTGCGGCGACGATCCCGCCGATCTGCGTCTCGGTGAGGCCGAGCGCCGCCGCCTTCGACCGGTCGACCCGGACCGCGAGGTACGGCTCCGCCGAGGACAGGTTGCTCGACGCCCCGGTGGTGTGGTCGACCTTCCGCATCTCGCGGAGGACACGGTCGGCCGCGGTCCGGAGCTGGTCCTGGGTCGGCGCCGTGACGTCCACCTCGATGTCGCTGCTGCCGCCGAAGCCACCGCCCGCCGACGAGACCGTGACGTCACCGGCCCCCTCGAGCGCGTTCAACCGCTTCCGGGTGTCCGACTGGATGCGGTCCTGGTCGGCGTCGGCATCCGTCGTCACGGCGTACTGGATCGACGCGGACGCCCCGCCGCCGAACGCGGCCTGGATGGACTGTCCGCTCGTGCCGATGGTCGTCTGCACGGTGTCGACGCCGTCCACCTCGCGCAGCTGCCGTTCGACCTTCCGGGCCTCGTCCGACTGCACGTCGAGGCTGGTGCCCGGGTCGAGGTCCTGCGTCACCGTGAAGGTGTTCTGGCCGGAGTCGCCGAGGTAGTTCGTCTTGACGAAGGGCAGCGCCGCCGCGGTGCCGCCCAGGACGACGACCGCCAGGATGAGCACCGTCCACGGGGTCCTGAGCACCCACCGGAGGACGGGTTGGTAGCCCCGACGCAGGCGGTCGGGAGCGGCCGCGTCGTGCAGGTCCGCCGCGGACGCGAGGGCTCCGGTCGTCGCGGACCGGCCGGGAGGCGCGGTGTCGGTGGACGCGTCGGCCGCGGCTGACGAGGTGGTCGCGCCGGCGTGCTTGTGCGTCTTCGGGGCGCGCAGGAACCAGTACGCGAGCACGGGCACGATCGTGAGCGACACGAGCAGCGAGGCGACGAGCGCCATCGTCACGGTCAGGGCGAACGGCCGGAACAGCTCACCGACGAGCTCGGCCACGAACGCCACCGGCAGGAACACGACGACCGTCGTCACGGTCGACGCCGTCACCGCGCCGGCGACCTCGCGCACGCCGTCGAGCACCGCCTGCCGTCGGTCGACGCCGGGTTGCAGGTGCCGCTTGATGTTCTCGATGACGACGATCGAGTCGTCGACGACGCGGCCGATCGCGATCGTGAGCGCCGCGAGGGTGATGATGTTCAGCGTGTAGTCCGCCGCCCGCATGCCGATCGCGGCGAGGAGCACCGACGTCGGGATCGAGATCGCGGTGACGATCGTGGACCGGACCGACAGCAGGAAGAGCAGGATCACGACCACGGCGAAGCCGAGGCCGAGCAGGCCTTCCTCGGCGAGGGAGTCGATCGACTGCTGGATGTACGGCGCCTGGTCGAACACCACGGTGATCTTCGGGTCGCCGGTGATCTTCTTCTCGATGTCCGGCAGGGCGTCCCGCACGGTGGTCGAGACGTCGACGGTGTTGGCCTCCTGCGTCTTGGTGATCGCGATCGTCAGGGCCTGCTCGCCGTCGACGCGACTGATCGAGGTGCGCGGGGACTCCTGGATCGCCACCTTCGCGACGTCGCCGATGGTGGCCGCCGAGGTCCCGCCGGTCAGGGGCAGCGCCTCGATGTCGTCGAGGGACGCGATCCGCTGCCCGGTCTGCACCGAGAGCGTCGTGCCGTCCTGCGTGATCGTGCCGCCGGGGATGAGCGTGCCGTTGTCGTCGAGGGCGTCCGAGATGGCGGTCTGCGAGAGGCCCCGTGCGGCGAGCGCCGCCCGGTCCGGGGTGATCACGACGCGGCGGCCGGGGTTGCCGAAGACGTCGGCCTCGCGCACGCCGTCGAGCTTCTCGAGGTCGGGGATCGCCGTGGCGTTCAACCGGTCGACGAGCTGTTCCTGGTCGCCCGTCGCCGATACCGCGAGCTGGATGACCGGCAGGTCGTCGAATGACCCGGTGACGATCTGCGTCTGGACCGAGTCGGGCAGCGACAGCGCGTTGACGACGGTCTGGATCTTGTCCTCGGCGCTGGCGAGGTTCGACCCGTAGGCGAACTCCGCGGAGACGACGCTCTGGCCGGTGGACGAGGTCGCGGTGGTGGACTTGAGGTCGGGCACCGCCTGGATCCCCTGTTCGATCTTCGTCGAGACGTCGTTCGACACGACTTCCGGCGTGGCACCGGGGTAGGCGCTGACGATCGCGATCTGGGGGAACTGGACGCTCGGGATGAGCTCCTGCTTGAGGCTCGTCAGCGCGATGCCGCCGAACACCGCGACGACGATGGTGACGAGCGCGATGAGGGCCCGGTTGCGGAGGCTGAAGACCGAGAGGAGGTGCACGGTCCGATCCTTGCAGGACCGACCCGTGCGTGGACGCGATCACCGCGATCCGTGGAGAACCCGGAGCGGACCGGTACCGGTGGAGGACGATCCGGTACCGAACGGACCTCAGCCGCCCAACGCCAGGTACGCACCGAGCACCCCGACCGTGCCGAGGACACCGATCCCGAGCGCCACGACCCGGCCGAGCGGGTCGCGGGCGGTCAGGACGGCCACCGCGAGGAGCACGACCCCGACGACGATCTCGACCACCCAGGCCACCGGCCCGGTGGTGTCGGCGACCTGGAGCAGTGCCCGGACGCCCTCTCCGACGAGCACCGCCGCGGTCGCACCGAGGGCAGCGCCACGCCACCGCACGCTCGGAGAACGGACCGCCACGGCGACGGCCCCGGCGAGCATCCCAGCGGGGATCCCCACGAGGACCCAGAAGTTCGTGACGGACAGGACGTCCGGGAAGCCACGGAGGTTCGTCGTCGCCCAGTACCCCACGTGCATGAGCTCGAGCAGGACCACGCCGAGGAGCATCGCGAGCGGCAGCGCGACCCGGCCCGCGCGGACGCCGGCCAGCAGGCACAGCAGCACGGCGACGACGAACCACGGTCCGGCGGAGTTCGAGACGGTCGACAGCCCGGGGACCGCCTGACCGAACGAGGTCAGCACGCCGGCGAGCAGCGAGCCGGTCAGCGCCATCGTGACGCGGGCGGCCGGCGGCACCGCTGCACACGCGACGCGCTCCGGAGCCGTGGGCGTCGCCTTCATGGTCGTGTCCATGCGACAAGACTCCCGTGCCGACCGGCCGGACCACATCACCCCACGGAGCGAGATGCCCGCCCCGCCGTCACCCCACAGGATGACGGGCCGCACACGCGCACACGCGCGCACCCGCGCACCCGCGCCCACGCGCCCACGCGCGCACCCGCGCTCACGCGCGCACCCCCACGCTCACACCACCGCGGCCAACGACCCCCGCACTCCGGCACTGTCCCCACCGATCCGCGCCCACGACCGTTCCAGCACGTCGACGAGTCGCACCCGGTCGGCCGGCGGCATCGTGAACGGCACCCGCAGGAACCGCTCGAACCCGCCGTCCGGGCCGAACACCCCGCCGGACGCGAGCACGACGCCCTCGGACCGCGCGGCGAGCACGAGCGCGCTCGACACCGGCCGACCGAGCCCGACCCACGTCGTCAACCCGCCCGCCGGCGACGGGACGTCCCACTCCGGGAGCCGCGCGCGCAACGCGCCCACGACGTCGTCGCGACCCTGCCGCAGGTACTCGCGCCGCGCCTCCAGGACGGCCGCCGTACGTGGCACGAGCTCCCGCGCGACCAGCTGGTCGAGGACGGGCGTGCCGAGGTCGCCCGTCGGCCGGGCGAGCAGCAAGCGCTGCAGGAGGTCGGGCGCAGCCCGGATCCACCCGATGCGCAAGCCGCCCCAGAACACCTTGTCCGCCGACCCGATCATCACGACGGCATCGGACCCGGCGGCCAGCGGGAGCGACGGCGTCCCCTCGATCCGGAGCTCCCCCATCGTCTCGTCGGCGATCACCGTGGTGCCGGTCGAGGCGGCCACCGACAGCAGCAGCTCCCGCGTCGACTCCGACATCGTCGCCCCGGTGGGGTTGTGCAGCTCGGGCATCACGTACGCCACGGCCGGTGCGGTCCGCCGCAACGTGGTCTCGAGCGCGGCGGCGTCCCACCCGGTCCGGGCGTCGACGGGGACGCCGACGAGGCGGCCGCCGGCCTCGCGGAACGCCTCGTGCGCGTGCGGGTAGGTCGGCGACTCGACCAGGACGGCGTCGCCGCGACGGACGAGCACCCGGGCGAGCAGGGCGATGGCGTGCTGCGCGCCGATGGTGACGACGACCTGCGAGGCGTCGGTGGGCAGCCCGCGTTCCGTGTACCGAGCGGCGATGGCCGCGCGGAGTCCCGGGTCACCGACGGTGTCGTAGCCGATGCCGGCGAGCGCCGCCGGGACGTGCCGCACGGCCCGTTCGACGGCCTCGGCGATCCCGGGGGCCGCGTGCATCGCCGCCTTGCGGAGATCGAGCAGGTCGCCGGACACCACGCCGCCGAGCCGTTCCGGGTCCGGCCGCCCGGCGAGGTCCCGCGGCAGGTGGACCACACTGCCGGAGCCACGGACCGACACGAGGAAGCCGTCGGACCGCAGCCGCGAGTACGCGTTCGCCACCGTGGTGCGGGAGACCCCGAGGGCGGTCGCGAGTCCGCGCTCGGCCGGCAGACGCACGCCCAGGGGGATCCGACCGTCGATCACCAGGACGCGGAGGGCGTCGGACAGCGCTTCGTACGCCGGGGCGTCGGTGGCTGCACGCCAGTCGGTGAGCAGGTGCGCGGCGGCACGGGCGCTGAGCTGGACGGCGCCGGTGCGGGTCGCGGGCAGGACGGTCATGGATCCACGGTAGCCGAATTGGCCCTCGACGTGCAGTCCAATCCCGCGCACGATCGAGCCATGCCCCGCTCCACCATGCCCCGCTCCACCGCCCTCACGCTCCGATTCGCCCAGCTCTTCGTCGGCCTGTTCCTCTACGGGGCGTCGACCGCGCTGCAGGTCCGGGCCGTCGTCGGCGTGAGTTCGTGGACGGTGCTCACCGAGGGCCTCGAGAACGTGGTCCCGTGGTCGTTCGGCGTGATCACCGTGGTGTCGAGCGGCGTCATCCTGCTGTTCTGGATCCCGCTCCGCCAGAAGCCCGGCATCGGCACGCTGCTCAACGCCCTCGCGATCGGACCGTCGGCGGACCTCGTGCTCTGGCTCGTCCCGACCCCGTCGGAGCTCGTCGGGCGGATCCTGCTGTTCGTCGCCGGACTCCTGCTGCTCGCGCTGGCCACGGCGTTCTACATCGGCGCCGGGTTCGGCACGGGCGCCAGGGACGGCCTGATGGTCGGCCTGCACGAGCGGCTCGGCTGGCCGGTGTGGGCCGCGCGGACCGCGATCGAGGTGTCGGTCGTCATCGTCGGCTGGCTGCTCGGCGGCGACGTCGGTGCGGGCACCGTGATCGCCGCGTTCGCGATCGGCCCGATGGTCCAGCCCCTGATGCCCGTCTTCCGCCGGTTCCCGTGGAGTCCGGAACGCACGGCTCGCGCCGCGGCCACCGGCCTGGAGGCACGCCCCGCCTCCGCGACGACGGTCGCCTGAACCGGGTCGGCCGGGTCATCGGGCCCCTGGTGCTTGCAGAAGCGCGACTCGCGATATAACGTGTCGTCCACAGACGCGATACATCGCGAGTTCGAGGAGGCAACATGGCCCAGGAGAAGTGGCTCGTCGAGGAGCCGAAGGTGATCGACACCGGGATCGTCCGCCGCTTGCGCGTCGGCCTCGCCGGTGGCCAGGTCGACGTCGTCGCGCACGACGAGCCGACCGCCCGCGTCGAGGTGCACAGCGTGTCCGGCAAGCCGATGAAGATCGAGCTCGACGGCGACACGCTCACCATCGACCACCCGCAGGTCCGCTGGGACGACCCGATCGGGTTCCTGAAGTCCTTCCGCGGCAAGGCCCACGCCGACGTCAGCGTGCTGGTCCCCCGCGACGCGATCGTCACCGTCGGGGTCGTCTCCGCCGGCGCACTGCTTTCCGGCACGAACCGCGGCGCCACGCTCAACACGGTGTCCGGCGACCTGGTCGTCGACGACATCGCGGGCGACGTGACGGTCAACGCGGTGTCCGGCACCACGACCATCCGCGAGCTCGACGGCGCACTGACGGTCCACACCGTGTCGGGCGACGTCGTGGCGACGGGGGCGATCCCGCGGTTCTCGGCCGACGGGGTGAGCGCCGACGTCGTGCTCGACCTGCACGGCACCCCGGACTCGGCACGCGTGAACACGGTGTCCGGATCGGTGAGCGTCCGACTCGAGGACGGCGTGCCCTACCAGTGCACCGTGAGCACGGCGTCCGGCAAGCTGCAGTTCGACGACTCGGAGATCCGGGGCGTCCGTGGCTCGTACGTCAAGCAGGGCGGCGAGCTGTCCGGGCAGTGGCTGGACCTCCGGGTGAACTCGGTCTCCGGCGACATCGCGGTGCTGCACGCGGCACCCGAGGCTCCGGCCGACGTGGACACGGAGGTCGTCGAATGAGCCCCGTCTTCGCCCACGGCCACCTGCGCCTGTACCTGCTCGTCCTGCTCGCCGACCACCCGATGCACGGGTACGAGGTCATCCAGGCCCTCGGCGACCGCTTCGGCGGCACCTACGTCCCGAGCGCCGGCACCGTGTACCCGCGGCTCGCCAAGCTCGAGGAAGAGGGACTCGTCTCGAAGTCCGCGGACGGCCGGAAGACCGTCTACGCGATCACCGATGCGGGTCGGGCCGAGCTGGACGCCCGCGCCGACGAGATCGCCGAGGTCGAGAACGGCGTGAACGACTCGGTGAAGTCGCTCGCCGACGGCGTCCGCGCCTCGGTGGGCGAGGCCATGCGGTCCCTCCGCGCCGACCTCGCCGCGAGCGCGCAGGCCCCGCGCGGCCGGACCGCCGACGAGCCCGTCGACGTGCCGTCCGAGGGTGCCCGAGCACTCCGCGAGGTCGAGATGGCCCTGTCGTCGTTCCGGCAGCAGGTCCGCGCGGACCTGCGCCGCCGCGCCACGCGCGGCACGCTCACCGCCGACACCGTGACGCGTCTGCGCGACGGCCTGGAGGCACTGCGCAGGTCGCTCTGACGGCCGCAGGCCGACGGACGGGGACGACCCGTGCCTCCAGGCAGTCCGCCAGCAGGCACGGGTCGTCCGTCACAGGCCGCTGTCGGCCAGCGCGTGCATCGCGTCCCGCAGGGCGCGCGCGGCGCCCGTACCCGCCCACTCGTAGGCGTGCGTGAACCGCTCGTCCTGCACGTACATGTCGGCGAGCGTGCGGAACCGGTCGGCGGTGAGCTCGGCCGGGGGCGTCGCCTGCGCGAGCCAGGCGAACTGGCGCCGCGCGAGAGCGGTGCCGGCGTCCGATGCCGGCCCCGCACCGGACGCGGCGAGCGCCGCGGCGTCGTGCGCGATCGCCCGTTGCTCGGCCTGGAAGGCCTCCTTCGCACTGGCGTCCTTCGACTCCCACCAGCGTGCGCCGCGATCCCAGGCGTCGGCGCCCCAGCGCTCCTCGACCTCCTGCTTGAACCGGGTCTGGTCGAACCCGTCGAACGTGTCGGTGGCGTTCATGTCCTCTCCCTTCTCGATCCTGGTGATGGTGGTGCGCACCGCCGCGAGCTGTCGGGCGAGCCGGTCGCGCTCGCGTTCCAGCCACGCGACGTGCGCGGTGAGGGCCGTGACGTCGTCCTGCTCCCCGTCGAGGACCCGTCGGATCTCGGGCAGAGCCAGTCCGAGCCCGCGCAGGAGCAGGATCCGCTGCAACCGGACGAGCGCGCGGTCGTCGTAGCGGCGGAGCCCGCCGTCGCCGACCGCCGTGGCGGGCAGCAGCCCGATCGCGTCGTAGTGGCGCAACGTGCGGCTCGACACACCGGCGGAACGCGCCACCTCGGCGATGCCGTGCGGTGCTTTCGCAGCTGCGCCCGCCGTGTCTGTCGAATCCCTCATGCAGCCCACGCTAGAGGTTGACGCAGCGTCAACCACAAGGGGTTTTCGGACCGTGTCGCACGAGAACGCGGCGAGGTGGGGAATACCGCCCCCGTGACCCGTGTTGACTCGCGCTCCGAAACGAGTAGGTTTGCCGCTCGTGACGAACGAGATCCGGTCGTTGAAAGCGCGACTGATCGGGGATCCCCTCCCCTCCGAGAAGCTCGAAGGGCAGCTCCTCCCGAAGCACCTGGCCCTGCCGATCTTCGCGAGTGACCCGCTGTCCTCCGTGGCGTACGCGCCGCAGGAACTCCTCATGATCCTGCTGCTCGGTGGGATGGCGTTCCTGACGTTCGCCCCGTGGGTCGCCGCGCTCGTCGTCCTGCTGCTCGTGGTCGTCGTCGCGTCCTACCGACAGCTCATCAAGGCGTACCCGTCCGGTGGTGGCGACTACGAGGTGGCGCACCGGAACCTCGGCGAGAAGGCCGGCCTCGTCGTCGCGTCCGCGCTGCTCGTCGACTACGTGATGACCGTCGCCGTGTCGGTCGCGTCGGGCGTGGACAACATCATCTCGGCGCTCCCCGTGCTCAACGAGTTCCGGGTCGAGCTCGCCCTGCTGTTCGTCGTGCTGCTGGCGGCCGCGAACCTCCGTGGGGTGCGCGAGTCGAGCAAGGCCTTCGCCGTGCCGACCTACCTGTTCGTGGCGTCCGTGTTCGTCATGGTCGTCACGGGGTTGCTCCGCGCCGCGTTCGGCAACGCGCCGGTCGCCGAGTCCGCCGCGTACACGGTGCAGAACGTCGAGCACACCACGCAGGCGGCCTTCATCCTGCTGCTCCTGCGCGCCTTCGCCTCCGGCTGCTCGGCCCTGACCGGTGTCGAGGCGATCGCGAACGGCGTGCAGGCGTTCCGCCGCCCGAAGATCAAGAACGCGCAGATGACCCTCGTGTTCATGGGATCGATCGCGATCGTCCTGTTCGTCGGGCTCATCACGCTCGCCCTGATCTCCCGCGTGCACTACGCCGAGGACGCCTGCGACCTGCAGGGCTTCGCGGCCTGCGCGACGCACCCTCAGCGTTCCCTGATCGCCCAGATCGCCGCCGCGACGTTCGGCAACAACACGGTGCTGTTCTTCGTGATCCAGGCGACCACCGCGGCGGTGCTGCTCCTCGCGGCCAACACGGCGTTCAACGGCTTCCCGCTGCTCGGCTCGATCCTGGCCCGCGACTCGTACGCCCCGAAGGCGCTGTCGACCCGCGGTGACCGGCTCATCTACTCGAACGGCGTGATCGTCCTCGCGCTCGTCGCGGCGGCGCTGCTCATCGTCTACCGCGCGAACGTCACGAGCCTGATCCAGCTCTACATCATCGGTGTCTTCGTGTCGTTCACGCTCGGGCAGACCGGGATGATCGTGCACTGGACGCGGTTGCTGCGGGAGGACCGCGCGGGGACCACTGCCGAGCCCGTCAACCGCGGGCAGGTCGTGCGCTCGCGGGCGATCAACGCCACCGGCGCGACCTTCACGTTCGTCGTCCTCGTCATCGTCACGATCACGAAGTTCACCCACGGCGCGTGGCTCGTGTTCCTCATCATGCCGATCCTGTTCGTCCTCATGCTCGGCGTGAACCGCTACTACCGCGACGTCTCGCACGAGATCGAGGCCGACGAGGAGACCCAGTTCGGCGCGACCGGCGACCACGCGATCGTCCTGGTGAACAAGCTGCAGAAGCCGGTGCTCAAGGCCCTCGACTACGCGATCGCGGCGAAGCACGCGAGCTTCGAGGCCGTGCACGTCGCGATCGACGACGCCGAGGCCGCCCGGCTGCAGGCGCAGTGGGCCGAGTACGGCATCGAGGTCCCCCTGACCATCGTGCCGAGCCCCTACCGCGACATCTCGATGCCGCTCATCAAGTACATCAAGGCGCACCGGATGGAGCACGGCTCCGAGGTTGTCACGGTCTACACACCCGTGTTCGTCGTCGGACACTGGTGGGAGAACTTCCTGCACAACCACCGTGGCCGCCGGATCCGCAAGAAGCTCCTGCTCGTGCACGGTGTGACCGTCGCCCTCGTGCCGTGGCTGCTCGACTCGTCGGAGCTCCTCTACGGCCGCCGCTCCCGTCCGCTGCCGGGCCAGGAACGCCGCGGCGAGCCGATCCGTCCGGCACTCCGACGCTCCCCGCACGGCGTCTTCCAGCACGAGGCGCAGGACGACCGGCTGCTCCGGTCCGCGCAGCGCAACAGCCTGCAGCCGCGGCGTGCGACCCGTCCGGCCGGCCCCGCCGAGGGCGTCGACCAGACCCAGTGCACCGGTGAGATGCACGTGCTCGTGCCGTCTCCCCCGCGCGGCGACGGTGCTTCGTCTCCGCACGGTGACGGTCGTAGCATCTGACGTCATGACGATCTCCGACCTGCGCACCTTCGCGACGTTCGACGGGCACGGCGGCAAGGTCTCGAAGCGCGTCGAGGTGCTCGACCACGAGCCCACGCCCGGCGGCCCGCACGAGGGACTCGTCGCCGTCCGCGGACCGCACCCACTCGGGGCGCTCGACGAGCGGACGGCGGAGGACTCGACACACCGCATCGGCTGGGTCGACCCCGCGACGCTCCGCGACTGGTACCGCCCGGACCGCGTCGTCGTCTCGCGACTCGACGCGCGGCGGTCCGGGCTCGAACCAGGGACGTACGCGGATTCGCGCGGTCGCGGACGGGTCCGGATCGACGGTCTGGAGGCACGGCTCGCCCCCGACGGCCGGCCCGCGTTCCGCGCGCTGGCCGGCCCGGCGGACGCTCCGGTCGCGGACGTCCCGCTGCCCACGGACCAGGCGGTGCGGCTCGTGGTCGTCCGGCACGTCGAGGAGGGCCTGGAGATCGTGACCACCCCGGTGTCGCCGTTCCTGTCGCCCGGTCGCTACACCGCCTACGACGACGACGTCGTGGGCCTGCCACCACGGGAGGCCACCGGGCACCAGGTCGTCAGCGCCGCCGTGCTGCTCGACGGCACGCTGCACCAGGTCGAGCGGATCGACGAGCGGGCGGCGACGATCTGGATCCGGCGGGGCGACCGCTCCGTGCCGATCGCGGCGAGCTCGATCGGGCCCGACCTGGTGCGGTACACGGCGGTCGCCGACTGAGGCGGGGTCCCGCCCCTGGGTTCCGTTCGGGGGACGCCGTGGTTGGGGTCGTCGTCGGGGGTGCGGCGTAGCGTCCCCGGCATGAGTGATGCAGACCCGACCCAGCAGCCCGCCTCCGACCTCGCGGGCGAGACCCTCGGCGGCGCCCGTCCGGACCCGTCGACCGACGCCAGCAAGGACCCGGAGGAGTGGGTCACCGGTGACGAGCCGATGACCGGCCCGCAGCGCAGCTACCTCGACACCCTCGCCCGCGAGGCCGGCGAGGAGCTCCCCGCCGACCTCACCAAGGCCGAGGCCTCGGAGCACATCGACCGCCTGCAGCAGCAGACCGGACGCGGCGCTTCCTGAACGCACGTCCGCGTTTCGGCGGACCCGGGCCTGGACGTGTCCTGGTGATGCCCGGGCAGTCCCCCGAACGAGGGGGAACGGTGACGCGTCACCCGTTAGCTTCGACGCCATGCGAACGACATCGACCTCCATCGGCCTGACCGCGCTCCGCATCGTCCTCGGGGTGGTGTTCATCGCGCACGGCGCCCAGAAGTTCGCCCAGGGCATCGGCTCCGTGACCGAGGGCTTCTCCGGCATGGGTGTCCCGCTCGCCGAGGTCGCCGCACCCCTCGTGGCCGGGCTCGAGCTCGTCGGGGGCGTGTTCCTCGTGCTCGGGGTCGCGACGCGGGTCGTGGGCGTGCTGCTCGCGGTCGACATGGTGGTCGCGGGCCTGCTCGCCCACGCGTCCTCGGGGTTCTACTCGCAGGACGGCGGGTTCGAGTACGTGCTCGTGCTCGCGGTGGCGTCCCTGGCGGTGGCGCTGACCGGGCCGGGGCGGTTCTCGCTCGACGCGGTGTTCCTCCGCGCGTCACGTCGGCGCCGTGGCGTACAGGAGCCCCTCCCCGCCTGACGCTGGCTCCGTGCCCACCTCGCACCGTGCGAGGCGTCGGCGCCCACGCCTGCGCACCGTGCGAGGCGTGGGCGGCCGCGCCTGCGCACCGTGCGAGGCACCGGCGGCCACGCCTGCGCATGGTGCGAGGTTCCGTGCGTCGTGCGACCCTGCGCACCTCGCACGGGGCGCGGAACCTCGCACACTGTGGACACGCCGTCGGGCCACCCTCGCACCGTGCGAGGTCACGCTCCGGCGAGCACGTCCATCACCTGACGAGCGATCCGCCGCCCGGCGCGGTTCGCCCCGATCGTCGAGGCCTGCGGGCCGTACCCGGCGAGGAACAGCCGCGGCTCGTCGACGGAGCGTCCGTCCTCGACCACGATCCCGCCAGCAGCGGTCCGCAGGTGCAACGGTGCGAGGTGCCGCAGGTCCGCGCGGAACCCGGTCGCCCAGATCACCGCGTCGGCGTGCACGTGCTCACCGTCCGCCGTGACGACCCCGGTCTCGTTGAGGCGCGTGAACATCGGCGACTCGCGGAGTACCCCACGGTCGAGCCCCGCACGGATCCGCCGCGAGACGGGTACCCCGGTCCCGCTGACGATGCTCGGCAGGGTCTCCCCCGCGCGTGCTGCCCGGTCCTGCTCGTCGACGGCGGCGACGGCGGACTCCAGGTCGAGCGACGCGGACTCCGACCAGACCATCGGGCGACGGGTGAACCACCGCGTCCGGGCTCCGACCGCGTCGAGCTCGAGCAGGAACCCGATGGCGCTCGTCCCACCGCCGACCACGACCACGTCCTGCCCGGCGAACTCCTTGGCGCTCCGGTACTCGGTCGTGTCCACCTGCCGACCCCGGAAGACGTCGCGGCCCGGGTACCACGGGACGAACGGCGTGCCCCACGTGCCGGAGGCGTTCACCACCACCTCGGCAGCGATCCTGGCCGTGCCCCCGTCGGCGTTGGTCGTCGTGACGCAGAGTTCCTCGGCACCGTCGATGCGCGAAACGGACGACACCGCCACGGGGCGCCGGACCCGCAGGTCGTAGTGCTGCTCGAAGCGCCGGTAGTACTCGCCGACGACGTCCCGGGCGGGCCGTGACCGGTCGGCATCGTCGAACCGGAGCCCCATCGCGTTCATGCCGGGCAGGTCGTGCACGCGGTGGGCCGCCCCGAGCCGCAGCGCTTCCCACCGGAACTGCCACGCGCCACCGGTGGCCGGCGCTCGGTCGAGGAGCACCAGGTCGCTCCCCGGCGTCAGCCCGAGTCGGCGCAGGTGGTATCCCACCGAGAGACCGGCCTGACCGGCGCCGATCACCACGACACGAGCGTGCTGGTCGACCGGGGGCGGGGCGTCGTCTGTCATCACTTCGATTCTGCTGTGCGCGGGGCCGTCGCGGCGACGTCCAGATCGGGGTACATGGTAGAGTGATCGGCAGATTTCAAACCACGAACCGTTCGGTTCCCCGGGTGACTCCTCTCCCGCCAGGACCGGACCAGAGCCGATCACGAGGGGGTCACGCATGGGGCGCGGCCGTCAGAAGGCAAAGCACACCAAGGTCGCCCGGGAGCTGAAGTACTTCAGCCCGGAGACGAACTACGGTGCGCTCGAACGCGAGCTCTCCGCCGGGCAGCACTCGGATGAGAACTCCTACGTCGACCGCTGGGCAGACCAATACGGGGATGACCAGCTCGAAGAAGACGACGAGTTCGAACC
This sequence comes from Curtobacterium sp. 314Chir4.1, assembly GCF_900215175.1. Taxonomy (NCBI): domain Bacteria; kingdom Bacillati; phylum Actinomycetota; class Actinomycetes; order Micrococcales; family Microbacteriaceae; genus Curtobacterium; species Curtobacterium sp. 314Chir4.1. The sequence continues at coordinate 714,958 of NZ_OCMI01000003.1, forward strand.
GCAACAGGACCAGAACAAGTCCGCCTGACCCAGGCTCGATGACGACGCCGCGCACCCTTCGGGGCAGCGCGGCGTTTCGTCGTGCGCACAGGCCCGCGGCCGCCCGTGCCGCTCAGCTGCTCGGGCCGGTCGCGCCCGTCGCGGCTCCGCGACAGATGCCCGCGCATCGTTCGACACCGCACGCGTCGATCGACCGGCGCAGTGTCGGAACCTGCACGCGCAGCGACCCCGACGCACCCACCCCACGAGGTCGCACGACCCGCCGCGTCCGTTCCGCCCCGGTCGCACGAACTGCCGCCCGGAACGAGTCCGGACGGCAGTTCGTGCGACCTCGAGGCCGCGCAGCGCCGAGCGGCCCGCGCAGGCCGCGCAGCGCCGAGCGGCCCGCGCGGAGCCCGCGCGGAGCCCGCGCAGCGCCCGCACGCGACACCTCAGCCCGCGTACGCCCCCACGAGCCGCACCGCGCCGCCGTCGACGCCCTTCGCGCCCTGTTCGAATCCGCTCAGGTCCCGCGCCGAGGTCGAGATCGTCCCGACGCTCCACGACGCGAGCCCGGCGGCCCCGAGCGACGCGATGACGTCGGACGCCGCAGCGGCCGACACGACCGCGAACATGCCGATGCCGAGGTTCCAGGTGCCCTCGGTGTCCTCGATCGGGGTCCCGGCCATCGAGGCGAGCACCCGGAAGACGGGCAGGGGCTCCCACGTGGAGCGGTCGACCTCGACCCAGGACCCGACGGGCAGGACGCGCGCCAGGTTCGCCGCGATGCCACCGCCGGTGACGTGCGACAGCGAGTGCACGGCGCCCGGGTGCTGCTCGATGAGCGACAGGAGCGGGGTCGTGTAGAGGCGCGTCGGCTCGAGCAGGGCTTCCCCGACCAGGCCGCCGAGCTCCGGCAGCGAGTCGGTGTACCCGACCCCGCGGGAGGACAGGATGTGACGCACGAGCGAGTACCCGTTCGAGTGCAGCCCGGAGGACGCGATCGCCACGACGACGTCGCCGTCCTGCACGAGGTGCGCGCCGAGCTGCGAACCGGCCTCGACCGCACCGACCGCGGCACCGGCCACGTCGTAGTCGTCCGGCCCGAGCAGGCCGGGGTGCTCGGCCGTCTCGCCGCCGACCAGGGCAGTGCCGGTCTCCGAGCAACCGCGGGCGATGCCGGCGACGATGTCCGCGATGCGGGCGGGGACGACCCGACCGCAGGCGATGTAGTCCGTCATGAAGAGCGGCTTCGCGCCGACCACGACGATGTCGTCGACGACCATGCCGACGAGGTCCTGGCCGATGGTGTCGTGCTTGTCGATCGCCTGCGCGATGGCGACCTTCGTGCCGACGCCGTCGGTCGAGGTCGCGAGCAGGGGACGTTCGAAGTCCTTCAGGAACGAGACGTCGTACAGCCCCGCGAACCCACCGACACCGCCCAGCACGGACGTGTTGTGCGTCGCCGAGACGGCGGACTTCATGAGCTCGACTGCGAGGTCACCGGCAGCGGTGTCGACGCCGGCCTCTGCGTACGGGTTGGGCATGCGTAGTCCTCCGCTAGGGCATGGCAGACTTGTTCGGTACCACCCGATTCTACGGTCTGGAGCACACCGCGAATGTGCGGCATCGTCGGCCTCGTTGCGCAGGGGCCTGCAAACCAATCCATCTACGACGCTCTGCTCCTCCTGCAACACCGGGGACAGGACTCGACGGGCATCGCCACGGTCGAGGGTCACATCCACCACATGCACAAGACCCGGGGTCACGTGCGGGAGTCCTTCCGAACCCGTGACATGCGTGCCCTCCTCGGCACGATGGGCCTCGGGCACGTCCGCTACGCCACGAAGGGCGCCGCGAGCAACGAGGAAGAGGCCCAGCCGTTCTACGTGAACGCGCCGTACGGCATCGTCCTCGTGCACAACGGCAACCTGACGAACACGCGGGAACTCACCCGTGAGCTGTTCGACATCGACCGTCGGCACCTCAACACGAGCTCCGACACGGAGCTGCTGGTGAACGTGCTCGCGCACGAGCTCCAGGGCCAGGTGCGCGGCAAGGACCTGGACCCCGGGCAGGTGTTCGACGCCGTCGAGCGCGTGCACGAGCGGGTCGAGGGTTCGTACGCCGCCATCGCGACCATCGCCGGGCACGGCCTGCTGGCGTTCCGCGACCCGTTCGGCATCCGTCCGCTCATCCTCGGGCACAAGTTCGACGAGGCAGGCAACCCCGAGTGGGTCGTCGCCTCCGAGTCGCTGGTGCTCGAGTCCGGCGGCTACGAGATCGTCCGCGACGTCGCCCCCGGCGAGGCGATCTTCATCGAGATGAACGGCCAGATGCACGCCCGCCAGTGCGCGAAGAACCCGCGCCTGGTGCCGTGCTCGTTCGAGTACGTCTACCTCGCCCGCCCCGACTCCGTCATGAACGGCATCTCGGTGTACGACGCCCGGCTCCGGCTCGGCAACCGTCTGGCGGACACGATCGCGCAGTACGCCCCCACCGGCGACATCGACGTGGTCATGCCGATCCCGGACTCGAGCCGTCCGGCCGCGATGCAGGTCGCGCAGAAGCTCGGCATCGAGTACCGCGAGGGCTTCTACAAGAACCGCTACGTCGGCCGCACGTTCATCATGCCGGGGCAGGCGGAGCGCAAGCGGTCCGTGCGCCAGAAGCTCAACGCGATGTCGTCCGAGTTCAAGGGCAAGAACATCCTCATCGTGGACGACTCGATCGTGCGCGGCACGACGAGCCGCGAGATCGTCGAGATGGCCCGCGCCGCCGGTGCGAACGAGGTCACCTTCACGAGCGCCGCTCCCCCGGTCCGCTACCCGCACGTGTACGGCATCAACATGCCGACCCGCGCGGAGCTCATCGCCCACGACCGGAAGATCCCGGAGATCAACAAGGTGCTCGGCAGCGACCACCTGATCTACCAGGAGATCGGCGACATGCGCGACGCGATCATCGAGGGGTCCGACGTCACGGACCTCGAGATGAGCTGCTTCACGGGCGAGTACGTCACGGGCACCGTGAGCCCGGAGTACCTGTCCTGGGTCGAGGCCAACCAGCTCAGCTGAGTGGGGGTCGCGAACGCGACGCCGAGACCGACTGGAGGTGGGCCCCACCAGCCGGTACCGGCGCACCGCGCCAGCGGGGTGACGGCCGTGCCTGGAGGGACGGTGCCAGCTGGCACCGCGCCTCCAGTCCGTTGACCTGGTCGCGTCTACCGCGCCTGGTCGCCGTGGTCCTCGATCTCACCCTCGACCGTCTCGGGCGGCAGCTCGACCTCGACGCGCTCCGCCGTCAGGCGGGCCGCGCGACGCGCGAACACGCGGTCCAGGACGACGGCGACCACCGCGCCGACGAAGGCACCGATGGTGACGCCCCACAGGCTGAAGTACCCCACCAGGCTGCCGAAGCTCGCGGTCTCCTGCTGGTCGCCGCGGTCGATGTTCATGGTCAGCGACACCACGATCAGCGTCGCGACGAAGCCGAGGAGCGCCCCGCCCACGATGAAGACCCCGAACTTCGGGGCACGGCGGATCGTCACCTCGTCGGAGGAGGTGACGGCGTTCGGCGCCGGAGCCGGTCGTTCGTCGGGTCGATCGGTGTTGCTCACCCGTCCATTGTCCCCCACTGTGGGACGTGCTCCGGCCTGCACGGGCGGTCAGATCCGGGAGAGGATGGTCGACACCGATCGGTATCCCACGCGGAGGAGGTGAGGCGGATGCGCGAACGGACAGCACGTGCGGCCCGTGTCCCGGCCCGCGTGGCGTGGCCGCTCCTCCAGCGTCGCGAGGAGGACCGGGCCGTCTCCGTCGTCGCCGAGCACCGGTGGAGCGTCGCGCTCGTCGGTGCGCCGGGCCTCGGCAAGAGCTCCGCGGCCGCCCGCGTGACCGACCGCGTCGCCGGTCGGGACACCTCCGGCCGGACCCTCGTCGTGCCGATCACCGCGGTGGCCGCCAGCCGGTCGATGCCGTTCGGCGCGGTCGTCGAGCGGTTCGGCGAACTGCCTGGATCGCTCGCGGAACTCGTCGGCGCCGGCGGGGCCGAGCAGCGCCTGCGCGAGACCGAGGACCTCGCGGACCGCGACGTCCTCCTCCGTGTGGACGACGCCGACCACCTCGACGCCATCTCGGCGCGGTACGTGGCGTGGCTCGTGCGGGAGCAGGGGGCACGCCTGGTGCTCACCTGCCGGGACTTCGCCGCGCTGCCCGAGCCCCTCCGCGCCCTGTGGCAGGACGACCTGCTCGAGCGGATCGACCTGGAGCCGCTGGACCTGCACGAGACGTCGTCGCTCATCGCCGAGGCCCTCGGGGCGCAGCTCGAGACCGCCTCCGCCGAACGCGTGCACCGCGCGACGGCCGGCAACCCGCTCTACATCCGCGAGGTCGTCCGGTCCGCGCTCGCGTCCGGCGCCCTCGACCAGACCGCCACCGGGTGGTACTGGCGCGGCCGGGTCACGGCGTCGAACAGCCTCGCCGACATGTACCGCACGGAGCTCGGTTCCCTGCCGGAGGACCTGCGCGACGTCGTCGACATCGTCGCCCTCGCAGACCCGATCCCCCTCGCCCGCCTGATCGGCCTGGTCAGCGGCGGGGACGTCGACCGGGTGGTGGCCCTCGGCCTCGTCCGGATCGACGCTCTCGAGGACGGCGCCGCGGTCGCCCGGCCGTCGCACCCGCTCGTCGGCGAAGTGGTCCGCGCCCTCGTCCCGGTGGCACGGCGCACGGCGCTGTTCGCCCGCGCCAACGCCTTCCGCACCGACCGGCCGGAGGGCGCGCCGCCCGCGGCACGGCTCCGTGCCGCGCTGTGGTCGCTCGAGTGCGGCGTGCTCCCGCCCGTCGACCAGCTGCTCGACGGCGCGCAGGTCGCCGTCCGGCTGCAGGAGCACGAGAGTGCCGTCGCCCTGGCGTCCGCCGCGCTCCGCACGACCCTGACCCCGACGGAACGGGTGGCCGCGCACTGCCTCCGGTCCCTCGCGTACTCGTACAGCACCGGTCGCGAGGCCGGCCGCGCGGATGCCGAGGCCGCGTGGGCCGTGGTGCGGTCCACCCCGCACGAGGTCGACGACACCGCGGTGATCGAGGCGTGCGAGACGCTCGCCAACATCCGGCAGTTCCACGACGACGACACCCTGGCCGCGGTGGCGCTGACCGACGTCGCCGTCCGCTTCGTGTCGGCCGACGGGGCCGAGCGGCTCCGGCTGCTGCGGCTGGCGCACCTCGGCTGGGGCGGTCGATTCGAGGAGGTCCGCGCCGAGCTCGAGCGGACGGGCATCGTGCACGCGCCGACGATCCCGTTCGCGTTCCTCTGCCTGGCCCCGTGCGCGGTGATGGCCCTCGCGACCGCCGGCCGACTCGACGACGCCGCGGCCCTCGGGAAGGCGTGTCTGGCGACCGCGGTCGAGCACCTCGAGGACGCCCCGTGGAGCGTCGGCGAGATCGTCTCCGTCATGCACCAGGTCCAGGTCTGGCGCGGCGACATCGCCGACCTCATCACCGAGGTCCCGGTCCGGCGATCGAGCCCGTACCTGAAGTACGACTTCACCCTCGAACTCATCGGCGAGGGCAACCTGGCGCTCGGCCAGCGCCGCTGGGACGACGCCGTCGCCGCGTTCTCGGCAGCCTGCGAGCGCTACGACGTTGCGGACCACGGCGGGTTCGCGGCGTACCCGTGGGCCCGGCTCGCGATGTCGTACGCCTACGCGGGCCGGGCTGAAGAGGCGACGGCGGCGCTCGAACGCGCTCGGTCGACACCGCTGCGGGCGATGCGGATCATCGGGGAGCAGGTCGCCGTGACGATCTCGTGGACCGAGGCCGTGCTGGGCAACCCGGCGGGACTCCGGCACGCCGACGACATCATCGAGCGGGGCACCGCGAGCGGCTCCTGGACCCACGTCATGTACGCGCAAGCCCTGCACTACACGAACGACATGCTGAACGGGCGGGACTCCGCGGCGTCGCTCGACCGGATGCGCACCGCGGCAGCACGCGTCGACGGGCCCCTCGCCGGCGCGATCGTCGAGTACGCCGACGCCGTCCGGGCGGGCGACCGCACCCGGGTCATCGCGGCGCAGGGCGTCCTGGCGACGCACGGCATGGCCGTCACCGCCGGCCGGTCGAAGACGCCCCTGACGAACCGCGAGTACGAGGTCGCGAAGCTCGCCGCCGAGGGCCTGAGCAACCGGCGGATCGCGGAGTCGCTCGGGCTGAGCGTCCGGACGATCGACGCGCACCTGTCCCGGGTGTTCACGAAGTGGGACCTGCACGCGCGCACAGAGCTCTCGGAACTGCTCTGAGCTGCTCTGAGCTGCTCTGCCGGGCGCAACGGACCGTCCGGATGTCGCAGGTTCGTTGCGGAATGCAGCACGACTCGCCGGATCAGTTGACACGGTGTGACAAATGTCGCGTACCTTTGACCCTGTCGCCGGGTTCGGACCCGTTCGGGTCGGGTCCGAATCCCGGCGACTTCCACGGTATTCGGCCGGTTGATGACGTCACATCAGTAGGCACTACCTAATTCGGTTCGTCGGCCTTCGCAGGCGCGTCCGTACCGGCCTGGAGGCACGGGTCGGGCCCGCCACGATCCTCCAGTCCGTCGTCGGATCCGTCTCAGACGCCCAGCCGGACCGGCAGGAACGCCGTCAGGTCCGCGCGTGAGCCGGACGCGCTGACGCGCGACTGCGCGACGGCCTCGTCCCATCGCAGCGCGCCGGTGGCGAGCGCCAACCAGGTCGCCGCGTCCGTCTCGACGACGTTCGGCGGCGTCCCACGCGTGTGCCGCGGGCCGGGTACTGCCTGCACGGCGGCGAACGGCGGGACGCGGACCTCGACGCTGTTGCCCGGGACGTCGTCGGCGAGGCGTTGCAACGACCAGCGGACGGCGGTCGCCAGGTCCGGCCGGGCGGTCGAACCCTGCTGCACGGCGGCGAGCGCCGCGCGGCCCTCGGCGTCCTCGATCCTCCTGGGTGGCATGTCCACAGGCTAGCCGTCGCATCGCAACCGGCGAGTCGGGATCGGTAGGGTGATCGGGTGCGAATCCTCGTCCTCGGTTCCGGTGCCCGCGAGCACGCGATCATCACGGCCCTCCTCGCTGAGCAGGCAGGTCACGTCATCACGGCTGCACCCGGCAACGCCGGCATCGCCGCCGACGTCGACGTCGAGACGGTGTCCCTCGACCCGACGAACGGTGCGCTCGTCGCCGAGTACGCGATCGAGAACGGCATCGAACTCGTCGTCGTCGGGCCAGAGGCGCCCCTCATCGCCGGTGTCGCCGACCCCGTCCGGACCCGGGGAATCCCGGTGTTCGGTCCGAGCAAGGCCGCCGCGCAGCTCGAGGGCTCGAAGGCGTTCGCCAAGCGCATCATGGCCGAGGCAGCCGTGCCCACCGGGCGTCCGGTGTACGCCGGCACCGCAGAGGAAGCCGTCGCGGCGATCGACGAGCTCGGCGCACCGTACGTCGTGAAGGCCGACGGGCTGGCCGCGGGCAAGGGCGTCCTGGTGACGGAGGACCGTCAGGCCGCGATCGACCACGCCACCTACTGGCTGCAGCACGGACACGTCGTGGTCGAGGAGTTCCTCGACGGCGAAGAGGTCTCGCTGTTCTTCCTGAGCGACGGACACGACGTCCGTGCGCTCAGCCCCGCGCAGGACTACAAGCGCCTCGGCGACGGCGACGCCGGACCGAACACGGGCGGCATGGGCGCGTACTCGCCGCTGCCGTGGCTCGCCGACCGCTGGGAGTCGGAGCGCGCCTTCGTGGACGAGGTCACCGACCTCGTCGCGCTCCCCACCGTGCGCCGGCTCGAGCACGAGGGCACCCCGTTCGTCGGGCTGCTCTACTGCGGCCTGATCGTCACGGAGCAGGGCGTGCGGGTCATCGAGTTCAACGCGCGCTTCGGCGACCCGGAGACCCAGGTCGTCCTCCCCCGTCTGGCGACCCCGCTGAGCGGTCTCATGCTCGCCGCGGCCACCGGCCAGCTCGGGGCCACCCCGGCACCGGAGTTCCGCGACCAGGTCGCCGTGACCGTCGTGCTCGCGAGCGAGGGCTACCCGGAGAACCCTCAGACCGGTCGTCCGATCACCGGCATCGACGCCGCGAACGCCCGTGACGGCGTCTCCGTCGCACACGCCGCCACCGGCGTCCTCGACGACCAGCTCGTCGCGACCGGCGGGCGGGTGCTGAGCGTCGTCGCCACCGGGTCCTCCTTCGCCGAGGCCCGCGACCGTGCCTACGCCGGGCTGGGCGACATCACGCTCGAGGGCGCGCAGTTCCGCACCGACATCGCCGCGAAGGTCACCCGATGAGCCCGGCACCCGTGCTCGACGGCTGGCAGCACGTCTCGTCCGGCAAGGTCCGCGAGCTCTACGTCCCCACCGGCACCGCCGACGTCGCGAGCGCCACCGAGCTGCTGCTCGTCGCCTCGGACCGGGTCAGTGCCTACGACTTCGCGCTCGAGCCGCCGATCCCGGGCAAGGGCGAGCTGCTGACCCGGCTGTCCCGCTTCTGGTTCACCCAGCTGGCCGACGTCCCGAACCACCTCATCGGGCCGTCCGCCGGCGGGACCCCGGTGCCCGCGTCGGTGGCGTCCCGGTCGATGCACGTGATGCCGCTCGAGATGTTCCCGGTCGAGTGCGTCGTCCGCGGGTACCTGGTCGGCAGCGGCTGGGCGGAGTACCAGGATTCCGGCAGCGTCTGCGGCGTACCGCTCCCCGCCGGCCTGTCGAACGGCGACCGGTTGCCGGAACCGATCTACACGCCGGCGTACAAGGCACCGCAGGGCGAGCACGACGAGAACATCTCCTTCGAGCAGACCGTGTCGCTCGTCGGCGCCGAGACGGCTGCGGCGCTGCGGGACCTGTCGCTCCGGGTGTACACCGAGGCGGCGGCGATCGCGCTCGAGCGCGGGGTCGTCATCGCGGACACGAAGTTCGAGTTCGGGCGCGATGCGTCGGGGCAGATCCGGATCGCGGACGAGGTCCTGACGAGCGACTCCAGCCGCTACTGGGACGCCCGGTCGGGGAACCGCACGGAGTCGTTCGACAAGCAGATCGTGCGGGACTGGCTCAGCGCGAACTGGGACCGGCAGGGGACGCCCCCGGTGCTCCCCGAGGAGATCGTCACCCGGACGGCCGAGCGCTACCGCGAGCTCATCGAGCGCCTCGGCGCCTAGCGCAAGCCCGCACGCTCGCGAGGTCGCACAACACGCCGCTCACGTCCGGCGAGGTCGCACGAAGTGTCGCTCCCCAGCGCCGAGTGCGACACATATTGCGACCTCGGCGCGCCCGCCCGCGGGTCCCCCGGACGGGAGGGACGGGACCGGGCCGCCCCGCGCCTCCAGGCCGCACGCCCGCCACACGCTCACGCGAGGTCGCACAACACGCCGCTCACGTCCGCCGGGGTCGCACGAAGTGTCGCCCGCAAGCGCCGAACGCGACACATTCTGCGACCTCGGCGCGCCCGCTCGCGCGTCCGCCGGACGGGAGGGACGGGGCCGAGCCGCCCCGCGCCTCCAGGCCGCACGCCCGCCACACGCTCACGCGAGGTCGCACAACACGCCGCTCACGTCCGGCGAGGTCGCACGAAGTGTCGCCCGCCGGCGCCGAACGCGACACATGATGCGACCTCGGCGCACGCACGCACGCACCCGCACGCACCCGCACGCACGCACGCACCCGCCCGCGCCCGCCCGCGCGTCAGTCGCGCGCGACGACGACGACCGTCAGGTCGTCACCCGGGTCGTGCGACGCCGCACGCGCCCGCACCCGCCCCAGGAACACGTCGATGTCCGGCGCGTCACGCCACATCGCCCCGAGCGCGCCGAGTGACGCCAGCGTGGAGTCCCACAGCTCGAGCGCCCCGTCGCTGACGAGCAGCAGCACGTCGCCCTGCTCGAGCTCGAGCGTCCCCGTGACCCGCGCAGCCCCCACCGGGTGCAGGCCGATCGGCAGGTCGTAGGAGCGCAGCACACTCTCGGTCCCGTCGGCGTGGAGCTGGATCGCGAGACCGTGCCCGGCGTCGGTGAACTCCATCCGCCCGGTCGCGGTCGTCAGGCGTCCGTGGAACATCGTCGCGAAGGACTCCGCGCGGGACAGGTCCGGGCCGACCTGGGCCTCGAGTGCCGCCACGACGTCGCCCGACGACGCTGTTCCCCGGGCGAGCAGGGCGCCCCGGATCGTCGCGGCGAGGAGTCCGGCGGACATCCCCTTGCCCATGACGTCGGCGACCGTCACCACGAGGGAGTCCCCGTCGAGGTGCCAGTCGTGGAAGTCGCCGGACACGACGCCGTGCGGCTTGGACATGCCCCCGACGCGGTACCCGGGCAGGTCGACGGCGGACGGTTCGAGGCCGGCGAGCACCGAGCGGAGGCGGTCCTCGTCGGCACCGGCGGCCAGTTCGCGCTCCGCCCAGACACCGAGCTCCTGGAGCAGGGCGAGGTCGTCGGGGTCGAGGGTGCGGGGCTGCGGGTCGATGAGGCAGAGCGTGCCGACCTTGACGTCGTCCTCCCCAGCGCGCAGCGGCACCCCGGCGTAGAAGCGGACGTTCGGGTCGTCGACGACCATCGGCATGTCCGCGTACCGGACGTCCGCGCGGGCGTCGGGGACGACCACGGGGCCCTCCACCGTGAGGGTCCGGCCGCAGAACGTGTCCTGCAGCGGGATCGTCGGGCCGAACACGGTGTCGCTCTGCTGCGACTTGATGAAGACGTCGGTCTCCCGGGCGAGGTTGAGGAACGAACCGCTCACGCCGAAGGCCTCTCGCGCGATCCGGGTGATCCGTTCGAAGCGTTCCTCGGCGCCCCCCTCGACGACGTCGAGCGCCGCGAGCAGCGCGGCCCGCCGGACGGCGTCCGGCGCGGCGCGGTCGGAGACGTCGGAGTCGAGGTGCATGCCCCCACGCTAACGCGCCTACCGGACAGACACGTGTCCCCAGTACGGAGGACGGCCGGCTCGGTCGTGACAGATGTCATGCCCGATCCGTGACGGAGCGCAGAGGACCGACGACGCGTCCCGCGCGAGGCTCGGAGCCATGAACGACACACCGGTCATCCAGCTCCGCGACCTCCGCAAGCGCTTCGGCGCCGTGGCCGCGGTCGACGGCGTCGACCTGACGATCCGTCCGGGCGAGGTCGTCGCCCTCCTCGGCCCGAACGGCGCGGGCAAGACCACGACGGTCGACCTCGCGCTCGGGCTGTCCACACCGACGACCGGCGAGGCCCTGCTCTTCGGCGAGGAGCCCCGTGCCGCGGTGGTCGCCGGCCGGGTCGGGGCGATGCTCCAGGGCGGCGCACTCCTGCCGGACACGACCGTCCGGGACGCGGTCGCCCTCGTCGCCGCTGCACACCGTCGTCCGATGCCGGTCGACGAGGCCCTGCGCCGTGCGCGGTGCACCGAGATCGCCGGACGCCGGGTGAACAAGCTCTCCGGCGGGCAGCTGCAGCGGGCGCGGTTCGCGGTCGCCGTGGTCTCGGACCCGGACCTGCTCGTGCTCGACGAACCGACCGCGGCGATGGACGTCGAGGCCCGGCACACGTTCTGGTCGTCGATGCGCGAGTTCACCGACGCGGGGCGCACGGTCGTGTTCGCCACCCACTACCTCGACGAGGCCGACACCTTCGCCGACCGGATCGTCATCATGCGCGCCGGCCGGATCGTGGCCGACGGCACGCCTGCCGAGATCAAGGCGATCACCGCCACGCGCGCCGTCCGGTTCTCCGGGGTGGGCACCGACGCGCACGTCGCGCTGCGCGCTCTGCCGGGCGTCGTCGGCCTGGAGGCGCGGCACGACTCCGTCACGCTCCGCTCGGACCGCAGCGACGACACCCTCAGGGCCCTCCTCACAGCGTTCCCGCAGGCGCACGACATCCAGGTGGTCGCCTCGACCATGGACGACGCCTTCCTCGCGCTCACCGCCGACCCCGCCCCCACCGACACCGCTCCCGAAGGAGTCCTCGCATGACCACCGTCACCGCCTCCGGCCGGCTGCCGATCCGGTACGTGTACCTCGAGACGAAGCGGCAGCTCCGCAACGTCCGCGCGATGGTGTTCACCTTCGCCGTCCCGGTGATCATGCTGCTCGTGTTCGGCTCGGCGTTCGGTTCCCAGACCGACCCGACGACCCACCTGCAGTACCTCGTCGTCACGACGCTGCAGATGGCGTCGTACGGGGCGATGATGGCCGCGCTCAGCCAGGCGTTCGCGATCGTCAACGAGCGGTCGATCGGCTGGAACCGGCAGCTCCGCGTGACGCCGCTGTCCGGGTGGGGCTTCATGGTGTCGAAGGTGATCGCCGCGATGGCCTTCGCCGCGGTGTCGATCGTCGTCACAGTGCTCGTCGCCACGGTGGGTCTGCACGCCTCCCTCGACCCGGCGCACTGGTTCGCCGCCGGGTTCGGGATCTGGTGCGGGGTGATCCCCTTCGCCCTCATCGCGATCCTGATCGGGCAGTTCGCGAAGCCGTCCTTCGCGCAGCCGCTGTTCATGGTCGTGTTCATGGGCCTGGCGATCCTCGGCGGGCTCTGGGTCCCGCTGTCGGTGATGCCGGACTGGATGGGCAGCGTCGCGCACCTCCTGCCCTCGTACTGGCTGAACCGCATCGGGCAGATGGGTGCCGGAGCGACCGGCGCCTCGGGGATGACCGAGCCGGCGATGGTGCTGGCCGCGTGGGCGATCGTCCTCGCCGCGGTGATCGTGTGGCGGTACCGCCGCGACGCCGCACGGCAGTGACCGACGGCCCTACGCTGGCACCGATGTCCGAGGCGACCAGAACGGCCGAGGCGCGGGGTGCGGAGAACGCACCACGCGCCTCCAGGCCGACGCGACCGGCCCCGCGCTCGTTCCCGTGGGCCGTCCCACCGGGCGCGAGCGACGAGGACATCCGGATCGGCCGCCGCCGCTGGTACGCCGGAGCGGTCTTCGCGCTCCTCTGGCAGGTGCTCGAGATCATCGCCGTCTGGAGCGACGGCAGGAGCCTCCGGGCGCACGTCGTCTCGACGATCGCCCTCGCGGTCGTCTACGCGGCGTACCTGTTCGCGCCGGAGCTGATGTGGCGGCGGAGCCTGCGCGGCCGGGTCGTCGTCCTGGCCGGTGTCGCCCTGCTGGCGGGGCTGCTGCTGTTCGTCGTCGGACCGCTCGCCGTCTGGACATGGCTGCTCGTCGCCGCGCTGTCCGGGTTCGTCGCGGAACGGTTCTGGGTGGCCGGCGTGGTCGTGCTCGCGATCCTCGGCGCACAGTTCCTCGTCGCGGCGAGCACCGGGTGGGACACCGCCGTGAACAGCGGCATCCTGTTCGCCCCGGTGATCACGGTGTCCGTCGGGGCCTCGATGCTCTTCTTCGGCCGACAGCGCGAGGCGGAGCAGCGACTCGGCGTCGCGCAGGACGAGATCACCCGCCTGGCCGTGGTCGAGGAACGCGCTCGGTTCTCCCGCGACCTGCACGACGTCCTCGGGCACTCGCTCACCGTCGTGGCGATGAAGTCCGAACTCGCCGCACGGCTCGTCGACGTCGACCCGGCCCGGGCGAAGACCGAGATGCAGGACGTCGAACGGCTCTCCCGCGAGGCCCTGCAGGGCCTCCGGCACGCGGTCAGCGGCTACCGCGAAGCCGACCTCGACGCGGAACTCGTGTCGGCACGGGCGGCGCTCGAGGCCGCTGAGATCGACGCGGCGCTCCCGCACGACGGCGACGCGGCGGCCGACGACGTCCGGAGCCTGTTCGCGTGGGTCCTGCGCGAGGGCGTCACGAACGTGGTCCGCCACGCGGCGGCCAGCCGGGTCCGGGTCACGCTCACCCGGACCGCCCTGACGATCGAGGACGACGGGACGGGGCTGCTCGACCCCGATGCCGCGTCCGCCACCCCGGGCAACGGACTGCGCGGGCTCCGGGAGCGCGCAGATGCCGTCGGGGCGAGGCTGACCACCGGCACGAGCGACCTCGGCGGCTTCCGGCTGCGGGTCGAGAGGGAACGACGATGACCGAGACCATCCGGGTGCTGCTCGCCGACGACCAGGCGCTCGTCCGCGGTGCCCTGGCGTCCTTGCTGTCCCTCGAGCGGGACATCGAGGTCGTCGCCCAGGTGGCCCGCGGCGACGAGGTCCTCGAGGCCGCACGGTCCTCGGGCGCGACCGTCGCCCTGCTCGACGTCGAGATGCCCGGCGCCGACGGGCTGACCGCGGCCGCCGCCCTCGCCCGCTTGCTGCCCACGTGCCGATCGCTCATCGTGACGACGTTCGGCCGGCCCGGGTACCTCCGCCGCGCGCTGGAGGCCGGGGCCGCGGGGTTCGTCGTGAAGGACACCCCAGCCGAACAGCTCGCCGACGCCGTCCGACGCGTCGCCGGCGGGTTCCGGGTCGTCGACCCCGTGCTCGCCGCGGAGTCCCTCGCCGCAGGACCGTCCCCGCTCACCCCGCGGGAGACCGACGTGCTCATCGCCTTCCGCACGGCGCCGACCGTCGCCGGGGTCGCCGGGTCCCTGCACCTGTCCGAGGGCACGGTCCGCAACCACCTGTCGTCGGCGATCGGGAAGACCGCCGCGCGCAACGCCACCGAGGCGCTCCGGGTCGCCGCGGACAACGGCTGGCTGCTCGGGACGGCGTAGCCTTGCCGGTGTGCTCCGTCGTGTCGTCCCCGTGTTCGTCCTCGGCATCGCCGCGGTCCTGACGCTCGCCGGCTGCGGTGCGCACGACTCCACCGGGCAGGTCTCCGTGACCGTGTCGGACAACGCCGCGGACCACCCCTACGAGGTGAAGGTCTTCGCGTCCACCGGCAAGCTCTCCGAGCACCAGCGGGTGTACCCGGGCGGTACGGCGAACTTCGCGGGGGTCCCGCTGGGCGAGGTCACCGTGCGGGCGAACGAGCTCTGCCCGCAGAAGACGACGGTGTCGAACGACGAGGTCGCCGCGGTGACGTTGACGACGACGGGCTGCTGACGTCGGCGCGGGCCGGTGACGCGCTGCGCGACGCTCACCCCTCGGTGTGCCCCGTCCGCCGCAGCGTTTCGTGCGGGCTCTCCCCGAAGCGCCGCCGGTAGGCAGCCGCGAACCGTCCCAGGTGCGCGAACCGCCAGGCCCGCGCGACGTCCCCCACGGTCACGAGCCGGTTCCGCCTGGCGGCGAGTTCGAGGTGCACCCGGTCGAGCCGGACCTCCCGCAGGTACCGCATCGGCGTGACCGCGAGCCGCCGGCGGAACAGGTCCTGCAGCCCGCGTTCGCTGAGGTCCGCCGCCGCCGCGACGTCCGCGACCGTCAGGTCCTCGCTCGCGTGGTCGTGCACGAACCGGATCGCCCGGCGGAGACGGTGCTCGACGTCCGAGCGCGATCGGGTGAAGGTCGAGAGCACGACGGTCGCGACCCGCCGGTTGAGCGCCGCCCGTTCTGCACCGTCGAGCGACGGGTCGAGGATGCGGTCGGTGACCTCGTTCAGCAGGGTGAGGAGGGGTTCCACGCCGGGGTCCTCGGGTTCGGGCTGCACGAACTCCGAGAGCTCGTCGCCGTCGCCGAGCACCGCCGGGGTGACGTGCAGCAGCGTCATCGCGGTCGCATCCGTGTCGAACGCGTACGCGACCGGTGCAGAGAGCATCATCGGGCGGCCCGCCTCGACCTCCCACTCGCTGCCGTCGTCGGCGGTCAGCGTCGCGCGCCCGTCGGCGAGCACGAACACGACGTGGTCGGGACGGGGGCCGATCGTGCCGGACTGCGGGCCGTCGGTGCGGATCCTCCGCAGCGAGACCTCGTCGTCGCCCCCGGTGACGTAGTCGAACGTCTGCTCGGACGACGTCATGGCATCCCTCCGGTCGGCGTTCGGCGCGCCGGGTCCGGCGGGCCACCGAACGCTACCGCGGGGCACACTCGGACGCGAGTCCCCCGTCCACGTCGCGAGACGAGCGCACGGGCCGAGACGGCCCGCGTCGCTCACGACGGGTCGGGCACCCCGTCCCACACGTCCCCGTGCCGTGACAGCACCGTCCACCGGGACACCGGCCACGTCGTCAGGAACGCCCGCCCGACGACGTCCGACACCGGCACGGTCCCGTGTGCCCGGGAGTCGGCGGAGTCGTACCGGTTGTCACCCATCACCCAGAGCTGCCCCTTCGGCACGGTGACCGAGAAGTCCTGCAGCGAGACCCGGTCGGACCCCGGCTGGAGCACCACGTACGACTCGTCGACCGGGTGCCCGTTGACCGACAGACGTCCCTGCGTGTCACAGCACGACACGGTGTCGCCCGGCAGCCCGATGACCCGCTTGATCAAGCACGGCCCACACGGCCGAGCCGTGGTGGATCGCCTGGGGGTCGACGGCGATGGCCGCGGCGAGCACCGTGATGTTGCCGTAGATGTACGACGACATGCGGTCGCGCATCTGCTCGACGGGGAACTCGGACGGGTCCGGACGGCCGCCGCGGCGACCGCGAGGCCGGTCGGGCAGACGTCGTGTGCGTGGCATCCCTCCATCTTGGCCCTGTCCCGGCGCGCTCCGCCGGCAGGACACCGGGTGCGATGCCAAGCTGGGCGCGTCGGCGCGCCGCTGCGACGACCCCGACGGGAGGCACGACCCATGTCCCACAGACCCCTCGCCCTGGTGACCGGTGTCGGTCGACGAGCCGGGATCGGCGCCGCGATCGCGGCGCGGTTGGCGACCGACGGCTGGGACCTGGCCATCTCGTGGTGGGGCCCGTACGACGCCCGCGTGCACGGAGCGGCCGATCCGGACGGCGTCGACTCCGTCGTCGCGGAGTGCGAGCACGCAGGTGCACGCGTGACGCGCCTCCCGGTCGACCTGGCGGACCCGGAACAGGCGGCCGCACTCGTGGGCCGCGCCGAGGCGGAGGCGGGCGCGCCGGTGACGGCCATCGTGATGTCGCACTGCGAGTCGGTGGACTCCGACTTCGCGACCACCACGCTCGAGTCGTTCGACCGGCACATGGCCGTCAACGTGCGTGCACCGTTCCTGCTCCTCCAGGCGTACGCGGCGCGACTGCGCGCCGGGGCTCCCGCGCCGGAGGACCGCCGACGCGTGATCGCGCTCACGAGCGACCACGTCGCGTTCAACCTGCCGTACGGCACGAGCAAGGGCGCGCTCGACCGCTTGATCGTCGGGGCCGCGCAGGAGCTCGCGGACGTGCACGTCAGCGCGAACCTCGTCAACCCGGGGCCGAACGACACCGGGTGGATGACCGAGGAGATCCGGCAGTCGGCGATCGCGCAGACCCCTGGCGGGCGCCCGTCGATGCCGAGCGACACTGCGGCGCTGGTCGGGTTCCTCTGCGGGCCGGACGGCGGGTGGGTGAACGGGCAGCTCCTGAAGTCCGACGGCGGGTTCAGCGCGAAGTAGCCCGTCAGACCGATTTGGTTGACGCGTCAACCATTTCGGCGCACACTGGTGACATGCACACGCAGGACCTCCTCGCCGCCGACACCGGGATGGGCGCCGTGACGCTCCGGGTCGCGAACCTCGACCGGATGATCGGGTACTACCGCGAGGGCGTCCGGCTCTCCCTGCTCTCGAACGAGGGCGGTGTCGCCGTGCTCGGTCGTGGCACGACGCCGATCGTCGTCCTCGAGCACGCGCCGTCGATGCAGCACGCCGGCCCGCACGACGCCGGGCTGTTCCACACCGCGATCCTGTTCGACACGAAGGCCGACCTCGCCGCGGCCCTGTACTCCGTCGCGACGAAGTACCCGCAGACGTTCACCGGCAGCGCCGACCACCTGGTGAGCAACGCCTTCTACTTCACCGACCCCGAAGGGAACGGCGTCGAGCTGTACTGGGACCGCGACCGCACCGAGTGGTCGTGGACGCACGGCATGGTCGACATGGACACGAAGTACGTCGACCCGAACGAGTTCCTTCGGGAGAACCTGACGTCCGCCGCGCTCGACGGTGCGGCCGTCGCTCCGGGACGCGTCGGACACGTGCACCTCTCCGTCGGCGACGTCGCCACCGCGAAGGAGTTCTACGTCGACCGGCTCGGCTTCGCGACGACCGCGGGCTGGGGCGAGGCGCTGTTCGTCAGTGCCGGCGGCTACCACCACCACATGGCGATGAACACGTGGAACTCCCGCGGAGCCGGACGCCGCCAGCTCGCCCTGGGACTCGGACTCGTGCGCATCGAGGTCCCGGCCGCCGACGACCTCGGGGCCCTCGTCGCGCGCATGCACGACACCGGGGTGCAGACCGCCGACGACGGTCGGACCGTGGCGTTCGAGGACCCGTGGGCGAACCGCATCGAGGTCACGGCGCCGGGTCGGGGCTGACCGCGGCGGGTCCACTCCGGCAGGATGGACCCGTGACTGAGGACATCCGGTGGGAGGTGGTCGAGGAGAGCACGCTGTCGCTCCCCGACCACGAGGCGATCGCAGCGCTGCTCGGGCAGGCCTTCCCCGACTGGTCGCACTGGTACGTGGGCGGCCGCAGCTGGGCCGGCATGCAGCCCGAGCGCCGGGTGCTCGCCCGCGACGCTGACGACGTCGTCCTCGCGCACGTCGGGATCCGCCGCATGTTCATCACGGTCGGCGGGCGCGATGTCCTGGTCGGCGACACCGGTCTCGTCGCTGTCTCGCCGCGGCTGCAGGGAACGGGCAGGGGCCGCGAGCTGATGGAGCGCGCGCACGCCGTGCTCGAAGGGCTGCGGGTCCCCTACGGCTTCCTCGGCGCCGGCGAGAACCGCGTGCCGTTCTACGCGAAGCTCGGCTGGCAGGTGTTCGACGACGTCGTCGCCGACTACACGGCGTTCACCGCCGAGGGCGCTGGTCTGCCGATGACCGACCAGGGCGGCTGGATGGTCCTGCCCGTCGCGGAGCGACTGGAGGACTGGCCGGCCGGCCCGATCTGGCTGAACGGCCAGCAGGTCTAGCGGCCGCGCCGGTCCTGCGCAGCAGGACGACGTCTGCACACGGTGGAACGTGCGCAGACGTCGTCAGGCCGCGCACGGCCCGAGAACGCGACCGCAAACGCGGACGGGAGGCACGGCGCCAGCTGGCACCGTGCCTCCCGTCCGTCAGGGGGTCGACCGGGGCTTACGCCTCGACCGCGACCTCCTCCGGGTCCTCGTTCGAGCCCGGGGCGCTCGGCGAGACGGCGGCGCGCACGCGCGCGCCGAGCTCGGCGTCGACGTTGGTCCAGTACGCGAAGACCCGCTCGCGCAGGTCGTCACGCGTCACCTTCGAGACGTGCCCGGCGATGTTGCCGACCAGGCGCTCACGGGCGGCGTCGTCGAGGACCTCGCGCACGAGGGTGCCGGCCTGGCCGAAGTCGTCGTCCTCCGGGTGCAGCGTCGCGGCGGAGCGCTGGAGTGCTCCGTCGGACTCCCAGCCCGGGGTCTCGTCCGTCGCGGCGGGGTCGGCGTGCGCACCACCGAGCGAGTTCGGGGCGTACACCGGCACTTCGGACTTCTGGAAGTCGAAGCGCATGGCGCCGTCCTTCGAGTACGAGTGCACCTCGTTCTTCGGGGCGTTCACCGGCAGCTGCGCGTGGTTCGTGCCGACGCGGTAGCGGTGCGCGTCCGCGTAGCTGAAGATGCGCGCGAGGAGCATCTTGTCCGGGCTGGCCGCGATGCCGGGCACGAAGTTCGACGGGGCGAAGGTCGCCTGCTCGATCTGCGCGAAGTAGTTCTCGGGGTTGCGGTTGAGCTCCATCGTGCCGACCTCGATGAGGGGGTAGTCCGCGTGCGGCCACACCTTCGTCAGGTCGAACGGGTTGAAGCGGTAGCCCGCGGCGTCCTCGTAGGGCATGACCTGCACCTTGAGGGTCCAGCGCGGGTGGTCGCCGCGCTCGATGGCGGCGTGGAGGTCACGGATGTGGAAGTCCGCGTCCTCACCGGCGATGCGGTCGGCGTCCTCCTGCGTCAGGGTCTTGTGGCCCTGCTCCGTGAGGAAGTGGTACTTCACCCAGAAGCGCTCGCCCTCGGCGTTGATCCACTGGTAGGTGTGCGAGCCGAAGCCGTCCATCTCGCGCCACGACGCCGGCAGACCACGGTCGCCCATGAGCCACGTGACCTGGTGGGCCGACTCGGGCGACAGGGTCCAGAAGTCCCACTGCATGTCGTGGTCGCGCAGGTGCGAACCCGGCAGGCGCTTCTGCGAGCGGATGAAGTCCGGGAACTTGATGCCGTCGCGGATGAAGAAGACGGGGGTGTTGTTGCCGACGAGGTCGTAGTTGCCCTCTTCGGTGTAGAACTTCAGCGCGAAGCCCCGGGGGTCGCGCCAGGTGTCCGGGGATCCCTGCTCGCCGGCGACGGACGAGAAGCGCGCGAGCATCTCGGTCTGCTTGCCCGGCTGCAGGAACGCGGCACGGGTGAAGCGACTGACGTCCTGCGTGACGGTGAAGGTACCGAAGGCACCGCCGCCCTTGGCGTGCACGACCCGCTCCGGGACGCGCTCACGGTTGAACTGGGCGAGCTTCTCGACGAGGTAGTGGTCGTGCAGCGCCAGGGGGCCGTCGGCGCCGACACCCATGGAGTGCTGGTCGCTCGAGACGGGGGCGCCGGAGTTGGTCGTGGTGGTGGGGGTGCCGGCCGGCTGGCCGGGCGTCGTGTTCTGGTCGGACACGGTTCCTCCTTGGTGGAACGGTTGGTTCGGTCAGGGGTGCTCGGGTTGTTCGTGGAGTCCGTCTTCCGGACAGGAACCGTCCGCTCGGTCAGGCGGGGACGGCTTGCGTGTCGTCGCGCTCGGCCGCCGCGCACCGCTCGCAGATGCCCCAGTAGGTCACCTCGGCGGTGGTGACCGCGAAGCCGTGGGTCTCCGACGGGGTGAGGCACGGCGCGTGCCCGACGGCACAGTCGACGTCCTCGATCGCGCCGCACATCGTGCAGACGACGTGGTGGTGGTTGTCCCCCGTCCGGCGTTCGTACCGGGCGGGGCTGCCGGCCGGCTCGATCCGGCGGACCAGTCCGACGCCGGTGAGCGCCGCGAGGACGCCGTACACGGCCTGGTGGCTGGTGGTGGGCAGCTCTGCGGCGAGCGCCGTGACGATGTCGTCGGCGGTCGCGTGCGGCATCGTCTCGGTCGCCCGGAGGACGGCGAGCCGTGGCGTCGTGACCCGGAGACCGGAGGCGCGGAGCAGGTCGGCGTCGACGTCCATGCTGAGCCTTTCTTTTGCATAGATCAAGACAACACGGCCACTGTACACCAGCGGCGTGGACGGTTGGCGACGTCGACGTATGCCGCAACCGGAATACGAAGTGTCACGATCCGGTCGCGATCTGCTGGAACGACGCTGGGACCGCACCACCTCGCGCTAGCGTCCGGACATGTCCACGAAGCAGAGCCTGCCCGTGCAGGCGAACCGCGCTCAGGACGTCCGGGGGATCATCGCGAAGCGGGACCTGGTCGTCGACCTCATCCGGACGGCGTGCGTCGTCCTCGTCGTCTTCGTGCACGTCACGATGGTCGGTGTCGCCGCCGGGCCGGACGGCATCGCGGTGACGAGCCCGCTCCAGGAACTCCCCTGGTACGTGACCGCGACCTGGATCGGCCAGGTCATGCCGCTGTTCTTCGTGGTCGGCGGGTTCGCCAGTGCGATCGGGTGGCGGAGCACGGTCGCCAGGGGCGGCGGCGCCCGCGACTACGTCGCCACGCGACTCGTCCGGCTCTTCCGCCCCGCGATCCCCCTGTTCACCGTGCTCGCGATCGGGCTCGGCATCGCGACGGCGCTCGGGACCCCGCCGGAACTGCTGGCCGAGGTCGCGTTCGGCATCGGGTCACCGCTGTGGTTCCTCGCCGCCTACGGCATCACGCAGTGCTGCGTGCCGTTCATGGTGCGACTACACGAACGCGCCCCCTGGCGCACGCTCGGGGCGTTGCTCCTCCTCGCCACCGCCGTCGACGCCATGCGGTTCGCGACCGGCGCCGCCGAGGTCGGGCTGCTCAACCTCGGACCGGTGTGGCTGTTCGCGCAGCAGATCGGCTTCCTCTGGGCCGACGGGTGGTTCGCACGACGGTCCCGCATCCTGCTCGTGGTGGTGGCAGCTGCCGGGTACGCGCTGCTCGTCCCGATCACGTCGATCGGGCTGTGGGCACCGGACATGCTGCAGGACCTCAACCCGCCGATGCTCCCGCTCGCGGTCCTCGCGATCAGCCAGGCCTGCCTGGTGCAGGTCGTGCACGCGCCGCTCACCCGGCTGATGCGGACCCGGGCGGCGCAGGGGGCCGTCTTCGTGCTCGGCCGCGACGGGATGACGATCTACCTGTGGCACCTGCCGCTCTTCATCGCACTGAACGGCGTGGCACTGTTCGTCGGCGTGCCGTTCCCCGACCCTGGTTCGGCGACCTGGTGGGCCACGCGTGCGGTCGCACTGGTCGTCCTGCTCGGCGTGGCGTTGGCGGTCGCACGCGGCCTCCGGTGGTTCGACCGCCCGCTCCCCCGGCTCCTGCCCGGTGCCGACCGCCCCGCGTGGCCGGTGCTCGCCGTCGCCGCACTCTGCACGATCGGCCCCGCGTTCGTCGTCATGCAGTTGCACCTGTCGTTCGGCGTCGCCCTGCTCGGCGCACTGCTCGTCCCCGCCGGCGTGTGGCTGCTGACGAAGACGGTGCCGGCCCGGGGAGTCGCTCGGATCTGAACCGGTTCTCACCGCCCGCAGCCCTCAGGAGCAGCGCTGCGGGCGGAGGATTGTCGTCGGTAGCACGATCCACAGGAGGCACCCCACGCCGTCGACACCCGAGTTCTGGAGCATCTGGCACGTCGACCCGTTGGCAGCGGTGCTCATCGGCGTGGCCGCGATCACGTACGGGTGGTGGGTGGTCGGCGCAGCACGCCGCGGTGCCCGGTGGCCGTGGTGGCGGAGCCTCGCGTTCCTCGGCGCGCTCGTCCTCTTCGGGATCCTGCAGTTCGGCATCGTCGGCGTCTACGACCAGCAGCTCCGCTGGGCGTTCGTGCTGCGCCTCGCCCTGCTCTTCTTCGCGGTCCCCACCTTCGCCGCGTTCGCCGCGCCCGTCTCGTTGCTGCGGACCGGAGGCCCGGATCGCCTCGCGCAGACCGCCACCGCGATGCTGCGGTCGCGTCCGGCGCGGTTCCTCGGCAACGCGATCGTCTCGCCCCTGATCGCCCTTGCGCTGTTCTGCGTGCTGCTCACCCCGTTCGCGGCGACCATCCGGGAGTCCCCGGTCTGGGCCACCGCGATCACGGTGCTCGTGCCCGTGCTGGGCTTCACACTCCTCACGCCGCTGTCCGAGCCGGGCGTCCTGCGTTCCTCGACGTTCGTCACCGTCGAGTTCCTGCTGGCCTTCGTCGAACTCATGGCGGACGCGATCCCGGGCATCGTCCTGCGGATCACGAACCACGTGCTCGACGGGTCGGTGGTGCAGGCGGTCGGCCAGCCGTGGTTCCCGTCGCCGCTGCGCGATCAGCACCTGGCGGGCGACCTCCTCTGGTTCATCGCCGAGGTCGCGGACATCCCCGTGCTCATCTCGCTCTTCATCCGGTGGCAGCGCACCGACCGCCGCGAGGCCCGCACGATCGACGCCCTCACCGACGAGGAGATGGAGGAGCTCACCCGGGCGCACCTGCAGCGCCGCGGGTGAGCGCGCGCGTGGGTCCGGGTCGGGTCGGGTCGGGTCGCAGTGTGCGAGGTTTCGCGCACGGTGGGAGCGCTGGACCCGCGCACACTGCGCGCAAGCTCGCACCGTGCGCCGCCTGACCCCGGACGCGGACGAGCCCCGCACTGCCTGGGCAGCGCGGGGCTCGTGGGTGCGCGGAACTACTCGCCCGCGTGCCGCCCGTGGTGGTCGGTCGCGGCCAGTTCCTGCTCGGCGGTGGCCGGGGCCGCAGCTGCCGCGTGCGCACCGACGTGCTCGGCCGGGGCGCCGGCAGCGTCGGGCTGGGTCGTGACCGAGCCGGTCTGCTGCCAGGCGACGGTCTGCTTCGGCTTCGCCAGGAACAGCGCCGCCACGATCGCGACGACGAGCACCACGGCCGGCAGGACGAGCGACTGCCCCATCGCGGTGGCGAACGGCTGCTGCAGGAACCCGGGGAGCGCCCCGACCTGCTGCTCGGCACCGCCGGCGCTCGTGCCACCGGTCGAGGCGGGGAAGTTCGCCGTGATGCGGGCCTCGATCAGCGCAGCGATGCCGGCCGAGCCGAGGACGGCACCGATCTGGCGCGTGGTGTTGTAGACGCCAGAGCCCGCACCGGCGAGCTTCGGCGGCAGGTTGCGCGTCGCGGAGACCGAGAGCGGCCCCCACATGCACGCGTTTGCGAGGCCGAGCAGCGTCGACGGCAGCAGCACCCAGCCCCAGTCGGCGCCGGAGGCCAGGAGCGACCCGAACCAGAAGAGCGCGCCCGAGAAGCAGGCGAGCCCGAAGGCGGCGACCCAGCGGAGGCTCCAGCGGTTGAGGTTCTTGCCGACGAGCGGCGCGAGGCCCGCGGACAGCACGGCCTGCGGCACGAGGAGCAGTGCGGCCTGGGTCGGGCTGAACGTCAGGACGTCCTGCGCCCACAGCATGATCGGCAGCGCGAACGAGGAGATCGCGACGCCCACGGCGGTGATGGCGATGTTCGCCAGGGTGAAGTTCCGGTCCTTGAACAGGCCGAGCGGCAGCAGCGGCTCGCCCTTCTGGACGCCCTGCCACACCACGAACGCGGCGAGCACGACGATGCCGGCGATGATCAGCGACCACACCGAGATCGGCCCGGTGATGGTGCCCCAGTCGTAGGTCTCACCCTCCTGGATGCCGAACACGAGCAGGAACATGCCGACCGCGCTCAGCACGATGCCGAGGTAGTCGAAGCGGTGCCCGTGACGCTCGAACGTCGGGACGAAGCGCTGCGCGAGGACGAACGCGACGATGCCCACCGGCACGTTCACGAAGAAGATCCACTCCCAGCCGAAGCCGTCGACGAGCAGGCCTCCGACGATCGGTCCGACGAGCGAGGCGACACCGGCGACCGCGCCCCAGAGGCCCATCGCCGCACCGCGGTTCTGCGGCGGGAAGATGCGCGTGATGACGGCCATCGTCTGCGGGGTCATCATCGCGGCGCCGAGGCCCTGCACGACGCGGGCGATGATGAGCACCTCGATCGACCCGGCCAGGCCGCACCAGAGGCTCGACAGCGTGAAGACGACGAGGCCGACCTGGTACAGGATCTTCGGCCCGAACCGGTCACCCAGGCGACCGGTGATGAGCAGCGGCACGGCGTAGGCGAGCAGGTACGCGCTCGTCACCCAGATCACGGAGTTGATGTCCGCGTGGAGCTTCGCGGCGATGGTGGGGGTGGCGACGGACACGATGGTCGAGTCGACGAGGATCATGAAGAAGCCGACGACGAGGGCCCAGAGCGCGGGCCACGGCTTCTTCTCGGTGGTCCGCGGGGGCGTGACGGTGGTCATCGGGTGTGTTCCTTGCTGTTCGTGGGGGGTGCTGAGTCGGTGGGGACGGCCGGACCGTCCCAGGGGACGTCGCCGCGCGCGATCCGGTCGGCGGTCCCGGAGAGCCACTCGATCTGCGCGGTGAGCATGGCACGGACGTACGACACGTCGAGCCAGAATCGGCCCGCCAGCTGTTTGGCCTGGAGGCCCGTGGCGGCTTCGTCGTACTCCTCGCGTTCGCCCCGGAGCGCGTCGGCGCGTGCCCGCAGGGCGGTCGCCGCGTCCTCGGCGGTCAGGTTGTCGATGTGCGAGACCGCGAGTTGGAACTCCGGGTACTCGTCCGCCGGCTCGGCGATCATGCGGCGGAGGCCGTCCTCGAGCGCGGTCCGACCGTGGTCGGTGATCGCGTAGGTGGTGCGTTCCGGCCGGTTGCCCTCGCGAGCGGTGCCGAGTGCTTCGGCGTACCCGAGGTCGACCAGCCGTCCGATCTGGTGGTAGAGCGTGCTCGGTCGGACCTTGACGTTCTGGTCCTCGCGCCGCTGGAGCATCGTCTGGAACATCTCGTACGGGTGCATCGGCGCCTCGGCGAGGAGCCCGAGCGCGGCGAACGCGAGCGGCGTGATCGACGTCATCCGTGCCTCCAGGTCGGTGTTCCGTGTGGACTATTCGACTTGGAATATACGCCTTGGATGCGTTCTCCACAAGCGGTCCGGCGCGCCGCGCGCGCCGCTTAGACTGGTCGGGTCCCACCCACCCCCGAAGCGCTGGAGTGAACACGTGCCAACGATCGTCGTCGAGGTCATGCCCAAGGCCGAGATCCTCGACCCGCAGGGAAAGGCCGTGGGCAACGCCCTGGCCCGTCTCGGCAAGGCCGACCTGACCAACGTCCGCATCGGCAAGCGCTTCGAGGTGGCCGTCGACGGCCCGGTCGACGACGCCAAGCTCGACGAGGTCCGCGCGATCGCCGCGGACGTCTTCTCCAACGCCGTCATCGAGGACGTCGTGTCCGTGACGGTCGAAGGCCAGTGACCTCGATGCGGATCGGCGTCATCACGTTCCCGGGCTCGCTCGACGACCGCGACGCCCAGCGCGCCGTCCGTCTCGCCGGCGCCGAGCCCGTCGCGCTCTGGCACGGCGACCACGACCTCCAGGGCGTCGATGCCATCGTCCTGCCCGGCGGGTTCTCCTACGGCGACTACCTGCGTGCCGGTGCGATCGCCGCGAAGGCGCCGATCATGGCCGAGGTCGTCGACGCCGCCGGCAAGGGCATGCCCGTGCTCGGCATCTGCAACGGTTTCCAGATGCTGGCCGAGGCCCGTCTGGTCCCCGGCGCGCACACCCGCAACGCGCACCAGCAGTTCATCCGCCGCGACCAGAAGCTCCGCGTCGAGACCACCGGCACCGCGTGGACCTCGGGCTTCACCGCCCAGCAGGAGATCACCATCCCGCTGAAGAACGCCGACGGCCGCTTCGTGGCGGACCCCGACGAGATCAAGCGCATCGAGGACAACGGTCAGGTCGTGTTCCGCTACGTCGGCGTGAACCCGAACGGGTCGATCGACGACATCGCCGGCGTCTCGAACGAGCGCGGCAACGTCGTCGGTCTCATGCCGCACCCCGAGCACGCGACGGAGCCCGGCTTCGGCCCGGACACCCCCGCGGCGATGGCCTCCGGCACGGACGGCCTCACCTTCTTCACCTCCGTGATCGAGTCGACGCTGGTCAAGTGACCGCGACTCCAGTGCCCGCAACTCCAGTGACAGGGAACGACAACACCGTGACGACTTTCGTTCGCCCGAAGCCCGACACCGTGCAGGACGCCGCTGCGACCCCCGACAAGGAGCAGCCGTACGAGGCGCTCGGGTTGAAGGCGGACGAGTACGCGAAGATCCGCGAGATCCTCGGCCGCCGCCCCACGTCCGGCGAGCTGGCGATGTACTCCGTGATGTGGTCCGAGCACTGCTCGTACAAGTCGTCGAAGAACTACCTCCGGCAGTTCGGCAAGAAGGTCACGCCGGAGATGACGAAGAACCTCATGGTCGGCATGGGCGAGAACGCCGGTGTCGTCGACGTCGGCAACGGCTGGGCGGTGACCTTCAAGGTCGAGTCGCACAACCACCCCTCCTACGTCGAGCCGTACCAGGGCGCCGCGACGGGTGTCGGCGGCATCGTCCGCGACATCATCTCGATGGGCGCACGTCCGGTCGCCGTGATGGACCAGCTCCGCTTCGGCGCGATCGACCACGAGGACACCCAGCGCGTCGTGCACGGCGTCGTCGGTGGCATCTCGTTCTACGGCAACTGCCTCGGCCTGCCGAACATCGGCGGCGAGACCTACTTCGACTCCGTCTACCAGGGCAACCCGCTGGTCAACGCCCTCGCGGTCGGTGTCCTCCGGCACGAGGACCTGCACCTCGCGAACGCCTCGGGCGCCGGCAACAAGGTCGTGCTCTTCGGTGCGCGCACCGGCGGCGACGGGATCGGCGGCGCGTCGATCCTGGCATCGGACACCTTCACCGAGGGCGGCCCGACCAAGCGTCCGGCGGTCCAGGTCGGCGACCCGTTCGCCGAGAAGGTCCTCATCGAGTGCTGCCTCGAGCTCTTCCAGAAAGAACTCGTCGAGGGCATCCAGGACCTCGGTGCCGCCGGCATCTCCTGCGCCACCTCGGAGCTCGCGTCCAACGGCGACGGCGGCATGCACATCTCGCTCGACGACGTCCTGCTGCGCGACCCCACGCTCACCGCCGAGGAGATCCTCATGTCGGAGAGCCAGGAGCGCATGATGGCGGTCGTCCGTCCCGAGAAGCTCGACGCGTTCCTCGCCGTCGTCGGCAAGTGGGAGGTCGAGACCAGCGTGCTCGGCGAGGTCACCGGCACCGGCCGTCTCGTCATCGACTGGCAGGGCCAGGAGATTGTCAACGTCGACCCGCGCACCGTCGCCGTCGACGGCCCGGTCTACGACCGTCCGGTCGCCTACCCGACCTGGATCGACGCCCTGCAGGCCGACAGCGCCGCGTCGCTCGAGCGTCCGGCCGACGGTCCCGCGCTCAAGGCGCAGTTCCTCAGCCTGCTCGGCTCGCCGAACCTCGCGTCGAAGAACTGGGTGACGAACCAGTACGACACCTACGTGCTCGGCAACACCGCGCTCTCCTTCCCCGACGACGGCGGCATGATCCGCGTCGACGAGGAAACCGGGCTCGGCGTCACGATCGCGACCGACGCGAACGGCCGCTACTGCCAGCTCGACCCGAAGCAGGGCGCACGGCTGGCCCTCGCCGAGGCGTACCGCAACGTCGCCGTGACCGGTGCCGTGCCCGCGGCCGTGACCGACTGCCTGAACTTCGGCTCCCCCGAGAACCCCGAGGTCATGTGGCAGTTCTCCGAGGCCGTCGAGGGTCTCGCCGACGGCTGCATGGAGCTCGGGATCCCGGTGACCGGCGGCAACGTGTCGTTCTACAACCAGACCGGCACCACCCCGATCCACCCGACCCCGGTCGTCGGTGTCCTCGGTGTGATCGAGGACGTCGCGCTCCGCGTGCCCTCCGGCTGGCAGGACGACGGCCACAACATCTACCTGCTCGGCACCACGTCGCTCGAGCTGGACGGTTCGGCGTGGGCCGGCACCGTGCACGGCCACCTCGGTGGCCGCCCGCCGGCGGTCGACCTCGAGCGCGAGAAGGCCCTCGCGGACCTCCTGCACGCCGCGGCGGGCGAGCAGCTGCTGACCAGCGCCCACGACCTGGCGGACGGCGGCCTCGGCCAGTCCCTCGCCGAGTCGGTGCTCCGGTTCGGTCTCGGCGCCCGCGTGGTGCTGGACGAGCTCGAGGCCCGCGACGGAGTCGACACGGCAACCGCGCTCTTCTCGGAGTCGACCGGCCGCGTCATCGTGACCGTCCGGCGCGAGGACGACGTCCGCTTCCAGGGCCTCTGCGACGGCCGTGGTTTCCCCGTGCTCCGCATCGGTGTCACGGACGCCACGAGCGGGTCGCTCGAGGTCCAGGGTGCGTTCGAGGCGACGATCGACGAGCTGCGCGGCACGCACAACGCCACGCTGCCGAGCCGCTTCGGCGACGTCATCGTCGAGGACGTGACCGAGGGCTACGTCGGCCGCGGCCCGCTCGACTCCGACGGCGCGTTCTCGCCGCGGACCGACTCCTGACCGCGGTCGCCGACAGCATGCCGATCGTCACGCTGCCGTTCGCCGAGCTCGTCGACCGGTTCGGCCCCGTGCCGGACGGCATCGAGCTGGACGTGTGGGACGTCGAGGGGCCGTACGGACGCCCCGACGACGTCGCCATCGCGTTCCTGCCGTTCTACTTCGGTGGACGGCACCGGTGGCAGTACGTGCACGACCTGCCGAACCTGCAGCTCCTGCAGCTGCCGAGCGCCGGGTACGAGCACGCGGTCCCGCACGTCCCCGGCCACGCGCAGCTCGCGAACGGCCGCGGCATCCACGACGACGAGACCGCCGAACTCGCGGTGGGGCTCGCGCTGACGTCACTGCGCGAACTCGGGGCGTTCCAGGCCGACCGTGCGAACGGTGTGTGGGACGCCCGGACCACCCGTTCCCTGGCCGACCGCCGGGTGACGGTGGTCGGCTACGGCGCGATCGGGTCAGCGATCGCCACGCGCTTCGAGGCGTTCCGCACCGAGGTCTCCGTGGTGGCGCGCACCGCCCGCGAGCAGGACGGCCGGCAGGTGCACGCGTTCGGCGAGCTCCCATCGATCGTCCCCGAGACCGACGTGCTCGTCCTCATCGCGCCGCTGACCGACGAGACCGAGCGCCTGGTGGACGCCGACCTGCTCGCCGCGCTGCCCGACGGCGCCCTCGTGGTGAACGTCGCGCGGGGCAAGGTCGTCGACACCGACGCCCTCGTGGCCGAGCTGCAGTCCGGACGCCTGTCGGCGGCGCTCGACGTCACCGATCCCGAGCCACTCCCGGCGGGGCACCCGCTCTGGACGACGCCGAACACCGTCCTCACGCCGCACGTCGGCGGGAACACCGACCTGAGCATCCCGAGGTCGATCGAGCTCATGCGTCGGCAGGTGGCTGCGCTGGCCGAGGGCCGCCCGTTCGAGAACGTCATCGACGCCTGACGTCCGTCCCTGCTCAGGTGCGTCGGGCCATCCCGAGGCTCGGCGCCACGTCCTCGAACCCGAGCGACCGGTAGAGCCGCTGTCCGGGCGGGTCGCCGACGAGGGTGACGTACGCCCCTTCGGGCGCTCGGGAACGGACGTCCTCGACGAGCCACTCGACGATCCGCCGTCCGATTCCCCGACGCTGGTGGGACGGATCGGTGGCGATGTCAGCGATGTGGAAGTACCACCCGCCGTCACCGATCGTCCGCCCCATCGC
Organism: Curtobacterium sp. 314Chir4.1; assembly: GCF_900215175.1. Taxonomy (NCBI): domain Bacteria; kingdom Bacillati; phylum Actinomycetota; class Actinomycetes; order Micrococcales; family Microbacteriaceae; genus Curtobacterium; species Curtobacterium sp. 314Chir4.1. Next base: position 745,592 of record NZ_OCMI01000003.1, read on the forward strand.
GACCGGTGTGCCGTGCTCGTCCACGACGTGGCACGCCGACCAGCTCCCCGCGATGGCTCCGGCGCCCTGCTCGGGGTTCTTCGGCGTCAGGCCGGAGTCCCGGCGCAGCCGGAGGTAGTCGGCGAGCGGAGGCGGACCGGAGATGAGGGTGTAGGACGCGTCCATCTCCCCAGTCTGGCCGGTCCCGGTGACACGCACCGTGCCTCCAGGCCGGATCGCGGCGCCTCGCGGCGACGTGACACCGCGTCGATCCTGCGACACCGCCGCGCGAGCCAGACACCGCGTGATCCGGCGGCGTCTCGCGCGCCCGGCGGCGCCTCGCGCGCCCCGCGGCGTCTCGCGCGCCCGGCGGCGTCTCGCGCGGCCCGCGGCGCCTCGCGCGCCCCGCGGCGTCAGACCGGGACGATGCAGGTCGGCGTGCCGACCGGGATGTGCGCGACGGTGTCGCCGGGGACCCCGTCGTCGCCGAGCGGCAGGACGGCGATCGCGTCGGACATCTGGTTCGCGACGAGCACGTGGCCGGGCACCCGCGCGAAGTGGCGCGGCCAGACCCCGCCCGACGACGCCGACCCGACGAGCGACAGCTCCCCGCGCGAGGCGTCGAGCACCACGATCAGGTCCCGCCCACGGACGGCGACGTACACGCGTCCGGCGTCGTCGACCTCGACGTGGCTGAGCAGGGACTCCCCCACCGCCCCCTCGAAGGTCGCCGTCGACGCGATGGTGACGAAGGAGCCGGAGTCGTCGCGGCGCAGGCGGTGCACGTGCCCGTCCAGCTCACCGGCGACGATCAGGTCCCCGTCGTACCAGGCCATGTGTCGCGGGCCGACTCCCGGTGCCACGTGGTGCACGCGGACGAGCGAGATCGCGGGTTCGGCCGTGATCCGGAACTCGTGCAGCGCGTCGCCCCCGAGGTCCGCGACGAGCACGGTGCCGTCCGGGGTGGCGACGGACTGGTGGGCGTGTGGTCCCTCCTGGCGGTCCTCGACGGGTCCGGTCGTGTCGGGCAGGACCTCGGTCACCACGGCTGCGGCGGGCACGCCGACCTCGTCGCTGCCGTGTGTCCCGACGACGCCGTCGCTCGCGAGCAGCGATGCCGCGTGGGACTCGGCGGCCTGGAGCGAGATCGCCGTCACGGTGCCGGAGACGTAGTTGGTGACGACGAGCGAACCGGACGGGTCGACCCGCACGTGGCACGGGGCGTCACCACCGGCCGGCGCGTCCCAGAGGTGCTCGAGCGCAGCGCCGTCGCGACGGAACGCCGAGACGCCGCCGTCCGCGGTCTCCGACACGGCGTAGACCCGGTCACCGGACACCGCGAGGAAGGACGGGTCGTCGATGACCGCGACGGTGCGGACGTCCGCGTCGCCGACGGGACCCGCTGCGACGATCGAGATCCCTGTGGCGTTGCCGCCGCCCGTCGCCGTGTACGAGCCGACGAGCAGTGTCGGGAGCGTCTCGCTCACTCGTCGCCGCCGGCGATCTGCTCGTGGTGGTGGATGACCTCGGCGACGATGAAGTTCAGGAACTTCTCGGCGAAGGCGGGGTCGAGGTGCGACTCGGCGGCGAGCGACCGGAGCCGTGCGACCTGGATCTGCTCGCGGCCGGGGTCGGCGGCCGGCATGCCCGCTGCGGCCTTCAGGTACCCGACCCGCTGCGTGTACTTGAAGCGCTCGGCGAGCATGTGGATCACGGCGGCGTCGATGTTGTCGATGCTCTGCCGGATGCTGCCCAGTTCGGCGACGGCCGCCTGGTCGTACGCGGGCGTGGTGTCGTCGTCGCTCATGCTGCGAGCCTAACGGCCGGGGCTGGCCGCCAGGTGTCGGTTACGCGCGCGTCCGCTGTCGCTCACGCGCGCATCCGCTGTCCCAACCTGAGCGGGACCTGAGCACGGCTTCGGAACTGCGAGAATGGAGGTCATGTCGGTCCTGCTCGTGATCTCGAGCGTGTTTGCGGTCCTCGCTGGCCTCGTGCACGTGTACATCTTCTTCCTCGAGTCCGTCGCCTGGACGAGTCCCCGGGTACGGAAGATCTTCGGCCTGTCGTCGGAGACCGAGGTGCAGGCGACCCGCGCGATGGCGTTCAACCAGGGGTTCTACAACCTGTTCCTCGCGATCGGCGCGATCCTCGGTGTGGTGCTCGCCGTCGCGGGCAACGGTGCCACCGGGTGGACGCTCGTGGTGTTCTCGACCGCGTCGATGCTCGGTGCCGCGGTGGTCCTGCTCGGAACGGGTCGGCGCTACCTCAACTCGGCGTTCGTGCAGGGCTCGTTCCCGCTGATCGCCCTGCTCTTCGCGTTCCTCGGGTCGACGTTCGGTTCCTGACCGACGCGACCGTCACACACGCGAAAGCGACAGTGTGCCGCGGAACGACGGCGGCACACTGTCGCTGTGACGGGAGTTCCCGGGAGATCAGCCGAGCTTCGCCTGGAACTCGTCCGGCAGCTTCTCGAGCGCCCACTCGATCGCCGCGGTGGTCCCCATCGAGAACGCCGAGGACACGTCGGCGTCGTCGAACACGATGGAGTGCCCGGCCTCGACCGACGGCACCTTCTGGAAGAGCGGGTCCGCCTCGGCCTTCGACGCGTCGACGTAGATCGGCAGGATGAGCGTCAGGTCGGCGTTCAGCAGGTCGAGGTTCTCGTCCGACAGGTGCACCGAGAACGCCTTGCCGGCCTGCTCGTCGATGGCCTTCGGGATCGTGAACCCGAGGTTCCGCATGAACGTCGAGCGGCTGTCCGTGGAGGCGTAGGCACCGAAGCCCTCGGAGCTGTACGCCCCGACGACGGCGGTCTTGCCCTCGAACTCCGGGTGGGCCTTGCGGGCCGCGGCGTACGCGTCGTCGAGGCCGGAGAGCAGCTTCTTGCCCTCCGACTCCTTGCCGAGCGCCTTCGCGATCATCGTGGTCTGCTGCTGGGTCGACGCGAGGTAGTTCTCGCCGCCCTTCGGGATCGCCACGGTCGGAGCGATCGCGGACAGCTTGGCGTAGCGGTCCTTGTCGCCCGATGACTTCACGTCGAGGATCACGTCGGGCTTGAGCTTGAGGATGTCCTCGTAGCTCGGCTCCAGTGTCTGGATGATCTTCGGCGACTTCGTGTACGCACCCTTCAGCCACGGTCCGACACCGTCACCACCGAAGGCGAGCCAGTCGCTGGCACCGACGGGCTGCACGCCGAGCTCGAGTGCCGTCTCGGCGTCGCCCCAGCCGAGTGCGACGACACGCTTCGGCTGTTCCTTGATCGTCGTCGTGCCGAGCGCGGTCGTGATGGAGACGGGGAACTGACCCTCGGCCGATGACGAGGAGGAGTCGTCGGCGGGACCGGAGCCGGAGGCACATCCGGCGAGGACGAGGGAGGCTGCGACGACGGCGCCGGCAGCGGCCAGGACGCGTCGGAGACGGAGGGGAGTACGGATCACGAAGGGTAGCCTAACCTAACGGCCCCGCACGGGATGCCTCTGGATAGGCTGGATCACCGTGGCCGTCACCGATCCCGCCCGCACCCGGCTCGCGGTGCTCGGCTCCCCCATCGCGCACTCGCTCTCCCCCACGCTGCACGCAGCGGCCTACGACGTCCTGGGGTTGCGGTGGTCGTACGGGAGGCACGAGGTCGCGTCCGGCGGACTCGACGCGTTCGTCGCGGGGCTGGGTCCCGAATGGCGTGGGCTGAGTCTCACGATGCCGCTCAAGCGGGACGTACTGCCGCTCCTCGACCGCACCACCCCGCTGGTCGACGCACTCGGGGTCGCCAACACGATCGCCTTCCGGACGTCCGGGGACACGGTGCTGCGGTACGGGGCGAACACCGACGTCGAGGGGCTGGTCCGCCCCGTCGAAGCCCTCGGCCACCTGCCCGGCGAGGCGACGATCCTCGGCGGCGGCGCGACCGCCGCGAGTGCCCTCACGGCAGCCGTCCGGCTCGGTGCGACGTTCGTCCGGCTGTTCCTCCGCGACACCGCGAAGGCCGGCGCGCTCGTCGACCTGGCCGTCCGGCTCGGCGTCTCGCTCGAGGTCCTGCCCCTCGCGGACCTCGCCGGCACGCACCACGGCTTCGTCGTCTCGACTCTGCCCGGCGGCGCCGCCGATGCGCTCGACGTCCTGCCGTCCGGGCCGGACGCCGTGCTGTTCGACGTCGCCTACGAGCCGTGGCCGACCGCGGTCGCCTCCCGTTGGGCCGATGCCGGGGGTCGCGTGCTGAACGGCCTCGACATGCTCGCCGAGCAGGCACTCGGGCAGATCCGGTTCTTCCTGACCGGCGACCAGGACGAGCTCCTGCCCGCCGAGGCAGACGTGCGGCGGGCGATGCGCGCCGCCGTGGGCCTGCCGCCAACCGTGCTCAGCTGACCGCGCCGTCGACGTAGTACCAGCGGCCGCCCTCACGGACGAACTCGCTGGTCTCCTCGAGGGTGCCGCGCTCGGTGTCGGAACGCCAACACGCGCGGAACGCGACCGTGCCCCGGGAGTCGAACGGGCCTCCAGACCGCGTCGACAGCACGTCCAACCGCGTCCAGCGCTGATCCGGGTCCAATTCGAGGTCCTTCGGCCGCGTCCGCGGGTGCCACGTCAGCAGGAGGTACTCGGGCAGGCCGAGCGAGAACGCGCTGAACCGCGAGCGCATCAGGCGCTCGGCGGTCGGTGCCGCGGCGCCGCCGTGCAGCGGCCCACAGCACTCCCCGTAGGGGTTGCCGCTCAGGCAGGGGCAGCGGGACTCGTCGGTGACCACGCCCGAACGCTAGTCGACGATCGAGATCGCGACCGTGATGTTCCCGCGGGTGGCGTTCGAGTACGGGCAGATCTCGTGGGCGCGCTCGGCGAGGCGCTGCCGCTGCTCCGGACGGGCCGACGGCGCGTACACGTCGAGCTCGACCGCGAGGCCGAACCCACCGTTCCCGGCTCCGCCGATGCCCACCTCGGCCGAGACCTCGGCGTCGGTGGTGTCGACCTCGAGCTCCTTGCCTGCGGCGTGCAGCGCACCGAGGAAGCACGCGGCGTACCCGGCGGCGAAGAGCTGCTCCGGGTTGGTGCCCTCGCCGCTGCCACCCATCTCCTTCGGCGGGCGGGTGTCGAGGTCGAGGCGGTCGTCCTCGCTCCGCACGTGGCCGTCGCGGCCTCCGCCGGTGGCGTGGGCGGCTGCGGTGTAGACGATGTCGAGACTCATGGTCCGAGCGCATCGTGCGTTCCTGAGCGAGTGCTGGAGCGCGGCGTCCTGGTGCGGGGTGCCGGCGCGTGCGGGGCCCGCTCCCGGGCGTGTCCCGGCGCGGACGAACGCCGTCCGTCGGGCGTAGAAGGGCAGGGTGTACGACATCGGCTGGCGCGTCTTCCTCGACCGGTTCCCCGCGCTCATCAGCCGCGAGCGTCGGCGCCGGCTCGTGGTCGTCGGGGTGGTCGTCGCGCTGGTGGTGGTCGTCGGCATGCTCGCCGTCGGCCTCCTCACCGGCGACTTCGGCGCGAGCAGCCCGTCCGGTCTCCTGTGGGTCGTCGGAACGATCCTGCTCGGAACCGGGGTGGGGTTCGTCGCCTCGGTGTTCGTCCCGGTCGGGCCGTCCGGGTGGGCGGTCCTCCCGTTGCCCGGCATCGGCTGGCGGACGCAGGAGGCGATCGCCCGCTACTACCGTCGCAGCCCACCACCCGTCGCCCCGGAGCATCGTGACGCGGTCCTCGACGGGATGCCGGAGCGTCGCGACGTACTGGTCCGGGCGACGTTCCGCGGGCTCCTGCTGCTCGTGGGCTGGGCGCTCGCGTTGCTCGGGGTCATCGCGATCGACGTCGGCGCGATCGGCAGCCTCCACACCGGGCTCTTCCTCATCCCGTTCTGGCCACTCGTGTCCGCGGGGACGGCCATCGCGGGTATCCGGACGCTCGGACGTCAGGAACAGTTGCGCGTCGAGGCGGGCGCACTGCCTCCGGTTCCGCCACCTCGGCCGCCCAGGGGACGTCCGGGGACGCCGAGCGGCAGCAAGCTGTCCTTGCCCGGCGAGTGAGCGCCTGTCGGTGGTCGCGAGCACACTGGGCGCATGTGTGGAAGGTTCGTCGTCTCCGACACCACGGCCGATCTGCTGCCGGAACTGATCGGTGAACTCGCCGATCGGACCGAGCACGTGGACGAGGACACCGGCGTGGTCGGCACCGGCCTCGTCCCGAGCTGGAACATCGCGCCGACCGACCCCGTGTTCGCCGTCCGCCAGCGACACGGCGAACGGGAACTCCCCCGGATCAGCTGGGGCTTCGTGCCGAGCTGGGCGAAGGACTTCCAGAAGCAGCGCCCGAAGCCGATCAACGCGCGCATCGAGACGGTCGCGACGAGCGGCATGTTCAAGCGGGCGTTCGCGACGAACCGGTGCATCGTGCCGGCGCAGGGCTACTACGAGTGGGTCGTGCGCGAGGACGGCAAGGAACCCCACTTCGTCCACGAGCCGGGCGGGGCGCTCGCGATGGCAGGCGTGGTCAGTGCCTGGCCGGACCCGACGAAGCCCGAGGGCAACCCGGACAAGTGGCGCCTGTCGCTCGCGATCATCACGCGCGACGCCCACGTGGCCCCGGGCGAGGTCCACGACCGGATGCCGGCGTTCCTCACGCCCGACGGCTACGACGACTGGCTGAACGCCGATCGCGGCGGTCTCGGCACGGACGATCTCCTCGCCCTGCTCGACCACGAGTCACTGACGGTCGCGGCCGGCCTCGAGCAGTACGAGGTCGCGCGCACCGTGAACAGCGTCAAGAACGACGGCCCGCAGCTGATCGAGCGGGTCGCCTAGGCGCAGCCGTCAGCGACGCACGTCCGGCAGGAGCACGTGGAGTCGCTCGGCGAGGCGCTGCTGCGCCTCCTCGAGGGAGCGGAAGTCGCCGACGTACTGTCCGTAGGTGTCGGACACGAAGTAGTGGGCGCCCTGCCGGTCGACCGTGCCGCCGTAGTAGCCGCCGTAGTTTGCGGCCCAGAGGCCGGTGTCCGGGCGGGACCACGTGATGCGCGCGTACGTCGGGTGTTGCTCGGGAGCGACCGCCTCGGCCTCGATCTCGGTGATCGCTGCGATCGTGGCGGTGTCGACCGTGACCTCGTCCGCGATCGCCTCGGTCTGCTGGTGGTGGGCGACCGTCGTGCTCATGCTCGTGCTCCTCGTACTGCTGGTGCTGGTGGTGCTGCTGGCGGAACCGGTCAGTCGACGGGACGGATCACGGAGGGCAGCATGACGTGCAGCTGGTCCGCGAGCTGTGCCTGCGCCTGCTCGAGCGAGTCGAAGTCGCCCACGACGAGGCCGAACGTGTCCGAGGCGACGTAACGGCCGTCGCGCTTGTCGATCGAGCCGCCGAAGTACCCGCCGTAGTTGGCGATCCACTCGCCGTCTTCCTCCTGCGTCCAGCTGAGCTTGGCGCGCGACGGACGGGAGTGCGGCTCGGCCTGGGCTTCGAGGATCGCGATGGTGTCGACGGTGTCGGTGTCGAGCGTGACCTCGGCTCGGGTGTCGGTGCTGACGGTGGTGCTCATGTCGCTCTCCTTCGCGATCCGGGGTACAACTGCTGACACCAGAACGCTACGAGACCGGCCCCTCCCACCGCCAGCGATGCCCGCGCATTCACGGGTTCCGTCAATCCGCCGCATCAGCGATCCCCGGCTTTCCGGGGTCGTGTGACGCACTTCCGGGGTACAGAGGACAGATCGGGGTACTCGTTCTCCGGCCAGTCCGGTGGACGCGCGTCCGCCGGTTCGCGGACTCAGTCGCGCGGCACTGCGGTCGCGGCGCGCCGGTAGGCGCCCGGCGTCATCCCGACGAGCGGGGAGAACTGGTCGATGAACTGACTCGTCGTCGCCCACCCGCACGCCGCCGCCACCTCGGTCACCGACCGCCCGCCGGCGAGGAGCACCAGGGCGCGGTGCACCCGCAGCTGCAACCGCCACTGCCGGTACCCCATCCCGGTCTCCTGCCGGAACAGCCGCGTCAGGGTCCGCTCGCCGACCCCGGCCCACGCCGCGAGCCCCGCCAGCGACACCGGCTCCGTCAGGTCCCGCTCGACCCGACGCACCACGCGTCGCAGCCGGTCGTCGCGGGGTTCCGGCAGGTGCAGAGGCTGCTCCGGGGCGGACGCGACCTCGTCCACGATGACCGCACGGAGGTGGGACCGGGCCACGTCGGAACGCGGCGCCGGCGTCGTGATGGCGAGCAGCGCCTCCCGGGCGAGCGACGAGACGGCCAGGACCGCCGGACCCGACGGGAGGCCCGTGGCGGCTTCCGCGGACAGGTAGACGACGCGCATGTCGGTCACCCCGTGTGCCCGGTGCCGGTGCTCGGCACCGGCCGGCACCCACGCGACCCGGTTCGGCGGGGCGATCCACGCGCCGTCGTCGGTGATGAGCGAGAGCACGCCCGTCGCGGCGTGCACGAGGTGTCCGAGCGGGTGCACGTGCGGCGGGACGGTCTCGGCGTGTGCGAACCGGAACGCCGCCTCGGTGCGGCCGTCCTCCGACAACTTGTCCGGTTGGCTGGAATTCGACATCACCGGGCAGCGTACGTGTTCCGCGCCGACGCCGCTCGATGGTGTGATCGGTGCATGACCACCGCCTCCGTCCCCGTCCCGACCGCTGCCCCTCGGCGCGGGCTCCTCGCCGCCTGGTACGTCGGCGCGGGGCTGCTGCTCGTCGCACTGAACCTGCGGATGGGCGTCGCCTCGGTCGGTCCCGTGCTCGGCGCGATCGAGCGGTCGCTGCACCTCAGCCCGTCGGCGGCGAGCCTGCTCACCACGATCCCGGTGTTCGCCTTCGGGGCGTTCGCGTTCCTGACACCCGTGCTCACCCGGCGGATCGGCCTGCACCGACTCCTGGGACTCACGATGGCGGTGCTCGCGCTCGGGATCGCCCTGCGCCTCGAACCGCACGGCTGGGCGCTCTACGGCGGCACCGTGCTGGCTGGTGCCGCCATCGCCGTGGCGAACGTGCTCATGCCGGCGGCGATCAAGAGCGACTTCGCGCACCGGGTCGGCCTGATGATGGGGCTCTACTCGACGGCGCTCTTCCTCAGCGCAGCGATCGCGTCTGCTGCGGTCGTCCCGCTGATGGGCAGGTTCGGGTCGTGGCGTCCGGCGCTGGCGTTCTGGGCCGTGCCGGCCGTCGTGGCGTTCCTGGTCTGGTTGCCGCGCGCCCTCCGGAACCCGGGGCACGCACGGGGCGCACGCACGGTCACGGACGCCCCGGTGACGGCCGTCGACGAGCCGACCTTCGCACGGCTGTTCCGCGACCCGGTGGCGATCGCCGTGACGGGCTTCATGGGGTTGCAGAGCCTGTCGTACTACGCGTTCCTCACCTGGGTGCCGACGGTGCTGCAGGACGCCGGGGTCTCCGCGCACGAGGCCGGCCTGATGCTGGCGTACTCGAGCCTGCCCGGGATCGTGACCGGCGTGACCGGTCCGGCGATCGCTCGACGACTCCGGCCGACGTGGCTGCCGGTCGTCGTCGTCGTGGTGCTCTGCGCGGCCGGGTTCGTCGGACTGCTCGTCGCTCCGGGTGCCGGGGCCTGGGTGTGGATGACCCTGCTCGGGCTCGGGCAGGGCGGTGCGATCAGTCTGTCGCTGAGCTACATCGTCTGGCGCTCCCCGGACGCCCGGCACACCGCGCACGTGTCGACGATGGCGCAGGGAACGGGGTACCTGCTCGCGGGGCTCGGGCCGCTCGGGCTCGGGCTGCTGCACACGGCGACCGGCGGCTGGACGGTGCCGATCGTGGTGCTGCTGGCGCTCCTGGTGGTCCAGCTCGTCGCCGGGGTGGCCGCGAGCCGCGACCGGCACGTGCTCGCGGCGCGGTGACCGCCACGGCCGCAGTGTGCGAGGTTCCGGGCGCGGTGGGAGCCCGCGAGCCCCACACACTCGTCGGAACCTCGCACACTGCGCACACGCACACGCGCACGCACACGCGCACGCACGGGCGCGCGCCTCAGCGCACCGCGCGCAACGCGTCCGCGATGACGTCGAGCGCGGCGGCGATCTCGTCCGCCACGCGCTCGTGCGTCGCCGCCGACCGCCGGTAGGGGTCGTCGACGTCGTCCTCGGCGGGGTCGACCGGCTGCGGCACGGTCCCCCGGAGCCGGGCGACGCGCTCCACGAGCTGCTCGGCGGTGTCCACGCCGTCCAGGTCGGATGGCTCGAGGGCGTCGAGCACCCGGGCGAACTGCTTGATCGTGAACGCCCGCTTCGCAGCCCGCGGCGCGAGGGACACCACGGCCGCACGGTGCGAGCGCTCGGCGGTGAGCACGAGGTCCGCCGCCCCCGCGATCGCCGGTGTCAGGTACCGGGACCGGTGCGCCGACGGGTCCCCGCCGAGCCGCACCGACTGCTCGGCCGCCTGGTCGTCCATCGGGGCACCGTCCTGCGCGATGGTGCCCGCCGACCCGACCGTGAACGCCGGAGCGTCACGGCCGAGCCGGGCGGTCAGGACCTGCGCGCCGAGTGGTGAGCGGCAGATGTTGCCGCTGCAGACGAACAGGACCCGCATCGTCAGGCCGAGGCGCCGAGCAGGTCGTGCCGGACGACGATGGCGTCACGGCCGGGGCCGACGCCGATCGCGGAGATCCGGGCGCCGGACATCGCCTCGACCGCCAGCACGTAGGCCTGGGCGTTGGCGGGCAGGTCCTCGAACGAGCGGGCGCCGGTGATGTCCTCGGTCCAGCCCGGGAACTCCTCGTAGACGGGCTTCGCGTGGTGGAAGTCCGACTGGTTCACGGGGACCTCGTCCACGCGGACGCCGTCGACGTCGTAGGCCACGCAGACCGGGATCGTCTCGAGGCCGGTGAGGACGTCGAGCTTCGTCAGCACGAAGTCGGTGACGCCGTTGACGCGCGCCGTGTACCGGGCGATCGGGGCGTCGTACCAGCCGCAGCGACGGGGGCGTCCGGTGGTGGTGCCGAACTCGAAGCCGTTGGCGCGGAGGAACTCCCCCGACTCGTCGAACAGCTCGGTCGGGAACGGGCCGGCGCCGACGCGGGTCGTGTACGCCTTGACGATGCCGATGATGCGCTCGAGCTTGCCCGGACCGATGCCGGAGCCGGTCGCCGCACCACCAGCGGTCGCCGACGAGGACGTCACGAACGGGTAGGTGCCGTGGTCGACGTCGAGCATCGTGGCCTGGCCGGCCTCGAACAGGACGGTGTCGCCACGCTCGAGCGCCCGGTGGATCTCGAGACCGGTGTCGGCGACCATCGGCCGCAGACGGTCGGCGAAGGAGAGCAGCGACTCGACGACCTCGTCCGCGTCGATCGCCCGGCGGTTGAAGACCTTGACGAGCAGGTGGTTCTTCTGGTCGAGCGCGGCTTCGACCTTCTGGCGCAGGATGTTCTCGTCGAAGATGTCCTGGATGCGGATGCCGACGCGGTTGATCTTGTCGGCGTAGCTCGGGCCGATGCCGCGACCGGTGGTGCCGATCTGGCGCTTGCCGAGGAACCGCTCGGTCACCTTGTCGATGGTGCGGTGGTAGTGCGTGATGACGTGGGCGTTCGCCGAGACGAGCAGCCGGGAGACGTCGACGCCGCGGGCCTTGAGCGCGTCGAGCTCCTGGAAGAGGACCTCGAGGTCGACGACGACGCCGTTGCCGATGATCGGGGTGACGCCGGGCGTGAGGATGCCGGACGGCAGGAGGTGCAGGGCGTACTTCTCGCCGCCGACGACGACGGTGTGCCCGGCGTTGTTGCCGCCGTTGAACTTCACGACGTAGTCGATGCGGCTGCCGAGGAGGTCGGTGGCCTTCCCCTTGCCCTCGTCGCCCCACTGGGCGCCGATGATGACTGCTGCGGGCATCTGGTTCTCCTCACGTTGGCGGAGGACCTCACGCGACCGTCGGGTCGGTGGTCCACCCGAGTCTATCGGACGGTCACCTCCGCGCCACCTGGCGCGTGCCCGAGATGGTGACGAGGGAACGGACTGGAGGCGCGGTGCCAGCTGGCACCGCGCCTCCAGTCCGTCAGGTGGGGACGTTCCGAGATCAGCTCCGGAAGAAGTCCTGGTACGAGGGGTCGCCGACCGGCTGCGAGTGGCCGGGCTCGGCGAGGCGCTGTTCGATCATGGACTGGATGACGTCCGGCGGGGTGAGCCCACGGCGCCGCCACTCCATCGGGTTGGCCCGGAGCTGCTTCAGGGTGCTCTGCGTCTGCATGCTGCAACCCTGTCACTCGATAACTAGTTTGTCTAACTACATGTCCTCGGAACGCACTCCGGGCCCCGTCACGCGTGGTGACGGGGCCCGGAGTGCGGTGTTCGGACTGCCCGTGACTAGCGGCGCGACACCTTCGCGGTCGGCTTCGACGTCGCCGATCCGTCCTGGTGTCCCTTCGCCGTCGCGGTCACCTGCACCTGGAGGCGGTGCCCGGCGTCGGACGAGCCCAGCGTGTAGGTCTGCTTCGTGGCACCCTGCACGGCGGCACCGTCACGGAGCCACTGGTAGGAGTACCGCACGCCCGTCGCGTCCCACGAGCCGTGGTGCGCCGTGAGCTTCTTGCCCACCGTCGGGTTGCCGCTGACCGTCACGGCGCTGCCCTTGCGGAGCGTCACGACCGGGGCGGCGACCGTCGCCGAGACCGTGTCCGCCTGGTCGCCGACCGCGTTGCCGAGGTGCAGCAGCAGTACCTTCGCGTTCGCGACACCGGTGCCGCGGGTGACCTGCAGCGACCCGGAGTCCGCGAACAGCACGCCCGTGGACGTGCCCTGCGCGAAGGCGAGCGCCGGCTTGGTCGGGTCGTAGGTCGCCTCCGCCGTCTCGTCGACGACGTAGGAACCGCTCGTGGCCAGGGCCGGGGCGTACGCCGACTCGGTGAGGACCGAGTAGGTGAACGCCTTCGTGGCACCGATCGTCGAGGCGTCGACCGTCAGGACCTTGACCGCGCTGTCGAACGTGTTCACGTCCTGCCCGGGGGCCCCGCCGTTCAGCGGCTGCGTGTCCACGGTCTTCCCGGTGGCGAGGTCGACCGTCGTGGCGAACGTGGCGTCCACCGCTGCCGACTTGGCGTCGTACACCAGGTAGTCCGGCGTGCCGTCACGGTCGGTGTCGATGAGGACCTCGACGTTGGTCACGGCGCCGGGGTTGGCGTCGGGACCGGCGGTTTGGACGCCGAACGCGAGGGTGCCCGACGCCTTGTCGTAGTTCGCGCCGTAGGCCCGGACGTCCGCCGCCTGCAGGGACTGCTTCGCAGAACCGGCCGGGAAGGACTCCTGGCCGTCCGTCCCGCCGAGCACGAACGGAGCGACGGCTGCGTGGTAGCCGGTCGTCGCGTCGCCCTGGTCGACCGAGCGACCGGTCAGTGTGAGGTCCGCCGTGTTCTTCGTGGCGGGGAACGCGACGTCGGAGCCGTGCACCGTGCTCACCGGCTTCGGCGCGACGTAGGTGCCGAGCCGCAGCGGGTTGAGCTTCTCGTCGGTCGGCGTGAAGGTCACGATGCCCGAGGCCGCGGCGACGAACTCCCGCTGGTAGCCCTGCTGCACCGACTCCTGGGTGGGGTCGATGACGCGGCGGAGCTTCGTCGGGTCGGCGATCGAGAACGTGAGCTTCACCGTCGCGGTGCCGTGCGGTCGGACCGTCACGCGCTTCGTGCTGAGCGCGAAGGCGACACCCGGCTGCGACACCTGCGGCTGGTAGGCCACGTCGTAGGTGTGCGGCCGACCGTCGGTGTTCTCGATCTGCAGCGTGCGGTTCTCGCTGGTCTTCGAGGCGACCTCGACGACACCGTACGAGGCGGTGACGAGCTGGTCGTTCTCGATGCTGCGGACCGTGGTGCCGGCGGTGACCGCCTGCAGGGCGTCGACGCGACCGGTGCCCTGGCGGAGCAGGGTCGCGGTGCCGTCACCTTGCCGCACGTCGTGCGTCGCGGTGTTCATGAGCGCGGCCTTGACCTGCGGTGCCGACCACGTCGGGTGCGACTGGAAGGTCAGTGCAGCGATGCCCGCCACGTCCGGCGTCGCCATCGACGTGCCGCTCATCGAGAGGCGTCCGTCACCGGTGCCGTTGGCCGCGGAGATCACGTTGACCCCGGGGCCGGCGATGTCCGGCTTGACGATGTCGTCGAACGACCCGTGCACGCCCCGGCTGGTGAACGACGCGAGCGTGTTCACGGCCTCGGGGTCCGTCGCGAGTTCGAAGCCCTTGAGCTCGTCGGCGAAGCGCACGTGCAGGGTCCCGGCCTGGGCAGCGGCCTGGAGGCCCGTGACGCTGTCCGCGGTCAGCTCGGCTCCCGGGATGGTCGCGTTCCCCGCGATGCCGGAGTCGAACGTGTTGATCGTCCCCGCCAGCAGGACGCCGACGCCGCCGGCGGCCTCGACGTTGGTGAAGCGCACGCCGGAACCGCACTCGAGCGCGGCGTCGGTCCACTTGAGCCAGACCACCTTGCCGGCGATCTTCGCTGCCTCGTCGGCGCTGAACGCGGCACAGCCGTCGACGTTCGTGCTCGGGACGACGACGTCACCCTCGACCGGCAGCGTGCCCTGGAAGTTCTGCGAGTACTGGGCACGCCAGGTCTTCGCGACGTCCGCCGGGGCGGTCGCCTCGACACCGTCGTACAGCGACTGACCGGTGGCGCTCGCGGCGACCGTGAGCGCACCCTCGGCGTTGCCCGGCGAGCCACCGATGTCGGTGAAGTCGTCGGCGTTGCCGGAGGCGATCACCGGCAGGACACCGCGGGCGGTGAGCGCGTCGATCTTGGCGTTGTCGGGGTCGTCCGGCGCGCCGTAGTCGGAGCCGAGCGACAGGTTGAGGACGTTGATGTCCTTGCCCTCGGTCAGCGCCTGGCCGACCCAGTCGAGGGCGGCACCGGTGAGGTCGGTCGATCCGCCGTTGTCCCCGAACACCTTGAGGGCGTAGAGGCCCGCCTGGGGAGCGGTGCCCGGACCGACCCACATGTCCTGGACCTGCTGCGTCGTGAGCTTCGTGTAGTCGCCCCGGTAGGTCTTCTTGTCGGCGTCGAGGCCGTAGCCGGCGATGGTGCCGGAGACGTGGGTGCCGTGGTCGCCGCCCTTGCCGTCGATCGGGTTGTCGTCCGGCTTCGGGGTCGGGTCGTACGCGGGGTCGGTGGAGTCCGCGTTGTACGTCGGGCCGGCGAAGTCGTAGCCGCCGAGGAACTTCCCGCCGTCGTAGGAGCCGGCGGTCGGTGCGCCGGTGTTGGCGAGCGCCGCCTGGTACGCGGCCGTGGTCCCCGGGCCGCCGAAGTCGGCCTGCGTGTAGTCGAGGCCGGTGTCGAGCACGGCGACGTTCACGCCCTTGCCCGTGCGGCCCGTCTGCTGCCAGGCGTCGAGCGAGCGGGTGTAGACGTCGCTCGCCGCGTTCTTCGGCGTGACGCCGTCCGCGCCGGGCTTCGTGAGGCTCGGGTCGACGCCGGACGGTGCCGCGCCGGAGTCGGCGTTCACGGTCGGGTCGACGATCTTCTTCGGCGTGAGCGGGATGATGCTCTCGACGTCGGAGCGGGCCGCGACCTTCCGGAGCGCGGCGACGTCGGCGACGACGGCCACCCCGGGCACGGTGTACTCGGTCGAGTAGAGCTCGGTCGCGTCCGCGTCGGACTGCTCGACGGCGGCGCGCACGGCGTCGACCGTCGAGCCGATCGCCTTGACGCGCTGCTTGGCGGCCGAGGACGGGGTCTTCGACTTCGTGAGGTCCCCGCCCTTCGCCTGGGCGTCGACCTCGAGCGCGCCCTGGCCGGTCGTCCGCACGAACGCGGCGATCGTCTTCGAGGGCTTCGCGTCCCGCAGCGGCTGCGAGAGCTTGAGGTCGGCCGGCACCGGTCCCGTCGGGGCTGCCGAGGCGGCTCCTCCGACGGCGAGTCCGCCGCACGCCAGGGCCGCGGCGGCGACGCCGGCGGTCAGGACGCGCGCGATGCGGTTCGGGGTGGGGTTCGGGTCGTTGTTCGGTGTTGCACGGTTCAAAGGGCGCACTCCCGGTTCGTCCGTGTTTCGCAAGGAATTGCTGTGAAGTTATGCGTTTCCTCTCAGGTCGCGCAGTCCGCACTTTGGGGGACGTCCCTCGTTCGGGGGTGGTCGGCCTGATAACTTGCACACATGTGTGCACGTTATTACGATGGGGTGCGTGACCAGTCCTGACCAGCAAGTACGAGCACCCCGACGTGACGCGGCGGAGAACCGCGCGGCGCTGCTCGATGCCGCGAAGACCGTCCTGCAGGGCGATCCCGATGCCTCACTCGAGACGATCGCGTCCGCCGCCGGGCTCTCCCGGCGTGCGGTCTACGGACACTTCCCGTCACGCGACGACCTCGTGCGCGAGGTCGTGACGGCCGGTGCCGCCCGTGTCGCCGCGGCCATGCCGACCACCTCCGACCTCGCCGAACTCCCCCCGGCGGCGCGCATCGCGGCCATCGCCGTCGCGCTCTGGTCCGAGGTGTCCCACGTCCGCTCGATGGCGGCCGTCGCCGTGCGCGACCCGTTCATCGAGTCCGTCGCGACCGAGTTCGCCCCCGTCCGCGCACAGGTCCGCCAGGCGTGCGCCGTCGGGATCGCCGAGGGCACGATGCGCGACGACGTCAGCCCGGACGCCCTCGGCCGGCTCGTCGAGGACGCCTGCATCGCCGTCCTCGACGAGGCCACCCGCTCCGGCACCTCGGACGAGGACGGCCGCCGCATGGTCGTCGTCTCCGCCCTCGGCATCACCGGCATCGACTGGCGCACCGCGCTGCTCTCCGAACCCGCCGCACCGACTCCCCGCACGACCTCCCCGAAGGACGCACCATGACCCTCGAACTCGACCACGTCGGCATCGGCGACGAACCGGGCGCTCCGCTGCCCGTCGTCTCCGCCGTCGCCGCCCCGGGACGCCCCGGCGTGATCGCCGTCGAGACCGAGCAGGCGCCCGTGCTCGCCTCGCTCGTCGCCGGGGGCCGCATGCAGCCCGGGACCGGCCGCGTGCTGCTCGACGGGCACGAGGACGCCGCAGCGATCCGGAAGGCGTTCGCGCTCGTCGACACCCCGGGCATCGCCGAACCGTTCCCCGTCATGACCGTCCGGCGCATCGTGCGCGAGGAGCTCGCGTTCGCCGAGCAGCGTCCCTCCCGCGAGCACGTCGACACCGTGCTCGAGTCGCTCGGGATCGCCCACTACGCCGACACGCACGTGCAGCGGGTCCCGACCGACGTCCGCGTCCGGCTGCTCGTCGAGCTCGCGCTCCTGCGGGACGGGGTCACGGGCGTCGTGATCACCTCGCCCGAGCGGCACGGGGGCGCCGTCGAGGACTGGTTCGCGGTCGTGCGCGACGTCGCGCGCCGCGGCACCACCGTCGTGCTCGTCACCTCGAAGGCCGCAGCCGCGACCGTCGAACACCTGCTCGACACGATCGAGCCGATCGACACCACCCAGACCGAGGGTCCCGAGGACGCGACCCTCCCCTGCGGAACCGAGCCGCGCCTCCAGGCAGGCCCGTCCACCGTCACCGAAGAATCCGCAACCGTCCCGACGGAGGCAACCCCGTGACCACCACCTCGCTCGTCCGCGCCGAACTGGCGCGACTCACCGCGACCCCGCTCGCACGACTCGCGTTCATCGCGCTCATGGTCGTGCCGCTGCTCTACGGCGGCGCCTACCTCTGGGCGAACCGCGACCCGTACGCCAAGCTCGACCAGGTGCCCGCCGCCATCGTCAACCAGGACGCCGGCGCCACCCTCGACGGCGACCACGTGGACTACGGGAAGGACGTCACGAAGGAGGCCATCGACGGCGGCGACTTCCAGTGGAAGACGACCACCGCGGCCGACGCGCGCTCGGGTGTCCGGAACGGCACCTACGACTTCGTCGTCACCATCCCGCACGACTTCTCCGAGTCGCTGGTGTCCGCACAGTCCGACGACCCCAAGCGGGCGAAGCTCGTGATGACCACCGCGGACACGAACTCGTACCTCGCCTCCACCATCGCGGAGCAGGCCGGCAAGACCATGCGCACCGCCGTGGCCGAGCGGGTGGGGAAGCAGGCGGCGAAGACCCTGCTCGTCGGGCTCGCCGACGTGCGGGACAGCCTCGGCGACGCGGTCGACGGGGCCGGGCAGCTCGCCTCGGGTGCGAGCTCTGCAGCTTCGGGGGCGGCATCGCTCGCCGACGGTACCGGCAAGCTCGCGGACGGCGCGGCGACGCTGGCGGACGGGACGGCTTCCCTGCCGTCGCAGACCGCGGCGCTGAACTCCGGCGCGCAGCAGGTGGCGTCCGGTGCATCGACGCTGTCGTCCGGGCTGCAGTCGGCGAAGGAGCAGACGGCGTCGCTGCCGGCGCAGACGGCTGCGCTGAACGACGGCGCGGAGCAGCTGCAGAGCGGGCTCCACGCGCTCCGCGACCAGACCGCGACCCTCCCGGCGGACTCGACGAAGCTCGCGACCGGAGCGGCTGCCGTGGCCGACGGCAACGCGAAGCTCGCCACGGACTCGGCACCGTTCATCGCGGGTGTGCAGCAGCTCGCCGCGGCCTCGCCGGACCTGGTTGCGACACTGAAGCCCGTCGTGCAGACGTCGACAGTGCTGACGGCCGACCAGAAGGCCGCTCTGCTCGCCTCGCTCGACACGTTCCAGACGAACAGCGCGGCGCTCGGCACGGGGGCCACGACGGTGTCGAGCAGTCTCGCGAAGTTGCAGTCCGGTAGCGCCGACGTCGCAGCCGGTGCGGCGAAGCTCGAAGCGAAGGCGCCACAGCTCACCGCTGGCGTCCAGAAGCTCTCCGACGGGTCCGACGAGCTCGCGGGCGGCACCGGGGAGCTCGCCGGGAAGGCGCCCGAGCTGACGAGCGGGATCGCCACCGCCGCCGACGGGGCGTCGAAGCTCGCGTCGGGGTCGTCGCAGGTCGCAGCCGGGACGTCCAAGCTCGCGGCCGCGGCACCCACGCTGTCCTCCGGCGCGGCCTCGCTCGCGTCCGGTGCGGCATCCGCCGACGACGGGGCGAAGTCCCTCGCGTCCGGGCTGACCGAGCTGCAGAGCGGCTCGTCCGAGCTCGCGTCGAAGCTCGACGACGGCCGCACGAAGATCCCCGCCTCCACCGCCTCCCAGCGGAACGACCAGGCGTCGGTGATCTCCGACCCGGTGAAGGTCGGGACGGACGACGTCGCCTCGGCGTCGAACTACGGGGCCGGCCTCGCGCCGTTCTTCATCTCGCTCGCGGCGTGGATCGGCATGTACGCGCTGTTCCTCATCCTCAAGCCGATCTCGAAGCGGGCGATCACGGCCGTGCGGAAGCCGTTGCGGGTGGTGTTCGGCGGGTGGCTGACGCCCGCGCTGCTCGGGCTCGTGCAGATGGTGGCGCTGTTCCTCATCGTCCGGTTCGCCCTCGACCTCGACGTCGCCTGGACGGGGCCGACGATCGGGATCATGGTGCTGGCATCGGCGACCTTCGCGGCGATCATCATGGCGCTCAACGTGCTGCTCGGGTCCGTCGGGCAGTTCCTCGGCCTGGTGCTCATGCTCGTGCAGCTCGTCACCGCCGGAGGGACGTTCCCGTGGCAGACGCTGCCGGGGCCGTTGGCGG
This sequence comes from Curtobacterium sp. 314Chir4.1, assembly GCF_900215175.1. Taxonomy (NCBI): domain Bacteria; kingdom Bacillati; phylum Actinomycetota; class Actinomycetes; order Micrococcales; family Microbacteriaceae; genus Curtobacterium; species Curtobacterium sp. 314Chir4.1. Next base: position 765,053 of record NZ_OCMI01000003.1, read on the forward strand.
CGCTGCACTTCGCGCTCCCGATGACGTACTCCGTCGATGCGATCCGGCAGACGATGTACGGCGGGTCGGCCGCGGCGACGTGGTCGGACGCGGGGGTGCTGGCGTGCTGGCTGCTCGGCGCGTTGCTGGTGTCGTACGTCGTCACGGCGCGGCAGACCCGCTCCCGGACGCTGCGCGACCTGCGCCCGAGCCTGATCGGGTAGCGGACGGTCGGGCGGCGGCGGCCCACTTCGTCGAGTGAGCAGGAATCGTCGGGTCGCCGTTCGGCACCCGACGATTTCTGCTCCGTCGACAGGACCGTCAATGCTCCCGACGACCGAGCGGGACGTCCGCCAAGCCACCGCCGAGGTACCGCATGTCCTCGGGTTCGAAGGCGTCCCGGGCATCGGGGTCGAGCACACGAGATGCGTCGTCGCGCGGGTGGAAACCGATCGCCTCGCCGGCGCGCAGGTCAGCCGGCGACCCGCTGTTCCTCGAGAGCGCCCACACCACGTGGTGACCGGGCTCGGTGAGCTCGGTCGTGGCGATCACCAGGCGTGCGAGGTCGTCGGGCGAGGACCACAGCAGGAGCGCCCGCTGCGAGGACGGTACGTCGCCGAACGCCCCGATCCGTGCCGACACGATCGACATCTCGAACCGGTCCGCGAACAGGCTGCCCAGCAGCTCCATCCCGGCCTTGGTGACGCCGTAGTACGTGTCAGGTCGCGGAAGTCGATCGCCGGAGACGCTCCCCGGTGCGTCGACGGGCTCCGGAACGCGACCGACCGCGTGGACCGAACTCGCCTGCACGACCCGGAGCACACCCGCGGCGGCAGCCCGCTCGAGGACGTTCTTGGTCCCGGTCAGGTTCGCTGTCACCAGCGCGTCCCAGTCGTCTTCGGTCGGGATCCCGGCGAGGTGCACGACCGTGTCGACGCCGATCAACGCGTCATCGAGTGCGTCGGTGTCGTTGACGGAACCGATGACCAGTCGCTCGCCGGCGGACACCGCATCCGTCGGCTCGTGTTCGTCGAACAGGACCAGGTCGTGACCGACCGCGAGCAGCCGGGGGCGGAGAGCCGAACCGATCCGTCCCGCAGCACCGGTGATGAGGAGGGTCGCCATGCGGCGGACGTTACGCGCGGTCCAGGAGGACTGTGAGGAACCCACCCCGTGTCTCCCGTGTGGAGGACAGAAGCCGTGGTCCACGGAGCAGGAATCGTCGGGTCGGCGCCCCCGACTCGACGATCTCTGCTCAGTCGACGTACGCGTGCAGGACCACGACACGAAGCCGCCACCGATACGATCGATGTGAGAGCCACGGAGGTCGATGCAGATCATGGGAGCCGGCAAACCCGCGACCATCTACGACGTCGCCGCGCGCGCCGGGGTCTCGAAGTCCCTCGTCTCGCTCGTGCTGCAGCGCTCCCCGCGGGTGAGCCAGCAACGGCGCGACGCGGTGCTCAAGGCGATCCAGGAGCTCGACTACCGACCGAGCACCGCGGCCGTCTCGCTGGCGGGCACACGCTCCCGGACCATCGGTGTGGTGCTCGACGACTTCCGGAACCAGTGGTTCGTCGACCTGCTGACCGGCCTGCGCGAGGCGCTGCAGGACCAGGGCCACCGCCTCGTCGTCGCCGACCGGTTCCTCAACACCGGCCTCGACGTCTCCCCCGTCGAGGGCTTCCTGTCGATGCGCGTCGAGGGCATCGTCATCGCCGGCGAGCCCGACACCGACCTCGCCATCCCGGCGAGCATGCCCGTCGTGGTCGCCGGCGGCCGCGCCACGCTCCCCCGTGCGGACACGGTGGCGAACGACGACCGTGCGGGCGGGGCGATGGCCGCGGAACACCTGCTCGCCCTCGGCCACACGTCCCTCGGGTTCATCGGCGCGTCCTCGGCCGCGTCCGACGAGCGACGCACGGGGTTCTCGGCCGGCGTCGACGGCAAGGCCGAGGTCGCGACGGTCGTCCTCCCCGGCGAGCCCACCGAAGGAGCGGGGTCCCGGGCACTCGCACAGCTGCTCGACGCGCACCCCGGGGTCACGGCGGTGTTCGCGGCGAACGACGTGATGGCGCTCGGAGCGCTGTCCGAGCTCGCGGAGCGTGGGCTGCGCGTCCCGGAGGACGTCTCGGTCATCGGCTACGACGACACCCCGCTCGCGGCGACGCGGTACGTGGGGTTGACGAGCATCGACGACCGCAGCGTGGAGATCGGCCGCGGCGCCGGCGAGCGGCTGCTCGCCCGCATCGCCGACCCGGGGCTGGCGGCGACCGAGGTGCTCGTCGAACCCCGGCTGGTGGCACGGCGGACGACCGCCGCACGCTGACCCGCGCTGACAGATCGTCGGACTGGAGGCACGGCTCGACCCCGCCCCGCCGGCTGCGGCGGCGTCTCGGTCGCGTCCGACACCGCCCAGCGCCCGAGACACCTCGCGAGTCGCGAGACACCGCGCGATCCCGCGGCGTCTCGCGCGCGGGGCGGCGTCTCGCCCGGACGGCGGCGTCTCGCCCGGACGGCGGCGTCTCGTCTCGCTGAGACGAGACGCCGCGACGACGCACGACGCCGCCTGCCCCTACGCGCCCGACAACCCGAGCGCCCGCCCCTGCTCCACCGCCTCGCGCCGCGTCGACACCCCGAGCTTCCGGTACACGCTCCGCACCTGGGTCTTCACGGTGTTCACCGACACGTGCAGCTCCGACGCGATCCCCGGCACGCTCAACGGCTCCCCCAACAGCCCGAGCACGACCGACTCCCGCTCGGACAGGACGACCCCGACGTCCGGCCCAGGGAACACCGACCGCAGCCCGCTCAGCGACGCCCACAGTGCCCGCGCACGCTCGTCCCCCGCCGCGTCGACGAGCTGTCGGACGTCGTCGCGCGGCGGAGTGAGCAGCTCACCGCCGAGGCCGTGCCGGTCGAACAGGTCCATCGCCTCGCGGAAGGCGGCGACGGCACCGAGCACGTCCCCGGTCCTGCGGAGCGCCACGGCCCGCAGCAGCACGAGCAGCGCGGTGGTGCGTGCTCTGTAGACCCCGTGCACGGCGACCGCGTTGACGATCGCGAGCGCGCGTTCCGGTTCGGACCGGGCCAGCGCGAGCCCCATGTGCTCGGCGGCGTTCCACACCTGCACGGCACCGAGTGCGTCGAGTCCTCGCTCGGCCTGGGACAGCTGTCCGGCGGCGAGCTGGAGCCGGACCCGTGCGAGCGCGAGCATCCGCGCGCCGACCCCGCCGGCGGTGCTGCGCTGCCGGTACCGCTGCACCCCGGCGTCGTGCGCGGTGAGCTGCGCCTCGGGCGGGACCCGTCCGGCGACGGTGCTGGCGCGGGCGCGCACGGCGAGGACGATCGGCCAGTGCTCGAACGCGCCGAACAGCGGGTCGACGCGCCGGAGGATCTGCTGCACGCCGTCCGGGTCGCCGTCCTCGAGGGCGACGATCGCGGTCGCGAGCACCCCCGTGGGCACGTCGAGCGGTCGGCCTCCGTCGAGCAGCCGCCGGGCGACGTCGACCTCGCCGCCGAGCGCGTGCACGAGTGCGGTGAGTCCCTCGGCGGCGGTGCGCTGCAGGTCCCCGTCGGCGCCCTCGACGGGCTCGATCCGGGCGAGGGTGGCGAGTGCTCCCTCGCCGTCGCCGGCCGCCAGTTCGGTGGCCGCGATCTGCTGCAGGACGAACGGGAGGCGCGGTGCGAGTCGGTCCGCGGCCGTCGCGTCGAGCGCGTCGAGCCGGATCCGGGCCGTGGTCGCCGCCGCCACGGCGCCCGCGTCGTCGCCGACGATCCGTCGTGCCTGCGCGTCGATCGCGGCGAGGAACACGGCGTCGGCCGGCGGTGCGGTCGGCAGCACGGCGGCGACGGCGGGGATGACGGCGGCGTTCACGCGGGAGGCGCGGGCGTGGTGCCGGTCGGCCGCCGACTCGGACCGGGCGATCGCGGCGAGGACGACGGGGTGCCGTGCGGCGCGCCTCGGGCGGATCGGGTCGAGGAGTCGGGCGATGGCCGGGGCGCCGGGGCCGGTGATCCGTGTCCACGCGGTGGTGAGGACGTCGGAGAGCAGGTCGAGGTCGTCGAGCTGCACGGCGGCGTCGATAGCGGTGACGGTGTCGTCGTGGGTGATCGCCCACGCGGCGGCGCGCAGGACGACCTCGCGGTGGCGGTCGGCGTCCGTCGCGGCACCTGCGGCCCGGAGCGCTCGGGCGATGCCGTCGAACCAGGTGAACCCGTCGCCGTCGAGCCGGCCGAGGCCGGCGTCCGCGGCGGACCGGTGTGCCGACCCGAGGTCGACCGGGGCGGCTCCGTCCAGCTCGGCGAGGAACGCGACGGGGGCGGACGGCACCACGGCGGCGCGTTCCGCGAAGCTCCGCAACCCCGGGTCCTGCACGGTGTCGCGCACCCACGCCCGCGTCGCCGTCGCCGTCGCGTGGTCGAACCGCGACGGGAGGTCCACCGGCGGCCGGTCCTCGCCCGCCACGGCGGCGGCGGCTGCGGCCAGCACCCCTGCGAGGCCCCCGACGTCGGCCGTGGTCCGGGTGACGAACGCGGGTGCGATCACCACGCCGACCGCGCGGCCGAGCAGGGCGGCCGTCTCGGCGGCGTCGAACGCGAGGTCCCCTGCGCCGACCATGGTGGTGTGCGCCTCGGCCGCGACGGCGTCGAGCACGGTGCCCGCCCGTCCGGCGAGGACGACCGGTCGCTCCGCGGCGGACGCGAGCAGGGCCCTGGCGCCGGCCACCCCGAGGACGTGGGCGTCGTCGACGAGGAGGACGTGCCTCCCGGCCGGGTCGTCGTCAGCGACCTGCCGGAGCCGACCCCGAAAGGCCACAGAGTGGTCGACGGTCAGCTCCGTCCGGTCCGCCCAGTCGGTGACGAGCGTCGTCACGCCGGACCGCGGGGGGCCGGCGACGACGACCACCCGGCCGGAGCGCACGGCCCGCTCGATCGTCGAGACGAGCCGCGCGCGGTGGAGCAGCGGGGTGGCTCGCCGGACACCGCCCACCTGGGCGGTCGCGTGCGAGCGAGGGAGGGGTACCACCGGCTAGCGTGGCCGTCAGGCCGCGAAGCGCTCCACGCGCAGCACGCAGGAGAGACCGCTCTCCGAGGTGTCGATCGTGGTGTCCCAGTCCGCCGAGGCCCCGGCGCCGACGGAGGCGACGTCGACCTCCTTGACGGCGCGGGTGTCCGACGCCCCCTTGAGCAGCGAGACGTAGATGCGGTAGCCCTGACCGGTCTTCTCCGGGTTCTTGACCGTCCCCGCCACGGCCCACGACGACCCGGAGCGCTTGCACGAGGTGACCTGCACGTCCGACTTCGCGCCGACGAAGGCCCCGGTGCCGCCGGCCGGTGTCTGCACGTCGGTGATCGCCGGACGCTCGGTGGCCGCCGCGGAGGACGACGCCGAGGCCTTCCCGTCGGGGCTGTCACCGCCCGAGCAGCCGGCGAGTCCGACGCCGAGCGCGGCGACCCCGGCGAGTGCCAGGAGTCGGACGGACAGGGAGCGCGTGGGGCGCAGGGTCATCGGTGTTCCTTCCTGGTGCGACGGCGGCTCCCGATGGCCGCCGTTGCGATGCCGAGTGCCACGAGGAGTGCGGCCACGGCGATTGCCGGCACGGGGTCGGACCCGGTGAACGCGAGGGCAGGGACCCCCGCGGCCGGGTGGACCGCGATCCGGACGGTGTCGGGCGCTGACGTGACCGGGCCGTCTCCGGGCAGGGTCCCGGGCTGCGGCGTCCCGATCGCCGTCGCGCTGTTCTCGACGCTACCGGAAGCGCCGTCGGCCTGACCGACCACGTAGGTGGCGGTCGCCGTCACCCGCTGTCCGGGGGCGAGGACGCCCGCGGCGCCGGGCCACTGGCCGTAGGTGACGTCGGAGAGCCCGGCGAGCCGGTCCTCGACGTGCACGCCGCGCAGGGTGACGGTGCCGGTGTTGACGAGCGTGAAGCCGTACTGCAACTGCTGGCCCACGGCGCCGTCGGTCCCGGGGGCGTACTGCACGGTCTTGTCGATCGTCAACGAACCGCGGCCCGCGACCGGTGCGGTCGCCGAGGACGCGCCGCTCGTGACGTCGGTGCCGCCCGGTCCGGTGCCACCGACGGTCGCGGTGTTCACCACGCCGCCGGCGTCGACGTCCGCCTGGGTGATGCGGTAGCTCGCCGTGCCGGTCGCCTGCTCACCAGGGGCGAGCGTGCCGGCGGTGCCCGGCCAGGTCCAGCTGACGTCGGTGAGCCCGGCGAGGCCGTCGTCGAGCGTCACGTCCGTGATCGGCGCGGAGCCGTCGTTCGTCACGGTGAACGTGTAGTCGACGCGGTCCCCGACGGCACCGGTCGCCCCGGCCGCGAGCACCCCGCGCTTGTCGAGTGTCAGGTGCGGTGCGTTCGGCAGGGAGACCCCGGCCTCCGACGTGTCGGTGACGGTGGTGCCGTCCGGTGCGGTGCCGACGACGGTCGCCGGCGAGGACAGCGATCCGGCGTCCACGTCCGCCTGGGTGACCACGACGGTCGCGTCGACCTCGACGGTCTCCCCCGGCAGGAGCACGCCGGGTTCGCCCGGCCAGGCGTAGGTCATCGCGGAGACCCCCGCTCCGGCGTCGCGCACGGTGACGCCGCGCAGGGTCGTGTCGCCGCCGTTCGTGACGACGTAGTGGTACCGGACGGTGTCGCCCACGGCGCCGGTCGCTCCCGGCGCCAGGGACGCCGTCTTCACGATCGAGATCCCCGCGGGTGCGGTGTCCGTCGGGACCGTCGCGGCGCCGCCGCCGTCCACCACGACACCGTCCGGTGCCGTGCCGGTCGCGCGTGCCGTGTTCACGACCCCGCCCGCGTCGACGTCCGCCTGTCCGACGGTGCTCGTGCCCGTGACCCGTGCGGTCTCGCCCGGTGCGAGGGTGCCTTCGACACCCGGCCACGCGGTGCCGGTGGTCCGGAAGCCCGCGAGGTCGTCGGTCACCGCGACCCCGGTCAACGTGACCGTGCCGCTGTTCCGGACGTCGATCGTCCAGCGGAGCTCGGTGCCACGTCCCGCGGTCGTGCCGGACGCGGGTGCGCCGGACTTCGTGACGGTCAGCCCGGGGGTCCCCGTGATGGTCGTCGACCCGTCGTCCGAGGCCCGCACGGTCGCCCCGGCCGGGGTCGTGCCGGTGGTGGTCGCCGTGCTCGAGACCGAACCGCGGTCGACGTCCTGCTGGGTCAGCGTGTAGGTCGCCGTGCCCGTGGCGGTCTGGCCGGGCCGGAGGACCCCGGACGCGGCCGGCCAGTCGATCGAGATCGCGCCGAGGCCGGGCTGCCCGTCCGCGACTGTGATCCCGCGGAGCGTCGCGGCCGCGGTGTTCGTGATCGTGAACGTGTACGTGACCTGGTCACCCGCACGCCCGGTGGCGCCGTCGGCGAGGCGCTGCGTCTTCACGATGTCGATGCCGGCGTCCGCTGCGGCGAGGGTCACGGTGGCGCTGCCCTCGGCCGAGACCGGGCCGCCCGTCGGCGGGTTGGCGGTCGCCGTCGCGGTGTTCACGACGCTGCCGGCGTCGACGTCGTCCTGCGTGACCGTGTACGCGGCGGTGGCGACGACGTCGGCCCCGGGGGCGAGCGTGCCGTCGAAGGCGGCGGGGAACGTCAGCGCGCCGAGGCCCGGCAGCGGGTCGCTCGCGGCGACGTCGCGCAGGGTGGTGGTGCCGGTGTTCCGGATCGTCACGCGGTAGTCGACGGTGTCGCCGACGGAGCCCGCCGCGCCGTCCGCGAGCGCACCGTCCTTGGTGACGGTGAGCTCCGGGGCGCCGGGCAGCACGAGCGTCGCGCCCGCGCTGGCCGTGACGTCGGTGCCGGTCGGCGGGGTGCCGGTCGCGGTCGCGGCGCTGGCGATGCTCCCGCGGTCGACGTCCGCCTGGGTCAGCGCGTACGTCGCGGTCGCGGTGACGACCTGCCCCGGAGCGAGCACACCGGCGGTCCCGGGCCAGTCGTACGACACGGTGCCCACGCCGTCCTGCGCGTCTGCGACTCCGACGCCCGAGAGCGTCGAGGTGCCGCTGTTCGTCACCCGGTAGGTGTACGTCACGACGTCCCCGGCCCGCGGGGCGGTGTCGCCGTCCGGCAGCGCTGCGGTCTTCGTGATCCCGATCCGGGCGTCGGCGGGGCCGGTCCCGACCGTCGCGGAGGCGTCGGCTGTGACGACGGCACCGTCCGGAGCCGTGCCGGACGCGGTGGCCGGGTTGGTCACCCTCCCGGCGTCGAACTGCGCCTGCGTGATCGTCGAGGTCGCCGTCGCGGTGACGGTCTGCCCGGGGGCGAGCACGCCGGGGGTGCCCGGCCAGGTGCCGAACGTCACGTCGCCGCTGCCCGGGAGCTGCTGGGCGATCGCGGTCGCACCGAGCGACACGGTGCCGGAGTTCGTCACGGTGTACGTCCACTGCACGGTGTCGCCGACGGCGCCGGTCGCGCCGGGTGCGAGCGCACCCTCCTCCGTCAGGTCGACAGCCGGTCGGGCGGTGATGGTGACCGTGGCCGTGTCGGCTGCGTCGACGGTCGCGCCACCGGGTGCGGTGCCGGTCGCGGTGACCCGGGAGGCCTGGGTCCCCCTGTCGACGTCGGCCTGCGTGAGCACGTAGGCCGCGGAGGCGCGTGCGGACTCCCCTGGTGCGAGCACCCCGGTGGTCCCCGGCCAGGCGATCGTGATCGCGGACGTGCCGGTCTGCGCGTCGGCGAGCGTCACACCGCGGAGGGTCGACGTGCCGGTGTTCGTCACGACGTAGCCGAAGTCGACCGTGTCGCCGGCCCTCCCGGTCGCGCCGTCGGCGAGGCTCGCGGTCTTCGTGACGGCGACCTGCTGGGTCGAGGCACGCAGTCCGACCGTCGCACTGTCCCGCTGCGGACCGGGGTCGGTCGCACCGGTCGGCACGGTGGCGTCGGCGGTCGCGGTGTTCACGACGCTGCCGGCGTCGACGTCCGACTGCGCGACGGTCGAGCGTGCCGTGGCGGTCACCGACTGCCCGGGCAGGAGCTGCCCGGCGGTGCCGTTCGGCCAGGTCCCCACGACGGGTGCGGAGACCCCTGGCAGGGCGTCCGCGACCGAGACGTCGGTGAGCGTGACGGTGCCGGTGTTCGTCACCCGGTAGGTCCAGTCGATGCGGTCGCCCAGGTCGCCCCGGTCGCCGTCGGCCAGCACGCCGGTCTTGTCGAACGTCCACGAGCCGGTCCGGACGGTGTCCACGCCCCCGTCGGCCGTGGCGGTGACGACCTCGCCCGAGGGGACGGTCGCGGTCGTCGTCGCGGTGCTGGCGATCGATCCGCGGTCGACGTCCGCCTGGGTCAGCGTGTACGTGGCGGTCGCGGTGACGGACTGCCCGGGCGCGAGGGTGCCGACACTGCCCGGCCAGGTGCCGTAGGTGACGGTGCCGAGGCGCGCCTGGTCGTCGTCGAGCGTGACGCCGGTGAGCGTGCGGTTGCCGGGGTTCGAGACGGTGAACGTCAGCGTGACGGTGTCGCCCGCGACGCCCGTGCCCGAGGTCACGCGCTCGTCCTTCACGAGCGCGATCGCGTCGGACGGATCCGCGGTGCGTATCGTCGCGCCGTCGGTCGCGGTCACCGGTGCCCCGGTCGGCGGGTTGCCGACGACCGTCGCCTGGTTGACGATGCTGCCGGCGTCGACGTCGGCCTGGGTCACCGTGTACGTCGCCGTCGCGGTGACGACGGCACCGGGCGCGAGCGTGCCCGCCGTGCCCGGCCAGTCGGCGTCGATCGCGGAGAGCCCGGCGAGCCGGTCGGACGCCGTGGTCCCGGTGAGGGTGACGGTGCCGGTGTTCTGCGCGCGGAACGTGTAGCGCACGGTGTCGCCGACACGTCCGGTGCCCCCGTCGGTGTACGCGGCCGTCTTCGACAGCGTGATCGAGGGCGACGGCGCGACGGTCACCGAGCGGGTGTCGGCGTCGCTCACCCCGGTGCCGCCGGGGGCGTTCCCCGCGGCCGTGACGGTGCTCGTCAGCGTGCCCCGGTCGACCTCGGCCTGGGTGAGCACGTGGGACGCCGTCGCGGTGACGGTCTCACCCGGTGCGAGGCGCCCGGCGGTGCCCGGCCAGGTGCCGTACACGACGGCGGACACGTCGGTCTGGTCGTCTCGGGCGGTGACGCCGGTCAGGGTGACGTTGCCGGTGTTCGTGATCGCGTAGGTGTACTCGACGCGGTCGCCGGCGACACCGGTGGAACCGCTCGCGAGCACCGCGGTCTTCACCACGCCGATGCGCGGGCCGGACGCGGCGGTCTCGACGGTGGTGCCGTCGGTCCCGGTCACGTCGGAGCCGTCTGGTGCACGCCCCACGACGGTCGCGGTGTTGGTGACGGCGCCGGCGTCGACGTCCGACTGCGTGATCGTGTACGTCGCCGAGGCGGTCACGGTCTGGCCCGGGGCGAGGACGCCGACCGCGCCCGGCCACTCGTCGACGGTCGGGTCGCTGAGGCCGGGCATGCGGTCGATCAGGTCGAGCAGCGTGACGGTGACGTTGCCGGTGTTCGTGGCGGTGAAGGTGTAGCGGATGCCCTCGCCCGCGGAGCCGGTCGCACCGGGCGCGAGCCGACCCTGCTTGAGCAGGGTGAGCTCCGGAGCCTGGGCGAGGTCGACGCCGGCGGTGTCGGTGGCGCGCACCGTGCCTCCCGTCGGTGCCGTGCCGGTGGCGGTCGCGGCACTCGCGACGCGACCAGCGTCGAGGTCCGCCTGGGTGAGCGCGTACGTCGCGGTGGCCGTGACGGACTGCCCGGGAGCGAGCGTGCCAGCGGTGCCCGGCCACGTGCCGTACGTGACGGCGCTCGTGCCGGTCTGGGCATCGGCGACCACGACGCCCCGGAGCGTCTGGTTCCCCGTGTTCGTGATCGTGTAGCCGAGCCGGACCGTGTCACCGACGGCCGGCGTGCCGGTCGCGGCGAGCTGCTCGGTCTTCGTCAGCGCGATCGCGGGGGCGCCGTCGTTCGTCCTGATCGTGGCGCTGTCGGACGCCGTGACGTCCGCACCGCGGGCCGGCGTCGCCGTGACGGTCGCCTGGTTGACGATCGCGCCCGCGTCGACGTCGGCCTGTGTGACCGTGTAGCCGGCCGTCGCGGTGAGGGCCTGGCCCGGTGCGAGGGAGCCGTCGCCGTTCGGGCCGGCCGCCACCGTGATCGTGCCGAGTCCGGCGAGGCGGTCCGTCACACGGGCCGAGCCGAGCGTGACCTGGCCGGTGTTCGTGACCGTGAAGGTGTAGCGGACGGTGTCGCCGACGCGGCCGGTGCCGCCGTCGACGTACGCGGCGCGCTTCGTGACGCCGACGCCCGCCGCTGCGGTCAGCGCGACCGAACCCTGCGCGGTGTCGCCGACGCGGGTGCCGGTCGGACCGGTGCCCGTGGTGGTCGCGGTGCTCGCGACGCTGCCGCGGTCCACGTCCGCCTGCGTCAGTGTGTACGACGCCGTGGCCGTGACCGACTGGCCGGGTGCCAGGGTGCCGACGGCGGTCGGCCAGGTGCCGAACGCGATGTCCGACAGCCCTACCTGCGCGTCCGCGAGCTCGACGGCGGACAGCGTCGCCGTGCCGGTGTTCGTGATCGTGTACCCGAACCGCACGGTGTCGCCGGCGACCCCGGTCGCGCCGCCGGTGAGCTGCTCCGTCTTGTCGAGCCGGATGCCGGGCACGGCCGTGGCGAGCGCGACGGTCGCGGCGTCGGACGCCGTGACGGAGTCGCCCGTCGGCGTGCTGCCGGTGACGGTGGCGTCGTTCAGCACGCTGCCGGCGTCGACGTCGGCCTGGGTGACGCGGTACGTCGCCGAGCCGGTGACGCCCTGCCCGGGGGCCAGGCGTCCGGCGGCGGCCGGCCAGTCGGCGACCTCGACGTCGGACACCCCGGCGAGGACGTCGGAGACGGCGACCGCGGTGACGGTGACGTTGCCGGTGTTGGCGACGCGGAACGTGTAGCGGACGGTGTCACCGACGGCCCCGGTCGAGCCGCCGAGGCTGCCGGTCTTGTCGATCGACAGGGTGCCGCGCGGCGCGACGGTCACGCCGCCGTCGTCGGACGCCGCGACGTCGGCGCCGCGCGGCGGGGTGCCGGTGGTCGTCGCGGTGCTCGCGACGCCGCCGCGGTCGACGTCCTGCTGCGTGAGCGTGTACGTGGCGTGCGCGACGACGGACTGACCCGGTGCCAGGCGTCCGGCGGTGCCGCCGGGCCAGGCGTCGAACCGGACGGCGGACAGGCCCTGCTGCGAGTCGGTGACCCCCACCCCGGTGAGCGTGACGTCGCCGGTGTTCGTGACCGTGAACGTGAGGTCGACGGTGTCGCCGGCGGCGCCCGCTCCCCGGTTCGTCTCGGTCTTCTGGATCCCGATGCCGGGCGCTCCGGTCGTCGTGACGACGGTGCGCGTCCCCGAACCGGACACGGTCGTGCCGGCCGGTGTGGTGCCCGTCGTGGTCGCGGTGTTCGCGATCGACCCGGCGTCCACGTCGTCCTGCGTGACGGTGCGGTCCGCCGTGACGACGACCGCTTGGCCGGGCGACAGCCTGCCCGCGGTGGCGTTCGGCCACGTCGTGGTGGGGGTGCCGAGCCCGGAGAGCGGGTCGTCGACCGTCACGCCGGTGAGGGTCGTCTGCCCGGTGTTCGTCGCGGTCACGGTGTACCGGACGACGTCGCCGACGCGCACGGCACCGATGTCGCCTGCGCCGACGACCGCGGCCGTCTTGCGCGTCGACACGGTCGAGGTCGGGTCGAGCACGACGCTGCCGTCGTCGGTCGCCGAGACCGCCGCGCCGCTGCGCCGGTCGGTCGCGGTGGTGGTGGCGCCGCTGGACAGGGCGACGTGGCCGTCGGTGTCCGCCGCGGCGCGGTCGACGTCCGCCTGGGTGAGCCGGTAGCTCGCCGTGGCGGTGACCGACTGGCCGGGGGCGAGCGTGCCGGTGGTCCCGGAGGGCCAGGCGCCGAACGCGATGCCGGACAGCCCCTGCTGCTCGTCGGTCAGCCCGACGCCCGTCAGCGTGGTCGTCCCGGTGTTCGTGATCGTGTACCCGAAGCGCACGGTGTCACCGGCGACACCGGCGGCGCCGTCGGCGACGGCCTCGGTCTTGTCGAGCGTGATCGTCGGGGCGCTCGCGTCGACCGCGGTGGTGCTCGTGGCGGTCTTCGTGATCGCGGCTCCGGCCGGCGGGCTGGCGACGGCGTTCGCGGTGTTCACGACGCTGCCGGCGTCCACGTCCGCCTGGCTGATCGTGTACGCCGCCGTCGCCGTCGCGACCTCGCCGGGTGCGACCACGCCGGGGCGGGACGGGTCCGGCCACGTGTACGACAGCACCCCGACGCCCTGCAGCTGGTCGGTCATCTGCAGCAGGTCGAGCGTGGTGTTGCCGGTGTTCCGCGCGGTGAGGGTGAACCGGAGGTCGTCGCCGACGCCGGCGCTGCTGCCCGCGGGCACACCGGACTTCGTGAAGTCGAACGTGTTCACCTGTGTGACCGGGACGGTCCGGTAGCTCGTCGCCGTGACGGCCGCGCCGCCGTTGGACGGGGTGCCGCGGGTCGTCGCCGGGCTGGTGACGTACCCGGCGTCGATGTCCGCCTGGGTCAGCGTGTGCACGGCGGTGGCGGTGACGGTCTGGCCCGGGGTGAGCGTGCCGGTGGTCCCGGACGGCCAGGTGCCGTACGTCAGGCCGGAGGAGGCTCCGGCGTCGGTGATGCCCACGCCGGTCAGCGTGTAGTCACCCGTGTTCGTGACCGTGTACCGGAGGTCGACCGGGTCACCCGGCCGGGGCGCGCTGCCGGTGTCCCGGACGGACGCGTCCTTCACGATGCCGATCGCCGCGGTGTTGTCGGCGTCGGTGGCGATCGTGACCGTCGCGTCGCGGCTCGTCGTGGCACCGGCGGGCGTCGTGCCGGTGACGGTCGCGGTGTTCGTGATCGCGCCGGCGTCGACGTCGGCCTGCGTCACGGTGTACGACGCGGTCGCCCGGAGTCGCTCGCCCGGAGCGAGGGACCCGGCCGTGCCGCCGGACCACTCGAGGTCGCGGAGCTGCCCGGCGGCCGCCGCGTCGGCGACGGGGGTCGAGGCACCGAGCCCGATGAGCTGGTCGCGGAGGGCGAGGCCGCTCAGGGTCACGGAACCGGTGTTCGTCGCGAGGAACGAGAACACGACGGTGTCGCCGACCCGGCCGCTCTGCACGGCGCCGTCGGCGGACTGGCCGTACCGAGCGGTCTTCGTCAGCGTCACGGCCGGGGTCGGCGTGATGGTGACGCCGTCGGTCGCGGTCGCGGTGACGCGGGTGCCGGCCGGGGTGGTGCCGAACGCGGTCGCCGCGGAGCGGATGCCGCCCGCGTCGACGTCGGACTGGCTGAGCGTGTACGTCGCGGTGGCGGTCGCCGAGCGGCCGGGGGCGAGCGTGATGGTGGTGTCGCCGTCGGCGAAGACGACGCTCGAGATGCCGCGCTGGGCGTCCTGCACGCCGACGACGGTGAGCGTCACGTTGCCGGTGTTCGTGACGACGTAGCGCATGTCGACCTGGTCGCCCGCGGTCGCTGCGCGGGTCGTCGAGCCGTCGGCGTCGAAGGTCTCGGCCTTCGTGACGGCGAGCCCCGGTGCTGCGCTCGAGGTCGGGACGGTCGCGGCCGCGGTGGCGGACACGGTGGCCGGGTCGGTGCCGGTCGGTGCGGTGCCGGTGACCGAGGAGGTGTCGACCAGGGCGCCGGCGTCGACGTCGGCCTGGGTGACGGTGGAGGTGGTGGTCGCGGTGACGGTCTGGCCGGGCGCGAGGGAGTTCGGCGCGTTCGGCCACGCGTACGTCACCGTCCCGCCGAGGGCGTGCACGACCTCGGGGATCGTCAGCGTGACGGTGCCGGTGTTCGTCGCCTGGTACGTCCACGTGACGACGGAGCCGACGCCGCCGGAACCGCTCGTGACGGACCCGGTCTCGGTGAGCGAGACCGCCGGGGTGCGCTTCGTGCCCACCGAGCCGGTGTCGGTCGCGCGCACGGTGGTCCCGCCTGGGGAGACGCCCGTGGTCGCGGCGTCGCTCGAGACGGTTCCACGGTCGACGTCCGCCTGGGTGAGCGTGTAGGTCGCGGTGACGGTGACGGACTGCCCGACGCCGAGGGTCCCCGCGGTGCCGGACGGCCACGTGCCGTAGGTGAACGCGGAGTGCCCGGACTGCTCGTCGGTGAGCGTCACGTTCGTCAGGGTCTGGTTGCCGCTGTTCGTGATCGTGTACCCGAGCCGGACGGTGTCACCCGCGACGCCGGTGGCACTCGTGGCGAGGCGCTCGGTCTTCGCGAGGGAGATCGCCGGTGCGCCGGAGGCCGGGGTGACCGTGGCCGCGCCGGTCGCCCGGACGGTGCCGCCGGTCGGGGTGGTGGCCGTCGAGGTCGCGGTGTTCACGATGCTGCCCGCGTCGACGTCCGACTGGGTGACGGCGTAGGTCGCCGTCCCGCGGACGGTCTGCCCCGGCGCGAGGGTGCCGGTGGTGCCGGACGGCCACGTGCCGAAGGAGATCCCGGACAGCCCGGCGAGCTGGTCGCTCACGCCGACGCCCGTGAGCGTGGTGGTGCCGGTGTTCGCGACGTCGAAGCGGTACGTGACCGTGTCGCCCGCGGCGCCGGTCCCGCCGACGACGGCGCTCTTCGACACGGCGATGCCCGGTGCCGGCGCGATCGTCTGCGTGGCGGTGGCCGGGGTGGACACAGCGGTCCCCTGCGGCGTGATGCCGGACACGGTCGCACGGTTCGCCACCGCGCCGGCGTCGACGTCGGCCTGGGTCACCGTGTACGACGCGGTCGCCGTCACGGACTGTCCCGGTGCGAGGCGTCCGGCGGCACCCGGCCACGTGTACGTCAGCGTCCCGAGCCCGGTGTGCGGGTCGGTGATCGTGACGCCGGTGAGGGTCTGGTTGCCGGAGTTCGTGGCCCGGAACGCGTAGGTCAGGGTGTCGCCCGCGCGGCCGGTGTACCCGGTGCCCGTGGTGACCGACTTGGTGAACCCGAGTGCCGGCGACCCGGTGAGCGGGATCGTGCCGGAGCCCTGCGCCGTTGCGGTCGACGTGCCGGACGGCCCGGAACCGGTCGCCGTCGCGGTGTTCGTCACCGATCCGGCGTCGAGGTCGGTCTGCGACACGGTGCCGGTCGCCGTCGCGGTCGCGCTCTGGCCCGGGGCGAGCGTGCCGGCGGTCCCCGGCCACGAGTACGTCAGCCCGGAGAGTCCGGCGAGCGAGTCCGTCGCCCCGACCGAGGTCAGGGTGGTGGTGCCGGTGTTCGTGATGCGCAGGGTCCAGGTGGTGCGGTCGCCCGCGGTGCCGGTCGACCCGGCGTCGAGCGCGCCGGACTTCGCGACGCTGATCGCGACGGTCCGGTCGACGGACACCGACGCCGCGGTCGCCTGCGACACCAGGGTGTTGCCCGGCGTGGTGCCCGCGATGGTCGCGGTGTTCCGGACGGTGCCGGCGTCGATCTGCGCCTGTGTCAGGGTCGAGGTCGCGGCGGCCGTGACGGTCTGCCCCGGCGCCAGGCGGCCCGTCGTCCCCGGCCACGAGTACGTGATCGCCGACAGGCCCGCGAGCTGGTCGGTGATCGCGACGCCCGTGAGCGTGACGTTGCCGGTGTTCCGGGCGCTGAACGTCCAGTTCACGGTGCCGCCGGCCGCCGGCGAACCGGACCCGGCCACGGCACCCGTCTTCGTGAACGTCAGGGCCCCGGACGACGGCACGGGCAGGGTGTTCGGACTGGTCGCCGAGACCGACCCCTGCGTGGGCGTGGTCGCGGTCGCGCGCGCCGTGTTCACCACGCTGCCGGCGTCGACGTCGGCCTGGGTGAGCGTGTACGTCGCGGTGGCCGTGACGGACTGGCCCGGAGCGAGGGTGGCCGCGGTGCCGGACGGCCACGTGCCGTACACCGGCGTGGAGACGCCGGTGAGCGCGTCGCCGATGCTCACGGCGGTGAGGGTCTGGTTGCCGGTGTTCCGCGCGGTGAACGTGTAGTTCACGGTGTCGCCGGCGCGACCGGTCGCGCCCGACGCGAGCGCGCCGGTCTTCGACACGGCGATCCCCGGCGCCGCGGGCACGGTCGTCCGTGCGGTGGCGGCGTTCGTCGCGGTGGTGCCGTTCGGCGCGGTGCCGGTCGCCGTCGCGGTGTTCTGGACGTACCCGGCGTCGACGTCCTTCTGGGTCAGCTTGTAGGTCGCCGTCGCGGTGGCGCTCTGCCCGGGGGTGAGGCGCCCGGCGGTGCCCGGCCACGCGTACGTGATCGTCGACAGCCCGGTGAGCGGGTCGGCGACGGTCACGCCGGTGAGGGTGGTGTTGCCGGCGTTCCGGACCGTGAACGTGTAGGTCACGGTGTCCCCGACGGCGCCGGTCGCCCCGGACGCCAGCGCGCCGGTCTTGGCGATCGCGATGCCGGGTGCGCGGGACACCGCGACCGTGGCGGAGGCCGTCGACGACGCGGGCTGACCGGAGCCGTCGGCACGGGTGTTGCCCGCACCGGTCGCCGTGTTCACCACGCTGCCGGCGTCGACGTCGGCCTGGGTGAGTGTGGACGTGGCCGTCGCGGTGACGGTCTGGTTCGGGTCGAGCTGCCCGGTGGTCCCCGGCCAGCTGTACGTCAGCGCGGAGATCCCGCTCAGCCCGTCGGCGATCGCGACGCCGTACAGCGTGGTGTTGCCGGTGTTCGTGGCGCTGAACTGCCAGTTCACGGTGTCGCCGACCTTGCCGGTGGCTCCGGTCGCGAGCGCACCGGTCTTCTCGAGGGCGATCTTCTGCGCGGCAGCGATGTTGACGGTCTTCGAGGTCTGCCCGCTCGTCACGGCGGTGCCGGACGGGTTCGTGCCGGTCGCGGTCGCGGTGTTCGTGATCGACCCGGCGTTCACCTGCGCCTGCGTGAGCGTCGAGGTGGCGGTCGCGGTGACGGACTGGCCCGGCGCCAGCTTGCCGGTCGTGCCGGAGGCCCACGTCCCGTACGTGATCGTCGAGATCCCGGCGAGCGGGTCGGCGATGGTCACGCCCGTGAGGGTGCGGTTGCCCGCGTTCGTCACGGTGAAGGTCCAGTTGACGGTGTCCCCGGCCCGCCCGGTCGCGCCGGACGCCAGGGTCCCGTCCTTGACGATGGTCAGACTGGAGGCATCGGTCACCGCCACGGTCGCCGTCGCGTCCGGCGCGGTGACGGTGCCGCCGGTGGCGCCCCGTGCTGCGGCCCCGGCGGTGTTCACGACGCTGCCCGCGTCGACGTCGGTCTGCGTGAGCGCGTACGTCGCGGTGGCGGTCACGGTCTGCCCCGGCGCGAGCGTGCCGCTCGTGCCGGACGGCCAGGTGCCGTAGGTGAGCGCCGAGACACCGGTGAGCCGGTCGGTGATCGACGCGGAGGTCACGGTCTGGTTGCCGGCGTTGCGCAGGGTGAACGACCAGTTCACGGTGTCGCCGGCCCTGCCCGTCGATCCGGCGGCGACGGCGCCGCTCTTGGTCAGGACGAGCGCGTTCGCGGCGGGGACCGCGACGGTGGCCGTGGCGGTGGGTGCCGTGACGGTGCTGCCGGTCGCACTCCGTCCGGCGGCCGTGGCGGTGTTCGTCAGCGTGCCGGCGTCGACCTGCGCCTGGGTGAGCGTCGAGGTGGCGGTCGCGGTGACGGTCTGCCCGGGGGTGAGCCGGCCGGTGGTGCCCGACGGCCAGGTGCCGTAGGTGATGGCCGAGACGCCGGCGAGCTGGTCGGTGATCGCGGCACCGGTGATGGTCTGCGCGCCGGAGTTCGTCAGGCGGAAGGTCCAGTTCACGGTGTCGCCGACCCGTCCGGTGCTCCCGGAGGCGAGGGCGCCGGCCTTCGTCAGCGTGAGGGCGTTCGCGGCCGTCAGTGGCTGGGTGCGGGACGCGGTCGCGGTGGGCTTCGGCCCGCCGTCCGGGTCGGTGCCGGTGACGGTGGCGGTGTTCGCGACGGACCCGGCGTCGACGTCGGTCTGCGTCAGCGTGTAGGTGGCGGTCGCGGTGACGGCCTGGCCGGGCTGGAGGGTGCCGCTCGTACCGGACGGCCAGGTGCCGTAGGTGAGCGCGGAGAGCCCGGACAGCGGGTCGGTGATCGCGACGCCGGTGAGTGGGGCGGTGCCGTTGTTCGTGGCGGTGAACGTGTAGTTCACGGTGTCGCCCGCCTTGCCGGTGGCACCGGAGGCGAGGGCGGAGGTCTTCGTGAGGGCGAGCGACGACAGGTACGTGTTCGTCGAGCCGGTGTCGGCGACGGTGATGGTGGTGTCACTCGTGACCTGGGCGGTCGCGGTGACCGAGCTCGTGGTGGACGCGGCGGTGGGCGGCGGACCCGTGCACCGGACGGTCGCGGTCGCCCCGGAGGCGAGCGGCCCGGCGATCGTCGTCGACGGCGTGCAGGTCTCGGTGTCCGGGAACGTCAGCTGGATGTTCGACAGCGACACCGACCCGTTGTTCGTCACGGTGATCGTGAACGCCGTGTTCTCGGTCGCGGTGCGGTACTGGTCGTTCACCGAGCCGTCCAGGGTCTTCACGACGCTGAGCGCGGCCGTCGGCACGGACAGCACGGCGTTCTGCAGCAAATAGGAGTCACCGCTCGTGCCGACGGTGAGCGTCATCGAGGTGTCGCCCTTGTCGACGCCGCTGAGCGTCTGGGTGTGCACGTCGACGCTCTGGTTCGTGAACGTCGACGTGTCGCTGGTCTGCGTGTACCGCACCGAGCCGTCCGCCTGTCCGACACCGATGTTGCCGGAGGCGTTCTTCGTGTTGAGCACCTCGGTCGGACTGCCGCCCTGCGGGGTGTACCGCATGTAGTCGCCGGTGATGCCACGGTCGCCCTCGTACAGGGTGTAGCCGAACTTCACGCCGGCCTGCAGTGCCGAGAACCCGGTGAAGTTGACGGTGAGCGGGCTGTCCGAGGCGGCCTCGCGCACGTGGCCCTGGTAGTAGATGACCCGGTGCGGGGCACTCGCGGCGTTGCCGGGGATGTACTTGCCGTAGTCGTAGACGACCGTGAGCGACCAGCCCGCGTAGCAGCCGGCACCGACCGCGGCCCAGATGTTGCCGGCGCTGATGTTCAGCGCCGACCCGGTGGTGGCGTTCGCGAACGCGCTGGTGACGTCGGCCGAGGCCGAGTAGTACAGCGCACTCGCCTGCGACGCCGGGTCCTCGAGAAGGGCCTGCGGGGCGACGGTCTGGATCGCGCCGGAGCCGACCTTGAACTGCACGCCCTGGGTCCGGTAGCCCGAGGCGGCGTCCGGCCGGGTGGCGTACCACTGCGAGCCGTTCGCCGAGTTGCCCGAGCAGGTCACGTTGCCGGCACCCGTGAAGACGCCCGTGTTGGCGCTCCAGTCGAGGTACGCCTTGGCCACGGTCGCACCGGCCGGGATCGTCAGCGCGCCGGTCGACGAATTCGTGGTGAAGCCCGAGACGGTGTTCGAGTTCACCATCTTGAAGTAGTCGTTGTACGACGTGGAGACACCGGTGCCGGGGTTGTTCGCGTGCAGGTCCGTGCAGCTGCCGCTGGTGTTCGTCGCGGTGAGCGCGGAGCCGGTGCAGGCGAGCACACCGTTGCCGGTCATGGTGAAGTCGCCGTTGACGGTCGCCTGGTAGTTCGGCGACTGGTCCGCCCCGGTGCCCCACTGCACGACGGCGGCCTGTGCGACACCCTCGGTGCCGAGCGCGACGCCGGCGGTGGGGATGAGCACGGCGAGCGCCATCGCGATCCCACGGAACCAACGGGGACGGGCGATGGTCTCCGCGCGGTGGCGGGGACGGGGTGCGAGCAGCAAGCAGTGACCTTCCGGGCACGACGAAGAGACCCTTGGGAGTGGTCGGGTCCACGCTGCCGGGTGGGATCAGGGATGCGGCGACCGCCTCACAGGTCGTCCAGTCGATCATCTGTCGTGTTGTGGACAGTCGTTGTCCAAACGAGTGATTTTCACCCTGCGGTTCACCCCGTTCGGGGGACAGCCCGGGCGCGCCGCGGACGGTGTCTCACGCAGCTGACACGCCTCCCCGACGCCGAGACACCGCCGGACGTCCGAGACACCGCCGGTTCCGGCGGTGTCTCGGGCGGAAGGCGGCGTCTCGCCGACGCCGCGGTGTCTGGCCCGTGCGAGACACCCCACGCCCGATGGGTCAGGGCAGCTCGGCGTGCTGGACGACCCAGCTGTGCATCACGATCGCCGCGGCGGCCGAGGCGTTGATGCTCCGCGTCGACCCGAACTGCGTGATCTCGAGGTGTCCGTCGGCACCCGCCACGGCTTCCTCGGTGAGGCCGGGGCCCTCCTGCCCGAACAGGAACACGCACCGCTCCGGGATCGGTGCCGTCTCGATGCGCGACGCCCCGGGGGTGTTGTCGATCGCGATCACCGGGCGACGATCAGCACGCATGGCCTCGAGGAACGACGACACGTCCGGGTGGTACCGCACGTGCTGGTACCGGTCGGTGACCATCGCGCCGCGCTTGTTCCACCGTCGGCGCCCGATGACGTGCACCGTCCCCGCGAGGAACGCGTTGGCACTCCGGACGATGGAACCGATGTTGAGGTCGTGCTGCCAGTTCTCGATCGCCACGTCGAACGCGTGCCGGTGTGTGTCGAGCTCGGCCACGATGGCGTCCATCGACCAGTACCGGAACCGGTCGACGACGTTGCGGGTGTCCCCGTTCGCCAGCAGCTCAGGGTCGAGCCGCGGGTCGTCCGGCCACGGCTCGGGGTGCGGACCCACCCCGTGGGTGGTCGCCTCGTGCGTGGGCTGCGGCTCCGGCGCGTCGCCGGGACCGGACGGGAGGCGCTGGGTCACGTCCCCAGCGTACGTCCCGCCCGCCACGCGCCCCGTCCGGCGTCGGTCACCCCGGCCGCGCGCACCCCTCGCACCGTGCGACCCCCAGGGCCGCAGCGTGCGAGGTTCCGTGCACGGTGCGGGGCCGCGACCCTCGCACACTGCGGGAGACCTCGCACCGAACCACGCGGCGTCGGCGGGACCTCGCACCGTGCGAGGGTCGGCGGTATCTCGTGCGAGGGTCGGCGGGACCCCTCAGCGGATGCGGGACTCGATCCCCGCGATGAGCACGTCGAGCCCGAGGTCGAAGCGGGCGTCGTACGAGTGCTCACCGAGGAGCTCCCCCACGAGCGCGTGCCGCTCCGGACGCCCGGCCTCCGCCGAGCCCCGGCCGACCTGCACACCGGTGTGCCCGACCACGAAGTCGTACACGACGAAGAAGGCGTACATCGCCTCGGCGTCGGGCAGCCCGGCGGACCGGAGCGCCCCGACGACCTTCGCCACGACGGCATCGGACTCGGTCGACACCAGGGCACCCCGACGACTGTGCGACTCGAGCACGAGGGGGTGGGTCAGCATGAGGTCGCGGAAGGTCGTCGCGAAGACCCGCACCACGGCGTGCCACTCGTCCGGCCACACGAACGTCGCGGTGAACTCGTCGACGGTGCGGCGCACGAGTTCGGCGTGCAGGTCGTCGAGGCCGCCGATGGTGCGGTGCACGGTCATCGGTGCGACGCCCAGCCGGACGCCGAGTGCCCGGAACGACAGCCGATCGAGACCGTCCTCGTTCGCGATGGCCGTGGCGGCGTCGATCACCTGCTCGCGGCTGAGCACGTTCGGCCGGCCACGGCGTCGTCGCGGGGTCACCTCGGCCTGCTCCGGCGCCGCGGTGGGCCGGGGTGTGACGGTCGGGGTTCCGGGTTCGACGAGCACTTCGGGTCTCCTTGATTCGGTACGTGTCCCGAAAAGCCTAGGGCAAAGCCGACCGGCGTTCGGTGTCTCGACCATCTCGGGTCCGCGACCGGCACGCAAGAGCCGATCCGTGCCTCCCGGCCTTCTCGGAGCCGGCACCGAGCCGGGCCGTCACGGGCGCGCACTAGGGTGAGGGGCATGGCAACCCGCGACGAGGTCGAGTGCTGGCTGACCGACATGGACGGCGTGCTCGTGCACGAGAACCAGGCGCTCCCCGGGGCGCCCGAGCTGATCCAGCAGTGGCTCGACGAGGGCACGGAGTTCCTCGTCCTGACGAACAACTCGATCTTCACCCCGCGGGACCTCAGCGCTCGGCTCCGCTGGTCCGGGCTCGAGGTACCGGAGGAGCGCATCTGGACGAGCGCCCTCGCCACGGCGGACTTCTGCAAGTCCCAGATGCCCGGCGGCTCCGCGTTCGTGATCGGCGAGGCCGGCATGACCACCGCGCTGCACGAGGCCGGCTTCATCATGACCGAGACCGCACCCGACTACGTGGTCGTCGGTGAGACCCGGAACTACTCGTTCGAGGCGATCACCAAGGCCGTCCGCCTCATCCGCGACGGCGCCCGCTTCATCGTCACCAACCCGGACGCGACCGGCCCGAGCGCCGAGGGCGTCCTCCCGGCGACCGGTGCCATCGCCGCGATGATCGAGAAGGCCACCGGCAAGCAGCCGTACGTGGTCGGCAAGCCGAACCCGATGATGTTCCGCTCGGCGATGAACCGGATCGGTGCGCACTCCGAGAACACCGGCATGATCGGCGACCGCATGGACACCGACGTGCAGGCCGGCATCGAGGCAGGGCTCCACACGGTCCTCGTCATGACCGGCATCAGCGACCAGGCCGAGATCGACCGCTACCCGTTCCGCCCGAGCGAGGTCATCTCTGGCGTGCACGAACTCGTCCGCACGGAGCCGATCGAAGTCGAGATGTAGCCGTGCGGTGGGACCCGGCCCGCTACGCGGCCTTCGGTGACGAGCGGTCGCGGCCGTTCCACGACCTGGTCGCCCAGGTCGGCCTGGAGGCGCCCCGTCGCGTCGTCGACCTCGGCTGCGGTCCCGGGACCCTCACGGCCACGTTGGCAGCGCGGTGGCCCTCCGCGTCGGTGGTCGGGCTGGACAGCTCGGCGGAGATGTTGGAGTCGGCACCGGTCCGCCCGGGGTTGTCGTTCGAGCTGGGCTCGATCGAGGACTGGACGCCCGGCCCCACGGACGACGTCGTCGTGACGAACGCGGCGCTGCAGTGGGTGCCGACGCACGTGTCCCTGCTGCCCCGGTGGCTCGACGCGATGCCGTCAGGGTCGTGGTTCGCGATGCAGGTGCCGGGCAACTTCGGGTCGCCGTCGCACGCCCTCATGCGGTCGATCGCCGCCGACGGCCCGTGGGCGTCCGCGCTCGACGGGGTGCTCCGCGCGGACCCGGTGCTCGACCCGGCGGGCTACCTCGGCATCATGCTCGACGCCGGGTACGAGGCCCGCGCGTGGGAGACCACGTACGCGCAGCTCCTGCCCGGCGAGGACCCGGTGTTGGCGTGGGTACGTGGGACCGGACTCCGGCCGGCACTGCAGGCGCTCGATGCTGCGGACCCGTCCGGCGAACTGACGGCCGCGTACGAGGCCCGCTACGCCGCGGCCCTGCGCGGGGCGTACCCGATGGGACCACACGGCACGGTGTACCCGTTCCGTCGGGTCTTCGCCGTCGGCCGCAAGCCCTGACCCGCCGACACGGCGGTCATCGGCGGCGCTGTCGGCTGAGCGGCGCGGCGCACAACCAAAGTGGCCTCGCGCCGCGCGAACCCGCGGTTCCGGGCCACTTCGGTTGTGCGGCAGCGAGCCGAACCGCGCGACCGCGCGACCGGGACCGCGGCGCAGCAGCCGCCGCCCGACCGCTACTCCACCGTCACGAGGGTCCCGAGCGGCAGGGCGTTCACCGCTGCCACCGCCCCGGCGTCGAGCCGCACGCACCCGTGCGACACCGCACCCGAGGTCGTCGCGTTCCAGTGCAGACCGATCAGCCCGCCGTCGTGCCCGCCGTACGGTTCGTCGGCAGCGCTCGAGTGCAGGGACGTCAGCTGGATCGGGTGGTCGCCGGTGCCCTGCGCCGGGTCGACGTACCGCTGCTCCAGGTACCCGGTGACCCCGGTCGGCGTCGGGGTGTCCGCCGTGCCGACCCCGGCGCGGAACCGCTGGACCGTCGCACCGTCCAAGGAGACGATCGACACGGTCTGGTCCTTCGTCGAGATGACGACGCGGGAGGTCGGCGTCGACACCTCCCGGAGCAGCGCCACCGGCACCCACGCCGAGGTCTGTGCCGCAGCGGATCCCCCGGCGGCCGAGGGCAGTTGTCGGCGCGCCGGGGTGAGGACGCGCTCCCAGTCCCCGTCGCGCTCGAGTCCGACGACCGTGGTGGGCTGCCGGAGGAAGTCCGAGGCGGCGAACCGGGCGACGGGTGTGGTCCGCGCGGCCCCGAACAGGGGAGCGTCGGCGCGGAGCTGGAAGACGGTGTCCGAGGTGACCGTCCGGTCGAAGGGCATCAGCCCGCCGATGACGGCCGAGTACTGCGCCTCCGGCAGCGCGGCGAGCGCCGCGGCGTCGACGTGCGGCACGGCGGGCACCGTCGACGCCGACGTCGTCGCGGGCGGCGCGGTGTGTCCGGGTGCCGCCGAGACGGCCGAGGGTGGACCGACGACGAGCGGGACCACGACGGCTCCGGCGAGGACGACCGCGCCGGCCACGGCCACACCGGCCCAGAGGGTGCGCTTGCGCATGGGGACTCCTGGAAGGGGAGACCGGTCGGCGCGCGGGCGCCGACCGGTCGGGGTGGGGCGGATCGGCCCGGGTCAGCCGGAGACGACCGGCAGGTGGACGCCGGTGCCCGGGTCGACGACCGCGGTCCCGGTCCCGCCACCGGTGCCCGTGCCGGCAGCGGCGGGGGTCACCGTGATCGCGAGCGGTGCGACGAGCGCCGAGGCACCCGACGCGTCGACCACGTCGATCGTGTGCGCTCCCGTGGCGGTGCCCGCCGGGATCGTCACGCTGCCCGAAACGGTGCCGTCCGCGGCGACGGTGAGCGTGCCCACCGTGACCGGGTCGGAGTGCAGCACGACCCGCAGCGACGCGCCCGCCGTGAAGCCGGTGCCGGCGAGGGCGAGCGAACCGCCGG
Organism: Curtobacterium sp. 314Chir4.1; assembly: GCF_900215175.1. Classification (NCBI taxonomy): domain Bacteria; kingdom Bacillati; phylum Actinomycetota; class Actinomycetes; order Micrococcales; family Microbacteriaceae; genus Curtobacterium; species Curtobacterium sp. 314Chir4.1. The sequence continues at coordinate 790,878 of NZ_OCMI01000003.1, forward strand.
CGGTCACCGAGGTGCCCTTCGGGGCCGTCAGCACACCGGTCACGACGCGTGCGGTGCCGCCGGTGGCGAGGACCTTCGCGGTGCCGTCGGCGGAGACCGCGACCGTGGCGCTCGTCGCGGCGGCGAGGTCGAGGCGCTCCCACGAGCCCGCGGCCGTCCCGGACTGGTCGAGCGGGAACCCGGACGCGATCTCGGTCTGCGCGAGGACCGAGGTGCGCTGCGCGTCGGTGAGGGTCGGGAACGCCGTGAGGAGCAGGTTCGACGCACCGGTCGGCACCGAGGGGGCGAGCCCGGTGGTGCCGGTCGCCGCGAAGCCGTAGGTCATCCGCTCGCGGTACACCGCGGCGGCCGAGGCGCGGTCGGTGACGACCTGGGCGGTGCCACCGGGGATCGCGGCGCCGCCGTACGGGTCGTCCGAGTAGGCCTTCGAGTGGGCGATGCAGTTCGCGAGGGTGTCGCCGCACTGTGCCTCCAGGTAGGAGACGAGTTCCTTCCGTGCGGGCTCGAGGACGTCGGTGCGGTACCGGGTGTCCGACCAGCGGGCGGCGAGCGCTGCCTCGCCGTCGATGCGCCCACCCATGATGTCGAGCGGGTAGTGCACGCCGAGGACGATGCGGTCGTTGCCGGCCTCCGAGGCGCGGGCGAGGAGCTCCGGCGCCAGCTCGGGCACGAGCGTCGCGAGGGTGATGCCCGCCTGGTACGCCGTGGTGGTGTGGCCGCTCGGGAACGAGCCGCCCGTGCAGATGCCGACGGTGCCGTACCCGGGGTCGAGGACGACGTCGTTCGGGGAGAACTCGTGCGTGGTGTCGGTCGCGACCGGCACGCGGGTGATGTCGAGCGTCCCGTCGGCCGACGCCCAGGCCTTGCCGGCGCGGTTCGCGGCGAGCGACGACGCGTTCACCTTCGACGGGGCGCAGCCGGTCTGGTCGTCGGTGGCGGGCAGCGTGGCGGTGGTGGTCCCCGGCAGGTACGGCCGGGGGTAGCTGTAGTGCGCCTTCGCGTCGCCGGTGCTGACGTAGGCGCCGCTGGTGCCGTTCGACGAGTTCACGAGCGCCGAGGTGAGCGGCAGCTTCCCGGAGTTCCGGCCCTCGACGTAGATCTTCTCGAGCGCCGGACCGAGGCCCTGCGACACCGTCATCGACTGGTCGTAGGCGGTGTTCGTGGCGTTCTGGTACTCGGAGTCCTGCAGCGCCTTGCGCTGCTGCGCCGTCGTGGCGTGCTGGTTGATCCACGAGGTCAGCTCGTCGTTCTTCGCGAGCGTCCCGGCGTCGAGGACGGTGCCGTGCAGGTCGTTCGTCCCGCTCGACGTCCAGTACTGGTCGTACCCGCTCAGCAGCGAGACGAGGTCGGGCTTGGCGGTGTCGCTCGGGTACCCCGCCGCGGTGGCGACGAGGGGCGAGCCCACGACGAGGGCGGTCGCGACGGCGGCGACGGTCACCCCGCGGAGTGCTGATCTGTGCATGCGCCGAACGCTAAGGACGGGTGGTTGCCGAGTGGGGAACGGTTCACCAAGCCGAGGTGAACCGGGCCGCAGCCTGTGCGCACTCGCAGCCCCGTGCCTCCAGTCGGTGGGCGGTCACCATCTGACGGACTGGAGGCGCGGCTCGTCCCCCAGCACCGCGTACGCCGCCATGGGCGGTACCGTCCGCCACCGGCGCCGCAGGCGGCGCGGCCGGTCGTCCCGCCACGCGATCACCCCGCCGGCGACGATCCCGAACGCGAGCACCGCGAACGAGAACAGCCCGACGACACCGACGAGCACGAGCGTGGACGGGTCGTGGACGTCGCTCGTCGCCGAGAGCGCGATCGACCCGAAGTCCCAGAACGCGTGCAGCAGCACGGGCAGGAGGAGGTTCCCGGTCAGCCGGCGCGCGACGTACAGCGTCGAGCCGAAGGACGCCGCGAACACGACCTGCACGAGCGTCGCACCGAGACCGGCCCCGGCGAGCGCGTTGAGCAGGTGCAGCAGGCCGAACAGCACGCACGACGCGATCCACACGCCGAACTCGGGCAGCCGCCGGCGGAGCCCCACGAGCAGCACGCCGCGGGTCATCAGCTCCTCGAACACGCCGACGAACACCACGCCCACGGCCAGCAGCAGGAAGTAGTGCCCCGGCAGCGCGGACCAGTCGACCAGGGGCAGCCGCACCAGGCAGACCACCGCGATGAGAGCAGGAGCGAGCCAGGTCCACCGCAACCTCGTCCGGGTCGGGTCGACCGTGGCGATCCGCCACCAGCCGAGCCCCGTGACGACCAGGCAGAGGGCGACGGCGGCGATGCCCTCCGGGAGGACGAGCGACCGGACGACGCTGTCGACCGTCTGCCCGAGCGTCGGGTAGTCGTCGCTCGGACGCGCGCGCCACGCACTGATCGCGGCGAACACCACGAGGGGCGCGAGCCCCACCAGCAACGACGGCGGGACCGGCCAACGGCGGCGACGGGCGGGGGCGGCTGTGGTCACCCGCTGTTTGTACCATTGGGGCATGCGCCTGCCCTCCCTGTCCACCATGGCGGAGGACTACGTCAAGCTCGTCTGGAAGGCGAGCGAGCGCGGCGGCCCCGGACTCGCGACGCGGGACATCGCCGCGACGCTCAAGGTCTCGGCGTCGACGGTGTCGGGCAACCTCCGGAAGCTCGACCGGGACGGCCTCATCGAGCACACCCCGTACTACGGCGTCGTGCTCACCCCGCTCGGGCAGCAGGTCGCGGTGGCGATGGTGCGGCGGCACCGGCTGATCGAGACGTTCCTCGTGCAGCGTCTCGGGTACTCGTGGGACGAGGTCCACACCGAGGCCGAGTCGCTCGAGCACGCGGTGTCGGAGACGTTCCTCGACCGGGTCGACGCCGACCTCGGGCACCCGACGCACGACCCGCACGGCGACCCGATCCCGCGTGCGGACGGCACCGTGCCGGACTCCCCCGGGACCCTGCTCGCACGCGTCGAGCCCGGCGCGTGCGGCACCGTCGACCGTGTCTCCGACGACGACCCCTCGTTGCTGCGGTACTTCGACGAGCTCGGGGTCGGGCTCGGGACGCACCTGCGGGTGGAGCAGGTGCGGGACTACGCGGGCGTGATCGCGGTGTCGCGCCGGGGTCCGTCGGGCGAGGAGTCCCTCGTGGACCTGCCGGCAGCGGCGGCGTCCGCGATCTGGCTCGCCCCCGACGCCGACTGACGCGCCGCGCGGCGGCGCCCGCGGTCGCACAACACGCCGCTCACGTCCGCTGAGATCGCACGAAGTGCCGCCCACACGCCCGCAGAACCGCCGAAAGTGCGATCTCGCCAGCACCCGGATCGCGACCTACGCCGGACGGGAGGCACGGTGCCCGCCCGCACCGCGCGTCCAGTTCGCCCCACGCGAGGTCGCACAACACGCCGCTCACGTCCGGCGAGATCGCACGAAGTGCCGCCCACACGCCCGCAGAACCGCCGAAAGTGCGATCTCGCGGCCGGCCCCGGCCGGCCGGGCGGCCGGCCCCCCGCGTCAGTCGCGGAACGCGGGGGACGACGGCCGGCGGAACGGCGCCGAGATCGTCGGCAGGATGTCCCGGCGGTTGATCCAGAACACCACGAGCGCCGCCACCAGGTGCACGATGCTGAGCACCCAGCGCCCGTTCGTGTCCGTGATGAAGAACTGCACCGCGAACAACGCCGCGAGCGCAATCGCCGACCACCGGTGGAACCGCAGCGCGATGATGATCGCCACGCCGAGCACGGTCTGCGACGCGGTCAGCATGAACTCCTCGACCTGCCGGGAGTCCAGCGGCAGCCCGCCCGTGGTCCCGCCACCGAGGACGTGCGCGATCGGCAGCGACCCGACGAGCAGCGACCACTGGTTGACCTTCGAGGCGATGAGCGTCCCGATGGCCGCACCGCCCATGCCGCGCAGCGCGAACAGCGCGGCGACGATGAACTCCGGCGCCTCGGTGGCGAGCGGCGCGAGCCACTGCACCAGGAAGTAGCTGTCGATGCCGAGGGCGCTGCCGGAGTCCACGAGGGCGTCGGCGAACGGCTCCGCCGAGGACAGGATCACCGCGGCGGCCACCACGAACAGCGCCACGATCGTCCAGCGTCGGGCCCGCTGCGGCATCGACGCGATGTTGCCCGCCATGCCGACGAGCTCCTCGTCGTCATCGTCGTCGGTCACCTTCGACGCCCGCCAGAGGTACCAGACGAACGCCGCGAGCAGCACGAACCCGAACCACATCGGGATCGACCCCATCAGCGGGATGAGGAACGCGACGAGGGCGAGGAGCGCCAGGAACCCGATGTCGAGCCTGGACGAGCGTTCGAGTTCGAGCACCCGGGTCGCCGACGCGGGGAGCGAGCCGGTCTTCACGAACCGCCGGGCCACGAGCAGCGAGATGATCACGACGAGCGGCCACCCGAACCCGAGCAGCAGCCGGTTCGAGCCGGTCATGTTGGCTGCGGCGAACTGCTCGTACGCGGGGTCGTACCCGGAGCGGAACGCGTAGTACAGGTCGACGGCGTACTCGGGCAGCACGGCGATGAGGGCGAGGATCGCGATCGCGAGGGCGCCGGCGATGTCCTTCTGCGCGGCCTCCGCGGCCCAGGCGAGCAGGAACGACGCGGCGACGACGGCCCCGCCGAAGACGAGCAGGTCGACGAGCGCGTTCGGGGCGAAGCCGCCGACCCGGAAGACGACGGCGGGCAGGGCGATGGCGATGCAGATCGCGATGCGACCCCAGGCGCTGGCGCCCATCCGGGGCCGTGCGACGGCGGGTGCGGCCGCAGGGGACAGGGTGTTCGTCATGGGGGTCCTCGTGGTCGAGCCATGACGCTGCACCCACTCGAGCGGCTTCGACCATGGCGGAACGGCCGAAGGTCTCGCTCGCCTCGAGGGCCACGTGCACCGGGCCGATCGTCGTGATGGCCAGTGTGTCGATGCACGCGCTGGGAGCTACTCCCCTTCGACACCCACCTTGGCGCGCTCCGATCCGCACGCGCAAGCCGATCGGGCCTGTTCGGTGTCCCGAATTCCGGTGTTCCCCGACCCACCCCGGAACGGCCTGGAGGCGCGGGGCGGGGCCGCCACGCGCCTCCAGGCCGTCATCGGGTCACGCCCACCGCCCGTCACCCCTTCGCGGACCGCGTGCGGCCGAGCGCGACCTCGCGGCGAGCACGCTCGACGGCGAGCGCACTCGCCGCGTCCGGGTCCTGGAGCAACCGGTCGATCTCGGCGACGTGCGCCCGGACCTCGGCGTCCGAGCTGCCGGCAGCGTCGTCGAGGACGGGGCGGACCGTGTCCGCACCGAGGGCGACGATCGCCCGGCTGAGGCTCAGGCGCGTCTCACGGTCCCCCTGCCCGAGGTGCGTCGCGAGCGTCCGTGCGAGTGCGCCGGACTCGGCGTCCGGCACGATCGCTGCGGCGGTGCGCCATGCGGCCCGCAGGACCTCGACGTCCGGGTCTCGGAGCAGCGGACGGACCGACGGCCAGACACTCGGGTCGCCGATCTTCGACAGGGTGTGCAGCGCCTGGCTCCTGGCCTGCGGCACCGGTCGATCGAGCTCCGGCAGCATGCGTCGGACCACCTCGTCGGCGGGCTGCCGGATGAGCGCCCACGTGAGCATGTCCCGGACGAAGAAGTCCGGCTCCACCGCGCACTGCTCCACGAGCACGTCGAGGTCCGCCGCGTCCGGGTGGGTCCCGGCGTCCATGACGGCGCGCAGCCGGACGGAGGAACGCGGGTCGGCGAGGGCGGTGGTGAGCGCGGACATGGGTCCATGGAAGCGCACCGTGCTGCGTGACGTCCGGAGACGGCGCACCAAGGGTCGAGGCATAGCGTGGGAGGGACCGCTCAATGTCGTACACGAAAGGACCCCCATGCCCCGCATCGGAACCAGCGACCTCACCGTGTTCCCCCTCGCCCTCGGCGGCAACGTCTTCGGCTGGACCGCCGACGAGCAGACCTCCCACCAGGTGCTCGACGCGTACACGGCCGCCGGCGGGGACTTCGTCGACACCGCGGACGTCTACTCCGCCTGGGCCCCCGGCAACCAGGGCGGCGAGTCCGAGCGGGTCATCGGCTCGTGGTTCGCGAAGTCCGGCAAGCGCGACGACGTCGTCATCGCCACGAAGGTCTCGCAGCACCCGCAGTTCTCCGGCCTCGGCGCCGCGACCGTCGCAGCCGCAGCGCGTGCGAGCCTCCAGCGCCTCGGCACCGACCGCATCGACCTGTACTACGCGCACTTCGACGACGAGTCGACCCCGCTCGAGGAGACCGTCCGCGCCTTCGACCAGCTCGTGCAGGAGGGCCTCGTCCGGTACACCGCGATCTCGAACTACTCGCGTGCGCGCGCCGACGAGTGGATCCGCATCGCGAAGGACAACGGCCTCGCGCTGCCGGTCGCGATCCAGCCGCACTACAACCTCGTCACCCGCGAGCCCTACGAGTCGGACATCGCGCCGCTCGCCGCAGCCGAGGGACTCGGCGTCGTGCCGTACTTCTCGCTCGCCGCCGGGTTCCTCACCGGGAAGTACCGCACGAAGGAGGACTTCGCGGGCAAGGACCGCGAAGGACAGGTCTCGGGCTACTTCACCGACCAGGGGCTCGCCGTGGTGGACGCACTGGCCACGATCGCGGACGCCCACGACACCGAGCTCGCGAGCGTCGCCCTCGCGTGGTTGCAGGCGCAGCCGGACGTCGTCGCCCCCATCGCGAGCGCACGCAACACCGAGCAGCTCCCGGCGCTGCTCGCCTCGGCGGAGCTCGACCTCAGCGCCGACGAGCTGCGGACGCTCTCCGACGTGTCGTCGAAGGTCCCCGCGACGGCCTGACGACGGTGCGAGTCTCGCGCGGGACGACGCGAGACTCGCACCTGGCGACGGTTCTCGGGCCGATGACCGCGAGAACCGTCGCTCAGAGCGAGTCTCGGGGCTCGGTCGTGCCCGGCTTCGCGCCCGGCTACGCTCGCGGCGCGACCGACCCCGTCAGCGGTTCGCCCGACGACCGGGTCACGAAGCACGAGATGAACGTGTCACCCTGGTCCCACGTCGCCTGGTCCGGCGCGTAGGACCCCTGCACCTGGACGTCCCCGTAGGCAGCAGCGGCCGAGGTGTCGAGTGCAGCCGAGGTCTGGCACTGCTCCGCGGCCTGCGTCGCGAGCGCGTCCGGCCCGGGCCACTGGTTCGCCGACACCGGCAGCCGTGCGGTCAGCTGGGCGATGTGCGCCGACGAGCAGTCCACGACCGTGAAGGTCTGCGCCCACGCGTTCGTGAACGGCGACAGGCACTCCCCGCCCGCCAGCTCGGTCCAGCTGTGCTCGCCGGGAGCAGCGGGGGTCGTCGCGAACTGCAGCGTCTGCAGCGTGTCCGACGACGGCGCGGGCGTGGGCGCGGCTGCCGCCGAGGACGCAGGCGCTGACGCCGACGAGGTCGACGTCGGTGCCGGCGTGTGGTCCTCGATGGTGTTGCCGAGGATCCAGCGCGTCAGGGCGAACACAGCGACGAGCAGCACCACGATGAGCGCGATCGAGCCCCAGATGAGCAGTCGCTTGCCGCGCTGGCCCTCGTTGCGGAGCTTCGCGAAGCCCTCGTTGATGAAGTTGTCGCGGTCACCACCGCCGGCAGCCGCGGCCGGGGCAGCGGGCGCGACGGGCGTCCGGCCCGGAGCAGGAGCGTGCGCCGGAGCACCGCCGACCGCCGGCATCATCCGCGTGCTGTTGTCGGTGGGGTCGTACCCGGTGCCGCCGAGCTGGCCCACGGCTTCGGTGCCGAACAGGTCCTTGATCGCACTCGTGTCGCTGGTCTCGCGGCCGTCCCACTCGGACTGGTCGAGGTCGTCGGGCGCGGCGGCGGGCAGCGGCGCGGGCTCGTCGTCGTCCACCGGAGCGTGGGCGCGGATGCCCATCACGGCGTCGAGGTCCTGCCCGACGGCGGGCGGCAGGTGCGCCGGGTACGCCTGCGCGTCCGGCTGGGCAGCGGCGGGCTCGACGAGCGGCGGGGCGGCGGTCGGGGGCACGGTCGCCTCCGGCTCGGCCCACCAGGGCGTCCCGGCGACGGGCAGCGCGGTGGTCGCCGCATCGGCGGGTTCGGTGGGCTCGGCCTGGAGGCGCGACTCGCCCTCCGCCTCCTCGGTCACGTCGTGCGCCGGCGCCGGTTCGACTGCCGCGGTCGGCACCACGGGTGTCCCGCTGACCGGCGTCTCGAGCTCCCCGGACACCACGTCGTCGTCGGACTCGTCCGCGAGGGTCCACGAGCCCCCAGCGAGCGCCGTCGTGTCGAACGCGTTCGTCGTCAGGGTCGCGGGGACCTCGCCGGTCTCGTCGTCACGGATCGCCCAGTCGAACGGACGCTCGTGCCCGCCGGTGCCGGATGCCTCGGCGTCGGCGATGCGGAGCAGCTCGGTGAAGCTCGGTGGCTCGTCGGTGGCGGGCAGCACGTTCTCGACGCCGAGGGGCTGCTGCGCGACCGGACCGGTCGGGGTCGGCTGCGAACCGGTCGCCCGGCCGAGCCAGTCGACGTCGCTGCGTCCTTCGCCGAACGGGTCGACGCGGCGGCGCTCGTCCTCGATCGCCCGGTTCTCGGCGGCGCGCTGGTCGCGGTGGGACTGGGCGGTCGGGAGCGAGATCGACGAGGGGTGCGGCGCGGTCGAGGTCGGCGGGACCGGGGCTGCCGGCGGGATCCGCTCGCCCAGGGTCTCGCGCTCGTGCTCGGCACTCGCCTGCGGGTTCACCGACGGCGCGGTGAGCTGCTCGGGCATCGAGATCGCCTGGGTGGCACCGTCGTCGTCAGCGGACGGGGCCGCGGACGCCTCGGGGGCCTCCGGGGCCGACGGCACCGGCTCGAAGGGTTCGGGGAGCGGCGCACCGGTCTCCCGCGCCGCCTTCTCGGCCTCTCGACGCTCGCGGCGGGAGGGCCACTCGTCCTCGCTGCGGGGAGCGCCGAAGATGTCCGCAGCGCTGCGGAGACCGTGGAACGGAGCGTCCGGGGCGGACTCGCGCCGTGCCTCCAGTCCGTCGTCCCCGTCTGCGGGACCGGCGGTCTGGTCGGGCTCGTGCGCGTCCCCCGGACGCTCCGCGGTCACGCGCTCAGCCCCAGATCAGCCAGCCCGATCGCACTGAAGTACGGGTACCCGGCGGCCTCGATCTTCTCCTTCGCGCCGGTGTCGCGGTCGACCACGACGGCCACGGCGGCGACGATCGCGCCCTCGCGCTCGAGCGCCTCGGCGGCCTTGAGCGGCGAGCCGCCGGTGGTGGAGGTGTCCTCGAGGACGACGACGCGCTTGCCCTGCAGGTCCGGCCCCTCGACCTGCTTGCCGCGGCCGTGGTCCTTCGGCTCCTTGCGCACGACGAACGCGTCGTAGGCGAGCCCGCGGGCGGCGGCCTGGTGCAGCACGGCGCTGGCGATCGGGTCGGCGCCCATGGTCAGGCCACCGACGGCGGCGACGTCCGGCACCTGGCCGACGAGGTCCGTCATGACCTGGCCGATGAGCGGGGCGACACGGTGGTCCAGGCTCACCTTGCGGAGGTCGATGTAGTACGTCGCCTTCTTCCCGCTGGTGAGGGTGAAGTCTCCGTGGAACACCGCTTCGTCCGAGATGAACTGGATGAGCTGGTCGCGCGCGTCGGTCACAGCCCACAAGGGTAGCCGGTCGGGCTCGGGACGCGCTCCCCCAGCCTGCGGGGGCCTGGGCTGGGTACGCTCCGGGCATGGCCTCCGACGCGCGCACGACGACGGTCGTGGCGCGTCCGACGGGCGGCCCGCGGTGGCGCGGGCTGGTCGCCGCGACCGGCCGGGAGGCGCTGGGCGGCCTGGTCGCGCTGGCCCTGTCCGTCATGGCCCTGCGCCACGTCATCGCCACCGCCAGGGTCGAGCTGCTCTGGTACGACGGCGACTCGGTGCTGCTGCCGCTCGTCCGACGTTCGATGGAGCTCGGGCAGCCGTTCGAGTGGGCGATGTCCCCCGCGCTGTTCTTCTTCCCGGAGCTGCCGGTCTACCTGCTCTGCTCGGTCGTCACCGCCACCCCGCAGCAGGCCCTGGCGCTGAACGGGCTGCTCGTCCTGCTGGCCGTGTACGCCCTGGTGCGCGCGGCCGCCAACGAGCTCATGCCCGCTGCCCGACGCTCGGCCCGGATCGCCGTGTCCGCGGTGGCCCTCGGGTTCGTGACGCTCCTGGTGCTGACGGAGTCGTCGGCCACCGCGACGTCGCTCGAGCTGGCCTCGCTGCTCCTCACGACGACCTACTACTACGGCGCGGTGCTGGCGATGCTCGGCACCGCGGTTTTCGTGCTGCGGGCGGTCCGGACCGGGCGGGCCTCGGTCACCGTGCTCGTCGTCCTCGGGCTCGTCGCCGCGTGCACCACCGCGTCGAACCCGCTGTACGTGCCGTGGTCGGCCGCGCCGGTGGTCGTGACGCTGCTGCTGCTCGCGCTCGCCCGGCGCCTGCCCTGGCGTCCGGTCCTGCTGCTCGCCGGCACGGTGACCGCGGGGTCGGTCGTCGGGTACCTGCTCCGGATCCCGCTGCGGCCATTCGTGTCGCTCGACCCGTCCACCTACGTGCAGCCGTCCCGCGCTGGCGAGACCCTCCGCTTCTTCGCGGCACTCACCGACGACCGCGCGGGGACCGCCGCCGGGGACGCCGGACTCCTGCTCCTGTTCGTCGGGGTGCTCCTGTCCGTCGGCGGCACCGTCTGGGCGTGGCGGGTGCGGACCTCGCGGACCGTGCTCGTCGCCGCCGCGCTCCCCCTGGTCACGGTGGTGGCGGTGTCCGTCGGGGTCGTCGTCGCCGGGTCGGAGACCCCGCGCTACCTCGAGCCGATCGTGACGGCCCCGCTGCTGGCGCTCGTCGCGGTCGCCGAGCTCACGCGCACCGCCGTCCGCACGACCCGGGTGCACCGACCGCGGCGCGGCGTCCGGGTGGTCCTGGCGGTGGCGGCCGCGGGGGTGTTGCTCGCCGGGGTCGCGACCGCACCGAGCACCGCCCGCGCGGTCGGCACGGCACGGTACGACCCCGCGTCCTGCCTCGACCGGTGGGCCGACGGGCGGGACGTCGTCGGGGTGGGCCAGTTCTGGACCGTCCGGCCGCTCGCCACGTACGCCTCGACGAACGTGCAGCTCCTGCAGGTCCGGGACACGTTCCAGACGTACCCGTGGCTCGTCGACCTCGGGGCCTACCGGAACGCGGCGCCGACGTTCGTCGTGATCGGCACGCGGGACCTCTGGACGACCGCGGTGGAGGACTCGCTCGGCACCCCCGCCACGATCACCCACTGCACCGGCTTCGACGTGTACGACTACGCCGGGACGTCGGGTGCCGCGGTCCTGCAGCGCGACGTGGTGAGCAGCGCCGATGCCGTCCGGCGCGAGCGCGGCTTCTGAGCGATCACCCCGGAAGTCGTCCACAGCCGCGCGGCGGCACCCGTTCCTGCCTGTACGGATGTATAGGCTCGTGCCCGTGACTCGTCCCACCAGCCACCGCTCCCCGCGTGCGACCGTGCGCCTCCGCCTCGCCGCCACCGGACTCGCACTCGCGGGTCTGCTCGGCACGGTGGTGCTCGACGCGCCGGCTGCGAGCGCGGCCACGTACCCCTCGTGGGACGAGGTCATGGCCGCCCGCGGGCAGGAGTCCGCGAAGCAGGACCAGATCACCGAGATCAAGAGCATCATCTCCGGCCTCTCCGACAAGGTGAAGGCGGCCGAGGCCGAGGCGAAGCGGCTCGGCACCGAGTTCTTCGAGGCCCAGAGCGACGCGCAGGACGCCGCCGAGAAGGAACAGCGGCTCCGCGCCGACGCCGAGGAGCACGCCGAGATCGCCGAGCAGAGCGCAGCCCAGGCCGGGCAGTTCGCCGCGCAGATGGCCCGCTCCGGCGGCGCGGACGTCACCGCGTCCGTCATCACCGGTGGCGAGGACGCGTCCGACCTCCTCTACAACCTCGGCGCGCTCAGCAAGCTCTCCGAGCAGGCCGAACGGGTCGAGGCCGCTGCCACCGCCGACGCCGCCGTCGCCCGCTCCCTGACCGCGCAGGCGGACCGTGCGTCCGAGGCGCTCGACGAGCTCGCGGCCGAGGCCGAACGGCGCATGCAGGCCGCCCAGGCCGCGGCGGACGAAGTACAGACGGCCTACGACGAACAGCAGAGCAACAAGGCACGGCTCGACGCGCAGCTCGCGACCCTGACGTCCGGCCGCGTCCGGACCGAGGCCGAGTTCGCGCAGGGCGAGAAGGTCCGCAAGGCGGCCGAGGCGAAGGCGGCGCGGGAAGCCGCAGCACGTGCGGCGGCAGCAGCCGCCGCGGCGAACACCGGCGGCGGCGGGTCCGGCAGCAGTGGCTCCGGAGCCGGCGGTTCGCCCGGATCCGGTTCGGGCACCGGCTGGGTCCGTCCGGCGAGCGGGTACGTCATCAGCCCGTACGGCTACCGGGTGCACCCCATCACCGGCGTCGTCACGAAGCACGACGGCGCCGACCTCGCGAGCGGCTGTTACACGCCGATCGTCGCCGCAGCGGCGGGCACGGTCGACTACGCGGGCTGGTACGGCGGCTACGGCAACTACGTCCGGATCAGCCACGGTGGTGGTGTCCAGACCGCGTACGGCCACATCGTGAACGGCGGGTACCGGGTCGCCTCGGGCCAGCGGGTGTCCGCGGGCCAGCTCATCGCACTGGTCGGCTCCACGGGCGCCTCGACCGGCTGCCACACGCACTTCGAGGTCCACCTCGGCGGCGCGACCGTCGACCCGATCCCGTTCATGCAGGCGCGGGGCGTGGCCTTCTAAGCGGTCGACCCCGCCGACTCGACGCCGTCGTCGTCGAGGTTCCACAGCGCCCGGTACCAGGCGGTCCGCTCTTCGTCGACGGGCAGCCCGTACGCCTCGTGGAACAACCCGTCCCACCCCGGCCCGTAGTTCCACCCGAGCGCCATCGTCGCCACGCCGAGGTCCGCCCAGCGGTCCGCGATGCCGAGCGCGTCGAGGTCGACGTGGCCGGCCCACTTCCCGTCCCGACCGATCAGCGTGTTCGGCGTGCACGGGTCCCCGTGGCAGACCACCACGCGGTCGGTCGGCGGCTCCGGGCCGAGCAGGTCGGGATCGGCGCCGGCGGCACGGGCCCGACCTGTTCGCTGCGCCGTCGACCACTCGAAGGGGCAGTCGAGGACCGGCAGGGTGTCGTGCAGGGCGCGGAGCCCCTCACCGGCGGCGATCACGGCCGTCCGGGGGTCGTCGTGCCAGCGCTCGTCGACCGCACTCCAGCCCGGGAGCGCCCGGGTCCGCAGCCACACACCCTCGTCGTCGGTGCCGTGGTCGATCAGCTCGGGCACCCGTGCGTAGCGGGATGCCCAGGTCAGCCGGGCGGCCTCGCCGACGATCCACGGCGCGTAGGCGTGCGGGAGCACCTTGACGTACTCCTCGGCGTGACCGTCGTCCCCGATGCGGAACGTGCGCCCGCCGATCTCGTTGACCCACACGGCCTGCACCGATCGACCGCGGGCCGCCTCGGTGACCACTTGCGGCACCACGACGTCGCCCCGTGCCCTGGAGAGTCCGTCGATCGAGCGGGGCACGGCGGGCTCAGTGCACCCGGTCGGTGCGTCCGGAGCCCGCGCCGCCGCGGGCGATCTCGAGCAGGACGGGCAGGCGGTCGCCGAGCAGTGCGTCGAGGTCCTCGACGATGCCCTCCACCCCCGTCGTGATCGCGCGGGGCGAGGCACCACGGCGTGGACGGACCCGGATGCGGATCGCCCGCTGGCCACGGACGCGGTAGACGTCGACGGCGAGGGAGCCGACCTCCGGCAGGTCGCCGATCGCCGAGGACAGCGCGTGCTGGACGGCCGCCGCGTCGATCCGGACGGCGCCGGCGACCCCGTCCGCGGAACCGTCGTCCTCGACCACGGTGCCGGTGCGACCGCCGCCGAGCGTCGTCAGCACGACCAGCGCGAGCACGCCGAGGACCACCGCTCCGCCGAGGACCCACGTCCACGCGGTGACCGAGGCGTCGCGCGGGGCGTCCCGGCCGAGGTCGCCGAGCACCCGGGCCCAGTCGTGCCAGGTCGATGCCGCCCAGGGCACCGTCTGCACGAGGATCGTCCCCACGCCGAGCACGAGCAGCGCGAGACCGACCAGGACGAGCGTGGTGCGACCGACACCGCGGTTCGTGGCGTTCACCCGTCCACCCGTCCGGTCGGCTGCACCCGGACCCGAGCGGTCACGGACGGCACGACGTCGATCGCGCGGAACTCCTCGGTCACGGCGTCCGTCGCGGCGACCGCGGGGACGTCGACCCCGGCCGCGGGGCGCAGGACCACGTCGACCGTGCGCCGACCGACGATCCCGACTGCGGCGTCCGGGCCGAGACGCGTCGCGGAGCGTGCGGCGCGGGCTGCGGCGGACGCCAGGACCTCGTCGTCGACGACCACGGCGAGGCGGTCGGAGGACATCGTGTGCCGGGGGCGACGCTGCGGCAGGAGCCCCTGCGCGAGGAAGACGAGGCCGACGACGGCGACGATGGCGGCGACCCCGACGACGATCGTCGTGTCGAGGCCACGCGGCGCCCGGGCTGCGGCGGCGACGAGGTCGCGCGGGTCGATGCCGAGGGCGCGCTGCCCGAGGAAGACCAGGGCGGCGGCGAACACGGCAGCGGCGGCGAGCACGAGCACCACGAGCACGGCGATCACGACGGTGCCGGAGCGGGACGCCGTCGACTCGCGGCGGAGGATGCGGCGGTAGGTCCGGTCGTGGGTCATCGGACCCTCCTCGGGGTGTCCACGATCGACGACGTGAACGTCACGGTCACCCGTTCGACCTGTCGGCCGGTGATGGTCCGGACCCGCTCGGCGATCGTCGCCCGGGCGCGGTGCGCCGTCGTGGTGACGGGTTCGTCGGGGGTCGCGTGGCTCCCCAGCACGGGCACGGTGAGCGGGGCGGTGATCTCGACCGCCAGCGCGCCGTGACCGTCGTCGGCGACCCGGGCACGGGCCTCCCGGAACGGCACGCGCAACGCCTCGGCGGCGACCGCCTGTGCGGTGTGCACGAGTGCCGCCGACCCGATGCGGTCGTACCCGGCGACCGCGGCCGGGCTCACGACGAGCTCCGCCGTCCGCGGAGCACGTCGAGCAGACGACGGAAGTCGATGTCGCCCGTCGCGATGCGGGCGACGAGCCCACCGACGAGCATGAAGACCGCCACGACCACGAAGGCCCAGAAGCCGAGCGTCACGGCGACGATCGCGAGCAGCGCGCCGACGCCCATGCCGACGACGGTGGCGTTCACCGGACGCGACCGTCGGTCTCGTCCACGACGCCGTTGAGGGCCGGGATGTTGACGTCGTTGATGGCGATGTTGACCTCGGTGACCTCGAGCCCGACGAGCTCGGTCACCGCGCTCGTGACGGCGGCGCGCACTGCGGTGGCGACGTCCATCATCGGGGTCGGGTAGTCGACGACGATCGTCAGGTCGACGGCGACCTGGGTCTCGCCGACCTCGACGCGGACGCCCTGGCCGAGCGCACTGGAACCGATGGCGTCGCGGATCGCACCGAACGCCCGCGCCGCGTTGCCGCCGAGTGCGAAGACCCCGGGGACGTCGCGTGCGGCGATGCCGGCGACCTTGGCGACCACGGTGTCGTCGATGATCGTCCTGCCCTTGGTGGTCACCTGCGTCGTCGTGCTGCCGGTCGTGCTGCCGGTCGTCGCGGTCCCGTCGACGCGGTTCGTCGTCGATGCCATCAGTGCCTCCTGCGCTCGCTTGCTGGACTCCCAGCGAACACCATCGTGCCGTGCCGCGCCCGAGAGCGGAACACGGCGCGCAGTGGCACCACGGTAGGTTCGAACCCATGCGCGTGGCGACCTGGAACGTGAACTCCGTCCGGACCCGAGTGGGCCGGATCGTCGACTGGCTGGTGCGCGAGGACGTCGACGTCCTCGGCATGCAGGAGATCAAGTGCAAGCCGGAGCAGTTCCCGGTCGAGGCGTTCGAGGCCGCCGGCTACCAGGTCGAGGCGCACGGCCTGAACCAGTGGAACGGGGTGGCCTTCGCCAGCCGTCTGCCGCTCGAGGACGTCACCCGCGACTTCCCCGGCCAGCCCGGCTTCCTCAAGGGACACGAGGGGCCGGACCTCCCGGTGGAGGCCCGCGCGCTCGGCGTCACGGTCGACGGCGTCCGGCTCTGGAGCCTCTACGTCCCGAACGGGCGCGAGGTCGGCGACCCGCACTACACGTACAAGCTCGACTGGCTCGCGCAGCTCGCCGACCGCACGTCCGAGTGGCTCACCACGCACCCGGAGCAGCCGCTGGCACTGATGGGCGACTGGAACGTCGCACCGCTCGACTCCGACGTGTGGGACGTCAGCGTGTTCGAGGGCCACACCCACGTGACCGAGCCCGAGCGCGCCGCCTTCCGGGCGTTCGAGGAGCGCGGGCTGCAGGACGTGGTGCGCCCGATCGTGCCGGACGGCTACACGTACTGGGACTACAAGCAGCTGCGCTTCCCCCGCAACGAGGGCATGCGCATCGACTTCGTCATGGGGTCGCAGGCGTTCTCCGACGTCGTCACCGACGCCCGCATCCACCGCGACGAGCGGAAGGGCGACGCCCCGAGCGACCACGTGCCGGTGACCGTCGACCTGGACCTCGAGACCTCGCTCGACGACGACCGCCCGATGATCTTCTGACCCGAGCGGCTTCTGTTACGTCCCGGGTCCGCCCGCGTTGAGCGGACCGACGCCCGGACGTAGGTTTCCTGCACCGAACCCCTTCGAGAGCAGGTGAAGCCATGTCCCGCACGACCCCGTCGACGATCCTTCCGATCCAGCGCGTCATGGCCGACGCCACGCCCCGGGCATGGCGCGACGGCATCGTCGCCGAGGTCCGGGCGGCCGACGTCGTGGTCCTGTTCCTCGACGGCGGCGTGACGCAGCTGCGGGTGGCGGGCGCCGACACCGTCGTGTCGGTCGGCGACCCGGTCGCCCACCACCCGGCCGCGGAGATCCTCAGCGCGGGCGGTCGGAAGACCACCGCACGCGTCGCCTGACGCGTCAGGCGGTCATCGAGGCCAGCATGGCCTCGCACTTCGCGACCATCTCGTCGCACGCCATCGCGCAGTAGCGGCACGACTCGTCCATGTCCGCGTGGCTACGGCACTCGGCGGCGCACGCCGTGCCCATCGCGACGCATGCCGTGAGCATCGCGCGCATGCTGTCCGCGTCCATGCCCATCGGCCGCATCATCATGCGCATGCCCGTGTCGGCCATCATCGCCGTGTTCGAGCACATCGCGGCGCACGTCGCCATGTCCGTGCCCATCTGCATGTCGCTCGCGGAGCACATCGTCGCGGCCATCGACGCGGCGTTCATCGCCATCATCGTGTCCTGCATCGTGTCCGCGTCCATCGCCATGGGCATGTCCGTCATCGACATGCTCTTCATCATCGCCATCGTGTCCATCGGGGACCTCCTCTTCCGTTCGGTGGCGCCCACGGTACGCGCCCCGTCGATGCGCTTCGCGAGCAGGAGTGGTCGGGTCGCCCGACGCGACCCGACCATTGCTGCCCACCGTGCGCGGTGGTCGCGACCGACGGGCGCACGGGAGGCACGGTGCGGGCCCGCCACGCGCCTCCAGGCCGCCGTCCGGTCCCCTCCACACCCGCCTACGGGTGCAGGAGCGCCGCGATCGCGACGAGCACCGGCACGGCGCCGATCGTCGAGATGAGCACCACGTCGCGGGCCACCGGGACCGCCGCACCGTAGCGCTGCGCGTAGTTGAAGACGTTCTGCGCCGCCGGCAACGCCCCGAGGGTCGTGAGCACGAAGACGTCCTGTTCGCCGAGCCCGAACACGAACCGGGCGAACACGAACGCCACCGCCGGCATGACCACGAGCTTGATCGCCGACGCCACGATGACGTCCGTCCGGATCGCCGGGTCCCGCAGCGGGGTCGCGCCGTGCAGGCTCATGCCGAACGACAGCAGGACGACGGGCACCGCGGCCGCACCGACGAGGGAGAACGGCTCGAGCACGGGCGTCGGCAGCTCGATCCCGGTCGCCGAGAACACCAGCCCGACGAGCGACGCGATGATGATCGGGTTCCGGAACGGCCCGGAGACCCGCCGACCCCAGCTGCCACCGGACGAGGTCGCGGTGTCGAGCACGGTGAGCGCGATCGGCGCGAGCACGATGAGCTGCAGCAGGATCACCGGCACGACCGCCGTCGCCTGACCGAGCACGTACACGGCCACCGGCAGGCCGATGTTGTTCGCGTTGACGTAGCTCGACGCCAGCGCGCCGACCGTGGTGGTCGTCAAGGGCCTGCGGAGCACCAGGCGGAAGACGAGCGCCGCACCGAGCGCGACGACGAGCGCACTGACGAGGGACACCCAGAGCATCGGCGAGAGCAGCGACTCGATGTCCGCGGTCGCGATGGTGTGGAAGAGCAGGCACGGCATGAGCACGAAGAAGGCGAGTCGGCTCATCACGAACTGGGCGTGCTGCCCGAGCAGGCCGATGCGCCCGACGACGTACCCGGCGGCGATGATCGCGCCGATGATCGCGAACCCGGTCAACACGCCACCCATCGCGCCCATCCTTGCACCGGGCCCGGGCGTCGGCGACATGTGACGTCGTTCAGCCGGGAAATGCGAACGCATCGAATACCGTTGGAGCCACCATGACCTCGACGAACACCAGCACGCTCACGCGTTCCACCGACTCCAGCCAGCCCCTCGTCCCCCTCCTCGAGGAGCGCTGGAGCCCCCGCTCCTACGACGAGACGGCCACGATCTCGGACGAGCAGTTCGACGCCGTGCTCGAAGCTGCTCGCTGGGCTCCGTCGGCCATGAACTTCCAGCCGCGTCGCTTCATCGCCGGCCGCCGGGGCACCGAGACGTTCCGGAAGATCAACGAGAACCTGCTCGGCTTCAACGCCGCGTGGGCGTTCCGCGCCAGCGCCCTGGTGGTCGGCGTGCTCGAGACCGTGACCGAGGAGGGCGACGAGCGCACCTTCGCGCAGTACGACCTCGGCCAGTCGCTGGCGGCCCTCACCGTGCAGGCGCACGCCGAGGGGCTGCACGTGCACCAGATGGCCGGGATCGACGCCGAGGGTCTCCGTGCCGCCTTCGACCTGCCCGAGCGCTTCCTGCCCTACACCGTGACGGCGATCGGCACCGTCGCGGACCCGTCGCAGCTCGACGAGAAGGCCGCCGAGCGCGAGGTCGCTCCGCGCACCCGGATCGCCCTCGACGAGGTCGTCCTCGTCAAGGAGTAGCACCGCAGTACGGTCCACGCGGCCGGGTTCCCGATCGGGAGCCCGGCCGCGTATCATGTACTGACATGGAACCCGCAGCCGCAGCAGCACCCGAGATGAACTTCTACACGCGCAAGTGGGTTCGCCCGGAGGACCTCAACGCGAACGGAACGCTGTTCGGTGGCAGCCTCCTCCGCTGGATCGACGAGGAAGCGGCGGTGTACGCGATCATCCAGCTCGGCAACGGCAAGGTCGTGACGAAGTACATGTCCGAGATCGTCTTCGTGTCCTCCGCGAGCGAGGGCGACATCGTCGAGATCGGCCTCGTCGCCACCCGCTTCGGCCGCACCTCGCTCACCATGCGTGCCGAGGCCCGGAACCTCTTCACGCATTGCAGCATCCTCACCATCGACGAGGTCGTGTTCGTCAACCTCGACGCCGACGGCAACCCGGCCCCGCACGGCTACACCGACATCACGTACGCCCGCGACCGGGTCCCCGCCACCCACCGGGCATGACACCCGGCATGTCGTCGGCGGGCTCTGGCAGGATCGGGGCATGACCACGCCCCGCCTCGTCGCCTTCGACCTGGACGACACCCTCGCCCCCTCGAAGTCCGCGCTCGACCCCCGCATGCTGGAGACCTTCGCCTCCCTGCTCGAGGTCGTGCCGGTCGCGGTCATCTCCGGCGGCAACTTCGCGCAGTTCGAACAGCAGCTCGTCACGCCGCTGCGGCACCGTCCCGGGCTGACGCTCGACGACCTGCACCTCCTGCCCACCTGCGGCACGCGGTACTACCGCTGGGCGGGTGACGACTGGGCGCTGCAGTACGCCGAGGACCTCACCGACGACCAGAAGGCACGTGCCCTCGCGGCGGTCGAGGCCCAGGCGAAGACCGCCGGATACTGGGAGTCCGAGACCTGGGGTCCCATCCTCGAGGACCGTGGCTCGCAGATCACGTTCTCGGCACTCGGGCAGGCCGCCCCCGTGGACGTCAAGAAGCAGTGGGACCCGACCGGCGCGAAGAAGGACGACCTGCGACGCCGGGTCCAGGCCGAGCTCCCCGACCTCGAGGTCCGGTCCGGTGGCTCCACCAGTGTCGACATCACCCGCAAGGGCATCGACAAGGCGTACGGCATGCAGCGGCTCGCCGAGATCACGGGCATCGGGCTCGACGACATGCTGTTCGTCGGGGACCGCCTCGACCCCGAGGGCAACGACTACCCGGTGAAGGCGCTCGGCGTTCCCTGCCACGCGGTGGAGGGCTGGGAGGACACCGACGCGTTCCTCACGGAGCTGATCCCCACGCTGCG
The DNA here is from genome assembly GCF_900215175.1 of Curtobacterium sp. 314Chir4.1. Taxonomy (NCBI): domain Bacteria; kingdom Bacillati; phylum Actinomycetota; class Actinomycetes; order Micrococcales; family Microbacteriaceae; genus Curtobacterium; species Curtobacterium sp. 314Chir4.1. Next base: position 811,377 of record NZ_OCMI01000003.1, read on the forward strand.
CTGACGCGCGGGGCGCGCTGGGCTGCGCCGGCGCGCTGGGCTGGCTGGGCTGGCTGGGCTGGCTGGGCTGGCTGGGCTGGCTGGGCTGGCTGGGCTGGCTGGGCTGGCTGGGCTGGCTGGGCGGCGAGACGCCGCCGCAGCCACGAGACACCGCGCGCGCCACGAGACGCCGCCGGATCCGGCGGCGTCTCGCAACGTCCGATGCGTCTCGCTGCCGGCACGGCGTCTCACCCGCTCGAGACGCACG
>NZ_OCMI01000002.1:0-854549 GCF_900215175.1 Curtobacterium sp. 314Chir4.1
TCCACCCAGCAAGCTGGGCATCATCGTTCGACTTGCATGTGTTAAGCACGCCGCCAGCGTTCGTCCTGAGCCAGGATCAAACTCTCCGTAAAAAAATTACAACCAACACCGAAGTGCCAGCGAGTTGATTCTGACTGTTGACTGTCTACTGACAATCTTCAATCCAAAAGGAATTGTCTCCGACGATCACAACCGAAGTTGATCACGCACGGGGTCAATAAATTGGCATTGACAATGTGCACGCTGTTGAGTTCTCAAGGACCAGACGCACTCCCCACTCGACCCCGAAAGAGGTTCCGCCAGAGAGGCATTTCGTCTCCACCCGGAAGGCACGACTCAGAGAGTCGGACTTCACTGGGATGTGTTGCCTGAGCGGGACCCCGTCCGGACTGCATCCCCGGGGCTCTCGCTCCGGTGACCGTCTCGGCCGTTCCGTTCTCCGCCTCAGCGGCAACGAGTGATTACTCTACACACGCCTCGGGGGCCCCGCCAACCGGCCTGCACCCCGGGCGTGTCGGCACCCGCGATGCCCGGTAGGACGCGGAACGGCCCGCCCCCCACGGTGGGGAGCGGGCCGTTCGGCGCTGCGGGTCAGTGGCGGGCGATGACCGGGTTCTTCAGGGTGCCCAGTCCGGAGATCGTCACCTCGACGACCTCGCCGTCTCGAATCTCGCCGACGCCGGCCGGGGTCCCGGTCAGGATCACGTCACCGGGCAGGAGCGTCCAGATCGACGAGATGAACTCGATGAGGGACGGGATGTCGTGCACCATCTCGCTGGTCGAGCCCACCTGACGCAGGTCACCGTCCACGCGGGTCTCGATGCGGATGTCCGACGGGTCGATCTCGGTCTCGATCGCCGGACCGAGCGGGCAGAACGTGTCGAAGCCCTTCGACCGCGTCCACTGCCCGTCGCGCGCCTGCAGGTCGCGGGCGGTGACGTCGTTGGCGATCGTGTAGCCGAGGATGACGCTCGCGAAGTCCTCACGCGTGACGTTCTTCGCGAGGGAGCCGATCACGATGGCGAGTTCACCCTCGTGGTCGACGCGTCCGACGCCCGCCGGGAGACGGATCGGGTCCTCCGGACCGATCACCGAGGTGTTCGGCTTGAGGAACACCACCGGGTCGTCCCCCGCGCGCTCGTCCATCTCGGACGCGTGCTCGGCGTAGTTGAGCCCGACGCCGATGACCTTCGACCGCGGGATCACCGGCGCCAGGAGCTTGGCGTCGGCGAGCGGCACCCGCTCCCCCGTGGTCTCGAACCCCTGGTACATCGGGTCCCCCGCCAACACGACCAGGTCGCGCTCGTCGAGGATGCCGTACCGCGGGTCTTCACCCTTGCTGCTGAACCGTGCGATCTTCACCGTTGGAGCCTACCGACGCTCGCCTGGACCTCAGGCCGGGTCGGTCAGGCGCGTCATCCACCCGTGCGGGTCGGGACGACGGCCGGACTGGATGTCGGTGAGCTCCTCGCGCAGGGACATCGTCAGTTCGCCGGCGCCCACGGTCGGCGAACCGATCGTGAAGCCCTCGCCGCGGAGCTCCGCGATCGGGGTCACGACGGCGGCCGTGCCACAGGCGAACGCCTCGGTGATCGAGCCGTCGGCGACGCCGTCACGCCACTCGTCGAGCGTCACCCGGCGACGTTCGACCCGCAGGCCGCGGTCCTCCGCCAGCTGCAGGATCGAGTCGCGCGTGATCCCCTCGAGGATGGAGTCCGAGTCGGGCGTCACGAGCGTGCCGTCCGACTTCACGAGCACGACGTTCATGCCGCCGAGCTCTTCGAGGTACTTGCCCTCCACCGAGTCGAGGAACATCACCTGCTGGCAGCCGTGCTCGTAGGCCTCCTGCTGGGGCAGCAGGGACGACGCGTAGTTGCCGCCGGTCTTCGCCGCACCCGTCCCGCCCTTGCCGGCGCGGGCGTACTGCGTCGACAGCCAGATCGACACCGGCTTCGGCCCGGAGGTGAAGTACGCGCCGGCCGGGCTCGCGATGCAGTGGTACGCGACCTCCTGCGCCGCGCGGACCCCGAGGAACGACTCCGTCGCGATCATGAACGGCCGCAGGTACAGGCTCGTCTCGGGCGCGGACGGCACCCAGTCGACGTCCGTCCGGACGAGCTGCCGGATCGACTCGACGAAGGTCTCCACCGGGAGCTCCGGGAGCGCCAGTCGCCGGGCGGACCGCTGGAACCGCCGGGCGTTGGCGTCCGGACGGAAGGTCCACACCGAACCGTCCGCGTGCCGGTAGGCCTTCAGCCCCTCGAAGATCTCCTGCGCGTAGTGCAGGACGCTCGCGCTCGGGTCGAGGCTGATCGGCCCGTACGGGTGGACCGAGGCGTCGTGCCACCCCTCGTCGAGCGTCCACCGCACGGTGGCCATGTGGTCGGTGAAGTGCTTGCCGAAGCCCGGGTCGGCGAGGATCTCCTCGCGCTCGGCGGCGGCGCGACGCTCGGCCGATGGGGTGGTGGCGAACTCGAGTCCGAAGGCGGTGTCGGTGCTCATCTGGGGAGACTCCTGTCAGGCGGTGGTGGTGCGTGCCGTGGCCGCGGCGGCGATGGCGTCGCCGATCTCGGCCGTGCGACGCTGCGTGGTGCCCCGGTCAGCCAGATCGGCCTCGACCGCCCGCGTGACCGCCGACGCGAGGTCGCTGCGACCGATGTGGTCGAGCAGCAGTGCGACGGACAGGATGGCGGCCGTGGGATCGGCCTTCTGCTGACCCGCGATGTCCGGCGCGGAGCCGTGGACCGGCTCGAACATGCTGGGGAAGGTGCCGTCCGGGTTGATGTTGCCCGAGGCCGCCAGACCGATGCCGCCGCTGATCGCGCCGGCAAGGTCGGTGATGATGTCGCCGAAGAGGTTGTCGGTGACGATGACGTCGAACCTAGCAGGTTCCTTCACCATGTGGATGGTGACGGCGTCGACGTGCTGGTAGTCCACCGTGACGTCCGGGTACTCCTGCCCGACGGCCGCGACGGTGCGCTGCCACAGGGCTCCGGCGTGCACGAGCACGTTGCTCTTGTGCACGAGCGTCAGGTGCTTGCGCGTCCGACGGTTCGCGAGCTCGAAGGCGTACCGGACGACCCGCTCGACGCCGTACGCGGTGTTGAGGGACACCTCGGTCGCGATCTCGTGTGGGGTGCCCGTGCGGATCGCGCCGCCGTTGCCGACGTACGGCCCCTCGGTGCCTTCGCGCACGACCACGAAGTCGACCTCGCCCGGGTCGGCGAGCGGGGTCTCGACGGCGTCGTACACCTTCGTCGGCCGGAGGTTGACGTAGTGGTCGAACGCGAACCGCAGCTTCAGCAGCAGCCCGCGTTCGATGATCCCGCCGGCGAGCCGGGGGTCCCGCGGGTCCCCGCCGACCGCACCGAGCAGGATCGCGTCGTGGGTGGCGATGGCGGACATGTCGTCATCGGTGAGGATGTCCCCGGTCTCCAGGAACCGCGTGGCGCCGAGCGAGAACGGGGTCTCCTCCACCACGAGGTCCTCCGGCAGCACGGCGTGCAGGACCTTCAGCGCCTCGTCGACGACCTCGGGCCCGATGCCGTCCCCACGGATGACCGCGAGCTTCACCGTCTGTGTCATGTCCGCCACTCCCCTACAGCGTGATGTCGATCTCGCGGAGCGACGCCGCGTCGATCGTGGACCGGACGTGCTCGAGGATCTCGGCCGGGACCGGCGAGTCGACGGTGAGCACGCTGAGCGCCTGGCCGCCGGCGGCCTCGCGCGAGATCTGCATGGCCGCGATGTTGATGCCGGCCTCGCCGAACTCCTTGCCGTAGACGGCGACGATGCCCGGACGGTCCGTGTAGACCATGACCACGTGGTGCTCGGCGAGGGCGACCTCGACGTCGTGGCCGTTGATCTCGACGAGCTTCGCGATCTGCTTCGGACCCGTGAGGGTGCCGGAGACGCTGATCGCGGGGCCGTCGGACTGCGCGCCACGGATGGTGAGCACGTTGCGGTACTCCGGGCTGTCCGAGTCGGTGATGAGCCGCACGGAGACCCCGCGCTGCTCCGCGATGAGCGGAGCGTTGACGTAGGACACCTGGTCGCTGACGACGTCGGTGAAGACGCCCTTGAGCGCCGCGAGCTTCAGCACGCTGACGTCGTACTCGGCGAGCTCGCCGTGCACCTCGACGTCGATGCTCGTGACGGGCGACGTGGCGAGACCGGTGAAGACCTGGCCGAGCTTCTCGACGAGCGGGATGCCCGGACGCACGTACGGGTCGATGACGCCACCGGCGACGTTCACCGCGTCGGGGACGAGCTCGCCGCCGAGGGCGAGCCGCACCGACTTGGCGACCGAGACACCCGCCTTCTCCTGTGCTTCGTCCGTCGAGGCGCCGAGGTGCGGCGTGACGACGACGTTCGGGAGGGCGACGAGCGGCGAGTCCTTCGGGGGCTCCGACACGAAGACGTCGAGGCCGGCGCCGGCGATCGTGTTCGAGGTGAGCGCGCGGTGCAGCGCGTCCTCGTCGATCAGCCCGCCGCGGGCGACGTTGACGACGAACGCGGTCGGCTTCATGAGCGCGAACTGGTCGTCCGAGATCATGCCGACTGTCTCCGGCGTCTTCGGCATGTGGATGGTGGTGAAGTCGGCGCGCTTGAGGAGGTCCTCGAGCGAGACGAGCTCGACCCCGAGCTGCTGGGCACGGGCCGTGGTGACGTACGGGTCGTACGCGATCACCTGGACACCGAACGCCTGCAGGCGCTGGGTGATGAGCGCGCCGATCCGGCCGAGACCGATGATGCCGACGGTCTTCTCGTACAGCTCGACCCCGGTGTACGCGGAGCGCTTCCAGGTGCCGGCGGCGAGCGAGGCGTGCGCGGCCGGGATGTGCCGCGCGAGCGACAGGATGTGGCCGACCGTGAGCTCGGCCGCGGAGATGATGTTCGAGGTCGGCGCGTTGACGACCATCACGCCGGCGGTGGTGGCCGCCTTGATGTCGACGTTGTCGAGGCCGACACCGGCGCGGGCGACGACCTTGAGGTTCGGGGCCGCGGCGATCGCCTCGGCGTCGACCTTGGTGGCGGAGCGCACCAGGATGGCGTGCGCGTCGGCGAGGGAGGCCAGGAGGGCGGGGCGGTCGGTACCGTCCACGTTCCGGATCTCGAAGTCGGGCCCGAGGGCGTCGACTGTGGCGGGCGAGAGTTCTTCGGCGATCAGGACGACCGGCTTCGGCACAGCTGCAGTTTCCTCACACGAGACGGGCGGTATCCCACCATCGTATCGACGTGCGCACGTGGTTACGACCGCAGCGACGGTCCTGTGGGTGACCGCACCACGGACTGGAGGCGCGTGGCGGGCCCGCCACGCGCCTCCAGTCCGTGGTGCTGGGCGGCTTCTAGAACTGCAACAGGCTCGGGACGAACAGCTGCAGGTCCAGCCACAGCGCGCCGGCGGCCGCGAAGGCGACGACGAAGACGCCGAGGGTCACCGGCAGGCTCGAGCGGCGGGTGACCACGAGGGCCACGACGAACGCGACGGGTGCGATCAGGATGTCGAGGACCAGCCAGAGCCACGGCGTGCTCGTCTTGAGGGAGTCACCGCCGGAGGTGGAGTCGAGGAAGGCGTTGAACTCGGTGACCTTCTGCGAGATCTGCGAGAGGTTCCCGACGGCCTGCACCGTCATGTAGGCGAACAGGACGGCGAAGACCGCCCAGATCACGACACGGCCGGCCAGCGCGCGCGAGGACCGACGGACGGTCGGCGTCGCGGCGGTCACCCGAAGCTCCGCGTCATCAGGAACGGCCACGGGAACAGGACCGCGGCACCGAGGAGCATCCAGAGCAGGCGGGTGCGGGTCCGGCGTCCGCGACCGGCCCAGAGGACGACCGTGAACCAGAGGGCGGGCGCGACGATCGACAGGAAGCGCAGGACCTCGACGAAGACGGTCAGGACGGTGTCGACGTTCGAGACGTAGGAGGTCGACGCGGTGAGCAGCCACGCGACCGTGTAGAGCAGGTAGAGACCGCCGAACACGCCGAAGCCGATCAGGGCGCCGGAGGTCTCGGGGGCCTCGGGGTCGCGGACCCCGCGGTCCTTGACGGCGACCGGGTTGTGGGCCGCGTCGACGTGGGTCGCGTCGTCGGCGTCGCCCCAGCTGAGGGCGTCGTCGTCGTGGTCGACCGAGCCGTCGGGCGGGGATGCTGCCGTGGTCATGCACCCGATTCTACGAGGCGAGCCGCATCGGCTCGACCATGGACCGCCTGTGCGGCAGCCGGTCAGGCGTCGGCGGGCTGCGTCTCGAGGACCTGGGCGACGACGTCGCGCACGGCCGGGAACAGCGGGTGGCTCTCCATCAGGCCCGTGAGGATCTCGGTGAGCGCGTGCGCCGTGGCACCGGAGCGCAGGAGCGCGTGCAGCTCGATCGACTCGGGGTCGTTCTCGTCGTCGAAGTCGAGGGCGACCCGGACGGCGCCGAGCAGGTGGTCGACGGGCAGCCCGCGCTCGGCGAGCTGCGAGGCGGGACCGACGAAGCGCTCCCGGCGGCCGAGCTTGCGGAGCGGGTTCCGGCCGACGCGGACCGTCGTGTCGGGCAGGTGCGGGTTCGCGATGCGGGAGAGGTTCGCGGCGACGTAGCGCGCGTGCTCCGCCGGATCGAACCCGTGCTTCGCGATGAGGAGTGCCGTGGTCTCGGCGAGGACCCCGTCGACCTCGGCGCGGACGGCGTGGTCCTCGAGGGCCTCCCGGATGAGGCGGATGCCCCGGACGTAGCCGTGGTACGCGGCCGTCGCGTGGGCGGTGTTCACCGTGTAGAGCTTCCGCTCGACGAAGGGCTGCAGGTCGTCGACCCAGGTGACGCCGTCGATCGCTGGCGGTTCGGCGTCGGAGTCGGCGAACGGGGTGCGCTCGATCACCCATTCGTAGAACGGCTCGAGGACGACGTCGAGACCGCCGGACTGCCCGAGGACGCCGGACTGGTCGGGCACGATCCGGTCGATGGCGCAGTTCGCGAAGACCGCGGCGATGTCGCGGTCCTCGAGGATGGGGGCGCGGCGGATGCTGGCGTGCAGGGAGTCGGTCGCGTTGAACGCGTTCTCGCAGGCGACGATCGTGACGTCGCCGCGCTCGAGCGGCCGGGCCGCGAGCCCCTCGGCGATCACGGGTGCGACGAGCGGCAGTGTCCGTGCACCGACGGCGGTGGTGACGACGTCCGCCTCGGCGATGGCCTGGATGACCTGCTCGCGGTCGGTCTTGCTGCTGAGCGCCGTGAACCCGTAGACGAGGTGCTCGACCGGCATCTCGCCGACCTCGTGCACCACGAAGCGGCCGGCCTCGTTGAGGGCGGAGACGACGCGGTCGTCGACGTCGACGAAGGTCAACTCGTAGCCGCTCGCGACCAGGAACTGGCCCACGAACCCACGCCCGATCTTGCCGGCGCCGATGTGGACCGCTCGCTTCGTCACCGCCATCCGACGATCCTCCCATGGGTCTCGGTGCGGTTCTGCCACACGGTGCCGTCAGCGCGCGACATGTGTCGCGCAGGTGCCGCGGGCACGGCGAAGGGACGCCGGACGGCGTCGTCGGGTTCGTTCTGGAGCTGCTGCATAACGTTCGGGTCACGTCGCGAGGCGGCGGTGCAGGGTGCACCGCCGCCTCGTCGTCGAGTCCTCGGAAGACTACCGCGCGGCGGAACCGTCCACGTAGTCGCCGTCGTTCTGCTTCCACGCGAAGAGGGCGCGGAGCTCACGGCCGGTGGCCTCGATCGGGTGGCCCTCGCCCTTCGCACGGAGCGCCTTGAACTCCGGCGCGCCGGCGTCCTGGTCGTCGATGAAGCGCTTCGCGAAGGCACCGTTCTGGATGTCCGCGAGGACGGCCTTCATGTTCTCCTTGACCTCGGGCGAGATCACGCGCGGGCCGGAGACGTAGTCACCGAACTCGGCGGTGTCGGAGATCGACCAGCGCTGCTTGGTGAGGCCGCCCTCCCAGATGAGGTCGACGATGAGCTTGAGCTCGTGCAGGACCTCGAAGTAGGCGATCTGCGGCTGGTAGCCCGCCTCGACGAGGGTCTCGAAGCCGTACTGGATGAGCTGCGAGGTGCCACCGCAGAGGACGGCCTGCTCGCCGAACAGGTCGGTCTCGGTCTCCTCGGTGAAGGTGGTCTTGATGCCACCCGAGCGGAGGCCGCCGATGGCCTTCGAGTACGACCACGCGAGGTCCCAGGCGGAACCGGAGGCGTCGACCTCCACCGCGACGATCACGGGCACGCCGCGGCCGGCCTCGTACTCGCGGCGCACGGTGTGACCCGGGCCCTTCGGGGCGACGAGCGACACGTCGACGCCCTCCGGCGCCTGGATGTAGCCGAAGCGGATGTTGAAGCCGTGGCCGAAGACGAGCGTCGCGCCCGGCTGCAGGTTCGGCTCGATGTCGTCCTTGTAGACGATGCGCTGGACCTGGTCCGGCGCGAGGATCACGACGACGTCCGCCCACTTGGTGACCTCGGCCGGGGTGAGGACCTCGAACCCGGCCTCCTCGGCCTTCTGGCGGCTCTTCGAGCCCTCCTGCAGGCCGATCTTGACCTCGACACCCGAGTCGCGGAGGTTGAGGGCGTGGGCGTGGCCCTGCGAGCCGTACCCGATGACGGCGACCTTCTTGCCCTGGATGAGGGTCAGGTCGGCGTCGGCGTCGTACACGATGTCAGTCACGAGGGTGTGTCTCCTTGGTTCTGGTGGTCTTGGGCGGGCGCTCAGCGCACCCGGTCGGTGATGCTCTTCGGTCCGCGGCCCATGCCGAGCAGGCCCGCACGGGCGAGCTCCTTGATGCCGTACGGCTCGAGCACGCGGAGGATCGCCTGGATCTTGCCGGGGTCCCCGGTGACCTCGACGACGAGGGAGTCGGTCGCCACGTCGACGACCTGGGCACGGAACAGGTTCACTGCTTCGAGCACCGCCGAGCGCGTCTGGTTGTCGACACGCACCTTGACGAGCATGTGCTCGCGCTGGACGGACTGCGAGAAGTCCAGCTCGACGATCTTGATGACGTTGACCAGCTTGTTGAGCTGCTTCGTCACCTGCTCCAGGGGGAGGTCCTCGACGTCGACGACGACCGTGATCCGGGACAGGCCCTCGACCTCGGTGTTGCCGACGGCGAGCGACTCGATGTTGAAGCCGCGGCGCGCGAACAGGCCGGCGACACGGGTCAGCAGACCCGGCTTGTCCTCGACGAGGAGGGAGAGGACGTGGCTCATGCGGTTTCCCCCGTCATGTCGGCGTCCTCGTCGTCCCAGGTGGGCGCGAGGGCCTGGGCGTACTCGATGGACGAGTTGCTGACGCCCTGCGGGACCATCGGCCAGACCATCGAGTCGCGGCTCACGACGAAGTCGATCACCACGGGACGGTCGTTGGTCTCGAGGGCGAGCTGGATCGCGGCGTCGACCTCGTCGGCCTTCTCGACGCGGATGCCGAGGGCACCGTACGCGTCGGCGAGCTTCACGAAGTCCGGGACCCGACGGGTGCCGTGACCCGTCTGCAGGTCGGTGAAGGAGTGCCGGCCGTCGTAGAACAGCGTCTGCCACTGCCGCACCATGCCGAGCGACGAGTTGTTGATGATCGCGACCTTGATCGGGATGTCGTTGATGACGCAGGTCGCGAGCTCCTGGTTCGTCATCTGGAAGCAGCCGTCGCCGTCGATCGCCCAGACCACGCGGTCGGGCTGGGCCACCTTCGCGCCCATCGCCGCGGGGACCGAGTAGCCCATGGTGCCGGCGCCGCCGGAGTTGAGCCAGGCGTTGGGCCGCTCGTACTTGATGAACTGCGCGGACCACATCTGGTGCTGGCCGACCCCGGAGGCGAACACGCCCTCGGGTCCGGTGAGCTCGCCGATGCGCTTGATGATCGCCTGCGGGGCGAGGAGCCCGTCGGTCGGCTCCGCGTAGCCGAGCGGGAAGTCGACCTTCAGCTGCTCGAGCTTCGCCCACCACTCGGCGATCGCGGCACGCTCGTCGGTCGGGACGGCGTTCCACGCGTCGAGCAGGTCCTTCAGGACCTCGCGCGCGTCGCCCACGATCGGGACGTCCGCGAACCGGATCTTCGAGATCTCGGCGGGGTCGATGTCGACGTGCACGACCTTGGCGTTCGGCGCGAACTCGTCGGCCTTGCCCGTCACGCGGTCGTCGAACCGGGCGCCGAGCGCGATGATGAGGTCGCTGTCCTGCAGCCCGAGCACCGCGGGGACGGTGCCGTGCATCCCGGGCATGCCGAGGTGCTGCGGGTGCGAGTCCGGGAACGCTCCCCGCGCCATCAGGGTCGTGACGACGGGGGCGCCGGTGGCCTCGGCGAAGGCGAGGAGCTCGGCCGTCGCCCGGGACCGGACCACGCCGCCGCCGACGTAGAGCACCGGGCGCTCCGACTCGGACAGCAGCTGGGCGGCCGCGGCGATCTGCTTGCCGTGCGCCTTGGTCACCGGGCGGTACCCGGGCAGGTCGATCTTCGGCGGCCACACGTACGGCGCCGACTTCTGCTGGGCGTCCTTCGTGATGTCGACCAGGACCGGACCGGGGCGACCGGTCGTCGCGATCTGGTACGCGGCCGCGAGCGTCGCGGGGACGTCGGCCGGGTCGGTGACCAGGAAGGAGTGCTTCGTGATCGGCATCGTGATGCCGACGATGTCGGCCTCCTGGAAGGCATCCGTCCCCATCAGGGTCGAGAACACCTGCCCGGTGATCGCGATGAACGGCACCGAGTCCATGTAGGCGTCGGCGATCGCGGTCACGAGGTTGGTCGCGCCGGGACCGGAGGTCGCGATGGCGACACCGACCTTGCCGGACGAGGACGCGTAGCCCTCGGCGGCGTGGCCGGCGCCCTGCTCGTGACGGACGAGGACGTGGCGGATCGTCGTGGACGCCATGAGCTCGTCGTAGAACGGGATGATGGCACCGCCCGGCAGGCCGAAGACGTCGGTGATCCCGAGGTGCTCGAGCGTCCGGAGGACGGCTCCCGAGCCGGTCAGGATCTCCGGCGTCCGGCGTGCACCGGCGGCCGCGGACAGCGGAGTGGCTTCCGTGGGCATGAGGTGTTCCTTGCCTGGAGAGATGGCGATGGTGCGTGTGTCGACGCTAGCCCGTCACTGCGCCCTTGGCGGCGGACTGGACGAGCTTCGCGAACTTCGCGAGGACTCCGCGGGTGTAGCGCGGGGGCAGCGGTGCCCAGCCTTCTCGGCGGGCCTCCAGCTCGGCGTCGTCGACCAGTAGGTCGAGCGAGCGAGCCGCGATGTCGACACGGATGCGGTCGCCATCGCGCACGAATGCAACTGGACCTGCGTCCACTGCTTCCGGTGCGATGTGGCCGATGCACAGGCCGGTTGTGCCGCCTGAGAATCGTCCGTCCGTCAACAGTAGTACATCCTTGCCGAGACCGGCGCCCTTGATGGCGGCGGTGATGGCCAGCATCTCGCGCATTCCAGGACCGCCCTTGGGGCCCTCGTAGCGGATGACCACCACGTCGCCCTTCTGGATCCGGCCCTCGGTCAGGGCGTCCATGGCGGCACGCTCGCGGTCGAACACGCGGGCGGGTCCCTCGAACACCTCGGCGTCGAAGCCGGCGGTCTTCACGACGGCGCCCTCCGGCGCGAAGGAGCCCTGCAGGATCGTCAGCCCACCGGTCGCGTGGATCGGGTTGTCGAGCGTCCGGAAGACCTCGCCGTCGAGCTCCGGCGGGTCGATCTCGGCGAGGTTCTCGGCGAGGGTCTTGCCCGTGACGGTCATGACGTCGCCGTGCAGCAGCCCGGCGTCGAGCAGCGCCTTCATGATCACCGGGATGCCGCCGTTGCGGTCCACGTCGACCATGACGTACTTGCCGAACGGCTTCATGTCCGCCAGGTGCGGGACCTTCGAGCCGATGCGGTTGAAGTCGTCGAGGGTGAGCTCGACCTCGGCCTCGTGCGCGATCGCGAGGAGGTGGAGGACGACGTTGGTGGAGCCTCCGAGTGCCATGGCGACGGCGATGGCGTTCTCGAACGCCTCCTTCGTCAGGATCTGGCGCGCGGTGAGCCCCAGTCGGAGCATGTTGACGACGGCCTCGCCGGATCGGTGCGCGTAGTAGTCACGGCGACGGTCGGCGCTCGGCGGCGCGGCCGAACCGGGCAGCGACATGCCCAGGGCCTCGGCGACGGAGGCCATCGTGTTGGCGGTGTACATCCCGCCGCAGGCGCCCTCGCCCGGGACGATCGCGCACTCGATCTTCTTGAGCTCTTCCTCCGACATGGTGCCGGCCTTGCACGCACCGACGCCCTCGAAGGAGTCGATGATCGTGACCTCCTTGAAGGAGCCGTCGGCCTGCTTCACGTAGCCCGGCATGACCGAGCCCGCGTAGAGGAAGACGCTCGCGAGGTCGAGGCGGGCAGCGGCCATGAGCATGCCGGGCAGGGACTTGTCGCAGCCGGCGAGCAGGACGGTGCCGTCCAGGCGCTCGGCGTTCACGACGGTCTCGACGCTGTCGGCGATGACCTCGCGCGAGACGAGGGAGAAGTGCATGCCCTCGTGGCCCATCGAGATGCCGTCGGAGACGGAGATGGTGCCGAACTGGAGCGGGTACCCGCCACCCGAGTGGACGCCTTCCTTGGCGCCCTGCGCGAGGCGGTCGAGGGACAGGTTGCAGGGGGTGATCTCGTTCCAGGAGGACGCGATCCCGATCTGCGGCTTCTCCCAGTCCTCGTCGCCCATGCCGACGGCCCGGAGCATGCCACGCGAGGTGGTTGCTTCGATCCCGTCGGTGACGACCCGGCTGCGGGGCTTCACGTCGATGTCAGGCATGGAGCGAGTCTAGGCGCAGTTGGGATACCAATCGGACAACAACATGCGTTCGCATGGTGAAACCCCGCCTGGAGGAACGGATCGCCCTGGTCAGCGCACCGCGCGCAGGCGGGCGAGCTGCTTCAGGACCCCGGTCAGCGCCGCCGGATCGGCGACCCGGTAGGCGGCGAGCGTCTCGCCCTCCCCCACCTTCACGCCGACGTCGCCGTCGCCGAGCACGCGGAAGGCGTCCTCGTCGGTGACGTCGTCCCCGGCGAAGAACACCGCGTCCGCGCCGTGCAGGTCGCGCAGGCGGGCGATCGCGTCGCCCTTCGTGACGTGCCGGACGGCGAACTCGACGATGTCCTTGCCGCCGCGCTCGAGCACGTCCGGGTCGGCCTCGTGCGCCGCGGTGCTCGCAGCCGCGTTCGCCTCTGCCGCGACCTCGGCGCTCACCCGTCGGGTGTGCACACCGTGCCCAGCGGGCTTGTGCTCGATGACCACGCCGGGGAACCGCTCCCCCACCTCGTCGAGTGCCGCACCGATCCGGGCGACCCTGGCCTGCTCGTCGTCGGTCAACGCGGCCTCGTCGTGCCCGTCGACCCGCCACTCGACGCCGTGCGAGCCCACGAGGGCCATGCCGTCCGGCGCGTGCGTCACCGCGGCGAGGCTGTCGAGCGGCCGCCCCGAGACGAGCACGACCTCGGTGTCCGCCGCGCGGTGCAGCGTGAGCACGGCCGCCCACGAGCCGGGCAGCGCGCCGACGTGCGCCGGGTCGTCGGCGAACGGCGCGAGCGTGCCGTCGAAGTCGAGGGCGACGATGAGTCGCGGCGCAGCCGCGAGCGTCTCGAGGGCCGCGTCGACGGCGGTCTGGTCGGTGGTCGTCTCAGGCATCACGCGCCTCCCGGGTGTCCTCGGCAGCACGCGCCGTCTGGGCGTCCTGGTCGAAGATCGACATGTTGTCCGTCTGCGCCTCGCGGTGCTGGTCCTTCGGGTCCGCCGCCGACGGGTCGATCTGGGCGTTCCGCGGGGCGTGCCGGTCGAGTGCTTCGAGGAAGGAGCGCGACCAGCGCGCCACGTCGTTGTCGCGGACGCGCTTCCGGAGCGCGCGCATGCGCGTGGAGCGCTCGCGGCGCGGCATCTCGATCGCGCGCTGGATCGAGTCCTTCAGCGCGCCGATGTCGTGGGGGTTGACGATGACCGCCTGCTTGAGCTCGTCGGCGGCACCGGCGAACTCGGACAGGATGAGGACGCCGTCGTTGTCGAACCGGGCCGCGACGTACTCCTTCGCGACGAGGTTCATGCCGTCGCGCAGCGCGGTGACGAGCATGATGTCCGCGGCGAGGTACAGCGCCACCATCTCCTCGCGCGGGTACCCGTGGTGGAGGTAGGCGATGGGCTGGTGGCCGATCACACCGAGGTCGCCGTTGATCCGGCCCACCGTCAGCTCGATCTCGTCACGGAGCGCGGCGTAGGTGTCGACGCGTTCGCGGCTCGGGCTCGCGACCTGCACGAGGGTGGCGTCCTCCACCGCGATCCGGCCGTCCTCGACGAGCTCGCCGAAGGCCTTGATGCGGTGCCGGATGCCCTTCGTGTAGTCGAGTCGGTCGACGCCGAGCAGGACCGTCTTCGGGTTGCCCAGGCTCTCGCGGATCTCCCGCGCGCGCTCCTGGACCTCGGGACGGTGCGCGATCTCCTCGAAGCCGGCGGCGTCGATCGAGATCGGGAAGTGGCGTGCCTCGACGTGGCGCACGGTGATGCCCTTGCGGCTGCGCGGTGCGTCCGGGTCGTCGACCGGGACGTCGATCGTCTGGCCCTTGGTCGTGTAGCCCTTGATGTGGCGGACCGCACGGAGGAAGTCGCTCGCGTCGTCGTGACGCTGGAACCCGATCACGTCGGCGCCGAGCAGCCCGTCGAGGATCTGCGCACGCCACGGGAGCTGTGCGTAGATGCCGACCGGCGGGAACGGGATGTGGTTGAAGAAGCCGATCGTCAGGTCGGGGCGGCGCTCCCGCAGCAGGGCCGGGACGAGCTGCAGCTGGTAGTCCTGCACCCACACGATGCCGTCCTGCTCGACGATCTCGGCGATCTGCGCGGCGAACCGCTCGTTCACGCGCTTGTAGGCGTTCCACCAGTCGCGGTGGTAGCTCGGGTGCTCGATGACGTCGTGGTAGAGCGGCCACAGGGTGTCGTTGCTGAAGCCCTCGTAGTACTCCTCGACGTCGGCGTCGCTGAGCGGGACGGGCACGATGTGGATGCCCTCGTTGTCGAACGGTTCGACCTCGACCTCGGGCTGGCCGACCCAGCCGACCCAGGCACCGTCGTTCGCCCGCATCACCGGCTCGAGTGCCGTGACGAGGCCGCCTGGCGAGTGCCGCCAGCCCTCGTTGCCGTCCTCGTCGACGACGCGGTCGACCGGCAGGCGGTTCGAGGCGACGACGAAGGCGTAGCGGGTCTGTTCGGTGCGGGGTGCTGCCATGGGGTGGTGGTGTCTCCGTTCCGCCCGGCTCAGCGCCGGGTCCAGCCGTAAGTTACCAGCGTGCCGACAGCGGATTCACGGCGGATCGGCGGCTTCCGGTATGCTGCATCCGACGTGTCGGGGGGACGCGCGGGTGCCGCAGGGGTCGGCACCGCCCTCTCGACCGGAGAGGACCCACCCGCCGTGAGCGACCAGCCGCCCGTCCCGCCCGTTCCGCCCGTCCCGCCAGGGGCCCAGCCGGGAGGCGCGCAGCCGTTCCCGGGGCAGCCCGCGTCCGCCACGCAGCCGGCCTCCGACCCGTTCGGTCGCCTCCTGCGCACCGTCCCCGGACGCGACTGGCTCGCCGCCGTGGTCGCCGCCGTCGGCGGCTGGGTCGCGGCCTACGTGGTGGCCGCGCTCTCGCTGCTCCTCACCGTCGCGGTCGCCGCGTCCGGTGGCTCCGGTTCGTCGGTCGGCACCGGGACCGGCTCGGGCTCCGGGACCATCGGCGGTGCCGCACCCGACGTGCAGGACCTGCTCTCCGGCGTCAGCGTCCTCCTCGGCGCGCCCGCACAGCTCGTCGTGCTCGCCGACCTCGGACGCCTGCACCTCTCCGGTTCGGCGACGCTCTTCGGGGTGTCCGGTTCCGCGGCGCTCGGCGTGGTCCCGGCACTCGTGCTCGCGGCGCAGGTCGTGCTCGCGGTCGTGCTGACCCGTCGCATCCGGACCCGCACGCTCGGCTTCGTCCAGCTGCTCGTCACCGCCGTGCTCTCCGGGCTCGTGCTGACCGCGGTCACGACCCTCACCGGACTCGTCCTCGCGATCCGGTTCCCGGACGTCCCCGGCGTGTCGATCGACCCCGTGCACGCGGTCGGCGTCGGCAGCGTGCTCGGGTCCTTCGTCATCGGCACGCTGTCCGTGCTGCTCGCACGACCGTCCGTCCTCGTGCGCGGCAACGTCCTCGTCGCCCGAGCGCTCGGGACCGCACGGGTCGCCGTCGGACAGCTCGGCGTCCTCGTCGTGCTCCTCACCCTGGCGACCATCGTCCTCGCGCTCGTCGCGCAGCCCGAGTGGGGCGCCGCCGTGCCGCTGCTCGTCGGCAACATCGCGGTGGCGTTCACCGCACTGGGCTTCCTCGGCGGTGTCGGGACCTCCGGCCTCGGCTCGGCGGGGTCGACCGCGTCGGTGTTCGGTGGCACCACCGGATGGCTCTGGATCGTGGTGCTCCTCGTGCTCGTCACCGCGTTCGCCGCCGGTCTCGCGCTCGCCGTCCGCCGCAACGACCGGGTCAGGACGGCCCTCGACTGGGTCGTGACCCCGGTCGTGTGGTTGCTCGGCGGGGTCGTCCTCCTCGTACTGGGCACGGGCGTGATCGGGTACCAGGCCACCGGCACGAGCGTGGTCGGCGGGTCCGGATCCGTCGGCGTCGCCCCGTGGGCCCCGCTCGTCTTCGCACTCTGGGGCGGTGCGGTCGAGGTGGTCGCCCGGTTCGTCGCACCCGCGCTGCTCCCCCGGCTCGGCGGCCGGGTCGTGCTCACCACCGCTCGCCTGGTCGGCACCGACCCGCGGCCGACCGTGCCAGTCGGCGTCCCCGGTGCCCCGACCGCGACGGCGACGGACGCCGCGCCCGGCCCGGTCACCGCACCAGGAGCCTGGTCGGCCACCCCGGGCGTCGTCGCCGCTCCGACATGGGGCGCACCGGCCGGCGCACAGCCCTTCGTCGGCGCCGGCTCCCCCGCGCCCGCGCCGATGTCGCCGCGTGCGAAGAAGGTGCTCGTCCGCTCGCTCATCGCCGGCGGCGCGGTCGTCCTGGTCGTCATCGCCGGGGTGGTGACGACCTCGGTCCTCCGCACGAACGTGTGGGGACCGGCGCCGACCGTCCGGTCGTACGTCGACGCCATCGCCCGCGGGGACGCCGCTGCTGCCGAACGCCTCAGCGAGGTCCCTGCCGACGCCAGCATGCTCGACGCGACCGTGCTGAAGAGCGCCGAGGACCGCCCGGAGGACGTCCGCGTCGGACGGGTGACGACGAGCGGTGACACCGCGCTCGCCACGGTGTCCTTCACGCAGGGCGGCAAGAACCGGTCGGGGCAGGTCACCCTGCGCCGCACGGGGACGGCCTTCCTCGTGAAGGACGAGTGGCGCGTCACCCAGCCGCTCGCCGCCACCGTGTCGGTCACGGCGTCCTCGGCGCTCGAGGGCGCCCCGGTCACGGTCGGCGGGAAGAAGGTCGGCGAGATCGAGGACGGGCAGTTCCGTTCCCTGGCCTACCCCGGGAAGTACGCGGTGCAGGTCGGCGGGTCCAAGTACTTCACCGGCGGCACGAAGTCGGTGTCGGTCGGTTCCTCGACGTCGTCGTCGTACGTCGACTTCGAGCCGAAGGCCACGGAGCAGCTCACGAAGGACGCCGAGCAGTACGTCACGGACCTCATCGAGTCGTGCGCGAAGAAGACCGACGTCGACGCGCTGAGCGGGTGCCCCTGGTACGGACCGTACGACGCTGACGGCGCCGTGAAGTACCAGGTGAAGACCATGCCGAAGCTCGACGTCCAGGTCTCCGGCTCCGGCTCGATCTCGGTGGAGAGCACCGAGGACGGCGTGATCGGCTACGACTACACGTCGTACTTCGGCGACTCCGGCCACGCGGAAGACACCTTCGACGTCTACGAGTACCTCAAGGTGCAGGACGGGAAACTCGTCGAGGCCTACTGACGCACACCGCGCGGCGGCCGGCCTGGGATCCCCGGGCCGGCCGTCTCACTAGGCTCGTCCGCATGGTCATGACACGGGCGTGGCGGAACGGCGGTGCGGCGGAGCGGGACTTCCCGGTCGACCGGATCTCCGAGATCGTCGCCGACGAGGACGCGTTCGTGTGGGTCGACTACACCGACCCCGACCCGACCGACCTGGAGCACGTCGAAGCCGAGCTCGGCATCCACGCGCTCGCCGTCGAGGACGCGGTCGAACGGGGCCAGCGCCCGAAGCTCGACCGGTACCGCGACAGCCTGTTCCTGGTCGTGTACGACGTCGCCGGCCTCGACGACGACGGCGACGTCGTGACGCACGAGGTGAAGGCCTTCGTCACCGAGCACGCCCTCGTCACGATCCACGGCGCGGACGTCGACACCGGTGCGGTCGAACGGCGACTCGACGCGAACGCCGACATCGCCGACCACGGGGTGCCCTGGCTCGTCTGGGGGCTGCTCGACGCGGTGACCGACCACGCGACGAGCACCGTGGAGGACATCGAGCGCCGGATCGACGACCTCGAGGACGACCTGTTCGAGCACGGCAACCCGCGCGAACAGCAGATCCAGCGCCGCTCGTTCCGGCTGCGGAAGGCGCTGGGGGTGCTCCGGCGGCAGGTCGTGCCCACCCGGGACAGCGTCGCCTCCCTGCTGCACGGCGACGCCGAGACGATCTCCGACGGCATCCGCCCGTACTTCCGGGACGTCGAGGACCACCTCGTGTCGATCGCGGACTCCGTCGACCAGCTGCGCGACGCGGTGTCGAGCGTCCTCGACACGAACCTCAACCTGTCCTCGAACCGCCAGAACACGGTGATGAAGAAGGTGACGAGCTGGGCGGCGATCATCGCCATCCCCACGGCGATCACCGGGTTCTTCGGGCAGAACGTGACGTTCCCCGGCGAGAGCCACTGGAGCGGTCTCTTCCTGTCGCTCGCCCTCATCGTGACGTCCTCGCTGGTGCTCTACCGCGTGTTCAAGACCCGCGACTGGCTCTGACGCCGGCGCCACGGCCGCGCGCCGCCTCGCACCGTGCGAGGGGGCTCGACGCTCCGTGCGAGGTCCCGTTCACTGTGCGAGCTCGGAACGCTCGCACACTGCGCGAAACCTCGCACACTGCGCGGCCCGCGCAGCGCACCTCGCACCTCGCACCTCGCACCTCGCACCTCGCACGGTGCGTGATGGCGCAGCGGGCTAGAGGCGCAGCGCGAGCACGCCGGCCACGACGGTGAGCGGGGCGACCACGCACCCGAGCGCCATGTACTTCCCCCACGACAGGTGCACACCCTCCGACGACAGCCGGGCGTGCCACAGCAGCGTCGCGAGGGAGGCCCACGGCGTGATGAGACAACCCGCGTTCACACCGACGAGCAGCGCCGCGTAGCGCAGGGCCTCGTGTCCGGCCGCCGGCTCGAGCACCAGGTACGCGGGCAGGTTGTCGATCGCGTTCGCCGCCAGCGCCCCGGCTCCGCCGAGGGCCAGGAGCGACCCGGTCCCGGTGCCACCCGGCAGCGCGTTCACGATCGGGTCAGTGAGCCCGGTCGTGTGCAGCGTCTCGACCACGACGAACAGCCCGGCGGCGAAGAGCAGCGTCGACCACGGCACGCGGGAGACCCGCAGCTCCGACGGTGCACGGAACGCCGCGACCACCACGAGCACGACGGCAGCCGCGACCGCGGCGATCCACACCGTCACGCCGGCGGTCAGCGCGATCACCAGGGCGACGAGGACCGCCGACGCCGACCAGAAGAACACCGGGTCGGTCGCCTGGCGGACGGACACCGGGGTGTAGCGGCCGAACAACCGCCCCCGGAACACGACGAGCAGCACGGCGCACGGCACCACGACGCCGGCGAGCGCCGCCCAGACCATCAACCCCGCGAACGGGATCGGCCCGTCGAGCCCGATCCGGTCGACGGCGAGCAGGTTCGTGAGGTTCGACACCGGCAGCAGCAGCGACGCGGTGTTCGCGAGCCAGACGGTCGTCAGCGCGAAGGGCATCGGCGGCAGGCCCACCCGGCGGGCGAGCGTGATCACGATCGGGGTGAGGAGCACCGCGGTCGTGTCGATCGACAGGAACACCGTGCACACCACGGCGAGCACGACGACCGCCGCCCAGAGGCCGATCGTGCGCCCGCCGCCGACACGCGCGGCGAGGTCGGCGAGACGGTCGAACACCCCGGCGTCCGCCGCGAGTTCGGCGACGACGGTGAGGCCGAGCACGAACGCCAGCACCGGGACGACCCGGTCGGCGAGCTCGGCGAGGTCGGACAGGGGCAGCAGGCCGAGGGCGACGCACACCGCGCCGACCACGAGCAGTGCTCCCCCGATGACGGCCTGACGCACAGCGGCTCCTCTACGAGTGCGCCGGCAGGGCGACCGGCGGCGCTCCAATGTAGCGGCCGGTAGCGTTGACGGGACCAGCGAAGGAGGAACCCGTGCGGAAGTTCATGTTCAGCGGTGCGGTGTGGAGCTCGATCATCAGCGGCTACAGCGTCGTGCAGACCACCAGGCAGGGACCGCGCGACTGGCGTCTCGCGCTGACGTGGGTGGCGTGGCTCGCGACGACGATCGTCGCCATCGGCACGGTCGTCGAGGACGACCGGGCGGTGAAGGCGAAGCAACCGTGAGCACAGCGGCGAAGCAACCGTGAGCGCAGCGGCGAAGCAGCCGTAGGGTCGCGAACGCGACCGGCAGACGGACTGGAGGCGCGGTGCCAGCTGGCACCGCGCCTCCAGTCCGTCCTGTGGTCGCGCTCAGCGCTCCGAACGCGGGATCCCGGAGGTCTGGATCGGACCGGTGAAGAGGGCGGCGCGGTCCTCCTGGTCCGGGGTGAACAGCGCCGAGGACGACGCCGTCGAGGCGGTCCGGCGGGACGCGCGCGGCTCGGCGACCTCGTCGACCATGAGCACCCGCTGCACCGGCTGGGCGTCGGGGTGGGTGCGCTGGATCCAGGCGACGAGCTCCTCGCGGACGTAGCAGCGCAGGTCGAACAGCGACGGGGCGTCGTGCGCGGTGACGAGGACGCGGACGTGCACGAACCCCTGGACGGCGTCGGTCACCTGCAGGACCTGCACCCGGCGGTCCCAGAGCTCGGTGCGGTCGAGGATCCGCTCGAGTTCCGCACGCATCTCCCCCGGGCGCACCCGCCAGTCCAGGTCGAACTCGACGGCGCCGAGCAGTTCGCTGTTCGTGCGCGTCCAGTTCTCGAACGGCGTGCTCGTGAAGTACGTCGACGGCAGCACGAAGCGCCGGTCGTCCCACAGGTGCACGACGACGTAGGTGAGGGTGATCTCCTCGATGCGCCCCCACTGCTGTTCGACCACGACGACGTCGTCGACACGGATCGACCCGGAGAACGCGAGCTGCATGCCGGCGAACACGTTGCCGAGCGTCGACTGCGCAGCGAGACCCGCGATGACGGAGATGAGTCCGGCCGAGGCGAGCACGCTCGCGCCCGCCGCCTCGACGCCGGGGAAGGTGAGGAGGATCGCGCCGAGGCCGATGATGACGAGCACCGCGACGGTGAGCCGGCGGAGGACGAGCACCTGCGTCCGGATGCGCCGGGCGACCCGGTTGTCTGGCACGTCGACGCGGTAGCGGTGGAGTCCGAGGCTCTCCAGGACGATCGCGATCTCGCAGGCGAGCCACGTGCCGACGCCGATCGTGACGATGAGGAAGGTGTGCGAGACCCCGTCGCGCCAAGGGTATGCGTCGGGCTGGTCCGGGATGCTCGATGCGAAGGCCGCCCAGAGCAGCACGACGAGGAGCATGGTGCGGGTCGGGTGCTTGGTGCGGCGCGACAGCACGGCCGCCCAGCGCCTCCGTCTGGCGAGGGCGCGGAACACGAGGTGCAGGACGAGGGCAGCGGCGGCGGTGACGAGCAGCGCGAAGCCGATCGCGACGAGGAGCCGGAGGAGGGTGTCCATCCCGCCATGCAACCAACTGGACGACGGTCGTCGCCCAGCGGACCACAAGACGGGAGGCGCGGTGCCAGCTGGCACCGCGCCTCCCGTCCGGCTCGTCGGGCCCTACTTCGAGGACGTGAGCGAGTCCACGTAGTCCTGGTGCTCGGACGCCCACTTCGCGGTGATCGCCGGGTACTCGCTCGTCTTCGCGCCGCTGTTCACGAGCGCGTTCTCGAGCGAGTAGAGGGTGTCGGAGTCCATCGAGAAGTCCGACATCCACTTCGACGCCGTCGGGAAGTCGTCCTTGATGGACTTCTTCGCGATGGTGTGGATCTCCTCGTTCTTGCCGAGCGCGCCCTTCGGGTCCTCCAGGTCCTTGATCGGGAACGCGTCGTACGCCCAGTGCGGACGCCACAGCGTCACGACGACGTCCTCCTTCTTTGCGATCGAGGCCTTGAGGTCCGCGAGCATCGCGGGCGTGGAACTCGTGACGAAGTCCATACCGTCGAGGCCGTACTGTGGGATGACCTGCTCGGACACGACCTTGGTCTCACCGGCGGCGGGCTCGATGCCGATGATCTTGTTGCCGAAGTCGGACGCGTGCGCCTTGAGCTCGTCGATCGAGTCGATGTCCGAGTACTCCGGCACGGCGAGCTCGAGCGACGCCTGCTCGTTCCACGCGCCGAGGTCCGTCAGGTCCTTGCCGTACGTGTCCATGTACTCCTGGTGCGTGTTCGGCAGCCAGGTGTCGAACACGACGTCGTAGTCGCCGGAGGCCAGGCCCGTGTAGGCGGGGGCGACGTCGGAGTTCGTGAGCTGGACGTCGTAACCCTTCTGCTCGAGCACGTACTTCCAGAGGTAGCTGGCGGCGGTGTCCTCGTCCCAGCCGTTGAAGACGACGACGTGGATCGACTTCTGGTCGCCGTTGTCGAGCGTGCCGGTCGCGCCGTAGTAGCCGGGCGGCATGCAGGCGGAGAGGCCGAGGGCGGTGGCGGCGGCGAGCGCGGCCGCCACGAGGGTGCGCTTGGTGCGGGTGCGCGGGGTGTGGTTGCGCGGGGTGTGGTTGCGCTTCATGGTCTGGTCCTTCCTCACGCGTCGACGGTCTGGCGGTCGGTGACCGCTTCGGTGGTGGCGGCGGTCTGGGCGGTCGCCGCGTTCGGCGTCGCGGTCGCCGTCGGCTTCCGCTTGCGACCGAACAGCCTGGAGGCGCGCCCCGCGTCGCCGCCGAGCGCTGCGGTCAGGCGGTCCAGCAGGATCGCGAGGACCACGACGGACAGACCGGCCTCGGCACCCAGACCGACGTCGATGCGGTTCAGCGACGCGACGATCTGCTCGCCGAGTCCGCCGGCGCCGACCATGCCGGCGATGACGACCATCGAGAGCGACAGCATGATGACCTGGTTGACGCCCGCCATGATGCTGGCCTTCGCGAGCGGCAGCTGGATCTGGCGGAGGATGCGCCACGGGCTGGAACCGAACGCGGCGCCGGCCTCGACGACCTCGCTCGGGACCCCGCGGATGCCGAGCTCGGTGAGGCGGACACCCGGGGCCATCGCGAACACGATCGTCGCGACGATGCCAGGGACGACGCCGACGCGGAAGAGCAGCAGCGCCGGGATCAGGTAGACGAACGCCGGGGTGGTCTGCATGAAGTCGAGCACCGGGCGGATGATGCGACTCGCGGCGTCGGAGCGGGCGGCCCAGATGCCGAGCGGCACGCTGAACACGACGGCGAGGCCCGCGGCGACGATCACGAGCGCCAGGGTGTCCATCGCGTTCGTCCACTGGCCGACGCTCACGATGAAGAGCAGACCGATCGCGGCGCCGAGGGCCAGCTTCCAGCCCTTCGCGACGAACGCCAGGACCACGAGGATCGCGACGATCACCCAGAACGGCGGGGTGGAGAGGAAGTACTCCATCCACGCGTCCATCCACGTGAACACGTAGCGGACGACGTCGAAGAAGCCGGAGAGGTAGGTGGTGATCCAGTCGACGATCGCTGCGACCCAGGTGCCGAGGGGCAGGTGGAAGTCGCCGAAGGAGTTGGTACCGGGGGTGATCATGCGTGGTCTCCTTCGGCGAGGGTCGAGTCCATGTCGGAGTCGGAGATGCGGGTGACCGGCTCGAGCACCGGGATCGGCATCGTCGCGGTGGGCACGTTGCCGAGCGCCGCGAGCAGGGTGACGCGCGGGACGACGCCGAGCAGGCGCCCCTCGTCGTCGACGACCGCGATGGGCAGCGGCGACTCGACGGCGAGCTCGAAGAGATCGGTGAGTGCCGTGTCCGGTGCGACCCGGGCGAACTCGGAGTTCACGATCGCGTCGAGGTTGGTGTCGCCGGCCTTGACCTGGCGCATCACGTGCCGGTCGCGGACCCAGCCCTCGAGCTTCCGGCCGCGCCCGGTGACGAACACCGCCGCGGTCTGCAGGTCGCGCATGGTGCGCAGCGCGCCGCGTGGACCGACGGTGAGCGGGACGGCCGCACGTGCGGGCTCCATCACGCTCGCGGCGGTGAGCACGCGGGCACGGTCGACGTCCTGCACGAACTGGGCGACGTAGTCGTTCGCCGGGTCGGTGAGGATGTCCTCCGGCGAGCCGATCTGCACGATCCGACCGTCGCGCATGACGGCGATCCGGTCCCCGAGGAACATCGCCTCGTTGAGGTCGTGCGTGATGAAGACGATCGTCTTCCCGAGGCGCTGCTGCAGGTCGACGAGCTGCTCCTGCATCTCGCGGCGGATGAGCGGGTCGAGGGCGCTGAACGCCTCGTCCATGAGCAGGACGTCGGTCTCGGCGGCGAGGGCACGGGCGATGCCGACGCGCTGCTGCATGCCGCCGGAGAGCTCGTCCGGCTTGGCGTCCGCCCAGACGTCCAGTCCGACCAGGCCGATGACCTCGCGGGCCTTGGCGAGCCGGGTGGCCTTGTCGACGCCGTTCACCTCGAGGCCGAACGCGACGTTCTCGAGCACCGTGCGGTGGGGCAGCAGCGCGAAGTGCTGGAAGACCATCGACACGCTCGTGCGACGGATCTCGCGGATCTCCTTCGGCGTGGCCTTCGTCACGGTGCGGCCGCCGATCTCCACCGTGCCGGCGGTGGGCTCGAGCAGACCGTTCAGCATCCGGATGAGGGTCGACTTGCCAGAGCCGGAGAGCCCCATGACGACGAAGATCTCGCCGGGGCGCACGTCGAACGACGCGTCGATGACGGCTGCGGAACCGAGGTCACGGACCTCGTCACGCGTCGCGCCGGCGCCCAGACGGCGGACCGCCTCGCCGGGACGTCGGCCGAACACCTTGTAGGCGCCGCGCACGCTCAGCGCAGGATCAGCGGTGGGGTGGTCCGGCGTGGTGGCACGCCGGTCCTGGGGTGGTGCGATGGTCAACGGTGCTCCTCGCGGGACCGCGGCGCACGGGCGCACGGCGGTACCGGTGTGGTTGCGGACGGGTCGTCCGGCACCCTGTTCGGCGGCACCGCATCGAGCCCGCGCAACGGCGCAGGGCGAGCGATCACGCACGCGGGGGTCGCACTCGGGACGACCCCGGTCCGGCCGACCGTACGGCCGCCGCTGTGCTGCTGCGTCGGACGCGTCCTGATCGTCGGTGTCCCCTGAAGGGACGTTCAAGGCTATCGACGGTTGTCCCCCATCGCGAATCCGGGTCCGCCGGAATCCCGGCACCGCTGTACCCCGACCACGGCGTGTCGCCCGTCGCCACGGGGATCGCGATCGTAACCGTCCCGTTACAGTTCAGGCGCCTCGCATGTTTGTGTGCCGCCCCGGTTCCACGCACCTGTAGCGTGTCGCGCATGACAGCGCAGAACGACACCGGGGTGGACCGCGCGCCCGCGAACGACTTCTCGCACGAGCAGGAGGGCTACCAGCACGGTCTGAAGCCCCGGCAACTGCAGATGATCGCCATCGGCGGCGCGATCGGTACCGGCCTCTTCCTCGGCGCCGGCGGCCGACTGCACACCGCGGGTCCGGCCCTCGCGGTCGTCTACCTGATCGCGGGCATCTTCGCCTTCTTCATCCTGCGTGCGCTCGGCGAGCTCGTGCTGCACCGCCCCTCCTCCGGGTCGTTCATCTCCTACGCCCGCGAGTTCTACGGCGAGAAGTTCGCGTACGCCGCGGGCTGGATGTACTTCCTGAACTGGGCGATGACCTCGATCGTGGACACCACGGCTGTCGCGGTCTACCTGAAGTACTGGTCGGCGTTCACCGCTGCTCCCCAGTGGCTCCTCGCGCTGATCGCCCTCGTCGTCGTCCTCGCCGCCAACATGGTCGCGGTCAAGGTCTTCGGGGAGCTCGAGTTCTGGTTCGCCCTCATCAAGGTCGCCGCCCTCGTCGCGTTCCTCGTGATCGCGCTCGTCTGGCTGATCTGGGCATTCCCGGTCGAGGCCGGCGGCGAGACCGTCCGCACCGGCTTCAGCCTCTGGGCCGACAACGGCGGTCTGCTGCCGAACGGGCTGCTCCCCGCCGTCCTCGTGGTGCAGGGCGTCGTGTTCGCGTACGCGGCCATCGAGCTCGTCGGCACCGCCTCCGGCGAGACGCAGGACACCGAGAAGGTCATCCCGCGCGCCATCAACTCGGTCATCCTCCGCATCGCGGTGTTCTACGTCGGCTCGGTCGTCCTGCTGTCGATCCTCCTGCCGTACACCGCGTACAAGGAGGGCGAGAGCCCCTTCGTCACCTTCTTCTCGTCGATCGGCAACCCGCAGGTCGGGGCGATCGTCGGCTCGATCATGAACTTCGTCGTGCTCACCGCCGCACTGTCGTCGCTCAACGCCGGTCTGTACTCGACCGGCCGTGCGCTGCACTCGATGGGCATGAACGGCTCGGCGCCGAAGTGGACCACGAAGATGTCGAAGGGCGGCGTGCCGTACGCCGGCATCCTGCTGACCGCGGCGTTCACCGTCGCGGGCGTCGTGCTCAACTACTTCATCCCGAGCCAGGCGTTCGAGATCGCGCTGAACATCGCCAGCCTCGGCATCATCACGGCGTGGGGCACGATCATCCTCTGCCAGATGAAGCTCCGCTCGTGGGCGAAGCAGGGGCTCGCGAAGGAGCCGTCGTTCAAGCTGCCCGGCGCGCCCGTGACCTCGTGGCTGACGCTCGCGTTCCTCGTGTCGGTGCTCGTCCTGATGGCGATCGACTACCCGGTCGGCACCTACACGATCGCGTCCCTCGTCGTCGTGATCCCGCTGCTCGTCGTCGGCTGGTTCCTGCAGCGTGACCGGATCCTCCGCATCGCCTCCCTGCGCGAGGGCGTGACCGGTCCGTTCCCCGTGACGGGCCGTGACCCCGCGAACCAGGTGCGCCGCCGGGACGAGGACGGCAACTGACCGTCTCGCTCCTGTCCGGATAGCGACGACGTGGCTCGACGCCGCGCGCACGGGTCCGGCACCCCTCGGTACGATCGGCGGGTGCCGGACCCTTCTGCATCCCCCGCGACCTCCTCGCCCGTGCTCGATCTCCAGTTGACCTGGCGCGGCACGTTCGGCCGCGTCCGGGTGTTCGACGACCACGTGTCGGCCGAGACCAGCTTCGAGCGCGACGGACTCACCCAGGTCCCGATGGACGCCGTGCACGGATGGCGGATCGAACCGTGCGACTTCGACGCCGTGTGCGTCGAGTTCGTCACGACCGACGACACCTACCGGGTGCTGCTCGACACGTCGGACGAGAAGGTCGC
Organism: Curtobacterium sp. 314Chir4.1; assembly: GCF_900215175.1. Taxonomy (NCBI): domain Bacteria; kingdom Bacillati; phylum Actinomycetota; class Actinomycetes; order Micrococcales; family Microbacteriaceae; genus Curtobacterium; species Curtobacterium sp. 314Chir4.1. The sequence goes on from NZ_OCMI01000002.1 coordinate 27,538, forward strand.
CGGGCTCGCGCTCCGCCGGGCCTTCGGGGCGCCGCTGCCGTCCGAGTCCTGACCCGGGCCGTTCTCCCGGCCACTCACGGCCAGGTGCGCTCCGCCTGCCCGTCGGCGACCCGCTTCGACCACACGGCATCGAGTGCGGCCGTCTGCGCCCCGGTGAGCACGACGTCCCCGACCGCGACGTTCTCGGCGAGGTGGTCGGTGCTCGAGGTGCCCGGGATCAGCAGGACGTCCGGTGCGTGCCCGAGCAACCAGGCGAGCCCGAGCTGCGCGGGCGTGATGCCGAGGTCCGTCGCGATGCGCAGGGCCCCGGGCTCCTCGGCGACCTTGGGCAGTCCGGGGAACGCGCCCCCGAGGGGGAAGTACGGCACCCACGCGATGCCGTTCCGCACGCACACGTCGAGGAGCGCCTCGTGCTCACGCGCCACCAACGAGTAGGCGTTCTGCACGCACACGATCCCGGCCGCGAGCCCGCGTTCGAGGACCTCGCCGGACACCGCGCTCAGCCCGATGCCGCCGATGAGGCCCTCGTCGCGCATGGCGGTCATCTCGGCGAGCTGGTCGTCGAGGTCGACCAGCTGGTCCCCCTCCGCGATCAGCCCGGGACCGATGTCGGCTCGGCGGAGGTTCACCACGTCGATGCGGTCGCGCCCGAGGCTCCGCAGGTTCGCGTGCACCTGCTCGCGGAGCTGCTCCGGGCGCTGCGCGAGCGCGAGCGGCACCGGTGCGTCCACCCGGACCGCGCCGACCTTGCTCACCACGACGACCTCGTCCGAGGCGCCGAACGCCCGACGGATCACGTCGTTCGCGACCCCGTCCCCGTAGAAGTCGGCGGTGTCGACGTGGTCGACCCCGAGTTCCCGGGCACGGTGCAGCAGTGCGACACCACGGTCGCGGTCTGCGTCGAAGCGTTCGAGGGCCATCGCGCCGTACCCGATGCGTGCGACGGTCCGTCCGCCGAGGTCGTACGCGCCGCCCGGGCGCTCGTTCTCGTTCTCCTGCATGAGGTCTCCGGTAGTCTCGCCTGAAGCGGAGGAACCTCCGCTTCGCCGATCATAACCGGAGGTACCTCCGCTTTGTCCAGTGAGCCGACATCCGAGCGCCGACGACCGCGCGCCGACGCCGCCCGCAACCGCGAGCGACTCGTCGAGGCCGCACGAGCGGCGTTCACCAGCGACGGGGAGGACACCTCGCTCGAGGGCATCGCGCGGGCGGCCGGCGTCGGCATCGGCACGCTCTACCGGGCGTTCCCCACGCGCGAGGACCTCATCGCGGCCGTGTACCGCGCCGAACTCGACGCAGCACTCGACACCGTCGACGACCTGCTCCGGTCCGCGTCCACCGGGGCCCGGGCACTCCGGGCCTTCTGCGGTCGGTACGCCGAGTTCGTCGCCACGAAGCGCGGCCTCGCCGAGACCGTCCGGGTCGGAGCGCTCCGGGGTGCCGCCGAGGCCGCCGGCACCCGCGACCGCGTGAACGCCGCCGTGCAGCGGTTCCTCGACACGGGGGCCACGGACGGTTCGCTCCGACACGACCTGCTCGCGGACGACGTCACCGCGGCACTGATCGGGATCCTGCTGTCCACGCGGGACACCACGGGCGCCGAGCAGACCGGTCGCCTGCTCGACATCCTGCTCGCGGGGCTCAGTCGGAGCCCCGCGCGAACTGCGTGACGCGGAAGGTCGCTCCCTGCGGGTCCCGCAGCTCGGCCGCCCGCGTCCAGAAGCCCTCCCACGTGCCGAGCACGGTCCCGCCGAGGCGTTCCGCCACCGCGGCGGCGTCGTCGCGGTCGGCGACGCTGAACGACACGTGCCAGTCGTCCGGACCGGAGTCGCTGCGTGCCAGGGCACCGACCACGTCGGCGAAGCCCTCCGGAGCGCCGACCTGGCGTTCGCGGATGTCCGGGTCCGACGTCGCGGCGAGGTGGTCGCCGTACCCGGGCAGTCGGACCATCGCGCTCGGGCCCTCCTGCACGTCCGAGACCTGCCACCCGAACAGCTGCTCGTAGAACGAGAACGCTTGCTCGGGCTCCGTCGAGCGCAGGTCGCTGAACACCCAGCCGCCGGGTGCGTTGACGTGCTGCGCGCCGAGCCGTGCACGGGCCTGCCAGAGCCCGAAGGCGGCACCGCGGGGATCGACGCAGTCCACGCTGCGACCAGCAGCTCCCCCGGGTCCGGCGTCCTCCGGCGCAGCCGCCGATCCACCGAGCTCCACGACCCGGGCGGCCACGGTGTCGGCGTCGTCCACCGCGATGTACGTCGTCCAGGTCGCCGGGTCCTCGCTCGACGCGATGGCACCGACCTCACGCCCGTCGACGCTCACGATCCGGTACGACCCCGGGACGCCGGGTGGCAGGCGTTCCTCGAAGTCCCAGCCGAACAGCCCGCCGTAGAACGCCTGCGCGGCATCCGGGTCGGGTTGGCGGGCGTCGATCCAGCTCGGGACGCCCTGCGGGTAGGTGCGCGGGGTCTGGTCGGTCATCGTCGCTCCCGGGTCCGCCGGCGCTCAGCCGGATGCCCCCGGTCTACCGCGCACCACCGACGCGCGCACGCCTCAGTCGTCGGTGTCGACCCGGTCCGTGACGACGTCACCGGAGCCGGCGTCGATCCGGACGCTGTGCTTCGTGCCGGACGGGTCGCGGACGTCGCCCTCCCAGACGACCTTCCCGAGGTGGTCGTCGAGTCCGAGCTCGGTGATGGTGCCGGCGTGCAGGTCCTCGAGCTTGCCCGCAGCGGCACTGACGTCGAGGTCGGCCGCCGCGACGAACCGGTCGTTCTCGGCGCGGTCGTCGGCGTCGGAGGTCTCGGCGCGCGGCGAGCCGGACACCGAGGTGCCGTCGGCGTTCGTGTGGACCTCGTGTTCGCTGCCGTCGTCGGTGACGACCAGGACCTCGTACGCCGAGCCGTTCTGCTCCTGCTCGACGGACATCACGACACCGGACCCGACGGCCTTCCGGGCGGTCTCGACGGCGGCGCGCAGGGCGTCGTTCGACGCGGCTGCTGCGGTGGGGGTCCCACCGGGAGCGTTCGACGACGACGCTGCGGACGACGACGAGTCCGAGGAACCGGACTGCGCGGTCGAGCACCCGGCGAGGGCGAGCGCGGCGACGAGCGGAAGGGCGGTGAACCCGGCGATGCGACGGGCGGAGCGGACTGGGGCGGTACGGGGAGTGTTCATGCGACCAGCGTGCCGACCGGGTGCTGAAGCAGACCTGAAGCGACCTGTTCAGCCACCGAGTGCGATGCGCACGACGAACCGCGCACCCCCGAGCGGCGAGTCCGTGACCGCCACGTCACCGCCGTGCGCCCGGACCGCGTCGCGCACGATCGCGAGGCCGAGCCCGGCGCCGCCGGCGTCCCGACTCCGGGCCTCGTCGAGCCGCACGAACCGCTCGAACACCCGGTCGCGCTCCCCCGCCGGGATCCCGGCGCCGTCGTCGTCCACCGTCAGGACCGCCCGTCCGCCGTCCTCGGCGAGCGCCACTGCCACCCGGGAGGACGCGTGCCGGACGGCGTTGTCGACGAGGTTGCGGACCACCCCGGCGAGCACGCGCTCGTCGCCGAGGACGCGGGCCGCGGCGATCCCGGAGCCGTCGACGCGGACGCGGCCGGCGCCCCGGGCCCGGGCGACGGCGTCGAACGCCAGGTCGTCGAGGTCGACCGGCCGGCGGTGGCCGATCCCGCCCTCGTCGAGCCGGGAGAGTTCGAGCAGCGCCGTGACGAGGTCCTGCAAGCGGAGCGCCTCGGACCGGACGACCTCGGACAGCTCGGTGACGTCCGTGCGCTCGGGGTGCGCCGCGGCGACCTCGGCGTGCTGCCGGATCGTGGCGATCGGCGACCGCAGCTCGTGGGAGGCATCCGACACGAACCGCCGCTGCCCCTCGGCGGAGCGGTCGAGTCGGTCGAGCATGGCGTTCATCGTGTCGGCGAGCCGGGCGATCTCGTCCCCGGTGTCCGGCACGGCGATGCGGGCGTCCGGACGGGCGGCCCGGATCGTCTCGACCTCGTTCCGCATCCGCTCGACCGGGCGGAGCGAGCGCCCGGTCACGACCCAGGTCACCAGGCCCATGAGGAGCACGAGCACCGGCACCCCGACCGCGAGCAGCACCACGGCCGCGCCGACGGCGGCGTCGGTCTGTTCGAGCGAGACGCCGTAGACGACGGTCGCCTCGCCGCCGCCCGGCAGGTCGACGTCGTCGGCGACGAGCAACCACCGCTCGCCGTCGTGCGACCAGCGGCTCTCGTCGGCGGTGGGCAGCGCGGGCGGGTCTGCGTCGTCGCCGTGGGCGAGCACCGAGCCGCCGTCGCCGACCACCTGGACGAGGACGTCCTCGTAACCGCTGACCACGCCGGCGCCGTCGGCCTCGACCCGGGCGGACGCCTGCTCGAGTCCGGACTCCGCCGCGGTGCGCACACCGTCGAGGAGCACGAGTCGCAGGACCACCACGAACGCCGCAGCGCCGACGAGCAGTGCGGCGAGCACCACCACGATCGCGCCGACCGTCGTGCGGGCCCGGACGGACCGGAGACGCCGCGTGGGCCGGGGAGCGTCAGCCACCGTCGGCCGCCAACCGGTACCCGGCACCGCGCACGGTCTCGAGCGAGGTGCGCCCGAACGGTCGGTCGACCTTCCGCCGGAGGTGCCCGACGTAGACCTCGACGATGTTCGGGTCGCCGTCGAAGTCGACGTCCCAGACGTTCTCGATCACTGCGCGCTTCGAGCAGACCTCACCGGCACGGCGGGCGAGGAACTCGAGCACCGCGAACTCCCGGCTGGTGAGGTCGATCGCGGTTCCGCCGCGGGCCACCGTCCGGGCAGCAGGGTCGACGACGAGGTCGCCGACCGTGAGGACCGCCGGCCGCTCCCGGGCGCCGCGGCGGACCAGCGCCCGGAGGCGTGCGACGAGCACCGGGTGCGAGAACGGCTTGGTGACGTAGTCGTCGGCCCCGGCGTCGAGCGCCTCGACCTGGTCCCACTCGCCGTCCTTCGCCGTCAGCATGAGGACCGGTGTCCAGTCGCCGTCGGACCGGAGTTGCGCGCAGACCGCCCAGCCGCTGAGACCGGGCATCATGAGGTCGAGCACGATCGCGTCGTAGCTGAACTCGCGGGCGTGCCAGAGGCCGTCGACGCCGTCGTGCGCCACGTCGACCGCCCACCCCTCGGCTTCGAGGCCACGGCGGACGCCGTCGGCGAGCCGCACCTCGTCGTCGACCACCAGCACGCGCATCCCACGATCCTGCCGTGCCCCGCTGAAGCGGGCCTGAAGCGCCCTGGACGCGACCAGGGGCCGGACTGGAGGCGCGGTGCGGGCCCGCCCCGCGCCTCCAGGCCGTCAACCAGTCGCGTCCAGGGCCGCGACGATCGCGACCGCGCTGCGCACCAGCAGCGCCGTGAGCGCGTCCGCGGCGGCGTCGTCGTCCGTCGGGACCTCGTCGAGCATCTCCTCGACGAAGGCGACCCACGAGCGCAGGGCGCTGCGCAGCAGCGGACGGTCCTCGTGTCCGAGCTCGGTGAACACCGCGATCACCCGGCGGGCGTTCTCGTCACGGGCCTCGTCGATGAGCGCCCGTGCCTCGGCGTCGCCGGCGGAGGCACCGCGGACGAGCGCGTGGAACGTCCCGCGGTGCTCGGTCACGAACGCGACGAAGCGACGGAGGGTGTCCTCGAGCCGGGCGAGCGGTTCGAGTTCGTCGCGCGGCTCGGTGGCGTGCAGCATCGCGTCGCGGGCGGTGCGGACGATGGCCTCGTGCAGGCCCTGCTTCGTGCCGAAGTAGTGGAAGAGCAGACCCCGGGAGACCCCGGCGTCGGCGGCGAGCCGGTCGATCGTGATGTCCTCGAGGGGTTCGTCCACCAGGGTCGCGACCCCCAGGGCGACGAGCTGCGCACGGCGTTCCTCGGAGCTGAGGCGGGAGCGCTGGCGGTCGTCGGGCACGCGTGGAGCCTAGCGAGCGGGCATGCCCGTCCCCCGAACGGGTGACGATTTTGTTGACCTGAAGTCAACAACGGGTCTAGCGTGGCCTGCGGTCGCGACGGAGCGGCCGTCACGAGGAGGAACGATGTTGTTCACCAGACTCACCCGCTCGCACGGCGGCCGCGTCGCACTCGTCGCCGTCCCGGTCGGGATCGCCACCGCCATCGCGTTCGGCGGTGTGGCCCAGGGAGCGGTCCCCGTCTCCTTCTCGGTCTCCGGCCAGCAGTTCCAGATCAGCGCCGACAAGCTCGACGGCCAGCAGTTCTCGCAGTACGCCGGCGTCGCGAAGGACACCGCGGGGAACGACCGCCAGGTCGCGATCGCCAACATCGGGTCCGCGACGCTCGCGAACCTGTGCCAGTCCGTCACGACCGAGACCCCGATGGGCAAGGTCGGCGTCATGATCACCGCCGGCGGCGGGAAGACCCCGGCGTCCGCGAAGGACCTGCAGATCGGGATGACCGACCTCAAGGGCGACGCCGAGTTCCACGACATCCGGATCGGAGTCGACGCCTCGACCGTCAGGGGCGACCAGCACGGCAGCGCCGGCGACTTCGCCCAGGACGCCGACGCGCTGACCATCGACGGCGTGCAGCAGACCGCGTGGTCGACGACCGCCGGGACGTTCACGTTGACGGGCATGCACCTGCAGCTGACGGACGGCTCGAAGAGCTGCTTCTGATGAGCGCCCACGCCGTCGCCCCCACGTCGCCCTGGGCGCGCTTCCGGGTCTGGGCCCGGTCGCGCCCGTTCGTCGGCGGCCTGCTCGTCGTGCTCGGTGGGATCGAACTGTTCTGCTCCGGCCAGCTCGACCTCGGCAACATCCGGATCCAGTTCGGCATCGAGGGCCTGCAGGCCACCGTGATCCCGATCGCCCTCGTGGCACTCGGTGTCCTGGCGGTGTGCTCCCCCGCGCAACGGGTCTTCTACGGGATCGTCGCGCTCGCCCTGGCGGTGTACTCGCTCATCGGCGTGAACCTCGGCGGCTTCGTGCTCGGGATGCTGCTGTCCGCGGTCGGTGGTGTGCTCGTGGTGGCGTGGATGCCGCGGGAGTCGTCCGAGCCGGCCGACCCCGAGCGTGACGAGGGCGCCGCGTGAGCCGTCGGCTGCGTGCGTCGCTCGGGATCGGGACGGTGCTGGTCGTGTCGGCCGCGTTGACCGTGACGGGTGGGACGAGCGCCTCGGCGGCGGGGTTCTGCATCCCGCTGCTCATGGACTGCTCGGCGCCTGCTCCCTCGTCGACGCCGTCCTCGCCGCCGTCGTCGCCGTCGTCGCCGCCGTCGTCGTCTTCACCCTCGAGTCCGTCCGTCCCCTCCGGGTCGGACACCACAGCCCCGTCGTCGCCGGGCTCCGGGACGGGTTCGGGTCCCGGCCCGGCATCCGGCGGCGACGGTGCCACCCGTGATGCTGCTCCCCCGACGACGGCCACGCCCGACGCAGCGTGGGGAGCGGCGGTCCCGGACGACACGACGGTCTTCACGCAGCCGTCGGCGCAGCTGAGCAGTTCCTCCATCGGGATCGGCGGCCTGTCCGGGCTCGCGCTCGTGCAGGTGCCCCTGGCGGACGGTTCGGAGATCACCGTGATCCGGCTCAGCGCCGACCGGGTGGCGATGGACGACTTCACGCTCGACGTCCGCGGCGAGTCGAACGGGACCTCGGCGGTGACGACGGACGCCCGGATGGAGCTCCGTGGCCACGTGCAGGTGTACCTGAACTCGGTCACGGCCGAGCTGCCGGGAGGGAAGCACCTCACGCTCGGCGCGGACACCCCGCCCCCGGGCGGCGAGCTGCCGACGACGTGGGCCCGGGTCGACCTCGGGCTCGTCGGCGCCACCGCCGACAGCATCACCCACACCGGGTCCGACCTGCGGGTGCGGCCGGGCGCGTAGGGGGCGTGCCGGGCGCGTAGGGGGCGAGCCGGGCCGTTCCGGGCGTACCAGGCCGTTCCGGGCGTACCGGGCCGTTTCTTTCGACCAGGTACGCCCGATTCCGCTACCCACGGCACGCGTGATGGGAAGGAACAGACACACGGGAGGCACGTGGCGGCGCCGCACCGCGCCTCCAGGCCCGCCCGCGGCTTGCACGAGCCCGCTGGGTCGACCGCATCGAACTGTTCCGCGGGTACCGGGTCCTTTCGGGCGTACCGGGTCGTTCCTTTCGACCAGGTACGCCCGATTCCGCTTCCTACCTCACGCGTGATGGGAAGGAACAGACCGACGGGAGGCACGTGGCGGCGCCGCACCGCGCCTCCAGGCCCGCACGCGGCTTGCACGAGCCCGCTGGGCCGGCCGCACCGGGCCATCCCGCGCGTAGCGGGTCCTTTCGGGTGTACCTGGCCGTTTCTTTCGACCAGGTACGCCCGAGTCCGCTTCCTACCTCACGCGCAATGGGAAGGAACAGACAGACGGGAGGCCCGTGGCGGCGCCGCACCGCGCCTCCAGGCCCGCACGCGGGCGGCACTCGAAGGGTGGGCCGACCGCACCGAGCCATTTCGCGCGTACCGGGTCGTTTCGGGCATACCGGGCCGTTTCTTTCGACCAAGTACGCCCGATTCCCCTCCCTACCTCACGCGCTATGGGAAGGAACGGGCGGCGGGGGCGCGCTCAGACGAGCAGGAGGATCCCCGCGACGACGGAAGCGACGGCGATGAGCAGCGCGAGGAGCAGCAGCACGAGGTGCACCGTGTAGAACGTCGTCGGCTTCCCGGTGGAGTCACGCGCCCGGGAGTCCTTCGCGACCCGCTGGAAGAAGCGCGGCCAGGTGACGACGTTGAAGACGGCACCGATGAACAGGACGACAGCTGCGAAGACGGTCACCAGACGATCCTAGACAACGTGTGTCGGGGCCGGTGGTGCTCGGCCGCCCCCAACGCGGCCGAGACCCACCCCGGCGGCCACAGAATCTGTAGCAACTGCTACAAACCCTACACGGCCCGGGCGACGGCGTCGAGCCATCCAGTGGGATTCATGTCCCGTTCACCGCCGTGGGCGGCTCCGGCGACCACCTGGAGCCGTGCGGTGCCCGGCCACGAGGCCACGAGCGCGCGGCTGGAGTCGAGTGGCACGGTCCGGTCGGCGTCGCCGTGGACGACGAGGAGCGGCGGTGCGGGCGCGGCCACGACGGGGAGCTGGAGTCGGACGGGCGCGGCCTGGCCGGCCAACCTCGCGAGCCCCGGGACCCGCAGCGTCCACCGCAACACCGCGGCCGCCGCCCGCCCGATCGGACCGCCGCCGGCACCGTGCGCGACCGTGGCGTCCCAGTCCGACAGGGGCCCGGTGAGCACGACACCCCGGACCCGGACGGGGAGCGGACCGGCGAGCAGCCGGAGCCAGAGCGAGGCGCCGAACGACCAGCCCAGCAGCACGACCTCGGTGGCGCCTCGGGCAGCCGCGAACCGGAGCCAGGCGAGCGCCTCGTCCTGCTCGCGCAGACCGAAGCCGTGCCGGCGGGCCGGGTACCGGGCGGAGTGCGAGGCGAACAGCACGGTGTCCCCGCGGTCGACGAAGGCGTCGGCGACGTCCTGGTGCCGCAGGGAGTGCGAGCCGAGGCCGGGCAGGAACACCGCCCAGGTCGTACCGTCACCGCCCGGGCGGATCCATCCGGGGAGCCCGCCGACCGACACCGGCTCGAGCCCCGGCGCTGGTTCGACGTCCGGCGTCTCGTACAGGGCGGCGGCCCGACGAGCGATCACGGTTCCGGCGATCGGGACGAGCACACCGACGACGCCGGCCACGACACCCGCGGTGCGCACGGCGGCGGTCAGGGGTCGGCTACGCGACATCGAGCGCAGCCTCGGCGTCCGCCAACGCCTGGCGCTCCGCATCGCTCAGGGTCTGGCGAGCGCGACGAGCACCGTCGTTGATCTCGACGATCAGTCGGCTGAGACGCGTGGCGGGGTCACCGGAGTCCGGGTAGGCGTTGTCGATCCCGATGCGCTCGTGCAGGGGCGCGAGGCGATGCAGGGCGACCTCCACCCGTCGGGAGCGTCGGCGCCGCGAGACCTGGTGGCCGATCACGAGCAGGAGCATCCCCGAGGAGACGCAGATCACCGCGCCGGGGGTCGTCACGTCGTACGGCAGCGCGAGCGCGTGGGTCAGGTCGAGGCGACCGGCGACGTGCGCGAGGTCCATGACCACGACGACGACCATCCGCACCACACCGAGGACGCCACCGAGCACGAGGACCCACAGGCCGACGAGGTCCGTCGTGGTCCGGGCCTCGCGCAGGTGCAGCACGCAGATCAGCCCGGTCGCGCCGAGGGCCACCCCGAGGTAGACCGTCTGCGCGATCGAGTAGACCGTGGCGGCCGGGTGCTGCCCGGCGTCGAGCATGAAGGTCGTCGTGGTCGCCGGCTTGTCGAGGACCACGAAGGCGACGACCACCACGACCACGACCACCGCGCAGGTGACGACGATCGCGTTCCGGAGCCACGGCCGCGCAGCGCCGACCGCCTTCGCCACGCCCCAGAGCAACGTGCTCGTCCCGGCGACCATGAGGCAGTCGCTGATCACGGTGACGACGTTGAACCCGCCGAACAACGGGTCGAGCCACAGGTAGAGCGGGTCGACGTTCGTGACGATCGTCGCCGCGAAGAGCAGGAACGTGATGGCCAGCGTCCGGTCCTGCCCGCGCTGGAGCACGAACAGCGTCACCGTGCCGGCGATGAGGAGCAGCGCCTGGACGAGGGAGACGATCACCCGAACACCCCGCGGAACGCACTCGGACGACCGCGGTGGCCGCGGATGAGCCCGGCGAGCCGGTCGGCGAAGACCTCGGCCTCGTGCTCGTACTCGTTCGAGAACAGCCCGCGGGCGAGGGCCCGCTCGACCTTGTACTCCGGCAGGTCCGGGATGACGTCGCGGATGTACGCCGCCTGCGGTGCGTGGTCCTGGTGGCGGTGCAGGATGTGCCCGAGCTCGTGGCCGATGACGAAGGACCGGAAGGTCTGCGACGCCGTCGGCGAGATCATCACGAGGTGCTGGCGTTCCAGGGTGGCCACGAATCCGCACACCGGCTCGGCGGCGAGGAACGCCTCTTCACGCACGACGATCGGCTTGCCGACGACCTCGGCCGCTGCCGACACCGCCTGGTCGACGTCCGACCAGCCCTCGGCGGCTCCGCGCGCCCAGAACGCCTCGACGAAGTCGGCGGTCATGCGACGCTCCCCCGCTGGGACTCCTCCTCGAGGACCTCCGCGATGCGGCGGAGGGCATCGGGCGAGAGCTCGCCGGGGAAGGTGCGGGCCGCGAAGCCGCTCACGCGTGCCGAGCGGAGCGACCGGACGAGGGCGAGCTGGGCGCCGATGCGCTCGGGGACGTCGCTGTCCTCGAGCAGGAAACGCTCGTCGACCTCGAAGAACCCGGCCAGCAGGCGGAGCAACCCGGTGTCCCGGTTGCGTCGTCCGTCGCCGGAGAGCATGTACGTCCACTTCGCCCGGGACAGCGATCCGCCCTGCTCCGCCACGTACTCCTCGACCGCGGAGAACGGCACGGGCGAGCCGCGCTGCGCTTCCTCGAAGTCGAGCAGGAGGTTGAGTCGGCGCGCCAGTTCGGCAGCGTCGAGGACGCCACCCTTCGGAGCTGCTGTCGCCATGTCGATCGGACTCCTCCCCAGCCGCACGTCGTGCAGGACATGCTAGCGCGGACCGCCGGGTGCCCGCCGCTACCCTCGGGACGGTGAGTCCACGCTTCCCGTCCACGATCGCCGAGCCGGTCGAGCACGAGATCGTCATCACCAAGTCGCGGTTCATCACCACGGTCGCACCGGTCGCGGGCGTCGAGGACGCCGACCGGCTGATCGCCGAGGTCCGCCGACGCCGGTGGGATGCCCGGCACAACTGCACCGCCATGGTGACCGGCGTGCTCGGGGACCAAGCCCGGTCGAGCGACGACGGCGAACCCTCCGGCACGGCTGGGGTCCCGATGCTCGAGGTCCTGCGCCGGCGCGACCTGACCGACGCCGTCGCGGTCGTCACGCGGTACTTCGGCGGCGTGAAGCTCGGCGCCGGCGGACTCGTGCGCGCGTACTCGACCTCGGTGTCCGAGGCGCTCGACCGGGCGACGCTCGTGCACCGGCGGGCGCTGACCCGCGTGACGGTGGACGTCCCGCACGCCGATGCCGGCCGGATCGACAACGTGCTGCGCGACTGGGTCCGGCACCACGACGCGACGCTCGGCGATCCCGCCTATGGCGCAGCGGCGACCTTCGAGCTCTGGGTGCCCGGCGAGGCGATCGAGCCGCTGCGCGCGGACCTCGCCGCGACCTCGGCGGGCACGCTCGACCCGGTGATCGGCGACGAACGCGTCGTCGACGTCCCCGCACCCTGACGAACGATCTCGCACGCAGATCGCACTCCGGGCGTGTCTCGCTGGTGCCATCTCAGAGCCGGGAACGACGAAGGCCCCGGTCGTGGTGACCGGGGCCTTGCTGGTGCGCCCCCTCGGACTTGAACCGAGAACCCACTGATTAAGAGTCAGTTGCTCTGCCAATTGAGCTAGAGGCGCCTGCCGCACTTCCGTGCTGCAACGGGAAACAACAATAGCATGGGTTTCGCGTGCTCCTGACCACTCGGGGCACCGGACTCGACAGGAGCACCATGACCGACCGTCTCGCCGCCGGCGACACCGCCCCCGACTTCACCCTCCCGGACCAGGACGGCACCGAGCACTCGCTCGCCGACCTGCGTGGCAAGAAGGTCATCGTGTACTTCTACCCGGCGGCGTCGACCCCGGGCTGCACCACCGAGGCGTGCGACTTCCGGGACAACATGTCGTCCCTCCAGGCAGCCGGCTACGAGGTGCTCGGCATCTCGAAGGACGAGCTCCCGAAGCTCAAGGAGTTCCAGCACGAGCAGGCGCTGACGTTCCCGCTGCTGAGCGACCCGGACCTCGCGGTGCACAAGGCGTACGCGGCCTGGGGCGAGAAGAACAACTACGGGAAGATCGTCACCGGCACGATCCGGTCGACGATCGTGGTGGACGAGGACGGCACCGTCCAGCTCCCCCTCTACAACGTGAAGGCGACGGGGCACGTGGCGAGCCTGCGGAAGAAGCTCGGCCTGGTCTGAGGACCAGACCAGACGACGGACTGGAGGCGCGGTGCCAGCTGGCACCGCGCCTCCAGTCCGTTGGTCGGTACCGTCTACTCCGCCGGACGGGCGAGCGCGTCGGTCACCGGACGCGACAGCACCAGCGTGATGCCCAGCAGCGCGGGGATGAGCAGGAGCCACCCGACGGCCGGCACGCGGAAGACGCCCTGGAACGCGCCGATCGCCAGCGCACCCTGCAGCACCTGCCAGACGATGATCCCGGAGCGGACCCAGGGGCGGCGGTTCCGGAGGCCGACGAACAGCGCGCCGAGCCAGAGCGCCGCGATGGCCGCCAGGATCGTCAGCGCGATGCCGGACGCGAGGCTCGAGGCGGGCGCGACGATCAGTTCGACGACGAGGACGATCGTCACGACGACGAGGGCGGCGAACTCCACGCCGACCACCACGAGGAGCGCCACGAGGGCCGGCGACCTCCGCTCGGCGGGGGCGGACTCGTTCGGGGTGGTGTCGGGCACAGCATTCCTCCAGCGTCGGAACCCTTGATTTGGCCCTACCAGTATGGAACGATATTCGAGGTCGTTTGGACGGCACGATGTGGTGTGCGTCTCCCGTGGTTCGACGCTCCTCCCCCGAGCGTTCTGCGGGCGTCAGACTCGCTTCCAGCGGACTCCTCCCCCACGGGTGTCCCCTCGTGCCTCGCGCATGCTCAGCGTTCCGATCCCCGAACCGCGGCCCCGGCCTGCCGTTCGAGCATCGATTTCAAGGAGCACCACACATGGACTGGCGTGACCAGGCAGCCTGCCTCACCGCGGACCCCGAGCTCTTCTTCCCCGTCGGGAACACCGGACCGGCCGTCGACCAGATCGAGAAGGCCAAGTCGGTCTGCGCTCGCTGCACGGTCACCGAGATGTGCCTGCAGTACGCACTCGAGAACAACCAGGACTCCGGTGTCTGGGGTGGCCTGAGCGAGGACGAGCGCCGCGCGCTGAAGCGTCGCGCCGCCCGCGCTCGTCGCGCTTCCTGACGCCGCTCAGCCCCCGCGCCCTGCGCGCCCGACGCCCGCCGCCCCCCGGGGCCGGCGGGCGTCGTCGTGTCCGCGGCGCGCCGCGGTCCCGGTCCCGGTCCCGGTCCCGTTCCCTCGAGTGGTTCGGGATGCCGCCGCACAACCAAAGTCACGCGACACCGCGCCATTGCGTGGCGCGAATGCACTTTGGTTGTGCGGCGGGTCCGCCGGACGCCGGGCACCGGACACCGGGGCCCGGCCGGCGCCGCGCCGCCCGCGGGCGCTACGCGGCGCCGGCGGCCGTCAGCCAGCGGAACGGGATGGTGATCGTCACCTCGGTGCCGCTGCCGGTCAGCGTGTGCCAGTCGATCGTGCCGCCGAGCTCGCCCTGGATCAGGGTGCGGACGATCTGCGTGCCGAGACCCGAGCCGACCTTGCCCTCCGGCAGACCCCGGCCGTTGTCGCGGACCTGGATGTCGAGGTGGTCGTCGGATCGCTCGGCCACGATCTCGACCTCGCCGTCGCGCCCGTCGAGCCCGTGCTCGACCGCGTTCGTGACGAGCTCGGTGAGGCCGAGTGCGAGCGGCGTGGCGGCCTCGGACGGCAGCACCCCGAACTCGCCGGTCTTCTTCGGGTGCACGGTCGTGTTGTGCGAGGCGGCGACCTCGGTGACGAGCTTGAGCACGGAGTCGAACACGTCGTCGAAGTCCACGGTCTGGCTCAGCCCGCTCGACAGGGTGTCGTGCACGACCGCGATCGCCGCGACCCGGCGCATCGCGTTCTGCAGTGCGGTCCGGGCCTCGTCGGAGTGCGTGCGACGGGCCTGGATGCGCAGGAGGGACGCCACCGTCTGCAGGTTGTTCTTCACCCGGTGGTGGATCTCACGGATCGTGGCGTCCTTGGTGATGAGCTCGCGCTCCTGGTGCCGCAGTTCGGTGACGTCGCGGCACAGTACGATCGCGCCGATGCGGGCACCGTGGTCGCGGAGCGGGATCGAGCGGAGGGACACGGTCACGCCCTTGGACTCGATGTCCGCACGCCACGGAGCACGTCCGGTGACGACGAGCGGCAGGGACTCGTCGACGTCGAGCTGGGCGCCGATGAGCTCGGTGGTGACCTCGGCGAGGGACTTCCGCTCGAGCTCGCCCTCGAACCCCATGCGGTTGAAGGCGCTGAGTCCGTTGGGGCTGGCGAACGTGACGACGCCGTTCGTGTCCAGGCGGAGGAGACCGTCGCTCGCGCGCGGAGCGCCTCGACGGGGACCGGCCGGCGCGCCGATGTCCGGGAAGTCGCCGGTCGCGATCATGCCGAACAGGTCGTTCGCGCTCGCGGTGAAGTTCAGCTCCTGCCGGCTCGGGGTGCGCATCTCGTCCTGGTTCGAGTGCCGGGTGACGACGGCGATCGGACGCTCGGTGGTCTCGGCGGAGTTCGCGCTCAGACGGCGCAGCACCGGGATGGCCCGCACGCGGGTCGGGGTGTCCTCGTACCAGTCGGGCTCGGCGGAGTCGACGACCTTCGCGCCGGCGAAGCACTCGGTGACCTGCTCACGCCACTCCTCGCGGATCTCCTGCCCGACGATGTCCCGGTAGAAGAGCGTCGCCGCGGAGCTCGGGCGGGCGTGGGCGACCGCCACGAACGAGCCGTCCTCGGCAGTCGGCACCCAGAGCACCATGTCGGCGAACGACAGGTCGGCGAGCAGCTGCCAGTCCCCGACGAGCAGGTGGAGCCACTCCACGTCGGCTTCGGAGGAACGGCCTTGTGCGAGGACGAGGTCACTGAGGGTCGACACCCCGCCAGTCTAGGTGCGCCGCACTGTGGAGAACTCCTCGCTCTCCACAGCCTCAAGAGCGTTTGTATTTCTCATGTTGTACTCCCCATACGCTCAGCCCCGACGAAAGGGGCAGGGGTGGCGGAGCAAGCACGGCGGGTCGGCGACGTGGCGGGGAGGGTCGAGCCGCCGCGGCTCACCGTGGTCCCACCACCGAACGACGTCGAGGAGACGGCACGGGCACTGGGGCTGTGCGTCGCGGAGATCCTCACCGGCGCACGCGAGGTCGACAGCATCGCGCGGTGGATCACGGACGAGGTGCACCGGCACCTGCAACAGCGGGCAGCGATCGCGTCCCGGTCACGCCAGCTCGGCGGACGATCACGTGCGCGGGCACTGCTGCGGGTCGGCAGCGTGATCGTCTGCCGTCCGGCGGACGGCGTCGCCGAGGCGACCGTCATCGTGCACACGCGCAGCCACGCACGGGCGGTGGCGATGCGGCTCGAAGAGCGGCAGGGACGGTGGCGCGCGACGGCGGTCGGGGTCCTGTGACGTCCGCCCCGCGGCCGGGTCGACCGCAGACGGACGGGAGGCGCGGTGCCAGCTGGCACCGCGCCTCCCGTCGGTGGTGACGTCAGTTCTTCTTGGCGGCCTGTCGACGCTCGGCACGGTTGCTCGCCGCGGCCTGGCCGGAGGCCGTCGCCGCGTTGCCGAACGCGGAACCCTGCTCGGGTCCGGCGGCGGCCTCTGCTTCGGCCTGCGCCTTCTGCGCCCGTGCGGTCGCGGCCTGCTCGAGGCGACCGCGCTCGTCGCGCACCTCGACCTCGCCGTCGATCGACGGCGCCGAGTACTCGAGCCCGGAGACCTCGTCCTCGTCGAGACCCTTGGCCTCGATCACGGCGTTCTCGCCGTCGGACTGCACCTGGACCTCGAGGTTGAACAGGTAGCCGACCGACTCTTCGCGGATCTGCCCCATCATGCTCTGGAACAGGGCGTAGCCCTCGCGCTGGTACTCGACCAGCGGGTCGCGCTGTGCCATCGCACGGAGACCGATGCCGTCCTTGAGGTAGTCCATCTCGTACAGGTGGTCGCGCCAGCGGCGGTCGATCACAGAGAGGACGACGCGGCGCTCGAGCTCACGCATGGCCTCGTCACCGAGGAGCTCCTCGCGCTTCTGGTAGGCGAGCTGGGCGTCGGAGAGGATCTCGCGACCGAGGAACTCCCGCGATGCCTTGCCCTTCGAGCCGGCCTCGGTGATGACCTCGTCGATGGAGATCGAGATCGGGAACAGCGTGCCGAGCTCGGTCCACATCGCGTCGAGGTCCCAGTCGTCCGGCGAGCCCTCGCCGGTGTGGGTGTCGATCACGTCGTCGACGACGTTCTTCAGGAACGTCTGCGCGCGGTCGTGGATGTCGTCGCCCTCGAGGATGTGTCGACGGTCGCTGTAGATCGCCTCGCGCTGACGGTTCAGGACGTCGTCGTACTTGAGGACGTTCTTGCGGATCTCGGCGTTGCGGCCCTCGACCTGCGCCTGGGCCGAACGGATCGCGCGGCCGACGAGCTTGTTCTCGATCGCCAGGTCGTCCGGGACGTTCGAACGGCCCATCAGGCTCTCGGCGGCACCGGAGTTGAACAGCCGCATGAGGTCGTCGGTGAGCGACAGGTAGAAGCGGCTCTCGCCCGGGTCGCCCTGTCGGCCGGAACGGCCACGCAGCTGGTTGTCGATGCGGCGGGACTCGTGGCGTTCGGTGCCGAGGACGTACAGGCCGCCGGCGTCCCGGACCTTCTCGGCCTCTTCCTTGATCTCGGACTTGACGCGCGTGAACACGTCGTCCCACTCGGCCTCGTACTCCTCCGGGGTCTCCGTCGGGGACAGCCCCTTGGCGTGCATCTCCTGCACGGCGAGGAACTCCGAGTTGCCGCCGAGCATGATGTCGGTCCCGCGACCGGCCATGTTCGTCGCGACCGTGACGGCGCCGAGGCGTCCGGCCTGCGCGACGATCGCGGCTTCGCGAGCGTGGTTCTTCGCGTTCAGGACCTCGTGCTTGACGCCCTTCTTCGCGAGGAGCTTCGAGAGGTACTCCGACTTCTCGACGCTCGTCGTGCCGACCAGGACCGGCTGGCCCTTCTCGTGGCGCTCGGCGATGTCCTCGGCGACCTGCTCGAACTTCGCCTTCTCGTTCTTGTAGACGAGGTCGGTCTGGTCGATGCGGATCATCGGCTTGTTCGTGGGGATCGGGACGACGCCGAGCTTGTAGGTCGACATGAACTCGGCCGCCTCGGTCTCGGCGGTACCGGTCATGCCGGAGAGCTTCTGGTAGAGGCGGAAGTAGTTCTGCAGCGTGACGGTGGCGAGGGTCTGGTTCTCGGCCTTGACCTCGACGCCCTCCTTCGCCTCGATCGCCTGGTGGATGCCCTCGTTGTAGCGGCGGCCCATCAGGATGCGGCCGGTGTGCTCGTCGACGATGAGCACCTCGCCGTTCATCACGACGTAGTCCTTGTCGCGCTTGAACAGGGCGACGGCCTTGATGGAGTTGTTCAGGAACGATATCAGCGGGGTGTTCGCCGACTCGTACAGGTTGTCGATGCCGAGGTAGTCCTCGACCTTCTCGATGCCGGGCTCGAGCACGCCGACGGTGCGCTTCTTCTCGTCGACCTCGTAGTCCTCACCCGGGGTGAGGCGGGTGGCGATGGACGCGAACTCGGTGAACCAGCGGTTCGCCTCGCCCGAGGACGGGCCCGAGATGATCAGCGGCGTGCGGGCCTCGTCGATGAGGATCGAGTCGACCTCGTCCACGATGGCGAAGTAGTGGCCGCGCTGCACCATGTCGGAGGACTGCCACGCCATGTTGTCGCGCAGGTAGTCGAAGCCGAACTCGTTGTTCGTGCCGTACGTGATGTCGGCGGCGTACTGCTCACGACGCTCGGCCGGGGACTGGTTCGCGATGATGCAGCCGGTCGACATGCCGAGGGCGCGGAAGACGCGGCCCATGATCTCGGACTGGTACGACGCGAGGAAGTCGTTCACGGTGATGACGTGCACGCCGCGCGACGGGATGGCGTTGAGGTACGCGGCCGTCGTGGCGACGAGGGTCTTGCCCTCACCGGTCTTCATCTCGGCGATGTTGCCGAGGTGGAGCGCCGCGCCGCCCATGAGCTGCACGTCGAAGTGCCGCATGCCGAGGGTGCGCTTCGCTGCTTCCCGCACGGCCGCGAAGGCCTCGGGCAGGAGGTCGTCGAGGGTCTCGCCGTTCGCGTAGCGCTCGCGGAGCTCCTTGGTCTCGTCCTGGAGCTCCTCGTCGGACAGACTCGCGAAGTCGTCCTCGAGGTCGTTGATCGCCGAGGCGTACGCCTTCAGCCGACGGAGGGTGCGTCCTTCACCGATGCGGAGGACCTTCTCCAGCACGTTTGCCACGTGAGCTCCTTACGAGATCGTCCGCGCGACCTGCGCGATGCGAACAGCCAGTCATGCTAGCAACCCGCTCGGGCGGACTGCTGGGAGCGGCACGGGTGTGCGCGGCCCGCGAACGGACCGCGCACACCTCGATCGTGTCGTCGTCGGGCGACCGTCAGGCGATCGCGACCGCCGGTTCCGCCGCGGACGCCGGGGTGCCGGCGGACTGGTCGTCGATGCCGATCACGCCGTAGTCCCAGCCCTTCCGTCGGTAGACCACGCTCGGTCGACGCGTCTCGGCGTCGACGAACAGGTAGAAGTCGTGTCCGACGAGCTCCATGTAGTAGAGCGCGTCGTCGACCGTCATGGGCGAGGCCTCGAAGACCTTCTGGCGGATCACCACCGGGCAGTAGGCCTCGGTCTCCTCCTCGTCGCCCGTCTCGTCGACCACGGGCACGGCACCGGTCGCGACGTCCTCGATGAGCTTGCCCGTCGCCGGGACGACCCCCATCCGTTCGAACCCGGTGCCCGAGGCCTCGGACACGGAGGTCGGGCGGTGCCGTCCGCGGTGCACCTTCCGGCGGTCGCGCGCTCGGCGCAGACGCTCCATGATGCGGGCGAACGCGAGGTCGAACGCCGCGTACTTGTCCGACGCGGCGGACTCCGCCCGCACGAGTGGGCCGGGGCCGATCAACGTGAGCTCGACGCGGTCCTCGCCCTGGGAACCGCCCGACTTCTCGTGGTGGCGGCTGATGCGCACCTCGAACGCGAGGGCGCGGTCGGCGAGCACGTCGATCTTCTCGGACTTCTGTTCGACGTAGGTGCGGAATCGGTCGGTGACCCCGATGTTCCGGCCCGTGATCGTCACGTCCATGTGGCGGCTCCCATCCAGACTCAGCGCGTCGCCTCCATCCGGCGATCCTGAACGCCTTGACGCGAGGCTAGACCCGCGGGCGGCCCGGCGTCACCCGATGCCGGTGAGTCGCGCCGGACACCCACCGGACACACAGTGGTCACCGAGGGTTCACCCGTCGACGCTCGCGACCGCGACGCACCGGACGACCCGTCCGCCGGCGGCGTGGACCGCCCGGACGGCCTCGGCCATGGTCACGCCCGTCGTCACGACGTCGTCCACGAGCACGACGTCCCGGCCCGCGACGCGCACGGCTCGGAGCGTCCCCACCGTCGCCGCGACCCGCTCGACGGCGGTCCGTTCCTTCTGCCCGGCGCCGGCCGCGTGCGGGGTGACGCCGTCCGGGGACCGGACCCGCTGCAGGCTCCGCGGACGACGGACTCCCCCGCGGGCGAGCAGCACGACGACCGGGTCGAAGCCGCGCCGGCGCGCGCCGCGTCGCGACGGTGGGACCCGGAGCAGGACCGTGCCCGGCGGGGACTCGGCGAGCGCCGTGCGCACGAGTGCCCCGAGTCGGACGCCCAGGTGTCGGCTGAGGTCGACCCGTCCGCGCAGCTTCAGTTCGAGCAGGAGCGTCCGGACGAGGCCCTCGTACTCGAAGGCCGCGTCGAGCCGGACCCCGGCGACGAGCCGGACGCGACGGCCCCGGGCGTCGAGGACGGACCGGCAGGCCCGGCACAGCGCACGGTCGGGTGTGCCGCAGCCGACGCAGGCGACCGGCAGGAACAGCCCGAGCACGGCGAGGGCCGCGTCCTGCCACGCGCGCTCGCGGTCGTCACCCATGCCCACGATCCTGGAGCCGACCGTGCACCCGCAGGGGCGGTCGTGGCGGACTGTGGACGCGCCTCCAGGCCGGTCCCCCTGTGGAGGAGGACCGACGCGACCTCAGCGCTGGATGCCGAGCACGTCGGCCGTGACACCCGTGGTGTCCCAGCCGCCGCCGGTGGACTGCAGGACCGAACCGTCCGACATCCGCAGCAGCATCGACCCGCCGCTGCCCCCGGCGATCGACGTCGCCCGCCCGTCGGGCTTCGGCAGCGTGCTCGACTGCCCGCCGATGGTCGTGCGGACGACGTCCGGTCCGGAGGAGGTCTGCCCGACCGACGCGACGTCGGAGTCGCTGATCCAGGCGGCGCCCACCGCGGTCCCGGTCGCCGCCTGCACCCGGACCGGGGATCCGAGTGCGGTCGGCGTGCGGTCGGACCCGCGCACGACGGCCATGACGTACAAGCTCGGACCGTCGCTCGTCTCGATGAGCGCGAGCGCCCGGGTGGAGTCGCGCGAGACCTGGAACGACACGAGCTCGCCGTTCGGCAGGGTCGTGCTCACCGCGTGCGGGTCGCCGCCCAGGCCGTACGCCGTGACCTTCCTGGTGTTCCCCGACGACGCCACCCAGACGAACCCGAGGTCGTCGATCGAGGGCGCGACGAGGTCGTCCGTCGCGTCGATGCGCAGGTGGTTCCGCCCCCGCACCACGGTCACGCCGTCGTCGTTGCCGACCGCGGCCGCGGTGCCGGAGGCCGACAGGGCGAACGAGGACGGGTCGAGTCCGGCGATCTCGTCGCCCATGCCGTTGCCGAGCTCCGCGACCTTCCCGCTGCCCGTCGCCGCGTAGCCGACGGCGCCGTCGTGGTCGACGAGCGGCCGCGAGTCGACGTCCGGGTTCTGCACGGCCTCCGTGCCGCTGGTGTCCGGGACGGAGAACGTCGCACCCTCGGCGGTGATCGAGACGGACGAGACCGTGGCGACCGAGGCGAGCGACTTGCTGAGCTGTTCGCGCATCCGGCCCCTGTCCTGGCTGCTCGCGCGCAGGGCGTCACTGGACAGGTCGACCAGCGCGGTGCCGTTGTCGACCGTCACGGCGTTCAGGGAGAGCTGCGTGCCCTCCGGGAACGACGAGACGACGGAGCCCTTCAGCCAGTCGGCCGGGCCGGCGAGCAGGGCACTGGCGATGCGGGTGCTCGTCGAGGAGCGTGCGAGGAACCAGCGCTCGTCGGGCACCAGGAACTTGTAGGTCGGGTCGAAGAAGTAGAGCGCGTGCTGCTGGAACACCGAGTCGAAGTTCACCGGCGACAGGATGATGCCGTCCGGCGCGTACGCGATGCGCCACTCGCCGTCCTCGCGGGTGAACTGGAACGTCAGCGTCGACGAGGTGGGTCGGACGGCCTGGGTGTACTCGCCGTCCGCGTCGACGGTCGCACTCGCGGTGAGGGTGTACGTCAGTTCGCGTTCGCCGACGCGCTCGACCGCGGGGTTCCCCTGCCGGATCGTGACGCTGCGGCGCGGGTTCCACTTCTCCGCGAAGCCCGACGACAGGAACTGCCGGGCGATGGCGTAGTCGTCCTGCGCGCCGGTGCCGGCCGCGATGAACCCACGGAGGATCGCCGTCTGGTCGGCACCCGCCACGGGCTTGTCCGGGCGGTAGTCGACACCGGAGAGCGACTCGTCCTTGATCGTCTGCCCGGCGCGGACCGGGCCGTCGGTGGGGATCGCGGCACAGGCGGACACGGTCACGATGGTCACCGCGGCGAGCGCTGCGGCGAGGAGGTGTCGGAGACGGGTGCGCATCAGTCGTCCTCTCGCACGGCTCGGGGGCCCTCGTACGACTCGTCGAGGTCGGGGAGCGGGATCGCCGACGTCGTGACGCCGACCCGTTCGTTGCGGGGCAGGGTGAGCACGAAGGTCGACCCTTCCCCCGGCTGCGACCACACGTCGATGCGGCCGCCGTGCAGGTTCGCGTCGCCGAGCGAGATCGCCAGCCCCAGGCCCGTGCCGCCGATGGTGCGCTTCCGGCTCGGGTCGGCGCGCCAGAACCGGTCGAACACACGGACGGCGTCCTCCGGGGGCATGCCGATGCCCTGGTCGCGCACGGCGATCGCCACGGTGCGGGCGTCGCTGTCGACGACGACCTGCACGGGCTTCGCGTCGCCGTGCTCGATCGCGTTGCCGACGAGGTTCCGGAGGATGCGGCGGACGCGCTTGGCGTCGAGCTGCATGGTCGTGTGGCCGCCGGGGGTCACGAGCTGCAGGTCGATGCCGGCGCGGTCGGCCAGGGGACGGAACTCGTCGACGATGTCCGCGGCGAGCGACGCGGGGATCACCGGCTCCGGGTCGAGCTGGACGGCCTGCGCGTCGAAGCGGGAGATCTCGAGAAGGTCGGCGAGCAGGAGCTCGAACCGTTCGATCTGCGTGTGCATGAGCTCGGCGGACCGGCCCACCGACGGTTCGAACGCGTGCCGGGAGTCGTAGAGCATGTCCCCGGCGAGCCGGATCGTGGTGAGCGGGGTGCGCAGTTCGTGCGAGACGTCGGACACGAACCGCTGCTGCACCCGGGAGAGCTCGGCGAGCTGGGTGATCTGGCGGCTGACGGCGTCGGCCATCCCGTTGAAGCTCCGCGCCAGCGTGGCGATGTCGTCGTTGCCCCGCACCGGGATGCGTTCGTCGAGTCGACCGGCCGCGATCTTCCGGCTCGTCTCGGCCGCGCCGCGGATCGGCACCACGACCAAGCGCACGACCAGCGAGGTCACCAGGGCGATGAGCACCATGAGCGCCACGCCGCCGATGGACAGGGTCTGCGACACGAAGTCGAGGGTCTGCTGCGCGTCGGAGAGGTCGTAGACGAGGTACAGCTCGTACTGGCCGGCGCTCGGGATCTGCAGGGTCGACCCGACGGCGAGGCCGGGCTGCCGACGGCCGTCGTCCTCCAGCCGGACTGGCTGCAGGCTGAGCTTGCCGGTGTTCTTGCCGACCTCCTTGCGGAGGACGTCGGTGATCACGGCGTCGGGGAACCCCTGGCTCGCGACGTTCTGCACCGTCTGCGGTCCGGGCTGGTCCGGGCTGCGCTCGATGGCGATGCTCGTGCCGCCTGGGCTCGTGGTGTTCGACAGGATCGCCTGCTGCGCCTCGCTCTGCAGCGTCTCGAGTTCGGACTGGTTGTTGTCCTCACCCGCGGTGGCCGCGTCGAAGATGCCCTGCGCGACGATCGTCGCCCGTGCCGACTCCGCCTCGATCTGGTCGCGGCGCTGCGCGTAGACGTTGTTCGAGATGCTGATCATGACCGCGGTGCCGATGATCGCGATCGCGAGGCCGGTCGTCATGACCGTGATGGCCACCGACCGGAACATCAGGGAGCGTCGCCACAGGTAGGCGACGCCCCGCCAGCCGCGCCGCACCCACCGCCGGAGCCGTCGACCGATCCGGCCGAGCGTGCTCCGGGCGCCGGCGCCACCGCGCGACGGTCCGGGCGGCACGGTGCTCAGGCCCCTCCGGCCCGGTACCCGACGCCGCGCACCGTGGTGACGATCTTCGGGTTGTCGGGGTCGTGCTCGATCTTCGCGCGGAGCCGCTGGACGTGCACGTTCACCAGGCGGGTGTCCGCCTTGTAGTGGTAGCCCCAGACCTGCTCGAGGAGCATCTCGCGGGTGAACACCTGGTTCGGCTTCTCGGAGAGCGCGCGCAGCAGGTCGAACTCGAGCGGTGTCAACGCGATCACGGACTCGCCGCGGCGGACCTCGTGCCCGGCGACGTCGACGGTGAGGTCGCCCACGTGCAGCACGGTGGCGTCCGTCGCGGAGGGACGGAGCCGGGTGCGGATGCGGGCGACGAGCTCCTTCGGGTTGAAGGGCTTGACGACGTAGTCGTCCGCGCCGTTCTCGAGCCCCGCCACGACGTCGGCGGTGTCGCCCTTCGCGGTGAGCATGATGATCGGCGTCCCGCTCTCGGCACGGATGCGCTTGCACACCTCGATGCCGTCGATGCCCGGGAGCATCACGTCGAGGAGCACCAGGTCGGGCTTCGTGCCGTGGAACGCGTCGATGGCGTCGTTGCCGTCGGCGCTGAACTCCGGCTCGTAGCCCTCGGAGCGGAGGACGATGCCGATCATCTCGGCGAGGGCCTGGTCGTCGTCGACGACGAGGATGCGCGGTGTCATGTGATGTGGACTCCGTGTGACGTGCGGCGGTGCTGCGTGCGGCGGTGCCGGGTCGGCACTCGCGTCCTCACGATAGCCGAGGCCCCGTCGCGTGGCGTTTTCCGACAGGATGGTGTCGTCCGCGCGTCCGCTGCGCGGCCGAGGACGACGAGGGGGCGGCGATGTCCGATTGGCAGACACCGGGGACGTCCGGTGCGCAGCCGGGTGCGGGCCGGCCTGGAGGCGCGGCGCACCAGCCGGGGCAGCGACCGTCCGCCCCGTGGCCGGTCCCAGGGCCCCCGCCGCCTCCGCCCGCCGGCTCGCGGCCCGTCATCCCGCTCCGGCCCCTCGGCCTCGGTGACGTCCTGGGCGGCGCCTTCACCGTGTTCCGCCGGAACGCCCGCGTCCTGCTGCTCTGGAGCGTGCTGCTCAGCGGCGTGCTCGGGCTGCTCGCCACGCTCGTCAGCACCTTCGGCCAGCAGGCCCTGCAGTCGCGGATCCTCTCCGCCGCCGACGGCGGCAGCGGTTCCGACTCGATCGTCGCGGGGTCCGCGACGCTGCTGATCGTGCTCTCCGTCGTCCTGCCGTTCCTCGCGTACCTCGGCCGGGGGTTCCTCGTCGCACCCGTCGCCGCGGACACCGGGCAACGGGTCCTCGGCCGGCGGGCGACCTTCCGCGGGCTCTGGGCGCTGCTCGCCGGTCGGCGGCGGTCCGTCGTCGCGTGGATCCTCCTGCAGCTCGCGGCCGGCGTCGTCATCGGCGTCGTGTTCGTGCTCGTCTTCTTCGGCTTCATCGCCGCACTGACGGCGGGCGACGCCGGCGTGTGGGGCTTCGTGCTCGGGTTCCTCGGGATGTTCGCCGGCTTCGGGGTGCTCCTCGTCTGGCTCGGCACGAAGTTCGCGTTCACGGTCCCGACGATCGCGCTCGAGGGTCGGTCGGTCTTCTCGGCGGCCGCCCAGTCGTGGCGCCTCACCCGCGGCGCGTTCTGGCGGACGTTCGGCATCGTGCTCCTGGTGCAGGCCATGTTCGGGTTCGCGGTGTCGATCGCGTCGTTCCCCCTCACCATCGGGAGCGTCCTGCTGAGCGGCACGTTCGATCCCCTCGGGCAGACCGATGCGTCCTCCGGCGTCGGCGTGGGTGGGATCGTCGCCGTGGTTCTCGGCAGCCTGCTCGCGATCGCGGTGCAGTGCATCGCCGACGTGCTGAACGCGTCCGTGGTGACGCTCCTGACCGTCGACCGGCGCATCCGGACCGAGGCGCTCGACCAGCGGATCGCGTCGCACCTCGAGACCGGTGCGCCGGCCGACCCGTTCGCGCCGGGGCCGCAGGTGTCGCGGCCGCCGTGGCCTCCGCAGCCGTGGCCGGGGCAGCAGCCGTGGCCCGGGCAGCAGCCGTGGCCCGGGCAGCCCGTGCAGCAGCCGTGGGCCGGTCCGCCGGTCCCGCCGCAGCAGCCGTGGGCCGGTCCGCCGGTCCCGCCGCAGCAGCCGTGGCCGGGGCAGCCCACGCCGCCGCCCGAGTGGGGCGGCGCACCCGGACGCTACCCGCCGGACGGTCGCGCATGACGATCGACCCCGACGAGGCCCGCCGCCTGCTGGAACGCGAACTCGAACGGTCGGAGTACGACGGAGCCCACGTGACGTGGTGGGACCGGGCGTCCCGGTCCTTCCTCGAGTGGCTCGGGTCGCTGCGTGCGGACGGCCTGGGCTCACCGGTCGTCGCACACACCCTGCTCTGGGTCGCCGTGGTCGTGCTCGTCGCCGTGGTCGTCCTGGTGGTCGTGGCGCGTGGGCTCCCCCGCCGCCGCGCTCGGCTCACCGGGCAGGACGTCGGCGGGGTGTTCGACGACGACGACCTCCGATCGGCGGCCGAGATCGCCGACGCCGCCCGCGCTGCGCTCCGGAGCGGCGACTTCGAGGGTGCGGTGCTCGACGGCTACCGTGCCCTCGCGCGCGGCCTCGGCGAGCGCGACCTCGTGCCGGACGTCCCCGGGGCGACCGCCCGCGCCATCGCCGGACGGGCAGCCGTCGTGTTCCCCGGCGAGACGACGCGGCTCGACCACGCCGCACGGGTGTTCGACGACGTCCGGTACCTCGGCGCGGTCGCCACCGAGACCGACGCCCGCGACGTCCTCGACACCGAGCACGCGGTCCGGACGGCACGCCCCGTCGCGCCGACGGCACCGGCGGTCCCGGCATGACGACGGCTGCGCCGACGCTCGCGGGTCGGGCGCCGCGCGAGGGCCGCGGGCTGCGGATCGGGTTCTGGGTCGCGATCGTCCTCGTCGGCCTGCTCCTCGCCGCACTCACCGCCGTCGTGCAGCGCAGCGGTGCTCCCACGCGCGACCCCCTCGACCCGACGTCGGCGACGGCGAGCGGCTCGAAGGCGCTCGTCCGCGTGCTCGAACAGCGCGGCACCGACGTCCGGGTCGTCGACACGGCCGACCGGGTCGACGCCGACGGCGGAACGGTCTTCGTCGACGACTCCCGGGCCGCACTCGACCCCGCCGTCGCGCGGCGACTCGGTCGACAGGCCGCACAAGTCGTCCTCGTCTCGACGAGCCCGGCGGTCCTCGACGCCTTCGGTCTCGACGTCGAACCCGTCGCGCAGGTCGGCGGTGACGACACCGCGGCGACCGGCACGTGCTCGATCCCCGCGGCGGCCGGCGCCGGCCGCGTGACGACCACCGGGTTCGCCTACCGGGTGCCGGAGGGCGGACCGGCCCCGTCGGGCACCGACCTGTGCGCACCGACCGGCTCCGGCGACGACCGCGGCTACGGACTCGTCCGCACCGACACCCCGGCGGGCGACGTCACCCTCGTCGGCACGACCTCGGTGTTCCGCAACGACACGATCACCTCCGCCGGGAACGCCGCACTCGCCCTCGGCCTGCTGGGCGACGGTGACGCGCTCACCTGGTACACGACGACGCCGGGTGCGCCGGACGCGGCACCGACCCTCGGGACCCTCGCACCGCCGTGGGTCCCGAGCGCCCTCGCCCTGCTCGGCCTCGTCGCCGTCGCGGCGGGGATCTGGCGGGGCCGTCGACTCGGACCCCTCGTGGTCGAGCGGATGCCGGTCGTCGTCCGGGCCGCAGAGACCACCGAGGGCCGGGCACGACTGTCCGCTCGGACCCGTGACCGCACGCACGCCCTCGACACCCTCCGCATCGCCGCCGTCCGACGGACCGCCCGGCGCCTCGGGCTCCCGCGCTCGGCACACGTCGACGAGGTCGTCCGGGCCGCCGCCCACGCGACCGGACGACCCGACACCGACGTCGGTGCGGTGCTCGTCGGCGGGCCGACCCCGGACGACCGCGCACTCGTCGCCGGTGCCGCGGCACTCGACGAGCTGGAGCGCGCCGTCCACGCCGCGACGTCCGGCGATCACCAGACCGACCACGACCGACGAGGAGCACGACCGTGACCGATCCGTCCCCCACCCAGACCCCGCAGGCGCACCCGGCGGGCGATCCGCTCCGCGACGCGTTCGGCCGGCTCCGTGCCGAGGTCGGCAAGGCCGTCGTCGGACAGGAGGGCGCGGTCTCCGGGATGATCGTCGGCATCCTCGCGCAGGGTCACGTGCTGCTCGAGGGCGTCCCCGGCGTCGCCAAGACCCTGCTCGTCCGGAGCCTCGCGGCGGCCATGTCGCTCGACACCAAGCGCATCCAGTTCACGCCGGACCTCATGCCCGGCGACGTCACCGGCTCGCTCGTGTACGACGCGTCGACGGGCACGTTCCCGTTCCGTGAGGGACCGGTGTTCACGAACGTGCTCCTCGCCGACGAGGTGAACCGGACGCCCCCGAAGACCCAGTCCGCCCTGCTCGAGGCCATGGAGGAGCGGCAGGTCAGCGTCGACGGGGACGCCCGCGCCCTGCCAGACCCGTTCTTCGTCGCCGCGACGATGAACCCGATCGAGTTCGAGGGCACCTACACGCTCCCCGAGGCCCAGCTCGACCGGTTCCTCATGAAGCTCACGCTCGACGTGCCACCGCGGGACGTCGAGTGGCAGGTGCTCCGACGGCACGCGGACGGCTTCGTCCCGCGGGACGTCCGGTCGGCGGGCATCGTGCCGGTGGTCGGCGTCGACGAGGTCCTCGCCGCGCAGCGTGCGGTCCGGGCCGTGGGAGCGCGCGACGACGTCCTGGCGTACGTCGTCGACCTCGCCCGTGCGACCCGGCAGGCGCCGTCGGTCCGGGTCGGCGTGAGCCCCCGCGGCGCGACCGCCCTGCTCGCCGCCGCCAAGGCGTGGGCGTGGCTCACCGGGTACGACGCCATCACCCCGGACCACGTGCAGGCCATGCTCCTGCCGGTCTGGCGGCACCGACTCCGGGTCGCCGCGGACGCCGAGCTCGAGGGCGTCGGGGCCGACGGCGTCCTGCAGCAGGTGCTCGAGCAGGTCCGGGTGCCGATCTAGTGGCGATCTCCGGCCGGTTCGTCGCGCTGCTCGCGGTCGCGATCGTCCCCACCGTGCTGCTCGGCACGGGGTGGGCGGGCCTGGCGTGGGCGGGCGTGGTCGTCGTCGCCGCAGGGCTCGACGTGCTGCTCGCGGCCGACCTGGCTCGCGTCCGGGTCGAACGGCGCATGCCCCGGCTGGCACGGCGCGACACCGCGGCGGACGGCACGCTCGTGCTCGCCAACGACGGCTCCCGGCGCCTGCGCGGCGTCGTGCGGGACATGTGGGAGCCGTCGGCCGGCCACGCACCGCGGCGCCTCCGGATGGACGTGCCCTCCGGCGAACGACGGACCGCGCGCATGCGGTTCGCCCCGTTCCGCCGCGGCCGTCGGACCACCGCCGGCGTCGCCGTCCGCGCGTTCGGGCCGCTCGGGCTCGGCGCGCGGCAACGGGTCCTGCACGCCCCGGCGGAACTCGTCGTGACGCCGCCGTTCCGGTCGCGGCGCCACCTGCCCTCCCGACTCGCACGGCTCCGGGAGCTCGACGGCGAGACCACCCTGCAGCTCCGCGGACACGGCACCGAGTTCGACTCGCTGCGGGACTACGTGCGCGGCGACGACGTGCGGTCCATCGACTGGCGGGCCACGGCTCGTCGGCAGGACCTGGTCGTCCGGACCTGGCGACCCGAACGCGACCGACGGGTGATCGTGGTCGTCGACGCCGGTCGCGCCGGAGCCGGCCGGGTCGACGACGAACCCCGTCTGGACACCTTCATCGAGTCCGCGCTCCTGCTCGGTGCGCTGGCCGCGGCCGCCGGTGACCGGGTCGACCTCGCCGTGCTCGACGACGCCGTCCGCGGCCGCGTGCACGGCGCCACCAGGACGGACGTGGTCCAGCGGTTCGGTGAGACCCTCGCACTTGCGGAACCGGGGCTCGCCGCCACCGACTGGTCCACCGTTCCCGCGCTCGTCGACTCCGTCACGACGTCCCGGGCGTTCGTCGTGCTCGTCTCCAGTCTCGACTCCGTCGGCGCCTCGGCGGACCTGCTCGCCGTGCTGCCGCGACTGGCGCGGCGGCACGCCGTCGTCGTCACGAGCGTGACGGACCCGACCGTCGAGCGGATGGCGCGCGGGGCCCTGGAGCCGACCGACGACGGGCCCGGCCGGCGGGGCGGACGCGCGCCGTTCCTCCCGGACCGTGCCGAACGCGACGTCTACCGGCGGGCAGCAGCGGAACGCACCCTGCTCGATGCCGACGGTGTCGCGGACGTCGCCCGCCGGGCGGGTGTCGAGGTGGTGCGGGCCGCGCCCGAGCAGGTCCCGCCGCTCGTCGCGGACGCGTACATCCGGGCGAAGGCGACCGGGCGCCTCTAACCGGCGACGAGCGCGGACGTGCCGCGCTCGAACTCCTCGAGGTCGCCGCGCTCCCCGGCGCGGTGCGCGCGGCCGCCGAGCACCCACTGGTACCAGAGGACCGCGGCGAGGGCGACCGAGCCGATGCCGATCTTGACGGGCCACGGCCAGTCCTGGCGCGTCACCGTGCCCTCGACGATGCCGGAGAGCAGCAGGGTCAGGGTGAGTCCGACGGCGATCGTGATGAGCGCGCGACCGTCCTCGGCGAGCGCCTGCGCACGGGTCCGCGCACCGGGGGCCACCCACGACCAGAAGATCATCAGGCCGGCCGCGGCGGCGAGGAACACCGAGTACAGCTCGAGCTGCCCGTGCGGGGCGATGTACAGGAAGAAGTCCCCGAGTCGGCCCTCGGAGTGCATGATGGCCGCGGAGACGCCGAGGCCGATCGCGTTCTGCCCGATCGAGAACGGCACGAAGAGCCCGGTGATGCCGAACGCGACCATGGACGCGGCGATGTAGGCGTTGTTCGTCCAGACCTGCGCCGTGAACGCACCGAGGCCGTGGTCGGAGTAGTAGTCCTGGAAGTCCTGCGTCGCGTACTGCCGGAGGGCCTCCGGTGTGCCGAAGGTCGCAGTCGCCCCGGGAGTGGTGCTGATCCAGACGGCCACGACGGCGGCGATCGCGGCGGTGGCGAATGCGACCCAGATCGTCACCCAGCGGATCCGGTACAGTGCCGCCGGCAGCTGCACGACGAAGAACGCGGTGACCGCCGTCAGCGGGTCGACCGGGGTGCCCGTGAACCGGAGGCGGGCGCGGAACAACGTCAGCGACAGCCGGTCGCCGACGGCCGTCCGCGGCGCCGCCCCGCGGATGCGCGCGAGGTCCGTCGCGCCCTGCTGGTAGGCGGAGACCAGCCGGTCGACGTCGGCGCCGGTGGTGTGCCGTGCCCGAGCCAGGCGGTCGAGCTCCTGCCAGCGCTCACGGTGCACCTCGGTGTAGGCGTCCAGGTCCACAGCGTCTCCCCCGCTCCGTCGGTGCGCGGCCGGGCGAGCCGCGACCGTCTCCGACAGAATGATCCCATGCCGAAGACCCGTGCGCCGCGTGACCTCGCCGATGCCCGGTTCGTCCGAGCCCTCGACGACACTGCGGAGGAGCTCGTCGTCGGAGAGGCCGTCGCGCTCGACGTGCAGCCGGCGGGGATCGTCCTGCGCCTCGCGGCGGCACTGCTCGACGCCGTGTGCGTCCTCGCGCTGTACGTCATGCTCATGATCGGGCTGTCCCGGGTGTGGCCCAGCGGGATCGACGACGCCTGGGCCGCCGCGCTCGACATCGGCGTGCTCGTCGGGGTCCTCGTCCTGGTGCCGGCAGCCGTCGAGACCGTGACGCGCGGCAAGAGCGTCGGCCGGTACGCCACCGGCACCAGGGTCGTCCGGCTCGACGGCGGGGCGATCGGCCTCCGCCACGCGTTCGCCCGCGCACTCGTCGGGCTGTTCGAACTGTGGATGACGGTCGGCTCCGTGGCGTTGCTCGTGGCGTTGTTCGGCTCGCGGCCACGACGGCTCGGAGACCTGCTCGCCGGGACGTTCGTGCAGCACGAGCGCGCGACGAAGCACCGTGACCCGCAGGTCCTCATGCCCGCCGAACTCGTGACGTGGGCATCCGTCGCGGACGTCTCGGCGCTGCCGCAGCGGCTCGAGAACCGCCTCGGGGCGTTCTTCCGCGGAGCGGCCGACCTCCGGCCCGAAGTCCGGGAGTCGACGGCACGGACGCTCGCCGAGGCCGTGGCGGAGTACGCGCACCCGGTGCCGGCGGTCCACCCGGAGGCCTTCCTCGCCGGGGTCGTCGTGCTCCGGCGCGAGCGGGACCTGCGGGCGCTGCGGTCGCGCGTGGCGATGCTCGACGACGCCGCGGTGCGGGCGTCGGCGCCGCCGCCGGGCTTCCCGCGCTGACGCGCGGCGCGGCGCGGGCCGCGGCGCGGGCCGCGGCGCCGCGCGGCGCGGCGGGTCGCGGCGCGGCGCTGACGCGCCGGCCGCTGGTGCCGGCCGTCGGCCCACAACCAAAGTCGTCCGACACCACGCGAACACGCGGTCCCGGACGACTTTGGTTGTGCGGCGCCCAGCGACGCCCGCGGCGCTCCCGGCGCGAGCGGGCGCCCGCGCCCGCCGCTGCGGAACGGTCCCGCGCCCCGTGGCGAACACCGCGCCCCGTTCATTCGGGGCGCGCTGTTCGGCGCGGGGCGCCATCGCGCCGGCCGTCGGCCGGCTGCGCCCGCGCCCGGCGCTGGCGCCGGCCGTCGGCGCACAACCAAAGTCGTCCGACACCACGCGAACACGCGGTTCCGGACGACTTTGGTTGTGCGGCGCCCAGCGGCGCCCGCGGCGCCCGCGGCGCCCGCGGCGCCCGCGGTGGCACCATCCCGCGCACCGTTCCGCACGCCGCGCCCCGTCCATCCGGGCCGCGATCGCGCGATCGCGCGATCAGCCGGCCCGCTGCGCCGGCGCCCGTCGCGTCAGTAGCGGTAGTGCTCCGGCTTGTAGGGGCCCTCGACCGGGACGCCGATGTACGCCGCCTGCTCCGGCCGGAGCTCGGTGAGCGCGACCCCGAGCGCGTCGAGGTGCAGGCGCGCGACCTTCTCGTCGAGGTGCTTCGGCAGGACGTACACGCCGGTCGGGTACTCCTCGCGCCGGGTGTGGAGCTCGATCTGGGCGAGCACCTGGTTCGTGAACGAGTTGCTCATCACGAAGGACGGGTGCCCCGTCGCGTTGCCGAGGTTCATGAGACGGCCCTCGCTCAGCACCAGGATCGAGCGGCCGGTCGGCAGGCGCCACTCGTGCACCTGCGGCTTGATCTCGACCTTCTCGACATCCGGCAGGGACTCGAGGCCCGCCATGTCGATCTCGTTGTCGAAGTGCCCGACGTTCGCGACGATCGCGAGGTGCTTCAGCCCGAGCATCTCGTCGACGCCCACCACGCCGAGGTTGCCCGTGCAGGTGATGACCATGTCGACCTCGCCGACGACGTCCGCCAGGCGGGCGACCTGGTAGCCGTCCATCGCCGCCTGCAGCGCGCAGATCGGGTCGACCTCGGACACGATCACCCGTGCGCCCTGACCGCGCAGGGCCTCGGCCGCACCCTTGCCGACGTCGCCGTAGCCCACGACGAACGCGACCTTGCCGCCCATCAGGACGTCGGTCGCACGGTTCAGGCCGTCGGGCAGCGAGTGGCGGATGCCGTACTTGTTGTCGAACTTCGACTTCGTGACGGAGTCGTTGACGTTGATCGCCGGGAACTTCAGCTCGCCGGAGCGGGACAGCTCGTACAGGCGGTGCACGCCCGTGGTCGTCTCCTCCGTGACGCCCTCGATGTCGGCCGCGATGCGGGTCCACCGGTCGGTCGACTCCTGCAGCGACGCCGCGACGGTGTCGAGGACGATCTTCCACTCGGTGCTCGCATCGGCACCGGCCTCGGGCACACGACCAGCTGCCTCGGCGTCGGCGCCGGTGTGCACGAGCATCGTCGCGTCACCGCCGTCGTCGAGGATCAGGTTCGGGCCGATCCACTCGGCGCCGACCGCTTCGGCCTCGGCCGACCAGTCGAAGATGCGGCTGGTGCACCACCAGTACTCCTCGAGCGTCTCGCCCTTCCAGGCGAAGACCGGGACGCCGGCCGGGGACTCGGGGGTGCCCGTCGGACCGACCGCGATCGCCGCGGCGGCTTCGTCCTGGGTGGAGAAGATGTTGCAGCTCGCCCAGCGGACCTGGGCACCGAGCGCGACGAGCGTCTCGATGAGCACGGCCGTCTGCACGGTCATGTGCAGGGAGCCCGCGATGCGCGCGCCGGCGAGTGGCTGCGACGCGCCGAACTCCTCACGCAGGGCCATCAGACCCGGCATCTCGTTCTCGGCGAGACGGATCTGGTGACGGCCCGCCTCGGCGAGGGCGAGGTCGGCGACGCGGAACGGTGCTGCGGTACGGGCTTCGGTGGGCATGCCCACCAGTCTTCCACGCCGGGAGGCGCGGGTCGTCAGGCGACGTCGGTCACGTGATCCGTGCCTCCGGTCCGCCCCCTGTGGAGGACTGAGCAGGCCGCGCTCAGTCGGCCTCGCGCCGGAGCGGCTCGCGCCGCACCACCTGCCAGCCGCGCGGCACGCGCAGCGACGCTGCGTGGCGCTGGCACAGGTCGTAGCCGTGGGGTTCGACGCGGGAGGAGAGGGGGCCGACGACCACCATCGAGTCGCCGTAGTCGTACGTCAGCGTCGCCGCGGCGCTCGCGCCACAGGCCACCTTGCTGCAGATCCGTACGTCCATACCGTCCACGACCCTAGCGGAGCAGAGCCGGGACCGGAGTCGCGCGTACGATGTGGGGATGCGTCGCAGGACCCGTCTCGTCACACCGGTCGACCGAGGCCGCGGCCGATCCCGGCACGGTCGCGGCGGCCGGTCCAGCGTGACCGGTCCGGACCTCGCGCCGATCATCACCCGGGCCGAGACCTTCGACCGGATCGTCGGTGACACGGCGCACTACCTGCTCGGACTGTGGCCGGACGAACTCCAGGGTGTGGTGTTCCAGGTCGCCGACATGCCGACCGACGTGACGCTCCCCGACCACATGCCGCGGTGGCGCGTCGACCGCGAGCAGCGCCGGGTGACCGTGTTCCGGATCCCCGTCGAGCGCGTCACCCGCAGCCCCGAGAAGGACGACACCGACAAGCGGGTCATCATCGAGACCGCGGTGTTCCGAGCGGTCGGCGAGCTGATCGACAAGGACCCGTGGGACCTGGCACCGGACCGCTACCGCCACTGGTGACCTTCGTCGCGAACGCCGCAGCGAGCGAGTCGGGTCAGGGGTAGACGCGCACCGGCGTCGACACCTCGGTCGCCGCCCGCACCGGGAACCCGGCGATCCCGTCGCTCCCCATGTAGGTCACGCCGGCGACGAGTCCCTTCGTCCCGGAGAGCGTCAACTGCTTCGACACCGGCACGATCACCGTGCTCGTGGCTCCGGCGACGACGTCGACCTGCTGTCGTTCCTCCCCGGACCGGATCGTGACCGTGGCGTCCGAGCGCGTGGGGTTGACGAACGTCAGGCGCTGGTTGTCGCCGGGCGCGAGCGCCGTGATCGTCGACGTGCCGAGCGGCTCGGCGGACGCGAACCACCCGAGGTCGGTGCGGTCGTCGTCCGTCGGCGTGGTGGTGCGGGCGCCGGCGACGAGCGGCACGGTGGACGTCACGGTGAACGAGTACCGGCCGTCCGGGAAGTCGTCGAGCGCGACGTCGGTGACGACGCCGGGCTCGGCCGTCGCGTTCACGGTCGAGCCGCCACCGTCCGAGGTGGTGATGCCGAGGGTCACACGCGCCGCCTCGGTGCCGGGCACGAACAGCCGGACGATCGGGGCTGCGTCGGCCGTGTCGTCGCCGCGCTGCGCGGCCTGGGCGCCCTTGAGCACGACACCGGGGATGATCTGCGTCGTCGACGGGGCGGCCCCGCCGGAGACGATGTCGAAGCCACCGGGGGTCAGCGTGCGGACGATGGATTCCTGCATGTGCGCGACGATCTGGCCGCCGGAGGACTCGACGTGCACGACGGTCGAGCCCTGGTCCGACACGAACCCCGACAGCGGGACGACCTTCTGCGTGTTCGGGGCGACGACGATGCCGGTCGTGCCGGGAGCGCTCACGGTGCCGGTGCCGTCGTAGATCGACAGGTCGACGGTGGCGTTGACGTCGGTCGGGTTCGAGAGCGTGACGAGGCTGGTGCGTCCGGTCTCCGTGGACCCGCCGACCAGCCAGGTGGACTGGCTCGGGTCGTCGCACGACGCCGCGCCGGCACCGACGAGGTCACCGTTGGAGACGCTCTGGTAGCTGCTGCCGGCCACCTGGGGAGTGGTCGAGCCGGCGGGTGCGGTGAGGAGGCGCGGGTCGCTGCCGCCCGTCGACGACGGGTCGAGCGAGGAGCGCTCGACCGTCGAACCGGTGGTCGCCGTCGCGACCGTGGCGGACCCGACGGTGCTGGCCTTCGTCGCGTCGTTGCCGGCGTCGTCGGACAGCCGCAGGGCGCTGCCGGCACAGACGCGCTCGGCGTCGGCCGGCACCGGGGTGACGGTCTTGCCCGCAGGGCGTCCGGGGTCGGACTCGGTGCCCAGGGCGTGCGCCGCGGTGACGGCACCGGCGGCCACGACCACGGCGATCGCGGTGGCGGTGCCGCGGACGACCCATCGACGGACGGAGGCGGTGTTGGTGCTCATTCGTCGCGCTCCTCGTCGAAGGTGGTGGCGGGTTCCTCGGCCTCGATGACGTTCGAGGTGGCACGGCGACGCCGGGGTGCGGTCGGCACGGCGAGCAGTGCCGCAGCGCCGAAGACGACGCCGAGCACGATGAGGTACAGCACGTGCGTGGTGTGCGCCGCGGCCGATCCGGTGGAGGGCCGGTCGACGTCGCCCTCGTAGTGGAACAGCTGGCCGCTGGTCGTCTCGCCGATGCTCGTGAACAACGCGTTCTGGCCGATCGCGCCGGCGGCACGGTCGTGGACGTCCCGCGAGGCCTGGTCGTCCGAGGCGTCGTCGAGCAGGACGAAGCTGATGCCGAGCTGTCGGAGCGCGGGCTCGGGGTCGTAGCCGCTCCGGCTGGCGAGGTTGCCGGCCAGGGTCGCGAGCTGCGAGCCCGACCGGCTCAGCGTCAGCGCGGTCGAGTCGAGCGTCGTCTGGTCGTCGAGCGTCGAACCCTGGCCGCGTTCGAGCGACACCGCGAGCGAGCCGTCGGTCTGCGGCTGGACGACGAGCGTGCCGACGTCCGGGTTCGCCTGCGCCTCGGCGTTCACGTAGGCGCTGAGGACCCGGCCGGTGGTGGGCTGGATGACGGCGTTGCCGAGGTAGAACGCCCCGAACGCCGGTGCCACGGTGAGGGCGGCGAGGACGGTCGTGACCAGGCCGGCGACCGGTGCGAGCCGGGGCAGCACGTCGATGCCGATGCACGCGGCGGCGACGATCCCGAGCCAGTACACGGACAGGCCGCTGCCCGGCCACACGATCGTGGTGGTCGACCCCACGCCGGTGACGGTGACCTGCGTCGCCGCGAAGGCCGTGGCGAACCCGAGCAGCGCGACGACGAGGGCTCCGCAGGCGACGGCCCAGCGGTGCCCGAGCACGGCGCCGATCGCGGCGACGGCGATGGGCAGCGCGAGGACGGCCATCAGGACCGGCAGGATCCACGCGGCGAGCGCGAGGCCCGAGGTCGTGGGCAGCCAACCGCTCCAGTCCGGCACCGGCTGGCCGATGGCGAGCTGGAACGCGGACGGCGCACGGGTCGCGGACGGCACGCCGGGGTCGGCGAAGACGGCGAGCACGTTCCCGCGGGCCACCTGCGCGAGCACGAGGGGCAGGAAGAGCACGGCGGCCGGCACCGGGATGAACACGCGGCGGTGCGCACGGCGCCACCCGACGGCGAGCGAGACGAGCCACGTGACGAGCAGCACCGGCAGCAGCGACGGGGCCGAGGCGGCGACGACCGCGAACAGCAGCGAGGCACCGGACGCCCAGGCCCAGGACCGGTGCGCCTCGAGCACGGCGAGGAACAGCCACGGCAGCAGGACGTGCGCGATGACGGCGCCGAGGTGTCCGCTGGTGACGGCGCCGACGAGCGTCGGGGCGATCGTGTACAGCGCCGCGCCGATGACCGGGACCCAGGTCCGGGTCGTGACCTTGCGGACGGCGAACCAGGCGCCGAGCGCGGCCACCGGGAACGCGACGAGCATGACGAGCACGACCGAGGTCGACGGCGACCAGAACGTGATGGACCCGAGGACCGCGACGACGGCCGCGAACGGGTCGGACGGGCCGGTGAACCCGGTGCCGATCGAGTGCCAGCCGTAGCCGACGTTCTGCCACAGCCGGGCGACGTCGGTGCTGAGCGGCAGGAGACCCCCGCCGGTCAGTGCCGGGGAGCCGAGGAGCGGGTACAGCGTCACCACGCTGAGGACGGCCGCTGCCAGGACGACCCAGATGCCGCCGTCACCGAGGAACGACGCGCGCGCGATCGGGGCGTCCTCGACCCGGGCGAGCTCGACGTCCCGGGAGGTCGTGCGCCGTTCGTGCACGCGCCGCCAACTCACGCGGAGCGGTTCGATCGCCGCCCAACCGAGCTTCTTGTTCCGGGCGAGGGTCCGACGGGACCGTCCGACGCCGCCGCCGAAGGCCACGGCGAACGCGGCGGAGAGCTCGGCGCTGACCGCGGCTGGGTGCTTCGCGACGAGGTGCCCGACGGCCCGGCCGATCGCGAACGGCACGAGCGTCAGCCAGTGGATCCAGAGCACCCCGGCGGAGGCGTACGTCATCCGACGGTGGAGCTGCGCCTGGCGGTGCATCCGGACGCGCCGACGCTCGGACACCCGCTTCCGCCCGAACTCCTCGATGGGGCCGGCGCTCGTGACACGGGCCTCGGGGACGACGGCGACGCGGTGGCCGGCGAGGCGGACGCGCACGCAGAAGTCGAGCGCGGCGTCGACGTCGGGCAGCGCCGGGTCGAAGCCGCCGAGCTCGTTCCAGATCGATCGGCGGACGAGCATCCCGCCCGCGGCGACGGCCATCACGTCGGTGTTCCGGTCGTGCTGGCCCTGGTCGAGTTCGTCCTGCACGAGGACGAGGGACCGGCCGAAGCGGGTCATGCTCTCGCCGAACGCGCGGATCACCGACGGGTCGTCGACCGACACCGACTTCGGGCCGGCGACGACGACGGACGGGGCGATCTCGACCGCGGACAGCAGGTCGGCGAGCGCCGACGGCGACGGTGCGTTGTCGTGCCCGAGCAGCCAGAGCCACTCGTCGACGGGTTCGTCCGCCACGGCCGGCGGCGCTTCGCGCTCACCGCGGGCGACCGCCTCGCCGAACGGCCGCCCGGCGGGCAGCCGCAGCAGTTCGGCGGAGCCGCCGAAGGACAGGTCCTTGGTGGAGCCGTCGGTCGACCCGAGGTCGACGACGACGAGGTTCTCGGGGTGGCGGGTCTGGGCGGCGAGCGCGTCCAGGGTCCGGTCGAGGTGGTCCGCCCCGTTGGCGGCGACGAGGATCGCGGTGACTCTGGGCTGCATGACGGGCGTCACTCTACGGTCTGGAGGCGCGGCGCGGCCTGCGGACGGCGGCGCGCCGTGAACCTGAGGGGACGATCACTGCACGGTGTGCGCCGGACGCGCACCGTGCCTCCAGGCAGACGGGGTGCGGGCCTAGGCCCGCTTCCGCAGCTTGCGGCGCTCGCGCTCGGACAGACCGCCCCAGATGCCGAAGCGCTCGTCGTTCTCGAGCGCGTACTCGAGGCACTGCGCCCGGACCTCGCACGAGGTGCAGATCTTCTTCGCCTCGCGCGTCGATCCGCCCTTCTCGGGGAAGAACGCCTCGGGGTCCGTCTGCGCGCAGAGCGAGTCGACCTGCCACGAGAGCGGGTTCTCCTCGTCGTCGGTCTCCGGACGCCGGACGCCCGGGACGCCGAGCGACACGGGGTCGACGTGCCAGTCCTCCGGTACTCCGGCGTGGAAGTCGGAACCGTTCACCCTGATCACCCCTGACGTCTCGATAACGGGACCACAACGATCGCTGTCGTTGCCTGTAATTACAGCGGTGTCATTCGCGAGAGTCAAGTCGCGGATCATAGAAGGCTCTGACCGTTCCGGCGTGTCATGTCCCCCGTACGGGCGTGTCGCGGCCGGTCTGTCCGGGCTTCGGGGGACAACTGACGACCCCTCGAGGGCTCAGGAGACGTTGCGGCGGGCCTCCCACGCGCTGGTGACCATCTCGTCGAGGGTGTGCCGCATCGACCACTCGAGGTCACGTGCCGCGGCCTCGCCGGTCGCCACGATCCGCGCGGGATCCCCGGCGCGTCGCGGTGCGATCTCCGGCTCGAACGCGATGCCGGTGGCGGCGGCCATGGCGTCCATGATCTGGCGGACGCTCACCCCGTCGCCGCTGCCGAGGTTGTACGCACGCTCGAGGGTCTCGCCGGCTTCGAGCTTCTGCGCGGCGACGGCGTGCGAGTGCGCCAGGTCGGCGACGTGCACGTAGTCGCGGACGCACGTGCCGTCGGGCGTGTCGTAGTCGTCACCGTTGATCCGCGGCGTCCGTCCGGCCAGCAGCGCGTCGAACACGAGCGGGAACAGGTTGTGCGGGCTGGCGTCGTACAGGTCGGGCTCCCCCGACCCGACGACGTTGAAGTAGCGCAGCGACGTCGTGGTGAACCCGGCGGCGACCTCCATGTCGCGGAGCAGCCACTCGCCGATGAGCTTCGACTCGCCGTACGGCGACTCGGGGGCCTTCGGGGTGGACTCCACCACCGTCTCGACGTCCGGCGTGCCGTAGACCGCGGCGCTCGACGAGAACACGGCCTTCCGCACGTCGTTCTCCGCCATCGCGCGGAGGAGCGTCGCCATGCCCGTGACGTTCTGCTCGTAGGTGTGCAGCGGCCGCTCGACCGAGACACCGGCGTACTTGAACCCGGCGACGTGCACGACCCCGGTGACCCCGTGGTCGCGGATCGTGCGGGCCAGCAGCTCGCCGTCGAGGATCGTGCCCTCGACGAACGGGACGTCCTCGGGCACGAACGCCCGGAACCCGCTCGACAGGTCGTCGAACGCGACGGTGTCGATCCCCGCTGCACGGAGCGCTCGGACGACGTGGGACCCGATGTACCCGGCACCGCCGGTGACCAGCCAACTCATGCTGGCCACGCTAGCGGACGGCGTTCCCCGTCCTCGTGCTCACGCTCCGGTCGCGATGAAGACGGTGGACGCCAGACCGCTGCCGCCGTCGGCCTCGACCGTGACGTCACCTTCGTCCGGGGTGATGTAGCAGGACTCCCCCTGCCGGAGCAGCGTCGCCGAGGTCGCACCGACGAGCGTCACGGCCCCGGCGGTGCAGACGGCGATCGACGGCCCGACGAGCGGCGCCACCCCGCCCGTGCCGAGTCCGACGGGGCGTCCGTCGCCGGTCACCCGGAGGAGCGCGAAGCCCACACCCTCCGGCGCGAACCGCTCGACCCCGGCGTCGACCGGCTCGGGCGCGAGCAGGGGGGCGGGGTAGGCGGTGAAGTCGAGGACGTGCAGGAGTTCGGCGACGTCGACGTGCTTCGGCGTCAGGCCGCCGCGCAGCACGTTGTCCGACGGCGCCATCAGCTCGATGCCGAGCCCGTCGAGGTAGGCGTGGATGTTGCCAGCGGGCAGGTACATCGCCTGACCGGCCTCCAGTGTGACGCGGTGCATGAGCAGCGAGACCACGATGCCCGGGTCGCCCGGGTAGCTCGTGGTGAGGTCGCGCACGGTCGCGGTGTTCGGCGTCAGCGCCTCGTCGGGGAGCGCCGCGGCGAGGTCGCTCACGGCCTGCACGATCGCGAGTGCCGAGGAGTCCGCGGTCTCGAGCCAGCGGACGGTGTCCTCGAGTCCGTGCTGCAGGTGCACCGTGAGCGGACCGAGCCGACCGGAACCGGCGTCGAGCGCCTCGACCTCGGCGAGCGTCTCGGCCACCGGACGGAACCCGCTCAGCGCCTCGAACCGCTCGCTCAGGGCCACGACGAGCTCCGGCTTCGGGAACGGGTCCTTGTAGTTCCGGGCGGGGTCGTCGATCGGGATGCCGGCTGCTTCCTCGCGCTCGAACCCCTCGCGCGCCTGCTCCGGCGTCGGGTGCGCCTGCAGCGAGAGCGGAGCAGCGGCGGCCAGGACCTTCAGCAGGAAGGGCAGGCCGGACCGGTCGGCGCCGAGGGCGTCCTGCGGCTCGGCGGTGATCCAGTCGAGCAGGGTGTCGGCGCCGCCCACCATCGCGGGGTTCACGACCACGCTCGGGCTGCCGGGGTGGGCGCCGAGCCAGAGTTCGGCCTGCGGGGCCCCGGTGACGGTGCGGCCGAGGAGCTCGGGGATCGCGGTGACGGACCCCCAGGCGTAGTCGCGGGGCGTGTTCGTGATGCCGAGGAACATGGATCGAGCCTACCGGCGGTCGCCGGTACTCTGGCGTCGTGACGAACACCTGGCCGCTGTCGCGCGGGACCGTACCCGAGCGCGAGGCGTTCGCCCTCGGCGCCACCGTCCTGTTCGTCCTGTTCGCCGGCGACGCGGTGCCGAACACCCTGACCTGGGTCGGCGCCGGCATCCTCTGGGCAGCGGTCGCGGCGTGGGGCATCGCGGTCCTCGTGCGCGCCCGCCCGCCGATCGCACGGACGCCCCGGTCCCTCTGGTTCTTCCTCGCGTGGTGCCTGCTGTCGGTCGTCTGGTCGCACTGGCGGCCGGCGACGATCGCGAGCATCACGGTCCAGGTGATCTGCGCAGCGATCGCGTTCGCCATCGCGTCGACCCTCACCTGGCGGCGCATCCTCGACGCGGTCAGCCTCGCGATGCGCTGGGTCCTCATGCTGTCGCTCGTCTTCGAGGCGTTCGTGGCCGTGGTCGTCCGGCACCCGATCGCACCGATCTGGACCGACTACGGCGACGCGAAGATCCCGGACGCGTTCTACTTCTCCCGTGCGGAGCTCCTCACGGGCGGCCGCATCCAGGGCCTGCCCGGCAACGCGAACCTGCTCGCGATGGTGGCGCTGCTCGCCGCGATCGCCGTGGCG
The DNA here is from genome assembly GCF_900215175.1 of Curtobacterium sp. 314Chir4.1. NCBI lineage: Bacteria > Bacillati > Actinomycetota > Actinomycetes > Micrococcales > Microbacteriaceae > Curtobacterium > Curtobacterium sp. 314Chir4.1. The sequence continues at coordinate 70,865 of NZ_OCMI01000002.1, forward strand.
ATCCAGTTCGCCGAGGGCCGGATGGGTCAGAACCGCGCCGTCGGGTGGCTCGTGGTGGCTGGAGCCGTCCTGCTGCTGACCCGGTCGTCGACCGTGCTGGCCGCCGCCATTGTGGTGGTCGTCGCCCTCGCCGTCGCGCTCTGGATCCGACGGGTCCCGACCGAGCGCCGGACACCGCGGTACCTCGTCGTGCTGGTCGGTGCCGTGGTGGTCGCGGTCGTCGGGTTCCTCGCCAGGGGCGCCGTGTCCGAGCTGCTCGGCAAGGGCGCCGACGCGACCGGCCGCGGCGAGATCTGGCAGCGGGTCCTCGGCCTCGTCGACCAGCACCCGGTCGTCGGATGGGGCTGGATCGGGTACTGGTGGCCGGACATCCCGACCCTCGCGGACCTCGCGCACCGCAAGGGCGTGACGTACCTGCAGGCGCACGACGCGTACCTCGACGTGTGGATGCAGACCGGGATCATCGGCCTGCTGCTGTTCGCGCTGTACGTCGTCACCACCCTGAACCGCTCGTGGTCGTCGGCGACCCGGATCGGCTACGACCAGACGCTGTCGCCGCGCGCGTTCGACCCGGTGTCACTCCTGCCGCTGCTGCTCGTCGTGGCGCTGGTGGTGCAGTCCGTCGCCGAGTCGCGCCTGCTCTACCAGGGCAACTGGGTGCTGTTCGCCCTGATCGCGATCAAGACCCGCATCGTGCTCGTCGGCGAGGAACCCCGCTCCACCGGCGACGGCCCGCGCACCCCGCCGACCAGGCGCGAGTTCCGCCGCGCCGTCGCTCGCTGAGCCGCTACCGGCTCGGCAGCAGTCTGCTGCACGGCACCTTCGCGGACCACGGAGCGGTGCGCACGTCCACGACCTCCGCGGGATCACCGTCGCAGGCCGCCACGGCCGCGGGGACCTCCCCGGCCCAGACCGGACCGTCGCTGCGCCGAGTGGCACCGGGCGCGGCGTTGCCGACCGCTGCCACGACCAACAGCGCGACCACGCACCAACCGGCCGCGACCCCGACGAGGCGAGCCGCGCCTCCAGTCCGACGGCTCGTCGACGCCGGCCGCCAGCCGACGAGCACGCTGGCCGAGACGACCGACGCCGCGACGAGCAGCAGCCCGGACGCCGCCGCGTAGCGCTGCGGCGGCACGGCCTCCAGCGCCGCCACCGGGTGCGACCAGTCCTGGGCGGCCCCACCGTTCGCGAGGAGCGCCGCCCACCAGACCCCGCCCGACACGAGTGCCAGCGCGACGATCATCCAGCGTGCACGCCACGTCCCGACCGCCACCGCGGCGACGACCACGAGCACGAGCAGCGTCAGCGGCACCAGGACGCCGACCCAACCGTGCTCGACGACGAACCGCACCGCGGCGCCGACGTCGGCGTCCCACGCGCCGGCGAACGGCTGCAGGACCCACCCGGCGACGACGTCCGCGAAGGCCGGCGACCCCGGCTGCGAGACCCGGTCGTCGGTGAGCGCGGCCACCACCTGGGCGGCAGCGCCGAGGACGGCGACGATCGTCACGGGGAGCGCCCGCGGCCACACGCGCGCCCCGGCAGCGTCACGCCGCGGGAACCACGCGAGCAGGAGGAGCGGCAGGAAGAACACCGTCTGCAGCTCGGTGAGGACCACGAACCCGGTCAGCACGCCCACGACGCCGCTCCCCCACCAGGTGCGGGCCCGGTACGCGAAGCACCACGGTGCCGCGAACAGCAGGAACCAGTGCAGGTTCGCGGCGTTGCCGGCGATCTCGTAGGGCGCGAGCGGCAGCACCGCGGGGATCACCGCGAGCACCAGGCGGAACGGCCACGACGGCACGACGTCGCGCGCGAGCACGAACACCGCCGCTGCGACCGCTCCGACCACGACGCACGACCCGGCGGACACCACGTGGGCGTAGTCCTCGATCGGCATCGCCCAGCCCAGGTCGACCAGCAGCCGCGGCACGAGGTGCAGGTAGCCGGCGTACGGGTGCAGGAGCGAGTCGACCGGGCCGAGTGCCACCCGCTCGCGGAGGAACACCCCGCCGTCCTCCGCCCAGACCGTCCCGCGGGTCACCGGGCCGAGCCGCCACCACGTGAGCGCGGTGACGCCGGCACCGACCAGCACGGACGCGACGACGGCCAGGACGACCGGGGCGCGTCGTGTCGGGGCGGCGGGTGTGCGGTCCATCGTCCGCCGACGCTAGCCGAGTCATCGCGCATCGGCGATATCGACGCTCCGCGATGGCGTCGGTACCGAGGCGGGTACGACAAGATGGACGGGTGACGGACGGACGGCTGACGAAGCGCATGCTCGCCAGGCGCTACCTGTCCGCCTGGATCGGGTTCTCCGCCGGCGGCCGGTTCAGCCAGGCGCTCGCGACGGTCATCGTCCTGTTCGCGTTCGGACAGCCCACCGTCCAGGCCCTGGTCGGCCGCGCCGGTGTGTGGGCCGTGCTCGTGACCCTCTTCGTCCTCGCCGGCCTGAGCCTGCTCGGCCAGCGGTACCGGATCGAGTGGCACGGTGTGCTCCCGCTCTCGCTCATGGCCTTCGTCGGCTACTGCGCCCTGAGCGTGCTCTGGAGCGAGTACTCCTGGGTGGCGCTCCGCGGGCTGGTCGGCACCGTGTGCTTCATCGGGCTCGGGCTCTACCTCGCCCTGGGCCGCGACCTCGTGCAGGTGATCCGGGCCTCGGGGGACGCCTTCCGGATCCTGCTCGTCGCCGCACTCGGGCTCGAGGTCCTGTCCGGCCTCGTCCTCGACACTCCCATCCCGGCCTTCGGCATCCAGGGCAACATCGCGTACGGCGGACCGATCCAGGGCATCGGCGGCACGCGGAACTTCATGGGCTTCATCGCCGCGATGGCGCTCGTGACCTTCGTCGTCGAGTTCCTCACCCGCTCGGTGACGATGTGGCGCGCGATCGGGTCCACCGCCCTCGCCGTGATCGCACTGATGCTCGTGCAGTCGCCCATCACCGGACTCGCCATGATCGCCCTCGCCGTGACGGCCCTCGCGCTTTGGTCGCTGCGGCACGCGCGGCCCTCGACGCGGCCGGTGGTGAACGGCGTGCTCGGCGGGTTCGTGCTGCTCATGCTCGTCGTCGGCGTCCTCGCCCGGCACCGCGTCCTCGCCGAGATCGGAGCCGCCGGCGGCACCGCGACGCGGGTCGACCTCTGGTCGCAGATCCGGGTGTTCGTCGGCCAGTTCCCGATCCAGGGCTGGGGATGGGTCGGCACCTGGCCGCACGAGGCCGTCGTCCCCTACGTCACGTTCATCGACCCCGCCGGCACCCGGTTCACCTCCGGTCTGAACGCCTTCGTCGACGCCTGGCTGCAGATCGGGCTCGCCGGGACGATCATCCTCGGGGTGACGGCCCTGCTCGCGTTCGCCCGCGCCTGGGTCACCGCGACGACGTTCCCGGGGGTCGCCTACGTGTGGCCGGCCGCCGTGCTGGTGCTCCTGGGCGTGACGAGCGCTGCCGAGAGCTACCTGCTGCACGGTGCCGGACTCATGGTGTTCGTCGCCGTGCTCGTGATCGCCGCACGCCGCCGGTCCTGGCGACGGCACCTGCCCCGCGGCTGACCGCGCCGGGCGCGGCGGTTCCGGCGGTCCTGCGGGTCCCGCGGGTCCGCCAAAGCGACAGATTCCCGCGGGAGTCCCGCGGGGATCCGTCGCTTCCGCGATGGTGACGACGCGGCCTGCGAGCACACCGTCGCGTTCGCGGGACCGACCACCCACCGGTCTGGAGGCACGGGTCGGCCCCGCCACGCGCCTCCAGGCCGGCGGGGCCGCTGTGTCCGGAGACGCACGTCCGCACAGGTTCCCCCGGCCGTGCCGGGGACGCCCCCTATACTGCGAGCGGCCGTCAGGGGGACGGCCCTCGCACGAGAAGGACCTCCATGCGCCTGCAGCACCGGCTCGCCCTCGTCCTGACCGCCCTGGTCGTCGTCACCGGCATCGCCGCCGTCGGCCCCGCCGGCACGGCAGCGGCAGCAGCTCCCACCACCGGCCGGTTCACGCCGCTCGACACGACCCGGGTCTGGTCCGGATCGGTGCTCACGACGGCGACGGTCATCCCGATCGCCGGACACGGCGGGGTCCCCGCGAACGCCACGGCGGTCGTCGTGAACGTCGAGGTCGAGAACCCGACCGCCGCCGGTACCGCCCGGGTGACGCCCGCCGGTGTCAGCAGCGGCGTGACCTCGCAGGCGTTCCGCAAGGGCCAGACGGTGTCGGCGCTGCAGACGGTCCGGCTGGTGGGTGGCAAGGTGCAGGTCCAGCTGTCGGCCGGCAAGGCGACGGTCTACCTCGACGTGTCGGGCTACTACGCGAACGGCTCCGGCGCCACCTTCACCCCCCTGAACGCCGCACGCGTCTTCAACCAGAAGGTCGGTACGACGCCGACGAAGGTGCCCCTCGCCGGCCGCGCCGGCATCCCGTCGACCGCGACCGCGGTGGCGGTCAACACCGAGGTCGGCACACCGTCGGCGAACGGCTACGTCCGCGTGACGCCGGCGGGCAAGGACGCCACGGTCGCGGCGCAGGTGTTCACGAAGGGCACCACGATCTCGAACCTCGTGATCGTGAAGCTCGTCGGCGGTGCCGCCCAGGTGAAGGTCTCCAGCGGCACCGCGACGGTCTTCATGGACGTCGCCGGGTACTACGCGAACTCCTCGACCGGATCGGTGTACGTCCCCGTGGACCCCGTGCGGGCGGCGTCCAGGTCGCTGACGACCACTCCGCGCACGATCCGCCTGTCCGGCACCGCCGGGGTCCCAGGGACGGCCACCGCCATCGTCGCGACCGCCACGACCACGACCGCGAAGACCACCGCGTCCAGCTACCTGCGCTTCACCCCGTCCGGGCAGGACCCGCAGGTCGCCACGCAGGTGCTCGGTGCCGGACAGACGCTGAGCAACGCCGTCATGACGAAGCTCGTCGGGTCGACCGTGGACCGCCGCGCCCAGGCGAAGGTCTCGGTGGGGACGGCGTCCCTGACCGTCGACGTCGCGGGCTACTTCATGGACGGGTCGAGCGGCTCCGGCTTCGGTGCGGACGTCTCGTGGCCGCAGGGCGGGTCGTCCGCCAGCTACCCGAAGAACCAGGCGTTCGGCATCGTCGGCGTGAACAACGGACTCGCCACCACCACGAACCCGTACCTCGCGCAGCAGCTCGCCTGGGCGAAGACGTCCGCCGGCGGGACCTCGCAGCCGAAGACCCAGCTCTACGTGAACACGGCGAACCCGGGGCAGTACTTCGCGGACAACCCGACGGTGCCGCGCACGTCGTGGCCGACCAGCAACGTCGACCCGGGTGGCACGACGGTGCCGGCGAGCGCGTCCGGGAACCCGTACGGCACCTGCGTCGCCGGCACGGCGGCCCTCACCTCGACGCAGTGCTCGTGGATGTACGGCTGGAACCGCGCCTACGAGGACGCGAAGACCCGCGGAGTCACGTCTCCCGGCTCGTACCGCTGGTGGCTCGACGCCGAGACCGACGGGTCCTGGCAGAAGACGACCACGCTGAACCGTGCGACGCTCGAGGGCATGACGGCGTACTTCGTGAGCATCGGTGCGACCGTGGGGGTGTACTCGTCGCCGGCGGAGTGGTCGACGCTCTTCGGCGTCGTCCCGGCCAGCAGCAGGCTCTACATCCTGCCGACGTGGCGGGCGATCGGGACCGCCACCGCGGCGAGTGCGCAGGCGGCGTGCTCCGCGGCGCCCTACGTCGCGGGTGGACGCACGACGATGGTCCAGTACGTGACCGGCAGCACCGACAACGTGGTCAGCTGCGTGTGAGGGTGACCGGATGACGGACGGGAGGCGCGTGGCGGGTCCGCCACGCGCCTCCCGTCCGTCATCGCGCCGGTCGTGACCGGCGTCGGAACCGCCGCTGGATCCCCCACTGGGTGACGCGGAGCATCGCCTCGGCGACGACCGAGCCGCTCATCTTCGAGACGCCGTGCACGCGGTCCCGGAACCGGATCGGCACCTCGACGATGCGTCCGCCGAGGTCGTCGACGCGCAGGGTCATGTCGACCTGGAAGCAGTAGCCCTTCGAGTCGACGGTGTCCAGGTCCATCCCGGCGACGGTTTCCGCGCGGTAGGCCCGGAAGCCCGCAGTGACGTCCCGCACGCTGAGTCCGAGCGCGATCCGGGCGTAGGTGTTCGCGCCACGGCTGAGCACCTCGCGCCGGAGCGGCCAGTCGACCACCGAGCCGCCGGTGACCCAGCGGGAACCGATGGCCAGCGCCACCGACGCGTCGTCCTGCAGGGCACCGAGCAGCGCCGGCAGCCGGTCCGCCGGGTGCGATCCGTCGGCGTCCATCTCGACCAGCACCGGGTAGCCGCGTTCGAGTCCCCAGCGGAACCCGGTGACGTACGCCGTGCCGAGGCCGAGCTTGCCGCTGCGCTCGATCAGGTGCACGCGGGGGTCGCCGGCTGCGATGGACCGGACGATGTCGGCCGTCCCGTCGGGACTGCCGTCGTCCACGACGAGCACGTGCGCCGCGGGCACCGCGTCGAGGATCGCCGTGGTGGCGCTCCGGATGTTCTCTGCCTCGTCGTACGTCGGGACGACGACGAGGGCTGTCGGGGCCGCTCCGGTCACCGGTTCTGCAGGCGCCGCTTGATCTTGCCCGCGACGCTGCGCGGACCCTCGGTGCGGAAGTAGTGCACCGCGCGGCCGACGTCGTGGCGGATGCCGTAGAGCTTCTTGCGGTCCGGCACGCGCACGCGCATCTGGTGCGCCTCGACCTGGGCCGAGGTCTCCCGCACCGACTTGTCGGCGGCACGGACGGGGTTCCGGCAGAACTCGACGAGCGGCGCGAGGACGTTCTCCCACGTGAACTGCTCACGGACGCGGTCGACGTTCCCGATGAACTCGGTGCGCGCCTTCTTGTCGTAGATCGCCGTCTCGAGCGCCGCTGCGAGGCCGTCGATGTCCTGTTCGTGCACGGCGATGCCGAGCTTCTGCTCCGCGACGAGGTCGCCGAAGGAGTCGCCGGCGGTCGTCACGATCGGCAGACGCGCCCACAGGTAGTCGAGGATGCGGGTGCGGAACGAGAACGTCGTCTCGAGGTGCTCGTAGTGCGTCGAGACGCCGGCGTCGGCCTCGAGCAGGTAGGCGCCGCGCTCCTCGTACGGGATCCACGTGTCGTTGAAGAACACGTGCTTGCCGGTGAGGCCGAGCGCGTCGGCCTCGGCGCGGACCTTGGCGACGATGTCCATCTCGGGCACGTCGGGGTTCGGGTGCTGCACGCCCATGAAGAAGAGCTTCACGGTCGGGCGGCGCTCGGCGAGCCGGGCGATCGAGCGGACGAGCGTGATCGGGTCGAACCAGTCGTAGATCCCGCCGCCCCAGACGACGAGCTTGTCGTTCTTGCCGATGCCGGGGACGACGCCCTTCACCCGAGGCTGGTCGTGGACCGGCGGCGTCGAGGACAGGCCGAACGGCACGACGCCGATGAGCGAGCGGAGGTCGGCGTCACGCGAGTAGGTCCTGGCGTTCACCCGGCCGGAGCCGGCGAGCTGACCGAGCCAGAACATGCGCTGGCGCTCGGACGCGCAGATGAAGTAGTCGCCGAGCTCGAGCTGGTGGTTCAGGGTGTCCGAGGCGTCGAGGATCTGGCGGTTCCACTGGTCGACGTCGTCGCTGCGGCCCTGCTCGAGCTGCTCGAGGTGCAGCGGGTCGTAGACGTCGACCACGAGGATCTTGCGCGTCGACTCGAGCACCGGGAACAGGCGCAGCGCGTGACCCTGCACGATGATGACGTCGGCCCAGGCCTCGTGCTCGACCATCTGCCGCGGGTGGCGGTGCGGGACCGTGACGACCTCGTACGAGGGGTCGATCGGCGACGAGCGGGTCAGGCTGATGACGCGCACGTCGTGCTCCGTCGCGAGCTGCTTCGCCATCTGGGTCGCACGGATCGCCGGACCGGCCATCTTCTCGCCGATGGAGTCGCCCGTGATGATGAGGACGCGACGTCGGGTGCCGACCTCGAGCACGCCGAGCGAGTGCACGATCTTGTCGTAGCCGGCGAGGTAGTTCTCGATCGGGTACGCGGGCTCGTCGCGATTGCCGAACAGGCGGAGGAGCTCGCGGTCGCTGCGGACGCGGGTCGCCTGGATCTCCCGACGGGACTCGGTCATCGACGGCAGCTGCTCGACGAACTGGTCGACGCCGTAGATGCCCGCCATGCTCGTCTTCGGCACCGGGATCGTCGGGACGCTGTCGTCGCCGGGGTTGCGGAGGTCGAGCTCGGTCGAGTCGAGCTCACCGCGGCCGATCGCACGGCGGACGACGAGGGCGAGGGACCCGGGGAGGGCCGCCGCGAGCTGCTCGTCGCCGAGGTTCTTGTAGAGCGTGAAGAGGGCGTTCCGCTCGAGCAGGTAGGTCTCGCGGAAGTCGCCGAACTTGTTCATCGACGCGTGGTGCTTGTGGAACGCGACGGACTTCGGCTGGTACCGGAAGCGCCAGCCGAGCAGGTTGAGGCGCCACCCGAGGTCGACGTCCTCGTAGAACATGAAGTAGCGGTCGTCGAACCCGCCGAGCTGCTCGAAGAGCTCCGCGCGGATGAACATCGCCGCGCCGGTGCCGAACAGGACGTCGGTCTCCGATTCCCAGCGGCCGGTGTCCGGCGACCCGGCGAAGGGCTTGTAGCCCATGCCGTACCAGGTCATCGCGGCCTCGGTGAAGTCGACGTTGACGCCTTCCCAGTCGAGGACCTTCGACGCCACGGCACCGATGTCCGCGCCGGAGGCGAACGTCGCCATCGCCTCGCGCACCCAGCCGGTGTCGGGGCGCGCGTCGTTGTTGAGGAACGCGACGATCTCCCCGGAGGAGTGCTCGACACCGAGGTTGCAGCCACCCGTGAACCCGAGGTTCGCGCCGGAGTCGACGAAGGTGAAGTCGAGGTCGGAGGCCTTCAGCCGCCCGACGTGCTCGGGCCCGGAGCCGTTGTCGACGACGATGACCTCGAGCTTGTCCTGCGGCCAGTCCTGCTTGCGGAGCTCGGCGATGCTCGTCAGGGTGTCGTCCGTGCCCTTGTAGTTCACGAGGACGACGGACACGACTCCCGGCTTGCGCTCTGTCACGGCGGGGTTCCTCCAGCGGCTGCCGCGCGTGCGGCATGGATCGGTGGTGCGACCGTCGGGGGTGCCCGTCGGCCGACATCACCATACAAGGCCGAGCACGCCGCTCCCCTGTGATCGGCTCGGGTTCGTGCACAATGGCAGACGGCCCCCACCCGGCCGCACCGTTCGCCGTGACCCGTCCGACGTCGCGGTGTCCCTCCCCAGACCCGGAGTCCCCGTGCCGCAGTCCTCGATCCCGACCGCCCCCGCCTCGTCGCCCCTCGCCGACGACTACGCCGCCATCGCGCGTGGTGACCACGCGGACGGGGCCAGGGGGACGATCCGCTTCGCGGTGTCGACGGCGGACCCCGCCGAGGGCAAGGGCGACCTGTTCGTCGCGCTCGGGCTCGCGCGGGCCCTGCGTGCCGAGGGCTGGGGCGTGGCGATGTGGCCGATCGAGCGCTGGGCGGAGGACGTCCCCGACGACACCACGGTCCTGGTGAACATGATCGAGTCGTTCGTCCCCGGGCTCGTGCCCGCCGGTACCGCCACGGTTGCCTGGGTCCGGAACTGGACCGCACAGTGGGCGACGCTCCCCTGGCTCGGCGAGTACGACGCCGTGTGGGCGTCCTCGACGATCGCGCGCGACGAGCTCGCCCGGGTGCTCGACCGCCCGGTGGAGGTCGTGCCGATCGGCGTCGACCTCGACCTCTTCACGACCGACGTCGACGGTGCGCCGACGCCCCGCAGCGACCGGGCGGTCACCACGGTGAACTTCTGGGGTGCCCGGCGCGGCGTCCAGGACGTCCTCGAGCAGGTCGCCCCGGCCGAGCCGATCGTCTGGTTCGCCGCCAACGTCGAGCACGTGGAGGGCTCGGCCGGCGTGGAGCTCCGGCCCGCGGTGTCCTACTTCGCCCTGCCCGAGGTCTACCGCTCGGCCGCGTTCGTGGTCGACGACGTCATCGCGCCGGCCGCCGAGTTCGGCACCCTGAACTCCCGCCTGTACGAATCGCTCGCGTGCGGCGCGCTGCCCGTCACCACCTGCGCACTCGGGCTGGACGAGCTCGGGCTGACCGGCGTGCCGGTCTTCGACGACGCGGCGTCCCTCGAACGCGCCCTCGCGATGCCGGCGGCGGAACGGGACGCCCTCGTCGAGCGCCTGCACGCCGTGGTCGTCGAGCGGCACTCCTTCGCTGCGCGTGCCGCCCAGGTCGGGCCGTCCCTGGACGCCGCCGTCGAGCGCGCCTCCGGTCGGTCGGGCGCACGCGACCCGCTGCTGCGCTGGGCCGCGCTGCACCGTGAACTGCTGCGGGAGACCGAGCGCGAGCGCGACGTCCACCGCTCCGGTGTCGAGGACATCAACCGTCGCCTCATCATCTCGGAGGAGGCGGTCGCGGTCGTCGACCGTTCACGGCGCACCGCCGAGGCCGAGCGCGACGCGATGGCACGGCGGTACGACGCCCTGACCCACTCGGCCGAGTTCCGGGTGCTGGACCGCCTCGGCGGCGTCGCGCGCGCGCTCCGCAAGCGCTGACCGCGCGGCGGACGCCGGTGTCGGGACGGGCGGTGGTCCGGCCCCGTGACGGACGGGAGGCGCGGTGCCAGCTGGCACCGCGCCTCCCGTCCGTCGCGTGGTGACCGTCTACTGCACGGTCACCGACTTGCAGACCTCGGTGTTGTCTCCCGCGCCCTGGTTGATGGCGAAGACGCAGACGCTCGTCGCGCCCGCCTTCTTGCCGGTGAACGTCGACGAGAACGCGTGGTTCCCACCGAACCCGCCGTAGACCGTCGCGAGCGACGGCTTCGCCTGGTCCGCCGCGATGGACACGCCAGCGGCACCGTCGAAGTACACGTGCACCCGCAGCGACGCAGCCGTGTCCGGGTCGATCGCCCAGCCGCGCACCCGGATCTGGCCGGGCGCCGGCGAGGAGACCTCGTCGAGCAGGAGCGTCGGGTTGCCGGTCGCCGCGGCGACCGACTTGCACGTGCTGGCGTTCGAGCCGCCGCCGACGTTCTTGGCGACCACGCAGACCGTGTGCTTCCCCGGGCCGACGCCGGTGAGCTTCTGCGTGTAGCCGTGCGCGTTGCCGTAGCCGGGGTGCGACGAGTCGAAACCGCTCTTCGTCTGGTTCGCCGTCCCCGTCGCGACCTGCTTGCCGTCGACCGTGTAGGTCAGCGACACCGCCGCCGTCGTGTCCGGGTCGTACGCGGTCCCGCTCACGGTGACCGCACCGAGTCCGGCGGACGCGGCCTGGTCGACCGTCACCTTCGGCGACCCGGTCGGCGTCGAGAACGGCTTGCAGATGCTCGCGTTGAGGTTCTTCGGGCCCTGGTTGATCGCGATGATGCACAGGCTGTGCTTGCCGGCGCTGATCCCGCTCCGCTCCAGGCGGTACGCGTGCTTGTCGCCGTACCCCGGCTTCGCGTTGTTCAACCCGGTCTTCGTCTGGTCGGCGGCGATCGACGTGAGCGCCTTGCCGTCCAGGTAGAAGTGCACGCGGACGGTCCCGGTGGTGTCCGGGTCGATCGCCCAGCCGCGGGCCAGGAGCTTGCCGGGGGCCTTGGACGCCACCTCGTCGACGGCGAGCCACGGGTAGCCGGTGGCCTGCGACACGGACCTCGACGCGATCTGCGTCCACTTCCCGTTCGACAGGTCCTTGGCGTGCACGGTGACGGTGTGCGTCCCCGCCGGGAAGCCCTGCACCGTCCCGGAGTACCCGTGGTTGTCGCCGTAGCCCGGCATCGCGGCGTTCAGCCCGCTCTTCGCCGCGTTCGCGGTGAGGGTGCCGAGCGTCTTGCCGTCCGCACGGACCTGCACCTGGGTCGCCGACTGGCTGTCACGGTCGATGGCCCAGCCGCGGATCGTCAGCTTGCCGGCGACGGCGGACGCCGCGTCGATCACGCCCGTCGGGACGCCGCCGGAGACCGTGACGTCCCGGCACTCGAGCAGCGTGTTCGAACCCGGTCCGGTGTTGATGCCGAACACGCACACGGTGTGCTTGCCGGTGGACAGGCCGCTGAGGGTCGCGGTGTACCCGTGCGCGGTGTTGTTCGCGCCGAGGCGGGCCGCGAGGTCCGGACGGACGGCGTTGGCCATGACCGACGCCTTGCCGACACCGTCGACGTAGATCTGGGCCTTGATCGCAGCCGTGGTGTCCGGGTCGGCGGTCCAGCCGCCGACGACGACCTGCTTGAACCCGGCCTTCAGCGAGTCGAGGCTGCCGATGGGCGAGGAACCGCCGGTGGGCGACCCGAACCAGTCGGTGTACATGCGCCAGAAGTTGCGGTTGCCGTACGCCGAGCAGCTGTCGCCCGTGCCGTACAGGTTCGCCATCGCGGCGGCGTTCGGGGTGTACGGCGTGTAGATGTACAGCCCGGCGGTCGCCTGGTTCTTGATGTAGACCGTCTTCCGACCGCAGGCGGCGTTCGGGTTGTAGAGGATCGCGTTGTTGCGCCCGGCCTGGTACGCCCACGAGGTCGGGGACGCCTGGTAGCGCTTGAACTGCAGCGCGGCGGCGTAGACCTGAGCGAAGAATCCGTTGTAGGCCGGATTACAAGCTGCTGTGTCTGGACAGGCGAAACCGGTGGCGTGCGTGTACTTGTACGCGGTCGGCCAATTCGGCTTGTTCTTGGTGTCGGCGGACGCTCCAGCAGAGACCAGGCCCTGCTCCTTTTCGAGCAGGACCAGCAGCACCTCCTGACTGATTCCGCACGCGTTTCCGACCGCTGTGATCAGTTGCGCGCCTGTCATCTTGCTGCCCCCCAGTGCGGCACAGCGGCCAGACACCGCCGAAATTTTGGGGGTTGTCTGCGCGAAGTTCTTGAGGCAGGGTGTCCCGTCCGTGTGACAAGTGGGGACGACGCTGTTGAGGAACGACTGCACCGAAGCCGCGCTCATCGCGGATCCGTTGTAGAAGTTCGCGTCGCTGATGATGTTGCCAGGGTCGAAGCCCGCGGCGGTCGCGGCGGACGCGGACTCGGTCGTCGTCTGTTCGGAGACGATCGTGCCGATGGTCAGACCGCTCACGGCGATCGCCAGTGCGGCGACCATCCCGAGGGCCGAGCGCAGCGGGCGTCGTCGCCCGCTCGTGGTCGTGGAACGGAACATCACGGCACCTCCGCCGTCATCGGGTCGGACGTGGTCGACTTCGACCCGACCGTGTACGTGAGCGTGATCGACCAGGTCCCGGTCGACACCTGGCTCGCGGGGAAGGACGCCTGGGCGCAGTTCACCGACGAGGCACTCGCCTGGGCCGTGCTGGTGACGGTGCGCGAGACCGCGTCCTTCTTCGCCGTGAACGTGCAGGTCCCGGACGCGTTGGTCGTCCCGGACACCAGACCGCCCGCCTGCAGCGACTTGCTGCCGGCGTCCCATCCGGAGAAGGTCACGACCGCGGTGGCCGGGAACTCCCCGGGATCCGTGTCGGGTTGCGTGGTCTGCCCGGTACCGGGGAACGCGGTCGGGACGTCGTCGTCGCCCGCGGTGGCACCGGACGAGGGTTCGTCGGTGTCGGCCGTCGCCGTGGGAGTCGGCGTCGACGTCGGCGTCGTGGTCGCCGTGGCGGACCGCGAGGCACTCGGGGTGGGGTCGGTGTCGCCGCCGGCGGAACAACCCGCCGCGAGGAGACTGAGAGCACCGACCACCGCGAGCGCAGCGATCGGCCGTGGAGCAAGCTGCATGCTGACGGGCCGTCCTGTGGATGTTGACAAGGGTCCGGGTTGCGTCAACGGTAACCCCAAAGTGAAGGTTGAGGGTTGCCATCGCGCACATTCACCCCCGCACAGGGGTCGGACGACAGGTGTCGTCCGGTGTTCGCCGCACTCCGGTTCCCCGTCGGTGCGGTGAGTATGCTGTTCCGGTCCTGCCCCCACGAACGAAGAGACGAATGGTCGATCAAGCCCGCATGGCGGCGCTCGCGAAGGAACCCCTCGTCGTCGTCGGCGCCCCGACGAGTGCGATCCGAGGAACCTGGCGAGAACTCCGCGACGTCTTCCGACAGCGCGAGATGCTCGGGATGCTCATCCGCCGCGACCTCAAGGCGCGGTACAAGGACTCGGCGCTCGGGTTCGTGTGGACGCTGGTGCGCCCGCTCACCCAGCTGCTCATCTACTACTTCGTGATCGGCAAGGTGCTCGGCGCTGCGCACGGCATCGACAACTTCGCGATCTACGTCTTCACCGGGCTGAGCGCCTACACGCTGTTCAGCGAGATCGTCGCCGGGTCGACCAGCTCGATCGTCGGCAACAGCGGTCTGATCAAGAAGGTCTACGTCCCGCGCGAGGTCTTCCCGCTCGCCAGCGTCGGTGCCGCGCTGGTCAACTTCGCGATCCAGTTCGCGATCCTGCTCGTGTTCACCCTCATCCTCGGGGCGTTCCCCTGGCACGGCGGTCTGGTCTACCTGATCCCGTCGCTGCTGGTGATCCTGGTCTACGGCGCGGCGATCGGCCTCGTGCTCAGTGCCCTCAACGTGTACCTGCGCGACGTCCAGTTCGTCATCGACGTCGGCCTGATGGTGCTGCTCTGGGCATCGCCGATCGTGTACTCGTACTCGATGGTCCTCGCGAACCTCAAGGTGGGCTGGCTCCTGACGGTCTACACGAACAACCCCCTCACGCTGTCCGTCCTCGGCCTGCAGAACGCGATCTGGATCCACGACCCGACGAAGGTTGTCTACCCCGACCACCTCATGCTGCGACTCGGCATCGCCTTCGTGATCGGGCTCGTCTGCCTGCTCGGAGCGCAGCGGGTGTTCTCCCGTCTGCAGGGCAACTTCGCGCAGGAGCTCTAGACCATGGCCATCAGCACCCCCGTCGCCCCGTCGACGTCCGGCGCCACCGCCGAGCGTCCGGACGTCATCGTCATCGACCACGTCCGCAAGCGGTTCGTCGTCCGCAAGGACAACACGATCCGCGAGCGCATCGTCACACTCGGCCGCGCCGGCCGGAAGCACCGCCAGGACTTCTGGGCACTCGACGACGTCACCGTCTCGATCCAGGCCGGCACCACCGTCGGGCTCATCGGCCAGAACGGCTCCGGCAAGTCCACGCTGCTCAAGGCGATCGGCGGCATCATCCAGCCGACGTCCGGCACGGTCTCCCGCCGCGGGCGTCTGGCCGCGCTGCTCGAGCTCGGAGCGGGCTTCCACCCGGACCTGTCCGGCCGCGAGAACGTCTTCCTCAACGCGTCCCTGCTCGGCCTGAGCCGCAAGGAGACCGAGGAGCGCTTCGACGACATCCTCGCGTTCTCCGGCATCGGCGACTTCATCGACACCCAGGTGAAGTTCTACTCATCCGGCATGTACGTGCGGCTCGCGTTCGCCGTCGCCGTGCACACCGACCCCGACGTGCTGCTCGTCGACGAAGTGCTGGCCGTCGGTGACGAAGCGTTCCAGCGCAAGTGCCTCGACCGCATCCGCTCGTTCCAGGAGCAGGGCAAGACGATCATCATCGTCACGCACTCGCTCAGCCAGGTGCAGGAGATGTGCGACCGCGTCGTGCTGCTCAACAAGGGCAAGGTCCTGCACGACGGCGACGCGGTGCAGGCGGTCAGCAAGTTCCGCGACGTGCTCGAGGAGCGCCGCTCCGGCGAGCTCAGCGCGGACGTGGCGGTCGGCCGCGGCACCGTCCTCGGCGCCACCGTGACTGCCGAGGGCAAGGAGCACCGCGCGCCGATCGTCCCCGGTGACGACCTCATCGTGGACATGGAGTTCGAGCACCTCGACCGCGTCGAGGACTGGGAGGCCGCGGTCCAGATCAACAACACCGCCGGACAGGTCGTCTACGGCACCACCACGGGCATCATGGGCATCCACCTCGAGCCCCTGCACGGTCGCCGGAAGCTCCGCCTCCGCATCGCGGACACGAACTTCGGCACCGGCAAGTACTTCATCAACGTGTCGATGATGGACTCCGCAGGGCGGCACCTGCACGACCTGCCCGAGTGCGACTCGTTCGAGGTGCCGTCGTTCGGCGACGCCGTCGGCACGGTCTACGCGAAGCCCTCGATCGAGGAGCTCGGCTGACCCTGTCCGACGGCGCCAGCCGCACCGCGGTCGTCGTCGTCAACTGGAACCGCGCCGACCTCACGACGCGGTCGGTGCGCGCCGTCCTCGACGACGGCGCGGCCGACGAGGTCATCGTCGTCGACAACGGCTCGACCGACGACTCCGTCGCCGTCCTCCGGCGGGACCTGCCCGACGCCACGGTGCTGGCCCGCGACACGAACGGCGGGTTCGCCGCGGGTGCCAACGCGGGCATCCGGCACGCGGACGCCGACGTCGTGGTCCTCCTGAACAACGACGCCGAGCCCGCGCCGGGCTTCGTCGCGGCCCTCCGCGACCACCTCGACGCCGCCCCTGCGGACGTCGCGGCCGTGACCGGCCGCATCGTGCTCGCCGGACGCTGGACGCGCCTCCAGTCCGCCGCCCCCGCTCCCACCGGGCGTGCGCTCCGCGACCACGACGGCCACCTGTGGGTGCCGTCGCCGGACGGCGAGGTCCGCCTCAACTCGACCGGCGTCCGCGTCGACCGCGACGGCAACGGCATGGACCGCGACTGGTTCGCACCGGCCGACCGGGTCGCCGACCGCGCGGTCTTCGGGTTCTCCGGCGGCGCGTCCGCGCTCCGCCGGGCCGCCCTGGACGACGTCGGACTCCTCGACGAGTCCCTGTTCATGTACTACGAGGACACCGAACTCGCGTGGCGGCTGCGCCGACGCGGATGGCGCGTCGAGTACGTCGGCGACGCGGTCGTCCAGCACGACCACTCGGCCTCGTCGGGCGTGCGGAGCGACCTGTTCGTCTTCCGCAACGCCCGCAACCGGATCGTCGTCGCCCTCTGGCACGCCCCGTGGTCGACGGTGCTGCGTGCGAGCACCAGGACCCTCGTGCGCGGCCTGCGCGGACTGGCCGCGGGCAGCACCCGCCAGGAGGCGCGACTCGTCCTGGCAGCGCTGGCCGACGTCACGGGGCACCTCCCCGCGCACCTCGCGCACCGGCTCCGCCAGTCGCGGCTCGCGTCCGTCCCGCGGAGCGGCGTGGACCCGAGCGCATGAGCGGGTCGGGCTATCCTGGACACTCCCCCGTCGACGGCACCGGCCGCGGCGTTCCCGCACGGAAGGAACCACGCGTGCCGCAGCTCACCGTCCTGATCGACGGGACGGCGGTACCGCGGAACCTCGGCGGCGTCGGACGCTACGTCGAGGGGGTCGCGTCGCACCTCACCGATCCCGGGCTGGACGTGCACCTGGTCGTCCGTCCGGTGCACGCGTCGCACTTCGCCGAGATCGCGCCGCACGTCACGGTGCACCGGGCGCCGGCGTGGACCGACTCGGTCCCGTTGCGGTTCCTCTGGGAGCAGACCGGCCTGCCGGCGCTCGGCCGCCGACTCGGCGCGACCGTGCTGCACTCGCCGCACTACACGTTCCCGTTCTCCTGGCGACGCGGGTCGGTGGTGACCCTGCACGATGCCACGTTCTTCTCCAACCCCGAGTGGCACTCACGCCTGAAGCGCACGTTCTTCACCTGGTGGAGCCGCCGCTCCCTGCGCAGCCGCCCGGTCGTGATCGTCCCGAGCGCCGCCACCGCGACCGAGGCCGCACGCGTCGTCTCCGGCATCCGCGCAGACGTCCGGGTCGCACCGCTCGGGGTGGACCGCGCCCGCTTCCACGAACCCACCACCGCCGAGGTCGAGGACGCCCGCATCGCCGCGGGTCTGCCCGACGACGCCCCGTGGATCGCGTTCCTCGGCACGATCGAGCCGCGCAAGAACGTCACCGCGCTGCTCGACGCGTACGCCGCCGTACGGGGTGCACGGAACACCACCGGGTCACCGACGCCGTGGCTCGTGCTCTCCGGCGCCCGCGGCTGGGACGACACCGCGATCGAACGGCTCGACGCGCTGCAGGACACCGACCACGTCGTCGAGGCCGGGTACCTCCCGCTCGAGGACCTCGCCGGGTTCCTCGGCGGCGCGGAGTTCGTCGTGTACCCGTCGCTCGGCGAGGGCTTCGGCCTGCCCGTGGTGGAGGCGATGGCCACCGGAGCGTGCGTCCTGACCACCAGGCGGCTGTCGCTGCCCGAGGTCGGGGGCGACGCCGCCGTCTACACCGAACCAGACGCCTCGGCGCTGGCGGCCGCGATGGCCTCGCTGCTCGACGATCCCGCACTCATCGCGTCGCACCGCGCCGCCGCGCTCCGGCGGGCCGACGACTTCACGTGGGACGCCACCGCCGCGGTGCACGTCGCCGCCTACGAGACGGTCGCCGGGGGTGGTCGGCGGTGATCCGCGTCGCCGTCCTGACGGTCACCTACAACACCGGCGAGACGATCCGGCCCTTCCTCGCGAGCATCGAGGCCGCGTCCACCTCACCGGTGGCCGTCGTCATCGCCGACAACGGGTCAGCCGACCTCGACGCGCTCCGGGCGATCGGCGAGTCCTACGGTGCCGTCGTGGTCTCCTCGGGCGGGAACCGCGGGTACGGCGGCGGGATCGACGCCGCCCTGAGTGCGCTCGACGACGTCCTGCCCGACGTCCGTCCGGACTTCCTGCTCGTCACGAACCCCGACGTCGTGCTCGAGCCGGGGTCGATCGACGAGCTCGTCGCCGCGGCCGACCGGCTGCCGCACGGCGGGTCGTTCGGCCCGCGGATCCTCGACGAACAGGGTGAGACCTACCCGTCCGCCCGACGGCTCCCCTCGCTCCGGACCGGCCTCGGCCACGCGGCGTTCTCGCGCTTCTGGCCGGGCAACCCGTGGAGCCAGCGGTACTGGTCCACCACGCAGGTCGTCGAGCGCGAGGCCGGCTGGTTGTCCGGCGCGTGCTTCCTCATCCGCACCGACCTGTTCCGGCAGCTCGGGGGCTTCGACGAGTCGTACTTCATGTACTTCGAGGACGTCGACCTCGGGCAGCGCGTCGGGCTGGCCGAGCGGGCGAACGTGTACGTGCCCACCGCGGTCGTCACGCACACCGGGGCGCACTCGACGTCGTCGAACCGGCGCCGCATGGAGATCGAGCACCACCGCAGCGCCTACCGGTTCCTGTCGCGGAAGTACCGGGCGTGGTGGCTGTGGCCACTCCGGCTCGTGCTGCGCGTCGGCCTCGCCGTACGCGCCCGCTGGGTGACCCGCAAGTAGTGCCGGGCGGCGTCGTTCGCCGGCGCACACTCAAAACACGCTCGAACCGCGGAACTGCGTGGTTCGGGCGCACTGTGGTTGTGCGCAGGCATCCGGAACCCGCGGCGGCGCGGTCAGGCGCGGAGGCGAGCGCGCTCGGCGCGTGCGGTGTCGAGCAGGACCGCGGCGCGGGCGTCGAACGAGTGCTCGGCCGCGATGCGGGCGGCGACCGCGGCACGCTCGTCGGGCGTCGGCCATGCGTGCGTCGGGTCGAGCACGGTGGCGAGGTCGTCCCGCGACCGGGCGACCGCGAGCGTCGGGACGTCGAGCACGTCCCCGAGCCCGGCGACCGGATCGGTGACCACGACGCCCCCGGACGCCAGCACGTCGAACACCCGGTTCGACACGAAGCCCCCCGCCGCCATGTCCGGCCAGTGGTCGTTGAGCACGACCCGCGCGGACGCGTAGGACGCGGCGACCTCGGCCCGCGTCAAGGCTGGTGCACCGCGCATCCACTCCGGCACGACGGACGCCCACCCGGGGCCGTGCACGCGCAGATCCGCGCCGAGCGCGACCGCGTCGGACACCACCGGGCGTGACGTCCCCCGGGTCGACCCGACGAACACCACCCGACCGGCATCGGGGCCCGTCGGCGAGGTCGGGCGGAAGACCGTCGGGTCGGTGGCCTGCAACAGCGTCCGGACCGGGACACCCGAGCGCTCGGCCGCCGCCGCCGCCCAGACGGGACCGGCCGCGAACGCCGCGTCGAACGACCGGAGTTCGGTGTCGGCGACGTCGTCCGGGTGGCTGATCACCCACAGCAGGTTCACGGACGCAGGGTTCGGCGGCACCCGGTCGAGACCGCGCACCACGAGCGTGACGTCGTCCGCGCCGTCGTCGTCGCGGACGTGGGCGTCCCGCCGGTCGACGCGGACACGCTGTCCGAGCCGTTCGAGGGCTCCGGCGAGTTCGGCGGCGAAGTGCACGTCGCCCCAGCCGTCCCCCTCCGGCCCGGCCGGCGCCGCGATCTTGACGGACCACGCGAGCTGGTCAGCGGACCCCGTGCGCCGCGGGACGGGCGTCACCGGGCGAGCACCCCAGGGTGGCAGCGGCGGACCCGCGACGACACCCGAGCCGCCGGGCTCCGGCTCGCGGTCGCGCCAGGCGGCGAACGCGTCGACGACGGTCTGGTCGATGGTGCGTCCCGCCTCGGCCGACCGTTCGACCGCCCACGTCACGACGGGGTCCTCCCCGGTCCGGTCCGCGATCGCGCGGGTCCAGGCCGTGAGGGTCATGCGTTCGTCCGGGAGGCACGGTGCCGGGACCACCGCCGCGCCCGGAACCGCGACCGCGGGTTGGTCCGCCGCGAACACCGGGAGCGTCCGGATCCCGTCGCCGAGGCGCGCGTCCGAGATCGCCGCGGCCACGTCCGGTGACGGCGGGGTGTCCGGATCGTCGTCCGTCCAGGGGAGCGCCCCGGGACGGAGCAGGCGCACTCCGTGCCGACGACTGCCATCGGACGACCACACGCGCGCCTGGGCGACGCGGTCGTGTCCCGCCGTGGCGAGCACCTGCAGGTCCTGGTCGGTGACGCCGACGGTCGAGTCGACGACGAGCAGGACGCGGCCGACCCCGGTCGACACCCCGGCGTTGATCGCGGACCCGATGCCGTCCACCGCGTCGGGGCGGACCCAGGGCAGGCCGCGCTGTGGAGCGTCCTGCGGGGAGGCGTCGGCGACGTACCCGACGGCGCGCACGTCGATCTCGGGACCGAACGCCCGTCGGGCCGCCGCCACCATCGCGGGGAGGCGCTCGTACCGGTCCGACCGGCTCACCAGGAGCACGGTGACCGCGCGGTCCAGGTGCGGCAGTGGGCCGTCGAACCCGGCCACGGGAACGGGCGACGCCGCCGTCACGGACGCGGGTCGCGCCTCCAGGCCGGAGCCGGAGGGCGTCGCGTCGCGACGGCGGCGTCGGAAGATCGCCACAGGACGACTACGCGGAGAGGAGCCGCTGCAGGTAGACGCCGTAGCCACCCTTGACCAGCGGCGCGGCGAGCTCGGCGAGCTGCGTGTCGTCGATCCAGCCGTTGCGCCAGGCGATCTCCTCGATGCAGCCGATCTTGAAGCCCTGACGGTCCTCGATGACCTTCACGTACTCCGATGCCTGCATCATCGACTCGAACGTCCCGGTGTCGAGCCAGGCGGTGCCGCGGTCGAGGACCTGGACGCCGAGCTCGCCCGCTTCGAGGTAGCGCTCGTTCACGGTCGAGATCTCGAGCTCGCCACGGGCGCTCGGCTCGATCGTCTTCGCGATCTCGATGACCTTGTTGTCGTAGAAGTACAGGCCGGGGACGGCGTAGTTCGACTTCGGCTCGGCCGGCTTCTCCTCGATGGAGACCGCGGTGAAGCTGTCGTCGAACTCGACGACGCCGTACGCCTTCGGGTCGGCCACGTGGTACGCGAAGATCGTCGCGCCCTCGACCTCGGTGTTCTTCCGGAGGTTCGTGCCGAGGCCGGTGCCGTGGAAGATGTTGTCGCCGAGGACGAGTGCCACGCTGTCGTCGCCGATGAAGTCCTCACCGATGACGAACGCCTGGGCGAGGCCGTCCGGGCTGGGCTGCACGGCGTACTGGATGTCCATGCCGAGCGCCGAACCGTCGCCGAGCAGGGCGCGGAACTGGTCGTTGTACTCCGGCGTCGTGATGACCAGGACCTCGCGGATGCCGGCCATCATCAGCGTCGACAGCGGGTAGTAGACCATCGGCTTGTCGTAGATCGGCATGAGCTGCTTGCTGATGCCCTTGGTGATCGGCCAGAGACGGGTGCCGGAACCCCCGGCGAGGATGATGCCCTTCACGGTCTTTCCCTTACTTCTTCGTTCGGAGGGACTCGGTGTAGGCGACGCACTCGTCGTACGTCGGCAGCAGCCCCTGCTCGGCGGCCTGCTCGAGCGTCGGCGCGCTGGTGTCCTTCTCGGAGAGCACCGGCTCGCCGAGCCCCTCCGGCAGGGTGAGCCCGACGGTCGGGTCGAGGATCGTGATCCCCTTCTCACGCTCGGGGTTGTAGTGGGCGCTGACGAGGTAGTTCACGGTCGACTGGTCCTCGAGCGCGACGATCGCGTGGCCGAGGCCCTCGGACAGGTAGACGGCCTTGCGGTCGACGTCGTCGATCCGGACCGAGTCCCACTGCCCGAAGGTCGGCGAACCGACGCGGATGTCGATGATGTAGTCGATGAACGCGCCGCGCACCGCGGTGACGTACTTCGCCTGGCTCGGCGCGACGAGAGCGTAGTGGATGCCCCGTGCGACGCCGGCCGACGAGATCGACATGTTCACCTGGCGGAGGTCCAGCGGGTGACCGACGGTCTCTTCGAGGACGTCGGCGCGGTACGCCTCGAGGAATGCTCCTCGTGCGTCGCCGTGCTGGACGGGCGTGAACTCCCACGCGCCGGGGATCTTCAGTTCGCGGATCTGCACCGGAGCAGCCTAGCAAGGCGTCTGGTACACCACACATCGGGCCGGGCTCGGCGGGGTCCGGTCTCCCGTGACACCCGCGTCGCATAGGCTGTCCTGGTTTCGAGCACGTTGCCGACTCCCTGAAACGAGACACCGCGACCCGTGAAGCTATTCGTCCAGATCCCATGCCTCAACGAGGAGAACACCCTCGCCAGCGTCATCGACTCGATCCCGAAGCAGATCGACGGCATCGACGAGATCGAGATCCTGGTCATCAACGACGGCAGCACCGACCGGACCGTCGAGGTCGCCAAGGAGCACGGCGTCCACCACTTCGTGCACCACACCACGAACATGGGCCTCGCCCGCTCGTTCCGCGACGGCGTCGACTACGCCCTGCTGCACGGCGCCGACATCGTCGTGAACACCGACGGCGACAACCAGTACCCGCAGGCGCACATCGCCGAGCTGGTCCAGCCGATCCTGCGCAAGGAAGCCGAGATCGTCATCGGCGACCGCCAGACCCGGACGATCGAGCACTTCTCCGGCTTCAAGAAGCTCATGCAGCGCTTCGGCTCCTGGGTCGCCTCGCGTGCAGCCGGCCTCGACCTCCCCGACGCGGCGAGCGGGTTCCGCGCGTACTCGAAGTACTCGCTCATCCGTCTGAACATCGTGACGCGCTTCAGCTACTGCATGGAGACGATCGTGCAGGCCGGGTACAAGCGCCTGGCGATCGCGTCGATCCCGATCACCACGAACCCGAAGACGCGCGAGTCGCGGCTGTTCAAGAACATCTGGCAGCACATGTTCCAGTCCGGGTCGGCGATCGCCCGCGTCTACCTGATGTACCGCCCGATGGCGCTCTTCCTCTGGGTCGCCGCGGTCCTCGGCGTGCTCGGGCTCTGGCCGCTCGTCCGCTACCTCGTGCTCCTCGCGATGCACACCGGCGGCAACCACCTGCAGTCGATCATCCTCGGGGTGGTGCTGCTCATCACGGCCGTCCTCGCGATCGTCATCGGCGTGGTCGCCGACCTCACACGGCTGAACAGGACGCTGGCCGAGGAGCAGCTCGACCTGCAGAAGCTGCAGCGCTATGGCGACTGAGCGCGGCGCGGCCCGACCTGATCGGCGGACGCGCGTCGCGCTCTGGCTGCGACGCCCGGGGAGCTGGGTCGAGATCGCCGCGTGGGCGGCCCTCGCCGCGTTCGTGGTCTGGACCATCGGCCCGGCGCTCATCGGGCACGGCACGTTCCTCAACACCGGGCTGCTGACCCGCTACACGCCGTGGGGCGAGTCGCTGCGCTCGATGGCGAACTCGACCAACATCCTCAACAGCGACACGATCGACACGGTCGCCCCGCAGACCTCGCTGCTGACGGGCCTGGCGCACGAGGGTGTGTTCGCAGCCTGGAACCCCTACGTCGCCGGCGGCGCCGAGCTCGGTGGCATCCCGGACTCCGGCGCCTGGTCGCCGCTCTCCCTCCCCTGGTGGATCCTGCCCCTCGCGTACGCGCCCGGCGTGGTGAAGCTGCTCGAGATCGTCGTCGTCACCGTCGGCATGTCGCTCCTGCTCCGCCGCTGGGGCGTCCCGCGCGCCGGCTGGGCGGTCGCCGCCCTCGTCTACTCGTCGTGCGGCTTCATGGTGGCGTGGTCGAACTGGCCGCAGACCCGCGTCGCGGCCTTCATCCCGCTCCTGTTCTGGGCCATCGACCGGGCAGCGGTGGAGCTCCGCGCCCGCGACGTCATCGCCGTGGCCGTGCCGGTCGCCTCGATGCTGCTCGGCGGGTTCCCGGCGATCGTCGGCTACGCGCTGTTCATCGGCGGCCTGTTCTTCCTGGCCCGGACGATCGTCGCGCACCGCCGCTGGCTCCCCGTGGCCCTGAGCGGGGTGATCGCGATCGGCGGGATCCTGTTCGGCCTGCTGTTGTCCGCCTGGCAGCTCGTGCCGTTCGCGATCAACGCGACGAACCTCGTCGACTTCAGCGGCCGCGGCCAGAGCGGCCCGAACGGGCTCGGCACGCCGCCGCTCGTCAGCGCGTGGGTGCCGGACATCTCGTTCCTGCAGAGCACCGGGGCCGCCTGGGGCATCCGCAACCCCGTCGAGGAGTACTCGTACCTCGGCATCGCGGCCGTCGTGCTCATCGCGGCGGCGGTCCTCGTCCGACCGGCCGGGGCCGTCGGCGCTCCGGGCGACGACCTCGTCCGTCGTCGCGCGCACGGCGTGGTGGCGATCACGGCCGCGCTGCTCGCCCTCACCGTGGTCATCGTCTACCTCGGCGGCCCGGTCCTGTCGGCCGTCCGTGAGCTGCCCGTCTTCGACAGCAACCCCATCGGCCGTGCCCGCGTCGCCGTGCTGTTCCTGGCCGCCGTGATGGCCGGCGTCGGGTTCGGGCGCCTCGCACAGCCGGAGAACCTGCGCGACGAGCTCGTGCGGTTCCGCGCCGCCGGTCCGCTGCGACGCACCGGACGCATCCTCGCCGTCGCCGCCGTGCTGTTCGTCGCCGTCGGTGTCGGTCTGCAGACGCTCCTCGCGCTCGACCCCGTGCCGGAGCAGTACGTCCACCGGACGAAGCTCGAGCTGCTCGCGGTGGGGGTCCTCGGCGTGGTCACCGTGGTCCTCGTCGCCGTCGTCTGGCTGTTCCGGTCGCGGGTGTGGGCCACCGTCGCGTCCATCGGCGTCGTCGCGCTCGTGGCCGTCCCGGCGATCGTCGCCACGCAGCCCTGGTGGCCGATCGCGTCGACCTCGACGTTCTACCCGACCACCCCGGCCATCAAGTACCTCGAGGAGCACGTCTCCGACCAGGACCGGTACGCCACGACCGGCAGCGCCATGCTCCCCGGATCGTCGTCGTACTTCCGGATCCGCGAGACGACCGGGCACGCGTTCCAGACGAGCGAGTGGAAGGACCTGATGCGGGCGGTCGACCCGGACACGTACCCGACCGCCACGTACCTGTCCTTCGAGCCGAACCGCATCCCCGAGCTCGTCGACTCCGGGATCCTCGACCGGGTCAGCACGAAGTACCTCGTCGCGGACCCCTCGGCCCCGCTCGCGGGCACGGCCGAAGCCGGTGCCGCGCAGACGAAGTGGGCGGACCTCACCGACGACGACCCGTCGGTCGAGTCGGCCAGCCACACCGGCCCCGTGAACGGCATCACCTTCACCGGTCCACCAGCCCCGACGACCTCCGCGAACGGGATGACGCTCACCGTGGCCGTCGTCGAGGACGGTTCCGGCACGACCCTGGCGAGCACCAGCAGCTGGGTGCCCGGCCTCGGCGGCCCCCGGAACGTCGCGCTGCAGGGCTCGACGATCCCGGCGTCCACGTCCTGGCACGTCCGGATCACGGTGACGGGGCAGGACAAGCTCGTCCCGATCGGCACGGACGACTCCGGTCACGCCGTGATGAGCCTGACGCGGCCCGACGCGGGTGACGGCGTGACCGTGGTGCACACCGGCGACGCCACGATCTACGAGCGCAGCGGCGCCGTGGACCGCGTGCGGTGGGCGTCCGACCAGGTCGTCGAACGCACCGGGACCGCACGGGTGCGGGCACTCGAGGACCAGTCGTTGCCCGACGACACCGTCGTGCTCAGCGCACCCACGGAGCACACCGCCGACCCGGACGGGACCGCACGCATCACCCTGCAGGGCGACGACGTGAACAGCACCGTCGCGAAGGTCGACGCGACCGCAGGCGGCTGGGTCGTCGTGTCCGACTCGCTGCAGCGCCCGGGTTGGACGGCGACCGTCGACGGCGCAGCGACGAAGCTCGTCGCCGCGGACGACGCCGGCGGAGCCGTGTGGGTCCCCGCCGGGAGCCACACGGTCGTGCTGCGGTACGCCGTGCCCGGCGCCACGACCGGAGCCCTGCTCAGCGGCGCGAGCGTCGTGATCGCGGTGCTCGTGACCGTCCTCGTCACCGTGTTCACCCGACGTCGGCGGAAGCGCGTGCGCGGCGCCGGACAGGAAGCGTCCGCGCCGACGCCCTAGTATCGTCAATCGATCCAACGTCACCGACTCCGAAAAGGAACCAGACCTCGTGAAGATCCTCGTCACCGGCGGAGCCGGCTTCATCGGCTCGAACTTCGTCCGACGCACCCTGCAGGACGCGTACCCCGGTCTCGAGGGCGCCGATGTCGTCGTCTACGACGCGCTGACCTACTCGGGCAACCTCGAGAACCTCGCGCCGGTGGCGGACTCGCCGCGGTACACCTTCGTGCAGGGCGACATCCGCGACGCCGAGAAGCTCGACGAGGTCATCCCCGGCGTCGACGCGATCGTGCACTTCGCGGCGGAGTCCCACGTCGACCGTTCGGTCCGCGACTCCGGCATCTTCGTCGAGACCAACGTCGTCGGCACGCAGCGTCTCCTGGACGCGGCGCTCCGCCACGGCACCGAACGCTTCGTGCACGTCTCCACCGACGAGGTCTACGGCTCGATCAGCGAGGGCTCGTGGGACGAGGAGCGCCCGCTCGAGCCGAACTCCCCGTACTCGGCGTCGAAGGCCGGCAGCGACCTGCTCGCCCGCAGCTACCACCGGACGCACGGCCTGAACCTCTCGATCACGCGCTGCTCGAACAATTACGGGCCGTACCACTTCCCCGAGAAGGTCATCCCGCTCTTCGTCACGAACCTGATCGACGACAAGCACGTCCCGCTCTACGGCGAGGGCAACAACATCCGCGACTGGCTGCACGTCGACGACCACACGCGCGGCATCGCGCTCGTGCTGACCAAGGGTCGCGCGGGCGAGATCTACAACATCGGTGGCGGCACCGAGCTGACGAACAAGGAGCTCACGCAGCTCCTCCTCGACGCGACCGGCAAGGACTGGTCGTACGTCGACCGCGTCGCCGACCGCCTCGGCCACGACCTCCGGTACTCGGTCGACATCTCGAAGATCCAGGCCGAGCTCGGCTACGAGCCGCAGGTCCCGTTCGAGCAGGGTCTCGCCGACGTCGTGCAGTGGTACCGCGACAACCGCTCCTGGTGGGAGCCCCTCAAGGAGCGCGCCGCGCTCGCCTGAGCGCACCGCGCGCTCCTGAGCGCACCGCTCTCCTGAGCGCGGACCACCCCTCGACCGACCCCGACACGGGAGCGACACCATGACCCGGTACCTCATCACCGGCGCGGCCGGCATGCTCGGACACGACCTCCAGCAGGCACTCGCCGACCGTGACGTCACGGCTCGCTCCCGTGCCGACCTCGACATCACCGACCCGGACGCCGTCGAGGCCGCGGTCGCCGGGCACGACGTCGTGATCAACTCGGCGGCGTACACGAAGGTGGACGACGCGGAGACCCACGAGGACGACGCCCACGCCGTCAACGCGACCGGCCCGGAGCTGCTCGCAGCGGCGGCCGTCCGGCACGGCGCGAAGCTCGTGACGATCTCGACGGACTACGTCTTCGACGGCAACGGCACCGCCCCGTACGCCGAGGACGCCCCGACCGACCCGATCAACGCCTACGGCCGCACCAAGGCAGCCGGCGAGGCCCTCGTCCGGCGGATCGCCCCCGACTCGTCGTACGTCGTGCGCACCGCGTGGATCTACGGCGCGCACGGACCGAACTTCGCGGCCACGATGCTCCGGCTGGCCGCGACCCACGACACGGTGAGCGTCGTGACCGACCAGGTCGGCCAGCCGACGTGGACCGGCGACCTCGCGGCCCGCATCGTCGAGCTCCTCGACGCGGACGCCCCGGCCGGCATCTACCACGGGACGAACGCCGGGCAGGGCTCCTGGTACGACTTCACGCGGGCGATCTTCGCCGAGAACGGTCTCGACCCCGAGCGTGTCCTCCCGACCGACAGCACGGCGTTCGTCCGCCCGGCACCGCGCCCGGCCTACAGCGTGCTCGGCCACGACGCGTGGTCGCGCGCCGGCCTGGCGCCGATGCGGGACTGGCGCGAGGCACTGCACGCGGCGACGGCCGCCGGGGTCTTCGGCGCGTGACGAACCCGACCACCCTGGTCGTCGGTGCCGGCGGGTTCCTCGGCGGAGCCGTCCTGCGTTCCCTCGACGCGGGAGCGGACGCACCCGGAGCGGTCGCGGCCCGCGTTCCGTGGGACGACCAGGACGCCGCCGTGCAGGCGCTCGTCGACGCCGTCCGGTCGGTCCGCTCGGGTCCGACCCCGTGGCGGCTGCTGTGGTGTGCCGGGACGGGCGTCGTCGCCACCGGTGCGGACGTCTTCGAGCAGGAACGGCGACTCATCGGCCGGGTGCTCGACGCCACGCGCGGGGACGACTCCGCACCGGGCACCGTCTTCTTCGCGTCCTCCGCGGGCGCGGTCTACGCGGGGAGCGACGCTCCCCCGTTCGACGAGGACACCGAACCGGCACCACTCGCACCGTACGGGCACGCGAAGCTCGCCGAGGAGCAGCAGTTCCGGGACTGGGCGGAGCACACCGGCAGCCGGCTCGTGGTCGGTCGCATCTCGAACCTGTACGGCCCCGGCGCGAACCTCCGGAAGCCGCAGGGGCTCGTGTCCCAGCTCACCCTGGCCCACCTCGAGGGCCGTCCGTCGTCGATCTACGTCCCGATGTCGACCACGCGGGACTACCTCTACATCGACGACGCGGTGGCGATGGTGCTGCAGACGCTCGACCTCGTCGAGCGGCAGGGCGCCGCTGCCGACCCGGTGACCAAGATCCTCGCCTCCGGCCAACCGGCCACGATCGCGGACGTCATCGCCGCGGTCGAGGAAGCGCTCGGGGCGGACCTCGACGTCGTGCACGGCGTGGATCCCTCCGCGACGTTCCACGGCCTCGACCTCCGGATGCGCTCCGCGGTCCTCCCGGAGGTCGACGACCGGTCCTTCGTGCCGTTCCGGCAGGGGGTCGGCCGCACGGTCCAGGCGATGCGCTCGGGCCGCCCGGACGCCGCCGTCCACGGGTCGCCCGACACCCAGCAGTAGGATCGGCCCATGCGTGATCGCCCCGCGGGCCGCATCGGCTCCCTGGACGGACTCCGTGGCGTCGCCGCGGCCGTCGTCCTGGTCCACCACGCCCTGCTCGTCGTCCCGACGCTCTCGGCCGGCAACAACGGCGAGCCGATCCCCGCGAACCGCGCCTGGTTGGTCGACAGCCCGCTGCACGTGTTCTGGGCCGGTGGCGAAGCGGTCTTCGTGTTCTTCGTGCTGAGCGGTTTCGTGCTGACCCTCCCGGCGCTGCGGCGCCGACAGGACTGGGTCGCGTACTACCCGAGCCGGCTCCTGCGGCTCTACGTCCCCGTCATCGCGTCGGTCGCGCTCGCCCTCGTCTGGTTCCTCCTGGTGCCGCGGGTCCCGTCCCCGGGTGCGTCCGGGTGGCTGCTGCGACACGTCGAGCCGCTCACCGCCGGCGGCCTGGTCGGGGACCTCACGCTGCTCTCGCCGACGCGGCTCAACAGCCCGCTGTGGTCGCTGACGTGGGAGGTCGCGTTCTCGCTCCTGCTCCCCCTGTTCGTCCTCATCGCGAAGGCGACGCACCGGGTCTGGTGGGTCACGGCCCTCGCGGCGCTCCTGCTCTCCGGGCTCGGCCGGCAGTTCCACGAGGACTGGCTGATGTACCTGCCGATGTTCCTCCTCGGGTCGGCCCTCGCCGCCGGCTGGGAGCGCATCCCGGAGATCCGGCGCGGCACCGGTTGGGTCCTCGCCGTCCTGGCGGTGCTCGGCATCACGTTCGAGTGGTGGGTGCCGCGGTCGATGGTCGGCATCCACGTCCCGATCGTGGTCGTCGCCTCGGCCGGGCTCATCGTGCTCCTGTGCGGCAAGTGGCTCCCCGCCGAGCGCCTGATGCTGGGGCGCGTGCCCCGGACGCTCGGCCGGCTGTCGTTCAGCCTGTACCTGGTGCACGAGCCGATCACGGTCTCCGTCGGCCTGCTGCTGCCGACGTCCCTGCCGTGGCTCACGCCGTTCATCGCGATCCCCGTCGCGATCGTCGTGGCCGGGCTCTTCGCCCGCCTGGTCGAGCTGCCCGCGCACCGTCTCGCGAAACGCGTCGCCAAGTCGATCACCGTGCGCCGAGCGCGGGTCGGCTCGGCGAGCACGCATCCGGCGGCCGCCGCGTCGCCGCTCGCCGACGACGACCGCACCGCCGCGTGAGCGCCCGCACACGCTGACGACGGGTGCGCACGGTGCACCGTGCGCACCCGTCGCGGAGGTGCGCACTCGTCGTGGACTGCGCGCTCGCCGTGGACGGCGCACGCACGGGCCTGGAGGCGCGTGGCGGCGCCGCCACGCGCCTCCAGGCCGACTCAGCGCCGCGCAGCCGCCAGCAGCTCGCGGTAGCGGTCGCCGACGGCGTCCACCGTGTGCGCGGCCGCGGTCTGCGCAGCAGCGACGCCCAGTCGCGTCGCCAGCGCTGGGTCGGCGAGCAGGCGGTCGACGGCGGCTGCGAGGCCGTCGGCGTCCCCCGGCTCGACGAGGAGCCCGTTCACGCCGTCCTCGATGACGTCGACGATGCCGGGCACCGCCGACGCGACGATCGCACACCCGGCGGACATCGCCTCGAGCAGGGCCACCGGCAGGCCGTCCCGGTCGCCGTTGGCGGCGGGCACGGACGGGTAGAGCGCGATCGAGGCCCTCGCGTACTCGGACGCCAGGTCCTCCTTCCCGCGCGCCCCGAGGAACGTGACCACGGACCCCGCCCGCGCCTCGAGCTGCGCCCGGAGCGGACCGTCACCGACGACGGCGACCTCGGCCGGTCGCTCGGCCATCCGGTCGAGCGCGTCGAGCAGGACGATCGCGCCCTTCTTCTCGACGAGGCGTCCGACGAACAGCACCCGGCCGGGCACCCGGGTCTCGCGCTCGACGGCCCGGGTGATCGGGTCCAGGTCGACGCCCATCGGCACGACGTGCACCTGCTCGTCGCGGGCGCCGAGCTTGCCGAGTTCGCGCGCCATGTCCGTGCTCATGCAGGTCACCGACGCGGCGCTGCGGATGACGGACCGCTTGACGGCCTGGAGGAGCGGGTTGCGCAACGCGTACAGGTCGCCACCCAGCGTGGTCACGACGCGCGGCAGGTCGCCGAGGACGAGCTGGCCGACGGCGCCCTGCGGGATGATCCAGTGCAGCAGCGCGACGTCCGGCTGCGAACGACGGCGCTCACGGCGGAGCGCGGCGGCCATCGCCACGAAGAAGAACGGGACCTGCAGCCAGCGGGACTTCTTCGCCTTGAGGTTGTCCACGATCGCGCCGTCGGCCAGGTCGCGCCAGCGCGCCGGGAAGTACCCGTAGCGCCGGACCTCGACGTCCCCGATCCGCTGTTCGGCACGGGCGCCCTTGGTCATCGGCGCGACGACGACGACGCGGTACTCGTCCGACAGCGCGAGCGCGAGGTCGAGCACGAAGCCCGGGGTGCCGTCACCGGCCTCGGCCGGGAAGGTCGACGCGGCGACGAGGAGGGTCGGACGGAGATCCGGATCGGGTCGCATCCAGCGCGCTCCCTTAGAGTTGTCGGTCGATGGACGCTGAACAGCCTACGGGGTCGACCACGGGGTCCCCGGACCCGCTCGACACCTCCGCCGACGCCGTGACGGGGGCCACGCCGACGACC
The DNA here is from genome assembly GCF_900215175.1 of Curtobacterium sp. 314Chir4.1. Classification (NCBI taxonomy): domain Bacteria; kingdom Bacillati; phylum Actinomycetota; class Actinomycetes; order Micrococcales; family Microbacteriaceae; genus Curtobacterium; species Curtobacterium sp. 314Chir4.1. Next base: position 103,024 of record NZ_OCMI01000002.1, read on the forward strand.
GGTCGGCGGGCCCGTGTGCTCACGATCGTGAAGTGGGCGGCCGCCGTCGTGGCCCTCGCGTTCCTCGTCTGGAGCATCGCGAAGCAGTGGGACGAGATCGTCCACGACTTCGCCCGTCTCGACGTGGCGACGGTCACCGTGGGCGTCGTGTTCACGATCGTCGCGCTCGTCGCCAACATGCTCTCGTGGCGCGCGATGATGGCCGCGAGCGGGTACCGCGTCCGCCTGGCCGCGGCGTCCTCGATCTTCTTCGTCGGGCAGCTCGGCAAGTACATCCCCGGCGGCGTGTGGTCGATCGCCGCCCAGGCCGAACTCGGGCGCGCGCACGGCCTGCAGCGCACCGGCAGCGCCGTCGCCGCGCTCGCCTCCATGCTCGTGAGCATGGTCACAGCCGCGATCGTCGGCATCGTCGCGGTCCTGCTGGCCTCGTCGACCGGGTTCGCGACGTTCTGGTGGCTCATCCCGGTGATCGTCGTCGGGCTCGTCTGCCTGGCCCCGCCGGTGCTCGGTCGCCTCGTCGCGATCGCGTTCCGGGTGCTCCGACGGCCTCCGCAGGACACCACCCTGTCGTGGTCGGGCACCGTGATGTCGCTCGTCTGGTCGCTCGCGATGTGGGTGGCGTACGGCGTGCAGGCGACCGTGGTCCTCCGGGCCTTCGGTGCCGACTCCCCCGCGCTCTTCCCGGTGGCCGTCGGCGCCTACGCGGTGGCGTGGCTCGTGGGGTTCGTCATCGTCATCGCGCCCGCCGGCATCGGCCCGCGTGAGGGCATCCTGGTCCTGCTCCTGGGCAGCGTCGCGGGCGGTGCGGCCCCCTTCGCGCTCGCGGTCATCAGCCGCGTCTTCATGACGATCGGGGACGTCGTCCTCGCCGGCGTCGGCGCGGTGCTCGCCGCGCGGCACCGTCGGGTGACCGCCGCTTCCGCGCCCCGGCCGGGCACCCCGGTTCCTCCCCGAGCGGACTGATATGGTCGGCATCCGACCGCGCAGTGCGCACGGCAGCACCACGAGGAGGCGCACCGCATGACAACACTCCACGTCGTCGTGGACCAGGTCGTCGCCCCGGTCCCGGGCGGCATCGGCCGGTACGCCGAGGAGCTCACCCGGCACCTCATCGAGAACGCCCCGGAGGGCTGCGACGTCGCCGGGATCGTCTCCGCCGTCGGCAGGGACGAGATCGCCCACATCCGGACGCTCCTGCCCGGCCTGGCCGACCTCGACCGGCTCGCCCTCCCCCGCCGCGAGCTCTCCCTCGCGTGGCAGGGCGGCATCGTCGGCACCGTCGGACGCGGCATGGTGCACTCCCCGAGCGTCCTCGCGCCGCTCGTCAAGCACAACCGGTTCAGCGAGCCCGGACGACAGACGGTCGTCACCGTGCACGACACCGTTCCGTGGACCCACCCCGAGACCCTGACGCCACGGGGCGTCCAGTTCCACAAGGCGATGGTCAAGCGCGCGTGGAAGCACGCCGACGCCGTGGTCGTGCCGACCCACGCCGTCGCAGGTGCCCTGAACGAGATCCACCGGTTCGACGACCGACTCCGCGTCATCGGCGGTGCACCCAGTGGTCGACTGCGCACCCCCGTCGACGCCGACCTGCGCGCCGAACGCCTCGGCCTCCCGGAGCGCTACGTGCTCGCCGTCGGCACGCTCGAGCCGCGGAAGGGCCTGCGGTACCTGATCGAGGCGCTGGCGCACCCGGACGCCCCGTCGGACATCCCGCTCGTCATCTCCGGCCCGGACGGCTGGGGCGACGTCGACGTGTACGGCACCGCGGAGCGCGCCGGGCTCTCCCGCGACCGGGTCAAGGTGCTCGGCCGCATCGACGACGCGGACCTCGCCGTGGCCTACGAGCGTGCGACGGTGTTCGTGTTCCCGAGCCTCGCCGAGGGCTTCGGCCTGCCCGTGATCGAGGCGATGAGCTTCGGCACGCCGGTCGTGCACTCCGACGACGCGGCCGTGCGCGAGGTCGCCTCCGACGCCGGGGTGACCGTGGCTCGCGACCCCCGGGACTCGTACGCCGAGCGGTTGGCGCAGGCGATCTACCAGGTCGTCAACGACCCGCTGCTCGCCGGCCAGCTCGCCGTCGCCGGGCCCGACCGGGCGCGCATGTACGACTGGACCGACTCCGCCGCCGAGACCTGGCAGCTGCACGCCGACCTCTGACCCGGCGGCACGGGCGACCCGTCAGAGCGAGTCGCGGAGGCGCTGCGCCTTCTCCTCGACGAGCTGCTCGAGCCCCTCGGCGTACTCCGCCAGGCGTGCGGCGACCGCAGGGTCGGCCGTACCGATGATGCGCGCGGCCAGGAGCCCGGCGTTCGCCGCACCGTTGATCGCCATCGTCGCGACCGGGATCCCGGCGGGCATCTGCACGATCGACAGCAGCGAGTCGAGCCCGTCGAGCCGCGCCAGCTGCACCGGCACGCCGATCACGGGCAGCGTCGTCATCGATGCCACCATGCCGGGCAGGTGCGCCGCGCCACCGGCACCGGCGATGACCACCCGGATGCCGCGGGCGGCCGCCCCACGGGCGAAGCGGGTCATCTTGTCGGGCGTGCGGTGCGCCGACACGACGTCGGCCTCGAACGCGATGCCGAGTTCGGTGAGCATGTCCGCAGCGGCCCGCATGGTCGGCCAGTCGGAGTCCGACCCCATGATGATCGAGACGAGCGGCGTTCCGGTGGCTTCGGTGTCGGTCACGCGACGAGCCTAGTCGAGCAGCGCCGACCGCCAGGCGTCGCCGTCGTCGCCGATCGTCCGCTCCTCCCGCACCCAGCGGGCCGCGACCGGGTCGGCGGCCCCGGCGTCCACCGCGGCGCGCACCGCGTCGCGCCAGGCTCCCGCGTCGTCGGGCACCGCGACGACCCCGTGGGCGCGGGCGTCCCGGTAGGAGACCCGGTCGGACACGACCGCCGGCAGGCCGAGCGCCGTGTACTCGAGCGCCTTGAGGTCGCTCTTGGCACGGTTGAACTCCTCGTCGCGCAGCGGGGCGACGCCGGCGCGCCACCGTTGCCGGTGGTCGACGAGCCACCGGGCGAACGCCGGGTAGTGCCCGTCGGGGACCTCGACCCGGCGGTACCAGGCGGAGTCGTCCGGTTCCTCGGTCACGCCGATCACCTCGAGCCGGACGGGTGCCCCGTCCCACGCGCGGAGGTCGGTGAAGACGTCACGCAGCAGCTCGAGGTCCGCACCGTGGGTGAGCGTGCCCATGTACAGGACCCGGTGCTCGTCCGCGGGCAGGTCGTCGTCGACGACGGCGTCGCCAGGGGTCCAGATCGTCGGGTCGAGCGCGTTCCGGACGACCACGACGCGGCGGGCGATCGGTCGGACGACGGCGGCGAGCTCCTCGGTGCTGACGACGACGAGGTCGGCGCCCCGGACGAGCGCGTCGATGGAGGCGAGACGGTCCGGGTCGTACTCGGCGCGGGCGAGGCGGGCGCGGCCGGAGTCGGTGAAGAAGTCGTCGTCGACCTCGGCGGCGACCCGGATGCCCCGCGCCGCGGCGGCCGCCAGGAACGGCGCCACGAGGTCCCGCGGCAGGATGTCGCGCTGCACGAGGAACACGCGGTACGGGGTCTCGTCGGCGCCGTCGACGAACGCCTGGGGATCGACCTGCCGGACCTCGGCCCGGCCGCCGCGGGCGAGGTGCTCGACGCGCCGCACGACCCGGACGTGCGCGGACGCCGGGTGGGCTCCCCCGCCGCCGGCCACCACGTAGCCGAGCACGGGCAGCGGCTCGGGCGCGGGCGCGGATCGCTCCGGGTGGGTGCCGGTCAGGGTTCGGCGGAGCCGTCTGGCGGCACGGCGGACGAGATCACGCGGCATGCGTCCATCCTCCCGCACGCCGGGCACCGGGCCGCGCGTCGGCGGGGCTCAGCGCACCGTGACGGTCGCGCAGCCGAGCGACGTGTCGCCACCGCCGCCGATGCCCACGGCGACCAGGCAGACGCTCCGACGGCCGCTCGGCACGGCGACGGTCGCCGAGAACCCGTGCGACGCGCCGACCCGGTACACGCGGTCGAGATCCGCCCGCGAGGTGTTCGCGACCGTGGTGCCGACGACCTTGCCGCCGACGGAGACCCGCATCGTCACCGACTTGCCGAGGTCGTCGCGGTCGAAGGCCCATCCGCGGACGGTGACCCGGCGCGTCGCGGTCGACGCCGCTGCGTCGCGGTGGGCGACGGGCGCCACCGACGGCGCCTTCCGCACGGGCGCGGTCGGCGCCGGTGCGGACACCGCGGCCGGCGCCGTCCCGAGCCGAGCGTTCGCGACGAGGGTCTTCGCGAACGCCGACCACCACGTGCCCGCCGCCGGTCCGCCGTTGCACGTCCCGTCGCTCGCCCCTGGGGTCTTCACCCAGAGGAGGGCGTCAAGGGCGGTGCCGTCGGAGACGATCCGGGGCGAGGTCCCGAGGCCTGCGCCCGGCCCGTTGCACCAGGTGCCGCGCCAGCCCTGTCCGTTCCGGGAGGTGTCGATGACGTAGTGCGAGCCGCCGGTCGCCGCGGACACCTTCTCGGCGTACGCCTGCTCCTGGGCGGTCGGGTAGTAGTTCGCGACGTTCGTGAAGAACCCCCGCGCCGTCCGGACGCCCGCACTGTCCAGCCGCGCGGCCATCACCGCGGGCTGGACCCAGTTCGAGTTGCCGGCGTCCAGGTACGCGGGCACCCCGGCGGCCGTGAACGCGGCGACCTCGCGGGCCAGGATCCGGTACCGCTGCTGGTCGAGCGTGGTGCTGCACGCGGCGTTGCTGAGCATCGCGAGGGAGTCCGGCTCGACGATCACCGCGGCACGGTGCCCGGCGAGCCGCGCGGCGATCTGATCGACCCACGCGTCGTACGTCGCCTCGTCGAACCCGCCCGCCGAGTACCCGCCGCAGTCCCGCTGCGGGATCGCGTAGGTCACGAAGACCGGGGTGGTCCCGGCCCGTTCGGCTCCGGCGACGGCGGCATCGATCGTCTTCGTCAGCGTCGTGCCCCGGGTCCAGTCGCCGAGCCAGGTCGCGACCGGGTACTGCGCGATGGTCCGCGCCGCTGCGGCCCCGCTCGGGTCGCTCGTCGCGAGTGCCGCCGCCGCCTTCGCGGCCTCGCTCGTGTCGGAGCGGTACGGACCGGCGCCGTAGAGGGTGGCGGCCGTCGCCGACCGGATGGTCGCAGCGGTGGTCGCCGCGGACGCGGAGGTGGGTGTCAGCGCTCCTGCGGCGAGCGCGAGGAGCGCACCGAGCGCTCCGGTCGTGCCGAACAGGGTGGTGCGGCGCATGACGAACTCCCGGGACTGGTCGGCCTCTGACCCGTCCATGGGAGCACGCCGGTCACGCCGGCGTCCACACGCCAGATCGGGTGCCACCCGACCGGGTGTCCGCCCTTCTGCGGACTGCGCGTCGAGTCCGCAGCCTCAGTCGTCGAAGTGGGCCGCGGCCGACCGCGCGCGGTAGGTGACGTCGTCGACGTCGTCACCGATCACGGTGACGTGCCCGATCTTCCGGCCGGGTCGCGGGGCCTTGCCGTAGAAGTGGTACTTCGCCTCGGGGAAGGCCTCGAGCGCTCCCGGGTACCGGGCCGCGAGGTCGCCGTCCGCCGGGCCGCCGAGCACGTTGATCATCACGGCAGACGGCGCGTGCATGCCGGTCGCGCCGAGCGGGAGGTCGAGGACGGCACGGAGGTGCTGCTCGAACTGGCTCGTCGTCGCCCCGTCGATCGACCAGTGCCCGGTGTTGTGCGGCCGCATGGCGAGCTCGTTGATGAGGATCCGCTCGTCGTCGGTCTGGAACAGCTCGACCGCGAGCACCCCGGTCACGCCGAGCTCGGTCGCGACGCGGACCGCGATGTCCTCGGCCAGGTCGGCGATCCGTCCCGCGCTGTCCCGGGCCGGGGCGAAGACCTCGGCGCAGACCCCGTCGCGCTGCACGGTCTCGACGAGCGGCCAGGCGACGACCTCGCCGGAGGGGCGCCGGGCGACGGACTGGGCGAGCTCGCGGGTGAACGGCACGAGTTCCTCGACGAGCAGTGCCTGCCCGCCACCGGCCTCGGCGACGGCGATGAACCAGTCGGAGACGTCGGCGGGGTCGGAGACCACGCGCACCCCCTTGCCGTCGTAGCCGCCGCGGGCGGTCTTCACGACGGCGCGCCCGCCGTGGTCGTCGAGGAAGGCCTGCAGTTCGTCGGGGTCCTGCACCGCCGCCCAGTCCGGCACCGGCAGCCCGAGCTCGGACAGGCGCGTGCGCATGGTGATCTTGTCCTGCGCGACGGCGAGCGCCTCCGGCCCCGGGCGCACGGCGACCCCGGCGTCGACGAGGGCGCGGAGGACGTCCTGCGGCACGTGCTCGTGGTCGAAGGTGACGACGTCGACGTCCCGCGCGAACGCCAGGACCGTCTCGACGTCGTGGTAGTCGCCCTCGGCGGTGGCCGCGATCGACGCCGACATGCCCGGTCCCTCGGCGAGCACCCGGATGTCGAGGCCGAGCTCGACCGCTGCGGGCACCATCATCCGTGCCAGCTGTCCTCCACCGATGACCCCGACGCGCAACGCCATGCTGTGTGTTCCTTCCGTCGTTCACACCGCCCGGTGAGAACGCGCTGTCTAGAATCGCTGTTCGGGTCGCCAGTGCGCGACCACCGGTCGGGCGAACGGAGCACGACCAGCGACAACTCTACGGACCATGGAGACACCGTGCGGCGACTGATTGCCCAGCTGGCTCGCTTCGGCGTCGTCGGTGCGGTCGGCTTCGTCGTCGACACGACGATCTTCAACATCCTGCGGGCGACGGTCCTGAGCCCGGACGACGTGCACTCCGGACCCTTCTGGGCGAAGGTGGTCTCGACCGTCGTCGCGATCTTCGTCAACTGGATGGGCAACCGCTACTGGACCTTCCGCGACCAGCGCCGGAGCGTCGCCACCCGCGAGGGCGTCGAGTTCGTGATCGTCTCCCTGGGCGGCATGGTCATCTCGCTCGGCTGCCTCGGGATCTCCCACTACGTGCTCGGACTCACGTCGGCGCTGGCGGACAACATCTCGGGCAACGTGATCGGGCTGGTGCTCGGCACGGCGTTCCGGTTCTGGCTGTACAAGGTGTGGGTGTACCACCCCGAGCGCGGCGGGCGGGGCGAACCGACCGAGGCGCGCGCCGACACGTCCGCCGTCCCGACGGCCCAGTAGGCTCGTCGCGCCACCGGTCGGGTGGCGCCGCCGACCCGGGAGCCCCCTCGATGCAGCACGGACCACACCCCGTCGTCTCCCGGCGCGAAGGGTGGTGGATCGCCGTCCTGACGGCCGTGTTCGGCCTGTGGCTCGTCCTCTGGGCGCTCGTCGTCCCGGCGTTCCAGGCGCCCGACGAACCGGCGCACTTCGACGCCGCCGTGCACGTCGCGACCGGTTCGGGGTGGCCGGCTCCGGGGACCCTGCACGTCTCGAACGCCGTCCTGGCGGCGCAGCAGGAACAGGCCTCGGGCGACGCCTCCACGTGGTCCACGATGAGCGAGCTGCTCGCGGCACACCCCGGCGACTCGGCGACCGTCAACCAGATGACCCAGCACCCGCCGACGGCCTACGCGGTGGACGCGCTCGTGCTCCGGGCGCTGCACTACGGCTCGTTGCGCTGGGACCACGCCCTGGTCGCCCTCCGACTCGTCGACGCGCTGCTCGTCACGCCGCTGGCGCTCCTCGCCTGGGCCGCGGTCCGCCGGGTCACCCGGTCGCCGCGTTCCGCACTGCTCGCACCGATCGCCCTGTTCGCGACACCGCAGCTCGCGTCGATCGGCGCCTCGGTGACGAACGACGCCCCGGTGCTGCTGCTCGGCGGCACGGTGGTGTGGCTCGCGGCCCGGATCCTCACCGGCGATCTCCGGACCCGGACGCTGCTGGCGCTCGGCGTCGTCACGGCGGCGCTCGTCTGGACGAAGGGCACCGGGCTCCCCGCCGTGCCGTTCACCGCGGTCGTCGCGCTCGTGGCGGGTGCCGGTGTGCTGTCCGTCGGCCGACGGGTGGTCCGGACCGTCGTGCTGCTCGGGACCACCGCCGTGCTCGGCTGCTGGTGGTGGGTGCACAACCTCGTGACGTACCACCGCCTCCAGCCGGACGGGTACGCGGCGATCCGGCCGCCCGCCGACTTCCCGCCCGGCGAGCAGCCGTCCGCCGTGCACTTCGCGGACGTCAGCTGGGGCACCATCGCCCGGACGTTCTGGGGCAGCCCCGGGCAGCGTGCGCAGGTCAGCATCGGCGACCTGCTCACCGCCGTGCTGACGATCGTGGCCATCGTCGTCGTCCTGGTGTGGGCGTTCCGTCGGCCTCGCACCGGCCCGGACACCCGCGCGGCGGCGTGGTCGCTCCTCGTGTTCCCGGCGCTGCTGCTCGCGCTGCAGACGGCGAGCAGTGCCCGCGCGTACCTCGACACCACGCAGGTCGCCGGGACGCAGGGCCGCTACCTCTTCCCGGCCCTGCTCGCGCTCGTCGTGCTGAGCGCCCTCGCCTGGCGGCGGATCCCCCGGACCGAGCGTGGTCGCGGGGCGCTCGCCACGGGTGTCGCCGTCATCGCACCCGCGATCGGGATCTACGGGCTGGCGGTCGTGTCCGCCTGGTTCTGGAACGCCGCCCGCGGGCCGCTGACGTCGACCGGCATCGCCCGGTACGAGGCATCGGGTCCGGTGCCGTTCGCGCTCGTCGCCGGCGTCGCCGTCGTCGTCGCGGTGGGTCTGACGCTGGCCGTCGTGCAGGTGGCCCGGGATCGTCTGCCTGGAGGCACGGCGCACCTCGACCGGTCGACGGACGTCTGAGGGCGGTCGCCCCGGACACGACGACGGCCGCGCCTCTCGGCGCGGCCGTCGTCGTCGGTGGGATGGCGGGTGGGGGAACGCCGGTCAGCGACCCATCCCGCGGTACGTGAACCCGGCGGCGGTCCAGGCGTCGCGGTCGAGGCAGTTGCGGCCGTCGATGACGACCGGGGTGGACACCAGCGACGCGGCGGTGCCGGCGTCGAGCGTGCGGAACTCGTCCCACTCGGTGAGGACGAGCACGAGTTCAGCGTCGCGGAGCGCGTCCGTCGAGTGCTCGACGTACTCGAGTTCCGGGTGGATGCGTCGCGCCGTGACGACGGCCTCGGGATCGTACGCGGCGACCACGGCACCGAGCTCGTGCAGTCGCGCCGCGATGTCGAGGGCCGGCGAGTCACGGACGTCGTCCGAGTTCGGCTTGAACGCGAGGCCGAGCACCGCGACCCGCCTGCCGGCGACGGCACCGCCGAGGAGCTCCTGGGCGAGGTCCACGACGTGCGCCCGACGACGGAGGTTCGTGGCGTCGACGTCCGCGAGGAACGCGAGCGACTCCCCCACACCGAGCTCGTCCGCACGCGCCTGGAACGCGCGGATGTCCTTCGGCAGGCAGCCGCCGCCGAACCCGAGCCCGGCGTTCAGGAACTTCCGGCCGATCCGAGCGTCGTGCCCGATGGCGTCGGCGAGCGCCGTCACGTCGGCGCCGGCGACCTCGGCGATCTCGGCCATCGAGTTGATGAAGGAGATCTTCGTGGCGAGGAACGCGTTGGCGCTGATCTTCACGAGCTCGGCCGTCGGCAGGTTCACGACGAGCCGCGGGGTGCCGCTGGCGAGCGCCTCGGCGTAGACCTCGTCGAGGACCTCGACCGCGCGCTGACCCGCCTCGCCGTCCGGCACGCCGTAGACGAAGCGGTCCGGCGAGATCGTGTCCTGCACGGCGAAGCCCTCGCGCAGGAACTCGGGGTTCCAGACGAGCGAGGCGCCGGGGACGGCCGCCTCGACCTCGGCCGCGAGCCGGGCGGCGGTGCCGACCGGGACGGTGGACTTGCCGACGACGAACTCGCCCGCGCCCAGGTGCGGCGTCAGCGCGGCGACGGCGGCGTCGACGTAGGTGAGGTCCGCGGCGCCGGTCGGGCCCTGCGGGGTGCCGACGGCGAGGAAGTGCACCTGGGCACCGGCGACCTCGGCCATGTCGGTGGTGAAGCGGATACGACCGGACGCGATGGCCTCGGTCAGGATCTCGGGGAGACCGGGTTCGAAGAACGGGGCCTCGCCCGCGGCGAGCCGCTCGATCTTGACCGGGTCGACGTCGACCGCGACGACGTCGTGTCCGAGCTTGGCCATGGAGGCGGCGTGCACGGCACCGAGGTAACCGCAGCCGATGACAGAGATACGCACGGCGAAGACGCTACCGGGTTCTCGTCGAACTTCCACCGAGTGCGATGGCGTCCGTGTCGAGCGCGGGTTAGTCAGGGGCGGACGTCGCCCCACTGCGGCCGTTCGGCGCTGCCGACGATCTCGTCCCAGTCCGGCTCCCGGTGCCGCCGCCGGGCCTCGTGTGCCTCGACCATGTCGTGCAGGACGGCGACGACCAGGTCGGCGTGCGGGACGTCGCCGAGTACCACGGCGGGTTCGTCCCCCGGGAAGACGAGCACGTCCCCGGAGCGGAACACCCCCTGCAGGCCGCGGCGGCGGACGGTCACGTCGTAGCCGCGCGAGTGCAGGAGCTCCCGGCGGGTGCGCGTCCCGAGGCCGTGCACGACGACGAGCCGCCGGGTGGTGACGACGTAGCGCTCGGACATCCAGCGGAACAGCGGCACGGCACCGCCGAGGAACACGAGGACGACCACGAGCCCGGCGACGACGGCGTTCAGCCACGCGAGCTGGGCCTGGAACACGCCGAACCCGAACCCGCCCGCGAGGGTCACGAGCACGACGAACACCGCCGGGCGCACGAGCCGGCGCGCGTGCGGTCGCAGGCGCGCGACGACGCGTTCGGGCGGTGGCTCGTCGGTCATGGCGTCATGCATACCGCAGGTGGGTGATGTCCCCCACTGCGACGCCCCTGGTGACGCCCTGTCGATCCCGGATCGTGATGCGGCCGTCGTCGTCGATGCCGGTCGCCTCGGCCTCGTCGACCGTGCCGTCCGGCAGCTCGAGGCGGACGTGCTGGCCGATCGTGCCGCAGGCCGACCGGACCCGGGACCGGACCGTCTCGGCGGCCGCACCGCCCGTGACCAGGCGGGCCACTGCCTCCAGGACGGCCCGGTGGAAGGCGGACAGCACCTCGTCGGCGAGCTCGGCGGCGTCACCGTGCGCGCCGGCGACCGCCAGCGACGTCGACGTCGGCGTCGGGAGCCGGTCCGCGGGGATCGTGAGGTTCACGCCGGCGCCGACGACGACGCTGCCGTCGGCGGCGACCTGGCAGAGGATCCCGCAGACCTTCCGTCCACCGATCTGGACGTCGTTCGGCCACTTCACCAGCACGGCCCGGTCGTCCGGTACCGGGCCGTCGCTGCAGACGGTCGGCCCGCGGAACGCGAGCACCCGTCCGATCGCGTCCCGCATCGCGCTTCCGGCGACGAGGGGCAACCAGCCGCGGTCGCGCTCGCCGAGGTCCGCGCGGACCAGCACGCTGGCGGCCAGGGTCTCGCCCGCCGGCGCAGACCACGTGCGGTCGAGCCGGCCGCGCCCCGCGGTCTGGTGCAGGGTCGCGAGCACGCTGCCGTGCGGCTGGTCGACAGCGGCCGCGAGCAGGTCGGCGTTCGTCGACCCGGTCGTCTCCGGCGCGGTGAACACGGCACCCGCGGACTCGACGGCTGCGCGACTGCGCGGGAACGGCAGAGACGACGACGGGGACGCGGGTGTGGACATGCACGCAAATGTACGGGCAGGAACCGTGGGGGTCCTCCAACCGACCGCGTGGTCGCCGCCGGTAGGGTGAGCGGGTGACTTCAGGAGACACCCCCGATCTCTCGACGACGGCCGGCCGGCTGGCAGACCTCCGCGAGCGGTACCACGAAGCAGTGACCGCCGCGGGCGAGGCCGCGATCGCGAAGCAGCACGCCAAGGGCAAGACCACGGCGCGCGAACGCATCGAGCAGCTGCTGGACGAGAACTCCTTCGTGGAGCTCGACGAGTTCGTCCGACACCGCACGCACGCCTTCGGCATGGAGTCGAAGCGGCCGTACGGCGACGCGGTCGTCACCGGCTTCGGCACCATCCACGGCCGGAACGTCGCCGTGTACGCCCAGGACTTCACCGTCTTCGGCGGCTCGCTGGGCGAGGTCGCCGGCGAGAAGATCATCAAGGTGATGGAGCACGCCCTCAAGACCGGCGTGCCGATCATCGGCATCCTCGACTCCGGCGGCGCCCGCATCCAGGAAGGCGTCGTCGCCCTCGGCAAGTACGGCGAGATCTTCCGCCTGAACACCCAGGCGTCCGGCGTCATCCCGCAGATCTCGATCGTGATGGGCCCGGCGGCCGGCGGGGCGGTCTACTCCCCCGCGCTCACCGACTTCGTGATCATGGTCGACAAGACCAGCCACATGTTCGTCACCGGGCCCGACGTCATCAAGACGGTCACGGGCGAGGACGTCGGCTTCGAGGAGCTCGGCGGCGCCCAGACGCACAACGCGGTCTCGGGCGTCGCGCACTACCTCGCCGAGGACGAGTCCGACGCGCTCGACTACGCCCGGTCGCTGATCGGCTTCCTGCCGGACAACAACCTGTCCGACGCCCCCGCGTACGACGTCGCCCCCGAGCTCGAGACCACCGACGCCGACCACGAGCTCGACGTCGTCATCCCGGACTCCACGAACCAGCCGTACGACGTGACGACGATCATCGAGCACATCGTCGACGACGGCGAGTTCCTCGAGGTCCAGCCGCTCTTCGCCCCGAACATCCTCATCGGCTTCGGCCGGGTCGAGGGCCGCACGGTCGGCATCATCGCCAACCAGCCGCAGGCCATGGCCGGAACCCTGAACATCGACGCCGGCGAGAAGGCCGCCCGCTTCGTGCGGTTCTGCGACGCGTTCGGCATCCCGATCCTCACCCTCGTGGACGTCCCGGGCTACCTGCCCGGCACCGACCAGGAGTGGACCGGTGTCATCCGCCGCGGCGCGAAGCTCCTGTACGCCTACGCCGAGGCCACCGTGCCGCTCGTCACGGTCATCACGCGCAAGGCGTACGGCGGCGCCTACATCGTCATGGGGTCGAAGCAGCTCGGCGCCGACATCAACCTGGCGTGGCCGACCGCCGAGATCGCGGTCATGGGTGGCCAGGGTGCCGTGAACATCCTGTACCGCGCCGAGATCAAGCGTGCCGAGGAGTCCGGCGAGGACGTCGCCGCCGTCCGTGCGAAGCTCGCGAACGAGTACACGTACAACGTGGCGTCGCCGTACCTGGCGGCCGAGCGCGGTGAGCTCGACGGCATCATCCAGCCGCACGCCACGCGCGTCTCGGTCGTCAAGGCGCTCCGGGCACTCCGGGGAAAGCGCGCGACCCTGCCGCCCAAGAAGCACGGGAACATCCCGCTCTGATGGGTCGCCACGCAGCAGTCGTCCCACCCGTGCCCGTCGACGCCGCACTCTCGGCCGCGGCCGACGTGCGGGTGGTGTCCGGCGACCCCTCCCCGGAGGAACTCGCCGCCGTCATCGCCGTCCTGCAGCGACAGGCGGACGAGGCCGCAGCGAACGGCCGCCCAGAGGTCACCGCGTCACCGCGCTCCGGCTGGGAGGCCTCCGCGCGGGGCCTCCGCCGTCCGCTCGAGCACGGCGTCGGCGTCTGGCCTCGCTCGCTCCGCTGAACCGCGGGGCTTGCGGAACCGGCAGGCAACGGACGACCATGTACCCCTGGGGTCCGAGCACGAGGTCACGTTGCAGCGTGCACTTCCCGGTCGGTCTCCCCTCACTCGGGGGACACGGTGGGTCGACGGCGTCGGAAAACGCAGGAATTGTCCCCCATAATGACGACTGACACGGCGCTTGGCGGGGGGCATAGTAGTTCGTGTTCGGTGTCCTTCATGGAAGAACATCGCAGGCGGTGGCCGACTAGGGTACGAAGCCACCACCAGCTACGAGTCAGGGCGATATTCGGGTTGTCGCTCAGACTCGGGTCGTGAACGGGCCGGTCGGTTACCGACCGGCCCGTTCCCCGTTTCCGAGCGGGCCCACGTCGGCCGGCGCGCCGCTCCGACACCGCACGCGTCGATCGACACGCAGGTCGTCGCACGATGCGCGCGCACCCTGTGCGGCCGCTTGCTTCGACACCGCACCGCGGGAACGACGCGTGTCCTGTCGCAGGACGGGTAGACCAGGCGGACGGGAGGCACGGTGCGAGCCCGCCACGCGCCTCCAGGCCGCCATCACGCGCCGCCACCGCGGAAGCGACACGATCCCGCGGGATCCGCGCGTACGACTGTCGCCTTCGCGGGACGGACGCGCTACGCGGCCACGTGCCGCGGGATCTCCAGCCACAGGACGACGGAGTCGTCCTCGTCGCCGTCCTCGTCGTCCATGCCCGCGCCGAGCGCCGCGGACTCGCTCGCTGCGAGGTCCAGCCGCAGTCCGACGATCGTCACGGCGGAGTCGGAGCCCTCGGAGACGGTGCGGACGATGACGTTGTCGGCCTCGCGGGCCTGGCGCAGTGCCTCGGCGATCCGGGCGTGCACCCGACGCAGGTCCTCGATGTCGAGGTCGTCGAGGCCGCCGTCGTCGTGCAACTGCACGGTCGCACCCCGCCGGCGCAGGCGCATGACCTCGTCGCGGACGTCGTCGGAGAGCAGGGACCGGCCGCGGATCTCGTCACGGATCGCCTGCTCGAGGTGCAGGCACTCGGCCCGCTCGGCGGCATCGAGGTCTCCCCCGGTGTCGATGATCCGCTGGAGCATCGGCAGCGCCATCCGCGTCGTCTGGCTCAGGCGGAACTGCCGCTCGAACACGTGCGCGTCCTGCGCCGCCTGCCAGTCGACGGTCTCCTGCTCCGCACGGACGAAGTCGCGGGTGACCCGGGTGGCCCGGTTCATGGCCGCGGCGAACCCGGTGGCGATCGCGACCCACGACACGCTGCCGAGCACGCCGAGGGAGCCGAGGGCCCCGAGGCCGGCCCACGCGACGGTGTGCACGGCCAGGAAGCCCACGCCGATCCACGCGAACGGAGCACGGCCACGGACCACGAGCACGACCATGAGCGTGCCCACTGCGGCGATCCACCAGGTCGTGTAGTTCGGGCCGGACCGCAGCTCGACCACGGGCGAGGCGACGAGCGGCATGACGATGGCGGTCCCGAGTGAGAAGCACGTCGCCCAGACCGGCAGGGTGCGTCCCGGCAGGAACACCGCCAGGCCCGTCGCCGCCGCGTAGAGGACCATGCAGGCGATGACCGGTCCGACGTCGAGCACCCGGGGCAGCGTCGTCGCGGCGAGCAGCAGGTGGTAGACGGAGAACAGCGCGGCGAGGCCGATGGCGACGCCGGCCGGGATCGACACCTTCATCGCCGGGCCTCCTGGTGCGGCGCCCACCCGAGCAGCACGCGCGTGCCGGAGCCGGGAGCGGTGAGGATCTCGGCGGTGCCGTCGACCGCCACGACCCGCTCGACGATGGACCGACGGACGCCGAGCCGCTCCGCGGGGATCGCCTCGATGTCGAACCCCGCACCGTCGTCACCGACCTCGACGTGCACGCCCGCGCCACGCTGTTCGACACGGACCCACCGGTCGACCGATGCCCCGCCGGCGTGCTGCACGCTGTTCACGGCCGCCTGCAGGGCCGCAGAGGCCAGGGCGTCGGCCACGGTCGCGGGAACCCGGGTGCTGCCGAGCTGGCCGGGCTGGACGCGGACCGGAGCGGCCAGCGCACCGACCGAGTCCGTGATCCGTGCGTGCAGGTCGACGAGCGACACCGGCGGGGCCTCGCCGGGGCCGTCCGAGGCGGCGGCCTCGAGGTGGTCGATCGCGTTCCGGGCCATCCGCGCTGCGAGCATCTCCGCGTCGGCGGTCTCGGCCCGCGCCGCCGACAGCAGCGTCGTGAGGACGCTGTCGTGCACGATCGCGTCGACCTGCACTCGTTCGACCTCGGTGGCGTGCTCCCGGATCGCGTGCGAGTAGCGCCGGACCGCCGTGGCCTGTGCCGCGTCGACCGCGGTGGCCGCCCGCCGGAGCACGACGGCGATGACGAGGACGGCACCGCTGAGGATCGCCGTGTAGACACCGTCGAGGAGCGCCCGCACGCCCGCGTCGCCGCCGACGGGGGTGAGTCGGATGACCACGTACACGGCGGGGACGAGGGCGGTGTACACCGTCGCGCGCCACGGTGCGAAGCCCATCGCGGCAGCCGTCGACCCGACCGTGCAGAGCCACCACGGCCACGGCACCTGGTCCGTGGGGATGGGTTCGCGGACGGTCAGCGGCCAGGTCACCAGTGCGACGAGGAACAGCAGCGCACAGACGATCTGCGCGACCTGTGCGAGCCGCCGGGCGAACACGGACGCCCCGACGAACAGGAACGATGCCGCGAGCCCGCAGACCACCACCGGCCCCCACACGGGGTCGAGGTAGGGCAGCTGGTCGAGCACGGCGGGCACGGTGGTGGCACCGAAGCCGAGCGCGGCCACGGCGATGAGGATCGCGAAGGCGCGTTCGACCGACGCCTGGGTGATGGTCGCGCGGACGCTGCGCGCTGGATCGGCGCCGAACGGGCTCTGTCCACCGGCCGGAGCGGTCCCCGGGACGCGCGGTGCGTCGGCCGGGCGGCTCGGACCACCGGCCCGACCCGGACCGGCAGCCCGTGCCGAGCCGCCCGCCGGCACCGCGTCAGCCGCAGCCATCCGTCTCAGCGACCGTCGCCGTCGGGGTCGATGCCGGAGTCGAGCCCCGGCAGGATGCCGTCCTCGACCGCGCGGCGGAGGAGGTCGACCTTCGTCGGTGCCGGACGACCGACCTCGACGTACTTCACGCGGATGCGGTCGAGGTACTCACGCGCCGTGGAGTACCCGATGCCGAGCTGCTGGGCCGCCAGCTTGAGCGGCAGACCCGAGGCGTACAGGTGCAGGATCTCGCGCTCACGACGGCCGAGCTGCGCCTTCGCGAAGTCCCGGTCGGCGTCGATCGCGCTGGCCCACTCGAGGTTGTTCAGGACGTCCCCGCGGGCGACGGTCGCGACGGCCGCCATCACGGTCTTCGTCGCCGAGGACTTCGGGATGACGCCGGCGGCCCCTGCCGCCAGTGCTTCCCGGACGTTCGCGACCCGGTCGGCGATCGAGTGCACCAAGACCGCGGAACCGGTGCCCTGCACACCCTTCACGTTCGCGGTCACGGTGGAGCCGTCGCCGAGCGACAGGTCGAGGACGACGACGTCGACCTCACGCCCGTCGAGGTGCTCGATGTACTCGGGGACGCTCGCGGCGGTGAGGACCACCTCAAACCCCTCGTTCTGGCACGCTGCCTGGATCCCGAGCCGCACGGACTCGTGGTCGTCGACGATCGCGACACGGACGGGCTTGGTCGCCAGTCCGGTCGTTCCGGTTGTGGTCGTGTCTGTTGCCACGGTGGCCTCTCTTGTCGATGCGCACCCCCGGCCCCTGAAACCGGGGAGCCATCACCGACCCAGGATACCCAGGTCGGACTCAGGCAACGGCGCGACGCGAGCGTGACACGGCGACGTGTGTTGCACTCCGACACACGCCGCGCAAATCGGCCAGCCGCTCGTCAGGCGACGGGCACCAGGCGCGCCACGGCCTCCAGGTGGTGGGTGTGCGGGAAGAGGTCGAAGGCACGCAGCGCCTCGAGGCGGTACCCGAGGTCCGCGAAGGTCGCGACGTCGCGCGCCAACGCGACCGGGTCGCAGGCCACGTAGACGACCTGCGCCGGCTGGAGCGCGGCGATCTGCACGACGACCTCGCGCCCGGCTCCCGAGCGCGGCGGGTCGAGCACGATCGTCCCGGCACGGTGGCGCTGGCGTTCGCCGGCGGACAGGGTCGACACGGTGCGCTGCAGCCAGCGATCGACGCGGCCGGTCTCGGCGCGGGCGCCGATCCACTCCGAGAGGTTCTCCTGCGCGTGCTCGGTGGCACGCTCCGAGCTCTCGACGCTGGTGAGCTTGGCGCGCGGTCCGACGAGGTCGCCGAGCGCGGCGCCGAGCAACCCCACACCGCCGTAGAGGTCGAGGTGCTGCCCCTCGGGGTCGAGCCGGTCCCGGTCGACGAGGTCCTGCACCGCGGCGGTCAACACGGCGGGGGCCGCCCGGTGCACCTGCCAGAACCCGGTGTCGTCCACGGCGAACGAGCGCTCCCCGACCGCCTCGGTCACGACGGTGGGCTTCTGCTCGTCGATCACGAGCCGAGCCCCCTCGGAGCCGCTCGGTGCGAGGACGTCCACGACGGACGCGCCGGGCATCGCGCCGCGACCGAGCGGTGCGCTCTCCTGGACGGCACGGCTCGCGAGCGGGAGCGACGCGACCGGCACGACGGTGTGCGACCGCGCGGCGAAGGGGCCGGCGGTGCCGTCCTCGTCGACGTGCAGGCGGACGCGGGTGCGCCAGCCGGTGCCGTTCGCCTCGTCGTCGCCGGGGGCGCCCTCGACGACGACGTCGTGGCCCAGCACCTCGGCGAGGTCGGCACGGGCGAAGCGCGCGAAGGAGTCCACGAGGACGTCGTGCTTCAGCGTGCGCTGGTGGGCGAGCGCGATGTGCCCGAACTCGGCACCGCCGGCGCGGACGGCCGGGTCGCGGTCGAGCGCGGCCTCGGGCCAGACGTGGTCGACGCGGTGCTCGCTCGGGGTCTCGACCGACACGGTGTCGGCGCGCCAGAACGACTTCTTCCGGTCCTCGGTGACCCGCGCGACGACCCGTTCGCCCGGGATCGCGTCCGACACGAACACCACCCGCCCCTCGTGCCGTGCCACCGAGATGCCGCCGTGGGCGATCCCGGTGACGTCGAGGTCGAGCAGCGTTCCGACGGATTCACCCATGGTTCGATGTTCCCATGCGTCTGTACCTCGCGAGTACCTCCCCCGCCCGTCGCGCCCTCCTCGCACAGACCGGGATCGAGCCGGTGCTCGTCGCACCCGGTGTCGACGAGGACGCCGCGGTCACCGCGGCCGCCGCGTCGCTCGGCCGGGACCTCACCGGCCCGGAGCTCGTCGCGCTGCTCGCCGTCGCCAAGGCGTCGGCCGTCGCGGACGCTCCGGTCGCCGGTTCCCCCGTCGACGGGTTCGTGTTCGGCGGGGACTCCGCGTTCGAGGTCGACGGCGTCCTGTACGGCAAGCCGCACGACCCGGAGGTCGCGCGCGAGCGGTGGCGGCAGATGCTCGCCGCCGGCGGCGGCACGCTGTGGAGCGGGCACTGCGTCATCGACCGGCGGCGGGCAGTCGAGGTGCCCGTTCCGCAGCCTGGAGGCGCGGGGCGGGCCGGCACCGTGCCTCCAGTCCGCACCGTGGACGCGTCGGGCGGCGGGCCGCTGGGCCTGGCCGCGTCGTTCGCCGACGTCGCGCCCGGCGGGTCGGGGATCGTCGCCTCCGGCGACCGCGTCGTGGCGGTCGACAGCGCGGTGCTGACCTTCGCGGACGACGTGTCCGCCGAGGAGATCGACGCGTACGTCGCGACCGGCGAGCCGCTCGAGGTCGCCGGCGCGTTCACGATCGACGGACGGGCAGCCGCGTACATCACCCGGATCGACGGCGCACCGTCCGCCGTCGTCGGGCTGTCGCTGCCGGTCCTGCGCTCGATGCTCCTGCGGGGGTTCGGGATCGCGTGGCACGATCTCTGGTCGATGTAGACATCCGCACTTGTTCCGGGTGGTTCTTTGTCGGTCCCGGTCAATTCCTGCCCCCGCGGCACGAATACGCTGATGTGTCATGCCCCGTATCAGCAAGGTCCTCATCGCGAACCGCGGCGAGATCGCCGTCCGCATCATCCGCGCGGCCCGCGACGCAGGCAAGGCATCGGTCGCGGTCTACGCCGACCAGGACCGTGACGCCCTCCACGCCCGCCTCGCCGACGAGGCCTACGCGCTGAACGGCACCACGAGCGCCGACACCTACCTCGTCATCGACAAGATCATCTCGGTCGCCCGCCGCTCCGGCGCGGACGCCGTGCACCCGGGTTACGGGTTCCTCGCCGAGAACGCCGACTTCGCCCGCGCCGTCATCGACGCCGGGCTGACCTGGATCGGCCCCTCCCCGGAGTCGATCGAGCAGCTCGGCGACAAGGTCTCCGCGCGGCACGTGGCCGAGAAGGTCGGCGCGCCGCTCGCCCCCGGGACGATCGAGCCCGTGCAGGACGTGTCCGAGGTCTTCGACTTCGTCGACCAGGTCGGGCTGCCGGTCGCCATCAAGGCGGCGTTCGGCGGCGGTGGCCGTGGGCTGAAGGTCGTGCGGGACCGCTCCTCGGTGGAGGAGCTGTTCGAGTCGGCGACGCGTGAGGCCATCGCGGCGTTCGGTCGCGGCGAGTGCTTCGTCGAGAAGTACCTCGACAAGCCGCGCCACGTCGAGACGCAGTGCCTCGCCGACGAGCACGGCAACGTCGTCGTCGTGTCGACGCGCGACTGCTCGCTGCAGCGCCGCCACCAGAAGCTCGTGGAAGAGGCGCCCGCGCCGTACCTGACCGACGCGCAGACCGAGCGGCTGTACGAGTCGTCGAAGGCGATCCTCCGCGAGGTCGGCTACGTCGGTGCCGGCACCTGCGAGTTCCTCATCGGCGCCGACGGCACGGTCTCCTTCCTCGAGGTGAACACCCGCCTGCAGGTCGAACACTGCGTCTCGGAAGAGGTGACGGGCATCGACCTCGTGCGCGAGCAGTTCCGCATCGCCGAGGGCGGCGTGCTCGACTACGCCGACCCGTCACCGAAGGGCCACTCGTTCGAGTTCCGCATCAACGGTGAGGACCCGGGCCGCAACTTCTTCCCGGCACCAGGCCCCGTGCACGCGTTCAACGCGCCGTCCGGCCCCGGTGTCCGCGTCGACTCGGGCGTCGTGTCCGGTGACGTGGTGTCCGGCTCGTTCGACTCGATGCTCGCGAAGCTCGTCGTGACCGGTGCCACGCGCTCAGAGGCGTTGGAGCGTTCGCGTCGTGCGCTCGCCGAGTTCGAGGTCACCGGCCTGCCGACCGTGCTGCCGTTCCACCGTGCGGTCGTGTCCGACCCGGCGTTCGCCACGGACGACTCGACGCCGTTCAGCGTCTACACGCAGTGGATCGAGACCGACTTCCAGAACGACATACCCGCCTGGAGCGGCTCCCCCGAGGAGCTCCCCGCGCCGGCCGCCCGCGAGAGCGTCGTGGTCGAGGTGCAGGGCAAGCGCATCGAGGTCACCATGCCCTCGATCGTCGGCGGTGGCGCTGCCGGTGCTGCCGGTCGTCGTCCGGCCGGTCCGTCCGCTCCCCCGAAGCGTCGGTCCTCCGGCGTCCGCGGCGGGATGGCGTCCTCCGGGTCCGTGACGTCCCCGATGCAGGCCACCGTGGTGAAGCTCGCGGTCGCCGAGGGTGACACCGTGGTGAAGGGCGACTTGCTCGTCGTGCTCGAGGCCATGAAGATGGAGCAGCCCGTCGCTGCCCCGCGCGACGGCGTCGTCACCGGGCTGAACGCCCCCGTCGGCCAGACGATCTCGTCCGGCCACGTGCTGCTCGAGCTCGCGTAGGGCGCGGCCGCCGGGCCTGGCCTGGCCGCGCCGGGCCGCGCCGGGCCGCGCCGGCACCGCGTCGCACAACCAAAGTCACCCCGAACCGCGCATCCGCGTTGTTCGAGGTGACTTTGGTTGTGCGGGCGCGCCTCGAACCGCCCCAGTGCTCAGCGCACGGACGTGAACGACCGCCGCGTCGTCGGAACGCCCATGCCGTGGAGGATCGCACGGAGCGCTTCGGCGTCGTTCGCTTCGCGCCAGCCGAATCGGCCGAAGGACTTGACGTCACGGTGACGTCGGAGCCGGTCCTCGCGGCGCTTCTCGGCGACCACGACGTCGGCCGCGGTCGCCCCGGCCGCGCGGAACGCTGCGTCGGTGTACTTGGCTCGCCCGTCGAACTCGAGGACCGCCCCGTGTTCCGGGAACCAGAAGTCGACCCGACCGATGAGCCCCGCCTCGTCGTGGAACTCCTGCTGCAGCACGGGTCGCGGCGCACCGACCTCGTCGAGTCCGACACGACCGACCGACTCCCCGGGTGAGCCACTCCGCACATCCGCGAGATCGATCGCGATCGACGCCCGATGCCGTCCGTGCACCGCCGTCCGGCCGGCGACCTCAGCACGGATCGCATCACGGTCAGCACCGATCCGCAGCGCGACGTCCAGTGCCGGAACGGACAGCCGGAGCTCGTGCGAGATGGCGAGGTCGGCGGCGGTACTGACCAGGTCGGTGACCCTGCGGCCGTTCGCGATCATGACGACCGTTCTGAGAACCCTGCCGACGCCCGGCCGTTTGCGGACGTGTGTCAGGCTCTGCGTCGTCGTCCGCCGGGGATCGATGACGTCGATGACGTCCGGGAACTCCCCCGTCCACGGCAGGCCGTGCAGGGCAGCGGCGGACGCGTGCGAGACGACGAGGCGTGGAGCAAGACGATCGTGGAGCGCCTTGATGCGCGCGATGTGCCGTTCGCACGGAGTCGCCTGTCGCCAGTCCTCCGCGTTGACGAACCGACCAGGAGCGAGTCTGACGACGGCCCCGGCGTCCACAGCGGAACGCAGTGCGCTCCCCCGCCGTCCCGAAGGGTCCGAGGTGCCGCCGTGGATGATCGTGAGTCGCGCCATCCGCCGAGCATGGTCGCTGCGTCACCCCGACCGCCGAACGGTCGGCGGATCTGTGCACCCGCGCCACCGTTCGACCGATGTGGAGGAGGCGCGAGATGCGCGCGCACAACCAAAGTCACCCCGAACCGCGGGATTGCGCGGTTCGGGGTGACTTTGGTTGTGCAGGAGCGCGGAGGCGAAGCCAGCCCGGGGCCGCGCCCTACGAGACCAGCGGGCGGACCGCGGCGGCCAGGGCGTCGACGAGGGACTGGGCCTCGGCGGGGGTGGACGCCACGGTGTCGATGTAGACCTTCACCTTCGGCTCGGTGCCGCTCGGGCGGACGATCACCCGGGCGTCGCCGACGAGGTCGTAGCGCAGGATGTCGGACGGCGGGAAGCCCTCGACACCGTCGAGGTAGTCCGTCGTGGTCAGGACGTCCACAACGCCGAGGGACGCCGGCGGCGACGACCGGAGGAACGCCATGATCGACCCGATGCGCGAGAGGTCGTCCACGCGGGTCGCGACCTGGCCGGAGGCGAACGCGCCGAACTCCGCCGCGAAGGCCTCGAGCTGGTCGGCGATCGTCGAACCCGATGCAGCGAGCTCGGACGCGAGCGACAGCAGCGCCACGGCCGCCGAGATGCCGTCCTTGTCGCGCACGACGTCCGGATCGACCAGGTAGCCGAGCGCTTCCTCGTAGCCGAACAGCAAGCCGGGTACGCGGGAGACCCACTTGAACCCGGTCAGGGTGTCGCGGTACTCGAGCCCGTGCCGCGCGGCGACGCGTGCGAGCGCCGGCGAGGACACGATCGACGCCGCGAGCGTCCCCGAGCGACCGGCGGCCGATGCCCGGACAGCAGCGCGCCACCCGAGGAGCCAGCCGACCTCGTTGCCCGAGAGTCGGCGGAATGACCCGGCGCCGTCCGGGATCGCGAGCGCCAGCCGATCGGCGTCCGGGTCGTTCGCGATCACGAGGTCCGCACCGACCGCGACACCCCGGGCGATCGACAGGTCCATCGCCCCCGGTTCCTCGGGGTTCGGGAACGACACCGTCGGGAACGCTCCGTCGGGTTCGATCTGCTCCGGCACGGTCGACGGCACGGCGAACCCGGCAGCCTCGAACACCGCACGGGCGGTCTCCCACCCGACGCCGTGCATTGCCGTGTAGACGACCGTCGGCTGCGCATCGGGCCCCAGAGCGGGAGCGGGCACGGTCGCGGCGGTGGCTGCGACGTAGGCGTCCAGCAGTGCGGACGACGCGACGGTGTAGTCGGTGCCCCTGGGCAGGTCCGTGATCGACCCCGCAGCGACCGCGTCGATGGCGTCCGCGATCAGGCCGTCGACCGGCGGGACGATCTGCGAGCCGTCGTCGTCCTCGCCGAGGTACACCTTGTAGCCGTTGTCCCGCGGCGGGTTGTGGCTCGCGGTGACCATGACCCCGGCGCCCACGTCGAGGTGCCGGACCGCGAACGCCAGCACGGGAGTGGGGAGCGCCGACGGCAGCAGCGTGACGTCGAGCCCGAGGCCGCGCATCACCTCGGCGGAGTCCCGCGCGAAGACGTCGGAGTTCACCCGGCCGTCGTAGCCGATGACGACGCTGCGCCGACGACCGGTGTCGATGAGGAACCGGGCGAGCCCGGCAGCGGCCTGGGTGACGACGACGCGGTTCATCCGCAGCGGACCGTACCCGAGCTCGGCGCGGAGTCCGGCGGTACCGAACTGCAGCCGCCCGTCGAACCGTGCGGCGAGGGCTTGGACCGCGGGTCCGTCACCGGTCGCCGCAGCGTCGACGGCGACGGCGAGCTCGGCCCGGGTCTCGTCGTCCGGGTCCTGCTCAGCCCACGCGCGGGCGGTGGCGAGCACCCCCGCCAGGTCGAGCTTCACAGCGCGCCCACCACGCGGGCGAGCAGATCGGCGATCACCGGCTCGGCCTCGCGTCCGGCCTCGAGCACCTCGGCGTGGGACAACGGCGTCTTCTGGATGCCGGCGGCGAGGTTCGTGATGAGCGAGAAGCCGAGGACCTCCATGCCCGCCTGACGAGCGGCGATGGCCTCGAGCGCCGTCGACATGCCGACGATGTGGCCGCCGATGGTCTTCGCCATCTGCACCTCGGCCGGGGTCTCGTAGTGCGGCCCGCGGAACTGCGTGTAGACGCCCTCGTCCAGCGTCGGGTCGACCGTGTGGGCGACGGCCCGCAGCCGCGCCGAGTACAGGTCGGTCAGGTCGACGAACGTCGCGCCCTCGAGCGGGCTGTCGGCGGTGAGGTTGATGTGGTCGCTGATGAGCACGGGCGTGCCGGGGGTCCAGTGCTCCTTGATGCCACCGGCTCCGTTGGTCAGCACCATGATCGAGGCGCCGGCGGCCGCGGCGGTGCGGACGCTGTGCACGACGCGGCGGACCCCGTGGCCCTCGTAGTAGTGCGTACGGGCGCCGATGACGAGCGCGTGACGGCCGTCGGCGAGGCGGATCGAACGGACCGTTCCGGAGTGCCCGGGGACCGCCGATGCGCTGAAGCCGGGGACCTCGGCGGCGGGGATCTCGGACACCGTCTCGCCGATGAGGTCGGCGGCCTTGCCCCAGCCGGAACCGAGGGTCAGGGCGATGTCGTGGCGCTCGATCCCGGACTTCGCGGCGATGACTGCGGCGGCGTCACGCGCGACCTCGAACGGGTCGGCGGCGGGGTCGTTCAGCGGGTTCTCCGTGCTCATGCCCCAACTCTAAAGGGACACGACCCGGCGAACGGCCCGGCGCCCGGGTCAGTGCTCGCCGAGCGCCCGGTCCACCGCCGCCGTGATCTCGCCCTGGTCGAAGTGGTTCCGGATCACGATCACCTCGGCGTAGGTGTCCCCGATCGCGTCGACGAACTCCTGGCTCGTCAGGATCACGTTCGCGTCGTCCGACACCGCGCGCACCGAGGCGACGTCGGCCGCGACGACCGATGCCTGCAGGCCGAGCGCGGCGAGGGCCTTCTCGGCGTTCACCTTGAGGATCCCGCTCGCACCGATGCCGGCGCCGCAGATGGTCACGATCTTCACGCGGAGACCCCCATGATCGCGCGGACCTCGTCCGCCGTGGTCGCCGCGGCGAGCCGCCCGGTGACGGTGGCGTCGTTGAACAGGTTCGCGATCTCGCCGATGGACTCGAGGTGCGCCCCGACCCCGGCGACCGCGAGGCCGAGCACGACCCGGACCGGGTCGTTGTGCGGGTGCCCGAAGGTCACCGGCGACTCGAGCGTCACGACCGACAAGCCGTCACGGAGCACCGCGGGCCCCGGCCGGGCGTGCGCGAACGCCAACCCCGGGGAGATCACGATGTACGGGCCGTGTTCCTCGACCAGCCCGATCATCGCGTCGGTGTACGGGTCGGTGGCGGCGCCCGAGGCCACGAGCGCGCCGCCAGCCAGCCGGAGCGCGTCGCGCCACGAGGACGCGGTCGCCCCGAGCACGACGGCTTCGTCGGGCAGCGGCGGCAGTGGCATGCGTCAGGCCTCCTGGTGACCGGCCGTGATGGTGGCGATGATCTCCTCGCGGTCCTCGAGCGGCAGGAACGAGCCGAGGGCCGCGTTGATCTGGAACGCCGCGAGGTCGTCGAGGTCGTAGCCGAACGTGCCGGCGAGGAGCGAGAGCTCCTTCGACAGCGTCGTCCCGCTCATCAGACGGTTGTCGGTGTTCACCGTGACCCGGAACCCGAGCTGGTAGAGCACGTCGAACGGGTGGTCGGCGAGGTCGTCGCCCCACGCGGCGATCGCGCCGGTCTGCAGGTTCGACGACGGGGACACCTCGAGCGGGATCTCGCGGTCGCGGACCCACGAGGCGACCTCGCCCAGGGACGCCAAGGTGGAGCCGTCACCGGCGTCGGACAGGCTGACGTCCTCGAAGATCCGGACGCCGTGGCCGAGACGCAGGGCCCGACCGTCGACGAGCGCGGAACGGATCGAGGCGAGACCGTCGGCCTCGCCCGCGTGCACGGTGACGGGGAAGAGCTCGGAGGCGAGGTGGTCGAACGCGGCGCGGTGGTTCGCGGGCGGGAAGCCCGCCTCGGCCCCGGCGATGTCGAAGCCGACGACACCCGCGTCACGGTGCCGGACGGCGAGCTCGGCGATCTCGAGCGAGCGGTCGGCGTGACGCATCGCTGTGACGAGCTGGCCGACGCGGATGCTGCCGCCCGCGGCCTCGACCGCTTCCTCGATGCCGGCCTGGACCGCCTCGACCGTCTGGTCGAGGGTCAGCCCGCCCTGCAGGTGCTGCTCGGGTGCCCACCGGACCTCGCCGTACACGACGCCGTCGGCGACCAGGTCCTCGACGAACTCCTTCGCGACGCGGTGCAGCTGCGGTGCGGTCTGCATCACCGAGGTGGTGACGTCGAACGTCTTGAGGTACTCGACGAGCGAGCCGGAGTTCGACTGGTCGGCGAACCACCGGCCCAGTTCGGCCGCGTCGGTCGTCGGCAGCGAGACGTCGGCCTCCGCCGCCAGCTCGACGATCGTCGCCGGACGCAGACCGCCGTCGAGGTGGTCGTGCAGCGAGACCTTCGGCAGGTCGTTGATGACCGCTCCGGCGTCGGGCAGGCGGTAGGTCGGGGCGTCGGCGCTCATGCACCCAGGCTATCGGTGGTCACCGACCGCGCGCAGGCACCTGTGCACAAGAGACGGACGAACGGACTGGAGGCTCCCCACAGGTCGGCCGGCAGGGTTCAGCCCACGATCCGCTCGCGCACGATCGGACCGCGGGGTTCCGCCGACGCACCGATCGCCCACGCCCCCTCGAGCGACTCCAGCGCCCGCGGGATCCGGGACTCGTCGTCGGTGTGCAGGGTCCAGAGGGGCTGTCCCTCGGTCACGGTGTCACCCGGCTTGACGTGCAGCTCGATGCCGGCACCGGCCTGCACCGGGTCCTGCGCGCGGGCCCGACCGGCGCCGAGCCGCCACGCGGACACACCGAACGGCAGGGCGTCCTGCTGCACGAGCACGCCCGAGGACGGCGCGGTGACGACGTGCTGCTCGCGGGCGACCGGCAACGCGGCGGACGGGTCGCCACCCTGCGCGGAGATCATCCGGCGCCAGGTGTCCATCGCCCGTCCGTCGGCCAGCGCCGCCGCCGGGTCGGCGTCCGGCATCCCGGCGAGCGTCAGCATCTCCGAGGCCAGTGCCACGGTCAGCGAGACGACGTCGGCGGGCCCGCCACCTTCCAACACCGAGACCGACTCCCGCACCTCGAGCGCGTTGCCGATCGTCAGCCCGAGCGGGACCTCCATGTCGGTCAGCAGCGCCGAGGTCTTCACCCCGGCGTCGTTCCCGAGGTCGACCATCGTCTGCGCGAGCTCGCGCGAGGCCTCGTACGTCGGCATGAACGCACCGGACCCGAACTTCACGTCGAGCACGAGCGCGCCGGTGCCCTCGGCGATCTTCTTCGACATGATGCTCGACGCGATGAGGGGGATGCACTCGACGGTGCCGGTGATGTCCCGCAGGGCGTACAGCTTCTTGTCGGCTGGCGCGAGACCCGACCCGGCGGCGCAGATCACCGCGCCCACGTCCTCCAGCACCTCGAGGAGACGCTCGTTCGACAGCGCAGCCTGCCACCCGGGGATCGACTCGAGCTTGTCGAGCGTGCCGCCGGTGTGGCCGAGACCGCGGCCGGACAGCTGCGGCACCGCCACGCCGAACGACGCCACCAGTGGTGCGAGCGGCAGCGTGATCTTGTCGCCGACCCCGCCGGTAGAGTGCTTGTCCACCGTCGTCTTGCCGAGCGAGGAGAACGACATCCGCTCCCCCGACGCGATCATCGCGAGCGTGAGGTCCTTGATCTCCCGCCGCTCCATCCCGTTCAGGAAGATCGCCATCGCCATCGCGGCCATCTGCGGGTCCTCGACGTAGCCGCGCGTGTAGGCGTCGACGAGCCAGTCGATCTCGGCGGTGCTCATGGCCCCGCCGGAGCGCTTCGTGCGGATGAGGTCGACGGTGTCGAACGGCTCGACGGCCATGGTTCAGTGCTCCTGCTGGTAGGTGGCGAGGGTCCGGGGTCCGAACGCGTCGGGCAGGACCTCGTCGATGGTGCGGATGCCCGAGACCGTCTCGAGGAGCATGCCCTCGGTGGAGTGCTCGAACAGCAACTGCCGGCAGCGCCCGCACGGCATCAGGGTCGCCCCGTCGCCGTCGACGCACGTGAAGGCGACGAGCTTGCCGCCGCCGGTCATGTGCAGCTGCGAGACGAGCGAGCACTCCGCGCACAGCGTCACCCCGTACGACGCGTTCTCGACGTTGCAGCCGGAGACGATCCGGCCGTCGTCGGTGAGCGCCGCGGCGCCCACCGGGAACGACGAGTACGGCGCGTAGGCGTGGCGCATCGCGGCCGTCGCTGCGGTCCGCAGGGCGGCCCAGTCCACGTCGTCGGACGGGAGGCGCGGGGCGGCGTCCGCAGGGGCGGTGGCGGTGACCACCTGGTCACCCTGGGCGTTCGTGTGGGTCATGTGCCGCGCCTCCCGGCTAGCTCTTGATGTACGGCTTGCCGGACGCGGCGGGACCGCGCGACTGCCCGACCAGGCCGGCCACCGCGAAGATCGTCACCACGTACGGGAGCATCAGCAGGAACTCGCTCGGAACGGGCGAGTTGATCGCCCCGAGGGTGTTCTGCAGGTTCGACGCGAAGCCGAACAGCAGCGCCGCGAGCGTGGCCCTGATCGGGTCCCACCGGCCGAAGATGACGGCGGCGAGCGCGATGTAGCCGGCGCCCGCGGTCATGTCCTTGGTGAACGGGCCGACGGCGTCGAGGGTGAAGTAGGCACCACCGAGGCCCGCGATCGCGCCGGCGAGGGACAC
Organism: Curtobacterium sp. 314Chir4.1; assembly: GCF_900215175.1. NCBI lineage: Bacteria > Bacillati > Actinomycetota > Actinomycetes > Micrococcales > Microbacteriaceae > Curtobacterium > Curtobacterium sp. 314Chir4.1. The sequence goes on from NZ_OCMI01000002.1 coordinate 132,311, forward strand.
GTTCCAGAAGCGCGTGCTGGTGACGTTGATGCCCACCGTGTCGGCCGCCTGCGGGTGCTCGCCGACCGCGCGGAGGCGGAGGCCCCAGCGGGTCTTGAACAGCGCGAAGGTGACGACGGCGACCGCGACGTAGGCGAGGTAGACGACGACGGTCTGCTCGAAGAACACCGGGCCGATGACCGGGATCTGGTGCAGCAGCGGGATCTCGATCTTCGGGAAGCGCACGCCGACGTTCAGCGTGGTCTCGTTCGGCGAGAGCACCTGCGAGTACAGGAAGCCGGTCAGGCCGGAGATGAAGGCGTTGATGACGACGCCGACGATGACCTGGTCGACCAGGTACTTGATGCTGAACGCCGCGAGGATGAACGACACCAGGACACCGGCGACGAGCGCACCGACGAGCCCGACCCACGGCGACCCCGTCAGCGACGCGATGAGCGCCGAGGTGAACGCACCCGCGAGGAACTGGCCCTCGATCGCGATGTTGACGACGCCGACGCGCTCGGAGATGACACCGCCGAGTGCACCGAACACCAGCGGGACGCTGAGGCCCAGCGCGCCGACCAGCAGACCGGGCAGCGGGACGGTGGCGCCGGCAGCGGCCCACGTGAGGAAGCCGACGACGAACACGATCGCGAACACCGACGTGACCCAGAGCGGGACGCGGCGGAACGCACGGACCTCGACGAAGGCGTAGACCGTGGCGATCGCCAGCAGGACGACCACCACGTAGCCGGTCGGGCCGGCGGCCAGCGGGACGTCCGGCAGCGCGAAGAAGTCGCCGCCGTTCGCCAGGCGGAACGTCGTCGTGCCGGTGCGGTGGAGCAGGACGAAGAACACGAGCGCGAGCACCGTGAACACGGCGTACCCGATCGGGAGCTTCCAGCTGCGGGTGGTCTCGACCGGACGGTCGGTGAGGGGCGACGCAGGCGTCGCGGTGGGGCTGAGGGTGCTCACGCGGCGACCGCCTTCTTGCTGTTCTTCGTGCTGACGCGACGGCGTGCACCCGGCTGCGGGATCCGGAAGATCGCGCGGACGAGCGGCGGGGCCGCGATGAAGAGGACGATGAGGGCCTGGATGACGCCCACGATGTCGATCGGGATGCCGTTCGCGGCCTGCATGGCGTAGCCGCCGTTCTTCAGCACGCCGAACAGGATCGCCGCCCAGAACACGCCCCACGGCTTCGAGCGGCCGAGGAGGGCGACGGTGATCGCGTCGAAGCCGATGCCCGCGTCGATGCCCGACGTGAAGCCGCTCGTGACCGCGCCCTGCACCTGGTACGCACCGGCGATGCCGACGAGGGCACCGGAGATGACGAGCACCCAGATGGTCAGGGAGGGCACGCTCATGCCGGCGACGCGCGCCGCACGGGGGTTCTCGCCGATCGTGCGGAACCGGAAGCCGAGCGACGACTTGTTGACGAGCCACCACACGACGACGACCGCGATGATCGCCACGACGAAGCCGAGGTCGATGCCGTACCGGGCCCCGAAGAGCGACGGGAGCACCGCGCTGTCCTTCGTGGCGGGCGAGATCGGGTTCGTGCTGCCCGGTGCCTGCAGGAGCCCCGGGGTGCGGAGCAGGTAGCTCACGAGGTACAGCGCGACGTAGTTCAGCATGATCGTGAGGACGACCTCGTTGGCGCCGGTCCGGGCCTTGAGGACGCCGACGATCCCGGCCCACACGGCACCGCCGACGATGCCGGCGACGATCGTGAGCGGGATGTGCAGGGCGGCGGGGCCGTCGAACGAGAACCCGACCCAGCCGGCCGCCGCGGCGGCGATGAGGATCTGCCCCTGGCCGCCGATGTTGAACAGGCCGGCGCGGAAGGACAGCGCGATGCCGAGGCCCGCCGCGATCAGCGGGACGGCGTAGTCGATCGAACGGGTGAGCGGCACGATGGCCTGCTGGAAGCTCGCGGCGCCGAAGTTGAACACGGATCCCTCGAACAGCGATGCGTAGGAGCCGCCGACCGCGGTGCCGATCGCACGGAGCGTGTCGACGGGGCGGGCGAAGAAGTAGCCCGCGGCCGCGCGGACGTTCTCGTCGGTGATCGCGATGAGGATGCCGCACGCGACGAGGGCGAGGACGACGGCGAGGACCGTGACGAGGGCGGAGCCGTTCAGGATGCCCTGGAGGGCGGCGTGCCAGCGGTCCTCGCCGTTGCGGCGCTCGGTGTCCTCGGCGGAGTCCGTCATGAGGTGCGGGGTGGACTCGACGTCCTGCAGGCGGTCGTCGGTCAGCGGGGCCTCGGCCTGCGGCTGCGTTTCCGGCTGCGTGTTCTCTGGCGTGGGGGTGCTCACGCTGCCAGCTCCGTTCCTTCGGGAAGCTCCCCGGCCATCATCAGGCCGAGGACGTCGCGCGGGGTGTCCGCGGGGACGATGCCGACGATCCCGCCGCGGTACATCACGGCGATCCGGTCGGCGAGCGCCACGACCTCGTCGAGCTCCGTGGAGACGACGATGACCGGGACGCCGGTGTCGCGGGTCGCGACGATGCGCTTGTGCACGAACTCGATCGATCCGACGTCGATGCCGCGCGTGGGCTGTGCCGCGACGAAGAGCCGCAGGTCACGGCTGAGTTCGCGGGCGAGGACGATCTTCTGCTGGTTGCCGCCGGACAGACGCCCAGCAGCGGTGGTGCGACCGGGTGTGCGGATGTCGAACTCGGCGATCTTCTCGTCGGCGAACGCATCGCGCTCCGCCGAGCGGATGGTGCCGGCGCGGACGAACTCGGCGTGGTCCGCGCGGTCGAGCATGAGGTTCTCGGCGATGGTGAACTCGCCGACGAGCCCGTCCTCCTTGCGGTCCTCGGGCACGAAGCCCACGCCCGCGTCGAGGATCTGCTTGACGCTGCGGCCGGTGAGTTCCTGACCGTCGAGCGTGACCCGACCGCCGTGCACGGCCTCGAGGCCGAGGATCGCCTCGGTGAGCTCGGTCTGGCCGTTGCCCTGGACCCCGGCGATCGCGAGGATCTCGCCCCGGCGGACGCGGAATGAGACGTCGTCGACGAGCACGATGCCGTTCGGGTCGGTGACGGTGAGGCCGTCGACCACGAGGGCGTCCTCGCCCCCGGTCGCCGGCGTCTTGTCGACGACGAGCGACACCGCGCGGCCGACCATGAGCGCGGCGAGCTCGTTGTTGGTCGCAGTGGGCGATGCCTCGCCGACGACCTTGCCGAGCCGGATCACGGTGATGCGGTCGGCGACCTCGCGGACCTCGCGGAGCTTGTGCGTGATGAAGACGATCGCGGTGCCCGCCTCGCGGAGCTGCCGCATGATGCCCATCAGCTCGTCGGTCTCCTGCGGGGTGAGGACGGCCGTCGGCTCGTCGAACACCAGGACCGACGCGTCGCGGGACAGCGCCTTGATGATCTCGACGCGCTGCTGCACGCCGACGGGGAGGTCCTCGACCTTGGCGTCGGGGTCGACGTCGAACCCGAAGCGCTCGGAGATCTCCCGAACGCGCTTGCGGGCACCGGCGAGGTCGAGCCGGCCGCCGAAGGTGGTCTGCTCCTGGCCGAGCATGACGTTCTCGGCGACGGTGAACACGGGGACGAGCATGAAGTGCTGGTGCACCATGCCGATGCCGGCGCGCATGGCGTCGCCGGGGCCGTCGAAGTCCTGGACGACGTCGTCGAGGAGGATCTCGCCCTCCTCCGCCTGGTACAGGCCGTACAGGACGTTCATCAGGGTGGACTTGCCGGCGCCGTTCTCCCCGAGGAGGCAGTGGACCTCACCCGGCTCGACGGTGAGCGAGATGTGGTCGTTGGCGACGAGGGGGCCGAACCGCTTCGTGATGCCGCGGAGTTCGAGCTTCATGTTCGGGAGTCTATTTCTGTCTCGCGCGCGCCACACGGCGCACGAGAACGCGGGCGAGGGATGTTCCCCCGCCCGCGTTCATCGGGTTAGGACTGCGTCTTGACCTTGATCGAGCCGTCGATGATGCCCGCCTTGATCGTGTCGAGCTCCTTCGTCAGGCCCTTGTCGACCTTGTCGGCGAAGTCGTGGAACGGTGCGATGCCGACACCGTCGTTCTTCAGCGTGCCGACGTACGGCTCGTTGGAGAACTTCTTGTCCGCGGCCTGCTCGACGACGTCCTTCGTGGCGGGGCGCATGCCCTTCTCCACCGATGTGAAGGCGATGTCCTTGTACCGGGGGTCGGCCTCGTAGAGGTCGCTGTCCGCGCCGATCAGGACCGAACCGTTGTCGGCGTCCTTGATGGCCTCGGCAGCGGACTGGTAGATCGGGCCGCCGACGGGCAGGATCACGTCGGCGTCCTGGTCGATGAGGGTCTGCGCGACGGCCTTGGCCTGCGTGCCGGCCTCGAAGCCACCCGTGAAGGAGCCCTTGCCGGTGTCGACGTTCCAGCCGACGACCTTGACGTCCTTCGACTTCTGCTCGTTGTAGTACTTCACGCCGTCCGCGAAGCCGTCCATGAAGATGGTGACGGTCGGGATCTGCATGCCACCGAAGGTGCCGACGACGCCGGACTTCGAGTAGGACGCGGCCGCGTAGCCGGCGAGGAAGGCCGCCTGCGAGGTGTCGAAGGTGATCGGCTTGACGTTCTTCGCGTCGATCGAGTTGTCGTCGATGATCGCGAAGTCGGTGTCGGGGTTCTCCGCAGCCTGCTTCTTCGTGGCGTCGGCGAGGTTGAAGCCGACGGTGACGATGAGGTTGCAGTTCTGGCCGACGAGCTGCTGGATGTTCGAGTCGTAGACGGTCGCGTCCTTCGACTCGGCCTTCTTGTAGGTGGCGCCGAGGTCCTTCGCGGCATCGACCATGCCCTCGTAGCCGAGCTGGTTGAACGACTTGTCGTCGAAGCCACCGGCGTCGGACACCATGCAGGGGCGGAAGCTGGTCTTGTTGGCGGACGCGGTGTCGGACGGTGCGGCCGAGCAACCAGCGAGGACGGCGACGGTGCCGGCGAGCGCGAGCGTGCTCAGCAGGACCTGACGGGTACGAGATGTCACGGGTGGGTTCCTCCGGGGAGCGTGCCCGGACCACGTGCGTTCCGGGCGATCGTGGCGACAGTACACGACCGCCCGGCCGGTGCAGAACGCCCTCGGAGGGGTCTGTGGATCAGTTACGGGATCGCGACCGCGCGGAAACGCGCCCGTAACGCGGAGTCACCGTTCCGCCCCCAGTTCTGGGGACGTCAAGCGCTTTTCGTGGTGGAGCGCTACAGGACGTCCCCGCGGCCGCTGATCTTCAGTGCATCCACCACACCCTTGACCCGCTGTGCGTTGGCACTGGTGGTCACGAGCAGCGCGTCCGGGGTGTCCACGACGACGATGTCCTCCACCCCGATGAGCGAGATGAGCCGCTGGCTGTGCGAGACGACGATGCCGCTCGACGAGTCCGCGAGGATGCGGGCACCGTCACCGAGCACGGCGAGGTTGTTCGCCCGGCCACCGGACTGCAGCTTCGCCAGGGACGCGAAGTCCCCGACGTCGTCCCAGTCGAAGTCGCCGGGGATGACGGCCATGCGACCGGCGGCGGCGGCGGGCTCGGCGACCGTGTAGTCGATGGCGATCTTCTCGAGGTTCGGCCACACCGCGTCGACGACGGCCCCGCGAGCAGAGGTGTCCCACGCGTCGGCCAGTTCCTCGAGCCCGGCGAGCAGTTCGGGCTTCGTCCGGCCGATCTCGGCGAGCAGGACGTCGGCGCGGGCGATGAACATGCCGGCGTTCCAGAGGTACGTGCCCTGCTCGACGTACGAGCGGGCGGTGTCGAGGTCCGGCTTCTCGACGAAGGACCGGACGGCGTGCGCGGTCGGGGCGCCCTCGATGCCGATGGTGTCGCCGTGCGCGTGGATGTACCCGAAGCCGATCGCCGGCTCGGTCGGCGTGATGCCGATGGTCGTGACGTACCCGGCGCGGGCGGCGGCGACGGCCTCGCGCACGGACCGGCGGAAGCCGCGGGCGTCGCCGATGACGTGGTCGGCGGCGAACGACCCGATGACGACGTCCGGTTCGCGGCGGACGAGGATGGCCGCGGCGAGGCCGATGGCCGCGGTGGAGTCCTTCGGCTCGCTCTCGAGCACGACGTTGTGGTCCGCGACGCCGGGCAGCTGCGACTCGACGGCGACCCGGTGGGCGCGGCCGGTGACGACCATGATCCGCTGGTCACCGGCGAGCGGCGCGAGGCGGTCCCACGTCTGCCGGAGCAGCGAGGTGCCGGAGCCGGTCAGGTCGTGCAGGAACTTGGGTGCGTCCGCGCGCGACAACGGCCACAGTCGCGATCCGATCCCGCCGGCGGGGATGATCGCGTAGAAGTCCTCGAGTGCGTCTGCCACGTGCTCACCGTACCGGTGCGGCACGGTGCGACCTGGGTGCTTCCCGCACGCTTCCCGCATGCGGTCACCCGCACGGCCTGTTCACCCCGTGCGCGTGTCCCGTTCACGTCGACGGCCCCGCGGGGACACGACGCGCGCGGACCATGGGCGGTGCCATGAACGCACGCAGCGTGGAGCGCGGCACGTCCCAACGGACCGTCGCCGTCGTGACCGAGAGCTTCCTGCCCACCCTCAACGGCGTGACCACCAGCGTCCTGGCGGTCCTCGACCACCTGGAGCGCCGCGGCCACCGCGCGGTCGTGATCGCCCCGGACACCCCGGGGCTCGCCCGGTTCCGCTCCCGGACCGCGGTCGAGCGCTACCGCTCGTTCGACGTCCACCGCGTGCCCGCGGTCGCGTACCGGCAGTTCCCGGTCGCACTCCCCCACCCGGTGCTCGACACGATCCTCGCCGCCTCCGGCGCCGACGTGCTCCACGCCGCGAGTCCGTTCCTGTTGGGTGGGCGCGCGATCACGGCAGCCGGGAGCCTCGGCATCCCCTCCGTCGCCGTCTTCCAGACCGACGTGGCCGGGTTCGCCCGCCGCAACGGCCTGACCGCGACCGTCCCGCTGGTCAGGAAGATCCTGGGGCGCATCCACGCCGGCGCCTCGCTGACGCTCGCGCCGTCGAGCGCGACCGCCGCGATGCTCGCCGAGGACGGCGTGCCGCGCGTCGCGCGCTGGGGGCGCGGCGTCGACACGGAGCTGTTCCACCCGTCGCGTCGCCACTCGGGCCACGTCCGTGCGCTGCGACGGCGCATCGCGCCGGGCGGCGAGACGATCGTCGGGTACGTGGGGCGGCTGGCACCGGAGAAGGAGGTCGAGCGGCTCGCCGAGCTCGGCGGCATCCCGGGCGTGCGGATCGTGGTCGCAGGAGGGGGTCCCTCCAGGCCGGTCCTCGAACGACGGCTCCGCCACCTTGACGTGACCTTCACCGGCCCGCTGCGCGGCGACGCGTTGGCGGACGCGTACGCGTCCCTCGACGTCTTCGTGCACACCGGCCCCGCGGAGACCTTCGGGCAGACCCTGCAGGAGGCGCATGCGAGCGGACTGCCCGTGATCGCGCCCGCCTCGGGGGGACCGCTCGACCTCGTCGCGCCCGGACTCGACGGCGAGCTCTACGACCCGGACGTCCCGCAGGCGCTCCGCCGAGCGGTCCTGGGCCTGCACCACGACCGCGCACTCGCGGACCGGATGGGCTCGGCGGGACGGCTCCGCGTCGAGGGCACGACGTGGGAGGCGGTCGGCGACCAACTGCTCGACCACCACGACACGGCCCGCACGATCGGCGCGCCGCCAGCGACGACGCGGGCTGCACGGGCCGGGTGGCACGAGAAGGTCAGCGCACGCGCATAGGATGGTCGTGTTCCGAACACGAACACGAACGGCAAGGGCTCGCCGATCGGGCGAGCCCGTCCTATGGGAGGACGAGCTCATGGCCGAGCAGACCGGAGGGGGTACGGCGACCGCCGTGCCGCAGGTGACGATCGAGGCGCCACGCGCTTCTCGGACACCACAGGGGACGCTCTACCGCGGGTCCACGGGCATGTGGTCCTGGGTCCTGCACCGGATCACCGGCGTCGCGATCTACTTCTTCCTGCTCGTGCACATCCTCGACACGGCACTCGTGCGGCTCTCACCAGAGGCCTACAACGCGGTCATCGGCACGTACAAGACGCCGATCATGAACCTCGGTGAGATCGCCCTCGTCATGGCCATCGTGTTCCACGCGTTCAACGGTCTCCGGATCATCCTCATCGACTTCTGGTCGAAGGGTCCCAAGTACCAGCGCGCCATGTTCTGGATCGTGATCGTCCTCTGGGCGATCGCCATCGCGGGCTTCCTGCCGCGCCAGCTCATGAACCTCGTCGCCGACTTCAACTAAGGGGGCACACCGATGACCACGCAGACCATCGAGCCCCCGCGCTCGGCAGCAGCAGCCCGCCGCACCACCAACTGGGAGAAGTGGGGCTGGATCTACATGCGCGGCTCGGGCGTCCTGCTCGTCGTGCTGATCTTCGGACACCTCTTCGTCAACATGGTGGCGGGCGAGGGCGTCAAGCAGATCGACTTCGCGTTCGTCGCCGGCAAGTGGGCGTCGCCGTTCTGGCAGGTGTGGGACTCGCTCATGCTCGTCCTCGCGCTGATCCACGGGTCGAACGGCATGCGGACGATCGTCAACGACTACGTGTCGAAGCCGGGCATCCGGAAGACGCTGCTCGTCGCCATCCTCATCGCGTGCGTCGTGCTCATCGTGCTCGGCCTGCTCGTGTGCTGGACGTTCGACCCGTGCCCCGCGGGCGCAGCCGCCGCCGACCTCCCGTCCTTCTGCCCGGCGCAGTAGCACCGCCCCCGCTGCCGACCGCCTTCCCACCGTCTACGGAAAGACCCCTGTGACCGAGACCACCGTGCACCACCACCAGTTCGACATCGTCATCATCGGAGCGGGCGGTGCCGGCATGCGTGCCGCCATCGAAGCCGGCCCGAAGGCGAAGACGGCCGTCATCTCGAAGCTGTACCCGACGCGTTCGCACACCGGTGCGGCGCAGGGCGGCATGGCGGCGGCGCTCGCGAACGTCGAAGAGGACTCGTGGGAGTGGCACACCTTCGACACGATCAAGGGCGGCGACTACCTGGTCGACCAGGACGCCGCCGAGATCCTGGCGAAGGAGGCGATCGACGCGGTCATCGACCTCGAGAACATGGGTCTGCCCTTCAACCGCACGCCCGAGGGAAAGATCGACCAGCGGCGCTTCGGCGGCCACACCCGCGACCACGGGAAGTCCCCGGTCCGCCGGGCCTGCTACGCCGCGGACCGCACGGGCCACATGATCCTGCAGACGCTGTTCCAGAACTGCGTGAAGCTCGGCGTGAACTTCTTCAACGAGTTCTACGCGCTCGACCTCATCATGGTCGACGTCGTGGGCGAGGACGGCGTCACCCGCAAGCAGCCGGCCGGCGTCGTCGCCTTCGAGCTCGCGACCGGCGAACTGCACGTCTTCCACGCCAAGGCGATGATCTTCGCCACCGGCGGCTTCGGCAAGATGTACAAGACGACCTCGAACGCGCACACCCTGACCGGCGACGGTGTCGGCATCGTGTGGCGCACCGGTCTGCCGCTCGAGGACATGGAGTTCTTCCAGTTCCACCCGACCGGGCTCGCCGGCCTCGGCATCCTCCTCACCGAGGGTGCCCGTGGCGAGGGAGCGATCCTCCGCAACGCCTCGGGCGAGCGGTTCATGGAGCGCTACGCACCGACCATCAAGGACCTCGCGCCGCGTGACATCGTCGCCCGCTGCATGGTGCAGGAGGTGGCAGAGGGCCGCGGCGCCGGACCGAACAAGGACTACGTGCTGCTCGACTGCACGCACCTCGGAGCCGAGGTCCTCGAGACCAAGCTCCCCGACATCACCGAGTTCGCCCGCACCTACCTCGGCGTGGACCCGGTCGTCGAGCCGGTCCCGGTGATGCCGACCGCGCACTACGCGATGGGCGGCATCCCGACGAACACCGATGCCGAGGTCCTGTACGACAACACGACCGTCGTGCCCGGCCTGTACGCCGCCGGCGAGTGCGCCTGCGTCTCCGTGCACGGCTCGAACCGCCTCGGGACGAACTCCCTGCTCGACATCAACGTGTTCGGCAAGCGCTCGGGCAACAACGCCGCCGAGTGGGTCAAGACCGCCGAGTTCCTGCCCCTCCCCGAGGACCCGGCCGCCGGCGTCCGCGACATGCTCGCGCAGCTCCGCGCCTCGACCGGCACCGAGCGCGTCGCCGCCCTGCGCAAGGAGCTGCAGGACGAGATGGACAAGAACGCGCAGGTGTTCCGCACCGACGAGTCGCTGGCCCGTGTCACGGAGACGATCCACGAGCTCCGGAACCGCTTCCTGCAGGTGTCCGTGCAGGACAAGGGCAAGCGGTTCAACACCGACCTGCTCGAAGCCGTCGAACTCGGCTTCCTGCTCGACCTCGCCGAGGTCGTCGTCTACTCCGCCCGCAACCGCAAGGAGTCCCGCGGCGGCCACATGCGCGACGACTACCCGAAGCGCGACGACGAGAACTACATGCAGCACACCATGGCGTACCTGACGGGCGATCCGCACTCGTCACTCGCCGACGACCACATCACCCTCGACTGGAAGCCAGTCGTCGTGACCCGGTACCAGCCGATGGAGAGGAAGTACTGAGATGACCGACACCCTGGTCTCCGACGCACCCCGTACCGACACGGTGCAGGACGCCCCTCCCGGTTCGTTCCCCGTCACCCTGATCGTCCGGCGTTTCGACCCGGACGTCGACGACGAGCCGCGCTGGCAGGACTTCGACGTCATGATGCTGCCGACCGACCGCATCCTCGACGCGCTGCACAAGATCAAGTGGGAGCAGGACGGGTCCCTGACCTTCCGGCGCTCCTGCGCACACGGCGTGTGCGGGTCCGACGCGATGCGCATCAACGGCCGCAACCGGCTCGCGTGCAAGACCCTGATCAAGGACCTCGACGTCTCGAAGCCGATCTACGTCGAGGCGATCAAGGGCCTGCCGCTCGAGAAGGACCTCGTCGTCGACATGGAGCCCTTCTTCAAGTCCTTCCGCGAGGTCCAGCCGTTCCTGCAGGCGAACTCGGTCCCGGAGAAGGGCAAGGAGCGCGTGCAGTCCGTCGCCGACCGTGCCCGCTTCGACGACACCACGAAGTGCATCCTCTGCGCCGCGTGCACGTCGTCCTGCCCGGTGTTCTGGACGGACGGCCAGTACTTCGGCCCGGCCGCGATCGTCAACGCGCACCGCTTCATCTTCGACTCGCGCGACGACGCCGCCGACGTTCGACTGGACATCCTCAACGACAAGGAGGGCGTCTGGCGCTGCCGCACGACCTTCAACTGCACCGACGCCTGCCCCCGCGGCATCCAGGTCACGAAGGCCATCTCGGAGGTCAAGCAGGCCCTGATGCGCGGCAAGGCCTGACACCGGCCGACGCTCGGCATCGTCCAAGGCTCGGCAAAGACACCACCGATAGGCTCCGCTCCATGACGTTCGCGGACACCCGCCCCATCCTCGACCAGCTCGGCTACACGATCCGCTACGTGCAGCTCCCCGGAGAGACCCTGCACGAGCCGCCCGTCGAGGGTGCGCTCCGCATCGTGCCGACGCAGCACGACGAGTTCGCGCTCGAGGTCGTCGACTACGGCACCGCCCGTCGTCTCGCGACCGCGCGGGGTGAAGCGGACGCGGTGGAGATGCTCCGGCGATTCCTGAACCGTCCGTTCCCGGCGCCGCGCGACATCCCCCGCTACGAGCTCGACGGGCTCCGCGACCGTGCGGCGTCCACGTACCCGCAGCTCGCGCAGCAGGTCGCACAGGCCGGCGAGCAGGGGCTCACCATCCAGATCCCGGCCGGTGTCCCGGTGGACCGCATCGGCGGTCCCGACGGCTACCTGCTGCACCCGCTCGACACACCGGCGCCGCAGCGTTCGCTGCCGCCGCACGTCGCCCAGGCGCCCGAGACGCACCGCTACCTGGTGGAGCGGCCGTTCCTGGTGACGGTGCGGTTCGTGCAGCCCTGGTTCGACCAGCCCGGAGGCGCTCTCCGGTTCCAGACGGCGGATCCGTCGGTCACGGTGCGGGACCTCGTCGTGGACGGCTCGCTCTCCCGCCTCCGGGTGGTCTGACACCGGTCGCTGCGCGACACCCCATCACGACGAAGCGGCCCTCCCCGGACGGGGAGGGCCGCTTCGTCGTGGTGCTTCAGCCGAGGTCGGGGCGGTCGTACTGCGCGCCGGCCGGGTTCGGACCGAGGCAGCCGAACACGATGGCGACGATGCCGACGAACAGCGCGATGATCCACAGCGGACCGGCGAGGTTGGCGTCGTGCACGCGGCGCCACCCGAGCGCGATGTTCGGGACGATCGTCCCGAGCCACCAGATGCCGTAGAGCACGAGCAGGAGGAAGATCCACACCGGCGGGGAGCCCTCGCTGTGCGTGTACCCGTACTCGTCCGTGACCTGGGTGGAGGCGCTCCACGCGATGATCCCCGCGATGAACCCGCCGTAGAGCACGAGCGTCACGATCGCGTTCGCGAGGACCCAGTACCAGTACTCACTGCGGCTGGCGCGCCCGTCGAACCGGGCGTACTTCTTGAAGAACCGGGTGAACGCGTCGAGGAACCCGATGCCGTACCAGGGCGCCCACAGCGGCGGGGTCCCGTCGGGGCCGACCGGGATCGGTGGGCCGTACTGCGGGTACGGCTGGGCGTACGGCTGCTGGCCGTACGACTGCTGGCCGCACGGCTGCTGCTGCGGCGACGGCGGCTGCTCGCCGTTCGGCGGTCCCCACTGCGGCGTCTGGTCGTTGCTCATCGGGCTTCCTCCGGTCGGTCGAAGCGGGCTCCCTCGGGGTTGGACGGCAGGAGGCCGAACACGATGCCGACGATCCCCACGAACAACGCGATGATCCACAGCGCGCCGGCCAGGTTCGCGTCGTGCAGTCGTCGCCAGCCGAGCGCGAGTGTCGGCACGATCGTCGCGAGCCACCACAGCGTCGGGAGCAGGAACAGGATCCAGAACCACGGCGCCGGTGCCTGCGCGACCTGGTAGACGTTGCCGTCGCCGAAGTCGACCGTGTCGTACTCGATCGTCGACCACCGCAGCGCGAGGATCACGCCGAGGAGCACGAACGAGACGACGACGTTCAGCAGGTACGCCCACCAGAACTCACTGCGGCTGGCGCGCCCGCTGAAGGTGGCGTACTTGGTGAAGAACCGCGCAACGGCGCGTCCGAAGGAGATGCCGTAGTACGGCGCCCATCGCGGCGGTTCGCCGTCGTGTGCGGCCGGGGTCGGCGGTTGCGTGTTCGGATCCTGCGTCGGGTGCAGCTCGGTCATGGTTCCCCCTCGTGTGTTGGTCGAAACTCTGGACACGATTCAACCAGATCGACGGGCCCGTCAGCCGCGGTCGTCGGGACGGTCGAACCGGGCGCCCTCGGGGTTCGACGGCAGGAGTCCGAACACGAGCCCGACGATGTTCACGAAGATCGCGATGATCCACAGTGCGCCGGAGAGGTTCGCGTCGTGCAGCCGACGCCACCCGAGCGCGAGGCTGGGCACCAGGACCGCGAGCCCCCAGAGGATCGAGACCACGACCGCGATCCAGTACAACCCGCTGAACGAGCCGGTGGTCTGCCCCGTGGAGGAGTCGACCTGGATGTCGGACGTCACGACGCCGATCACCGCGATGATGGACAGGACGAACGCCACGATGACGTTCGCCAGGTACCACCACCAGAACTCGCTCCGGCTCGCGCGGCCACTGAAGGTCGCGTACTTCTTGAAGAACCGCGAGATCGCCCCGCCGAACGAGATGCCGTAGTACGGCGCCCAGAGCGGCGGCTCGCCACCGGGTCCGGTCGGTGCCGGCTGCTGTCCGTACGGGTTCTGCGGCGGGTACTGGTCACTCACGGGGTCCCCCTGTGTGTCGGCTGACGGTGTCGGCTCAGATTCAACCAGAACGACGACACCCCCGTCAGTTCGTGACGGGGGTGGTGTCGAGCGGACGAGACGAGCGGTCAGCCGCGATCGGGCCGGTCGAACTGCTGGCCCTGCGGAACGGTGCCGATCAGGCCGACGATGAGCGAGAACAGCACCCCGATCGGCGGGATGATGAAGAACAGCGCGAAGTAGCCGCTGAGGTTCACGTCGTGCAGCCGTCGAACGGTGAGCGCGATGAACCCGATGAAGGTGGCGAGGCCCCAGAGCCGGACGAGTTGGCTCGACCAGTCGTGCGCGAAGGGCAGCACGCCGAACACCGATCCGACGATGCCGACCGCCACGGACCCGATCACGTACCACAGCGCCCAGAACCAGTACTCGCTCTTGCTCGCGCGGCCGTCGAACCGGACGTACTTCTTCCAGAATCGCAGGAACGCCTGCGGGAACGGGATCCCGTACCAGGGCGCCCAGAGCGGCGGCGGTCCCTGCTGCTGGCCGTTCGGCGTCGGAGCACCGTACGGGTTCTGCGCGCCGTACGGCTGCTGACCGTACGGCTGCTGGCCGTACGGCTGCTGACCGTAGGGCTGCTGCCCGTACGGGTCCTGGTTCTGGCCGTACGGCGGCGGGTACTGGTTGCTCACGAGTTCGATCCTTCCGGCTGCCTGTCTGCGCCCACGCTCTTGGTGCACACGCTGTCGATGCACACAGAGTCAAGCACGTCCACGCCCGCGAGCGCGTCACCCCAGCGGAGGACCCCGCCCCGGTCAGGGGATGAGCGCGAGCTTGCCACCGGGGTGTTGCGACTCCAGCAGCTCGGCGGCTGCCTTGGCCTCGACGAGCGGGAAGGTCCGCGCGACGGGAACCTCGAGCTCGCCCGCTCCCGCGAGGTCGATCAGCCGCTGCCGCACCGAGTCCCGGAACGCCTTGCTCTCCGGCTGCCCGCCGCCCACAGCCGGGAAGCCGTCGCGCGCCGCTCGACCCTGCGCGGCGATCGTCACGATGCGGCTGCGGTCCGCGACCAACGCGAGCGAGACGTCGACGGCCTCGTCGGTTCCGACGCAGTCCAGTGCCACGTCGACACCGGACGGTGCGAGTTCCCGGATCCGCGCCTCCAGGCCGTCGCCGTACGCGACCCACTCGCCACCGAAGCGTCGGACGGTGTCCGCGGTGCGCTCCGACGCGGTCCCGATGACCCGCGCGCCGAGCGGGCGGAGCAGCTGGAGGAGGCTGACGCCGACCGCGCCGGACGCGCCGTGGACGACGATCGTGTCGCGCCCCTCGGCGCGCGTCACGCGGATCATGTCGGCCGCCGTGGCGGCAGCGAGCAGGAGGTTCGCCGCCTCGGGGAAGGCGAGCGTGGCGGGCTTCGCGAAGACGTCCGCAGCGGGGACCGTGATCCGCTCCGCCCATCCGCCGACGACGCGGAAGGCGAGGACCTCGTCGCCGACGGCTCCCCCGCCGGAGGCGATCTCGGTGTCCGGGCCGACGGCGCTGAGGACCCCGGCGACCTCGTAGCCGACGGCGATCGGCAGGTCGGACGGATCCCCTTGCCGGGTGTGCTTCGTGTCGGCGGGGTTCATGCCGGCGGCGCGGACGTCGATCGTGACCTCGCCGGGGCCGGGCGCTGGGACCTCCGTGTCGACGTACTCGAGGACTTCGCTGCCACCGAACCGCGGGGCCACCCAGTGCTTCGTCATGAGGCGGACGCTACGCCGGTCAGCCGAACGCGTCTGGGCGGGGCCAGCCGGCGAGCCGCATGGCTGCAGGTCGATCCAGCGGCCGTCCGAACTCGGTTCGTGGGCGGGCGAGCCACGAGGAGCCGCTCCAGACCTCGATGACGGGTTCCGGGCTGAGCGGCACCCGCCGCGTGACACGAGGCTCGCCGGACACGACGGTGACGCCGTACTCGACCGCTGCGACGGCGACCTCGGGGTCCACCGAGGCGACGTCGGTGTCGGCGAATGGTGGTCGAGCGCCCTCGAACAACGGCCACAGCCGTTCGTAGCGGTCGTCGACGGGGAGCCCGGACGACCAGCTGTCCATGTGGGTCCCGTGGACGGCACTGCGGACGGGCTCCCAACACGCCTCCGGCAGGAGCCCCGAAACGACCAGCCGGCGGAGTTCCGCGCACACGATCGAGCTCTGCGCGTCATCCCGGTACCCGGTGCGACCCCGGGTGAACGCACGGACCAGCGCTTCGGCGGACAGCGTGACACCGGGCCGCCCTGCCGGCTGGAGCCGTGCCCGGTCGTGCTCGACGAGCATCGCCACGATCGCGTTCACCGGGATGTCCCGCAACCACGTCATCCGCACGAGGTCCGAGAAGACGTACGAACGTCCCGCCGATGGAGCGACCCGGAGGACACGACGCGGCGCACCGTCGGCAAGGGAACGCCACGCGAACGACGTGACGACGCCGTCGGACGCATCGACCACCCCGACCGGTAGCTGAGGACCGGCGAGACGTGCGTCCAACGGGATCGTGATGTCAGTGGACCGCCGGAACGCGATGACCAGTCGCTCCGCGTCGTCGACGTGGGAGCACGTGGCAGTGACGGACTCGGCACCCCGGGACCGCTCGATGACGTCGAACCCCGTCGAGACTCGGTCGATCCGGAGGGACACCTCGTGGTCGCCGCACTCGAAGAGCGTCTGCGGCCCGCGCCTGATGCCGTGCAGGGACGCCGGAGCATCCGGTCGGTTGCCGGTCAGACGGCCGAGCGCGGGAGCGTGCGGAGCATCGTCTGCGCTCGCCGCCCGAGGACCGCTCGCGAGCTCGAATGCTCGGATCGAGCCAGCTTGCAGCCCGCACCAGGCGATCGACTCGAGCTCGACGGTCGCCACCGTCGCGAACGCGGCGGCGTCCCGGCTGCGGAGCATGCTGAACCTCGAATGCTCCGGTGGGTCGTCCGAGGTCCGCGTGATCGTGATCACGGAGCCGTCGACGGTCGCCGACGTGCCCGCGGGGACATCGTCCACGGTCCGCCGGACCCACTCCTCCGTCGAGAGCCCCTCCGCAGCGCGGAGCTCTCGCACGGCCTGCAGCGCGATGTACCGCGCGGCGTCCTCCGGAGCGTCGAAGACGGTGCCGGTCTCCGTGACGACGCCGCGCGAGAACCCACGCTCCACCACACCCCCGGGGAGCACGTCGTACCGGAAACGTGTTTCGAGGTCGCCGAACTCCACCCGGACGGGTTGCACCGTCGCGTCGTCGAACCCGACGCGTGCGAGGAGGTGACGCAGCACGGCGAGTGTTCGATCACTGAAGACGCGCTCGTGGGGCAGACTCGTGCGACCCGTCACGACGGATCCGTGGATGTCGTCCGAGAGAGCACCGTCACCTCGTTGGCGTGCAGGGTGAACGCGAGCCTGGTGGCACCGGCGTCTGCGCCGACGATCACGACGAACCGGGCTCGATGGTCGCCGCGATGCGGTTTGCCAGGTCCTCGTCGATGACGTGCGGGTAGTTCGAGCCGTACTCCCACCAGGAGGAACAGACACCACATCGGTAGAGGTGGCACTGGTACTCGAGGCTGACGCCGATCAACTTCGGCTGGTCAGAGGTCGAGATCCAGAACTCACGACAGAATCTGCACCCCTGATCGTGGAACGGGATCGTCTCGGGCATCCGCTGCGGTGGCCCGTCAGCTGGACCGCGGCGCACTGGCCACGATCGACTCGACGACCTCGGGGTCGATCTGGAAGCCGTCGGCCGACCCCGGATCGATCACCACACCGCCGCCAGGTCGGACACGCCGGAGAACGTCCAGGCCGCTCATGGTCGTCGCGTACGGCGCCATGTCTCCGAGCGAGGACGCCCGCTCCAACGTGGTGAACACCGCCACGTACGTGACCGCGCCGACCGCGTACGTCACGGGCTCGAACGCACCGCGACCGTCGTCGAGCGCGGCGCCGGACGGGACGACGACTGGCGCGACCACGAACGTGCCGAGGAGACCACGGAAGTCAAGACCGCCCGAGCGGGCTGCCTGGACCGCGTCGGTGAGACTCGGTGGTGTCGAGCTGCCTGGCACGTCTGCTCCCTGTTGCTCTCGCGGATCAACCATAGATGAGGATGGGCTCCCAGTGCCCGCCGTCGAGGAGCTTGAACACGACCGAGCCGGCCGGCATCGGGATGCCGCCCTCGACGACGAACTCGCGAGTCTCGTTGATGAAGAACTCGCCACCGATCTTGACCGCGGTGTGTCCGCCCGGGACGAAGTGCTCCCACCCACCGGCGTCGGCGAACGTCGGGAGTCGCGCGGCGAGCCCGTCGACGGGCACGACGACGCCGAACACGTCGCCGCCGGTCTGCCATGCCTTCATCGCCGACGGGGCCATGCCCGACTCGATGCTGGCGCTCAGCGCATCCGTCACCTTGGCGGCGTCCGCCTCCGGCATCATGAACATCGCGTCGCCCGGCCGGCCGAGGGTGGCGTTCGCGCGCTCGAAGTACTGCAGCTGCTCCGCCCCGAAGAAGCGCACTCCGCTCTTGACCTCAGGCATCCAGTCAGGAGTGACGTGGGGGTTGTCGCCACCGCCGTCGCCGCTGCCTGACGTCGGCTGGTCGCCGCCGTGCTGCTCGCCGGGAGCGCCGCCGCCCGCAGGGGTGTCGCCACCGGACTCGTGCCCGGGTGCCGTCCCGTCGCCGCCGTGCCCCGATGCGCCGTCGCCGCCGTGCCCGGACGCGCCGTCGCCGCCGTGCCCCGATGCTCCGTCGCTACCGCCGTGCCCGGTCGACCCGTGGCCGCCGCCGTGGCCACCGGTCGACTCGGACTCCGAGCCACCGTGCGTCGTCGTGCTCTCACCGTGCCCGCCGGCACCGACGAGCTCCGGCTCGCGCACCGGCGGCGCCTCGACCGTCGAACCACCGGCGTGCGCGTGCGCGTTCGCATCGGCGCCCGACTCCGACCGTGCCGGCGGGACCTCGGCGTCGCCGCCGTGGTGGCCGTGCACGAAGTCCCCGAGCCCGGTCTTGAAGTCGGCGATCTTGCCGGTGAAGCCGTGCAGCGAGTCACCGAGTCCGGCGGAGACGATCCCCTTCAGGTCCCCGAGCTTCGGGAGCACCGACGTCAGGCCCTTCGAGGCCCAGGCCCCCGCGTCGACGAGGTCGAGGAACTTGCCCGCCTTGCCGACGGTCCCCGCGACCTCGCCCACCTTGCCGAGTGCACCGACCTTGCCGACCTCGCCGGCGACCGGGATGAGCAGCGAGCCGACGCCCCAGATCGCCTGGCCGGCTGCGGTGCCCGGGTCCTTCGCCCACTCGTCCCAGCCGACGGTCGCCTTGCCGAGGCCCTTCCAGGCCTCGCCGGCGTTGCCCCAGCTCCAGGAGTCGTCCGCGGCGTTGTAGCCGATGAGCGACCCCATGCCCTTCCACGAGTCCGTGAGGGTGTCGAGGTGCCAGCCGGTGCCATCGATCCCGACGAGCATGCCGAGGCCCTGGACCGTGCCCCAGATGCCGTCGACGACGACGCCCTTGAGCAGGTTCGGCACGAAGTACAGCGTCTTCTCGCCGCAGCTCTCCCTGCGGGCCTCGGCGGTCCCCCAGGGCAGTTCCGTGCCCATCGGGAGTTCGTTGTACCCGTAGCCGAGCTTGTCGTCCGGGTCGTCGCCGGTCATCGCGTGCAGCGGCGCCAGTCCCGAGAGCCCGCGGATCGTGTTCGCGCACTTCCGCTCGGCGGCCTGGTAGGCGACGACCTGGTTGGCGACACCGTTGATGATGTCGTTGTTCTCGCCGTTGAGGGTCTCGTCCTCGTCCCACGCGCCGTCGTGCTGCTTGACGTCGGCGTGCAGGGTGTTCCCGCGGGTGACGTACGTCTTGAGCTTCGCGACGATCGGCGTGACCTCGGTCACGAAGTCGTCGAGCGCCTTCGCCACCGTGTCCAGGTCGTCACCGAACGCCGTGCCCTGCGGCACGATCGGCGTCATCGCGTCGTACAGGTCCTGGTCCCCCGGACCCTCGTACGAGTGCGAGATCGGCGTCCACGCACTGTGGATGTCCGCCGTCCCGTCACGCACCGCCGACGCCACCGTCCGGAGCTTGCCCGCCCCAGCGGTGATCCCGGACGTGTCGACGTCCGTGTACGGGATCTCCCCGACGTTGACGAGCCCACTCATCGTTGCCGCACTCCCCCTGCTGCCTGCTGCTAGTTCGCGCCCGGAGCGCCGTCGAACGCCGAGAAGTTCCCGCTCGTCGCCGCAGCGACCGCGTTGGCCTGCGTGGTCGCGGCCATCTCGTCGTCACCGTCGATGACGGCCTGGGTCGCCCCCGAGGCACCGAGCAGCGACGCGCGGACCCGGTTCTGGATGCCCGTCAGGGTCGCCTTCCGGTGCTCGAAGAACCCGGCGATCGCCTCACCGATGACCTGCGACTGCGCGGCGGTCGCCGCGTCCTGCACGATCGTGTCCACGCCCTGGACGGAGCCGTCCTCCGACCCGCCGAGGGCGGTGGACATGGTGATCGTCCGGTCCGAGACCGCCGTCAGGACGTTCTGCACACCCGCGGGGTCGACCCGCCAGCCGTCGACCACGTCAGCCGATGTTGCCGACGGCCGACTTCGCCTTGCTGATCGCGGACTGCGCCGACTCGTCGTTCGACTGCAGCGACGCACGCAGCGTGGCGATGATCTGCTTGACCTCGCCCGCGACGGTGTTCCACCGCTGCTCCTTGGCGTGGTAGTCGTCCGAGACGCCGTCAGCCTGGTAGTCGGCCATCGCGGCCTTCACGTCCGAGTCTCGCTGCGCGATGAGCGCCTCGAGCTGGGCCGCGACGGCGTTGAAGTTGTCCTGCGCGTTCTGCGACGCCGCGACGTCGTAGTCGCGACGGTCTGCCTGGTTGCCACCGCTCATGGTGTGTTCTCCCTCTCCCCGAAGATCCGTCAGGCGCGACCGCTGAAGCGGGCCGCGTCGAAGTTGGAGCTGCCCTCGAGCGAGCTCGTGGACTGCGCCATGTCCTGGTCGCCTTCCTGGAACGAGCGGTCCATGCCCGAGATGCCCTGGAGGACGCTCGCCAGCGCACCGTTCAGCTCGTTGGCGATGGTGTCCGTCTCGGACTTGAAGCGGTCGAACGCCGCGCGACCGGCACCGTTGAAGCGGCCCTGCAGCGGCTCGGCCGAGTCGGCGAGCTTCCGGACCAGGGTCCCCAGGTCACCGGAAGCGCCGGACGTCTGCTTGGTCAGGTTGGTGAGGACCTGTGCCCCCATTGCGAACTTCATCGCTCATCCTCTCTGTCTCTTCCCCCCACCCCAGTACGGGTGACAGCGAACGAGAGCAGCCTAGACCACGATGGCGACACGCGTCACGCCCCGCTTCTGACATGATCGGACGTGCCGATGGGAGGTGAGGCATGTCGTCGATCGTGGTCGAGACCGTCGTTCCGGTCATGACCTGCGGACGCTGCGGTGCGCCGTCCACGCAGGGACAGCGGTTCTGCACGGACTGCGGCGCGCTCCTCGGCCGGACCGTCGCATCGTCGGAGTACGACGCCCTCCGTGACGTCGCGGTGGCGGGCGCCGGTGCGATCGCGCTGGCGCGACTCGTCGACGTCGTCGTCTGCCTGCTCGGTGCCGCGGCCGGTGCCGGCCTCCTCTTCCTCGCCCACCGGGCCGTGCCCTCGTCCGACCCACTCGGCACCGCGATCGCCGGTGCGGTGACCGGCCTGGTCGTGACGGCCGTGATCGTGGCGATCCGCGCCTCCAGGACGGGTCGTGGACCGGGCGGTCTCGTCACCGGGACCCGTGTCGTCGACGTCGAGGACGCCCTGCCCGCAGGGCCGGTGCGTCAGCTGTCGCGCCTGCGCGGACAGCACCCCCGTCCCGCCGGTTCCGGCCCGTGGGCGGCTGCGACCGGCACCCTGACCGCCGCGCTGCGCACCGGTCGTGAACCGCTCTCCCCCGCCGCCCCGGCGCTCGGCACCGCCTTCGGTGCGGCCGCGTCGGCGGGTGTCCGTCCCGGGTCCGCTCCCCTGCCTGGAGGCGCGGCACCGGTCGGCCTCGACGCCACCCGTCGGTCCGGGGTCGGCTCCGCACCCGTCGGTTCCGTACCCGACGCCGGTTTCGCGGCCGTGCCGCCGCCCACCGCACCCGTCGCCGACGAGTCCGTCCCGGCGGACGCCGTCGTGCTCCGCTTCGACTCCGGCGCGCTGCACTGGTTCCGCGGTACCTGCGTCGTCGGCCGCAACCCGGAGGCGGAACCGGGCGTCGCCACCGTCGCGGTGCCCGACCTCTCCCGCACGCTGTCGAAGACCCACGTCGCGCTCGTCCAGACGGCCGGTGCCGTGCTGCTGCGGGACCTCGGTTCGACGAACGGCACGTCGGTGGTCCGTCCGGACGCCTCCTTCGAGGACCTCGTCCCCGGCATCGACCTGCGCGTCGCCGCCGGATCCACCGTCCGCATCGGCGACCACGCGTTCGTCGTCGACCGGGTCGGAGCCGCCGCGTGAACCTGTTCCGACCGGCGCGGGCGCACGACGACCGCCCGACCGCGAAGCACCCGCTCGTCGACTCGGCTGGCGGGGGCACCATCCGCATCGAGAGCCGCGCCGGCATCGTCCGCCTCGGCCGCGCCCAGGTGGACCTGCTCCGGACCGCGTCGACCGAGGGTGCCCGCCCGATCCTCGTCACCGACGGGCTGTCCGTCGTCACCGAGGCGTTCCGACAGGCACTCGTCGACGCCGGCGGAGCGTGGGTGGTCCGCGGTGACGACGGGCTGCGCAACGGACTCGACGGGCGGCGGCTCGAGGCGTTCACCGACGCGGTGCTGCTCGGGCCGCCGACCACGGTCGAGGACGTCGCCGTGGGACACCTCCGTCCGGAGCCCGCGACCGCGGACCAGCTCGTCGTCTCGGCTTCCGTCCGGCACCGTGCGAGCGCCGAGACCGTGCTCGGCACGACGACCGAGTTGCTCGCCGTCGAGCTCGCCGGCGCCGCCCCGACCGGGTGGGGCACGCACGAGCCGGCGAGTCGTGCCTGGGACCGTCGCGCGTTCACCGAGGCGGCCCGCGAGCGGATGCCCGACCCGACCAGACTGCTCGCGGTGGGGTCGCCCGCCGCGCCGCTCGCGGTGACGATCACGGCACAGCGGACCGAGCACGGCGTCGAGGAGCTCACCACCGGGCTGCTGTCGGTCGGAGCCCCCGGCGACGCCGCGGCGTCGGTGCGGGTCGCAGCCGTGCCACAGGTGCTCGGGCGTCTCGCCGCGGCCCAGCTCCCGCTCTTCGCCCTGGTGCTCCGCCGCCCGGGCCGTGCCGACCTGGCCCAGGCCCCGCGGATGGCGCTCCCGCCGGTCCCGGTCGCGATGCTGCTCGGTGCGCCGTCGGTGCGACAGCTCGGGCTCGACCCCGGGGCGATGCACGACCGGTTCGGTGCGGTGGTCGCGGGACGCCCGCGCATCCCGGCACTCGTGCTGCCGTTCGGACGGCACCGGGACCGCGACCCCGTCGAGGAGCTCGCGGCCGTGCTCTCCCACATCGGTCGTGACCGGGTGGCGGACGCGGTGGGGATGGACGAGGCGACGAGGGAACAGGTGCAGCGTGCCACGGAACAGTGACTCGATCCTGCTGGAGAGCGTCTCGACACACCGACGACGGCTCCGGCAGGCGTTCGTCCTCGGACGGCTCGCCGACCGCCGGGTCGTCAACGACAACGTGAAGCGGTTCATCGGGAGCGTCGTCCTCGCCGCGGTCGTCGGCGTCGGGTGCCTCGGCTACTCGTTCGTGACGAACGCGCTCGCCCAGCAGGCGGCCCAGCAGCAACAGCAACAGGAGACCAAGTGACCGACTTCACCCGCGTGACCGTGGTCGGCGCCGGCCGTCGCGCCGACGTCGTCGTCGCGTCCGACGAACCGTTCGCCGGGCTGCTGCCGCGACTGGTGGACATCCTCGACGAGCCGATCGCGGACAGCGCGCACCCGGTCGCACTCGTGCGGGTCACGGGCGAAGAGGTCTCGCTCGCCGCCGACGCCGCCACGCAGGAGATCGCCGACGGCGAGGTCCTGCACCTCGTGCGCCGCGCCGACGCCCCGCCGCCGCCCGAGGTCTCCGACGTCACCGACGCCGTCGCCGACTCGCTCGGTCGCCGCTCGGACGGCTGGGGCACCGCCGCACGACAAGCCGTCGCCGCCGGTGCCGTCGGTGCGACCGCCTCGGTCGTCGGGACCCTGGTCGTCGCGGCGTTCACGGTCGCGTCGGTGCGTGCTGCGTTCGACGGCGGCGACGTCTCCCCCGCCCTGCTGCCGTCCGTGCTCGTCGGCAGCGGCGTCGTCCTCGCGCTCGCGGCCCTCGTCGCCGGACGCGCCGGAGCCCGCTGGACGGGCATCGCCCTCACGGCAGCGGCCACCGGGCTCGCCCTGCCGATCGGTCTGGCGGTCGGTCCGGTGCTCGGCCGCGACGGCGACCAGCCCGCGATGATCGCCGCAGTCGTGCTCGTCTGGGCGTGGATCGCGCTCGGCGTCGGGCTCGGCGTCGGGCAGCGCACCCGGACCATCGGCACCGCCGCCGTCGTCGGTGTCGTCCTGCCCCTGCTCGGCATGGTCACCTGGCTGACCCCGGCTCCGGAGGCCGCCGGCTGGGGCGTGGTGGCCGTCGCCGCGATCGTGGTGTGCGGGCTCCTGCCGTCCGCGGCGATGTCGTCCGCGGGGCTCACCGGACTCGACGACCGGGTCAGCGGTGGCGACCCCGTCGCCCGCGACCGCGTGGTGACCGCCCTCGACGACGCGTACCGGGCACTCGACTGGACCACGGCGGCCGTCGCGGCTCCGATCGCCATCGCCGGTGCCGCCCTCGTCGCCGATCAGGACCCGTGGGCGATCGGCCTCGGCACCGCCGTCGTCGTCGTGGCCGCGCTCCGCACCCGAGCGTTCCCACTGACCCTGCAGGGCGTCCTGCTCTGGAGCGCGGTCGTCCTCGCCGCGGTGCTCGGACTCGTCGGGCACGCCGCCACCGCCCCCGTGCAGGTGCTCGGGATGCTCGCCGGGCTCGGTGTGGTCGGGGCCCTGCTCGCCGGCGTCCGACCCGCTGCGCACCAGCGTGCCCGGCTGCGATCGCTCGGCAACGTGCTCGAGACCATCGCGGTCGTCGTGACCCTGCCGCTGCTGCTCGGCACGTTCGGGCTGTTCGCCGCACTGCTGGAGACGTTCTGACGATGCGGCTCTTCGACGACGTGGTACCCGCACTCGGACGGGCGTTCTTCGGCAGCGTGGCCGGCGGGGCGCGCGAGCTCGACGACGCGCACCGGGCGATCCGGCAGGGCGTCCCCACGAGTCGGCGCATCGCCTTCGCCTCGCTGCGCGGCGGGACGGGGTGCTCGGCGACCGCTGCGGCCGTCGCCACGGTGCTGGCACGACGCCGGGCCGGACGGGTCCTCGGGGTGGACGGCGCCGCCGGGCTGCGGTCGTTCGCGACCCACGCCGGTGCCGACCGCACCGGACCGACGCCACCGTCCGAACGCCGCAGTGCCGCGCGGACCTCGTGGGACGCGACCGACGGTCTCGCGGTGACCAGCTCGGGACTGCACGTGCTCCGGATCGGCGACCCGCGCCTCCCGAGTCGCCAAGCAGCACCCGCCGACTGGACCGACGCGGTGGACCCGATCGCGCGCTTCTTCGACGTCGTCGTCGGCGACTGGGGGTCCCGCAGCCCCTTCGTGGACCTCGGTGCCGTCGCCGCGGACGCGCACGTCGTCGCGCTCGTCACCGGACCGGACCGCCCCTCGGTCGAGGAGGGCGTGGCGCACGCCGACGCCATCCGTCGGCACGCACCAGGGTCGCGCGTGCTCGTGGTCCCCGTCGACACCACCGGCACCGGGCTCCGCGCGGCCCGCACCGCCGCGGAGTGGCCGGGCCACGCGGTGCACCCGGTCCCGAGCGACCCGAGCGTCACCCGCGGCGGCGACCGTCCGACGGCCTCGCGCATCGCCCTCATCCAGCTCACCGCGGCGCTCGTCGACGCCGCCGTCGACCGCCGCGTCGACCGACCGGCACCGGAGGTGGCCCGGTGAACCGCATCGTGCACCGACCCGCACGGGTCTCCACGCCGCTCGTCCGTCCCGACGCCGAGCAGCTCGCCCCGCCGCCCCAGCTGCCCGAGGGCCCGAGCGGCGGGATCCCGCTGCAGTCCCTGCTGCCCGTGGTCGGTGCGATCTCGTCCGTCGTGATGATGGTCGTGCTGCGCGGCAACAACCCCGTGCTCATGGTCGTCGCGGCGCTCGTGTTCGTGGTCGCCCTCGTCGGTGGCCTCGGCATGGCGTTCACCCAGCGCGGGAACGCCGTGCGCAACCGTCGCACCCAGCGCGAGCGGTACCTCGACTACCTCGAGGAGCTCCGCGGCGACCTCCGTGCCCGGACGACGGCAGTGCGCGAACGCGCCGAACACGTCGACCCGGCTCCGGACACCCTGCCGCGGCTCGTCGGCGACCCGGCACGGCTGTGGGAGCGGCGTCGCGCACACACCGACTTCCTGCGCGTCCGGGTCGGCTCGGGCGACGTCGCCTGGCTCGACCTCACGGTGCCGCCGGACCAGAACCCCGTGCAGCCCCTCGACCCGCTGATGCTCGCCGAGCTCGAGCAGGTGGCCGAGCACTACGGCACCGTCCACGCGATGCCGATCACGATCCGACTCGACGACGCCGGTGACGTCTCGGTCGTGGGCGACCGAGCGGCCGTGCTCGACGTCGCCCGCGCCCTCGTCGCCCAGCTCGCGGCGATGCACGCCCCGGAGGACCTGCACCTCGCGGCCGCCTTCCCCGCTGACCGCGCGGACGACTGGGACTGGTTCGACCTGCTCCCGCACGCCCGGATGGACCGGACCTTCGACGGCCCGCTGCGCGCTCGCCGCGTGGCCGAGGACGTCCCGACGCTCGCCCGCACCCTCGCCGGGGAACTCGGTGAGCGCGCCCGGACGGCGGCGATGTGGCGGCGGTCGGGCGACTCCGGGAAGCGGAGCGACCTCCCGCGGCTCGTGGTGTTCGCCGACGAGCACGGCAGCGTGGCCGTCCCGCTCGCGCTGCCCGAGGGCGAGACCCGGCCGGAGGACCTCCGGATCACGGTGGTGCACCTCGTCGCGGACCGCCTGCACGAGCCGTCGGACGTGCGGGTGCGCGTGACGGCACGGTCGGAGCAGCCCGGGCGCACCCTGCTCGAGATCGTCGACGCGCGCGACGTGGCCGAGGGCGAGCCCGCCCCGGTGCAGGCCGCCGTCTGCGACCCGGTCGCCCCGACGCTCGTCACCGCCGTCGCCCGCGCACTCGCTCCCCTGCGGCTGTCCGCCGACGCCGAGGAACGCGCCGAGTCGTCAGCCGCGATCGGCGTCACCGACCTGCTCGGGGTCGCGGACGTCACGACGATCGACCCCGACCGGACCTGGCGTCCCCGGGCACCGCGCGACTTCCTCCGCGTGCCGATCGGTGTCGACGACTTCGGCGCCCCGCTGCTGCTCGACCTCAAGGAGTCGGCGCAGCTCGGCATGGGGCCGCACGGCATCTGCATCGGCGCCACCGGTTCCGGCAAGAGCGAGATGCTCCGCACGCTCGTGCTCGGCCTCGCGGTGTCGCACCCGCCGGAGGACCTCGCGATGATCCTCGTCGACTACAAGGGCGGTGCCGCGTTCGCCCCGTTCGCCCGGCTGCCGCACGTCGCCGGGCTCATCGACAACCTCGCCGACGACCCGCAGCTCACCCGCCGTGCCCGGGCGTCGATCGCGGGCGAGGTCCGCCGCCGCCAGGAGATGCTCCGCGACGCCGGGGCCGCCCCGTCGATCACGCACTACCGGGAGCTCCGCACGCACCGACCCGAGCTGCCGCCGATGCCGCACCTCGTGCTCGTCATCGACGAGTTCGGCGAACTGCTCACGGCGGAACCCGAGTTCGTCGACCTCCTGCTCATGATCGGTCGCATCGGCCGCTCGATCGGCGTGCACCTGCTGCTGTCCAGCCAGCGGATCGAGGCCGGCAAGCTGCGTGGCCTCGACACCTACCTGTCGTACCGGCTCGGTCTCCGCACGTTCTCCGAGGCCGAGAGCCAGGTCGTCCTGGACACCGGGGACGCGTTCCACCTGCCCGCGGTCCCCGGGTACGGCTACCTCAAGGTCGACACGAGCGTCTACACCCGGTTCCGCTCCGGCTACGTGTCCGGCCCGATCGAGGACGCCACCCCCGCCTCGGCCGTGGCACCGACGACCACCGACACCGCACCGGAGCCGTTCGAGCTGCCGGTGTACAACACGCTCGCGTCCGAGGACGACGAACCCGGCGAGGCGACGCTCGAGTCCCCCGACGTCGGTCGGAGCGTGGTCGACGAGGCGGTCGAACGGCTCGGCCGCGGTGACCGGGCGACGACGCCGGTGTGGCTCCCGCCGCTGCCCACCCGTCTGGCGCTCGGTGCTGTGCTCGACCCGAACGCCGATGCCGACCCGACCGGCATCACGGTTCCGATCGGACTGCTCGACGACCCCGCACGCCAGCGGCAGCGCCCGTGGATGCTCGACCTCACGCAGGGCGGCGGACACGTCGCGGTCATCGGTGCGCCGGGTTCCGGTCGGACCACCTTCCTGCGCTCGGTCGCAGCGTCGATCGCGCTCACCACGACACCGCGCCAGGTGAGCGTGTACGGCATGGACCTGGCCGGCGGAGGGCTCGGCCGCATCGAGGGCTTCCCGCACGTCGGTGGCGTCGCGACCCGGGCGGACCGGAACCGTCTGCTGCGCCTGGTCGAGGAGCTGCAGGCGATGATCCGGCTGCGCGAGCGGGTGTTCCGCGACCACGGCATCGACTCGCTCGCGATGCTGCGGAGCCGCCACGCCGCCGGACGGGTGCCCGAGCTGGGGTCCGCCGACGTCGTCCTGCTCATCGACGGCTTCGGCGTGATGCGCACCGAGTTCGAGGAGCTCGAGGACGCCTTCGGCGACCTGCTCCAGCGGGGTGGCAGCTTCGGCATCCACGTCGTCGTGGCGCTCACCCGGTGGAACGAGCTGCGGCTCGCGAACCAACCGCTCATCGGGCAGCGCTTCGAGCTGCGGCTGAACGACCCGGCCGACTCCACGATCGCCCGCGCGGCGGCGGCCACCCTGAAGTCCGGCGAGCCGGGCCGGGTGCTGACCGGCGACGAGCTGTTCGGCCAGGTCGCGCTGCCGGTGCTCGACGACGTCGAGGACGGGGCCGTCGGCGACGAGCTCGCGGCCCTCGCCCAGCGGGTCGCGGACAGCTGGGGCGGCCCCGCGGCAGCTCCGATCCGGCTGCTCCCGGAGTCGTTCGACCCCGCCGAGCTGCCCGACCCGCTCGTCTCGCCCGACACCGTGCCGTTCGCCCTGCGACAGGACACGATGGACTTCGTGGCGTTCGACCCCGCGGTCGACCAGCACCTGCTCGTGTTCGGCGACACCGCGAGCGGCAAGACGGCGCTCCTCCGGGGTCTCGCGGCCGGGTTCATGGAACGGTCGACGCCGGACGAGCTCGTCCTCGCGTTCATGGACGTCCGCGGTGGTGCCGCTGCGGGCACCCCGGACGACTTCCTCGGCGGGCACGCCGCGAACGGTCGGGACGCCCGCGGGCTCGCAGCGGCGATCGCGGCCGAACTCGAGCAGCGGGCCGCCGGCACCTCGACCGGACCACGGCCGCGCATCGTCGTCCTCGTCGACGACTACGACATCGTCGCCTCGGCCGGCACCGACCCGCTCGCGCCGCTCATGCCGTACCTGCCGTCCGCGCGCGACCTCGGCCTGCACGTCGTCCTCACACGTCCGGTCGCCGGTGCCGCGCGAGCGATGTACGACACCGTGATCCAGTCCATCCGCGACTCCGGCGCCACCGGCCTCGTCCTGAGCGGCGAACGATCAGAGGGCCAGGTCTTCCCGAAGGTCTACGCCGAGCAGTTCCCGCCCGGCCGTGGCCGACTCGTCCGCCGCGGCACCGCGCCGCGCATCGTGCAGGTGGCCCACTTCGCCGCGGCGCCGACGACCCAGCCCGCACGCTCCGACGCCGCGGGCCAGACGACCGTCCTCGACCCGAAGGGAGCCGTCGATGCCCCGTGACCTCCTCATCCTGTCCACGAGCGCGCCCGAGCTCGCCGCGTTCGTCGACGCCGGTGCCGACATCGCGCCCGACCTGCGCGTCCGGACCCTCGAGGGTGGCGCGGTGACCGAGGTCGTCGACCGTCGGGGCTCCGCCGTGCTCAGCGTCCAGGTGCCCGAGCTCGTCGAGAACACCGCCGAGGTCGCCCGGCTTGCTCCGTGGGCGTCCGTCGACGGCCCGGTGTGGTGGACCGAGGCGTGGGCACCGTGGGGACCCGCCGGCGACGTCGGCGTCGACATCGCCCGGGCGTTCGCCGCAGCGCTCGGCGCCCAGGTCCTCGTGGAGGACGGTTCGTGAGCGACATCCCACCGACCTCGGCTCCCCTCCCCCCGATGCCGGGTTCACGGCGCGCGGCCCTGCAGCGTGCCCGGACGGTCATCGTCACGGGCGTCGCCGGCGGCACCGGGACGACCACGGTCGCGGCGCTCCTGGCGGACGCGATCGGCGGGCGACTCGGCGTGGTCGTGCAGGCGACCGACCACTCGGGCGGCGAGCTCGCCGCCCGGCTGCCCTCGCTCGAGCCCGCGACCACGCGGCTGACCCTGCACGACATGGGGGCGCACGTCGGCCCGGCCGCGGCGCTGGCAGCGACTCCGGAGAACTGCCTCGTCGTCGTCGGCCGAGCGACCGACGACGGGGCCGCCGACGTGCGCGCCGCACTCGCGTCGATCGCGCACGAGCCCGACCCGACGCTGCTCGGGCGTTCCGTGGTCGCGCTCGTGGACCGCGCGGCGAAGCCGACCGCGGTGGACACGCGTGTGGTGCGGGACGCGGGAGTCGCCGGGGTCGTCGTGCTCCGCGCCGACCGGGCGCTGAGCCGACCCGGCCGCATCGAGGTGGCCGGCCTCGGCCGCGCCACGATCAGGACGGTGTCGGAGCTGCTGGCGGCCCTCGGCTGGTGAGGCGGCACGCCGTTGCGTGCACGAGACACCGCCCGGCCCGCGAGACGCCGCCGGATGGCGCGGCGTCTCGCGACCGCAGCGGCGTCTCGCGACCGGAGCGGCGTCTCGCGACCGCAGCGCAGACGGACGGGAGGCGCGGTGCCAGCTGGCACCGCGCCTCCCGTCCGTCAGGTGGGAACGCTAGGCGCGGGCGGAACGCACCCGGTCCGCGAACGCGGCGTGCAGCGGGTGCTGCTCGTCGAGGCCGGTGATCTCCGTCGCGACGGCCGCGTCGCTCCGGTCGGAGCGCAGCAGCGCCTGCAGCTCGACGCTCTGCTCGTCGTCCGCGACGTCGAAGCGGAGCGCCGCCCCCATCGCGTCGAGCAGCGCCGTGGGCTCGGTGCCGTCCTCGGCGAGGGCGGCAGCGGGCGACACGAAACGCTCGTCGCGGGAGAGCTTCCGCAGCGGCTGCCGGCCGACGCGCGTCACCGTGTCGGGCAGGTGCGGGTTCTCGAAGCGACCGATGATCGCCTGCACGTAGGCGCGGTGCACCTCGGGGTCGAGCTCGTGCCGGCGGACCAGCAGGTCGCTCGTCTCGGCGAGCACCGACTCGAGCTCGGAGCGGACCGCGGGGATCGCGATCGCGTCGGAGATCTTGTCCGCCCCGGCGAGGAAGCCGTGGTACGCGACCGTGGCGTGGCCCGTGTTGACCGTGAACAGCTTCCGCTCGATGGACGCAGCGAGACCGTCGACGTAGTGCGCGCCGGGGATCTCCGGCTCGGTGCCACCGAACGGGGTGCGGTCGATGGCCCACTCGAAGTAGGTCTCCACCGTGACGTCGAGGCCGGCGCCCTCGGGCTGTGCCGGGACGATGCGGTCCACCGCGGTGTTCGCGAAGACGGCCTTGGAGAGGGCCTGGTCGCGGACGTCGGTCGGGAGCGCCTCGACGATGAACTCGCGCAGGCGGTCCGTGGCGTTGAGGGCGTTCTCGCAGGCCATCACGGCGATCGGCGGGGCACCGGCGTCGCGCTGCTGGAGCGCGGCGGCGATCACCGGCGCGATGAACTTCAGGACGTTCGGCCCGACCGCGCACGTCACGATCGACGCGGTGGCGATCTCGGCGACGACGGCCGCTTCGTCCTGCGCACTGTTCAGGGCGCGGAAGTTCGTGACCTCGTGGTCGCGGGCGTTCGCGCCGACCTCGTGCACGGTGTACGAGTCGGCAGCGGCCAGCGCGTCGATGAGGGGCGCGGCGACGTCGGCGAAGACGACCTCGTAGCCGGCCTCGTGCAGGAGCAGTCCGACGAAGCCACGGCCGATGTTGCCGGCGCCGAAGTGGACGGCGGTGGGGGTGCTCACTCGTTGACCTCGCCGAGGATCGACAGGATCGCGGCGGTGTCCGGTGCGTCGGTCAGCTTCTGGACCTCGTCCTCGTCGGAGAACACGATCGCGATCTTCGACAGGATGTCGAGGTGCTCGTTGTTCACGCCCGCGATGCCGACGACGAAGCGCACCGGGTTGCCGTCCCAGTCGATCGGGCTCGCGTAGCGGATGAACGACAGCGCGGAGGACTTGATGGCGTCCTTCGCGTCGTTCGTGCCGTGCGGGATCGCGAGGAAGTTGCCCATGTAGGTGGACACGCTCTTCTCACGCTCGAGCATCGCCGGGTAGTAGTCCGCCGTGACCGCGCCCGCAGCCTCGAGGATCTCGGCCGCCTCCTTCATCGCCTCCGACTTGGTCGGCGCGGTGTCCTCGGTGTGGATCCGGATCTGGCTCTCCTGCAGGACGGGCATCGGGGTTCTCCTTGCTTCGTGACGTGGCGTCGTGGACGTGGTGGAGGGGACGGGCCGCGGCCCGTCCCCTCCGATACTGCACTTGGTTACTGGTTCTTGAGCTGTTCGACGACCTGGTCGTACTGCGGCGCGTTCATGAAGTTGCCGACCGAGACGTGCTGCGCGTTCGGGTTCTTCTGCTTGGCGCGGTCCGTCAGCTCCTCCTGGGTGATGATCAGGTCCTCCGAGCCGTCGAGGTTCGCGATCGCCTTGTTGACGACCGTGACGCCCTCGATGCCCGCCTTCTTCACCTTGTTGCGGAGGACGCTGGCGCCCATCGCGCTGGAGCCCATGCCGGCGTCGCAGGCGAACACGACGTTCTCGACGCGCGTGGCCGTGGCCGTGCCGGCGCCGACACCGCCGAGGGCGGCTTCCGACTCCTGCTCGTTAGCCGGGCTGTTGTTGCCGAGGAGACCGGAGGTCGCGGCGTTGACGTCGCGGCCCTTGTTGGCCTGGAGCTTCGCCATCGCGGCGCTCATGTCACCACCACCGTTGGCCAGGTCACGCTTGCGGGTCGCGATGAGGAAGAACGACGCGACCGCGAACGACACCGCGGCGGACAGGACGACCGACAGGATGACGCCGAGGAAGCTGTCCTTCGCCGTGGCACCGAGGACCGCGAAGATCGACCCGGGGGACGCCGGAGCGACGAGACCGGAGTGGAACGCGACGTTGGTCGCGACACCCGTCGCACCGCCCAGGATGACGGCGATGAACAGGACCGGCTTCTGCAGCACGTACGGGAAGTAGATCTCGTGGATCCCGCCGAGGAACTGGATGATGATCGCGCCGGGAGCGGTCGAGCGGGCGATGCCGACACCGAAGAACGTGAAGGCGAGCAGGATGCCGAGGCCGGGGCCGGGGTTCGCCTCGAGGAGGAACAGGATCGACTTGCCGGACTCCTGCACCTGCTGCGCGCCGAGCTGGTCGAGCACACCGTGGTTGATCGCGTTGTTCAGGAAGAACACCTTGGCCGGTTCGATGATCACGCTGGCGAGCGGGAGCAGCGAGTGCTGGACGAGGAAGTTCACCGCGTCGCCGAGGCCCTCGGCGATGAGCTTGAACAGCGGCGCGAGCCAGAAGAACCCGGCCATGGCGAGCCCGAAGCCGAGGATGCCGGCCGCGTAGTTGTTGACGAGCATCTCGAAGCCGGGCTTGATCTTGCCGTCCCAGAGCTTGTCGATCTGCTTGATGAGGTACGCGCCGAGGGGGCCGCAGATCATCGCGCCGAGGATCATCGTCGTGCCGTTCGCACCGATGATGACACCCATGGTCATGATCGAGCCGACCACGGCACCGCGGGTCTCGTAGACCATCCGGCCGCCCTGGATCGCGATCGCGAGCGGGATGAGGTAGGTCAAGATCGGCCCGACGAGGCCGACGTTCGCGACACCGCCCGTCTCACCGAAACCACCGAGGATGCCCACGGGCGTCCAGCCGGTCTCGATGAAGAAGGCCGTGATGATGCCCCACGCGATGAAGATCGCGATGTTGGGCATGACCATGCCGGAGAGGAACGTGCCGAACTTCTGAACGGCGACGCGTGCGCCGCCCCGCGACTTCGCGGGAGCGTCGGGCGCTGCAACGGACGACGTTGTCATGTGCGGTGACTTTCTGTGTGGTGGAGCTGCTGCGGTGAAGGGGTGTGGTGCTGGTCGGCTCAGACGGCGTGCGCCGCGGCCGCGGCGGACTTCGCGGCCGCCGCCGTGCTCGCGGCGAGTGCCGCCTGGGCCATCTCGCGGGCCTGGTCGAGCGTGTGCTTGCCGAGTTCGGCGCGCACGTCGGCGAGGGCCGCGGGGGTCATGGAGAGGGTCGTGGCGCCGAGGCCGACGAGGACGACGGCGAGCAGCGGGTCGGCTGCTGCCTCGCCGCAGATCCCCACGGGCTTGCCGGCATCGGACCCGGCGGAGCCGAGCTGCGCGACGAGTCGGAGGACGGCGGGGTGCCACGGGTCCTGGTAGGACGCGACGGTGCCGAGCATGCGGTCGGCGGCCATCGTGTACTGGGTCAGGTCGTTCGTGCCGATGGACACGAAGTCGGCGGACGTGAAGACCTGCTCGGCCATCAGGGCGAGCGAGGGGACCTCGGCCATGACGCCGGCGGTCCGGATGCCGAGCTCGCGGGCGAGGTCGACGAAGTACTCGGTCTCCTCGGCGTCGGCGACCATCGGGGCCATCACCCAGAGGTCGGCCTCGGTCTCGGCGTCGGCCCGGGCGAGCGCGGTGAGCTGGTCGCGCAGGACCTCGGGGTGGTTCCGGAGCGCGCGGAGTCCGCGTCGCCCGAGGGCGGGGTTCTCCTCGTCCTTGTCGGTGAGGAACGGCAGCGGCTTGTCGGCACCGGCGTCCAGGGCGCGGACGACGACCTTCTTGCCGGGGAACGCCTCGAGCAGCTGCTCGTAGGAGGCCTGCTGCTCGTCGACGGTCGGCGCCTTCGGCGAGTCGAGGAAGAGGAACTCGGTGCGGAAGAGCCCCACGCCCTCCGCACCGAGAGCAACGGCGCCCGCGGCGTCGGCCGGGCTGCCGAGGTTCGCGAGCAGGGGCACGGTGTGCCCGTCGGCGAGGGCCCCGGCGGTGAGCGGGGCAGCGGCCGCGGCGAGGCGGTCGGCGATGCGCTGCTGGACGTCGGCGACGAGTTCGGCGGACGGGTCGGTCACGACGGTGCCGGCGGCGGCGTCCACGACGACGACCGTGCCGTCGGACAGGTCGTCCGCGCCGGTCACGCCGACGATCGCGGTGATGCCCTTCGCACGGGCGAGGATCGCGGTGTGCGAGGTCGGCCCACCGTCACGGGTGACGAGTGCGAGGACCTTGTCGAGGTCGAGGAGCGCGGTGTCGGCCGGAGCGAGGTCACGGGCGACGAGCACGAACGGGGTGTCGGACTCGGGCACACCCGGGGCCGGGACGCCGCGGAGCTTGGCGACGATCCGCTGGGCGACGTCGTCGAGGTCGGCCGCGCGCTCCCCCATGTAGCCCCCCATGCCGACGAGCAGGTCGCGGAACTGGGCGAACGCCTCGTGCACGGCGCGCTCGGCGTTCGTGCCGCCGTCGATGCGGGCGTGCACGTCGTCGAGGAGCGTCGGGTCCTGCGCCATCAGGGCCTGTGCCTCGAGCACGGCCTGGGCGTCGCCACCGGCGAGCTGTCCGCGCTTGTTGAGGTCCTCCGCCACCGCGGCGATCGCCGAGGCCACTGCCTGCTTCGCGTCGTCGGCCGAGCCCTCGAGCGCTGCGGTCGACGGTTCGCCGAGCGGGTCCGCCATCCGGAGCACGGGGCCCTGGGCGACGCCACGGCCGACGCCGGTTCCGAGCAGTTCGGACATTCGAGACTCCTTCATCTCACACGCGCTTGCGGTGGGGTGGTTCGTTCGGTGCGCAGCGACACGGCGGGAACCCCGCCCGTGCGGCTTGAGCAGCACCATACCCCGATCCGCGTTGACAAACAAACACATCCGGGGATAAAAATGCAGAAACAGATGCCCGTTTGCGTCTGACGGCCAATCCGTTCGGCTCGGTTCCGTCGACGACGTGCCCGGTCGTGTCCGTTCCGATCCGAGTCCACCGTTCCACCCGCATCCCGAGACGACGAGGCCCACGATGTACGCACCAGAGCGCCACCAGCGCATCGTCGAACAGGCGCGCGCGCAGGGCCGGGTCGACGTCAAGGACCTCGCCGAGCTGCTCGAGGTCACCCCCGAGACCATCCGGCGGGACCTCACGAGCCTCGAGCGCCGCGGCCTGGTCCGTCGTGCCCACGGCGGGGCCATCCCCGTCGAGCGCATCACCATCCACCCCGGCGTCGGCGACCGCGGCGGCATCAACCAGGCCGAGAAGATGGTCATCGCCGAGGCCGCACTGGGCGAACTGCCCGAGAACGGCTCGGTCATGATCGACGCCGGGACCTCGACGATCTGCCTCGCCGAGATGCTCCCCACCGACCGCGGGCTCACCGTGGTGACGCACTCGCTGCCCGTCGCGATGGCCGTCGCGAACCGCCCGGGCATCGACCTGCACCTGCTCGGCGGCAACATCCGCAGCGACTCCCTCGCCGGGGTCGGCACGTGGACGCACCAGCTCATCGGCATGGTGAGCGTCGACGTCGCCTTCATCAGCATCAACGGGATCACCCCGGAGCGCGGCCTCACGACGCACAACATGGCCGAGGCCGCCGTGAAGTCCGCGATGATCAAGTCCGCACGCCGGAGCATCCTGCTCGCCGACCACACCAAGTTCGGACGCGAGGAGTTCGGTCGCGTCGCGCCGCTCGCCGCGATCGACACGATCATCACCGACCCCGCCGTGAACGCCGACCTCGTCCGCGAGGTCGAGGCCGCCGGCACCGAGGTCTTCTGGCCCGGACGCGACTGACCGCGTCCACCGCCCGTCCAGCACCCGCCCACACCGTGCTCGCTACCATGAGCGCACCACCCATCGACGAGGAGTCAATCGATGTCCGAAGCCACCCGCACCGTCACCGTCGCCAGCGCGTCCGGCCTGCACGCCCGTCCCGCGTCCCTGTTCGTCCAGACCGTGACGGCGTCGGGCCACCAGGTCACGATCGCGAAGGGCGAGAAGTCCGGCAACGCGGGCAGCATCCTCGCGCTCCTCGGCCTGGGCATCGAGAACGGCGACGAGGTCACGCTCACCGTGACCGGCGACGACGCCGAGACGACCGCGGACAACCTGGTCGAGTTCCTCAAGACGGACCACGACGCGGCCTGACCACGCGGGTCGCGTCCTGGACGCGACCACGGAACGGACGGGAGGTGGGCCCCACCAGCCGGTACCGGCGCACCGCGCCAGCGGGGTGACGGCCGTGCCTGGAGGGACGGTGCCAGCTGGCACCGCGCCTCCCGTCCGTCCGGGGCCGGGTCCAGGGCTGTCGGCGCCCGCCGATAAGGTGTTCTGCATGACACGCCTGCGCCTCGCATCCGTCAACGTGAACGGCGTCCGCGCCGCCTTCCGCAAGGGGATGGGCGACTGGCTCGCCACCCGTGACGTCGACGTGCTGGCCCTGCAGGAGGTCCGTGCCTCGAGCGACGACCTCGCCGGTCTGCTCGGCGACGAGTGGGACATCGTGCACGACCCGGCCACCGCCAAGGGCCGCGCGGGCGTCGCGATCGCCTCGCGGCACAGCGCCCACGTGCACCGCGTCGCGCTCGGCGCCGACGACTTCGACTCCGCCGGACGCTGGCTCGAGGCCGACTACGAGATCGGCGGCACCACCGTCACCGTGGTGTCCACCTACGTGCACTCGGGCGAGGTCGACACCCCGAAGCAGGACGAGAAGTGGAAGTTCCTCGACGCGATGACGGAACGCCTGCCGAAGCTGCGCGAGCACAACCCGCTCGCCGTGGTCGTCGGCGACCTCAACGTCGGGCACGACCAGCGCGACATCAAGAACTGGAAGGGCAACGTGAAGCGCGCCGGCTTCCTGCCCCGCGAGCGTGCCTACTTCTCGCGCTTCTTCGGTGCGGACGGCTCCGAGGTCGAGGGCGCGGACGGCTCGACCGGCACCGGCCTCGGCTGGGTCGACGTCGGCCGCGAGCAGGCCGGCGACGTCGAGGGTCCGTACACGTGGTGGTCCTGGCGCGGCCAGGCGTTCGACAACGACACGGGCTGGCGCATCGACTACCAGATGGCGACCCCGGAGCTCGCCGCGAAGGTCACGCAGTACACGGTCGACCGGGCCGCTGCGTACGACCAGCGATGGTCCGACCACGCCCCCGTGGTCGTCGACTACGAGATCTGACCTCCTCACTCTCCAGCAGCTACAGGACAGCAACACCATGACCAAGACGCGCATCTTCTCGGGCATCCAGCCGTCGGCCGGATCCCTCCACCTCGGCAACTACATCGGCGCGCTCATGCAGTGGAGGACACTGCTCGACGACTACGACGCGATCTACTGCGTCGTCGACATGCACGCGATCACCTCCCCGCAGGACCCGGCCGAGCTGCGGGCGAACACCCGCGCGACGGCAGCGCAGTACATCGCGTCGGGCATCGACCCGACGAAGGCGACGCTGTTCGTGCAGTCGCACGTGCCGGCGCACGCCGAGCTCGCGTGGGTGCTCAACACCCTCACCGGGTTCGGTGAGGCGAGCCGGATGACCCAGTTCAAGGACAAGTCGGCGCGGCAGGGTGCCGAGGCCGCGTCGGTCGGACTCTTCACGTACCCGGTGCTGATGGCGGCGGACATCCTGCTGTACGACACGAAGGTCGTCCCGGTCGGCGACGACCAGCGGCAGCACGTCGAGCTCACCCGCGACCTCGCCGGCCGCTTCAACTCGCGGTTCGGTGACACGTTCGTCGCGCCGGAGGCCCGGATCCTGACGGACACCGCCCGGATCTACGACCTGCAGGACCCGACGAGCAAGATGAGCAAGTCGGCTGCGTCCGACAACGGCCTCATCCGGCTGCTCGACGACCCGAAGCGCACGGCCAAGAAGATCCGTTCGGCCGTCACCGACACCGAGCGGGAGATCCGTGCGGACCGCCAGGCCAAGCCGGGCATCACGAACCTGCTGTCGATCCTGTCGGCGTTCACGGGCACCCCGGTCGCCGCGCTCGAGGAGTCGTTCCAGGGCAAGGGCTACGGCGATCTGAAGGGTGAGGTCGCGGACGCCGTCGTGGCCGAGCTCGAGCCGGTGCGCGCCCGCACGCTCGAGCTCCTCGACGACCCGGCGGAGCTCGACCGGCTCCTCGA
Organism: Curtobacterium sp. 314Chir4.1; assembly: GCF_900215175.1. Lineage (NCBI taxonomy): Bacteria > Bacillati > Actinomycetota > Actinomycetes > Micrococcales > Microbacteriaceae > Curtobacterium > Curtobacterium sp. 314Chir4.1. The sequence goes on from NZ_OCMI01000002.1 coordinate 171,599, forward strand.
GGTCGGTGCCGAGCGTGCCGAGTCGATCGCGTCCGAGACCCTCGCGAAGGTCTACGAGCGCATCGGCTTCGTGCCGCGCACCCGGCGCTGACCCGACCGGGCCCGACATGATCCCCGTGACGTTGACGTCCGCCCGGGTGCACCTCGACGTCCCCACCCGGGCGGACGTCGCCGCGATCACCGAGGCCTGCCAGGACCCGGCGATCGTGCGGTGGACGACGATCCCGACGCCGTACACGGCGCGGGACGCCACCACGTTCGTCGACGCCCTCGTGGGGCCGGGGTGGGCGTCCGACCGTGAGTACACCTGGGCGATCCGCCGCGCGGGGTCGACCTGGCTCGAGGGCATCGTCGGCTACCGGACCGCGAACCGCGACCTCGGGTTCTGGCTCGCGCCGTCCGCCCGGGGCGCCGGACTCATGCACGACGCCGTCGGACTGGTGCTCGACTGGGCGTTCGGACAGGGCGCTCCCGACGTCTCCTGGGAGTGCTACGCGGGCAACACGGCATCGGCGTCCGTCGCCCGGGCCGCGGGCTTCTCGTACACCGGCACGGGCGAAGCCCGGATCCCCGGACGTGACGGTGCGCCGACGACCGCGTGGAAGGGCCTCCGTCGCGCCGACGGGTCCCCGGCCTCCGACCTGGCGTGGCCGGCGGAGACGTTCGCCACCGGCGACGTCGGCTGACGGCGCCGCGCCGGTAGTCTCGGGTCGTGAGCAGCACCACCACCCCGGCCGAGGTCCGCGCCATGCGCCGCGGCCTCGAACTCGCCGCGCTCGGCCCCGCGGTCGGCGACCACGCCCGCGTCGGGGCGGTCATCCTCTCCCCCGATGGTGCCGTCCTCGCCGAGGGCTGGCACCGGGGAGCCGGCACCCCGCACGCCGAGGTCGACGCGATGGCCAAGGTCCCCGCCGATGCCCTCCGCGGTGCCACGGCGGTGGTCACGCTCGAGCCCTGCAACCACACCGGCCGCACCGGCCCGTGCGCCGTCGCCCTCATCGAGGCCGGCGTCGGCCGGGTGGTGTACGCGATCGACGACCCCGGTGCGGACGCGCACGGCGGCGCCGACCGGCTCCGCGCCGCCGGCGTCGAGGTGGTCTCGGGCGTCCTCGCGGACGAGGCCGAGGCGTTCCTCGAGCGGTGGCTCCTCTCCGTCCGCCTGGGTCGGCCGTGGGTGACCGTGAAGTGGGCGTCGAGCCTCGACGGCCGCGCCGCCGCGGCGGACGGCACGAGCCGGTGGATCACCGGTGCCGCCGCGCGCCAGCACGTGCACGAGCAGCGCGCCGCCCACGACGCGATCCTCGTCGGCACCGGTACGGTCCTCGCCGACGACCCGAGCCTCACCGCGCGGGGCGACGCCGGGGAGCTCCTGCCGGACCAGCCGCTGCCCGTCGTGTTCGGCGACCGGCCCGTCCCCGACCACGCCGCCGTGCGCCGGCACCCCCGCGGGCTCGTCACGCTGCCGGGACACGACCTCGCCGCCTCGCTCGGCGCCCTCCGCGACCACGGCGTGCACTCGGTGTTCGTCGAGGGCGGCCCCACCGTCGCGTCGGCGCTCATCGCCGCGGGACTCGTCGACGAGTACCTCGTGTACCTCGCACCCGTGCTGCTCGGCGGTCCCCGTGTTGCCCTCGATGACGTCGGTGTGGGAAGCATCGGCGAGCGTCGGAGGTTGGACGTACTATCGACCACCAGCCTCGGCCCCGACCTGCTGGTCCGAGCTCGACCCCACCGCCAGGCCCGGCCGGTGGCGGACGCGCTCGGAGACGAGGGGCCCCAGAACGACCGGAGCACCCCATGACCGACGCACTCACCTCCCCCACCCCCGGGAGCCCGGTCCAGTTCGAGGTGTCCACGAACGTCCCGACGACCCACGGCACGTTCGAGATGCGCGCCTACCGCGACCTCGTCACGAGCGCCGAGCACGTCGCGATCATCGGCTCCGGACCCGACGGCGCCGCACCCCGCGACGGCGCGCTCGTGCGCGTGCACTCGGAGTGCCTGACGGGCGAGGCGTTCGGGTCCCTCAAGTGCGAGTGCGGCCCGCAGCTCGACGCGGCGCTCGACACGATCGCGGCCGAGGGCGGTGTGGTCGTCTACCTGCGCGGGCAGGAGGGGCGCGGCATCGGCCTCATCAACAAGCTGAAGGCCTACCGCCTGCAGGAGGACGGCCTGGACACCCTCGACGCGAACCTCGCGCTCGGCCTCCCCGCCGACTCCCGCGCGTACGGCGGTGCGGCCGGCATCCTCGCCGACCTCGGCCTCACGAGCGTCCGGCTGCTCTCGAACAACCCCGAGAAGCGCCGCCAGCTCGAGGAGCACGGCATCTCGGTCGAGAGCCTCGTGCCGCTCGTCGTCGGCGTCTCCGCGCAGAACACCGGGTACCTCGACACCAAGCGCGACCGGATGGGCCACCAGCTCCCCGCCCACCTGGGCTGATTCGCAGGTGCACGACATCTGTCGTACGATGGGGGCTTCCGTCACAAGCGGTCCACCACCACAGCCGAACGCACCCGATCGGTGTCCGCGCCACCCTGCGCGAACCGACCGGTGTCCGCCGTCCGGCTGACCGCTGCGCTCCCCTCGAGCGCTCCCCCACGGAGTCCCCTCACCCCATGTCCGCCGCACCGGCACCCGCAACCCCGAAGACCGCCGGCAATCCGCGCTCCCGCGTCGTGATCGCCAGCCTCGTCGGCACCTCCATCGAGTTCTACGACTTCTACGTCTACGCGACGGCCGCGGTCCTCGTCTTCCCGACGCTGTTCTTCCCCAACGAGGACCCGACGGCCTCGCAGCTGTCCTCGTTCGTGACCTTCGCCCTCGCGTTCTTCGCGCGCCCCGTCGGCTCGGTCCTCTTCGGCCACTTCGGTGACCGCGTCGGCCGCAAGGCGACCCTCGTCGCGTCCCTGCTCGTGATGGGCACGGCCACGTTCCTGATCGGCTGCCTGCCGACGTTCGACTCGATCGGCATCTGGGCACCGGTCCTGCTCGCGGTGATGCGCTTCGCACAGGGCGTCGGCCTCGGCGGAGAGTGGTCCGGCGCGGCGCTGCTCGCGACGGAGAACGCCCCGAAGGGCAAGCGCGGCGTGTTCGGCTCGATGCCGCAGCTCGGCGCCCCGATCGGCTTCCTGCTCGCCAACGGCCTGTTCATCGCGATCAACGCGGCGATGCCGGCCGGTGCCGACGGCACCCCGAACCCGGACTTCCAGGCCTGGGGCTGGCGGCTGCCGTTCCTGCTCTCGGCGGTCCTCGTGATCGTCGGCCTCTACGTGCGCTTCAAGCTCGTCGAGTCCCCCGTGTTCCGCGGCGTCCAGGAGTCCGGCACGGTCGCGAAGATCCCGCTCGGCCGGGTGTTCCGCACCTCGTGGAAGGCGCTCATCGTCGGCACCTTCGGCATGGTCGCGACCTACGTGCTCTTCTACTTCATGACGACGTTCACGCTGTCGTACGGCACGACGGGTGCCGAGGCGGGGCCGCTCGTCCCGAAGATCGGGCTCGGCTACACCCGCGGCGAGTTCCTGACGCTGCTCATGATCGGCGTCGTGTTCTTCGGCATCTTCACCCCGGTCGCCGGCATGCTCGCCGACAAGTTCGGGCGTCGTCGCACCCTCATCCCCACGACCGTCGGCATCGCACTGTTCGGCCTGACGTTCCAGTTCTGGTTCGCGGCGTCGACCGGTCCGATCACCGTCGTCACCTTCCTCATCGTGGGGCTGTCGCTGATGGGGCTGACGTTCGGTCCGATGGGCGCCCTGCTGCCGGAGCTGTTCCCGACGAACGTCCGCTACACGGGTTCGGCGATCGCGTACAACGTCGCTTCGATCCTCGGTGCCTCGCTCGCGCCGACGATCGCGCTGGCGCTGTGGAAGCCGGACGGGAACATCTTCATGGTCGGCCTGTACCTGACGATCGCAGCCGTGGTCACCCTCGTCGCGCTCCTGTTCGTCCGCGAGACGAAGAGCGCGGGCCTCGACGAGGCGGACCGGTCCGGCACGCCGGACGCGGCCCCTGCGGGGGCTCGCGCCTGACGCGACCCCTGTCCGGACTGGAGGCGCGGTGCCAGCTGGCACCGCGCCTCCAGTCCGTCTGTGGTCGGGTTCCGTTCCGATCTGCCGAGCCGGAACGACGATGTCGATGTCGTACGACGTCGGAGTCGTCGTTCCGAGTCCGAACGTCAACTCAGGTTGACACGTGTCGGCGCGTCAATGTAGGTTGACACGCATGGACCGACCGACCATCACGAGCCTCGCCGCGGGGGCAGCGGGGGACGACCCGTTCTCCGCCCTGGCCAGCGTGCGCGAGCTCCGCCGTGAACTCGACCGGACCGAGGAACTCGCCGCCCGTCGTGCCCGGAACGCCGGCGCCTCGTGGCAGGAGATCGCGACGCTGCTCGGCGTCAGTCGACAGGCAGTGCACAAGAAGTACGGCAGAAACTAGGAACACGATGAGCTCCCCCTTCGCGCGACCCAAGAAGACCGACGGCCCCCGCGCCAGCTTCGGCCGGCTGCTGGGCTACCTGTTCGAGAACAAGCCCGCGATGGTCGTGATCATCGTGCTGAGCATCCTCGGCGCGGGTGCGTCCCTCGCCCAGCCGCTGCTCGTGAACCAGGTGGTCACGGCGGTGCAGCACGGCAACACGCTCAGCATGCTCGTGTGGGCCCTCGTCGCCCTGGTGCTCGTGTCCGGCGTCCTGAACGGCGTCCAGCACTTCCTGCTCCAGCGCGCGGGTGAGGGCGTGGTCCTCTCCACCCGTCGCAAGCTCATCGCCCGCATCCTCAACCTGCCGATCTCCGAGTTCGACACGCGTCGCACCGGCGACCTCGTGTCCCGGGTCGGCAGCGACACCACGCTGCTCCGCGCGGTGCTCACGCAGGGGCTCATCGAGTCGATCGGCGGCGCCCTCACCTTCATCGGCGCGGTCATCGCGATGGCGATCATCGACCCGCTGCTGCTCGGCATCACGGTCGTCATCGTGCTCGTCGCCATCGTCGTCGTCGGTGGGCTGAGCCGCCGCATCCGCATCGCGTCGAAGAAGGCGCAGGAGAAGGTCGGCGACCTCACCGCCGCGGTCGAGCGCGGCATCGGCGCCGTCCGCACCATCCGCGCCGCGGGTGCGACGGAGCGCGAGGTGCAGGAGGTCGACGGCCACGCCACCGAGGCCTACAAGCGCGGCCTCGACATCGCGAGGATGTCGGCGTTCGTCGTCCCGGTCGCGAGCATCGTCATGCAGGTGGCGTTCATCGCCGTGCTCGGCGTCGGCGGCGCGCAGGTCGCCGCCGGAACGATCACGATCGCCACCCTCATCACGTTCATCCTGCTGCTCTTCATGATGATCATGCCGCTCGGCCAGGCGATGGGCGCGGTCGTCGCCGTCGCCCAGGCGCTCGGTGCCCTCGGACGCATCGAAGAGATCCTGCACCTGCCGACCGAGGCCCAGGACGACGGCGCGGTGCGCGTCGCCGCCGCGGTCGAGTCCGACGACGCCATCACGTTCGAGCACGTGTCGTTCCGGTACGACGGTCCCGCCGACGGGCCTGGAGGCACGGATCCCCTCCCCGAGACCGCCGACGCCGAGCAGGCGGTGCTGCACGACGTCTCCTTCCGGGTGCCGCGCGGATCGCGGGTCGCCCTGGTGGGGCCGTCCGGTGCGGGCAAGTCGACGACGTTGGCGCTCATCGAGCGGTTCTACGACCCGACCGACGGCGTGATCCGGCTCGGCGGCGTCGACGTCCGTGGGCTGGACCGGGCCGAGCTCCGCGCCCAGATCGGCTACGTGGAGCAGGACGCCCCGGTGCTGGCCGGCACCATCCGGGCGAACCTGCTGCTCGGGTCACCGAACGCGACCGAGGACGACTGCGTCCGCGTCCTCGAGGCGGTCAACCTCGGCGAGGTCCTGCACCGCGACCCGCGCGGCCTCGACGCCCAGGTCGGCGAGGACGGCGTCATGCTCTCCGGTGGTGAGCGGCAGCGTCTGGCGATCGCCCGCGCGCTGCTCGCCGCTCCCCCGATCCTGCTGCTCGACGAGTCCACGTCGTCGCTCGACGGCGTGAACGAGCAGAAGATGCGGCTCGCGATCGACGCCGTGGCCGAGGACCGCACGTTGCTCGTGATCGCGCACCGGCTGTCCACAGTGGTCGACTCTGACGTGATCGTCGTGCTCGAGCACGGCCGGGTCGTCGGGGTCGGCACGCACTCCGAGCTCGTCGAGTCCACGCCGCTGTACCGCGACCTGGCGAAGCACCAGCTCCTGGTCTGACGCCGGGCCGGTTGCCGCTCAGGCGGCGAAGGGGTCTGGTGTCAAGACATAGACGCTCTCGAGGTACTCCTCGATCCCCTCGTGGGACCCCTCGCGGCCGAGGCCGGAGGACTTCACGCCGCCGAACGGGAACGCGGCGTTCGACACGACGGCGGTGTTGAGCCCGAGCATCCCCGTCTCGAGGCGCTCGGCCAGCCGCTGCCCGCGGGCGAAGTCCGACGTGTACGCGTACGCGATCAGCCCGAACTCGGTGTCGTTCGCGAGCCGGATCCCTTCTTCCTCGGTGGTGAATCGTGTGATCGACACCACCGGGCCGAAGATCTCCGTCGTGAGGATGTCCGACCCGGGCTGCACGTCGTCGAGGACCGTCGGTGCGTAGTACGTCCCCGGGCGGTCGACGCGCTGCCCGCCGGTGACGAGTCGGGCTCCGCGGGCGACGGCGTCGTCGACGAGTCGAGCGGCCTTGTCCACCGCACGGTCGTCGATGAGCGGCCCCATCGTGGTGCCCTCCTCGCTCCCCCGGCCGATCCGGAACTCGTCGACCTTCGCGGTGAGCGCTGCGGTGAAGGCGTCGGCGATGCCCTCCTGCACGAAGAACCGGTTCGCGGCGGTGCAGGCCTCGCCGACGTTGCGGAACTTCGCGAGCATCGCGGCCGTGACCGCGGTGTCGAGGTCGGCGTCGTCGAACACCAGGAGCGGGGCGTTGCCGCCGAGCTCCATGCTGGTCTTGAGGACGTTGTCGGCGGCCTGCTTCAGGAGCGCCGAGCCGACGGGCGTCGATCCCGTGAAGGTCAGCTTCCGGAGCCGGCGATCGGCGATGATCGGCTCGGACAACCCCTTCGCGTCGAGGGACGGCACCACGTTGAGGACCCCGTCCGGCAGGCCGGCACGACGGAACAGCTCGACGAGGAACAGCGTCGTGAGCGGCGTGAGCTCGGCCGGCTTCACGACGACGGTGCACCCGGCCGCGAGCGCCGGGCCGATCTTCCGGGTCGCCATCGCGAGCGGGAAGTTCCACGGGGTGATCGCGTACACCGGGCCGACCGGACGCTTCAGCACGATCGCACGGCCGGTGCCCTCCGGGTTGGTGCGGTAGTCGCCACCGATGCGGACGGCCTCCTCGGAGAACCAGCGGAGGAACTCACCGCCGTAGGTGACCTCGCCACGGGCCTCGGCGAGGGGCTTCCCCATCTCCAGCGTCATGAGCGCTGCCAGGTCCTCGGCGTGCTCCCGCACCAGGTCGAACGCAGCGCGGAGCAGGTCGGAGCGCTGCCGCGGCGGGGTGGCGGCCCACGAGTCCTGCGCGGCGACGGCGGCGTCGAGCGCGGCGATGCCGTCCGCGGGGGTGGCGTCCGCGACCTCCGCGAGCACCTCGCCCGTCGAGGGATCGCGCACGGGGAAGGTCGCGCCACCGGAGGCAGCCCGCCAGCGCCCGCCGATGAACAGGCCGGTCGGCACCCCCTCGACCGAGACGTTGTCGTCGGCGACCGTCGTGGTCAGGGCGGTGGTGGGTGTGGTGGTGTCCGTCACAGTACTGCTCCTCCGGGGTTCGCCAACCCCTCGTCCATGTCGCTGTGGTCGACGTGCCCGCCGGCCGTGCGGATCTCGTCCAGTGCCCGGGCGCTCCGGTCCGCGTCCACGCCGGCGACCAGGTCGTCGAACACCGCGACGTCGTACCCGGCCGCCAGTGCATCGAGGGCCGTCGCGCGGACGCAGTGGTCGGTGGCGAGGCCGATGACGTCGACCGTCGTCACGTGGTGCTCGGCGAGGAGTCCGGGCAGCAGGACGCCGCCATCGGTCCGGGCCTGGAACGCCGAGTAGTCCGGGGTCCCCTGGCCCTTGAACACGTCGACGTCGACGTACTCGGTGTCAAGCTCCGGGTGGTACTCGGCCCCGGGCGTGCCAGCGACGCAGTGCACGGGCCACGTGGTCACGAAGTCCGGACCCTCGGGACCGGCGAAGTGCCCGCCGTTGTCGTCGTCGCCGTGGTGCCAGTCGCGGGAGCCCACCACGAGGTCGTACTCGTCCTCGGCGTGGCGGTGGAGGAACGCCGAGATGCGGGCGGCGAGCTCCGCCCCGCCGGCGACCGCGAGGGCGCCGTCCTCGGTGAAGTCGTTCTGGACGTCGACGATGAGCAGTGCCCTGGCCATGGGGTCATCCAACACCCGACGGCTCAGGAACCGGTGAGCTTGCTCCCGCACGAGTAGGTGGCAGCCGTGACCGCGTCGAGTGCCGGGAGCGCCGCCGCACGCGAGGACCCGATGGCGTAGAACGCGAACGTCAGGCGGGTGCCGTCCGCGGCGTCGATGTAGCCACCGAGGGTGTTCGCGCTGTCGATCCAGCCGGTCTTCGCGTGCACCTTGCCCCGGGCGACGGCGTTGGCACCGGTGAACCGGCTGGCGAGCGTGCCGGACTGTCCGGACACCGGCAGGGCGTTCGCGAGCGTCCCGAGGCCCTTCGCACCGGCCTGCACCTGCACCATGAGGTGGGCGACGAAGTTCGGCGACACGGCGTTCGCGGCGCTCTCGCCCGAACCGTCCTTGATGACGATGCCGGACGGGTCGACGCCGTACGACCTCAGTGCCGTCTGGTACACGGACGTCAAGGACGCCGCGGAGCCGTTCGAGCCGGACTCCTTCGACGACACCCGCGCGAGCATCTCGGCGAGCGTGTTGTCGGAGTTCGGGATCATCTGCCCGATGAGCGTCGACACCGGCTGCGACGACACGGTGGCGATCGTGTCGGAGCTCGTCGTGGCCCGCTTCACGATCTGCGCGTTGGCCGCACCGGCGACCCCGGCGTTCGCGAGCGCCGTGCGGAACAGTGCCCCGGCCCGGCCGACCGGGTCGGTCGAGCGCGGCGAGGTCGCGGCACCGGGGTTCGCCCGGTCGCCGTCGACCATGAGCGCCGTGACGTTCGGCTGGTAGCCGATCGTCCGCTCGCTGACGGGCCAGGTCGGGTCCCAGGCGTCGGCGTCGTTCCAGTACGTGTCGTCCGTGACGATCGTCGTCACCGGGGTGCTGCCGAGCTTCGCCTTCACCTGCTGGGCGAGCTGGCCGAGCGTCGGCGCCCCCGGGTAGACGGTCGCCCCACCGGCCGACAGGGTGGCGTCGCCGTGGCCGACGAGCGCGATCGCGCCGCCGGACTCCTTCGTCACGGTCGTCGGGATGCGGTGGTCGCCGCCGAGCACGGCGAGCGCGGTCGCCGTCGTCAGGGTCTTCATGACGCTGCCGGTCTGCGCGGCCTTGTCACCGTTGCGTGAGAACAGGACCTCGCCCGTCTTCGCGTTCATCACGTACCCCTCGAACGCACCGAGTCCGCTCGCCGACGCAGCGGCTGAGATCGTGCAGGTGCGGAGGGCGGACGGGCCGGCAGCGTCCTTCGGCACCGCCCGGCCCGCGGGGGTCGGGGTGCTCGTCGGCGCCGCCGTCGTCGTCGCGGACGGGCTGGCCGTGGCCGACGCGTCCGCCACCGCGCGCTCGGACGCCCGGGGCGTCGGCATCGTGGCCGCGGCGACGGCGACCGCTCCCCCGGATCCGAGCACGAGGACGGCCGCCAGACCACCGGCGATCCAGGGCACCGGTCGACGGGCGACGGAGGCGCGGACCACGGCGGCCGCGTCGCGGAGGCGATCCGGGACGGAGCGCGGTGAGGGCTGCTGGTCGGACATCGCGAACGATCCTACGGAACTGCGGGAGGAGCCTCCAGGCCTGATCCGAAGTCAGCGGCCGTCGGCCGCGTACCGGACCCCGACCTGCCGCCGTGCCTCGTCCATGAGCGCCATGATCGCGATGGTCTCCTCGGGGTCCATCGGACCGCCCTCGTGGGTGCCGGAGGTGACCATCGACTCGAATGCCCGCACCTCGTGCGCGTAGCCGGTGAGTTCCTCGCGCCCGTCGAACTCCTCGACGACCGCGCCGTCGCGGTCACGGAGCCGCCAGGTCGTCGGGGTGAACCACGTGGAGTCGAGGTCGATCCGGCCGTCCTCGCCGATCACCGACGCCGTGTTCGGACTGCGGAGGTCGAGGCCGAAGTGCAGCATCGACTGCGAGCCGCCCTCGTGCGTGAGCACCAGTCCCATCTGCGTGTCGACGCCCTGCTCGCTCAGTGTGCCAGCGGCCACCACCGCCGTCGGGACGCCCAGCACGTCGACCGCGAAGGAGATCGGGTAGATGCCGAGGTCGAGCATCGCGCCGCCGCCGAGCGCGGGGTCGTTCAACCGGTGCGCGGGGTCGCTCGGCAGCGCCTGGTGGTGCGTCGCCTCGACGAGTCGGACCCGCCCGATGCGCCCCTCGCTGACGAGCTCGCGGATCATCGACATCTGCGGGAGGAAGCGCGTCCACATCGCCTCCATGACGGCGACGTCCGCCCGGCGGGCGGCGTCGACGACCCGACGGGCCTCGTCCGCCGTGATCGTGAAGGCCTTCTCGACGAGGACGTGCTTGCCGGCCTCGATCGCGAGCAGGGCGTCCTCGGCGTGCCGGGAGTGCGGCGTTGCCACGTACACGGCGTCGACCTCGTCGTCGGCGACGAGGTCCTCGTAGGAACCGTGCGCCCGCGGGATCCCGAACTCCGCCGCGAACGACTCGGCACTCGCCTGCGTCCGGCTGCCGACCGCGACGAACTCGATGCCCGCGGCGGTGCAATCGCCCACGAAGGAGCGTGCGATGCCGCCCGTGCCGATGACTCCCCAGCGAACCGTCATGCGTCCTGTCTACCAGCGCTGCCCCGCGCCACACCGCTGTCCGTCTGCAGCACTTTGCTATGGACTCCACGGTCGATTGCCAGCTAGCGTGCTGCCACGCCCCTCGAACGGGGGCGTCCCCTCCCCGAGAAGGTATCCATGCGCCGATCCGTCCTGTCCGTCGTCGCCACCAGCGCGGCGATCGTCCTCACCTCCACCCTCGTCGGCACCACCCCGGCGAACGCGCACGGATGGGGGTCGCCAGGACACTCGCCGGGCCACTCGACCGACGCCGGTCTGACGCCGCGGACGCACTTCACGATGGCGGCCGACGGGTCCTCCGGCGCCACCCAGGGCGGCGAGGGGATCCCGAACATCGACTCCGTCAAGAAGACCATCGCAACGTACTACGGCGACCCCGGCACAGGCCTCGCGAACCGCACCGACTCCCCCTACATCCGCGAGATGCGGTCGATCGTCGCGCGGCAGAGCGCCGGACTGCAGCGCATCCACGACGCCGCCGTCCGCCACGGCGAGAAGCCGGCCATCGTGCTCGACGCCGACGACACCACCCTGTGGACCTACGACATGGAGGTCGCGGACATGCACTTCGTCTTCGACCCGGCCCGGCAGGACGAGTGGGTGCAGGACGAGCGCTTCGCCGCCACCCCCTCGATGGTCGGGTTCGTCAACCGCGCCTCGGCCATGGGCTTCACCGTCTTCGGGCTGACCGGGCGGAACGACGACCAGAAGGCCGCGACCGTCCAGAACCTGTCGAAGGTCGGCTACACCGCCTTCACGCAGGACCGGTTCTTCACCAAGTGGACGGGCAAGGGCACCTCGCAGCAGCCGTCGTACATCACCTGCGCTGCCGCGAGCTGCACCACCGTCGAGTACAAGGCCCTCACGCGCAAGCACATCGAGCAGGACCTCGGCTACGACATCACCCTCAACATCGGTGACCAGTGGAGCGACCTGCAGGGCGGGTACGCCGACCGTTCGGTGAAGCTGCCGAACCCCACCTACTACCTTCCTTCTGCGGACCTGCCCGGCGTGTCCGAGCCCCGGCTGACGCCGCGCACGCAGTTCACGATGGCGGCCGACGGGTCCTCCGGTGCGACGCAGAGCGGTGAGGGCATCCCGAACATCGACTCCGTCAAGAAGACCATCGCCACGTACTACGGCGACCCCGGCACCGGCCTCGCGAACCGCACCGACTCCCCCTACATCCGCGAGATGCGCAGCATCGTGACCCGCCAGGCTCCCGTCGTCGCCGCCCAGTGCGCCGTCGGACGGAAGCTGCACCGCAACCCCGCGATCGTCCTCGACGCCGACGACACCACCCTGTGGACCTACGACATGGAGGTCGCGGACATGCACTTCGTCTTCGACCCCGCCCGCCAGGACGAGTGGGTCCAGGACGAGCGATTCCCGGCCACCCCGCCGATGACCTCGCTCGTGTCCGTCGCCCAGCGCTCGGGCTGCACGATCATCGGCCTCACCGGACGGAACGACGACCAGAAGACCGCGACGATCGAGAACCTCCGGAACGTCGGGTACCCGCAGTTCGCCGCCACCCAGCGCGGCGTGCAGACGTACTACACGAAGTGGACCGGCGTCGGGACCTCGCAGCAGCCGTCGTACGTGACCTGCGCCACGGCGAAGTGCACCACGGTCGAGTACAAGTCGCAGACGCGGGCGCACATCGAGTCGCGTGCCGGCGGCCGCTTCGACGTCGTCGCCAACTTCGGTGACCAGTACAGCGACCTGCTCGGCGGGTCGGCGGACCGCAGTATGAAGCTGCCGAACCCGACGTACTACCTGCCCTGAGGCACGGCCCGCTCGGACGCGGACGCCCCCGGTCGGGTTGCTCGGACCGTCCGCGGCGCATGCCCCGGAACGAACGAAGCCCCCACGAGCGATCTCGTGGGGGCTTCGTCGTCGTCGACGGGCAGACCGCCGCTCGGCTCCGTCGTCGTGCCGTCGGTCAGCTAGCTGCTGACTGCTAGCTGCTCGCGGCGAGGAGCGGCGCGAGCAGTGCGGCACCGATCGTGCTGTAGATGATGCAGTCCGTCGGGTTGTCGACGCAGTACTGGTTCGCGGACTTGTGCGCCCGCTTCACGCGCGCGACGAAGTCCGCCCAGGTCTTCGTGTGGCGCAGATCGATCTGGACGACCACCTTGCCGCTCTTCGAGATCCGGTAGATGCCGCCGTCGCACTTCGAGGGGCTGGTCTTGCTCGTGTACTGGATGGGGGCACCGCCGCCGTTGAAGCACGCGTAGTTCGTGCTGCCCGCGGCGTTGGCCGCGGTCGGGACCGCTCCGGCTCCCCCGGCGATGATCGCGATCGATGCGGCCGCCATCGCGACCCTGGTCCGTATCTTCATTCGTCCCCTACCCCTCTGCCAGCGGAATCGCTGACCCGGTGACGAAGGTAGTTCCGGGCGGTACCGGATGCGTCAGCCCTTCGGACGACCCGCACCGGCCGGTTCGACAGGTGCGGTGGTCGATCGACCACCGTCCCGCTGTCCGATCGGCCAGGATCACCGGTGTCGGCGTGCCCACCCCGACGAGCACGGGTGCACCCGGCAACGCGAAGAAGCCCCGGTCGAACATGCGAGAAGCATGTCTGACCGGGGCTTTCGTGGAGCCGCCTGTCGGAATCGAACCGACGACCTATTCATTACGAGTGAATCGCTCTGCCGACTGAGCTAAGGCGGCGGACGCTCCGTTGCCGGAGCGGCACGGGTCACAACTATACAGGTTCAGACGAGCGAACGCGAAACCAGCGCGTCGAGGTCAGCGAACGACCGCTCGAGCTCGTCGACCAGGTGCGTGTCCGAACCGGCGTCCGACCACTCCCACCAGGCGTGCCGCAACGCTGCGAGGGCGACGAGCGACGCCAGGCGGGCCCGGCGGCGCAGTGCGACGGGCTCGGTGGTGGTGCCCGCGCCCTCGAGCCGGGCGACCACGGCACGCTCGATCTCGGCCTGGAACTCCTTCATCGACTCCATGCGCCGACTGAACAGCTCGGGCGCGGCGCGGAGCACCTGCTGCCGTTCCTCGATGAGCCCGCGCTCCTCGATGAGTTCGCGGGTCGAGTGCACGAGCAGCGACCCGAGGTCGGCCAGCAGGTCACCCTTCGGCCCACCCGCGACGAAGTCCGCGAGCGCGGCATCGTCGGGCAGGGTCGGGTCGTCCCCGAGGATCGCGCCCTCCTTGTTCGGGAAGTAGTTGAAGAACGTCCGCGGAGAGACGTCGGCGCGGCGTGAGATCTCGTCGACGGTCACCGCCGCGAGGCCGTCCTCGATCGCGATGCGGAGCGCGGCCTGCTGGATCGCGAGTCGGGTGGCGCGGCGCTTCCGCTCGCGCAGGCCGGGTTCTGCGTCGGACATGCGGCGATTGTCCCACGCGCGGCCGTGCAACATGGCGGGGCACGTCACAGGGTGGGACCGGCCTGGAGGCGCGGCGCGGTCCCGCATCGCTAGGCCCGTCACGCACGTGGTTGCGTGCACGGCACGTGGCCGGCTCGACGGCGTCTGATCGCCATGCGGCGGGCGCAACGTGCGAGGCTCCGCGCATGGTGCGAGACGCTTCCGCTCGCACACTCGCGCGGGCCTCGCACGATGCGGACGACGCAGCGTGATGCGGTCAGCGCCTCGCGCGGGAGATGGTCACGAGGAGCGCCTCGAGCGCGAGGAGCGCCGCGACGTTGGCCGCGATCCGCTGCCGGGCGAGCGCGATGGCGTCGAGGACCTCGAGCGCAGCGGCCGGCGGCACCGACTGCAGCGCGTGGTCGAGGTGCTCGCGCATCGCGACGTTGACCGGCTCGGCGGGCGCCCCCAGGCCGAGCAGCAGCAGGTCGCGGTACAGCGAGGAGACGTCCACCAGGATGCGGTCCAGGCCGTCCCGGAGGCTCCGGGTCGCCCGACGCTTCTGGTCCTCCTCGAGCACCCGCAACTGCGAGCGGAGCGCCGGCGGGATGGTGCCGCCCGGCTCGATGCCGAGGGACCGGAGTGCCGCGTCGCGTTCCTCGGAGTCACGCTGCTGCGTGATCGCCTTGGCGTCCTCGTCGGCGACGGCGAGCAGGTCCGCGGCGGCCATCACGGCGTCGCCGACGGTCCGGACGCCGAGCACCGTCGTGAGGGTGCGACGCCGACGGTCGCGGGCGTCCTCGCTCGTGGCCAGCCGCTGCGCCATACCGATGTGGCTCTGCGCCTGCCGGGCGGCGTCCATCGCGAGGGCACGGTCGACACCGGTGCGCGCGACGAGGAGGTCGGCGACCGACTCGATGCCGGGGACCCGCAGGCGCACCGAGCGGACCCGGGAGCGGATCGTCGGCAGCAGGTCGGCCTCGCTCGGGGCGCAGAGGATCCACACGGTGCGCTCCGGGGGTTCCTCGAGCGCCTTGAGCAGCAGGTTCGAGGTGCGCTCGGTCATGCGGTCGGCGTCCTCGATGATCACCACGCGGTACCGCCCGACGGACGGCGAGTAGTGCGAGGACGTGACGAGCTGCCGGATCTCGTCGATCGTGATGATGACCCGCTGCGTGGTGAGCACCGAGACGTCGGGGTGGGTCTTCGCGGTGATCTGCTGCAGGGTGTGGTCGTCGTCGGGGCCGTTGCCGACGAGCGCGGCCGCGAACGCCGACGCGACGTTCGACCGTCCGGACCCGGGCGGACCCGTGATGAGCCACGAGTGCGTCATGCCGCCCGTGCCGTCGGGCGACTCGGCGGCGTTCCGCAGCGAGGCGACTGCCTCTTCCTGCCCGGTCAGGCCGTCCCACACGCTCACGTGGTCATCCTGCCAGTCGCCACCGTCATGCCTCGACGATCCCCACCAGCGGCGCCACAGCGGTGCGGATCGCGCGCTGCACCTCGTCGGCCGGTGCTGCCGCGTCGACGACCAGGAACCGCTCCGGCTCGGCGGCCGCCATGTCCAGGAACGCACGGCGGACCGTCTCGTGGAACGCCTCGGCCTCGGCCTCGAGCCGGTCGAACGTGTCGCCGCGCGCCGCCGCGACCCGGGCACGACCGACGGTCACGTCGAGGTCGAGCAGGATCGTGAGGTCCGGGGTGAGTCCGTCCGACGCCCAGTCGGACACCGAGCGGATGTGCTCGGCGCCGAGGCCCCGGGCGACGCCCTGGTACGCGACCGACGAGTCGATGTAGCGGTCCTGCAGGACGACGTCTCCGCGCGCGATCGCCGGCCGGACGAGCGTCTCGACGTGGTGCGCACGGTCGGCGGCGTAGAGCAGGGCCTCGGCGCGGGGTGCCACGTGCCCGCGCTCGTGCAGCACGATCTCGCGGATGCGCACCCCGAGGTCGGTGCCGCCGGGTTCACGGGTACGGACCACCGTGCTGCCGTGCTCCTCGAGCCACGCCGTCAGGAGCTCCGCCTGCGTGGTCTTCCCCGCGCCGTCGCCGCCCTCGAGCGTGATGAACCGACCGGTCACTTCTTCTTGGCCGCCGGCTTCCGGGCCGGTGCCTTCTTCTTCACCGGGCCCTTGGCTCGCTTGTCCGCGATGAGCTGCACGGCGCGGGCGTGGTCGACGGCCTCGACGTCCTCGCCGCGCGGGATCGTCGCGTTCGTCTCACCGTCGGTGACGTAGGGCCCGAACCGGCCGTCCTTCATCTTGATCGGCTTGCCGGACACCGGGTCGGCGTCGAACTCCTTGAGCGCGGCGCTCGCGGCACGGCGTCCGCCGTACTTCGGCTGCGCGAACAGTTCGAGGGCACCGGGCAGGTCGATGTCGAAGATCGCGTCCTCGCTCGGCAGGGTCCTGGTGTCGGTGCCCTTCTTCAGGTACGGGCCGTAGCGACCGTTCTGCGCCGTGATGTCGTCGCCGGACTCCGGGTCCTTGCCCACCGTGCGGGGCAGGTCGAGCAGCTTGAGAGCCGTCTCGAGGTCGACCGTCTGGGGGTCCATGGACTTGAAGAGCGACGCGGTGCGCTCCTTCGGTGCAGCGGCCTTCTTCGTGGTCTTCTTCGCCGGGGCCTTCTTGGCGGCCGTCTTCGTCCCGGCGGCCTTCGCAGTGGTCGTCTCGGCCTCGGCGGCAGCGGGTGCCGCGGCGGCCTCGAGGACCTCGCCGGTGGTCGGGTCGACGGCGGGCTCCGGCTCCGGGGTGCGCTCGGTCACGTACGGACCGAACCGGCCGTCCTTCGCGAGGACCTCCTTCCCGGATTCCGGGTTGATGCCGACGACACGGTCACCGAGCACCGGTGCGTCCACGAGCTCGCGCGCCTTCTCGGCGGTGAGTTCGTCGGGCGCGAGGTCCTCCGGCACGTTGACGCGGCGGGGCTTCTCGGGGTCGTCGCTCGGGACCTCGATGTACGGGCCGTACCGGCCGATGCGCAGCGTCAGGCCCGGAGCGAGTTCGACGGAGTTGATCTCGCGCGCGTCGATCTCCCCGAGGTTGTCGATGACCGTGCGGAGACCGCGTTGGTCGCCACCACCGAAGTAGAAGCCCTTGAGCCAGTCCACCCGGTCGGCGTCGCCGTTCGCGATCTTGTCGAGGTCGGCTTCCATGTCGGCCGTGAACTGGTACTGCACGAGGTCACCGAAGTAGTCCTCGAGCAGCCGGACCACGCTGAACGCGATCCAGTTCGGCACGAGCTGGGTGCCGCGCAGCGAGACGTAGCCACGGTCGATGATCGTCGGGCTGATCGTCGGGAAGGTGGACGGACGCCCGATGTCGAGGTCCTCCAGCGTCTTGATCAGGCTCGCCTCGGTGTAGCGCGGCGGGGGCGTGGTGTCGTGCCCCTTGGCGACCACGTCGTCGACACCGAGGTGCTCGCCCTCCTTGACGTCCGGCAGGGCGACGTCGTTGCCCGAGCGGTCCGAGGACTCGTGGCGGTCCTCGTCCTTGCCTTCTTCGTAGGCGTTGAGGAACCCGCGGAAGGTGATCACGGTTCCGGAGGCGGTGAACTCCGCGTCGGTGCCCTTCGAGGTCGACGCGATGCCCTCGACCGACTCGTCCGACGTGATGCCGAGCACGATCGACGCCGTCGATCCCTTGGCGTCGGCCATCTGGGAGGCGATGGTGCGCTTCCAGATGAGGTCGTAGAGCCGCCACTCGACACCGGTCAGGGTGCCCTCGAGCTGCGACGGGGTGCGGAACGTGTCGCCAGCGGGACGGATCGCCTCGTGGGCTTCCTGGGCGTTCTTGCTCTTGCTCGCGTAGACGCGCGGCTTGTCCGGCACGGTCGCTGCGCCGTAGAGGTCGGCGGCCTGCTTCCGGGCGGCGTCGAGCGCCTGCTTGGAGAGGTTGACCGAGTCGGTACGGATGTAGGTGATGTAGCCGTTCTCGTACAGCGTCTGTGCGGCACGGGCGGTCTGCCTCGGCGAGAGGCGGAGCTTGCGGGCGGCCTCCTGCTGCATGGTCGACGTCGTGAACGGCGCGGCCGGACGCCGGGTGTACGGCTTCGACTCGACGCTCCGGACGGTGGCGTCACCGGCGCGTTCGAGGACCGTGGTCAGCGCGGCGGCGGCGGCTTCGTCGAGGCGGACGGCGTCGCCCTTCAGCGCGCCGCGGTCGTCGAAGTCACGGCCGGAGGCGACACGCGTGCCCTGCACCCGGGCGAGCCGGGCGGTGAAGGCGGCGTCGCCCTCCTTCTCGAACCGGGCGCTCAGGTCCCAGTAGTTCGCGGACACGAACGCGAGACGCTCGCGCTCACGCTCGACCACGAGGCGGGTCGCAGCGGACTGCACGCGACCGGCCGAGAGGCCGGGGCCGATCTTCCGCCAGAGCACGGGCGAGACCTCGTACCCGTACAGCCGGTCGAGGATGCGGCGGGTCTCCTGCGCGTCGACGAGGGCGGTGTCGAGCTCTCGGGTGGCTTCCTGCGCGCGCTGGATCGCCTCCTTCGTGATCTCGTGGAAGACCATGCGCTTGACGGGCACCTTGGGCTTGAGGACCTGGAGCAGGTGCCACGCGATGGCCTCACCCTCGCGGTCCTCATCAGTTGCGAGGTAGAGCTCGTCGGCGTCCTTCAGTGCCCGCTTGAGCTCGGCGACCGTCTTCTTCTTGGCGTCGGACACG
This sequence comes from Curtobacterium sp. 314Chir4.1, assembly GCF_900215175.1. NCBI lineage: Bacteria > Bacillati > Actinomycetota > Actinomycetes > Micrococcales > Microbacteriaceae > Curtobacterium > Curtobacterium sp. 314Chir4.1. The sequence continues at coordinate 190,579 of NZ_OCMI01000002.1, forward strand.
ACGTAGTAGGGCTCGAAGCCGTTGTCGACGTCGACCGAGAACTTGCCGAGGGAGCCCTTCTTGAGCTCGGCGGGCAGGTTCTTGGGCTCGACGAGGTCCCGGATGTGTCCGACGGACGCCTGGACCTCGTATCCGTCCCCGAGGTATTGCGCGATCGTCTTGGCCTTCGCGGGGCTCTCGACGATGACGAGCTTCTTCGTGCCTGGCACGTGTCTCCTTGATCGATGGTGCGCGTCGGCCCTGGACGACGAGCGCGTCCGGGTCGACCGGGGCACCGGTGACCGGGGGCCGACAGCCACACCATACACATAGAGTTCTGGCCGGTCGTCCGCCGGACCGGCGACCGCGACTGCGCCCACGGCGAACGGTCCGCCGCGGACGAGGACCCGGAGCCGCGCGGTCGCCGCCGCGGTCCGGCAGCTGTCGACGGCCGCACGGTGCGCCGTCGCCACAAGCGCCGCGAGGACGCAGGGGTCGCCCGGGACGAGCCCCACGACGGACGCCGCGGCAGCCAGGGCGGCTGCGTCGGCTGCCGCCTGCGCGCGGACCGTCGCGACCCGGAGCCCTGCTGCGGCGAGCGCCCCGGCGACGATGAGGAACGCCACCGCGACCACCGCCGTGACCACGATGGTCGCGGACCCGCTGTCGGACGCGGCCGAGCGGAGTGCTCGTCGGGCCGGGCTCATCGTCCACCGTCCGCAGCACACCCGGTCGCCCGCAACGGGACGAGGGAGAACGGACCGGTGCCGGCACGCGCGGCCTCGACGCACACGACGTCGTCGCCGCGCCGGACGGTCACAGCGGCGCCGGGCGCGATCCGGTCGAGCACGCTGCGACCGGCGCTCTCGTCGCCGCGCCCGATCGCCCGGGCAGCCGTCGCCGCCGCGAGCTGCAGCCGACCGAGTCCGTCGACGACGAGCACGGCGGCGACCAACGAGGTCAGCACGAGGACGACGACGGGGAGCACGACCGCGAACTCGACGCTCACGGACCCGCGCTCCCCGCTCCCGGCGGGCCGGTCAGAGGGAGAGTGCGCCACGGACCAGCTCGGTGAGGATCGACTGGACCTCGCCGGAGCGCATCACCGCGACGAGGACCCCGGCGAAGGCGACCGCTGCGAGGATGACGACGGCGTACTCCGCCGTGGCCGAGCCGCGGTCGTCCCGCAGTCGGTGCCGGAGTCGCGCCCCCAGCCTCGAGCGGTGGGTGGTGGGTGTGTCGGTCATGGTTCCGTCCTTCCTGGTGCGATGGCTCCAGCATCGTGACCGGTGGGTGCCCGTCGCGGCCCGCGGACCGGATCTGTGGACGGTCACCCGCCGTCGACGACGGTGGAGGAGAGGACCCCGACGACGACGGGGACGACCCCGACGAGCACGAACGCCGGGAGCACGCACACGCCGAGCGGCAGGACCAGACGGACGGCCAGGCGTTCGGCGGCCTCGAGCCCGGCGGCGGCGGCGTCGTCGCGGACGTCCTCGGCAGCGGCTCGGAGCAGTGCCGCCGCGGGGACGCCGGCGCGCTGGGCCAGCCCGAGGACCTCGCGGAGTCGCTCTTCTTCTCTTCGGCGCGCCTGCGAGGGGACGGTCGACACGGGCGGACCGAACGCCGCCTGCACGGCACGACCACCGGCAGCCCACGACCCGCCCCCGGCCACCGCGACGGCCCAGGCGTCGAGGAGGATGCCCGGCACGCGTCCGTCCGGGGTCGCTCGACGGACCAGTCGCGCCGTCCACGTCCGTCCGAGCACGACGAGGACCGCTGCGAGGACGCAGCACGTCCAGCCGATCGGCGTGCCGACGAGGACCTGCACCGCTCCGGCGCCCCACGTCGACCCGAGCAGCAGGCCGAACGCCGGCAGCGCGAGCACCACCCGGGCGCTCGCGCGCGGCCCGGCGAGCGCGACGCGGACGGCGCGGTCCGAGGCCGCGGAGCGTCGGAGCGCTCGGGCGAGTGCACGGAGCGTGGTGGCCACGGGTGCGCCGGTGTGCTCGGCGACGCGCAGCACGGCCCGGACGTCGTCCCAGGCCGGTGTACCGCTCCGCGGGAGACCGCCCGCCAGCTCCCAGGCGCGTGGCGGCGGCACGCCGGCCGCGACGAGGGTCGCGACGCGGTCCACCGTGCGGGCGTCGTCCGCGGCGTCGCGCGGCCGTGGACCCGGACGCCTGGTCACCGTGGGCGGTCCACCGGACGCACGTCGAGCCTCCCGTCCGCACCGACCCGGAGCGACCCCACTGCCCCGAGCCGGCGACGTCCGCCGCGGCGCTCCACGTGCAGGACGAGGTCGAACGCACTCACGGCCTGCCGGGCGAGGGCGTCGGGCCCGAGCCCGGCGAGGGCGCCGAGCGCTTCGAGCCGGGCGGCGACGTCTGCGAGTCCGTTCGCGTGCACGGTCCCGGCGCCGCCGTCGTGCCCGGTGTTGAGCGCCGACAGGAGTTCCCGGACCTCGGCGCCCCGGCACTCCCCCACCACGATGCGGTCCGGGCGCATGCGCAGGGCCTCCCGCACGAGGCGTTCGAGACCGAGCGCACCGGTTCCTTCGGCGTTGGCCTGCCGGGCCTCGAGTCGGACCACGTGCGGGTGGTCGATGCGGAGTTCGGCGACGTCCTCGATCGTCACGATCCGCTCGTCGTGCGGCACCGCGCCCAGCATCGCGGCGAGCATCGTCGTCTTGCCGCTGCCGGTCGCCCCCGTGACGAGCACGTTGCGGCGCGTCTCGACGGCGTGTTCGACCACCGACCGAGGGACGCGGGCGAAGGTGCCGGACCGTTCGAGGGACGACAGGGTCGACGGCCCGGGGCGTGGCAGTCGGATGGACACGGCGGTGCCGCCGACCGACACGGGTGCGAGCACGACGTGGACGCGGATGCCGTCACCGTGCCGGACATCGGCGCAGGGCGTGGTCTCGTCGACGTGCCGGCCACCCCGCGCGACGAGCTCCGTCGCGAGCTCCCGGACGCGGCCCTCGGGGAGCTCGGGTCCGTCACGCTCGAGTCCGTTCCCCCGATCGACCCAGGTGCCCGTGCCGCCGATCACGAGCACGTCCGTGACGGCGGCGTCGCCGACCAGTGCGGCGAGTTCCTCGAAGTCGGCTGCGGACACGGCGCGGCGTCGCGTCGGGGGTGCGGTGCCGGGAAGGAACGGGGCGTGGGCCCGGTGTCGGTGCATGGAAGGAGACAGTAGGAACTGCACGCAGGAAAGACCGCGTTCGTGCACCATCGGTGGAGAGGACTGCCGTGTACACACCAGCGGACCGTTTTGTACCCCGAAGCACAACCCCGTACCCCGCTCGGTGTCTGCTGCCCAACCGGGGCCGGAGCGCGGAGGAGCGGGGTCACCGGCAGTTGGCGAACGCAACAAACCGGACGCGCGGCGACGGTCGAGTGCATGCAAGAGCATGGACAGGTCTGTCCACTGTTCGGCGTCCCCGTGCGGATCGAGGCAGATCGGTGTGGTGCCGGGTGACCGTGGATGGCTGGTCCGAGTCCGGAAAACAGAAGAGGCGGCACCGGTTGGGGGGAACAGGTGCCGCCTTGACATCGGTGGATTGGGGGGAATCCGAACCGTTGCCGCCGGAAACGAGTCCAGCGGGATCTACTGTACCCCACGATCACCCCTGCTCGGCAACCCCCGACACGACTTCCGGGCGCGCCGGTCCCGGTGGACGGGAACGCGCGCAGCCTGCACCCCCGGCGGACGCGCCCGCGCGAGGCCCGCCACCCCCGACGACACGCGACCGCACCGGCCCCAGCCCGAGGGGTATTCTCCGACTGCACCCCTGCCGCAACGACGCGAAAGGACATCGATGTCCGCTCCGACCCAGACCGATCCCCGCCACGACGGAGGCCGCGACGACCCCGCGACCTTCCCGCCGTCGCCCGAGTTCGTCGCCGACGCGGTGGCCGGTGCCGACCTCCACGAGGCCGCGGCATCCGACCGCGAGGCGTTCTGGGCCGAGCAGTCCCGCACCCTGCTCGACTGGCGCACACCGTTCACGCAGACCCTCGACTGGTCCGGCGCCCCGTTCGCGAAGTGGTTCGCCGACGGCACGCTCAACGTCGCCGAGAACTGCCTCGACCGCCACGTCCGTGCCGGCAACGGCGACCGCGTGGCGATCCACTTCGAAGGAGCTCCCGGCGACACCCGGCGGATCACGTACGCCGAGCTCACCGCCGAGGTCCAGCGCGCCGCGAACATGCTCACCGACCTCGGCGTCGGGCACGGCGACCGCGTCGTGGTCTACCTCCCGCTCATCCCCGAGGCCGTCGTGACGATGCTCGCGGTCGCACGGATCGGCGCGGTGCACTCCGTAGTGTTCGGCGGGTTCAGCGCCGAGAGCCTCCGCGCCCGCATCGAGGACGCCGGCGCGAAGCTCGTCGTCACGGCCGACGGCGGCTGGCGGCGCGGCGCGGTCTCGGCGCTCAAGCCCGCCGTCGACGAAGCCCTCGAGGGCGACGGCACCGGCAGCGTCGAGCACGTGCTGGTCGTCAAGCGCGGCGGCAACGAGATCGCCTGGAACGACCGAGACCTCTGGTGGCACGACGAGCTCGCGAAGGCCGCGCCCGAGCACACCCCCGAGGCGTTCCCCGCCGAGAACCCGCTCTTCATCCTGTACACCTCGGGGACGACCGGGAAGCCGAAGGGCATCGTGCACACCTCCGGCGGCTACCTGACCCAGGCGGCGTACACGCACAAGAACGTGTTCGACATGCACCCGGAGAAGGACGTCTACTGGTGCACGGCCGACATCGGCTGGATCACCGGGCACTCCTACGTCGTCTACGGCCCGCTCGCGAACGGCGTCACGCAGGTCCTGTACGAGGGAACCCCGGACGAGCCGAAGCCCGGCCGCTGGTGGGACCTCGTCGACGCGTACGGCGTGACGGTCCTCTACACGGCACCGACCGCGGTGCGCGCCGCCATGAAGGCCGGGCGCGAGATCCCGGAGGCCCGCAGCCTCGAGACCCTCCGCCTGCTCGGCAGCGTCGGCGAGCCGATCAACCCCGAGGCCTGGAACTGGTACCGGCAGGTCATCGGCCACGACCGCACGCCGATCGTCGACACGTGGTGGCAGACGGAGACCGGCGCGATCATGATCTCCGCCCTGCCCGGGGTCACGAAGCTCAAGCCCGGTGCCGCGCAGACACCCCTGCCCGGCATCGTCGCGGAGATCGTCGACGACGACGGCAACCGTGCTGACCCCGGTGAGAGCGGCTACCTCACCATCACGGAACCGTGGCCGTCGATGGCACGCGGCATCTGGGGCGACCCGGACCGGTTCGTCGAGACGTACTGGTCGCGGTTCCCGGGCCGGTACTTCGCGGGCGACGGCGCGCGGCTCGACGGCCAGGGCGACATCTGGATCCAGGGCCGCGTCGACGACGTCATGAACGTCTCCGGACACCGCCTGTCGACGGCGGAGATCGAGTCCGCACTCGTCGGGCACGAGGGCGTCGCCGAGGCGGCCGTCGTCGGTGCCGCCGACGAGACCACGGGACAGGCGGTCGTCGCGTACGTCATCCTGACCGCCGAGGCAGCAGCCGACGTCGACCGCGACTCGGCGGCGACGGAGCTCCGCAACTGGGTCGGCAAGCGGATCGGCGCGATCGCGAAGCCACGCCAGGTCGTGATCGTCCCGGAGTTGCCGAAGACGCGCTCCGGCAAGATCATGCGACGGCTGCTCCGCGACGCGGCCGAGGGCCGCCGGATCGGTGACACGACGACGCTGGCCGACCCGACGATCATGGCGACCATCTCGGAACTCATGTAGCGGGAACGACGCGAGCCGCGCCTCCAGTCGGTCCGGACTGGAGGCGCGGCTCGCGTGACGCGCGCTGCTGACGGTCCGTCAGTCGGTGAGTTCCACCACCAGCTCGACCTCGACCGGTGCGTCCAGCGGGAGCACTGCGACGCCCACCGCGCTGCGCGCGTGGACGCCGGCGTCGCCGAAGACCTCACCGACGAGGGTGGAGGCGCCGTTCGCGACGCCCGGTTGGCCGGTGAAGGACGGGTCGCTCGCGACGAAGACCGTCACCTTGACGACGCGCGCGACGCGGTCGAGCGAGCCGGCGACGGACTGCACGGCCGCGAGGGCGTTCAGCGCCGCGGTCCGGGCCTCGCCCGTCGCGGTCTCGGCGTCGACCGTCGCGCCGACCTTGCCCGTCACGGGCAGTGCGCCGTCGACGAACGGCAGCTGGCCGGCCGTGTACACGTACCCGCCGGTGACGACGGCCGGGACGTAGGCGGCGACCGGGGCGGCCACCGCCGGGATCGTCAGGCCGAGTTCGACGAGCCGCTCCGCGACGCTCACGCGTCGGCCTTCGGGCGCTTCAGGTAGGCCACCAGGCCGCCCTCCGGGCCGGTGACGACCTGGACCAGCTCCCAGCCCTCGTCCCCGAAGTTGTTGAGGATCGCGGTGGTGTTGTGGATGAGCAGTGGGGCGGTGAAGTATTCCCAGCGAGTCATGGAGATCCTTGCCAGCCTTTCAGTCGGCGGTGTCGTTTAGGCTGCATCCTATGTCTGCCCAGAAGACGTCTGCCTCGCGGACCAAGCCCGTCTCTGCAGTCGGCGCCTTCGTCGGTTTCGTCGGTTTCAGTGTGCTCGCCGGTCTGCTCGTCACGATCGGTGTCACCCCCGCGATCGCGGTGGCCGGTGTCACGACGACGTCCACGATCGGCGTGTTCGAGTCCCTGCCGGAGTACATCGAGATCGGTGACCTCCCGCAGCGCAACGAGCTGTACGCGTACCAGGGCGGCAAGAGCGTGCACTTCGCGACGGTCTACGACCAGAACCGCCAGGAGCTCAAGTTCGACCAGATCAGCGACCAGCTGAAGAACGCGGCCATCGACGGCGAGGACAAGCGCTTCTACGAGCACGGCGGCGTCGACATGACCTCGCTCATCCGCGCGGGTGTGGGTTCGCTCGCCGGCGGGCTCGGTGAGTCCGGCGGCGGTTCGACGCTGACGATGCAGCTCGTCCGCAACATCAAGATGAACCAGGCGCTCGAGCTCCCCACGCAGGAGGAGCGCCTCAAGGCGTACAACGACGCGGTCGAGCAGACCATCCCCCGCAAGCTCGAGGAGATGAAGCTCGCGATCGGGCTCGCGAAGAAGTACACCCACAAGGAGATCCTCACCGGGTACCTCAACATCGCGTACTTCGGCGACCAGACCTACGGCGTGCAGGCAGCCGCGCAGCACTACTACAACAAGAGCGCGACCGACCTCACTCCGGCCGAGGCTGCATCGATCCTCGCGATCGTGCAGTCCCCGAACACGCGAAACCTGTCGAACCCGAAGTACTACGACGCCAACGTCGCGCGCCGCAACGTCATCCTCAAGTCGATGTACGCGCAGAAGCACCTGACGAAGGCCGAGTACGACCAGGCGATCGCGTCGAACCCGAAGGACTACGTCCACCTGACCCAGCCGTCGCAGGGCTGCAAGGCCTCCGTCGGCGACGGCTCGCAGTTCTTCTGCGACTACGCGGTGCAGGTCGTCAAGGAGATGTCCCAGCTCGGCGCCACGCAGAAGGAGCGCAACACCGCCTGGCGCAACGGCGGCTACAAGATCCAGACGACGCTCGACATCGACGCGAACGCGCAGCAGAAGCAGGTGCTCAACACCTACGACAACAAGGCCGAGACCGCGTTCAAGCTCGGTGCCGCACTCGACTCGGTCGAGGTCGGTTCCGGCCGCATCCTGACCATGGCGCAGAACAAGGACTACGACCAGTCCCTGAAGTCCCCGCCGACGTCGACGTCGATCAACTACAGCGTCGACAAGAAGTACGGCGGCGGCATCGGCTTCCAGGTGGGATCGACGTACAAGGTCTTCACGCTGCTCGACTGGCTCAAGGCCGGGCACGGTCTGAACGAGGTCGTGAACGGCACGCCGCACAACACCCCCGTGTGGCAGCACTGTGGCGAACCGACCTACACGAACTGGGCGCCGAAGAACGACTCCGCTGGTGAGCGGGGCAACTACACCGTCATCGCGGCCACGGCTGCGTCGGTGAACGCGGCCTTCGCCTCGATGGGCGCGAAGCTCGACCTCTGCGACATCAAGCAGACGGCGGAGGACTTCGGCGTGCACTCCGGTGACGACAAGACCGAGCTGAACTCGTACCCGTCCTCCATCCTCGGCACGAACAACATCGCGCCGCTGACGATGGCCGCCGCGTACGCCGGCATCGCGAACAACGGCACGTACTGCGCCCCGATCGCGATCGACAACGTGACGAACGCCGAGGGCAAGAGCCTGGGCGGGCAGCCGAAGAGCTGCAAGCAGGTCGTCGACCCCTCGGTCGCGCAGTCGGCCGTGTACGCCATGAAGCGCACCATCTCGGGCGGCACCGCGGTCGGGGCGCAGACGCCCGACGGCACCCAGCTGTTCGGCAAGACCGGCACCACCGACGACGCCGACCAGATCTGGCTCGTGGGCGGCAGCTCCCGCGTCGCGACCGCGTACTGGCAGGGCAACACCGACGGCGGCAAGAACAACCTCCGTCACTACAGCAACGGCGTCAACGGGACCTACGCGGGTGCCCGCGCCGGCGTCTGGCGTCAGGCGCAGACCCCGCTGAACGCGCTCTACCCGGCCGGTCCGTTCACCGACCCGTCCGCCTCGGCGCTCCGCGGCAACAGCAAGGCCATCCCGGACGTGACGGGCAAGACCGCCGCGGATGCCAAGGCCGCACTCGCCTCGGCCGGTTTCACCTACGTCGACGGCGGAGCCCAGCCGGGTGCTGCCAAGGCCGGCACCGTGTCCTCGACCTCCCCGGCCGCTGGGTCGCTCCTGTCGAGCGGATCGAGTGTCACCGTCTACACCTCGGACGGATCGCAGATCACGGTCCCGTCCGTGACCGGGAAGCCGTTGAACGACGCACGGGCGCAGCTGAACGAGGTCGGACTCACCAACGTGGCGATCGCCGAGCAGTACGCGAAGGGCGGCGGCGACAAGGAGTGCCGTGTCGCTGCAGTCGACCCGGGCGTGCACACGAACGCCGGCAAGGACTCGACCGTCACACTGACGCTCTACGGCGACAAGAACGGCAAGGCCCCCAAGGACTGCAAGTGACCCGCGGTCGCGCCGCGTTGGGGGTCCTCGCAGCAGGCGCGGCCGTCGGTGCCGCCTCCGCGGCCTGGGGATCGCTCGTCGAGCGCCGTCGCTTCGGCATCCGGTGGGAGACCGTCCCGGTCCTCCCACCGGGGTCGCGCGACGTCGTCGTCCTGCACCTGTCGGACATCCACATGGCACCGTGGCAGGCCGACAAGCAGCAGTGGCTGCGTGACCTGAGCCTGGTCGAGCCGGACTTCATCGTGAACACCGGCGACAACCTCGGGCACCCGACGGCGAACGCAGCGGTCGAGTACGCGCTCGAACCGTTCCGCGGGGTGCCGGGAGCCTTCGCGTACGGGTCCAACGACTTCTACGGTCCGTCGCCGCGCAACCCGTTCAAGTACTTCACCGGCCCGAGCCAGATGCACTCGGAGCGGCGCCCGGTCGAGCTCGACATCGACCGACAGACCGCCTTCTTCGAGTCGCTCGGCTGGCTCGACGTCAACGACCACGCCCACGCGATCGAGCTCAAGGGGTCCCGCTTCGAGCTCTTCGGCACGTCCGACGCGCACCGCGGATGGGACCGGCTCGACCTCCTGCCGACGAACGTCGACGAGATGCGCGGCGACGTCCCGTGGTCCGAGGACGAGGACGGCCCCGCCCCCGTCGCGATCGGCATCACGCACGCTCCGTACCGTCGTGTACTCGACGCCTTCGTCACGCAGGGTGCCGACATCGTCTTCGCCGGCCACACCCACGGTGGACAGGTCCAGGTCCCCGGGGTCGGTGCGCTCGTCACGAACTGCGACCTGCCGCGCCGGTACGTCAGCGGGCTGCACAAGTGGCAGCACCGGGGGCACTGGTCGTGGCTCGAGGTCTCGGCGGGGCTCGGCACGTCGATCTACGCGCCGGTGCGGTTCTCGTGCCGTCCCGAAGCAGTGGTCGTCACGCTGACCGCGCGCACCGACTGACCCCTCCAGCGCGACGCGCCCGGGAGTTCGCTCGATGGTCACGAGCACACCGGATCATCGGATAGACTTCTGGGGTTGCTCCGGCCACGGAGCGATCACACCGCGGGGTGTGGCGCAGCTTGGTAGCGCGCCTCGTTCGGGACGAGGAGGTCGCAGGTTCAAATCCTGTCACCCCGACACTGTGTTGAGACAGTACGAAGAAGGCCCTGGTTCTCCGGAACCAGGGCCTTCTGCTTTCCCGTCGTCAGCATGTGTCCGCGGGCCCATCCACCGTCGCCAGCGGATGGCGATCGTCGCGGTCGAGATACGCTCGATCCGCCATGGACATCCCCGCGCCGCTCGCCTCCGTCCTCGCGCAGATCGGTGCGCGCTTCCCCGAACTCGCCGACGATCCGGTGATGGCCCAGAGCCTGCTCGAGAACGTCACGTCGATGATCGCCGAGGCGCACGAACGGTACGCCGCCGGCGTCGAGTCGAGCGTCGTGAGCGATTCGTACCTCGACCCCGCGCACCTCGCGACCGGTGCCCTGCACGCCGAGCACGCCCAGCACCCGGCCGGCGCGATGCTCGCCGCCGAGGTCCTGTTCGACGCCTACCTGCCGGTCTTCGTCGACGAGGTCGGCGCATCGACCACGGCCGACGTCCTCCGGGCCACCAGGGCGCTGCACGCCGGTGTCTGGAGCCGGTTCCCGGCCGGGGCGATCGCGTACACCGAGGCACTCCGGCAACGCGTCACGACGGCGCACATGGACTCCCGGACGCAGATCGCCCGTGACCTGCACGACCGGGTGGCGCACGGGATCCTCGCGGGCCTGCAGCGCATCGACCTGACCCTGCTGACCGATCCCCCTGCGCCGGCACGGACCGCCCAGCTGGAGGACGCGGCACGGCTCCTCCGCGGCGCGCTCGGCGAGGTGCAGGACCTGGCGGTCTCGCTCCACGCCCGGGTCGGCGACGACCACCTCGACGCCGCGCTCGCCCGGCACGCGCGGGACCTCTTCCCCGCCGAGAGCGCCGTCGCGATCGCGTCGTCCGGCACACCGGTGACGCTGCCGAACTGGAAGGCCGAGGAGGCCCTCACGATCCTGCTCGAGGCGCTGACGAACTGGCGGAAGCACGCGTCCGGGTCGACGGCCACGGTGCACTTCGACTGGACGGACCGGGCTGTCACGGTGACGGTCTCCGACGACGGCCCTGGATTCGACACCACGGCGGCGTCCGACGGTCGACTCGGCCAGCTGACGATGCGCGAACGAGCTGGCCTCATCGGTGCGGTGCTGACCGTCGAGAGCGCACCAGGGGCCGGCACGACCGTGCGGCTGGCGCTCCCGGTGGGTGCGCTGTGACCGGCATCACGCACGTCGCGATCGTCGACGACCACCGGCTGTTCCGTGAGGGGCTGGCGACGATCCTGTCGTCGGTGCCGACCATCCGTGTCGTCGCGCACGGGGAGCGCCCGGCCGACGTGCTCGACTCCCCCGAGGCACAGGCGATCGACGTCCTGCTCCTCGACGTGGAACTCGACGGCCCCCCGGCACGGACCACGATCGCCACCGTGCGCCGGAACCACCCGGGCATCGCCGTCGTCGTGCTGACCATGCACCGCGACGCCGTGCTCCGCCGCGCGCTGCTCGACGCGGGCGCGGTGGACTTCGTGACGAAGGACACCCCGAGCCGCGAGCTCGTCGATCGGATCGTCCGGGCGACGAGCACCGACGCAGCACCGGTGACGTTCCCGATCGACCTCGTCACCGAGGCCCGCGCGGGCTCACCGCTCAGCGACCGCGAACTCGAGGTCCTGCGGCTCATCGCCGCCGCACGGTCGAACGCCGAGATCGCCGCGGACCTCGGCCTCGCGGTGGGCACGGTCAAACGACACGTCTACAACGTCTTCCGGAAGCTCGACGTGGGGTCCCGCGTCGCCGCGATCGCGACCGCGACGCGTCTCGGACTCCTCGCCTAGACCGACGCTCCCGCCCCGGCGCGCACCAGGCGACCGTCGGCGTGCAGCCCGGCCACGACGTCGAGCGCCTGGTGCCGGTACCGCGCCTGCGCCGCACCGGGAGCGACGATGACGCCGTCCGCCCCGGTCGACTCGACGAGCGCGTTGATCTTCGCGGCCACCTGCTCGGCGTTCCCGTAGGCTTGCCGCTCCGTGCGCGCCGCGATGAACCGCCGCTCGAGGTCGCTGAACTCGTAGGCCCGCGCTTCCTCCATCGACACCGGCTCGGGCTTCGCACCCTGGCGCATCCGGATGAACGAGATCATCCCGGGGGCGCTCTGCTCGTCGACGATCGTCGGGTCCTCGTCGGTGACGACCTGCACGCCGATCAGCGCGTTGGGCGTCTGCCGGAAGCGCGACGGGCGGAACGAGTCGCGGTACAGGGCGAGCGCCGCCTCGGTGTTGTCCGACGCGAAGTGGTGCGCGAACGCGAACGAGACGCCGAGCGCACCGGCGACCTGCGCGCTGTACCCGGAGGACCCGAGCAGCCAGAACTCCGGGACGTCGCCGTAGCCGGGGACGGCCCGGATCCGGGACAGGGGGTTCTCCGCGTCCATCCCGGTGAAGAAGCCGATGAGGTCGGCGAGCCGGTCGGGGAAGTCGTCGACGTCGAGGCGGTCGGTCCGGCGCAGCGCCATCGCGGTCGCCCCGTCCGTCCCCGGTGCGCGCCCCAGACCGAGGTCGACCCGGTCGCCGTAGAGCGCACGGAGCGTGCCGAACTGCTCCGCCACGACGAGCGGCGCGTGGTTCGGCAGCATCACGCCACCGGAGCCGATCCGGATCGTGGAGGTCGCGGCCCCCACGGCACTCAGCAGCACCGCCGGCGCGGACGAGGTGATGCCCGGCATGCCGTGGTGCTCGGCGACCCAGAAGCGCTCGTAGCCGAGCTTCTCGGCGTGCACCGCCATGTCGATGGAGCCCTGCAGGGCTTCGGTGTTGGACTGGCCGTACTCGCGCGTGGCCAGGTCGAGGACGGACAGGTGCACGGATGCGTCGCTCATGTGGTCACCAACGTCGCCCGACGCACGTGCATTCCGCACCACCCACCGGCCTGGAGGCGCGGGGCGGGCCCGCACCGCGCCTCCCGGCCGTCAGACGGTCGCGTCTGCACGACGCGGGCCGGTGCGCCCGTCAGTCGCCGTCGAGGCGTCCGCCGGACTCCGTGAGGTAGCAGTTGGCGCAGAGCGACTCGTACGTGACGTCCACGCCGTCGATCGCCACCTGCGATCCGTCGAAGACGAACCGCCCGTCGATCTTGCGGGCGTTGAAGACCGCCTTGCGGCCGCAGCGGCAGATGGTCTTCAGTTCCTCCAGCGAGTGCGCCACCTCGAGCAGGCGGGCGCTGCCGGGGAACGCCTCGGTGCGGAAGTCGGTACGGATGCCGTACGTGATCACCGGGATCTCGTCGAGCACGGCGATGCGGAGCAGGTCGTCGACCTGCCGCGGGGTGAGGAACTGGGCCTCGTCCACGAGCACGCAGCTGACGGGACGGACCATGCCGTCGAGGCGATCGGACTCCGGGTCGAGCGCACCAGCGTCACCGACGGCGGACCGGACGTCGGCGTCGGGCGCGAACACGATGTCGACGGTGCGCGTCACGCCGAGGCGCGAGACGATCTCACGGTCGCCCTTCGTGTCCACCGACGGTTTGGCGAGCAGGACGCGGTGACCACGCTCCTCGTAGTTGTACGCAGCCTGCAGCAACCCCGTGCTCTTGCCGCTGTTCATCGCGCCGTAGCGGAAGTAGAGCTTCGCCACTACGCGAGGAACCCGTCCTCCGCCGCACGACGGATCAGGTCGGACTTCTTCGACGCGGGCCGGCCGACCTTGCTGTACTTCTCACGCACGCGCCGGAGGTAGGTCTTCGCGGTCTCGTACTGCACGTTCATCTGCGCCGCGACCTCGTTCGTCGAGTAGCCCGACACGTACAGCCGCAGAGCCTCTTCCTCGCCGTGGCTGAGCTTCGGCCGCTGGTGCGCGTTCGCCCCGGTCGGCAACGGACGCCAGTCGCGCTGCGGCGGGGTGTCCCGGGCGACGCCCATGATCTCGCGCGCGACGTCCATGACCTCGCGCATCGGCAGCGACTTCGACAGGAAGGCGGCAGCGCCGGCAGCCAGGGCACGGTCGCGGGACTCGCGGCTGTCGACGCTCGACAGCACGATGACCTTCGCGCCGGCAGCCCGGCAGGTGCGCACGCGGGCCTCGATCGAGACGGGCTCCTTGAGCTGGAAGTCCAGGAACACCAGGTCCGTGGGGAAGTTCTCGCTGTGCACCATCTCGAGCCACGTGTGCGCGGTCAGGGCGAGGTCGAAGTCGAAGGCGTTCACCGCGATCCAGCTGGACAGGCTGTCCAACAGCACCTCGTGGTCGTCGAGGATCGCCAGCCGCACGCGTCGTGTCCCCGGGTTCGGGATGGCGGGTGCACCATCCGTGATCCGGCTCGGGTCAGTGCTGGTCATAGGAGAACCTTAATGCGAGGGCGGAGGGTCGGACCGCGACGTCCAGGTCGGGGAACGTCACGCGGAGGACCGCGAAGTACGGGTCGAAGGTGCGGTGGATGCCGACGTCGGAGTCGGCGACGGCCAGGTCGATCGCGACGCTCACCCGGTCGGCCGTGTCCGGGACACGGTCGATCGTCGCCCGGAAGCCGGCGGGGTCGACGGTGGAGGCACGCAGCGCAGCACGCAGGAAGGTCCGGACGACGGTGCGTTGGTCGGCGTCGAGCGTCGCGATGAGTCCGTCCGGATCGACCACGACGGCCGCTCCCCCACCGTCCACGGTCACCGCGTGTTCGAACCACGTCCGATCGGCGTCGGCGACCATCGCGCGCCGGATGCCGTCCGCGATCGCCCGCGCGCGCGCCCGGTCGGCGTCGGTGATGACCTCGCGCGTCCGGAGCTCGGCGAGGAACGGGGCGACGTCCCGCGCCAGGATCGTCGAGCGGTCCTGCTGCACGCTCGCAGCGATGCCGTCCCGCTCCGCACGCTCGACCGAGTAGGACCCGGCCCGGATCTGCACGCGCTCGGCGAGGCCCGCGAACGTCCAGGCGAACACCGCAGAGGCCGCCGTGAGCACCAGCGTCGGCGCCGCCGCCAGGAACCCGGCGACCCCGATCGGGACGTGGTGCGGGAAGGCGGCCGCACCGATGCCCCACGACGCTCCGGCGACGACGGCCAGGACGATGCCGCCCACCGTCAGGTCGGTCCACGGACGGTACGGTGCCGTCATCACGATGCCGGTCGCCGTCAGCAGGGACATGAAGTCGTTCAGGGCGCTGCGGTCCGGCCCCCACTGCGCCGCCACGCTCGTGACGGTGGCCGCGGCGAGCAGCGCCACGTGCAGGACGAACGCCCACCGCGGGAACGGCGCACGGAAGGGGCTGGACGCGACGAGCACGACCGTGCCCGACGCGGCGACGAGCAGGACGGTGAGCGCGCTCAGCGTGGGGCTGCCGACGACGTCCCGGTCGAACACCGACACGAGCAGGGCCCACAGGACGCCGCAGGCGCCGAGGACGATCGCGAGCGGACGCGACCCCATCGCGCCGAGCGGGTCGTACTGCTGCGCCGTCCGGGTCGCGTCGGTCGGGCTCCTCATCGATGGGCCCCCGATCCGTCGCTCGACACCGCGGGGGTCGCGCCCGTCACCGCGCCGTACGGCACCGTCATCATCACGCTCGTGCCCGATCCCGGGGACGACCACACCTGCACGTCACCGCCGACACGACCGATGCGCTCCCGGACGGACCCGCGCAACCCCATCCGGTCCGGGCTCGTCGACGACTCGTCGAACCCGCGGCCGTCGTCGACCACCATGACGGTGCAGGACGCACCGTCGTCGAACACGCTGACCTCGGCTGCGTCCGTGCCGGCGTGCTTCCGGACGTTCGCCAGGCACTGCGCGACCGCGCGGAGCACCGCCGTCATCGCCGCCTGGTCGAGCCGTGTGAGCGCCGCCGGGTCCCCCGTCACGGAGACGTCCAGACCGTGCGCACGGTGCTCGTCCACCATGTGCTCGAACGCGCGGACCGCCGCCCCGGGCTCGGCGCGCCCCGGACGCCCTCCGGGTGCCAGCCACTCCCTGCCGGTGAGCATCGCCACGTCGGCCTCGACCGTGCGCGCCAACTGCGGGTCCATCGGCCCGTCCGGTGCGAGGGCGATCGCACCGAGGTGGTTCAGGACGGTGTCGTGCAGGATCGCTGCTGCCTCGGCCTCGACCCCCGCCCGGTACGCGGAGACGTGCTCCTCGCGCGCCGAGCGCAGGAGCTCGGGCTGGACCCGCGCGGACCGGGTGGTGTTGCGGCTCGTGAAGAGCACGAGGGCGATGACGAAGCCCAGCGTGACCCAGGCGAGCACGAGCGGGTGCGTCGAGCCGCCGGCCTGCAGGATGGCGACCGTCGTCGCGACACGGCCGACCAGGAAGCCGACGATCGACCACAGTGCCACCCGGCCGGCGACGGCACCCGCGCCGCCCACCAGCACGAGCGGGATGACCGACAGCGACAACAGGTACGACACGACCCAGCCGGCGGGGACCTCGCGCTGCACGACGACGGCGAACCACCACGCGCACACCCCGCCGACGACGAGGAACGCCACGGCCGAACGCCACGTGCCGAACTGCACGTGCACCGCGATCATGCCGAGCATCGGGACGAGGGCCAGCACCGCTCCGACGACCCGGACGTCGGGGTCGGCCAGACGGTAGAGCAGCAGTGCGACCGCCGCGGCCGCGAGCGACCCGATGGCGGCGGCGTGGAAGGCCCGCACGGTCGACCACGCGTTGACTCGCGGAGCGAGGTGCGTGGGGATGCCGAGCACGGGTGGGGGGTCCTTCCGGACGAGTGGGTGCGCCGCCCATGATCCAACCACCGTCAGCGTGATCGTGTACCCCGATCGGCGGGGCGTTCGGCGACCCGCACGATGTTACCGGCACTTCCACGTTCCGGGCTGTCCCCCGAACGTGGACCGACGAGTACTCAGGAACCACGCCGTACCACGGTCGCTCAGAACAGTGTCGGGACCGCACCCTCGGGTCGGCGCGGGGTGAGACGACGATCGAAGCCCGGATCGGCGCGCTTGAGCGGCGAGGTCGCGGGCACCGACTGCTCCGTGCCGTCGTCCAGCTGCTCGAGGCGTCGTCGGTCGGCCGGACGGCGGTCGCCCGGACGGTGTCCACCCGGTCGATCGTCGCCCGCGCGGTTCGAGAACCCCATCGATCCCGTCGCCGGGTCGACACGGCCGAGCCCGAGCCCGTGGTCCCGCAGGATCGGCCGGACCCGCTCGGCCAGCCACCGCCGGTAGTCCTTCGGCGCGTACGCGTTGTCGAGGTACATCGACCGGTACCGCTGCACGAGGTCCGGCCGGGTGCGCTCGAGCCACGCGAACCACCACGGCTTCACCCCGGGCCGCAGGTGCAGTGCGGAGTACATGACGCTCGAGGCCCCGGCTGCTGCGGCCCGGCCGATCGCGTCGTCGAGGTGTGCCCGGGTGTCCGTGATGTACGGGAGCACCGGCATCAGGAACACCGAGCACTCGAGTCCGGCGTCCCGGATGGCCCGCACCGTCGCCAGCCGCGCAGCCGTCGTCGGGGTGCCCGGCTCGACCTGCTGCTGGAGTTCGTCGTCGTACACCGCGATCGACATCGCCAGGTCCACCGGCACGGACCGGGCCGCCTCGACCAGCAGCGGGATGTCGCGGCGGAGCAGTGTGCCCTTCGTCAGGATGCTGAACGGCGTGCCCGAGTCGGCCAGCGCACGGATGACGCCAGGCATCAGCCGGTACTTCCCCTCGGCACGCTGGTACGGGTCGGTGTTCGTGCCGAGCGCCACCGGGTGGCGGTCCCAGCTCGGCTTCGTGAGCTCCCGGTGCAGCACGTCGGCCACGTTGGTCTTCACGACGATCTGCTGGTCGAAGTCCGCGCCGCCGTCGAACTCCAGGTAGGTGTGCGTGGGCCGCGCGAAGCAGTACACGCACGCGTGACTGCACCCGCGGTACGGGTTGATGGTCCACCCGTAGGTGCCGCTGCCGTCCGCCGACGGAACGCGGTTCAGCGCGCTCTTCGCCAGGACCTCGTGGAAGGTGACGCCCGCGAACTCCGGCGTCGTCACGCTGCGGACGAACCCGCTGTTCGACTCGAGCCCGGGGAGCGCATCGCTCCGCGAGGCGTCGATCGCCTGCCCACTCCATCGCATGCAGTCATTCGAACACATGTTCGAATGACCTGCAAGCGGGGGTGCGTCAGTGGTGCAGTCCGAGGACCTTCGCCGTGCGCTCGAGGGTCTGGTCCGCCAGCTCCGCGTCGTTCCCCAGGTCCTGCCCGTAGGTCGGCACCATCACGCGGACGGCGTCCTCCCAGCGGTCCCAGCGGTCCGGGAAGCACTTCCGCAACAGCCCGAGCATGATCGGGACCGCGGTGGACGCACCAGGGCTCGCACCGAGGAGCCCCGCGACCGAACCGTCCGCCGCGGTGATCACCTCCGTCCCGAACTGCAGGACGCCGCCCTTGTCCTTGTCCGGCTTGATGACCTGCACGCGCTGCCCGGCCGTGATGCGATGCCAGTTCTCCGGTTCCGCACTCGGCATGAAGTCGCGCAGCGCGTCGAACTTCGTCTGCTTCGACGCCAGCAGCTGGCCGATCAGGTAGCGGACGAGATCGAAGTTCGAGAACGCGACGCTCAGCATCGGCCGGAGGTTGTGCGGCCGGATGGACTTGAACAGGTCGAGCAGCGAGCCCTGCTTCAGGAACTTCGGACTGAACCCGGCGTACGGCCCGAACATCAGCGAGGCGTTGCCGTCGACGATGCGGGTGTCGAGGTGCGGCACCGACATCGGCGGCGCGCCGACGCTCGCCTTGCCGTAGACCTTCGCCGAGTGCTTCTGCACGACCTCGGGGTCGTCGGTGCGGAGGAACTCCCCCGACACCGGGAAGCCGCCGTAGCCGCGGATCTCGGGGATCCCGGACTTCTGCAGGAGGTGCAGGGCCCCGCCGCCGGCGCCGACGAAGACGAACTTCGCGGCGATCCGCTGGGAGGAACGGCCCACGTCGTTGCGGACGTCGAGGACCCAGCCGTCGCTGACCTTCGAGCGGGTCAGGTTCGTGACCTGGTGCGACGGCTCGAACTCGACGCCGTCGACCTCGAGCTGGTCGAACAGCTGCCGGGTCAGCGAACCGAAGTCGACGTCGGAGCCGGCTGCCGAGTACGTCGCCGCGATCGGCTGGTCCTTCTTGCGACCGGGGATGAGCGCCGGGGCCCACTTCCGGATCTGCACGGGGTCGTCGGAGTACTCGAGGCCGGCGAACAGCGGGTGGTCCTTCATCGCCTCGTACCGTTTCCGCATGTACTCGACGTTGTCGGCGCCCCACACGAACGAGATGTGCGGGGTCGGGTTGATGAAGTTCGACGGCTCGGGCAGCGCACCCGTCTCGACGAGGAACGACCAGAACTGCCGGGACACCTGGAACTGCTCGTTGACCGTCACGGCCTTGGCGATGTCGACGCGGCCGTCGGGGAGCTCGGGCGTGTAGTTCAGCTCGCAGAGTGCGGAGTGCCCGGTCCCGGCGTTGTTCCACGGGTTCGAGCTCTCCTGCGCGACGCTGCCGAGCCGCTCGTAGACGCGGATCCGCCAGGAGGGCTCCAGCCGGTGGATGATCGCGCCGAGGGTGGCGCTCATGATCCCTCCCCCGACCAGGACGACGTCGATGGGGTCCACCTGCTTCACTGCCACCCGTCGATCCTAGCGGCGCGCGGCCGTGCACCGGCCCACGATCCGACGGGAGGCGCGGCACACGACCGTGGTGCGGCTCCGGCCCGCAGGGTGCGAGCCTCCGCACACCGTGGGAGCCAAGCAGGCTCGCACGCTGTCCGGAACGACGCACCAGGCGCGGCGCGGCGCGCCCCGGCCGGTCCGCGCACGGTGGACCGGCCCACGATCCGACGGGAGGCGCGGCACACGACCGCGGTGCGGCTCCGGCCCGCAGGGTGCGAGCCTCCGCACACCGTGGGAGCCAAGCAGGCTCGCACGCTGTCCGGAACGTCGCACCAGGCGCGGCGCGCCTCGGCAGGTCGACGCACGGCAGAGGCCCGCCCCGCTCACGCGGGACGGGCCTCCTGGCAGTGCTGGCCGCTACGCGGCGACCGTGCGGCGCGCGACGATCGTCTCGGCGATCTGCACCGCGTTGAGCGCGGCACCCTTGCGCAGGTTGTCGTTGCTGACGAACAGCGCCAGACCGTGCCCCTCGGGCGCGGACTGGTCCGCACGGATGCGCCCGACGAAGGTCGGGTCCTGCCCGGCTGCCTGGAGCGGGGTCGGCACCTCGGCCAGCTCGACGCCGGGGGCGTCGGCGAGGACCTCGGTGGCACGCTCGGCGGACAGCGGACGGGCGAACTCGGCGTTCACCGAGATCGAGTGCCCCGTGAAGACCGGGACCCGCACGCACGTGCCGGCGACCAGGAGGTCCGGGAGCTCGAGGATCTTGCGGCTCTCGTTGCGGAGCTTCTTCTCTTCGTCGGTCTCGCCGAGGCCGTCGTCGACGATGCTGCCCGCGAGCGGGACGACGTCGAACGCGATCGGTCGGACGTACTTGACCGGGTCCGGGAAGGTGACCGCCGAACCGTCGTGGGTGAGCGCAGCGGTGTCCTGCTCGAGCGCGGCCCTCGCCTGGCCGAGCAGTTCCTCGACCCCAGCGAGCCCGGAA
This sequence comes from Curtobacterium sp. 314Chir4.1, assembly GCF_900215175.1. Taxonomy (NCBI): domain Bacteria; kingdom Bacillati; phylum Actinomycetota; class Actinomycetes; order Micrococcales; family Microbacteriaceae; genus Curtobacterium; species Curtobacterium sp. 314Chir4.1. The sequence goes on from NZ_OCMI01000002.1 coordinate 211,305, forward strand.
CCCGAGACCGCCTGGTAGGTGGTGGCGACGAGGCGACGCAGCCCGGCCTCGGTGTCGAGGACCTTGAGCACCGGCATGATCGCCATGGTCGTGCAGTTCGGGTTCGCGATGATCCCCTTGGGCGCCTGGTCGATGGCGTGCGGGTTCACCTCGCTCACCACGAGCGGGACGTCCGGGTCCATGCGCCAGGCGCTGGAGTTGTCGACGACGAGGGCCCCGGCGGCGGCGAACTTCGGCGCGAGGGCACGCGAGGCGGTGGCACCGGCCGAGAACAGCGCGATGTCGATGCCGGACGGGTCGGCGAGCTCGGAGTCCTCGACGACGATCTCCTCGCCGCGGAACGGCAGGGTCGTGCCGGCGGACCGGGCGCTCGCGAAGAACCGGACGCGGTCCGCCGGGAAGGCGCGCTCCTCGAGGAGACGGCGCATCACGGCGCCGACCTGGCCGGTGGCGCCGACGACGGCGACGGTGAGGGTGCTCATGCAGTGCTCCTGACGGGTCAGCGGCCGGTGCCGGCGTAGACGACGGCCTCGGAGTCGGCGTCGAGACCGAACGCGCTGTGCACCACACGCATCGCCTCGTTGAGGGTGTCGGCACGGGTGACGACCGAGATCCGGATCTCCGACGTGGAGATCATCTCGATGTTGATCGACGCCTCGTGCAGGGCACGGAAGAGCGCCGCGGAGACCCCGGCGTTCGTGCGCATGCCCGCACCGACCAGGGCGAGCTTGCCGATCTGGTCGTCGTACTGGATGCCCTCGTACCCGATGTCGGCCTTCGCGACCTCGAGCGCCGTCAGGACGCCCTGGCCCTGGTCCTTCGGCAGCGTGAACGAGATGTCGGTGCGGCCGGTGACGGCTTCCGACACGTTCTGCACGATCATGTCGATGTTCGCACCGGCACGCGCGACGATCGTGAAGATCTCCGCCGCCTTGCCCGGTGTGTCGGGCACCCCGACGACGGTGATCTTGCCCTCGGAGAGGTCTCCGGCGATGCCGGTGATGATCGGTTCTTCCACGGTTTCCCCCTCTGCAGGGTTGTAGACGATGGTTCCCTCGGCGTTGCTGAAGGAGGAGCGGACGTGCAGGGTGACCCCGTGCCGGCGGGCGTACTCGACGGCGCGGATGTAGAGGACCTTCGCACCCGAAGCTGCGAGCTCGAGCATCTCCTCGCTCGTGATGCGGTCGACCTTCTGGGCCTTCGGCACCACACGGGGATCGGCGGTGAAGATCCCGTCGACGTCGGTGTAGATCTCGCAGACGTCGGCGTCGAGCGCCGCCGCGAGGGCGACGGCCGTCGTGTCCGAGCCGCCGCGGCCGAGCGTGGTGATCTCGCCCGTCGTGCGGTTGAAGCCCTGGAACCCGGCGACGATCGCGACGTGCCCGGCGTCGAGCGCCTCGCGCACGCGCTTCGGGGTGACGTCGACGATGCGGGCCTTGCCGTGCTGCGCGTCGGTGAGCATGCCGGCCTGGCTGCCCGTGTACGAGGACGCTTCGACCCCGAGGCTCTTGATCGCCATCGCGAGCAGCGCCATCGAGATGCGCTCCCCCGCGGTCAGCAGCATGTCGAGTTCACGCCCGGCGGGGATGGGGGTCACGGAGTGCGCGAGGTCGACGAGTTCGTCGGTGGTGTCGCCCATCGCCGAGACGGCCACGACGACGTCGTTGCCGGCCTTCTTCGTCTGGACGATCCGCTTCGCCACGCGCTTGATGCTCTCGGCGTCCGCGACGGACGATCCACCGAACTTCTGCACGATCAAGGCCACTGGCTGGTACTCCCGGAGACGACGGATCCGCGAGGTGACGCGGTCTGACAATGGTAGTCGGTGTTTCGCGGATGTTGCGTCTGAGCGGGCGCAGACGCAACGATCCTGCGTGGGGCTGGGAGGCGGGTCGGACCGGTCGGGTCAGCCGCCGACGACCCGGCGCCCCTCGAAGGCGCGTCCGAGCGTGACCTCGTCGGCGTACTCGAGGTCGCCGCCGACGGGCAGCCCCGATGCCAGGCGCGTCGTCCGGATCCCCATCGGCACGAGCAGACGGCTGAGGTACGTCGCCGTGGCCTCGCCCTCGAGGTTCGGGTCGGTCGCGATGATGACCTCGTCGACCGTGCCGTCGGCCAGCCGCGTCATGAGCTGCTGGATGCGGAGGTCGTCCGGGCCGATGCCGTCGATCGGACTGATCGCGCCGCCGAGCACGTGGTATAGCCCGCGGAACTCGCGGGTGCGCTCGATCGCGGCGACGTCCTTCGCCTCCTCGACCACGCAGATCACCGCGGGCGACCGACGCGGGTCGCGGCAGATGCTGCACTGCACGTTCTCGGTGACGTTGCCGCAGATCTCGCAGAAGCGGACCTTCTCCTTGACGTCGGCCAGGAGCTCGGCCAACCGCGACGGGTCGAACGACTCGGTCTGGAGGATGTGGAACGCGATGCGCTGCGCCGACTTCGGTCCGATGCCGGGGAGGCGACCGAACTCGTCGATGAGGTCCTGCACGATGCCGTCGTACATCAGGCGCCTTCCTCGTGGAGGGAGGTCTCCTCGATGAACTGGGCGTTCAGGATCTCACGGACCACGGCCTCGCCGTAGCGACCCGCGACCGGGGTGCGACGCACCTGGGGAGCGGACTGCTGCGGTGCGGCCTGGCGCTGCTGCGGCGCCTGCTGCGGGGCGGCGGACGATGCCTGGGCAGCCGGTGCGGCGGCGGCGTTCGGGGCGGCGGGTGCGTCCGGGTACGGCTCGCCCTCGCCGTAGGGGTCGTCGTCGAGCGGGTAGTCGTCGACGGGCACGTCCGGCGCTGCGGGAGGCGCGGTCTCCGTCGTCGACACCGGCTGCGGTGCACCGGCGGACAGCGACGACGCCGGACGCAGCTGGGCCGCGAGGGCCGCGTCGACCGCGGGGTTCGACACGGTCGGGGTGGGCGTGACCGGTTCGCCGGTGTCCGTGGTGCCGAACGGGGCGGACCAGGACGGCTCACCGCGGTCGGCTGCGGCCGTGCCCGTTGGGTCCGTCGCGGGGATCGAGGCGACGGCCCACTCGGTCACCGGGGCGCCGGTGGGCTGGGGGGCTGCCGGGGCCGGTGTCGCGGGGGCCGGGGGCGCGGACCGGGTCGGTGTCGCAGCTGCGGTGGGCTCGGAGGTCGGCGCCGGCTCGGGCGACCGCTCCGGTGCGTGCGCGGCTGCCGCGGCCGGGGCCGCGGCCGGGGCCGGGGCCGGGGACTGCGTCTGCGCCTGCGTCTGCTGTGCAGCCGGGCGCTGCGGTGCACGATCCTGCTGCGGGGCCGTCGGCTGCTGCGGCTGGGCGGGACGCTGCTGCCCGGGTCCGCCGGGGCCGCGCGCGACGAACTTCACCCGGAGACCGAGCACGTCGACGATCGCTGCCCGGAGGAGTTCACTGACGCTGTTCGACGGGTCGGACATCTCCTTGAAGGACGCCACGTCCTGCTGACTGGGGAACGTCAGGGTGAGGACGTCCTCACGCAGGGCGGTGACCTGCGCGGTGACGACCACGGACCAGGCCGAGCGCTTCGCCCGCTGCACGTGCTCCACGATCTGCGGCCAGGAGTCACGGAGCTGCTGGAACCCCACGGCCGCGATCGGCCGGACCGCCGGCTCGTCGCCGGCGACGGTGCCCTGTCCGGTCGAGGACGCGTTCGCGTTCCCGGCTGCAGGGCTCGGCGCGGAGGCCGGTGCCGGTGCGGCCGACGTGGGTGCGGCCGACGCCGGTGCGGCTGCGGCCGGACGTTCGGACGGGGCCTCGGGCGCGCTCGGCACGGCAGCGGCCCAGGAGGCGGCGGCGTCGCGTGCGGCCGTCCCGGGGTCGACGGGCGGCTGCGGGGGCGCGACCACGGGCGCGGCGGGCGCAGCAGTCGGCGCAGGCGCAGGCGCGGGTGCGGGTGCGGGTGCCGCTGCCGGTGCCGATTCGGCAACCGGGGCGGGACGCGCCGCCGGCGGCAAGGTCTCGGGACCGGCCTGGTGGCCGCCGGCATCCCCGACCCCCACACGCCGCTCGAGACGCTCGACCCGGGCGAGCGCACCACGCTGGGTGTCGTCGGCCTCTGGCACGAGCATCCGTGCCGTCATGAGTTCGAGGTGGAGCCGCGGCGAGGTCGCCCCGGTCATCTCCGTCAGCGCACGGTTCGCGATGTCCGCCGCGCGCGAGAGCCCGGTCGCGCCGAACACGCCGGCCTGGCGGGTCATCGTGTCGAGCTCTTCCGGCGAGACACCGCGCAGCACGGCGGCCGCGCTCTCGTTCGTCGCCGCGACGACGATCAGGTCGCGGAGGCGCTCGAGCAGGTCCTCGACGAAACGACGCGGGTCCTGCCCGGTCTGCACCACGCGGTCGATCGCCGCGAAGGCCGAGGCGGGGTCTGCCACCGCGAGCGCGTCCACGACGTCATCGAGCAGCGCGGCATCGGTGTAACCGAGGAGCGCGACGGCACGCTCGTACGCGATGGCCCCGTCCTCGCTGCCGGCCATGAGCTGGTCGAGCAGGGACAGGGTGTCGCGGACGGAACCGCCGCCGGCGCGGACCACGAGCGGCAGCACACCGGGCGCGACCGACACCGACTCCTGCGTGCAGAGCTGCTCGACGTACTCGAGCATCGCGGCCGGCGGGACGAGGCGGAACGGGTAGTGGTGGGTGCGCGACCGGATCGTGCCGATGACCTTCTCGGGCTCGGTCGTCGCGAAGATGAACTTGACGTGCTCCGGCGGTTCCTCGACCAGCTTCAGGAGCGCGTTGAACCCCTGCGGCGTCACCATGTGGGCTTCGTCGAGGATGAAGATCTTGTAGCGGTCGCGGGCGGGGGCGAACACGGCGCGGTCGCGGAGGTCACGGGCGTCGTCGACACCGTTGTGGCTCGCGGCGTCGATCTCGATGACGTCGAGCGATCCGCCGCCCCCGCGAGCCAGCTCGACACAGCTCGGGCACACGCCGCACGGGGTGTCGGTGGGCCCCTCGGCGCAGTTGAGGCAGCGCGCCAGGATGCGGGCGGAGGTCGTCTTGCCGCAACCGCGCGGGCCGCTGAACAGGTACGCGTGGTTCACCCGGTTCGTGCGCAGGGCGGTCCGGAGCGGATCGGTGACCTGCGACTGTCCGATCAGCTCGGCGAAGTTCTCGGGCCGGTAACGGCGATACAGGGCGGTGACCACGCCCCAAGGGTAGCCGGGACGACCGACACCCCGTTGCCCTGGACGGACCGTCTGTGGGAAGTGGGGTGCGGGCACGACACGCACCGCGCCTCCCGTCCGTGCAGACGACGGACGAGAGGCGCGGTGTGTGTCGTGCCGTGGGGTCAGGCGCGGCCCCGGCGGCGGATGCCGCGGGCGAGGCGGGACAGGCCCAGCAGGAGGAACCCGAGGACCACCAGCCCACCGGCCGCACCCGCGAGCGGGGCGACGTCCGCGCCGGTGAAGGCGAGTCCGCCGGAACCGTTGCCCGTTCCGGAGCCGTTGCCGGCGCCGGAGCCGTTCCCACCGGTGCCGGGCGCGCCAGGCGCTCCGGGCGTCCCGGGCGTCCCCGGCTCGCCCGGCGCCCCCGGGTCGGCCGCGTCGACCACCACGGCGACCGACTGCGCGGCCGACGTCGCACCCGCCACGGTCTGCGTCACCCGGATCGTGTGCTGCCCCACCGCGAGCCGGAGCACCACGGACCACGCACCGGTCTCGTCCGCCGTCGTCGTGACCGGCGTGCCGTCGTCGGCGACGACCGTGACGGTCGCACCCGGCTCGGCGGTCCCGGTGACGCGCCAGTCGACGGTCCCGGCGGCCGAGGCCGTCTGGTGCGCACCCGGCGTGGGCGAGGTGACCGTGAGCGGCTGCACGGCGTCCACCACGATCGGCACGGGCTGCGAGGCCGTCGTCGTCCCGTTGACCGACTGCGACGCCGTGATCGTCCACTGGCCCTCGGGCACGCGGTCGAAGGTGACGCTCCAGTCCCCGTTCGCGTCGGCCGTCGTCGTCCGGACCTGGCCGTTCGACAGGCGCACCGTCACCAGGGCACCCGGTGTGGCGTGACCGGTCACCGTGAAGGACCCGGTGTCACCGGTCCCCGTGGCGGGGATGAGCTGCCCCGGTGCCGGACTGGTGATGGTGACGTCGGTCGGTTGGACCGCCGCGACCGTCACCCGGCTCGTGACCGGGGCCGACGTGACGCCGCCGACCGTCTGCGTGACCGACACGGTGTGCGGTCCGACGGGCACGCCGCCGACCGTGACCGTCCACGAGCCGTCACCACCCGCGGTGGTCGTCGCGGTCCGGCCGTCGACGTCGACCCGGATCGTGGCGTTCGGCTCGGCCGTGCCGCTCACCGGGACGGACGCCGTCGGCCCCGTGGTCGGGATGACCTGACCGTTCGTCGGGGTCGTGATGCGGACCGGTGCGACGGCGCTGACGGAGAACCCGACCCCGGGTGCGTTCGTCGTGGTCCCGCCCACCGTCTGCGACGCCGCGATGGTGTGCGGCCCCGTGCCGACGTCCGGCACGGTCACGGTCCACTCGCCGTCGGCGTTCGCGGTCGTGGTGACCGGGGTGCCGCCGTCGATCCGGACCGAGATCGCCGCGTTCGGCGCCGAGACTCCGGCGACCGCGACGTCGGTCGTGCCGTCGACCACCCGGTAGGTGGTACCGGCGGCAGGGGACGTGATGACGATCGCGTCCGGCGCGGCCACGTCGACCGTGACGTCACGCACGATCGGCGACGACGTGGTGCCGTTCACCTCCTGCGTGACCGTGATCGTGTGGTCGCCCTCGTCGAGGCCGGTCACGTCGGTCGTCCACCGGCCGTCGGGTCCGACCGGGACCACGATCGGGTCATCGTCGTCGACGACGACCTGGACGGTGCCGCCGGCCTGCCCGGTGCCGCTGACCGGCACGGTGGCGGTCGTGGTGCCGGCGGGGACGGTGACGGTCGCACCGTCGGCCGGGGTCGTCACCGCGAGCGCGGTGCCCGGGGCGACGGTGAAGGTGCTGGCGACCGGAGCCGACGTCGAGCCGTCGACGGTCTGGGTGGCACGGATGGTGTGCTCCCCGACGCCGACGTCCTCGAGGTCGACCGTCCAGGTCCCGGCGTCCGTCGCGGTCACGGTGACCGGGTCGCCCCCGTCGATCGTGACCCGGACCTCGGCACCGGACTGCGCGGCGCCGCCGGCCGTGATCGTCGCGGTCGAGTCCTGCTGCGCAACGCGCACGGTCGACCCGTTCGCCGGTGCGGCGATCGTGATCGGGTCGGCCACGAGCACCCGGATGCCCACCGTGACCGGTGCGGAGACGGTGTCCCCGATCCGCTGGGTCACGCTGACGGTCGGGGTCCCGGCCGGCACGTCGGGCACCGAGACGCTCCACGCGCCGTCGCCGTCCGCCGTGGTGGACTCGCTGCGTCCGCCGCCGAGGTCGACCACGACGGTCGCTCCGGGCTCGGCCGTGCCGCTGACGTCGACCGTCGTGGTCGCACCCTCGCCGGCCACCAGGTACTCCTGTCCCGCCGTCGGCTCGTCGATCACGACGGGGTCACCCGCCTCGATCTCGAACGACGTCTCGACCGGGGTCGTCGAGGTGGAGCCGTCGACGGTCTGCGTGACGCTGACGTCGTGCGTCCCGACCCCGAGGTCCGGCACGTCGACGCTCCAGCTGCCGTCGTCCCCGACCGTGACGTCGACCGGGTCGTGGTCGTCGACCGTGACGGTCACGCTGGCGCCCGGCTGGGCGTCACCCGCGACGGTCACGGTGGTCGTGGCGTCGCCGTCCGCGACCGTGATCGGGTCGTCACCGGGCTCGCGGATCGTCAGGTCGGCCGCCGCGACCACGGACACCGGACGCTCGACCGCGGCACTCGTGGTCCCGTTGACCGCCTGGGTGACCGCTGCCGTCCACGACCCGACCGGGACGTCCTCCACAGTGGTGGACCACCGGCCGTCGTCGCCGACGTTCGCCGTGGCCGAGCCGCCCGCGCCGAGGTCGACCCGGACGGTCGCTCCCGGCTGGCCGGTCCCGGCGAACGGGACGTCGGTGGTGGCGTCGTCGTCCGCGACCGTCACCGAGGTGGCACCGGAGGGCGTGGTGACCGTGAGCGGCGCACCGGCCCGGACCGAGACACCGGCGCTGACGGGCGCCGACGTCTGACCCTCGACGCGCTGCGTCGCGCGGACGGTGTAGTCACCGACCGGGACGTCCTCGAAGGTCACCTCCCAGGTGCCGTCGGTCCCGGCGGTCACCTGTTCGGAGTCGCCGTTCGACAGCGTGACGGTGACGGGCGCTCCGCCCTGTGCCCGTCCGGCCGCCCGGACGTCGGCCGTGCCGGCCGCGTCGGCGACCGTCAGGACGTCGCCGTCCTCGGGCGTCGTCAGGGTGAGCGGGGTGGCGGCCCGCACCGTGACGGTCTGCTCCGGACTGGAGGCAGTGGTCCCGTCCACGGTCTGGGTCGCGGTGAGCGTCGGGGTACCGACACCGACGCCGTCGAACGTCACGGTCCAGTCGCCGTCACCGTTCGCGGTCGTCGTCAGCTCGTCGTCGCCGAGCCGCACCGTCACGGGTGCGTTCGGTTCGGCCGTGCCGGAGACCGTCACGTCACGCGTGGCGTCCGCGTCCGGGACGAGGAGGACGGCGTCGGCGTCCGGAGCGGTGACGGTCACCGCGGCGGCCGCCGCGATCGTCACCGCGCGGGTCACCGGGTCGGACGTCGCCGGGGACGAGACCGTGCCGGGCAGGGTCTGCGTGACCGACACGGGGTGCGTGCCGACCCCGAGGTCCGGGAAGGTCACCGACCAGGTGCCGTCCGCCCGGACCGTGGCCTGCTGGTCGTCCTCGCCGTCGGTGCTGGCGGTCACGGAGGCACCGGGCTGGCCGGTGCCGGTCACCGTCACGTCGCGCTGCACGTCGTCGCCCGCGACCGTGATCGGCGCGGTCGTCGGGGCAGTGATGGCGAGCGGGTTCGCGGTGACGACCTGGAACGTGGTCGGGATCGCGCTCGTGACGACGCCCTCGACGCTCTGGCTCGCGTTCACCGTGTAGGTGCCCGTGGGTGCGAGACCCGTGGCGTCGACCGTCCACGCTCCGGCGGGGCTCGCCGTGGTGGTGAACTGCGTGTCCGGGCCGAGGGACACCGTGACGTCGGCGTTCGGTTCGGAGCTGCCGGAGATCGGCACGGTCGCGGTGGCGTCCGCGTCGACCACCACGAAGCGCGACCCCGCGGCCGGCGACTCGATGGTGATCGCGGTGCCGGGCACGACCGTGAAGTCCGTCGTGACCGTCGGTCCGGTGGTGCCGTTCACGGTCTGGACGGCCGCGACGGTGTGGTCACCGATGCCGAGCTGGACCGGGTCGGTGGACCAGTTGCCCGAGGCGTCGGCGACGACCTCCACGGCGTCGCCGTCGTCGATCGTGACGGCGACCGAGGCTCCGGCCTCGGCCGTACCGCGCACCACGACGCCCGCCTGGCCGCCGGCGCCCGCCGGGACCTGCTGCGCGTCCGTCGGCGACTCGATCACGAGGTCGTCACCGACCGCGATGGTGAAGTCCCGGTCGACCGGCGCCGACGTCTGACCGCCGACCGTCTGCGTGACGCTCGCGGTGTGGTCGCCCGTGCCGACCGCGGGCAGGGTCACCGTCCACGTGCCGTCGTCGCCGGCGGTCGTCGAGACCGGGTCGTCCGAGTCGTCGAGGACGACGTCCACGTCGGCGCCCGGCTGGGCGGTGCCCGACACGGTGACGTCGATCGTCGAGTCGTCCGTGGCGACCGCCGTGGTGCTCCCCTGCGTCGGCGACGAGACCACGAGGCCCGCACCGGCTGCGACGGTCACGACCTGACGCACGGCGGGCGAGGTCGTGCCGTTCACGCTCTGGGTCGCGGCGATCGTGTACCGGCCGACCGGGACGTCCTGGACCGTCGCGGTCCAGTCGCCGTCACCGTTCGCCGTCGCCGTCGCGGTCAGACCGCCGCCGAGGGAGACCGAGACGTCCGCACCGGGCTCGGCGGTGCCGACCAGGTCGAGGTCGGTCGTGGTGTCGGCGTCGAGGACGGTCACCGTCGCGCCGGGTGCCGGTGTGGTGATCGCGATCGGCGCACCAGCACGGACCGTGAAGGCCGAGGTCACCGGGCCGGACGTCGTGCCTCCGACGGTCTGCCGTGCGGTCACGGTGCGGTCACCGACCGGGACGCCCTGGAACGTGGTCTCCCAGGCCCCGTCGTCGTCCGCGGAGACCGTGGCGGTGAAGGAACCGCCGATCCCGACGACCACCTGTGCGTTCGGCGCGGCCGTGCCGGACACCGTCACGGGGGTCGTCGAGGTCGCGTCGGCGACGGTGATGGTGGTGCCGTCCTCCGGTGCGTCGATCGTCAGCGCGGGGGCCGCGGTCACGGTGAAGTCACGCGTGACCGGGGTGCTCGTCGAGGATCCGACGGTCTGCGTGACGCTCGCCGTGTAGTCCCCTGCGGGAACGGCCGTGATCGTCGTCGACCAGGCGCCCCCGGCGTTGGCCGTGGTGGTCGCCGTCCGGTCGCCGCCGTTCACCGAGACGTCCACGCGAGCGCCGGGCTGCGCGGTCCCGGAGATCGGGACGTCCCGGGTGTCGCCGGCGAGCGGGAAGTCCTGACCGGCGGTCGGCGAGGCGATCGTCAGGCCCGCTGCGGCCACCACCCGGAACGCACGGGTCACCGGCGCCGAGGTGCTGTCGCCCACGGTCTGGGTGACACTGGCGGTCTGGTCGCCCGTCGGGACGTTCGGCACCGTGACGCTCCACGCGCCGCTGGCGTTCGCCGTGCCGGTCGCCGTCAGGCCGCCGCCGAGGTCGACGTCGATGCGGGCGTTCGCGGTCGCGGTGCCCGTCAGGGTCACCGGTGCCGTGGAGCCGGTGGTGGTGAAGGTCTGCCCGGTGGTCGGTGTCGTGATCGTGAGCGCCTGCTGCGCGACGACGGAGAACGGCTGCGTGACGGTGCCGGCCGCGGTGCCGCCGACGGTCTGCGTGGCGGTCGCCGTGTAGTCGCCGGTCGGCACGTTCACGATGGTCGTCGTCCAGGTGCCGTTCGCGGCGACCGTGGCGGTACCCGTGCGGCCACCGCCGAGGCTGACGGCGATCGTGGCCCCCGGCTCCCCCGCGCCGCTCACCGTGACGGTGCGCGTCGACGAGGCGCTGGGCACGCTGAACACCTGGTTCGCCGTCGGTGCAGTGATGGTCGGCGCGACGAACGCGCTGGCCCGGACGGTCGACGTCGCGAGGTCGACCGTGGCGACGTTCGCTCCCGGCAGGATCGACAGGCGCAGCGCGTGCACGCTCCGCGAGCCGGGGTCGTACCCACGGGCGTCGCGGAAGCCGGTCGTGGTGTCCTGGGCGTTCACGGTGAGGTCGATCACCTGGCGGAGGAGCAGGACGACGGGCGAGAGCAGCGTCGCCACCGCCCGGGTCGTGTTCGTCAGCGTCGTACCGAGCTGGGTCAGGGCGGTGCCGCCGATGATCGGACGGAGCGCCGTCTGCAGGGCCGGGACGACGGTCCCGGTGACGACCGGGGCGAGCACCGTCCCGAGGGGCAGCGGGAGCCCGGCGAGGCTGCCCGACGACGTGATGGTCGGGTTCGCGGTGGCCGTGCCCGCGAGCGCGCCGAGTGTCGTGTCGACCTGGAGGCCGATCGCGGCGGCGGGCTGCCCGAGGACGGTGGCGTTCGTGGCGATGTTGACGCGGACCGCGGTGGAGTTGATCGTGTTCACGACGGCCGTCTGCAGTGCGGTCGGCAGCTGCGTCCCGAGGATCGTGGTGATGCTCTGGTTGATCGAGTTGACGGCGGCGGTCGTCAGCACCGGGGTGTTCGCGGGCTGCCCGTTCAGCGCCGTGAGCTCGTCGAGGTCGACGGTGATCGTCCCGGTCGACGGGGTGATCGTCACGGCGCCGTCGGTCAGCGGCTGGCGCAGGACCTGGGTCAGCGTGTCGTCGAGGTTGAGGTTCACGTTCGCGGTGATGTTCGTGCCGCTGACGTTCACCGTCCCGAGCAGCGCCTGGCGCAGCAGCGTCTGGATCTGCGCGGTCACGGCCGAGGTGGTCCCCTGCAGGGCGCCACCGGTGCCGAAGACGCCGTTGACGGAGCTCGAGACCGTCCGGAGCTCGTCCCGGAGCGAGGTCGTGAGGCCCTGGACCGCCGGGCTGGTCAGTGCGAGGTCCGCGCTCGCGATCCGGTAGTCGCTCGAGGTGCTCACCGTCGCCCCGCGCGTCGCGGAGAGCGTCGACGCGAGGGCGCCGACCTGGAGCTGGGCGTTCGAGAGCACCGTCGTGTCCGCACCGACGCGCGAGAACAGCGGGTTGAGGTCCAGCGTCGCCGCGCCCGTCCCCGAGCCGTTCCCGACACCGATGCCGCCGTCGTTCGTGAGGAGACCGGAGGACGCGGTCGCGCCGTTCGCCGAGGTCGTGGCGTACTGGCCGTCCACCCCGAGGGTGAGGATGCCGTTCGCCCCGATCAGGTCGATGTCGTTGCCCAGGTCCACCCCCACGGCGTTCAACGCGGTGAGGTTGAGCGGCTGGTTGGTGGTGCCGCCACCGGTGGTCGCACCGCGGGCGGAGTAGGCGCCCCCGAGCTCGGCGAGGGTGTCCACGTCGACGATGCCCGAACCGCTGAGGAGCACGCCCTCGGCCTCGGAGACGTCGGTCTGGGCGGCGGCCGCCGGTTGGATCGCCACGGTGGCGGCGATGAGCGCCGTCACCGTGGCGATGACGCCGCCACGCAGGAGGAGACGCCGATCGTCCGATGCTCGTCGTCGAGCTCGGTCGCCAGCACCGATGATCCGTCGTGTCCAGTCGCCCGCTGTCGTGGGTACACGGGTACCCCGAAGCGACACGTGCCTGCGCATGCGTGTCTCTTTTCCTGGCAGGACGCGCCTGCCACCTGATCCGGAAACTCCCCCGCTGGTGAGGCGGTGGAGGGTTCAGGAATCCTGGTTGGGGATTCCTGGGGCCGATCTTTGCACACGATCAGGTTGCTGTCCGCAACCCGTTACGAAACGGACACCCTGCCGTCGAGAAGTCGTCGCCGGGAGCACGAAAAGACTCCCCACGCACCCGCCAGAGCCCGGTTACCCTTGCTGCGTTTCCGCCCTGGGGGAGTTGGCCTGGATGGCGTCACGTGAGGAGCCTCCGGAAGTCTACCGGACGGAACGGGCAGACTCGGACACATGAAGATCGCCATCGCCGGAGGACACGGCCAGATCGCCCTCCTCCTCGCCCGCCTCGTCACCGACGCCGGCCATGACGCCGTCGCCATCGTCCGCAACCCCGCACACGTCACCGACGTCGAGCAACAGGGCGCCACGGCGATCGTCGCGGACCTCGAGCAGCTGGACGACGACGAGCTCGCGCTCCGGCTGCGCGGGGTGGACGCCGTGGTGTTCGCCGCCGGCGCCGGCCCCGGCAGCGGCGCGGAGCGGAAGCTCACCGTCGACCGGGACGGCGCGATCCTGCTCGCCGACGCCGCCGAACGGATCGGGATCCGCCGGTACGTGATGATCTCGGCGATGGCGGCGGACTCGTACGACCCGGAGCGCGCCGTCGTACCCGCCCGTTCGGAGGCCGACGTGTTCCAGGTCTACCTGCGCGCGAAGGCCGAGGCGGACGCGAACCTCCGGGCGCGCAGCCTGCGGTGGACGATCGTGCGCCCCGGTGGTCTGGTGGACACCGTCCCGCAGGGCACCGTCGACGTCGGTCGGACGGTGCCGCGCGGCACCATCCCCCGCGCGGACGTCGCCGCGGTGGTGCTGCACGCGATCCTCGACGACACCGCGGTGGGCGTCCAGTTCGAGGTCACGAGCGGCGACACCCCGATCCCCGCGGCGCTGTCGTCCCTCAGCTGAGCGCGACCGCGGCCGACTGCCGGGCAATCTCGAGTTCCTCGTTGGTGGGGATGACGAGCACCGCGACGCGTGATGCGTCCGTCGAGACGAGACGGGCCTCGCGCGACGCGAGCTCGTTCCGGTCCGGGTCGATCTCGATGCCCAGGTGCTCCAGTCCGGCGAGCACACGGCGACGCAGCAGCGCGTTGTTCTCGCCGACACCGGCGGTGAACACGACGGCGTCGAGCCCGCCGAGCTGCGCCGTGTACGCACCCACGTAGCGGCGGATCCGGTGGCGGTAGACGGCGAGCGCCGCCTCTGCCTCGTCGTCGCCGCCCAGTGCGGCGTCCTGCACGTCGCGCATGTCGCCGTTGCCGGTGAGTCCGAGGAGCCCGGACTCCTTGTTGAGCATCGTGTCGAGCTCGTCGAACGAGAGCCCGGCCTCGCGGTGCAGGTGGATGAGCACCGCGGGGTCGAGGTCACCGGAACGCGTTCCCATGACGAACCCCTCGAGCGGCGTGAGGCCCATCGAGGTCTCGATGGACTTCCCGCCGTCGATCGCCGCGGCGGACGCCCCGTTGCCGAGGTGCAGCACGATGGTCTTCAGCTCGGCGAGCGGTCGACCGAGGAACGCCGCGGCCTGCTCCGACACGTACTTGTGGCTCGTGCCGTGCATGCCGTAGCGGCGGATCGCGTACTTCGCCGCGAGGTCGGCCGGGATCGCGTAGGTGTACGCGTGCGGCGGCATCGTCTGGTGGAAGGCGGTGTCGAACACGGCGACCTGCGGCACGTCCGAGAACACCTGCTTCGCAGCGCGGATCCCCTCGAGGTTCGCGGGGTTGTGCAGCGGCGCGAGGCTGTTCAGGTCCTCGATCTGGCGCTCGACCTCGTCGGTGACCACGGTGGCCTTGTCGAAGGTGGTGCCGCCGTGCACGACGCGGTGCCCGACGACCGCGGGCGGGTACTCGTCGAAGGACGGCCCGATCTTCGCGAAGGCGTCGATCATCGCCTGGAACCCGGCAGCGTGGTCCGGCACGGCGGAGGCGTCGTTCGACGAGGACTCCCCCGTCAGCGCGTTGGTGTGCTTCCACGCGCCGGTCGACTCGCCGATGCGCTCGACGAGTCCGGAGGCGAGCGTCCGCTCCCCCTCGAGCTCGATGAGCTGGTACTTGAACGAACTCGAACCCGAGTTCACGACGAGGGCTGCGGTCACTGGTGGTGTCGCTTTCTGTTCATGGCCTGGTGGGCCGGACGGGAGGCACGGCGAGGGTCGGGCGGTCAGCCCGCGTCGGACGCGGTGCCGGCCTGGATCGCGGTGATCGCGACGGTGTTGACGATGTCGCCGACGAGGGCGCCGCGGGACAGGTCGTTGATCGGCTTGCGCAGACCCTGCAGCACCGGGCCGATCGCGACGGCACCGGCGGAACGCTGCACGGCCTTGTACGTGTTGTTGCCCGTGTTGAGGTCCGGGAAGATGAAGACCGTCGCCTTCCCGGCGACCGGTGAGTCCGGCATCTTCGTGCTGGCGACCGTCGGGTCGGCCGCGGCGTCGTACTGGATCGGCCCCTCGACGAGCAGGTCGGGACGGCGTTCCCGGACGAACGCGGTGCCCGCCCGGACCTTGTCGACGTCGGCGCCGGAGCCGCTGTCGCCGGTGGAGTAGCTGAGCATCGCGACGCGGGGTTCGATGCCGAACTGCGTCGCCGTCTCGGCGGACGAGATCGCGATGTCGGCGAGCTGTTCGCTCGTCGGGTCCGGGATGACCGCGCAGTCGCCGTACACGAGCACCCGGTCGGCGAGCGCCATCAGGAAGACACTCGACACGATCGAGGTGTCCGGCCGGGTCTTGATGATCTCGAACGACGGCCGGATGGTGTGCGCCGTCGTGTGCTTCGCGCCGGACACCATCCCGTCGGCGAGGCCGAGCTGGACCATCATCGTGCCGAAGTACGAGACGTCGGTCACGGTGTCGCGGGCGAGCTCGATCGACATGCCCTTGTGCGCACGCAGCCGGGTGTACTCCTCGGCGAACCGCTCGCGGAGTTCCGGGTCGAACGGCGACACGAGCTGTGCGGCGTCGAGGTCGAGGCCGAGCTCGGTCGCGCGCGTGCGGATCGCGGCGGGGTCGCCGAGGATCGTCAGCTCGCAGACCTGGCGTGCGAGCAGCGTCGACGCGGCGCGGAGGATGCGGTCGTCCTCGCCCTCGGGCAGGACGATGCGCTTGCCGTAGCCGCGCGCCCGGTCGAGCAGTCCGTGCTCGAACATCAGCGGCGTGACGACCCCGGAGGGGGTGAGCTGCAACCGGTCACGCAGGGCGTCGGCGTCGACGTGCTGCTCGAACAGGGCGAGGGCGAGGTCGGCCTTCCGTGGGGAGTCCGCCGCGAGCCGGCCCCGGGTCTGGGTGATGCGCAGGGCGGTGTCGTAGGTGCCGAGGGCGTTCTGCGCGATCGGCAGCGAGCTCGACAGCCCCTCGAGCAGTCGGGAGATCTGCGGTGCGGTCTCGAACCCACCGTTCAGGATGACGCCGGCGAGGCTCGGGAACGTCTCCGACTGGTTCGCCAGGAGCGTTGCGATGAGGACGTCGCTGCGGTCACCGGGCACGACCACGATGCCGCCCTCGATCAGGCGGGGCAGCACGTTCTCCATGCTCATGCCGGCGACGACGGTGCCCATGGCCTCGCGGTCGAGCAGCGCGTCGTCCCCCCGGACGAGCGTGGCGTCGGTCGCGGCGAGCAACGCCCGCACGGTGGGGGCGACGAGGACGCTGTCCTCTGGGATCGCCCACACGGGGAGGTCCGGGTGGTCGTCGTGGACGGCACGCTCGACGCTCGACACGATCGCACCGAGGGCGTCGGGGTCCGCGCGGTTCACGATGACGCCGAACACCTGCGCGTGTGCCGCACGCAGCTCACTCGTGGTGACGTCGGCGACCTGCGCCATGTCGTCCGGGGTGCGGGCCCCGCGCTCGGCCGCGTCGCGTCCGCCGAGCACGAGGAGCACGGGCGCACCGAGGTTCGCGGCGACCTTGGCGTTGAACGAGAGCTCGGTGGGGCTGCCGACGTCGGTGTAGTCCGACCCGAGCACCACCACGGCGTCGCACTGCCGCTCGACCTGGGCGAACCGGGTGACGATGGTCGCGAGGGCGGCGTCCGGGTCCGCGTGCACGTCGTCGTAGGTCACGCCGACCGCGTCGTCGTAGGTGATGCCGACGGCGGTGTGCTGGAGCAGGAGTTCGAGCACGTAGTCGGGCTCGTCCACCGACCGGGCGACCGGCCGGAACACGCCGACCCGTCCGACCGAGCGCGCGAGGGTCTCGAGGACACCGAGGGCGACGGTGCTCTTGCCCGTGTGTCCTTCTGCTGACGTGATGTAGATGCGGGTCGACACGCGTCCAGGCTAGCCGCGTCCTTGTCGTGACAACTGGGAACGGCAGCAGCTGTGGACGGAGGTGGTCATCCGCACCCTCGAAGACCTGTACCATGGGGTGTCGTCATCGCGAGATGGCGTCAGGAGAATTCGCCTAGTGGCCTATGGCGCACGCTTGGAAAGCGTGTTGGGTGCAAGCCCTCGGGGGTTCGAATCCCCCATTCTCCGCCAGCCCCATCCGAAGGACCCGAGTCAGACCGGCTCGGGTCCTTCGCCGTTCGAGGACCGGTCCGGGCAGTGTGGTCCCCCACCCGGCGGACCCCACTGCACCCCGTTCCCCATGGACTGGCCGCGAAACGAAGCCCAGGGGTGGAACGGGCTGTCCCCGATACCCGTCGGTCGCCTAGACTCGCCGGACGGACGACCCCGGGACGGGTCGGACACGGTGCACGGAGCGGCAGGGGCGTCGCTCCCCGGGCGGACGATCGGTGCTGCCCGGGCACCCGAAGGGACGAGGAGTCCACGTGGGGGACCTGACGGCGCCGGCAGGGGCACACGTGCGCGCGGCCGCGTACGACCTGGTCCTGCGGCCACGGCGTTCGCTCGTGCGGTCGACGATCCTCAGCGTCGTGTTCTCCGCCGTCCCGCTCGCGGTCGCCCTGGTGTGGGTGTCGCTCCCCTTCCGCCTCTGGACGTTCGTGGCGACGGTGGTGATCGCCCTCGCGGTCGCCGTCGGGGTCGTGTTCACCCGGCTCGCCACCGCCTTCATCGGCATCGACCCGGTCGGCATCACGGTGCGCGGCGTCGTCACCCCGAGTCGCCGGGTGTCGCGCGAGCGCGTGCACAGCCTGGTCCTCGCGACGACGCACGGCAGCGCGGTGGAGCGGACCTCGCGCGAGCTCGTGGCGTTCGACGCGGACGGCGGGCACCTGTTCCGCCTGCGCTCCGACGTCTGGGGCGACGGCGGGATCGACCGGGTCGTCGAGTCGCTCGGCGTGCAGGTGACCGAGGAGCCCCGCCCGATGTCCGCGCGCGAGTTCGCCCGCCGCTACCCGACCAGCCGGAGCTGGTACGAGCAGCGCGGCACCTACGTCGTGGTCGGGGTGCTCGCGGTCCTGGTGGTCAGCGGTCTGCTCGCGATCGAGACCGTCACGCTCTTCGGCGCCTGACGAACGGGCGGGACCCACCCGTACGCCGACCCGAAGCGCCCGACCTCAGCGCCGACGCCGCAGGGTCGAGAAGATCCCCTGCACGACCTCCTTGGCGATCGTCCCGCCCAGCCCGGACCCGAGCAGGTCCGACAGCGGGTCGTTCGCCGTGCGGGACGTCGTCGTCCGCGACGACGTCCGACCCGACCGTCGGGCGGCCGCCGCGCGCTCGGCCTTCTCGAACTCCCGCTGCGTCCGCTCGTACTCCTTCTGCGCCGCGGCCCGCTCACGTGCCTCCTGCTTCTCCTGCGCGGCGGCCTCCTTCGCAGCCGCGGCAGCGGCACGGGCGGCCTCCTTCTCGGCCTCGGCGGCAGCGGCAGCGGCCTCCTTCTGCGCGTCCGCGGCGGCGACCTGCGCGGCGGCGGCCTCCATCCGGCGGGCGAGCATCTCGTACGCCGAGTCCGAGTCGAGCCGGGTGCCGTACGTCGCCAGGAGCGGGGACGCCTGCACCCGCGCCTGCATCTCGGGCGCGGGCATCGGGTCCATCGACCCCTCGGGGGCACGGAGGCGGGTCCAGGCCACGGGCGTCGGCGCGCCCTTCTCGTTCATCACGGTGACGATCGCCTCACCGGTGGCGAGGGACGTCAGCACCTCGCCGAGGTCGTAGCCGCTCGTCGGGTACGTCGACACCGTCGCCCGCAGCGCCTTCGCGTCGTCGGGGGTGTGTGCGCGGAGCTGGTGCTGCACCCGGGAACCGAGCTGCGCGAGCACGTCGTTCGGCACGTCCTTCGGGGTCTGCGTGACGAAGAAGATCCCGACGCCCTTCGACCGGATGAGCCGGACGGTGCGGACGATCTGGTCGAGGAAGTCCTTCGAAGCGCCGGTGAACAGCAGGTGCGCCTCGTCGAAGAAGAAGACGAGCTTCGGCTTGTCCTGGTCGCCGACCTCGGGCAGTTCGTTGAAGAGGTCCGCGAGCAGCCACATCAGGAACGTCGAGAAGACCTCGGGCTGGTCCTGCACGCCCGGCACCTCGAGCAGGCTCACGATGCCCCGGCCGTCGGCGGCGTTCCGGAGGAACACCTGCGTGTCGATCTCGGGCTCGCCGAAGAACTGGTCGGCGCCCTTGTCGGCGAAGGTGACGAGCTCGCGGAGGATCACGCCGGCGGTCTGCTTCGACAGGCCGCCCAGCTCGGCGAGTTCGCCCTTGCCCTCGTCGCTCACCAGGTAGGTCAGCACGCTCCGCAGGTCGGACAGGTCGACGAGGGGCAGGCCGGCCCGCTCGGCGTAGTGGAAGACCAGCCCGAGGGAGGACTCCTGGGTGTCGTTCAGCCCGAGGACCTTCGACAGCAGCAACGGCCCGAACCCGGACACGGTCGCCCGGATCGGCACACCGGTCCCCTGCCCGCCGAGCGAGTAGAACTCGGCCTGGCTGGCGACACCCTGCCAGTCCTGCCCGATGCCCGCGGTCCGCGCGAGGAGCTTGTCGTTCGCCTGCCCGGCGACGGCGAGCCCGGAGAGGTCGCCCTTGATGTCGGCGGCGAACACCGGCACGCCGTTCGCGGCGATCTGCTCCGCCAGGACCTGCAGCGTGCGGGTCTTGCCGGTGCCGGTCGCACCGGCGACGAGCCCGTGCCGGTTCAGCATGCCGAGCGGGATCCGGACCTGCACGTCGGGCTGCGCCTCGCCGTTGACGAGAGCGCCCAGCTGGAGCGCGCTGCCGTCGACCTGGTACCCGTCTCGGATCGCGCTCACCGCTGCCGCGTCCAGCGGACTGCCTGGGCCCACCCCGCCGGTCACCGGGGTCGCCCCCGGCGCCGACGTGGTCGCGTCCGGGGCGGGCTCCGCGTCGGGCGCGAGCGGTGCCTCCAGGCCGGTGGGTGCCGGGGATCCGGCGACCGCCGGCTCCGCGTCGGGGGCGAGCCCCGGTCCGGCCGCGGCCGCCTGCAGCGCGGCGGCGAGTTCCTCGGCACGTGCCGCGGCCTCGTCGGCGAGGCGTCTCGCCTCGTCAGCCGCGGCCCTCGCCGCTGCTGCCGCTGCCTGGGCCTGCTGCACCGCGTCGCTCATGAGCACAGCATATGGACGGGGCCGCCCGCGCGACCGGATCGGTGCTGACGAGCGATCAGTGCGTGAGCGCGGGGACCGTTCGCGGCCGCACGACCGCCCAGAGCAGGACGATGGCAGTCACGGAGGTGCACGCCATCACGGCACCCATCGGCGTCGCGGTCGTGATGCCGATCCAGCCGACGACCGGGGAGATGATCCCGGCGACGCCGAAGTTCAGGGCACCGAGCAGGGAGGCCGCCGTGCCTGCTTCCTTGCCGTGCGCCGCGAGGCCGATCACCTGGACGAGCGGGAACGAGAACCCGCACGCTGCGATGAAGAACCACAGCGGGACCAGGACACCGACGAGCCCGGCGCCGAGTTGGTCGAGGACCATGATGGCGACCGCCGCCAGGAACAGCGTGGCGGTCGAGCACGCCAGGATCCACTGGGGTCCGACCCGTTGCGCCAACCGGGACGACACCTGCACGCCGACGACGACACCGACGGAGTTCACCGCGAAGAGCAGGCCGTACTGCTGCGCGTCCAGCCCGTACAGCCCTTGGAACAGGAACGGTGAGGCGCTGAGGTACGAGAAGAGTCCGCTGAAGACCATCGCCCCGATGAGCGCGACCCCCACGAAGATGCGGTCCGAGAAGAGCGCGCGGTAGCGCTGCCCGATCGTGGAGTGACCGGCCTCGTGCCGTCGCGCCGGGGGCAGCGTCTCGACGATGAGCAGGATCGACGCGATCACCACGGCGGCGCCGTAGCAGGCGAGGAACACGAACACGCCGCGCCAGCTGACGAACCGGAGCATCTGCGACCCGATGAGCGGGGCGAGGATCGGCGCGAGGCCGTTCACCATCGCCAGCCGGGACAGCATCCGCACGAGGGGCTTGCCGCCGAACAGGTCACGGACGGTGGCCATCGCGACGACACCGCCCGCCGAGGCGCCCATGCCCTGCAGGACGCGGAAGAGCGCGAGGACCTCGACGTTCGGCGCGAGCGCGGCGCCGATCGAGGCACCCACGTGCACGGACGTCGCGATGATCAGCGGCAGACGCCGGCCGACCTTGTCGCTCCACGGCCCGACGAGGAGCTGCCCCGCCGCGAAGCCGAGCGTCGTCGCCGTGAGGGTGAGCTGCACCGCGCCGTCGGTGATGCCGAACTCGTCCTTCAGCGACGGGAACGCCGGAAGGTAGAGGTCGATGGTGAACGGTCCGAGCGCGGTGAGCGCGCCCAGGACGAAGACGTAGACGAGTCGCTGCCGTCGGGAGAGCGAGTCTCCCGGGTGCAGGACGACCCGGAGCGAACCGGTGGTGGCGGGCGCGGTCACGAGGAGGAGTCCTTCGACGGTGAGGGGGGGAAGAGGTGATCGCGGGATCGATCGAATCGATTCGGCCGCGGAACCATCCTACGGGTCCCGTGTCGTGGTCGACGCATGCGGTACCGTCGGGTAGCTCGGTACCGTCTGCGGACGACGTGTCGGGTGGAACCGGATCAGAAGGGGGATGGCGTCATGGTGGATGCCCGGATCCTGCACACGACCGCAGCCCTGCGCGAGGCGATCCTGCGTCTCGCCGCCGACCGCCCGGTCTCCGAGATCACCGTCGCGGACGTGACCCGCGCCGCCGGGATCAACCGGGCGACGTTCTACTCGCACGCGGTCTCCCCCGGATCGCTGCTCGCCGACGTCCTCACGCCGGAGCTCGACCGCATCCGCGAGGACGACGCCGACGCCCGCCGCGTCGCCGCCGACCGCGGTGCCGGCGCCGACGAGCTCGCGACGATCACCCGTCGTGGCATCAACGCCGTGGTCGAGCACGTGGTCGCGCACCGCGAGATCTACGGCCGCGCACTCCCCGACCCGAACGACGCCTCCCTGCACCGGCTGCTCGTCGAGCACTTCACGGTGTCGAGCGCGCAGCACATCTCGTCACTCGACGCCGCGCACCGGCCCGAACTGCTCGACGACGTCGCGGCGGGGTTCGTGGCGCAGGGGTTCGTCGGCGCGATCGAGGCGTGGCTCGCGGGTCCGCGGCGCTCCCGGAAGGCGCTCGTCGACACCATCGTGCTGTCGTTCCCCGCCTGGTGGCGCTGAACGACGGAGGGCACGGTGCCAGCAGACACCGTGCCCTCCGTCATCGCGCCGCTACCGGCGTGCGACCTGTGTCAGCCCCGTGAAGGACACCGCTCCGAGCCCGGTCAAGTCGTCGTACCCCTTCGCGGTGGTCAGCGACGTGTCGTGGTCGAGCGTGACGAGGTAGTCCTTGCCCGACGTCGCGCTCGTGTAGGCCAGGGCGACCGGCGACGACGGCGGACGGACGTCGCTGAACGCGGACGGCGCGGCACGGTACGTCGCGTAGATCGTCGGGTTCGCGAAGCCGAGTCGGACGTTGGTCGACTGCTGCACGATCGCGGACAGCGCGGCCGTGATCGGCGACGCGAGCGAGGTGCCACCGTACGTCTCGTTCTCGAACGGTCCGACCGCGAGCGTCGAGTCGTCCGTGATCGGTCGGATGCCGATCGCGAACCCGGTGTACGGGTCAGCGAGCGCCGCGAGGTCCGGTGAGACGCGCTTGCCACCGGCGAGTGACGATGGCACGACGCCCTTCTGGTACGCGGGCTGGTCGAACAGGGTGCTCCGACCACCACCGGCGCCGCCACCGACGAGGCCGCCGGGCAGCGGGGTCGAGTAGACGTTCCCGCGGTCGCTGCTGACGATCTGGTCGAGGACGTCACCCCACCCGGTCTCGAACGTCTTCTTCCCGTTCTTCCCGATGCCGAGGCTGGTGCCACCGACCGAGGTCACCCACGGGCTGGACGCCGGGAAGTCCGGCTGGGCGCTGCCGAGCGCGGCCGACTCGTCGCCGTTGTCCCCGCTGGAGAAGTACAGGCCGATGCCCTCGCCCGCGGCCTGGACGTGCAGGTTCTCCTGCCCGCGGATGCTCGAGAGCGGGACGTTCTCGCCGACGTCGCCGTAGCTGTTGCTGACGAGGTTCGCGAGGCCCTGGTCGAGGATCTTCGACATCGCGACGTCGAGCCCGCCGCCGCAGTTGGTGCCGCCGACGTAGAGGATCTTCGCCGCCGGAGCGACCGCGTGCACGGACTGGACGTCGAGCGTCTCCTCGCCCTGCCACCCGCTCGGCTGCTGGCAGAGCACCTGGTCGGTGAACTGCGACGTCGCGGGGATCCGCTGCTGGAAGGTCGCGCTGGTGAGCTGGGGCTCGCCGTTCTGCACGGAGTACGCGTTCGTGTCGTGCACGATCGTGGGCGAGGCGTACGCGTCGATGATCGCCACCGTCTGGCCCTGCCCCTGGACGCCCTTCGCCGCGAGTGCGTCGACGCCGTACGCCGAACGGATCTGCTTCGGCACGTAGCCGCAGGCGAACGTGTGCACGCTGGTCTTCCCGTAGGCGGCGGGGACCGTCGCGGTGTGTTCACCGTCGTACTGCGAACACTTCGCCTGGATGCCCGTGGGGGCGGTCGCCTGCTGACGGAGCGACCGCGCCGGCGTGGACGATGCCGGGGTCTCGCCCTGCTCGACGAGCTCCGGGTGGGTCAGGAGCCGGCCCTGGTCGACGCTGACCCCGCTGACGAGACCGGCGACGGAGGCCGGGAGCGTCGGAGCGGTCGACGGTGCGACGAGGGTGCGACCGGCGTGCCGGTAGTTGTGCAGCGAGGTACCGAGCACCGCGTTGACCACGGACGCCGGTCCGCGGAACACGACGAACTCGTGGCTCGCCGGCACCGCGGTGATGCGCAGGCCCTGGGCCCGCAGGAAGCCGGTCACCTGGTCGGCGTCGGCCTTCGTCGGGGCGTACTCCGCGATCCACGCTGCCGGGCTGAGGGGCTTGCGGTAGCGGGCGTTGCCCGGCGTGGAGACCGCCGTCGCGAGGGCTTCGGCGCCTCGCTGGTCCTGCAGGGGCAGGTAGACCTCGCCCTCGACGTCGGTGTCGGCAGCGACCGTCCCGGCGTCGTTCGTGCTCGTGGCCCACGACGGGGTGGAGTCTGGAAGCACGTGCCGGGTCGCGGCGTCGGCCGGACCGGCGGCGAAGAGCACGGCGCCGATGGTGCACGCTGCGGTGGTGAGGGCGATGGCTGCGGTTCGGGTGGGGCGGGGATCGTGCCGACGGGGTGTCGGTGGGCGTCGTTGCACTTCGGGTCCTCTCGACGGGCTGCGGTGAGGTGACTGTAGTGAGTGCCGGGTCACGCCGGACAGTCGGTCGTTCCACCGACGAACGATGTCACCCGTTCGGGGGACCCATGCTGTCCCTCCGCACAGCCGATCGCCCGGTGGTTGCTGGGGACCGCCGCGCAGCGCCTGAGTGCGGCCTGAGGGTCAGCCGTCGGCGGGCTTCTCGCCCCGCTGGAGCGACTCGACCACCGCGGTCGCACGCGCCACCGTCGCGGCGTCGGAGTCCATGCCCTGCACCCGGTAGTCGGCCGACACACCGTCCCCGCCCGTCCCGGACGTCGGCAGCGGGTCACCGAGGGCGACGATGACCACGCCGGCGTCGTGCGCCACCTGGACCTCGCCGCTCAGCGATGCCGGGTCGGCGGCCTCGACGAGGATCGCCTTCGCGCCCGCCTTGACGAGCGCACGCATCGCCGTCCGCTGGTCGCCCGCCGGGTCGGCCGCACCCGCGACCCGCACGTCCGGTGTGAACCCGGCAGCGGTCAGGTCATCGTGGAATCGGTCCGACAGGGACACCCCGCCGGAGCTCGTGCCCGGGGTGGCCGCGGCGTGCAGGAGCACCACGCCGACGACGGCGTGCTGGTCGAACCCGCCGTCCGAGCTCGTCAGGTCGGTGCTCTGCACGGGAGTCGGCGCCGCGGACGTCGTGCCCTGGCAGCCGGTGAGGGCGAGGGCAGAGCCGACGATCACGGCTGCGGCGACGATGCGGAGGAGCACGTGCCCCACGCTACCCGCCCACCTGTGCCGCGGGCGGTGCCGGCACCGGGCCGAGACGACGGACGGCGACGACGGCGAGTGCCGCGATGACCGTCATGCCACCGAACACGAGCGGGAACGACACCGCGCCGTCCGCACCGCCCGTCCCGATGAACAGCAGGCCCGTGACGGCGAGTCCGATCACGCTGCCCGAGGCGTCAGCGATCGTGAGGGCGGAGCTCGCGAAGCCGTCGTCGCCCTCGCCCGAGAACCGGAGCGTCAGCATCGAGGTCCGCGGGTAGACCGCCCCCATGCCCGCGCCGCCGACGAACCACCCGACGACGAGGATCCACCAGGGCAGGCCGAACGACGCGACGGCGAGCGCCGTGAGCAGGCTGACGAGCACGAGCGCCAACCCGACGCCGAACGTCCGGGCGGCGGTGAGCCGTTCCTCGCCCAGTCGACCGTGCAGCCAGCTCGACCCGGCCCAGCTCAGCGCCGCCACCGTCAACGCGAGCCCGGCGGCCGAGGCGGACAGGCCGTCCTTCGCCTGCAGCAGGAACGGCACGTACGCTTCGCTGCCGAAGAACGACGCCGCGACGAGGCCGCGCAGCAGGATCACCGACGGCAGCCCCGGCGCCGCGCCGAAGGTGCCGGTCGGCAGCAGCGGGCGGAGCGCGAACCACGTGCCGACGAGGCCGATCACCACGGCGGCGACGCGCGCCCACGCGCCGAGGTCCGGCGCGACGTTCAGGAGCAGGATCGCCACGGCGGCCGCGACCGACCAGCCGATCCGGGAGCGCTGCCACGGCGCGCGGAGCTCGACCGCGGGTGGGTGCAGCCGGCCGAGCGTCGGGACGAGCAGCGTGAACGCGCCGACGGCGATCACGAGCGCTGCCGCGAAGACCCAGTGCCAGTTCCAGACGTCGGTGACGATGCCCGCGAGCGCCGGACCGATCAGCGCCGGCACCACCCAGGCGGCGGCGAACCCGGCGAACACCGGGCCGTGCAGCTCCGCCGGGAAGATCCGCGCGACGAGCACGTAGAGCACGACGTCGATTGCGCCGGCGCCGAAGCCCTCGACGAGGCGTCCGACGAGGAAGACCTCCATCGTCGGGGCCAGCATGACGACCGCGGTGCCGACCGCGAACAGGCCGGCGGACACCCACGCGACGATCCGACCACCGGCACGGTCCGTCCAGTTGCCCGCGAGGACCATCCCCGGAACGCCGGCGGCGAGCGGCGCCGCGAAGGCCAGGGCGTACAGGGTCTCGCCGTCGAGGTCGCGGCTGATCTCCGGCATGACCGTCGTCATCGCGAGGTTCTGGAACGCGGCGACGGCGACGATCGCGACCATGCCGACGGTGGCGAGTGCGTACGGGCCGCTGAACAGACTGGTCCTCGTCGCGGCGGTGCTCACCCGATCATCGTAGGGCCAGCCACCGACCGCCTGGAGCGACGTGGCGGGGCCGCCACGTGCCTCCAGGCCGCCCTGCAGCGCGTCAGCGCGTCAGCGCCTGCTGCAGGTCCGCGACGAGGTCGCCGGCGTCCTCGATGCCGACCGACAGGCGCACGACGTTCTCCGGGACGGCCAGTTCCGTCCCCTTCACCGAGGCGTGCGTCATCTCGCTGGGGTAGCCGATCAGCGACTCGACGCCGCCGAGGGACTCCGCGAGCGCGAACAGCTCGGTCGACTCGGCAAACCGCCGCGCTGCTGCGGGCCCGCCGGAGAGCGCGACCGAGAGCATGCCGCCGAAGCCGCGCATCTGGCGTGCGGCGACGTCGTGCCCGGGGTGGTCGGCGAGGCCCGGGTAGTACACGCGCTCGACGCCGGGGGCGGTGACGAGGGCCTCGGCCACGGCCTGCGCGTTCTGCGAGTGCCGCTCCATCCGGACCGCGAGCGTCTTGATGCCGCGGGTGGTGAGGAACGCGTCGAACGGCGACGAGATCGCGCCGGCCCCGAACTGCAGGAACTGGACCTTCGCGGCGAGTTCCTCGTCGGCGAGCACCACGGCGCCACCGACGACGTCCGAGTGGCCGCCGAGGTACTTCGTGGTCGAGTACACGACGACGTCGGCGCCGAGCGACAGCGGCTGCTGCAGGTACGGCGACGCGAAGGTGTTGTCGACGACGACGAGCGCACCGGCCCCGTGCCCGAGCTCGGCGAGCGCCGCGATGTCGGCGATCTTCATGAGCGGGTTCGTCGGCGTCTCGACCCACAGCACGGTCTGGTCCGGTGCTCCCTCGAGCGCGGCACGGACCTGGTCGAGGTCGCTCATGTCCACGACGACCAGCTCGACGCCCCACGGGACGTGCAGCCGACTCACCAGACGGTGGGTGCCGCCGTAGACGTCGTTGCCCATCACCACGCGCGCCCCGGGGACGAGGGCCGCGCGGAGCAGGGCGTCCTCGGCGGCCAGACCGGACGCGAACGAGTACGCCGCGACGCCGCCGTCGAGGTCGGCGAGCAGGGTCTGCAGCGAATCGCGCGTCGGGTTGCCGGCGCGGGAGTACTCGTAGCCGTTCCGCATGCCGCCGATGCCGTCCTGCACGTAGGTGGACGTCAGGTGGATCGGCGGGATGACGGCGCCGGTGGGGCCGTCGGGCTCCTGTCCGGCGTGGACGGCACGGGTGCTGAACTCGGTCATGCGGTCTTCGTTCCTCGGTCGGGTCGGGCGGGCCTTGGTCGGGTCGGGCGGGTCACTCGGAGAGGTAGGTCAGGAGGTCGTGTCGGGTCAGGACCGTGACGGGCTTGCCGTCCTCGACCACCAGGAGCGCGTCGACGGACTCGAGCGCGCGACGGGCCGAGGACACCGACTCGCCGACACCGATGAGCGGCAGCGGCTCCCCCACGAAACCGGTCAGCGCGTCCGCCATCTTCGCGGCGCCGGTGAAGACCTGCTCGAGCAGGTCCTTCTCCGCCACCGCGCCGACGACCTCGCCGATGACGACGGGCGGTTCCGCGCTGAGCACCGGCATCTGTGAGACGCCGTACTTCGTCATGATGTCGACGACCTCGCGCACGGTGTCCGCGGGGTGGGCGTGGACGAGGTCCGGCAGACGGCCGTCCTTGCCCGCGATGAGCGACCCGACGGTGCGCTCGTCGTCGGTCTCGGCGAAGCCGTACGAGCGCATCCACCGGTCGTTGAAGATCTTGCCGAGGTAGCCACGGCCGCCGTCCGGCAGGAGCACCACGACGACGTCGTCCTCGGTGAGGTCGCGGGCGGCGCGCAGGGCGGCGACGACCGCCATGCCGCTGGAGCCGCCGACGAGCAGCCCCTCTTCGCGGGCGAGGCGGCGGGTCATCGCGAACGAGTCGGCGTCCGACACGGCGATGATCTCGTCCGGCACGCCGGCGTCGTAGGCGTCGGGCCAGAAGTCCTCGCCGACGCCCTCGACCAGGTACGGCCGGCCGGTGCCGCCCGAGTAGACGGAGCCCTCCGGGTCGGCCCCGACGATGCGGACCCGGCCCTCGGACGCCTCCTTGAGGAAGCGCCCGGTGCCCGTGATCGTGCCGCCGGTGCCGACACCCGCGACGAAGTGGGTGATCTGCTGCTCGGTGTCGCGCCAGATCTCCGGACCGGTGGTCTCGTAGTGGCTGCGTGGGCCGTTCGGGTTCGCGTACTGGTTCGGCTTGTAGGCGCCGGGGATCTCGCGGACCAGTCGGTCGGACACCGAGTAGTACGACTCGGGGTGCTCCGGCGGCACCGCCGTGGGCGTCACGACGATCTCGGCGCCGTACGCCGTCAGCACGTTCCGCTTGTCCTCGCCGACCTTGTCCGGCAGCACGAACACGCACCGGTACCCGCGCTGCTGGGCGACGAGCGCCAGCCCGACCCCGGTGTTGCCGGAGGTCGGCTCGACGATCGTGCCGCCGGGGCGCAGGGCCCCGGAGGCCTCGGCCGCGTCGATGATCCGGGTGGCGATCCGGTCCTTCGAGGAACCGCCGGGGTTGAGGTACTCGACCTTCACGAGGACGGTCGCCCGGACCCCCTCGGTCACCCGGTTGAGCTTGACGAGCGGAGTGTCGCCGACGAGGTCGACGACGGAGTTCGCGTAACGCACGCGGTCGAGTCTAGGCGGCGGACACCGTCTTCTGCTGGGACTCGACGTGCGCGGACACCGCCGCCGAGACCTCCTGCCGGCGGCGGTCGATGACCTCGCCCATGTCCCGCGCGAGCGCCGGTGTGCCGCGGACGATCTGGTCGAGGGCGGTGGCGGGCACGACGAGGACGGCGACCTCGGTGAGCGCGACCGCGCTGGTGAGCAGTGCCTCCCGGGTGAGCGCGGTCTGGCCGAGGTAGTCCCCGGCCTCGACCCGGGTGGCGGGCAGCTGCGTGTCCTCGAACGGGACGCGCAGGTCGACGCTCCCCGCCAGCACGAATCGCACAGGTGCCACGCGAGTGACACTCGTGTCAGCGTGTCCGTCGATTTGGGTTCCGTCGGATCGTCACGCGACCGTCGTCGGACTGGAGGCGCGTGGCGGCGCCGCCACGCGCCTCCAGTCCGTTTGCCGGTCGCGTCTGCGGGCCGTGGTGACGTCTCCGACGCCGCCTGCGGTGGTTGGGTCAGCTCCCCAGGGCGTCGGCCGGTGCGTTCTGCTGGTGGTGCAGCATCGCGTAGATGCCGTCGCGCGACAGGAGTTCCTCGTGGCTGCCCTGCTCGACGATCTGCCCGTGGTCGAGGACGAAGATGACGTCGGCGTCGCGGATCGTCGACAGGCGGTGCGCGATCGAGATCGTCGTCCGACCGGCCGCCGCGTTGTCGAGGGCCGTCTGCACCACGCGCTCCGAGATGGAGTCGAGCGCGCTCGTGGCCTCGTCGAGGACCAGCACGGGCGGGTCCTTCAGCAGCACGCGCGCGATGGCGATGCGCTGCTTCTCGCCGCCGGACAGGCGGTACCCGCGCTCCCCCACCACGGTGTCGTAGCCGTCCGGGAAGGACGCGATCGTCTCGTGGATGTTCGCCGCGCGGGCTGCGTCCTCGAGCTCCGCGTCGGTGGCGTCCGGCTTGGCGTAGCGCAGGTTGTCGCCGATCGTCGCGTGGAACAGGTAGGTCTCCTGGCTGACGATGCCGACGTGGCGCATGAGGTCCTCGTGCGCCAGGTCGCGGACGTCCTGCCCGGCGAACCGCACGGACCCGGCGGTGGCCTCGTACAGCCGGGGCACGAGGTACGACACGGTCGTCTTCCCCGCGCCGGACGGTCCCACGAACGCGGCGAACTGTCCGGGCTGGAGCTCGAACGACACCCCGCGGAGCGTGGGCTTGTCGGCTTCGCCGTCCGGGTAAGTGAAGGTCACGTCGTCGAACGCCACGTGCCCCACCCGGGACTCGTCGACGGGCTTCGCGGTGGGCGGGTCGGTGATCGCGGGCTTGAGGTCGAGGTACTCGAAGATGCGGGCGAACAGCGCGCCGGAGGTCTGCAGGTCGAGGACGACGCGGAGCAGGCCGACCGTCGGGAACAGCAGCCGGGACTGCACGGTCGTGAACGCCACGATCGTGCCGGCCGTGATCGGGACGCCGCCGATGATGAGGTACGCGGCGACCACGTAGATGATCGCCGGGATGATCGACAGGAAGATCGAGACGATCGCGAAGAACCACTGGCCCGACATCTGCTGGCGGACCTGCAGCCGGATCTGGTTGCGGTTCTCGTTGCCGTAGCGCTGGGTCTCCGCACGCTGCTGGTTGAAGCTCTTCGCGAGCAGGATGCCGGAGACGCTCAGCGCCTCCTGCGTGATCGCCGTCATGTCCGACAGCGACTCCTGCGTCTGCGCGGCGATCTTCGCCCGGACCTGGCCGACCCGTCGCTGCGCGATCACGAGGAGGGGCAGCAGGATGACGGCGACGAGGGTCATCTGCCAGCTGAGGAGCAGCATCGCGACGACGGCGGCGATGACCGTCACGGTGTTGCCCAGGATCGACGAGATGGTGTTGTTCAGCACGCTCGCGACGCCACCGACGTCGTTCTGCAGGCGCGACTGGATCACGCCGGTCTTCGTGCGGGTGAAGAAGGCCAGCTCCATCCGCTGGAGGTGCCCGAACAGGCGCATCCGCATCGAGCCCATGACCTTGTTGCCGACGGTCGCGGTCAGGTAGGTCTGCCAGACGCCGAGCCCTGCGCTCGCGATCCAGAGCGCCACCATCGCACCGACGAGGACGTACAGCACCGGCATGTCCGGTCCGCCGCCGCCCTTCGGGAACAGCCCCTCGTCGAACGCCCGCTGGGTGAGGAGCGGTGGGATGACCGAGATCGCGGCACCGACGAGGACGAGCACGACGGTGAGGATGATCGCGTTCCGGTGCGGGACGAACAGCCCGGAGATGCGCTTGAGCAGGTGCGGGATCTTCGGGGCCTCGGCGTTGGCGGCCTTCTGCGCCTCGAAGTCGCCGCTCGAGATCCGCCCGCCGCCGCGGCCACCACCGCCACGCATGCCGCCGTGCATGCTCACGACGCGTCACCCCTGTCCATGCTGCAAACCTAGCCCCGAGCCCGGACATCGGCGGGGCCCGGACGGGTCGTGGTTCATTTGACCCTGTTCAGGGGGCATGCGACCATTTCCCGTCCCCTTCCCCGCACCACTCGAGGTCCCATGACGTCCGCGCCCACCCGCCCCACGTCCCTCCGCGCACAGCTCGCCCGCCGCAAGCCGATCGAGCAACTGCAGGCCGAGGCGTCGGCGGGGGTGAACGGCGAGCCGCTCCGCCGGTCGCTCGGTGTCTGGCACCTCACGATGATCAGCGTCGGTGCGACACTCGGCACCGGCATCCTCGTCGTGCTCGGCACCGCCGTCCCGCTCGCGGGCCCCGCCGTCTGGATCTCGTTCGTCGTCGCGGGGGTCGCTGCCCTGCTGTCGGCGCTGTCCTACGCCGAGATGGCCGGCGCGGTCCCGACGTCGGGGTCGAGCTACTCCTACACGTACGCCACCATGGGCGAGGGGATCGCCTGGGTGTGCGGGTGGTGTCTCGTGCTCGAGTACGCCGTGTCCGTCGCCGCCGTCGCGGTGGGCGCGAGCGAGTACGTCGACGAGACCCTGCGCGTGTTCGGCCTCCACCTGCCCACGGCGCTGTCCGCTCCTCCGGGCGAGGGCGGCGTCGTGAACCTGCCGGCCGCCGTCCTGGTGCTGCTCGCCACCGCGATCCTGCTGCCCGGCGCCCGCGAGAGCGCCTGGGTGAACACGGTCATGGTCATCGTGAAGATCGCCCTGCTCGTGTTCTTCGTCGTCGTGGCGTTCTCGGCGTTCCAGGCGCAGAACTTCGAGCCGCTCGCCCCGATGGGTGCCGCCGGGGTCACCGCCGCGGCGTCCCGGCTGTTCTTCTCGTACATCGGCTTCGATGCCGCCTCGACCGCCGGCGAAGAGGCGAAGAACCCCCGCCGCGACCTCCCCCGCGCCATCATCGGGTCGATCGCCCTCATCACCGCGCTGTACATCCTCGTGGCCATCGCCGCCATCGGTGCCCGGTCGTGGACGTCGTTCTCGTCCAGCGAGGCCTCGCTCGTCCGCATCGTCGTCGACGTCACCGCACAGCCCTGGGTCGCGCTCGTGTTCTCGATCGGTGCGGTGGTCGCGATCGCCAGTGTCGTGCTCACCGTCCTCTACGGCCAGACCCGCATCCTGCTGACGATGGCCCGGGACGGGCTCGTGCCGAAGGTGTTCGGTCGGGTCTCGCGCCGGACCGGGACCCCGATCGCGAACACGCTCATCATCGGGCTCGTCGTCACGGTCGTCGCCGCCCTCGTGCCCCTCGGTGAGCTCGCGGACGCGACGAGCATCGGCACGCTCGTGGCCTTCGCCCTGGTGAACGTGTCCGTCATCGTGCTCCGTCGCACCCAGCCGTCGCTCGAGCGGTCCTACCGCGTGCCGCTGTTCCCCGTGGTGCCGATCCTCGGCGCGCTCTGCTGCGTGCTGCTCGCGGTGTTCCTCGGCATCGGTACCTGGATCGCGTTCGGCATCTGGATGGTCGCCGGCGCCGTGCTCTACCTGGCCTACGGCCGCCGCCACAGCACGCTGCGCTGACGCGCTGCCGCCGCCGCGCCCCTGCCCGCCCGTCCGCGAAAGCGACACTTTCCCGCCCGACTTCTGCGGCAGTCTGTCGCCCTCGCGGCTCAGACCGCCCACCCCGGCGCCACGATGTCGCTCTGGCGCGACACCCGCACGCGGATCAATGGCACGGGACACCACGAGCGCGGAAGAGTGCCCGCAGGCGCTCGGGGTCGACGAGGTGCGACCAGTCGGCGCGGACCACGCCGCGGACCTCAGGACGTGAGCGCAGCCGGTCCTCGCGACGCTTCTCCGCCCAAAGCACGTCCCGGGGATCCCGTCCCGCGAGCATTTCGGGATCTTCGTACTTCTGCCGGCCATCGAACTCGAGCACGAGTCCCTCCCGAGGGAGCCAGAAGTCGACGCGGTCCACCGTCCCGTCCGACGACACGAACTCGTGCTGTGGCTCGAGGCCCGGACAACCGAGCTCGACGGCGCGCACCGCGAAGAACGACTCGCCCACCGACTCGTGTCGGACGTCAGCGATCTCGAACGCGTGCTCCAGCCGGACGGATCCCCACGGTCCGGTCCTGGCCCCGATCTCGCGGAGTTCGTCGAGCTGCACACCGCTGCGCAAGGCATGGTCGATCACCACGACCGCAGCCGACAACGAGCCACGACGAGCCGTCTCGACCACGGTCGCCGCGAGCGATGCGTACTCGACTCCCCAGAAGCGCTTGCCGGAGGTCGCCGTGGTCCCCGCGTGCACGGTGAGCCCCACGCGGTGCACGTCGTGCGCGAGCGACGGCACGAGGACGCGGACCCGGTCCGTCCACGGATCCAGCCGGGGAGGCCGTGGAGCGCCGCGGCCGACTCGAGCGCGAACACCGCTCGCGGACGGAGGAGCGGAACCACGGCGCGCATCCGAACGAGGTGCCGTGAGCGACCATCGAGTGCGTTCCACTCGGCGCGGTCGACGTACACACCGTGCCGGACCCGCACCAGTTCGTCGGCTACCCGACGCCGTTGGAGGTGCCTCGCAGCCGCTCGATCGAGGTCGTTGGTTCGGAGAAGGCGGATGGCGTTCGCGGGGTGCATGGCGGCACTCTGTCGCTCGAGCCCGTCCGTCTGGCGAACGCAAGCCGATCTGTGGAGAGATGCCGTGCCTCCAGGCCGCAGTGACACCGCTGTCAAAGCGACAGTGCACAGCGAAGCCCGCACGCTCGTGCCGCCAGGGCGACAGAATCACGGCGATGGCGGGCAGGAAACTGTCGCTTTCGCGGAACGGACGCTACCGGCCTTCCCTGCCCGAGCACAGCGGCATCGCCCGCCCCACCCCGCACACGACGAAGGCCGCCGCCCCGAGGGGCAGCGGCCTTCGTGACCGAACGGTCGAGACTACGCGAGCTCGATCGTGGCGCCGGCGGCCTCGAGGGCCTCCTTCGCCTTGTCGGCCGTCTCCTTGTTGACACCCTCGAGGATCTTGGCGTCGGCGGTCTCGACGAGCGCCTTGGCCTCACCGAGGCCGAGCGACGTCAGGCCACGGACCTCCTTGATGACCTGGATCTTCTTGTCACCAGCGGACTTGAGGACGACGTCGAACTCGGTCTTCTCCTCGGCGGCCTCGGCCGGGGCAGCGGCGCCGGCCGGAGCGGCAGCGGCGACCGGGGCGGCCGCGGTGACCTCGAAGACCTCTTCGAACTTCTTCACGAAGTCCGAGAGCTCGATGAGCGTGAGCTCCTTGAAGGCCTCGATGAGCTCGTCCTGCGAAAGCTTCGCCATGATTTTCTCCTACTACTAGCTAGTACGTGTGGTTGATGAACGCGTGCCTGATCAGGCCGCGGACTCCTGCTTCTCGCGAAGGGCGTCCACGGTGCGGACGGCCTGCGAGAGGGGTGCCTGGAACAGGTACGCAGCACCGAACAGCGAGGCCTTGAAGGCGCCGGCGAGCTTGCCGAGCAGCACTTCACGGGACTCGAGGTCGGCGAGCTTGTCCACCTCGGTCGCGGAGAGCGGGTTACCGTCGAAGTAACCACCCTTCACCACGAGCTCGGGGTTCGCCTTGGCGAATGCACGCAGCGACTTCGCGACGGCGACGGTGTCACCGTGGACGAAGGCGAGAGCGGACGGACCGGCGAGTTCGTCGTCGAACGACGAGATGCCGGCGTTGTTCGCCGCGATCTTGGTCAGCGTGTTCTTCACCACGGCGTACGTGGCGTGCTCACGGATCGAGTTGCGGAGCTCCTTGAGCTGCGCGACCGTGAGACCGCGGTACTCGGTGAGCAGAACGGCGTTCGAGCTACGGAAGGACTCCGTGAGCTCGGCGACCGCAGCTTCCTTGTTCGCCATGGTTCTCCTTGGGGGTCTTGCCGGCAGCCCCAGGTCCACGAACGAAAAAAGCTCCGGCGCAGAGGCTCGGAGCTGCTCCCCCGAGAACGGAAGGAGTGGTTCGGAACACCTGCGCGGGATGCCTCACGTGTGAGGACCTTCGGTTGCGGCGCAAGCGCAGCAACATCCGGCGGTCTTTGGCTTCGAGAACTGTACCAGATGCCGTGGACGGCACCAAACACCGGACGGGAGGCGCGGTGCGCCCCGCACCGTGCCTCCTGTCCGTCAGTCGGTCGCCGACGGGACCGGGGTCGCCGACCAGTCGTCCGTCGCGTCGTCGGAAGCGGCAGGAGCCGCGGCCGGCTCTGCCGGCCGCTCCGCCGGCAGGTGCACCGTGAACACGGTGTCCCCCGGCTCGCTGGCCACGTCGACGGACCCGCCGTGCGCCTGCACGACCGCGTCCACGATCGCGAGCCCGAGCCCCGTCGACCCCGCGGAACGGGAGCGCGAGCTGTCGGCCCGGGCGAACCGTTCGAACAGCTTCGGCAGGAACTCCGGGTCGATGCCCTGCCCGGTGTCCCGCACGGTGAGGTCCACGCCGGAGCCGGAGTCCGACGGTGCGAGCCCCACGGTGATGCGGGTGCCGTCCGGGGTGTGGGTCCGGGCGTTGGTGACCAGGTTGACGATGACCTGGTGCAGCCGCGCGGCATCGCCGACGACGACCACGGGCGATGCCGGGACGTCGACCTCGATCGGGTGCTCGGGCGATGCGGCGTGGGCGTCGTTCACGGCGTCGAACACGAGCCCGGTCAGGTCCACGTCGTCGAACTGGATCTCGCGGCCCTCGTCGAGCCGGGCGAGCAGCAGCAGGTCCTCGACCATCGAGGTCATCCGGATCGACTCCGACTCGATGCGGCCCATCGCGTACACCACGTCCTTCGGCAGGTCGCCGCCCATGCGTCTGGTGAGCTCGGCGTACCCGCGGACCGATGCCAGCGGCGTGCGGAGCTCGTGGGAGGCGTCGGCGACGAACTGCCGGACCTTCTGCTCGGAGCGCTCGCGGGCCTGCATGGCGCCCGCGATGTGGCCGAGCATCCGGTTGAAGGCGCTGCCGACGCGGCCGACCTCGGTGCGGGGGTCGGTGTCGGGGACGCGGACGTCCTGCAGGGCGTCGCTGCGCTCGAGTGGCATCCGCGCGACGGTCGAGGCGGTCTCGGCGACGCGCTCGAGCGGCCGCAGGGATCGGCGGACGACGACGGCGGCGACGACGGACGCGGCGACGAGCGCTGCCGCGACGACCAGGACGACCACGAGGAGCAGTGACCGGACGCTCTCGTCGACGGGTGACATCGGGAGGCCGACCACCAGGACGGCGTTGCCGAGCACCGGGTTGTCGACCTGCACGGCGGCGACGCGGTAGCGACCCAGCGACCCGCCCAGGTCCATCGTGGCAGGGGCGACCCCCACCTTGACGTCGCCCAGCCGATCGAGCTGCGACGAGGTCAGCTGCAGGCGGGAGCTGTCCTCGGTGAGGACGATGCCACCCGCGCCGCCGCCCGCGAAGTAGTACGCGGTGAGGGTGCCGGCTGCCTGTCCGAGCGGCTGCAGCAGGTCGTCGTTCGGGCGACCGCTCGGGTTCTCCTGGCCCTGGCCGAACTTCGTGCTCGCGCGGCTCGTCGCCTTCTGCAGCTGCCCGTCGATCGTGCCCGTCTGGATCGACGCGAGCGCGATGATGCTGCCCGCGCCGATCACCGCGCTGACGGCGACGACGAGCGCGACGATGCTCAGGACGAGCCGGCGGCGGAGCGTCACGAGGTGGGCTTGATGACGTACCCGACGCCGCGGACCGTGTGGATCATCGGGGTCTCGCCGGCGTCGATCTTCTTGCGCAGGTACGAGATGTAGATCTCGACCACGGAGGACTTGCCACCGAAGTCGTACGACCACACGCGGTCGAGGATCTGCGCCTTCGACAGCACGCGACGGGGGTTGCGCATGAGGAAGCGGAGGAGCTCGAACTCGGTGGCGGTCAGCTCGATGGACCGGCCGGCGCGGTGCACCTCGTACGACTCCTCGTCGAGCACCAGGTCGCCCACGACGATGCGCGAGTCCCCCGCCTCGGAGATCGAGATCTGCGAGCGACGGATGAGCCCGCGGAGGCGCGCCACCACTTCCTCCAGCGAGAACGGCTTCGTGACGTAGTCGTCGCCACCCGCGGTGAGGCCGGTGACGCGGTCCTCCACGGAGTCCTTCGCGGTGAGGAACAGCACCGGGGTGTCGTCGTTGTTCTGCCGCAGCCGGCTGAGCACCTGCAGGCCGTCGAGGTCCGGCATCATGACGTCGAGCACCATGGCGTCCGGCTTCCACTCGCGCGCCGTCGTCAGTGCGTCCTGCCCGCCGTTCGCGCTCTTGACGTCCCAGCCCTCGTAGCGGAGCGCCATGGACAGGAGGTCGGTGAGGCTGGCCTCGTCGTCGACGACGAGGATGCGCAACGGGGTTCCGTCGGCACGCGTGAGGCGCGGGGCTGCTGCAGGCTGGGAGATGGTCACGTCTTCGAGTATCGAGAGTTTCCTATGAGCGGTCTGTGGAGCGACCGTCGACGGTCTGTGGATTCCCGAGCAGGCACTCGGTGTCCGCTCCGTAGCGTGAGCGGCATGCTCCGATCCTCGGCCTGGCCGGCCTCAGCCCGCACCGTCGACACCGCTCAGCTCGAGGAGGACGCGCGCGTCACGGCGTCGGCCGGGAGGCACGGCTCGACCCCGGCGGACCGCCTCGCGTTCGCCCGGTCGGTCGCCGCCGGTGCCCCACTCCTGTCCGCCGGGACGGCCGGCGGGGCCTTCGCGGCACTCGCGGCCGTCGGCGCGGCCGACGTCGCGCTCGCGCGCACCGTCGAGCCGCACCTCGACGCACTCGGGATCCTCGCCCAGGCCGGGGTCTCCGCACCGGAGGGCTCGACGTGGGGCGTGTTCGCCGCCGAGGGTCCCGGGCTGCGACTCACGGCGACGTCGGGCGGATCCGGCGGCTCGTTCGCGCTCGACGGCACGAAGCCGTGGTGCTCCCTCGCGTCGACGCTCTCGAACGCGCTCGTCACCGCCCACGTCGGGGACGACCGGCAGCTGTTCGCGGTCGACCTCCGGCAGGACGGCGTGACCGTGCACGACGAGGCCTGGGTGGCGCGGGGCATGCCGGACGTGCCGAGCGGCCCGGTCGACTTCGCCGGTGTGCACGCCACGCCCGTCGGTGGTCCCGGCTGGTACCTCACCCGTCCGGGCTTCGCCTGGGGCGGGATCGGTGTCGCGGCGTGCTGGTGGGGTGGCGCCGTCGGGCTCGGCCGGGTCCTCCGCGACCTCGCCGTGGCGCGACCGGGGTCCGAGCTGCTGCAGGCCGCGCTCGGTGCCACGGTCGCCGACCTCGCCGACGCCGAGGACGCCATCGCCGACGCCGCCGCCCGGATCGACGCCTCCGGTCCAGTGTCCACGTCCGACGACGACTGGTCGCTGCTCGCCCAGGTCGTGCGGTCACGGGTCCGCCGCGCGGTCGACGCCGTCCGGCACCGTGTGGTCGCGACGATCGGTCCCGCTCCCCTGACCGCCGACCCGGCGATCGCGGCACGGGTCGCCGACCTCGAGCTCTACGTCCTGCAGGACCACGGCGAACGGGACCTCGCCCGGATCGGCCGCATCGTCGTCGAACGCGGCGGTGTCGCGTGGTGAGCTTCGACCACCGCGAGCCGGGCACCGACCCCGCGGACTGGACGCCGTTCCTCGACACGGTCGCCGCGCTGCCCGTGCGGCTCGACACGGTCGCCTCGGTCGTGGTCGTCGCACCGCACCCCGACGACGAGACCCTCGGGGCCGGCGGACTGATCGCGTCCGCCGCCGACGCCGGTGTCCCCGTGCACGTGCTGCTCGTCACCAACGGCGAGGGCTCGCACCCGGACTCCCCCAGTACCTCCCCCGAGCGCCTCCGGTCGATCCGCGACGCCGAGTTCCGGGCGGCGCTGGCCGTGCTCGCCCCCGCGGCGAGCGCCACGGTCCTCGGTGTCCCGGACGGCGGGCTGCGTGAGCACCCGGACGTGCTCCGGTCGGCCCTGACCGAGCGGCTCACGGGCGTCGACGGCCCGGTCCTCGTCGTCGCACCGTGGCGCGGGGACGGGCATCGGGACCACCGGATCGCGGGCGAGGTCGCAGCGGACGTCGTCGAGCACGCGCCGGGGACGGAACTGCTCGAGTACCCGATCTGGGCGTGGCACTGGGACGATGCGTCCGCGCCCGCTGCACCGTGGGACCGGGCCCGGTCGCTGGTGCTGTCGTCGACGGCCCTGGACCGGAAGCGCGCCGCACTCGACGCCTACCCCTCGCAGACCCGGCCGCTCTCGCCGGCACCGGGTGACGAGCCGATCGTCGACGACCGGCACGCCGCACACCACCTCCGACCGACGGAGTGGTTCTTCGCCGTGTCCGCGGCGCAGTCCTCCCGCTCCCGGGAGTCGTTCGACGCCCACTACGCGCGGAAGCCAGAGGGGTGGGACTTCGATGGCTCCTGGTACGAACGACGGAAGCGGGCGGTGACCCTGGCGGCCCTCCCCCGCGAGCGCTACCGGTCCGCGCTCGAGCTCGGCTGCGCGACGGGCGTGCTCACCGCCGAGCTGACCGAGCGCGCCGACGCCGTGCTCGGGACCGACATCGCCGCGGCACCGCTCGCCCGGGCGCGGCTCCGGGCGCCGGCCGCACGGTTCGTCCAGGCCCAGCTGCCGTCCGAGTGGCCCGACGGGCGGTGGGACCTCGTCGTGATGTCCGAGGTCGGGTACTACCTGTCGCCGTCGGACCTCGACGCGACCATCGACCGGGTGCTCGGGTCCCTGGACGACGACGGTGTCCTGGTCGCCTGCCACTGGCGACACCCCGACGACGACGCCGTGACGTCCGGCGACGTCGTGGACGCCCGCCTCGCCGAGCGGTGGCCGCGACCGGCGCTCGTCCGGCACGTCGAGGAGGACTTCGTCCTGAGTGTGCTCCCGGGCCCGGCGGTGGTCTCCGTCGCGACGACCGAGGGGCTGACCCCGTGACGCTCCCCGCACGCATCGACGTCGTCGTCCCGGCGCACGACGAGGAGTCCGGCATCGGTGGCTGCGTCGATGCCCTGGCCGACGCGATCCGGGTCCTCCGGCGAGCGCACCCCGCGGTCGAGGCGTCGGTCGTCGTCGTCCTCGACGGGTGCACGGACCGGACGGCGATGGTCCTCCGGTCGACGGCGGCCGCGGACCCGCTCTGGACCGAGGTCCCCCTCGAGGTCGTCGAGACCGCGCACCTCGGTGTCGGCCGCGCCCGGGCCGTGGGGACCACCCGCGCGCTCGCGACCGGCCCGGAGCCGTCCGAGCGGTGGACGGCCCACACCGACGCCGACTCCCGCGTCGACCCGGGTTGGCTCGTGCAGCAGGTCGAGGCGCACGCGGACGGCGCCCACGTCCTGGTCGGGGCGGTCGTGCCGGACCCGGACGACCTCGACCCCGTGGTGCTCGCCCGGTGGACGCACGCGCACCCGCCGGGGTCGACGCTCGGCCACGTGCACGGGGCGAACCTCGGCCTGCGGGGCGACGTGTGCCTGGCGATCGGCGGCTTCGACCCGGTCCCCGAGCACGAGGACGTCCGGCTCGTCGAACGCGCACGGGCCCTCGGGTTCGACGTCCGCGCCACGACGGACCTCCCCGTGGTGACGAGCGGCCGGTTCGACGGTCGGACGCCAGGGGGGTACGCCGAACACCTCCGGCGGACGTACGGCGATGCGAGCTGAGGGTCCCTTAGACATCTCATAGCGACCGGCAGTGCCGCTCATCGACTGCCTCCCTACGGTCTCCTCGACCCCAACACCGAGGAGAACCATGTTCCTGACCTACCTCAGGCGCGAACTCACGAACCGCAAGAAGCAGACCGTCATCATCGCGATCGGCATGGCGCTGGCCATCGCACTCGTGGTCATCGTGTCCTCGATCGCGGGCGGCGTGAAGGCCGCGCAGGCGAGCGTGCTGCAGTCCGTGTACGGCGTCGGCACGGACATCACCGTGACGAAGACCGAGACCCCGACCGGCTCGGCCACCGGGCGGCCGAGCTTCGACTTCGGCAGCCAGGGCAGCTCCGGCAGCGGCAGCGGGTCGACCGACCTGTCGCAGTCCCGACTCGCCGTGACCCGCGGGTCCAGCACGCTGAGCGCCGCGGACGTGAAGACCGTCACGAGCACGAGCGGTGTCAAGGCCGCGACCGGCGTCCTGACCCTCGAGAACAGCACGTTCTCGGGCCAGGTCCAGCAGCAGTCCGACAGCAGCAGCTCGAGCGGCAGCAGCACCTCGACCCAGCAGGGTCCGCCGAGCGGTGGCGAGGGTGGCGGCGGCTTCGGCGGCGGGTCGTTCAGCGTCGACTCGTTCACCGTCACGGGCATCCCGGTGTCCGGTGACGCCGTCGGGCCGCTGACGAGCACCGAGCTCACGAAGGGCCGCACGTTCACGAGCGCCGACGCGGGCAAGGACGTCGTCGTGCTCGACGCGAGCTACGCGAAGAGCGAGTCGAAGGCCGTCGGGGACACCCTGTCGATCGGCGGGAAGGACTTCACCGTCATCGGGATCGTCTCGTCGACCGGTTCGTCGTCCACCACCGGCTCGAACACCTACATCCCGCTCGACACCGCGCAGACGCTCTCCGACAACGCCGGCAAGGTCACCTCGATCTACGTCTCCGCCGAGTCCTCGTCCGACGTGTCGACCATCAAGGCTGCGCTGCAGAAGCAGCTCACCAGCGCGACCGTCTCCACCGAGGCCGACCTCGCCTCGAGCGTGTCCGGTTCGCTGAGCACCGCGTCGAACCTCGTCTCGAACCTCGGCACCTGGCTGTCGATCGTCGTCCTCGCCGCGGCGTTCCTCATCGCGATCCTCTTCACGATCTCCGGCGTCACCCGCCGCACCCGTGAGTTCGGCACGCTCAAGGCCATCGGCTGGTCGAACGGCCGCATCACCCGGCAGGTCGCGGGCGAGTCCCTCGTGCAGGGGCTCATCGGCGGCGTGATCGGCGCCGCCGCGGGTCTCATCGGCATCCTCGTGGTGAACGTCATCGCCCCGACGATCTCGGCGAGCGCCACGAGCTCGACGAACCGCGGCGGCGCGGGCGGCGGGATGCCCGGCGGTGCGGCGACTGCGGCGGCCGGCAGCGGCACCACGGGCGGCGCACCGGTCGGCGGCTTCGGCGGCGGTGGGGCGAGCACCGCCTCGACGACCGACGTCGTGCTGCACGCCCCGGTCACGGTCGAGGTCATCCTGCTCGCGATCGGTCTGGCGATCCTCGGCGGCCTCGTCGCCGGCGCCCTCGGCGGCTGGCGCGCGAGCCGACTCCGTCCGGCCGAGGCCCTGCGGAGCGTGGCCTGATGGCC
This sequence comes from Curtobacterium sp. 314Chir4.1, assembly GCF_900215175.1. NCBI lineage: Bacteria > Bacillati > Actinomycetota > Actinomycetes > Micrococcales > Microbacteriaceae > Curtobacterium > Curtobacterium sp. 314Chir4.1. The sequence continues at coordinate 254,278 of NZ_OCMI01000002.1, forward strand.
GGGCCGGCCACCGGCACGCCGCCGGTCCCCGAACCGACCGCCGCACCCGACCCGTCCAAGCGCCCCGAAGGAGCAACCGTGACCAACACCGAGACCGCACCGTCCGCGGCGGACGCGAGCCGTGCCTCCAGGCCGATCTACGCCCTGAAGAACGTGAGCAAGACCTACAAGCAGAAGAACCGGACCGTCACCGCGCTGACGAACGTCGACCTGACCATCCCGCAGGGCCAGCTCGTCGCGATCCAGGGACCGACCGGCGGGGGCAAGTCGACGCTGCTGCAGATGCTCGGCGCGCTCGACCGACCGAGTGCCGGCAGCGTGCTCCTCGGCGAGCAGGACGTCGCGAAGCTCGGTGACCGGGCGCTCACCGACCTGCGTGCCACGGAGATCGGGTTCGTGTTCCAGAGCTTCAACCTCATCCCGACGTTGACTGCCCTGGAGAACGTCGAGACCGCGTTCGCCGGGTCCCTCGCGAACCGGTCCCGGGCGGAGGTCCGTGACCGGGCGACCGCGGCACTGCGCGAGGTCGGGCTCGGCGAACGGCTCGACCACCTGCCCGCGGAGCTCTCCGGTGGCCAGCAGCAGCGCGTGGCCATCGCACGGGCGCTGGTCAAGAACCCGAGCGTGCTGTTGGCGGACGAACCCACCGGCGCGCTCGACGAGGCCACCCGTGACGAGATCATGGGGCTCATCGAGAAGCAGTGGAAGGAGCGGGGACTCACGGTCGTCGTCGTGACGCACGACTCGTGGGTGGCGAAGCGCGCCGAGCGCCGCCTGCACATCAAGCAGGGGCAGGTCCGCGAGGTCTAGCGGCCCCGCCCGAGTCCCGTCCTGAGCGACACTCCTCGCGCTGCCGAGCGCGAGGAGTGTCGCTCGACGCGAGTCTCGGGCCCTCGATCAGCCGCGCACCGGGTAGTCGCAGTACGCGAACCACCTCGAGTCGGGCGACCACGGCGGCACGTTGACCGTCCCCTGACCACCGTCGAGCGTGACGAGGGTCTCCGGGACCGCGGCGATCCGGGCCCCGCGCACCAGGACCCCGGGCAGCAGCCGGAGCTCCACGCGGTGGTCGGCGGGGTGCCCCTGCACTCCGGGCTCGTACGACAGGTACAGCAGGTGTGCACCGTCCGGCGAGACGTGCGGGAACCAGTTCACCCGGTCGTCGTTCGTGATCCGGACGGGGTCGGTCGCGCCCGGCCGGAGGGAGACGAGCTGTGCGGTGCCGGGGGTGAACCGTTCCGAGTTCCACACGAGCACCTCGCCGGCGAACGAGACGCCGTCGTCGGCGTACTCGTCCCGCGTGAGGAACGTCGGGTCCCCGGTTGCGGGGTCGACGAGTGCGACGTCGGTGGTCCAGACGCCGTCCTCGGTGTGCTCCCCGACGATCGCTGCGAGCGTCTCACCGTCCGGTGCGATGCCGTGCAGGTAGAACTTCCGGACGACCGGCAGCGCGGTGGTGACGTCGGTGAGGGTCGCCGCCGCTCCCCCGGCCGGCAGTGGGACACGGTACAGGTCGCCGTCGCGACCGCTCACCACGACGGAGTTGCCCGAGGGGTCGAGGACGTGGTCGTTGTTGATCTCGGGGACGCCGGGCATCGGGACGGGGACGAGCGCGGACTCGTCGAGGACGAGGTCGCCGTCGCCTTCGCCGTCGCCGTCGCCGTCGCCGTCGCCGTCGCCGGGGAGTCGCAACAGCCACAGGTCCCCGTTCCCGTTCAGGACGAGGGTGCCGTCGGCGAGGACGTTGGGCGCCTCGACCAGCACGGTGCTCGACTCGAACACCAGCCGGCTCGTCCGGCTCTCGACGTCGTACACGTGCACCCGGCTGGTCTGTCCGGGCAGCAGCTGCCGCCCTCGTGCGTCACTCATGGTTCCATCCTGTCGAGGTCTCCCCCCACCGGTACGCGAAAGCGACAGATTCCCGGCGGGTTGCACCGGGAATCTGTCGCTTTCGCGGGAGGGAGGGGGAACGCGCGGGCGGGGACCGCCTACTTCACCGCGCCGGCCGTCAGGCCCGCCACGAACTGGCGCTGCACGATGAGGAACGCGATCACGACCGGGATCGAGACGACGAGGGACGCCGCCATGATCTGGTTCCAGTACACGTTCGTCTGCGTGGAGTACTGCTGCAGACCGACCGCCAGCGTCTGCCCGTCGCCGTTCGTCATGACCGAGGCGAAGAGGACCTCGCCCCAGGCCGTCATGAACGAGTAGATGCCGACCGCGACCAGACCCGGACGGGCCGAGGGCAGGATGACCCGGAACAGGGCGCCCATCGGACCCGAGCCGTCGACCATCGCGGCCTCGTCGAGTTCCCGCGGGATGGTCTCGAAGTAGCCCGCGAGCATCCAGATCGAGAACGGGAGCGTGAACGTCAGGTAGGTGATGATCAGTCCGGTCCAGCTGCCGACGAGCTGGATGCCGAGCGCGTTGCCGAGGTTCGTGAAGATCAGGAACAGCGGCAGCAGGAACAGCACGCCGGGGAACATCTGCGTGGAGAGCACCGCGGTGGTGAAGGTGCTCTTGCCCTTGAAGTTCCAGCGCGAGACACCGTAGGCGGCGAAGGTGGCGATGATCAGCGAGAACACCGTCGCGACCGTGCAGACCACGAGCGAGTTGACGAAGTACTTGCCGAGCGGGACCGTCGACCACATGTCGATGAACGGCTGGATGGTGATGTTCGTCGGGATCCACGTGAAGTCGTTCTGGACGTCACCGAGCGGCTTGATCGCCGTGGTGATCATCACGTAGAGCGGGACGACCGTGAAGAGGGTCAGGACGACGAGGGTGACGACCTTGAAGGACTTGGCGCCGAATGTCTCACGCACGGACGGACCTCCGGTTGGTCACGGCGAGGTAGATGCCGGTGACGATGAGCAGGAAGATGAGGAGCAGGACGCTCATCGCGGCACCGGAGCCGAAGTTCCACGTGATGAAGGACGCGTTGTAGATGTGGAAGCTCAACAGGTCCGCCGCCGGGGGCTGCGCGGTCGAGCCGAACAGCACGAACGGTGTGTTGAAGTCGTTGAAGGTCCAGAGGAACATCACGAGCACGAGCGTCACGTTGACCGGGCGCACCATCGGCAGCGTGATCGAGCGCCACTGCCGGAAGGGCTTCGCACCGTCGACCGAAGCGGCCTCGTACACGTCGTTCGGCACGGACTGCAGGCCGGCCATGAGCATCAGGAACGCGAACGGCCAGGTCTTCCAGATCGCCACGACGACGACCGAGACGAACGCGTTCGACCCGATGAGCCAGAACGGGCCCGTGCCGTTGAACAGGTGCAGCTGGTCCACGAGGATGTGGTTGATCGCACCGGAGTCACGCTGGAACATGAACTTCCAGGTGATGATGCCGGCGTACATCGGCAGCGCGTACGGCACGAGGAAGAGGGTGCGGAACAGCCCGCGGCCCTTGAACGGCTTCTGCAGCGCGACCGCGGCGGCCATGCCGAAGGTCCACGAGAGCCCGACCACGAGGACCGTGAAGCCGCACGTGATGAGGAACGAGTTCAGGACGCCCTTGCCGATCGCCTGGTCGAAGTCGATGACGACCGAGTAGTTCCGCAACCCCGCGAACGGTGCCGCGCCCCAGTTGGCGATGAAGTACTTCGTGAGCTGGATGAACGAGATCCAGATGCCGGTGAGCATCGGGACGATGTGGATGAGCAGCTCGAACAGGATGGCCGGCGCGACGAGCGCGTACGGCAGCCAGTGGGTCTTGCGCTTGCGGCCTGGCGGACGGCCCGACATCGTCGGGGCCTTCGTGTGCGTCAGGTCGATGCGCTCGGAATCGGGCAGGACCGAGGTGGACATGGGCGGGGGCCTTTCGGCAGGAGGGGATCGGGTGCTTCGCACCGGTCCGTGGCAGCGGACGGGAGGCGCGGCATGCGTGAGCCGATCGGCTCACCCCCGGCGTGTGGCCGGGTGCAGAACTGGCGGTCGTCCGGCCGACGCGAGCGGGGCCGTGGACCTGAGGGGTGGAGGCCCGGGCGCGTCCTTGCGGACGCGACCCGGGCCTCCAGACCGGATCAGCCGTTCGCCTGGGACACCTGGTCCTGGGCGGTCTGGAGTGCGGTCTTGATGTCGCTGTCGGACACCGTGCCACCGGTCGCGATCTTGGCGAACATGTCGTTCATCGCCTTGCCGACCGTGGACTCGAACTGGTCCTCGGCGGGCACCAGCGGGAGCGGCTTCGCCTTGTTGTTGTAGATGTCGAGGAACGTCTTCGTCTGCTCGTCGGTGACCGAGTCAGCAGCGGAGGCGAGCACCGGCAGCGCCGAGTACGGCTTGTCGAGCGTGGACTGCGTGTCCTCGCTCGTCATGAACTTGACGAACTTGAGCGCGCCGTCCTTGTTCTTCGTGTTCTTGAAGATCGACAGGTTGATGCCGGCCGGGAAGGACGCGATGTCCTCGCCGCCCTTGGGAGCCGGGAAGGGCACGACGCCGAAGTCGTCAGCGGACATGCCGTTCGACGTGATCGTCGAGTTCGCGTTGTTCTGCGTCAGCATCATCGCGGCCTTCTTGTTCGCGAAGTCCGACACCGCCTGGGTGCCGTTGTCGTACTGCGCGTTCGAGGTGTTGACGACCTTGTCGGACTGCATCAGGTCGAGGTAGCGCTTGATGCCGTCGACGTTGGCGCTCGACGTGAAGGTCGGCTTGCCGTCCTTGTCGAACCACTCCCCGCCGTTCTGGGCGGAGTTGATGAAGGCGAAGTGCGCGTTCTCGGTGTACGAGCCGCCGGCGATGGTGAAGCCGTACTTGCCGCCGGTGGTGAGCTTCTTCGCGTCGGCGGTGAGGTCCTCCCACGTGGTCGGCGCCTCGATGCCGGCGTCCTTGAACATCTGCTTGTTGTAGTAGAGGCCGTAGGCGAGGCCGTAGAGCGGGACGCTCGTGACGGTCTTGCCGGGCGCACCACCGGTGGAGAGCGCGACCTTGCCGAACTTGTCGGCACCGCCGATCGCCTTCATCTCCGAGGAGCCGAACTCCTGGAAGGCGCCGGTCGCCTGGAGCGACGTCGCCCAGGTGTTGCCGATGTTGACGACGTCCGGGCCCTGGCCCGAGGTGACGGCGGTCTGGATCTTGTTCTGCAGGTCGTTCCAGCCGATGACCTGGAGGTTGACCTTGATCCCGGTCTCCTTGGTGAACTTCTTGAGGACGGGGGTCAGCACCTCCTTGTCGTTCTGGAGGGACGTGCCCTGGTTGGACGCCCAGTACGTGAGCGTCTTGGAGTCACCGGACGAACCGGAGCCTCCGGAGGAGCAGGCTGCGAGGCCGGTCACGGTGAGTGCCGCGGCCGCGGTGATGGCCAGTGCGCGGATGGCAGTGCGCATGACTCTCTACTTTCTCGTCGTTGAGATGGTGCAAGGGGTTGGAACGGGTGGTGCTGTCGGGTGCTGCTGTGTGGGTGCGGTGTCGTCCCCGGCGGTCAGGCCAGGGTCGACGCTGCGGGGTCCCAGCCCTCGGGGAGGGTCGGGGAGGGTGCGACGGTGCTCTCCACGAGCACCGTCTCACCACGTTCGGCGGCCTCGGCGATGGAGACCATCACGTCGAGGACGTGGAAGGCGAGGGCACCGGGGACCCGGTTCTCCTCACCGACGCGGAGGGCACGGGCGAGGTCGACCACGCCGGTGCCGCGCGAGTAGGTGGACCCGACGGCCGGGATGGTCTCCGGCTCCTCGGAACCGAGCGCGTAGAGCTCGGTGTCGCCGTCGAAGTTGTTCGGGTCGGGGAACACGACCGTGCCGGTCTCGCCCGCGATCTCGACGAAGCCGGTGCGGCCGCGGTCGGACTCGAACGAGAAGACGCTCTGGGCGCTCCCGCCGTTCTCGAACTCGATGAGTGCCGAGTGGTTCGTGGGCACCTCGACCGGGAACTCGGTGCCCGCCTTGGGGCCGGAGCCGATCGTGCGGGTCGCGCGGGACTTCGACGCCGTCGCGGTGACCTTCTTCACCGGGCCGAACGCCTGCACGAGGGTCGTGATGTAGTACGGGCCGATGTCGAAGAGCGGGCCGGCGCCGTGGGCGAAGAGGAACTCGGGGCTCGGGTGCCACGACTCCGGTCCGGGGCTCTGGAAGAGCGTCAGACCGTTGAGGGGCGTGCCGATGCGGCCGTCGCGGATGGTGCGGAGCGCGGTCTGGAGGCCGGCGCCCAGGAACGTGTCCGGCGCGACGCTGACGGTCTTGCCCGCGGCGCGTGCGGCGTCCCGGAGCTGTGCAGCGCTCTCGCGGTCGAGCGCGTACGGCTTCTCGCCCCAGACGTGCTTGCCGGCGGCGAGGGCCTGCAGCGCGACCTCGACGTGAGCGGCGGGGATGGTCAGGTTGACGACGATCTCGATGTCGTCGTCGGCCAGGAGCTCCTCGACGGTGCCCGACCCGGCAACGCCCCACTTCTCGGCCTGCGACGCTGCGCGGGGCAGGTCGATGTCGGCGATGAAGCGGACCTCGACGTCGGGGAAGACGGTGAGGTTGCCGAGGTACTGGTCGGAGATGACCCCGGCGCCGATGACGCCGACGCCGACCGGTCCGGTCCGGCGGGCGCTGTCGGTGGACTGCTGCGTGGCAGTGGTGGTGTCGGTCATGCGCGGGCCCCCTCGAGGAACGTGTAGGAGTCGGTGACGGCCTGGAAGACGTCTCCCTCGTGGTCGTCGAGCTCGACGACGTGCAGTGCGTCGGGCGCCGCGGCGATGATCTCGCGGACGGGCATGACACCGTTGCCCACGGCGACCTGCTTCTTGTCGTCGTGCGAGCCGTCGCCGTCCTTGACGTGCAGGAACTGGACCTTGTCGCCGTACTTGCCGATGATCGCCACCGGGTCGTCCCCGCCGACCTGCACCCAGTAGGTGTCGAGTTCGAGCACGACGTCGTCGGACAGCGCGTCGGCGAAGACCTCGTACGCCGAGACGCCGTCGATGCGGTTCGAGAACTCGAACGCGTGGTTGTGGTAGCCGAGGGCGAGGCCGTGGTCCGCGGCGCGGGGCGCCAGGGCGCTCAGCTCGCGGGCGATTGCCTCGACGTCCTCGCGCGTGGTCCAGCGGGCCTCGTCGATGTGCGGGTCGATCAGGGTGCTGAGACCGACGGTGACGCTCGCGTGGAAGATCTGGTCGAGGTCCTGCTCCCCGGTGTCCAGCAGGCGGGCGTGGCCGCTCGGGCTCTGCAGACCGGCGGCAGCGAGGGCGTCGCGCAGCGCCTCGGCACGGTCGACGAAGCCGAAGGCCTCGACGTTCGTGTAGCCGATGTCGGCGATGCGCTGCAGCGTGCCGGGGAGATCGGCAGCGAGGGCGTCGCGGACTGTGTAGAGCTGGACCGAGAGCGGTTGGGTCACCAGGAGTTCTCCTCGTCGAGATGGTGTGGTCGACATCGACCGAGCGTCACACTACGAGCACTTCTGTCGGCGGTCAAGCAGAAGTCCGAGGAAACTCGACGGACTTCATTGCGTGGCGCGTTCGATGTGTGCTTCACTCCCCCACATGGTCGACTTGACACGGACGGCAGCGTCGCCTCCGGTCGGGACGAGCGAGCTCTTCCAGATCCTCCGCGACGGCGTGCCGCGGACCCGGGCCGAGCTCGCCGCACTGACGGGACTCGCACGCTCGACGATCGGCGTGCGCCTCGATGCCCTCATCGAGGTCGGACTCGTCGGACCGGTGGACACCGCAGCCTCCACCGGCGGGCGCCCGCCTGCGCAGGTCGCCCTCATGCCGCGGGCGCGGCTCGTGATCGCCGCCGACCTCGGTGCCTCGCACGGCCGCGTCGCGGTCACGGACCTCGTCGCCGCACCGCTCGCCACCAGGGAAGCCCGCATCGACATCGCTGCGGGTCCCGTCCCCACCCTGACCTGGCTCGTCGAGACGATCGACGGCCTGCTCGACGAGGTCGGCCGGGCACGGGACGACGTCATCGCGATCGGCATCGGCGTCCCCGGCCCGGTCGAGTTCTCCACCGGCCGTCCAGCGAACCCCCCGATCATGCCCGGCTGGGACGGCTTCGACGTGCCCGGCTGGCTCCGGAACCACATCGCCGCCCACGTCCTGCTCGACAACGACGTCAACATCGCGGCGCTCGGCGAACGGGAGCACGGCTGGCCGGACGTCGACCACCTGCTGTTCGTCAAGGTGGCCACCGGCATCGGGTCCGGGATCGTGTCGGACGGCGAACTCCAGCGCGGCGCGCAGGGCACCGCGGGCGACATCGGGCACGTCCGGGTCTCGAGCGCCGGGGACGTGCCGTGCCACTGCGGCAACACCGGGTGCCTCGAGGCAGTGGCCTCCGGACCGGCGATCGCCCGACGACTCCGCGCGAAGGGCCACGACGTGCACACCGGCGCCGACGTCCTCGACCTCGTGAACCGCTCCGACCTCGACGCGATCCAGGCGGTCCGCCAGGCCGGACGGGACATCGGCGAGGTCCTTGCCACGTGCGTATCGCTCATGAACCCGTCCGTGATCGCCCTCGGCGGCTCGATCACCCAGGCCGGGGAGCACCTGCTCGCGGGCGTCCGCGAGGTCGTGTACTCCCGTTCGATGCCGCTCGCCACCGAGCACCTCGTCATCGCGCAGTCCCGTGCCGGATCCCTCGCCGCGCTCCAGGGAGCCGCGGCGCTCGCGATCGGGTACGCGCTCTCCCCCGCCGGGGTCGACGAGCTCGTCGCGTACGCCGAGGGTCACCAACTGGTGTCCTGACGGCACGCGTCCGGTGCGTCCGTTCCGTCGCGTCGGTGCGTCGGTTTCGTCCCGTCGGTGCTCGGGGAGACAATCGTGGGGTGACGATCGTGCAGCCCACCCTGTGGGGCGACCTGGACCCCGGCCTGGAGGCACATCCCGCCTCCGGCACGCCGGCGTCGGTCGTGCCCGTGGCCGGCTCCACGGCGCCGGGTCCGGTCGCGCACGACGCGTTCACCGCACTGCGCGGGCACACCGAGCGGATCGTCGCGCACTCCTCCGACCGCGTCGCCTGGCTCCGCGCCCGTGCGATGGGCATCACCGCGACCGACGTCGCCCGGCTCGCGTCCCTGCACGCGGTCGAGGCCGTCGTCACCGACAAGCGCTACGGCTCGCGGTTCTCCGGCAACTCGTACACGGAGCACGGCAAGGAACGCGAACCGCACATCGCCGCCTGGGTCGCCGCCACGCACGGCATCCAGCCGTCGGCGCACCTGTTCCACGCGGCGACGAACCGTGCGCACCTCGCCACCCCGGACGGCGTCGGCGTCGACGGCGCATCCAGAGTGGTCCTGGCCGAGATCAAGACCACGGCGAAGGGCTGGCGGAGCATCCCCCGGCACTACCTGCGGCAGATCTGGTGGCAGCAGTACGTGCTCGGTGCCGACCGCACGCTGTTCGTCTGGGAACGCCACGACGAGTTCGTGCCGGTCGCCGACGAGCCCGAGTGCCGGTGGGTCGACCGCGACGACGACCAGATCCGCGGCCTCATCCAGCTCGCGGACATGGTGCTCGACCGCCTGCGCGGCTTCCGGGTCTAGACCTTCACCAGGCGCAGCCGGCTCATCCCGATGACGAGCACGCCCATCAACACGATGAAGACCGCGACGCCGAGGCAGTACAGCGCGACGACCCCGTAGCCGAGGTCCGGGTTCAGGAACGGGTACGGCACCCACCCGTCGGTCGCGCCACGCACGAGGATCACGACGAGCCACACCGCCGGGTAGAGCAGGAACCACCAGACGTGCCGGAACACCAGCCGCGCCCGGTCCGAGAACAGCAGCCAGTCGAGCACCGCGTACACCGGGAGGACCCGGTGCAGCACGTCGTTCGACCACTGCACCGAGGTCTGCACGTCGACGCTGACGAGCAGGGTGTTGTAGACGATCCCCGTCGTGGCGATGTACACGGTCGACGCGCCGCGGAACAGGCTCAGCCCGAGCTCCCCGCGCTTCCGACGCGCTGCCGCCACCAGGGTCGCCGCGAACGCGAGCGCGATGAAGATGTTCGACTGGATCGTGAAGTAGCCGAAGAAGTTGAAGAAGTTGTAGGTGTCGAGCTTCGAGCTGACCAGCCACTGGGCCAGGATCGCGGCCACGACCGCGATGACGGCGAGCAGTCGGAGCGAGTTCACGAGGGTGCGCACGGAGCCACGCTACCGGGGCATCACACCGGGGATGCGAAAGGACCCGCACCGAAACCGGTGCGGGTCCTCTCGGAACTGATCAGTGGATCAGATGCTGTTGACGTCCAGCGGGATGGCCGTTGGACAGCGCAGCGCCGAAGGTCGTCAGATGCTGTTGACGTCCAGCGGGATGCCGGGCCCGAAGGTCGTCGAGACGGCGCCCTTCATGATGTAGCGGCCCTTCGAGGCGCTCGGCTTGAGGCGGTTGATCTCCTCGAGCGCGGTCGAGATGTTCTCGTCGAGCTGCTCCGGCGTGAACGAGGCCTTGCCGACGACGAAGTGCACGTTGGCGTGCTTGTCGACGCGGAACTCGATCTTGCCGCCCTTGATGTCGTTGACGGCCTGCGCCACGTTCGGGGTCACGGTGCCGGTCTTCGGGTTCGGCATGAGGCCACGCGGGCCGAGCACCTTGCCGAGACGACCGACCTTGCCCATGAGCTCCGGCGTCGCGACGGCGGAGTCGAAGGCGGTGTAGCCCTCGGCGACCTTCGCGATGAGCTCGTCGCCACCGACCTCGTCGGCACCGGCGGCGATGGCTGCCTCAGCAGCGGCGCCGACGGCGAAGACGATGACGCGCGCGGTCTTGCCCGTGCCGTGCGGCAGGATGACCGTGCCGCGGACCATCTGGTCCGCCTTGCGCGGGTCGACGCCGAGCTTGAGGGCGACCTCGACGGTGGAGTCCGTCTTGGCCGAACCGGTCTCCTTGGCCAGCGCGACGGCCTCGGTGGGGGTGTAGAACTTGTCGGCCTCGATCTTCGCGGCCGCGGCCTGGTAGGCCTTGGACTTCTTCGCCATGGTGTTCTCCTTGGGAGCTACGTGGTTGACGAGCCGGCGAGGCTCTCCCACGGAAGGGTGTCGGGGTGTGGTGCGTGCTGAGGCTTACGCCTCGACCGTGATGCCCATCGAGCGTGCGGTGCCGGCGATGATCTTCGCGGCCTGCTCGATGTCGTTGGCGTTCAGGTCGGCCTGCTTCGTCTCGGCGATCTGACGGACCTGGTCCATCGAGATCTTCGCGACCTTGACCGTGTGCGGGGTCGCGGACCCCTTCTGCACACCCGCAGCCTTCTTGATGAGCTCCGCGGCCGGCGGGGTCTTGAGGACGAACGTGAACGAACGGTCCTCGTAGACGGTGATCTCGACCGGCACGACGTTGCCACGCTGCGACTCGGTCGCCGCGTTGTACGCCTTGCAGAACTCCATGATGTTCACGCCGTGCTGACCGAGCGCGGGACCGATCGGCGGGGCCGGGTTGGCGGCGCCCGCGTTGATCTGCAGCTTGATCAGGCCCGTGACCTTCTTCTTCGGTGCCATGACTTGTCTTCCTCCTGGAATCGAACGCACGGGGACCCGTGCACTCTCCCGCTGGCCCGGCCGTTCCGGACCGCGGTGAAGCCCCGCACGCCAGGCGCGCGGGGCCAAACCTCAGTAGTCTACCCGATCGTCCGGATCGGTCTAGAGCTTGGTGACCTGGTCGAAGCTGAGCTCGACCGGGGTCTCGCGCTCGAACAGCGAGACGAGGACGGTGAGCTTGCCGCTCTCCGGCTTGATCTCGGAGATCGAACCCGGCAGGCCCGCGAACGAGCCTTCCTTGATGGTGATCGTCTCGCCGATCTCGAAGTCGACCTCGGCCGCCGGCTGCGACTGGGCAGCGCCGCCGCCCTTCGCACCGCCCTTGGTCGGAGCGGCCTCGGCGACCTGCACGAGGGACTTCAGCATGCCGAACGCCTCGTCGAAGCGGAGCGGCGTGGGGTTGTGCGCGTTGCCGACGAACCCGGTGACACCAGGGGTGTGCCGGACGACGGACCACGAGTCCTCGTTGAGGTCCATGCGGACCAGCACGTACGAGGGGATCCGGACGCGGGTGACCAGCTTGCGCTGCCCGTTCTTGATCTCGACGACGTCCTCCATCGGGACCTCGACCTGGTAGATGTAGTCCTCCATCGACATCGACACCATGCGGTTCTCGATGTTCGACTTCACGCGGCGCTCGAAGCCCGCGTAGGAGTGGATGACGTACCACTTGCCGGGCTTCATCCGCAGCTCGGCCTTGAACGCCTCGTACGGGTCGACCTCGGCCGCTTCGGTCTCGTCGTCGTCGAGCGCCTCGTCGGCGGCGAGGGTCTCGTTCGCCTCGGCGGCGGACTCCTCTTCCAGCTCGACCTCTTCTTCGTCCTCGACCGCTTCGACGGCGGCCTCGGCCTCGTCAGCGGTGTCGACCTCGAGCGCGTCGTCGACGACGGCGTCGGCTTCGGGGTCCTGGGACTCGGCGAGGGCGTCGAGCGCCTCGTCGAGGCCGCCGTCGTCGATGCCGAGCGACGGGTCGTTCTCGTCCTCCACCTCGATGGCGCGCTCCTCGGCCGACTCGGCCGAACGCTCCTCGCCGGTCTCGACGTCGCCTTCCTGGTTCTCCTCGACCTCGGAGGACTGCTCGGCAGCCGTGGCGAGGTCGATGTCGTCGCGGGAGTTGTCAGACACTGTCGATTCTTTCCGTTCGGTGGTGCGGATCGGGTTGGCGGGCGGATCGTCTCACGATCGGCTCCGTCTCGGGCGACCGTACTCCTGTCCGTGAACGGTCAGGACAGTCGCGGTCCGGATCAGGCCGTCGGCCCGTTGCCGAACACGTACCCGACGCCGAGTCCGAACGCGAAGTCGAGGATCGACACCAGGATCATCATCACGACGACGAAGACCAGGACGACGCCCGTGTAGCTGAAGAGCTCCTTGCGGGTCGGCGTGACAACCTTGCGGAGTTCAGCGATGACCTGCCGGATGAAGAGCACGATGGCAGCGAACGGACCGCGGCGCTCGGCCCGGTCCTGCTTCGCCTTGGCGACGACGTCGTCCGCCGTCGTCTCCATGTCTTTGCTCGCCAACTTCTACCCTTCCAGATGTGCAGGGCGGACAGGACTCGAACCTGCAACCTGCGGTTTTGGAGACCGCTGCTCTACCAATTGAGCCACCGCCCTTCAGAACGCAGTTCGTCACCGATCCGCGTTCCGGTGGACGAGTCTACGGGAGTCCGTCACACGGTGTCCACTTGACGGGTGCTCCGGCGTGCCGCGCCGATAGGCTGGGACCCGTGAGCACCGAAGCCCCAGGCCCCGAGTCCACCGCCAACCCCGCTGCCGTGAGCACCGATCGGCCGCGCATCGCGTCCCGCATCGCCGCGATCGCCGAGTCCGCGACGCTCAAGGTCGATGCCAAGGCCAAGGCCCTGAAGGCCGCCGGTCGCCCGGTGATCTCCTTCGCCGCCGGCGAGCCGGACTTCGCCACGCCGCAGCACGTCGTCGACGCCGCCGTCCAGGCCGCGCAGGACCCGAAGAACCACCGGTACACACCGGCGACCGGCCTCCCCGAGCTGAAGCAGGCGATCGCGGAGAAGACCGCGCGCGAGTCCGGCATCACCGTCGACCCCGCGCAGGTCATCGTCACGAACGGCGGCAAGCAGGCCGTCTACCAGGCGTTCCAGACGATCGTGGACGCCGGCGACGAGGTCCTCCTCCCCGCCCCCTACTGGACCACCTACCCCGAGGCGATCCGCCTGGCCGGTGGCGTCCCCGTCGACGTCTTCGCCGGCAGCGACCAGGACTACCTGGTGACGGTCGAGCAGCTCGAGGCCGCACGCACCCCGAAGACGAAGGCGCTGCTCTTCTGCTCGCCGTCGAACCCGACCGGCTCGGTGTACACCGCCGAGCAGACGAAGGCCATCGGCGAGTGGGCGCTCGAGCACGGCATCTGGGTGATCAGCGACGAGATCTACCAAGACCTCGTGTACGACGGCGTCCGCTTCACGGGCATCCTCGACGCGGTCCCGGCCCTCGCCGACACGACGATCCTCGTCAACGGCGTCGCCAAGACGTACGCGATGACCGGTTGGCGCGTCGGGTGGTTCATCGGCCCGACCGATGCCGTGAAGGCCGCGTCGAACCTGCAGTCGCACCTGTCGTCGAACGTCTCGAACGTGTCGCAGCGCGCCGCGATCGCCGCCCTCACCGGGCCGCAGGAGCCCGTCGCGACCATGCGTGAGGCCTTCGACCGCCGTCGCCAGGCGATCGTCGCCGGGCTCAACGCGATCCCGGGCTTCGTCACGCCGACCCCGCAGGGCGCCTTCTACGTCTACCCCGACGTCACGGCGCTGCTCGGCCGTGAATGGGCCGGCACGACACCGACCACCACGCTCGAGCTCGCGGACCTCATCCTCGAGCACGCCGAGGTCGCGGTCGTCCCGGGTGAGGCCTTCGGTCCGTCGGGCTACCTCCGCCTGTCGTACGCCCTGGGCGACGACGACATCGCCGGGGGCGTCGCCCGGCTCGCGCGGTTCTTCGCGTAGTCACCCGGAACGCGGGAACGGCCCACCTCGACGAGGTGGGCCGTTCTGCGTCAGAGGCCTGGAGGCGCGGCTCGGCTCAGGCGAGCAGGTCGCCCACCGCAACGGGTTCCGGTACCAGCGAGACCCCGAAGCGGTTCAGGACGGTCACCTGGACGTAGCGGGCGAGTTCCGCCACCTGGGCGGCGGTCGCTCCCCCGCGGTTCGTCAGCGCGAGGGTGTGCTTCGACGAGATCGCGGCACGGGAACCGGGCACGGCGTACCCGCGGTGCACACCGGCGTGCTCGATGAGCCAGGCGGCGCTGAGCTTCACCTCGTCACCGGCCGGCCAGCGCGGAGCGTCGGCGGGCAGGGTCTCGGCGAAGGCCGCGGACACGATCGGGTTCGTGAAGAAGGACCCGGCGCTCCAGGTGTCGTGGTCGTCGGCGTCGAGGACCATTCCCTTCGTGCCGCGGAGGCGCAGTACCTCGGACCGGACCGTCGACGGCGCCACGAGGGCCCCCAGCTCGACGCCGAGGGAACCCGCGAGCTGCGCGTACCGGACCGGGACGCCGTCGGCGGAGGCCGTGCCGAGCCGGAACTCGACCGTCAGCACGACGCCACGTCGTCCGTGCTTGAGCGTCGACGTGCGGTAGCCGAGCGCCAGCTCGGCCGCTGGCACCCACGCGCGCTCCCCCGTGGACGCGTCGAGGAACTCGATCCGGGTGAGCACGTCGGACAGCTCGACCCCGTAGGCGCCGATGTTCTGCACGGGGGCGGCACCGACCGTGCCCGGGATGCCGCTCAGTGCCTCCAGGCCGGTCCAGCCGTGCTCGACGGTCGAGGCGACGAACGCGTCCCAGGGTTCACCGGCGGCGACGCGGACGGTGACGCCGTCGGCGTCCGCCGTGTGGTGGATGCCGGTGGTGCGCACGAGGACGACGGTGCCGTCGAACCCGTCGTCGGCGACGAGCAGGTTGCTGCCGCCACCGAGGACGAGCCACGCGTCGTCGTCCCACGCCGAGACGGCGTGGTCGACGAGCTCGTCGGTCGTCGTCGCGGTGAGCAGCCGCGTGGCGGGACCACCGACGCGGAGCGTCGTGAGGTCCGCGAGCACCGGCTCCGACACGGTCAGCGGAACGCCACCGTGACCTGCGCCTTGCCGAGCACGGTCTGCCCGGCGGCGGTCACGGTGAGGTCGATGCGCTGCGGACGGCCGTCGTCGTCGACGGTGCCGACCTTGGCGACGACACCGACGGTGGCGCCCTGTTCGGGGTCGACGACCACGGGCCGGGTGAAGCGGACGCCGTAGCGGACGACGACACCGCGGTCACCGAGCCACTCGGACACCGGCTGCACCGCGAGGCCCATCGTGAGCATGCCGTGTGCGAGGACGCCGGGCAGCCCGACGGACGCGGCGACGTCGTCGCGGTAGTGGATCGGGTTGAAGTCGCCCGAGGCGCCGGCGTAGCGGACGAGCGAGTCACGGGTGAGGTGGACCTCGCGCTCGGCGACGACGGTGCCGACCTCGAGTGCGGTCACGGGTGCGGTGGTCATGCGTCGTCTCCTCGGACGACGAGGGTGGAGGTCGCCGTGACGACGTGCTCCCCCGCGGCGTCGTTCATGGTGCTCTCGGCGGTGACCATGGCGTTGCCGCCGAGGGTCTTCACGCTCGTGACCGTCAGGGTCGCGGTGAGCTCGTCGCCGGCCACGATCGGCCGGTCGTAGGTGAAGGCCTGCTCACCGTGGACGACGCGCGAGAAGTCGATCCCGGCGTCCGGCTCGGCGAGGAGCTGGGCGAGCGTGGCCTCCTGCACGACGACCGCGAAGGTCGGCGGTGCGACGACGTCGTCGTAGCCGGCGGCACGGGCGGCCTCGGGCTCGTGGTGGATCGGGTTCGTCGCGAACACGGCACGGGAGAACTCCCGCACCTTCTCACGACCGACCAGGTACGGCTGGGCCGGCGGGAACGTCCTGCCGACGAGCTCGGGGTTCACAGACACGTCCGGCAGTCTAGCGACGCCCGTCTGGGGGCCTGTCGTTCATGAGTATGCATCGGCTATGGTGGTCGGACACGGTTCGGGGGAACCGACGCCGGCGTCCGGGGGTCCGGGCCGGCACTTCCGGGGAGGGGAAGCACGATGAACACGACGACCGAGTTCGCGGTGCACACCGGCGACCGTTGCACGGCCATGGAGGTCGCGGGCGCAGCACTGCGCCAGACCGGCCACCACGTCGAGTCGACCGGCGGCACCATCACCGCCACCAGCGGCAGCCGGCTGCTGACGATCCTGCTCGGTGCCCTCGTGCACCCGTCGCGGGAGTTCCGTCGGTACGAGCTGTCGACGACCGTCACGGGGACGTCGACCACCATCACCCTGCGGCACGCGGGGCACGCGACGGCGGTGTCCGGCGGGGGCATCGGCGCCGACCGGCGGCGGAGCGCCTGGCAGCAGGTCAACGCGACACTCGAACGCGCGCTCCGGTCCGCCGGGGTGCTCGCCGCGCACCCGGAGCACCGCCCGTTCTGACGCGCACGGCCGGGCGGCGCGCCGGCGGCCGGCCGCCGGCGCGCCGGGCCGCGGTCTGCGGGTGGGGCACAACCAAAGTGGGCTCGAACTGCGATCTTCCGCGGTTCCGGCTGACTTTGGTTGTGCGCAGACGAACCCCGACGGGCTGATGCTCTGCGAGCGGGACGCCATCGCGGGCACCCGGAAACGACGAAAGCCCGGCGCGGACGCCGGGCTTGCGGTAGCGAGGGCGGGACTTGAACCCGCGACCCCACGATTATGAGTCGTGTGCTCTAACCAACTGAGCTACCCCGCCAAGGATCCGGAGCGACAACGGCTCCGGGTCGGAGCCCCGAGTCAGGATTGAACTGACGACCCCTTCCTTACCATGGAAGTGCTCTACCACTGAGCTATCGGGGCATGTGCCGCTCGGCGGCACCACACGAGGATAGCAGACCCGCGACGGTGGTCAGGAACCCGGCGTGACGCCCGGGCGTGCCGCGTCGGACCGCTAGTTCGCGTTGGCCTTGAGCCACGCCAGCGGGTCCACCGGGACCCCGTCGACGTGGACCTCGAGGTGCAGGTGCGGGCCCGTCGAGTTGCCCGTGCTGCCGACGAGTCCGAGCTCGTCACCGACCTCGACGTGCTGCCCCTTGACCACCTTGAAGGAGTTGTCCTCCATGTGGCCGTAGACGCTGGTGAACTGCTTGCCGTCGACGTCGTGCTCGACCCAGACGTCGTTGCCGAAGCCGCCGTCGTCCGCCTGCACCTTGATCACGGTGCCGGCTGCGATCACCCGGATCGGGGTGCCCTCGCCCGGGGCGAAGTCGACGCCCATGTGGTTCGTCGAGCAGAACGAGCAGCCCTCGACCTGGCGGCCACCGAAGCCGGAGGTGATGGGGACACCCGTGAGGAACGGCCACTGGATCGTGCCGTTCGGGTCGTTCGTGAAGCTCGAAGAATCGACGTTCTTGTACTGCGTGGCCGACGACACCGAGTACTGGTCACGGTTCGTCTCGGCGTCCGTGGCACCGGAGCCGACGCTGAGCGACTGGGTCGCACCCGAGGCCGTCGCACGCTGGGACGTCGAGCCCGGCTCCGGCGTGTAGAGCGCCTGCGCGGGCAGCGACGTCGAGACCACGAGGCCGGCGGCGAAGAGCAGTGCACCGACGGCGGTCACGCGCGACGCGGCCCTGCGGAACGAGGCACCGTGCTGCACGGACGTCCGGGCGACCGGCCGCGACGCGGCGATGTGGCGGGTGGCGCGGTCGACGTGCACGGTGGTCGTCGGCCGTCCGGTGCGGACGGGCCGGGCCGGGCGGGCGCTGCGACGGGCCTGCAACGGCGCGGGGGCAGCGGTCGGGACCGGAGCCGTCGCGGCCACGACGGGCGACGAGGGTGCGGGCGGCGTCACGGGTCCGACGGTCGACGCCGGCATGGCCGGGGACATCGGCGCGAGGTCGATCGGGGACGCGGGCGCCGGCGGGGTGGCCGGGCTCACGAGGTCCTCGAAGGACGGCCTGGGCCCACGCCGCCGGTTCCCGGACGACGCGCCAGCGGCGTCCGGGCCGTGCCGGTGGGGAGAGGCGCGCTCCGGCTCCGCCACGGCCGTCGCCTGGTCGAGGTGGTCGCTCTGCACCGCCACTGCCGCAGCTGCTCGCTCCGCCTCGATGCGTGCCCGTCGGGTCAGGTGGACGACCGGTGCGGGTGCGTTCACGGTGCCGTCGGTGAGCTCGGGCGAGAGGGAGGAGTGGGGCATGCGTTCGGTGGCGATCCTGATCGGGGCGAGGTGCGCTCGATGGTAACGAGCAGATAACGGGACCAGAGAACGGTAGCAGGAGCCATACCGTGTCGCCAGTCCTGGTCATGACCACACGGCTCCCCCAGACCGAGGGGTCAGGCGGCTCACACCGCGAGCACGGACTCCTCGAGCCGCTGGAGCACGGCCGTCAGGTCGTCCGCGACCGCGGGGCTCGCGAAGAGGAACGACCGCGTCCCGCCGGCCTCCCAGATGCGCACGGCGGCTCCGGCCTCCTGCGCCACGATCGACCCCGCGGCCATGTCCCACGGGTTGATCCCGCGCTCGTAGTAGGCGTCCACGGTCCCTGCGCCGACCGCGCAGCAGTCCAGCGACGCCGCTCCGCCGCGTCGGATGTCCCGGACCTCGCCGATGAGCCCCGCGAGCACGTCGACCTGCTGCCGACGACGGTCCGCGGTGTAGCCGAAGCCCGTCGCGACGAGCGTCTCGGCGAGCGACGCCGGCGACCCGGCGTGCAGCGGCACGCCGTCGCGCGTCGCACCCTCCCCGGCCACGGCCCGGTACACGACGCCGGTGGCCGGTGCGACGACGACGCCGGCGACCGGCTCCCACGTGGTCGGGTCGGCGGCACCGCGGACGACGCCGATGCTCACGCCGTACTCGGGGCTGCCGTAGAGGTAGTTGACGGTCCCGTCGATCGGGTCGACGACCCAGGTGATCCCCGAGGTCCCCGCGCCGGTGCCCGACTCCTCGCCGAAGAACGCGTCGTCCGGTCGGGCCTCGGCGATCCGCGACCGGATGAGCGCCTCGACCTCGCGGTCGGCGGCCGTGACGACGTCGACGATGCTCGACTTGCGGTCGGCGACCTCGACCCCCTCTGCTCGGCGTCGGGCGGCGAGCGACGCGGCCTCGCGGGCGATGGCCTCGGCGAGGTCGGCGAACTGGGACGGCGTGGGTTCGACGGGCATGCGACCAGCCTGCCGGAAACGGAACGGCCCCGTCCGCAGTGGACGGGGCCGTTCCGATGGTGGCAAGTGAGGGATTCGAACCCCCGAAGGCTACGCCGGCTGATTTACAGTCAGATCCCTTTGGCCGCTTGGGTAACTTGCCATGTGCGCACCCGGCCCGTGTAGTCACCAACCGAAGGCGCGCAAGAAAGCATAGCCGATCCGGGACCGTGCTCGTGACCACCGGTTCTGGAGGCGACCACCCGTCGGACCGGACCCGCGCTCGGGGGCCGAACCGCGCCTCCTGTCCGCCGTTAGGCTGTCCCGCATGGCAGACAGTTCCTTCGACGTGGTCAGCAAGGTCGACAAGATGGAGGCGGAGAACGCCCTCAACCAGGCCGCCAAGGAGATCGAGCAGCGGTACGACTTCAAGGGCGCCGACGCATCGATCGCGTTCAGCGGTGAGGACGTCCTCATCAAGGCGAACTCGGAAGAGCGCGCGAAGGCCGTCCTCGACGTCCTGCAGAGCAAGGCGATCAAGCGCAACATCAGCCTGAAGAGCCTCGACGCGGGCGACCCGTACCCGTCGGGCAAGGAGTACCGCATCGAGGTGAAGTTCAAGAACGGCATCGAGCAGGACGTCGCGAAGAAGATCGGCGCGTTCCTGCGGGCCAACGCCCCCAAGACCGTGAAGAACCAGATCCAGGGTGACGAGCTCCGCGTCTCCTCGAAGAGCCGCGACGACCTGCAGAACACGATCCAGCTCCTCAAGGGTGAAGAGTTCGACGTGCCGCTGCAGTTCATCAACTTCCGCTGACGCGCCGCCCGCCGCTGTGGAGCACTGGCTCACCGTCGCCATCACGGTCTTCCTGGTCCTGCTGGACCTGGCGATCCGCGTCTTCTCGATCATCTACGTCCCGATCAACCGCAAGCCGCAGACCGCGACCGCATGGCTGCTGGCGATCTTCCTCATCCCCTACATCGGGTTCATCGTCTTCCTCGTCATCGGGTCGACGAAGCTCCCGCATGCACGCCGTGAGAAGCAGACGGAGATCAACGCGTACATCCTCGAGCAGACCGAGGGGATCGAGCGTGTCCGTCGTGACCACCCGTGGCCGGCGTGGCTGGACAGCATCACGCGGCTGAACCGCGAACTCGGCGCCATGCCGCTGGTGGGCGGCAACTCGGCGGAGCTCTACCCCGACTACGACGAGTCGATCGCCGAGATGACCCGGGCGATCGACGGCTCCCGCCGGTTCGTGCACGTCGAGTTCTACATCGCGACCCTCGACGACACCACGCGCCCGTTCTTCGAGGCCCTCGCCCGAGCCCAGGCCCGCGGCGTGACGGTGCGGTTCCTGCTCGACCACTGGGCGAGCCGCGGCTACCCCGGGTACAAGGACACCCTGGCGTTCATGGACCGTGCCGGCATCGAGTGGCACCTCATGCTCCCGCTGCTGCCGTTGCAGGGGAAGTTCCAGCGCCCGGACCTCCGCAACCACCGGAAGATCATGGTGGTCGACGGCTCCGTGGCGTTCACCGGGTCGCAGAACCTCATCGACAAGTCCTACGACCTCGAGTCCCACAAGAAGCGGCACATGGCCTACAAGGACCTGTTCGCCCGGTTCGAGGGCCCCGTCGTCGCCGGCCTCAACGCGCTCTTCGTGACCGACTGGTACAGCGAGACGGACGAGCTCCTGCTCCGCGAGAGCGACCCCGTCCAGCGGGCCGACCGCGGCGACGCACTGGACTGCCAGGTCGTGCCGTCCGGCCCCGGGTTCGACGGCGAGAACAACCTGCGCCTCTTCAACGCGCTGCTGTACTCGGCGCAGAGCAAGGTGTCGATCACGTCGCCGTACTTCGTCCCGGACGACTCCATGCTCTACGCCATCACCACCACGGCGCAGCGCGGGGTCGAGGTCGAGTTGTTCGTCGGCGAGATGGGTGACCACGCGATGACGTGGCACGCACAGCGTTCCTACTACGAGGGGCTGCTCCGGGCCGGCGTGAAGATCTGGCTCTACCGGGCCCCCACGATCCTGCACGCGAAGCACTTCACGATCGACGACGACGTGGCGGTGATCGGGTCGAGCAACATGGACATGCGGTCGTTCAGCCTCAACCTCGAGGTCTCCGTGATGGTGCGCGGCAGTCGCTTCGTCGACGCCCTGCGCGAGGTGCAGGACGCGTACAAGGAGCACAGCTTCGAGCTGACGCTCGACGCGTGGGTGGAGCGTCCGCGGCGGTCCCAGGTGCTCGACAACGTCGCGCGGCTCACGGCGGCGCTGCAGTAGCAGCGGGCGGGAGGCGCGGGTCGGCTCGGCCCCGCACCGCGCGCGGTCTCGTGCGCGGGCGCTCGCCAGTGTGCGAGGTTCCGACCGCAGTGCGAGGGCGCGAGCATCGCACACTGCGCGGGAACGCGCACCGTACGGACCACCGGTCGGGTCGGCCCCGCACCGTGCGAGGTCAGGCGCGCGGGTCCGGCACCAGGCGTGTCAGGCGGACGGTCAGGCGCTCCAGGGGCCCACGCCCGAGGAACGCACGCCACGTCATCGCGAACGGCACCGACCCGATCGCGAACCACCACCACGCGGCTGACGAGTCGGGGTACTCCGGCAGCATCGCGAGCACGACGAGGTGCCCCGCGTACACCGTGAGCGGCATCGACCCCACTGCGGCGAGCGGGAAGGCGATCCGCTCCGCCGTGGGCCCCCGACCATCGAACACGAGCGTGCACAGGGCGATGACCGCGACGGCGATCCCCGCGGTCGCGACCACGTCGACGATGGACGACGAGTGGTCCCGCGGCGAGAGGAACAGCTGTGCGAGCGTCTCGGAACCGGTGCTGCCCTCCCCCGCGTACGGCACGCCCGGGAACGCGAACGCCGCGTCGGCAGGCACCGGGGCGACGGCGTTCCCGACGAGGTACGCGACCAGGGCGACCACGGCGCCGGACGCGAGGAGCACGACCTGCGTGCCCCGCGCCTCTCCCTCTCCCCACCGGCACGGCCCGTACGCCGCTGGCGCGTCGTTCGGGAACCGTCGGCGTGGGCCCAGACCGGCCCTCGCGACCGCGAGACCGACCAGGACGTACGCCAGGAAGGTGACCACCGGGTAGACGAGGCCGAGCTGGACCTCCCACATGCCCGCGTCCGCGTAGAACGGCACGGTCGCCAGGGCGACCACCGGCGAGAGCACCGCGCACAGCCCGGCGATCACGAGCAGCCACCGTGCCCGCACCCGGAGCACCGGGATCGCGAGCAGGAACAGCACACCGTACGTCGGCAGGATCACGTACACCGGCGTCTGCAACGCCATCAGGAGCAAGCCGACCGCGACCACCACGACGGCGCGGATCGCCAGCCGACCGCGCACGCGACCGATCGCCGGCGGACCAGGCGGGTCGGTGCGCCCGCTCGTCAGGCCGATCGACACCCCGGCGAGGACCGCGAAGAGCGACGACGACCGGCCGTGCGCGACGGCCGCCCAGGTCCCCGGGTCCGACCAGTCGACCGCGTCCGCGATCCCGCCGACGTGCGTCGCCATCATGCCGAGCAACGCCATCGCCCGAGCGACGTCGACACCGTGCAGCCGGCCGCCGGGAACGAGCGCGCCCCGCAACGCGGTGGGCGGTGCGGGGCGTGCGTCGGTCACGGCGTCGGCTCTCGCCTAGCTCGCGGTGGCGTTCGCGCGACCGAGCGAGACGTCGATCATCTCCTCGCGCGGGACGACCTTGATGCGCTCACGACCGTGGGGCTCGCCGAGCGCGAGCTCGTGGGCGTCGAGGTTGTGCCAGCCGTCGAGGTCGGTGTACTCGACACCGCGTTCGGTCAGGAGCGCCGGGATCGCACCCTCGGACGGGTCCTCCGGCGTCCACCAGCTCGCCTGGTCGTTGACGATGTGCTGCACGGTCTCCATCGCGTCGGACTTCGTGTGCCCGATCAGGCCGACGGGCCCGCGCTTGATCCAGCCGGTGGCGTAGACGCCCGGGAGCTGCTGGTTGTCGTCGTCGAGGACCTGGCCCTCGTGGTTCGGGATGACCCCGTGGCGCTCGTCGAACGGCACGCCGGGGAGCGGCGACCCGAAGTACCCCACGGCACGGTACGCGGCCTGGATCGGGATCTCGCGGATCTCCCCGGTGCCCTCGACCCCACCCTGGCCGTTCGGGCGGGTGCGCTCGTAGCGGATCGCGGTGAGCTTGCCGTCCTCGCCGACGAACTCGAGGGGCTTCGCGTAGAAGTGCAGGTGCAGGCGACGGCTTGCCTGCCCGGTCTCACGGGTCCGCCACTGCTCCAGCACGCGGTTCATCACCATCACCTGCTTGTTCGTGGCGATGGCGGTCTTCGAGGCCTCGTCGTGGTCGAAGTCCTCGTCGTAGAGGATCATGTCGACGTCGCGGAGCTCGCCGAGTTCCCGCAGCTCGAGCGGGGTGAACTTCACCTGCGCCGGGCCGCGGCGGCCGAACACGTGCACGTCGGTGACCGGGGACGCCTTGAGGCCCTCGTACACGTTCGCCGGGATCTCGGTCGGCAGCAGGTCGTCGGCGTGCTTCGCGAGGATGCGCGAGACGTCGAGGGCGACGTTGCCGTTGCCGATCACCGCGACGCTCTCCGCCGTGAGCGGCCAGGTGCGCGGGACGTCGGGGTGGCCGTCGAACCAGCTGACGAAGTCGGCCGCGCCGTACGAGCCCTCGAGCTCGACACCGGGGACGTCGAGGTCGGCGTCCTTGATCGCACCGGTCGAGAACACCACCGCGTGGTAGTGCTTCCGCAGGTCGTCGAGGGTGATGTCCTCGCCGAAGCGGACGTTGCCGAAGAGCCGGACGACGCCGCGGTCGAGCACGTCGCGCAGGGCGTTGATGATGCCCTTGATGCGGGGGTGGTCGGGGGCGACGCCGTACCGGACCAGCCCGTACGGTGCGGGCAGCTGCTCGAACAGGTCGATCGACACGTCGTGGCCGTGGGCCTCGCGCAGCAGGATGTCCGCGGCGTAGATGCCGGCGGGGCCGGCGCCGACGATGGCGACTCGGAGGGTGGGCACTGATCGTCTCCAGTTTCGTTCGGGTGGGGTGCTCCCGAGGGGGTCTCGTGGCCGCGTCGCGTCGCTCCTGCGTCAGCGGTGGGGCGGCGTCAACCGCTGCGGTGCCGCCGTGTCATCGGCTGCGGTCGACGACGGACTCGGCGAAGCGGATCAACGCCCGCTTCACCGTGCCGTCCGGCAACGGTGCGAGGGCATCGACCGCCTCGGTCGCCCACCGGACCGCGACGGCCCGGGTGGCGGCGGTGGCCTCGTGCTCACGGAGCGCGGCCACGGCGGACTGGTAGGGCGCGGAGTCGACGACGTCGTCCGGGGCGGCGTTGACGTCACGCTCGATGCGTTCGAGGAGCGCGACCGCGTCCGGCGCACCGGTCGCGGCGAGGCGACGGAGCTGCAGCAGCGGCAGCGTGTCGACGCCGGCGCGGAGGTCGTTGCCCGCGATCTTGCCGGTCTTGTCCTTCGCAGGGGCGAGGTCGATGACGTCGTCGACGAGCTGGAAGGCCACGCCGACCTTCTCGCCGAAGGTGCCGACGGCGTCCAGGTAGGAACGGTCGGCACCGGAGAACATCACACCGGCGCGAGCGGCCGTCGCGATGAGCGATCCGGTCTTGTCGCTGAGGACCTGGATGTAGTGCTCGACCGGGTCGTCCTCGGGCTGGGGCCCCGTGGTCTCGTGCAGCTGCCCCATGCAGAGCCGCTGGAAGGTCTCGGCCTGCATCCGGATGCCCTCGGTCCCGAGGTCCGCCGTGATGAGGCTGGCGCGGGCGAAGAGCAGGTCACCGGTGAGGATGGCCACGTTGTTGCCGTACGTCACGTGGGCCGCCGGGACACCGCGTCGCACGGGCGCTTCGTCCATGACGTCGTCGTGGTACAGCGATGCGAGGTGGGTCGTCTCGATGCTGACGGCGGCCTTCACGACCGCGTCGGTCACGCCGTCACCGAGCTGGGCGATGAGGAGCGTCAGCGTCGGCCGGATGCGCTTGCCGCCCGCCGAGAGCAGGTACCGGCTCGTCGTGTCGG
The DNA here is from genome assembly GCF_900215175.1 of Curtobacterium sp. 314Chir4.1. Lineage (NCBI taxonomy): Bacteria > Bacillati > Actinomycetota > Actinomycetes > Micrococcales > Microbacteriaceae > Curtobacterium > Curtobacterium sp. 314Chir4.1. Next base: position 279,981 of record NZ_OCMI01000002.1, read on the forward strand.
CCAGGGTGTCCGTCGAACGCATGGCTTCTTCGAGGCCCTGCTCGACGAGCTCCAGCCCGTCGTCGACGGCCGCGATGAACCGCCGCTCCGCGGGCGTGGCGAACAGTCGCTCGCCGATGCCCAGCGACGCGCGGAGACTCGGTGCGCGACGTGCGACCGGGACGCTCGGATTCAAGTGCTGCTCCGTGTTCGGGGGTGGAGGGACCGGTCAGGCGTCGGTGGGGTCGACGCTCGGCTGCTCACCGGTGTGCTGGTGCTCGCGGCGCGCCTTCGCACGACGGGCGACGGACTCGCGGACCGTGCCCGCCACGGGCTTGCGACCGCGGTGCAGTGCGACGATACCGGCCGTGAGGTTGCGGTACGCGACCATCGTGAAGCCGACGCCGCGGAGCCACTGGCTGAGGACCTGCTGCTCGGGCCACGCCTCGATCGACTCCGCCAGGTACCGGTAGGCGGCGGGGTTGCTGCTCGAGAGCCGCGCGACGCCCGGGAGCACGCGCTTGAGGTACGTGCCGTAGCCGAAGCGGAGCACGGCGAGCGGCGGCGTCGAGAACTCGCAGATCACGACGCGCCCGCCGGGCTTGAGGACGCGCAGCATCTCGCCGAGCGCCTGCATCGGGTCGTTGACGTTGCGCAGACCGAAGGAGATCGAGACCGCGTCGAAGGTGTCGTCGTCGAACGGGAGGTGCTCGGCGTCCCCCTCGACGAAGGTGATCTCGGGGTGGCGTTCGCGGCCGACGGCGATCATCCCCGCGGAGAGGTCGAGCGCCGTGACGTCGGCCCCCTTCTTCGCGAAGGCCGCCGCGCTCGTCCCCGTGCCGGCGGCGATGTCGAGCACCTTCTCGCCGGGCTGGGGGTCGACCGCGCGGACCGTCGCGACACGCCACAGCGGGGCGTTGCCCGCGGAGAGGATGTCGTTCGTGAGGTCGTACTTCGCGGCGACGTCGTCGAACATGGCCGCCACCTCGTCCGGCCGCTTGTTCAGGTCCGCTCTGCTCACCCACAACATCCTAGAGGTCCCGCCCGTGGGTTCCCCCGAGCACGGCGCGTGCGGGGCCGGAACCGGCGCGTACGATCGGTCCGTGACCCGAACCACCACGGCGGCCCCGCCGCTGACGGTCTCGACCCGGATCCTCGACGACCCGGGCGCCGTCCTCCGCCACACCCTCCGGGACAGCCCGCTCGCGTTCGTCCGGAACGGCGACGGCATCGTCGGCATCGGCGAGGCCCTGCGCTTCACCTTCACCGGACCGGAGCGGATGCGGGAGGCCGCGGCCGTCTGGCGCACCATCGTGCAGTCCGCCGTGGTCGACGACCCGGTGCAGCTCCGGGGCACCGGTCTCGTCGCCTTCGGGTCGTTCACGTTCGCCGACGACTCCGCCGAGACGAGCGTGCTCGTCGTCCCGCGCGTGGTGATCGGCCGCCGACGGGGCCGGGCGTGGCTCACCGCGGTCGACACCACGCCGGACCCGGAGCCGCTCGGGTTCACCCGCACCTCGGTGCCGGTGCCGAACGTCGGTCCGCACGTGTCGGTCGCCCTCGGCCCCGGACGCATCGACGCGGACGCCTACGCCGAGCGGGTCGCCGAGGCCGTCCGGCGGATCGCCGCCGGAGACGCCGAGAAGGTCGTCCTGGCCCGCGACCTCGTCGGGACCCTCCCGGACGACGCCGACCGTCGGGCGATCCTGCTCGACCTGGCCGAGGCCTACCCGCAGTGCGTGACGTTCGCCGTCGACGGGCTCGTCGGCGCGACGCCGGAGACGCTCGCCCGGACGGACGGCACGCGGCTGTCCGCTCGGGTCCTCGCCGGCAGTGCCGCGCGGGGCGCCGACGCCGTGTCCGACCGCGCCGCCGCCGAGGCCCTGGCGGCCAGCGCGAAGGACGTCGGGGAGCACGCGTTCGCGATCGACAGCCTGCTCGCGGCGCTGCGGCCGATCGCGTCCGACCTGCGCGCGGACCCGGAGCCGTTCCGGCTGCAGCTGCCGAACCTGTGGCACCTCGCCACCGACGTGCAGGCGACCCTGCCGGTGGGGACCACCTCGCTCGACGTCGCCGACGCGCTGCACCCGACGGCCGCGGTCGCGGGGACCCCGACCGACGTGGCCGTGCGGCTGGTGTCCGAGCTCGAGGGCGTCGACCGGGGCCGCTACGCCGGGCCCGTCGGGTGGCTCGGCGCGAACGGCGACGGGGAGTGGATGCTCGCGCTCCGCAGCGCGCGCATCACCGACGACGGGTCCGTGCGGGCCTGGGCCGGTGCGGGCATCGTGGCCGGGTCCGACCCGGCGCGCGAGGTCGCCGAGACCGCGCTGAAGTTCCGCCCGATCACCGACGCCCTGACCTGATCCCGCACCGCGCGCGTCTGCGACCCGGCAACCTGCCGGACGGGAGGCGCGGCGCGGTCCCGCCACGTGCCTCCCGTCCGGTACGACGCGGCGTCTCGGGCCAGCGGCGCGCCGTGCTGCACGCGAGACACCGCCTGTCGGCCGAGACGCAGCCGCATCCGGCGGCGTCGCGCGGCCGCGGCGGCGTCTCGCCCGCGGGGCGGCGTCTCGTCTCGACGAGACGAGACGCCGCTCGCGCCGCGTGACGCCGCTCCTGCCGCGAGACGCAGCGCCACGCGGTCAGTCGGCGAGCGGGACCTCGATGACGACGCGCTCCGCCGGGTCCGTCAGCACACGCTCCAGGTCGCCCCACGTCGCCGCGCGCCGGTACTCCCACCCGAGCCCGGTCACGACGCGCTCGACGTCGACGAACTGCGGCGTGGTCATCATCCGGCGCATGTCGGCCTCTGGCGTGGTCGCCGCGACCTCGAGCCCGCGGAAGATCGCTCCCCCGGAGTCGTTGCCGACGACGACCTGGACGCGGTGCCGCGGTTCCTCGGTGCCCGTGACGAACGCGCCGAGGTCGTGCAGCAGCGTCAGGTCGCCGAGCAGCACGCGCGTGGTGCCGATCGACGCCGACGACCGTTCGAGTGCGGCGGCGATGCCGAGTGCGGTGGACACGGTGCCGTCGATGCCCGCGAGGCCACGGTTCGCGTGCACCCGGATCGGCTTGCCGGCGACGTGCCCGTCGGCGACGCGGATGATCTGCGAGGCACCGAGGACCAGTCGGTCGTGGGGCCAGGTCGCGCCCCAGACCGCGTCCGCGAGCATCGCCCGGTCGACCGGACGGCGGCGGAGCGCCACCTCGTCGCGGAGGAACTTGTTGCGCTCGGCCCGGTCGCTCGAGCGCTTCGCGTCGAGGTCCGGTCCGGCGTCACCGCCGCCCAGCAGCGCGCGGCTCGTCGCCACCCAGCGTCCCACCCACGCACGGTGCTCCGGCCGGGTGCGGCCCGTCACGCGGACGTCGGACACGAAGGTGGTCGCCGCGGTCGGCCTGGAGGCGCGGGCCGGGTCGAAGGGATCGGCACCGGGTCCGCGCACCACGATGGCCTCGACGTCCTCGCGCTGCAGGAGCGCGGGGACCTCACGACTGAGGGTGGGGTGGCCGAGCACGACGGCGCGGCGCACCGCGCCGCCGAACTCCGGCTCGCGCAGGAGCTCGCGGTAGGTCACCACGAGGTTCCGGCCGAAGCGCGCCCCGCTCGACACCTCGGCGAGCAGCGGCGCACCGAGCTCCCAGGCGATCCGTTCGGCGTCCGCCCCGGCGTCGTGCCCCGCGATGACGATTGTCCCGGGCTCGTCGTCCGGCGCCAGCTCGGCGACCGGGAGCCCCGAGTGGACGCGCCGTGCGGCGAACGCGAGGTCGACCTCGTCGTCGGGCACGGGCTGCACGTCGTCGTCGCCGAGTCCGGCGGAGAGGGGCTCTCGGAAGGCGACGTTCAGCTGCACCGGTCCGGGTTGTCCCTCGTGGCCCGCGGCCGCGGCGACCGCCTGGCGCACGAGGGTGCGGACGGTGTCCGTGGTGCTCGCGTCGACACCGTGCACGGTCGGCGCCTGGACGTCCCGCACGAACGTGACGGCTGCGCCGAAGATGCCCGGCTGGACGGTGGTCTGGTTGCTCCCGATGCCGCGGAGCTCGTCCGGGCGGTCGGCACTGACGACGATCATCGGCACGCCGGAGTGGTGCGCCTCGAGCACGGCGGGGTGCAGGTTGGCGACGGCCGTGCCCGACGTGGTGACGACGCCGGCGGGACGACCGGACTCGACCGCGAGGCCGAGGGCGTAGAACCCCGCGGTGCGTTCGTCGAGCCGGACATGCACGCTGATGCCGCCGGCCCGCTCCAGGGCGACGGCGGCCAGGGCCAGGGCCTGCGACCGCGATCCGGGGCTGACGACGACGTCGGTGACGCCGGCGCGCGCCAGTTCGGCGAACAGCGCCAGTGCGAAGTCGGTCGCGGGGCTGCCGGAACCCGCGGGACCGTCAGCGATCGGTGCGGCCGTCGTCGTCGCGCCGCTGGTCGCGCCGGTCTCGGTCGGCGCGTCGTTCTCGTTCGCGGAACTGCTGCTCGAGGTCTCGGAGGGTCTCGTCGTCCTGGTCCTTGTCCGTGGGGTGCCGCTCGGGGCCGTGCGGGCCCCCGAGGAAGTCCGGGTCGTCTTCGGGTCCACGGTACCCGGAGCCGCCGCCCGGGTTCGTCGCCGGCGCACGGCCGAGGAGGAACCAGAGGACCCCGCCGAGCACGGGCAGGACGATCACGAGCAGGAGCCAGACACCGCGGCTGAGGGAACGGACACGTTCGCGGGGCATCGTGGCGCAGTCGATGGCCGTGTACACCGTGAAGGCCACGGCGGCCACGACGACGATCAACCACAGTCGGACCATTCCCGGAGTCTAGGTCGCGAGGCTGTGGGGTCCCTGCCGGTCGCGCATCCGTAGACTTGCCGCGTGAAAGCGTGGCTCGTCTACACCCTGGCCCGTCTCGGCATCTTCGCCGTGGCCGTGGCTCTGCTCCTGCTGACCCCGATGCCCTGGTACTGGGCCGTGATCGTCGGCGCGCTGGTGGGGCTGCTGGTGTCGTACATCGCGCTCGGCAGGCTGCGCGAGCAGGTCACGCTGAGCCTGGCGAACCGCCGCGGGAAGCCGGAGCGCGACGCGGACACCGACTTCGAGGACGACTTCGTCGACGCGGCGGACACCGACGCACCCGTCGCCCGCCCGGTGTCGGACGCCGACCGGCACGCCGCCCGCCGCGACACCGACGCCGACTGAGTCCGCCGCCGCAGCCCTACGGCGTCGTGGCGAGCGTGATCCCGAGCACCACGCCGAACACGAGCGAGGCGAACGACGACAGCTGCAGCGCCGTGATGAGCTCACGGGGCTTCCGGGACGACACCCCGATCGCCAGCGCCGGCAGTGCCAGCAGCAGCGAGAAGTACGTGAAGCCGGTCCGGAAGTACAGCAGCACGAACCAGAGCAGCACCACGTACGGCAGCATCAGGAACAGGCCGTAGAGGACGCGTGCGACCGGCCGACCGACGACGACCGCGAGGGTGCGCTTGCCGGCGAGTCGGTCCTCGTCGATGTCACGGATGTTGTTCACCATCAGCACGGCGCAGGCGAAGAACCCGGCGGCGATCGCGGCAGCCCACCCACTCAGCGTCACCGAGCCGATGAGGACGAACTGGGTCCCGAGGACGGCGACGAGTCCGAAGAACACGAACACGAAGACCTCGCCAAGGGCGTTGTACCCGTAGGGCTTCTTGCCGCCGGTGTAGAACCACGCCGCGACGATCGCCGCGGCCCCCACGAGGAGCAGCCACCACAGCTGGGTCAGCACCACGATGACGATGCCGGCGACCGCGGCCAGGCCGAAGAACGTCAACGCCACGGTCAGCACGGTCCGCGGCTTCGCGAGTCCGGCACCGGTGAGGCGGGCCGGGCCGACGCGGAACTCGTCCGTGCCGCGCACGCCGTCGGAGTAGTCGTTGCTGTAGTTCACGCCGATCTGCAGGAACAGCGCGACGAGCAGGGCGAGCACCGCGGTGACGACGTGGCCGTCCTTCGCCAGGAACGCCCCGAAGTCACTCGGTTCGCCGCTGTCGACGAACGCGACGGTCGTGCCCATCACGACGGGGACGACACCGAGCGTCAGGGTGCGGAGGCGTGCGCCACCGATCCAGTCGCTCGCGGTCGCCTTCCGCTTCGTGCGCTGCGGGGCCGCGGCCTTCGCCGGGTTGCCGGACCGCCCCTTGGACTGCGTCGAGTTCTTCGTTCGTGCCACGACCGACCATCATATTCGCGACGCGTCGGCGTCCGGTCGCGCAGTGCTACGAACCGGCCATGACCTGGATCGCCCGACGGTCGGGCTTGCCGGTCGGGAGCATCGGGAGCTCGGCCACGACGACGACCGCGGCCGGACGAGCCGCCCGGCCGAGCGCGGCGCCCACGTGGGCTCGGACGACCTCGAGGTCGAGCGGCCGCGCGGTGACCACGACCGGCACCTCGCCCCACTCCCCCGACGCACGCCGGCTGACGACCGCGGTGTCCTGCCCTGGCAGCTCCCGCACCAGGCGCTCGACCTGCCCGAGCGGGACCTTCTCGCCGCCGGAGATCACGACGTCGTCGAGCCGGCCGAGCACCCGCACCAGGCCGTCGCGCACCTGGGCGGCGTCACCCGTGCGGTACCAGCGGAGTCCGTCCCGTTCGGTGAACGCGGACGCCGTGCGCCCGTCGTCGTCGAGGTACCCCTCGGCGAGCATCGGGCCCGCCAGGAACAGCTCGCCGTCGACGACCTCGGCGCGGACCGTGCCGAACGGGACGCCGTCGTAGACGCAGCCGCCGCTCGTCTCGCTCGCTCCGTACGTCGTCACCACGCGGACGCCCGCATCGAGTGCGCGCTGCCGGAGGGGTGCCGGTGTCGCCTGCCCACCGACCAGGACGGCGTCGAACGCCGCCAGGGCCCTGGACGCCCGGGCGTCGTCGAGCACCCGCGCCAGCTGCACCGGGACGAGCGACGTGTACCGGCGCGGGGCGGCCGGCCCGGTGACGAGTCGATCGGCGGCGTCGGCGAACGCATCCGCGTCGAAGTGCCCCGGCGGCACGACGACCGGCGAGGTCCCGGCGGTGATCGACCGGGTCAGGACGTTGAGACCGGCGATGTAGTGCGTGGGCAGCGCGAGCACCCACCCGCCCGGACCGCCGAGCGCTGCGTCGGCGGCCGCGGCGCCGGCGAGCAGCGCCTCGGACGAGAGCGCGACGCGCTTGCCGGTCCCGGTGGACCCGCTCGTCTCGACGACCAGGGCGACCCGCTGCGGGACGCTGGCCGGAGCCGGTGTCGGCAGCGCCGGCGCGTCCTCCGCGACGGGGAGCAGGGCGGGGCCGCCGGCGAGTGCTGCCTCCAGGCCGCGGAGCACCGCGAACGGATCCGACGCACCCAGCGCGACCAGCGGACGGGTCATCAGTAGTGCCAGGGGAAGGCGGTCCACTCGGGCGCGCGCTTCTCGAGGAACGAGTCACGGCCCTCGACGGCCTCGTCGGTGCCGTAGGCAAGCCGCGTGGCCTCGCCCGCGAACACCTGCTGCCCGACCATGCCGTCGTCGACGGCGTTGAACGCGTACTTGAGCATCCGGATCGCGGTCGGGGACTTGCCGAGGACGATCTCGCCCCAGCGGATCGCCTCGCGCTCGAGGTCCTCGTGCGGGACGACGGCGTTCACGGCGCCCATCTCGTACGCGCGCTGCGCCGAGTACTCCTGCGCGAGGAAGAAGACCTCGCGGGCGAACTTCTGCCCGATCTGCTTGGCGTAGTAGGCGCTGCCGTAGCCCCCGTCGAACGAGCCGACGTCGGCGTCGGTCTGCTTGAACTTCCCGTGCTCGGCACTCGCGATCGTCAGGTCGCAGATCGCGTGCAGCGAGTGGCCGCCGCCCGCCGCCCACCCCGGGACCACCGCGATGACGACCTTGGGCATCATCCGGATGAGGCGCTGGACCTCGAGGATGTGCAGCCGTCCCATCGACGCCTGGGCCGCAGCCGGGTCGACGCCCTCCGGCGGGGCGCCCTCGTCGCCGACGTACTGGTACCCGCTCCGCCCGCGGATGCGCTGGTCGCCGCCCGAGCAGAACGCCCAGCCGCCGTCCTTCGGGCTCGGGCCGTTGCCGGTCAGCAGGACGACGCCGACGCGGGGATCCTGACGGGCGTCGTCGAGTGCGCGGTACAGCTCGTCGACCGTGCGGGGACGGAAGGCGTTGCGGACCTCGGGGCGGTCGAACGCGACCCGGACGATGCCGTGCGACACGTGCTTGTGGTACGTGATGTCGGTGAACTGCTCCGCGATCGGAGCCGCGGTCCAGACGTCGGGATCGAACAGGTCGGAGACGGGAGCAGCCATGCCCCCACGGTACCGCTCGGGCACGGTGTCGCTCGGGCTCAGACGCCCATGCCGTCCGCAGCCGAGCCGCCCATGTCGGTCAGGACCTCTGGTGCGACGATCACGAGGAGGACGATGAGGATCACCGGATTGGCGAAGAAGGCCACCACCACGCCGACCGCGCCGTACCAGCGGCCGAAGGACCCGACGGCGGCGACGAAGCCCAGGACCGCGGCGATGAGCGTCAGGAACACGACCACGAAGCAGATGCCGAACGCGAAGTCGGTGTCGCCGCCCATGAAGACGGCGAAGGCGCTCGCGTCGACCGCTGCCGAGACGACGGCGAGCCCGAGGGCGATCTTGCCGACGACCGGGTTGCGCTTCCTGCGACCGACCTGCCCCTGCTGCCGGACGTCGACGGTGTTGCGCTGCATGAGCCGGGCGAACTCGTCGGTGTCGCGGCCGGGAGCCGTCGGACGCGGTGCGCGCTGCTGCGGTTCCGGCACCGCGCCTCCCTCGTCCTGGTCGTCCGTGCTGATCGACACCTGTCGACCGATCGCCTGCTGCCGACCCTGGCCGACCGATGCATGCTAATGCCCTGCCCTGGCGGTCCCCTCCGAGGAACCGTGAGGAGGGCTGGACGTCGCTGCCAGGATGGGGACGTGCTCCCCGACCGCCCCGGACTCCCCGCCCTCGCCGACCTCCTCGCGGACGCGCACGTGGTCGCGCTGCCGATGCGCGTGCGGTTCCGCGGGATCACCTCCCGCGAGGCAGTGGTCCTCCGTGGCCCGACCGGCTGGACCGAGTTCTCGCCGTTCGTCGAGTACGACGACGCCGAGGCCGCCGCGTGGCTCCGGGCCGCGATCGACTTCGGCTGGGCGCAGCACGAGCCCGCCGCGGACTCCGTGGCGGTGAACGCCACCGTGCCCGCCATCGCTCCGGACGCCGTCGCGGGGTTGCTCGCCCGGTACCCGGGCTGCACCACCGCCAAGGTCAAGGTCGCGGAGCCCGGCACGACGGTGGACGACGACGTCGCGCGGGTCGCCGAGGTGCGTCGGATCATGGGTGCCGACGCCCGGGTCCGCGTCGACGCGAACGGCCTGTGGACCGTCGACCAGGCGGCCGTGGCCCTGGAACGCCTCGCTCCGTTCGACCTGCAGTACGCGGAGCAGCCGTGCCGCACCGTCCCCGAACTCGCCGCCCTCCGCGCCCGACTGTCGGGGCTCGGCGTCCCGATCGCCGCCGACGAGAGCGTCCGGAAGGCCGCAGACCCGCTCGCCGTCGCCCGGGCCGGCGCCGCCGACGTGCTCGTCGTGAAGGCGCAGCCCCTCGGCGGCATCACGGCCGCGCGGGCGATCGTCGCCGAGGCGGGGCTGCCCTGCGTGGTGTCGAGTGCGCTCGACACGTCGGTCGGGCTCGGGATGGGGGCGTTCCTCGCCGCGGACGCCATGAGCCCGGGGTACGCCGCCGGGCTCGGCACGGCGGCGATGTTCGAGTCGGACGTGTCGGGTACGCCGCTGCTGCCGGTCGGCGGGCGCGTGCCGGTGCGGCGCGTGGAGGTGTCGCGGGAGCTCCTGGCGCGCAACGCGGCATCGCCGGAGCGGACCGCCTGGTGGCGCGCACGGCTCGAGCGCGTGCACGCGGTGCTGGCCGGTTCCTGACGGTCCGGCGGCGTCTCGGGCGTGCGGCGGCGTCTCGGGCGTGCGTCGGCGTCTCGTCTCGCTGAGACGAGACGCCGCGGCGGCGCCGAGACGCCGCGCGCGGCGCGAGACACCGCCGGTTCGGGCGGCGTCTCGCGCGGCCGGCGGCGCGTCGCGCGCGCGGCGGCGTCTCGTCTGGTTGAGACGAGACGCCGGGTGCGGCCCGTGAACGAGGCCGAGACGGACTGGAGGCGCGGTGCCAGCTGGCACCGCGCCTCCAGTCCGGTGACGGTCGCGTCAGCGACCAGGGCGACTCACAGGCCCGAGTAGCTGTGCAGGCCCTTGAAGAAGACGTTCACGACGGAGAAGTTGAACATCACTGCGGCGAAGCCGATGAGCGCCAGCCACGACGACCGCGCCCCACGCCAGCCGCGCGTCGCCCGCGCGTGGATGTACCCGGCGTAGACGACCCAGATGATGAAGGTCCAGACCTCCTTGGTGTCCCAGCCCCAGTACCGACCCCAGGCCCGCTCGGCCCAGATGGCACCGGCGATGAGCGTGAAGGTCCAGAGGACGAAGCCGACCAGGATGACGCGGTAGGTCAGGACCTCGAGCCGATCGGCGTCGGGCAGCGTCTCCATGAAGCGGAGCTTGCCCGAGGTCGAACGGCCCTGGCGGTAGGTCTGCACGAGCTGCGACACCGCGAGGCCGGCACCCAGGGCGAAGAACCCGGTGCCGGCGATCGCCACGAACACGTGGATGACGAGCCAGTACGACTGCAGCGCGGGCTGCAGCGGGACGACGGGCACCCAGTAGTTCACGGTCGCGATGCCGAGCAGGATGATCGTGAGGCCGGTGATGAACACACCGAGGAACTTGAGGTTCTGCCAGAGCTGCACGAGCAGGAAGATCAGGATGATCAGGCCGGTGCCGGTCAGCGAGAACTCGAACATGTTGCCCCACGGGACACGGTCGGCCGCGATGCCGCGCAGCACGATCGAGCCGACGTGCAGCACGAGCGCGAGGATCGTCATCGCCATGCCGACGCGTTCGAACCGGGTGCCCCCGCGTCGGGCGCTCCCGCCGTCGGACGACTGCGACACCTTCTCGAGGACGACCGTGCCGCCCTGCACGGTGGCGACCGTCCGCTCGGCGGCGCTCGCCTGGGGTGCACCGGCGCCGTCGGCGGCGGCCGCGACGTTGCCGGAGCGCTTCGCGACGTCCAGGGCGAACGCGATGAACGCGATGACGTAGACCGCCATGGCGGAGTACGTCAGCACGACCGAGTAGGTCGCGAGGTTCGTGGTCATGTCGTTCACTGGGGCATCCTAACTCCGAGGTCCGACGTGTGGCGCTTGGCGATGTCCGCCACGGCTCGTTCGAGGTTCGGGTCCTCGCCACGTGCGAGGCCGGCGTACTCGAGGTCGTAGCCCGGCTCGGCCCCGGTGCCGTCGTCGCGACGGGGCACGACCTTCACCCACACGCGACGGCGCGGGACGAAGAGCGACGTGAGCAGGCCGAGGACCGACAGCACGGCGAAGCCGCCGACCCACAGCTGCGAGGGGTCGTGGTGCACGTCGAGCGAGACGTAGCGCTTCACGCCGTCGAAGGTGATCGAGCCGGCGTCACCCGGCAGCTTCTTGGTCTGTCCGGGCTTCAGCTCGATGCTGGCGGTGTCGGACTGCCGCCCCGCGATCTGCTGCAGGCCGCTCGTGTCGAGCGTGTAGACGCTCTGCGGGACGCCGTCGTCGAGACCGAGGTCGCCCGTGTACACCTGCAGCGTCAGCAGTGGGTTCTGGTCGTCCGGGTAGGCGCTGGCGTACGCCCCGGTGGAGAGCTTCGACGCCGTCGGGTAGAAGAAGCCGACCATGCCCAGCTGGTCCGGCGCGGCGTCGGGCACCTTGATGACGCCGGTGGACGTGTAGTTCGCGTCCTCCGGCAGGAACGGGACGGTGTCCTTGAACGCCACGTTGCCGTCGCCGTCCCGCACCGTGACGTCCATCGCGTAGCCGTTGCCGAGGAGGTAGACGTTGGTGCCGCCGACGCTCACCGGGTCGTTGACGCCGAGGCGGCTCGTCTGCTTCGCGCCGCCCTTCTCCTGTGTCGTCACGGTCGCCGAGTAGTCGAGCGCCTGGCCGAGGGCGTCGAGGTTGCGCTCCTCGTACTTGGTGACGAACTTGTCGAGGGTGAAGTTGTAGCCCTTGAGGTCGGTCTGCTGGAACCACCGCCCAGGGTTGAACGAGTCGTACGAGCCGAGCACGTTCGAGAACGTCTGCCCCTCGACGAGGAGCCGCTGGCCGGTGTACCCGAAGCCGCCACCGACTCCGACCGCCAGGAGCACGCCGACGAGTGCCGCGTGGAAGACCAGGTTGCCGGTCTCGCGCAGGTAGCCGCGCTCGGCGCTGACCGAGTCGCCGAACCGCTCGACGCGGTAGCCGGAACGCTTCAGCAGCGCCATCGCACGGGTGACCGCCTGCTCCGCCGACACCTCGGTGTCGTCAGCGGCGACCTTCTGGTAGCCCGCGAGCCGCGTCAGGCGCACCGGGGTCTTCGGCGGCCGGGTGCGGAGCGCCTGCCAGTGGTGCTTCGTGCGCGGGATGATGCAGCCGATCAGGGAGACGAACAGCAGCAGGTAGATCGCCGAGAACCACACCGAGGTGTAGGTGTCGAAGACCTGGAGCTTGTCGAGGATCGGGTAGAGCGTCGCGTGGTCCGCCTTGTACTGGACGACGCCGTTCGGGTCCGCGGTGCGCTGCGGGACCAGCGAGCCCGGGATCGCCGCGAGGGCGAGCAGCATGAGCAGGAACAGCGCGGTCCGCATGCTCGTGAGCTGGCGCCAGAAGAAGCGCAGGTAGCCGACGAGTCCGAGCTTCGGCTGGTTGACCCCATCGCCACCACCCGCGGCGGAGGGGTCGGCCGGACCGGAGCCGTCGACGTGGTCGGAAGGTCGCTGCGGGTCCGCCGAGGTGTCGGTGGAGTCGATGTCGGCGGCGTCGACGTCGGGGTCAGACTGCGGGGACAAAGCTCTGGATCACCGCCCCCGCGCTCGACATGACGGCCGACCAGATTCCGGTGACCATGAGCAGACCGATGACGATCAGGATCGCTCCTCCGATGATGTTGACGGTGCGCATGTGGCGCTTCACGGCGCGGATGGCCCCGGTGGCCCAGCCGGCGCCGAGCGCGACGAGGACGAACGGGATGCCCAGGCCGAGGCAGTACGCGACACCGAGCCACATGCCCTGCCAGGCACTGCCCGACTGGACGCTGAGCAGGTTGATGGCGGCGAGGGTCGGGCCGAGGCACGGCGTCCAGCCCAGACCGAACACGATGCCGAGCAGTGGTGCGCCGACGAGACCCGTCGCGGGCGTCCACCCGGGCTTGATGGTGCGCTGCAGGAACGTGAAACGGCCGACGAACACGAGGCCCATCGCGATCACGACGACCCCGAGGATCTGCGTGATGAGGTCACGCCACCGCACGAGCCAGAAGCCGAGCGCCCCGAAGACCGTCGTGTACGCGACGAAGACCGCCGTGAACCCGAGGATGAAGAGCAGCACCCCGAGCACCACACGACCGCGGCGCTGCCCGCCCTCGGCGACGCCGCCGACGTAGCCGAGGTACCCCGGCACGAGCGGCAGCACGCACGGTGACAGGAACGACACGAGTCCGGCGAGCGCCGCGACGGGGAGCGCCACGGCCATCTGCCCGCTGAGGATCGCGTCGGCGAAGGGGTTGCTGGACACGGGTCAGGAGGCCTTGCCCGACAACTCGTCGGAGACGAGGGTGTTCAGGATCCCCGGGCCGTCGACGGCACCGAGGACGCGTGCGGCGACACGGCCCTGCTTGTCGAGCACGATGGTGGCGGGCACGGCGTTCGGGGCGATCTGCCCGGACATCGCGAGCTGCATCGCGCCGGTCTTCTGGTCGAGCACCGTCGGGTAGTCGACCTTGAAGGTGCGCTCGAACGCCTCGGCCGTGGCCTGCTCGTCACGCACGTTGACGCCGATGAACTGGACGTCGTCGTCGGCGAACTGGTCGTGCACCTTGTTGAGGTACTTCGCCTCGGCACGGCACGGCGGGCAGCCGGCGTACCAGAAGTTCAGGACGACGACCTTGCCCTTGAGCGCCTTCGACGAGATGCTGTCGCCATCGGTGTCCTTCGCCTCGAAGTCCACGGCGTCCGTGCGCTTGTCCGTGGCGACCTCGGTCACCGCGCCGTCGCCGGAGATGTAGTTCTGCGTCGTGCCGCTGCCGTACTGCTTCGACAGCGAGTCGTTGTCCGACGAGCAGCCCGTCAGGACGAGGGCGGCCGTCACCGCCGTCGCCGCGAGGACCGCGAGCCGCTTCCTGGTGCTGGTCACACTGCTCCTTCGTCGATGGCGGTCGCGCGCAGCGCCTGCGCCGGGTCCGCGTACCCGACCTCGGTGAACCGACCGGACGAGGTGGCGGGTACACGCTCGACGGTCGTGATGCTGGAGAGGTCGCAGCGCCGCTTCCTCGGGTCGTGCCAGAGCTGCTCCCCGGCGAGACGGCGGTGCACCATCCAGATCGGCAGCTGGTGGCTGACGAGGACGACGTCGCCCGCGTCGACGCTCTCCCACGCCGTGGCGATCGCCGCGAGCATCCGGTTCGCGATGGACTCGTACGCCTCGCCCCAGCTCGGGCGGAACGGGTTCGCGATCCACGGCCACTCGGCCGGGCGTCCGAGCGAACGCTTCGTGAAGCCCGGGGGCTGCCCCTCGTACCGGTTCGTCGGCTCGATGAGTCGCTCGTCGAGCGCCACGTCGAGCCCGAAGGCCTCGGACCACGGCGCCGCGGACTCCTGCGTGCGCTGCAGCGGGGAGGCCACGATGCGGCGGACGTCGACCCCAGCGTCCTTCCAGGCGGTGGCCGATGCGAGCGCCATCTGCTTGCCGAGGTCGCTCAGCCCGAAGCCGGGGAGCCGCCCGTAGAGGACACGGTCCGGGTTGTGCACCTCGCCGTGACGGACGAGGTGGATTCGGGACGCGGGCATGGGTTCCAGTGTAGGTCGCTCAGGCGTTCCCACCGCCCGCACAGACGATTCACCGGATGCGGAAGCGCTCAGCCGAGTTCGCCGGAGAGCCGCCCGTGGAGGGCGACCGAACCCGTGTTGAGGTTCACCACCTCGACCGTCGAGCCGTGCTTGGCGAAGCGCTGCTCGACCCCGTCCAGGGCGGCGACCGTGCTCGCGTCGAACACGTGCGCGTCGGACATGTCGATCACCACGTGCTCGGGGTCCTGCGCGTAGGAGAACCGCGTGACGAGGTCGTTCGACGACGCGAAGAACAGTGCGCCGCGCACCCGGTACCGGACCGTGTGCTCGTCGACGGGTTCGCGCGCGACGGTCACGACGTGCGCGGCTCTCCGGGCGAAGACCAGCGCCGCGACCACCACACCCACCAGGACCCCGGTGGCGAGGTTGTCCGTCGCTACGACCACGACGACGGTGATGACCATCACCGCGGTCTCGCCGAGCGGCATGCGGCCGAGGGTGCGGGGGCGGATGCTGTGCCAGTCGAAGGTCGCGACGCACACCATGATCATCACCGCGGTGAGCGCGGCCATCGGGATCTCGGCGACCAGGTCGTGCAGCACGATCGTCAGCACGAGCACCGAGGCCCCTGCCACGAAGGTCGAGATCCGCGTCCGGGCACCGGCGGTCTTCACGTTGATCACGGTCTGGCCGATCATCGCGCACCCGCCCGTCCCGCCGAAGAACGCGGAGACGACGTTCGCGATCCCCTGCCCCCAGGACTCCCGCCACTTGCTCGACCCGGTCTCGGTGATCGAGTCGACGAGCTGGGCGGTGAGGAGCGTCTCGATGAGCCCGACGATCGCGACGCCGAACGCGTACGGCGCGATGATCTGCAGCGTCTCGAACGAGAACGGGGTCGTGATGCCGGAGAACCCCGGCAACGCCGTCGGCAGGGCCCCCTTGTCCCCCACGGTCGGGACCGCGATGCCGGCGACCAGGGTGATCGCGGTGATCACCACGACGGCGACGAGCGGGGCCGGGACCGCCTTCGTGAGGAACGGGAAGCCGACGATGATCGCGACGCCGAGGGCGGTGAGCGGCCAGACGACCGCCGGGACGTCCCCGCCGAAGAGGTTCGGCAGCTGCGCGGTGAAGATGAGGATGGCGAGGGCGTTCACGAAGGCGACGTTGACGCTCCGCGGGATGAACCGCATCAGACGCGCGACGCCGAGGAAGCCGAGCACGACCTGGAACACCCCGCCGAGCACGATCGTCGGGACGAGGTAGGCGATGCCGTGGTCCCGCACGAGCGGCGCGATGACGAGGGCGACCGATCCGGCGGCGGCGGACACCATCGCCGGGCGACCGCCGACGATCGAGATGACGACCGCGATGACGACGCTCGAGAAGAGCCCGACGGCGGGGTCCACCCCGGCGACGACGGAGAAGGAGATCGCCTCGGGGATGAGGGCGAGCGCGGTGACGATCCCGGCGAGGACCTCACGCGTCAGCAGTCGGGGCGAACGCAGGGCGCCGAGGACGGTCGGGGCCGTCGGGGCATGGGTGATCACGGACATCGCGTCGAACTCTACCCTCACGTGAGGGTAGAGTTCGACACGTGAGCACCACCATGCACATCGGGGAACTGGCCGAGCGCGCGGAGATGTCCCTCCGCACCATCCGGCACTACGACGAGGTCGGGCTGCTCGTGCCGAGTGGACGGACGAGCGGCGGGTTCCGGGTCTACACGGAGCAGGACCTGGAGCGGTTGCTCGTGATCCGTCGGATGAAGCCGCTCGGGTTCACGCTCGACGAGATGGCCGAGCTGCTCCGGGTCGTCGACGGGCTCGCGGCCCAGGACCCCGACGACGCGCCGGCCCTCGCCGCACGGCTCGACGAGTTCCTCGTGGATGCGCGGGCTCGGCACGCGAAGCTCGTCGAGCGTGCGGGCATGGCCGAGGAGTTCATCGGCACGCTCGGTGCGCTGCGCGCGTCAGTCCCGTGACAGCTCGCCGGTCTCGATGAGTCGCCGGCGCTCGCGACGCGCGTCCCGCCACTCGGCCTGCCGTCGGATGAGCTCGTCGTGTTCCCAGATCAGACGACGCGCCTTCCACGGCCGCAAGCGGTACTTCCGCCGGATCCGCTGACGCCATTCTTCCTGGCGCCGAGCGACGAGCGCGAGCACCGGATCTTCCACCGTCATTCCGATTCCCTCCCCGTGATGAGCCCGAGCACCATCGTGCCCAGCACGGCGCCGCCCTCGCGAAGAATCTGCATGTCGTACATGACATCAGCACTCGCGAAGCCGATCTCTGCCCGCCCGACGTCCCCGTCGCACGCCTGCTCGACCGTCCACACGAACCGCGACCACGCCCGGTCCCGCTCCTCACGCGCCACGTCCCGCCGCCACCGCAGCACGGCCCACAGGCCGCCGACCAACCCCGCGACCGCCGTCAGCGCGACCGCCTGCGCCGCCGCGACCACCGTCGCCACCGCCGCAGGCGGCCAGGCCGCGAGCCCCTCGACCCCTGCCGTCATCCGGGGCCTCCCTCCAGCTCGCGACCCGGCCACGTCGAGAACGCTACGGAGCCGCCGGGCCCGACCCGTGCCTCCAGGCCGTCCCTGTGGACGACGCCGGGCGGAGGCCGACCTGTGGAGGACAGCCGCGCACGCCCACACCGACGGACGCACCCGACGACGGGCCCGGAGGCAGACCGGTAGACTCGACCACCGTGATCGAACGCACCCGCATCGCCGACCTCGCCGCACGCCCCGACGGCCCCGTCTCCGTCGCCGGATGGGTGGAGACCGTCCGAGACCAGAAGAAGGTGCAGTTCGTCGTCCTCCGCGACGAGTCCGGCGCCGCTCAGCTCGTCAACCCCGCCACGCGCGAAGCGGTCGAGGGCGACGACGCCTCCGCCGCGGCACTCGCGACGACCGAGGCGATCTCCGGCCTCGCGCACGGCACCTTCGTGCACGTGCAGGGCACGCTGAAGCACGACGAGCGCGTCAAGCTCGGCGGGCTCGAGGTCAAGGTCGGCGACCTGACCGTCATCAGCGCCGCGATCCCGGAGACCCCGATCGCGGACGACTCCTCGCTCGACAAGCGCCTCGACTGGCGCTTCCTCGACCTGCGCAACCGCAAGCAGAACCTCATCTTCCGCATCCAGACGACGATGGAGCACGCGTTCCGCACCTACTGGGTCGAGCGCGACTACATCGAGATCCACACCCCGAAGCTCATGGCGTCGGCGTCCGAGTCGCGTGCCGAGCTCTTCCAGCTCGAGTACTTCGAGACGACGGCGTACCTCGCGCAGTCCCCGCAGAACTTCAAGCAGATGGCGCAGCCCGCGGGATTCGGTGCGGTCTTCGAGATCGCGGACGCCTTCCGCGCCGACCCCTCCTTCACGAGCCGGCACGCGACCGAGTTCACGAGCATCGACGCCGAGTTCTCGTGGGTCGAGTCCCACGAGGACGTCATGGCCATGCACGAGGAGCTCCTCGTCGCCGGGTTCACCGCGGTCAAGGAGAAGCACGGCAAGGACATCGAGGAGGTCTTCGGCTTCGAGTTCGTCGTCCCGACCGCTCCGTTCCCCCGTGTGACCCTGGCCGAGGCCCGGAAGATCGTCGCCGACAGCGGCTACGAGGTCGTGCGCGCCGACGGTGACCTCGATCCAGAGGGCGAGCGCCGCGTGAGCGCCTGGGCGAAGGAGACGCACGGCTCGGAGTTCGTCTTCGTGACCGACTACGACGCGTCGATCCGCCCCTACTACCACATGCGCCACGCCGACGACCCGACGCTCACGAACAGCTACGACCTGCTGTTCAACGGCGCCGAGATCTCGACGGGTGCACAGCGTGAGCACCGCGTGGAGACCCTGACGGCGCAGGCCGTCGAGAAGGGCCTCGACCCGGAGGAGCTCGGCTGGTACCTCGACTTCTTCCGCTACGGCGTCCCGCCGCACGGCGGCTTCGGCATGGGCCTGGCGCGCGTGCTCATGCTCGCGCTGCACGAGCCGTCGATCCGTGAGGTCACGTACCTCTTCCGCGGCCCGACGCGCCTGACCCCGTAGTCACCCGGCACACGCGAAGCGGCCCCCGTCCGAGGACGGGGGCCGCTTCGCGTTCCGCGGTGGGCCTGGAGGCGCGGCTCAGCTCTCCCAGTCGATGGCCGCCCGCCCCGTGACCAGGCCACGGATCTCCGCTGCCGCGGCCTGGTGCTGCGGGTGCACCTGGTACTCGTCGAGGCCGGCGAGGTCGTCGAAGGCCGCCACGACGGCGACGTCCTGGTTCTTCCCCGGGTAGGCGACGTTCTCGACGACCTCCAGCGAACGGATCGACCCGACGGTGCCGATCAGCCCGACGAGGAGCTCCCGGATCCGGGCGATGGACGTGGCGCGGTCGAGGTCCTCGCGCAGGGTCCAGGAGACGACGTGGTGGATCATGCGGTGGCCTCGGCCTTCTCGAGAGCACGGCGGAGCCGGTCGGCGTCGACGTGCCAGTTGCTGTGGACGCGCCCGTCGACCAGGACGACGGGGATGTCCTCCGCGTACTCCTCGCGGAGGGCGTCGTCGTCGAGGATGGACAGCTCCTGCAGCGTCGCACCGGGGTGTTCGGCCACGACGCGTTCGACGACCGGTCGGGCGTCGTCGCAGAGGTGGCAGCCGGGCTTGGTCAGCAGGGTCACGGCGGGCATGGGACAACCATAACCGGCCCGCACAGTACCCTCTCCGGACATGCGAAAGCCCCGGCGAACCGGGGCTTGACGCTGCAGGCTCGGGGCCTACTTCTTGTTGCGACGCTGGTGGCGCGTCTTGCGAAGCAGCTTGCGGTGCTTCTTCTTCGCCATGCGCTTGCGACGCTTCTTGATGACAGAACCCATACGGACCTCACTCGGACTGATGTTGTGTGGACACCGGGCCAACGAGACCGCGGAAAAACAACCCCGCCGAGTCTAGCGGAGGGCCGACGCGATGTCGAACGGGCCGGTTCGGACCCGACTAGCCGACGTCGGCGATGCCGCCGCGCAGGACGTCCGCGACGGCGGACTCCGGGACGCGGAAGGACCGGCCGAACCGGATGGCGGGGAGTTCACCCGCGTGGACCATGCGGTAGACCGTCATCTTGGAGACGCGCATCATCTCGGCGACCTCAGCGACGGTGAGGAAGCGCACGTCGTCGAAACTGCCGGTCATGGTCCGCCTTCGGGGATTGGTGTGACCTGTGTGGTCACTGGCAACTGTAGGGGCCGGTGCGACCGGTGTCCAGATCCGGCTCAGTCCTCGTCGCCACGCCGGGTGAAGCGCTTGCGGCTGCGGTCGACGACCCGCTCCCAGCCCTGCTGCGCACCGCTCAGTGCGGCGGTCGCACGGTAGGACGCCTCGGCCATGACCCGGCCGAGTTCGGTGCCGACCTCGACCGTGGCCTTGCCGGCCGTGCCGGAGCGGCGGACCGACACCGGCTGGCCGTCGAGCGTCCACGCCGTCGTCGCCGGGGTGCCGTCCGCGTCGACCGCGCTCGTGAACGGGAGCACCCACTCCTCGATGCCGACGAGCGGTTCCGGGTCGAGGCGGTAGTAGCGGTGCTGCCCCTCTTCACGGCTGGTGACGAGCCCCATGTCCCGGAGGACGCGGAGGTGCTTCGACACGGTGGGTTGACTGACGCCGAGCTTCTCGACGAGCTGGCCGACGCTGAGTTCGCCGCCGGTGACGTCCGAGCCGTACGAGGACAGCAGCGCCCCGAGCAGCTCACGCCTGGTGGGATCCGCCACGACGCTGAAGATGTCGGCCATGCAGCAAGGCTAGCCGGGCCGTCACGGATGTACCATGACGAACCGTCCCGCCCATGTCCCCGGAGGCATACGATGCTCGATCGCCACGAGCCGCCGTCGCGTCCGGCGGGCACCACCCGTCGGCGGCCGTCCCGGATCGGCACCGCGCTCCGGTCGTCGCCGTCCCGCTTGGCGATCATCGTGTTCGTCGCGTTGATCTTCGTCTTCACGAGCCTGTTCATGACGCCGTGGGCAGCGGCGGACGGTCGCTCGACCCACTTCGCGGACGCACTCTTCACCGCCGCGTCGGTGGTGTGCGTCACCGGGCTCGCCACGGTGGACATGGCGACGCACTGGTCGGTGTTCGGCAAGACCCTCGTGGTGATCGGCACGCAGATCGGTGCCGTGGGCGTCCTGACGTTCGCCTCGATCCTCGGGCTGTTCGTCACCCGGAAGCTCGGACTCCGGGCGAAGCTCATGGCCGCCGGGGACTCGAACCCGCTGCGGACGCACCACGGCGCCGTCCCCGAGGGCCAGGCCGTCCGCCTGGGCGAGGTCGGCACCCTGCTCGCCACCGTCGCGGTGAGCACGCTGTCCATCGAGATCGTCCTCGGGCTCCTCCTGCTGCCGTCCGTGCTCATCGCGGGGATGCCGTTCTGGACGGCGGTCGGCGACTCCTTCTACTACGCGGCGATGGCGTTCACGAACACCGGCTTCGCGCCGAACGCCAGCGGGTTGACCCCCTTCGCGCACGACTACTGGTTCCTGTCCCTGCTCATGGTCGGCGTCGTGGCGGGCTCGATCGGCTTCCCGGTGATCCGCGCCCTGACGAAGCAGCTCCGCACCCCGCGCCGCTGGCCCATCCACGTGAAGCTCACCCTGGCGACGAGCGCGGTCCTGCTCGTCGGCGGGGCGGCCGTGTACATCGCGCTCGAGGCATCGAACCCGACGACCTTCGGTGAGGAGGGCGCGGGTCGGACGGCGTTCCAGGCACTCTTCCTCTCGACCATGACCCGGTCGGGCGGGTTCTCGCTCGTCGACTTCGACCAGTTGAACGGCTCGAGCCTGCTCGTCACGGACATGCTCATGTTCATCGGCGGCGGCTCGGCCTCGACCGCCGGCGGCATCAAGGTCACGACGCTGGCAGTGCTGTTCCTCGCGGCGGTGGCGGAGGCACGCGGACGACAGAGCATGGAGGCGTTCGGTCGTCGCATCCCGAGCGACGTGCTCCGCGTCGCCGTGGCCGTCGTCCTCTGGGGTGCCACGATCGTCGCCGTCGCCACGGTCGTGCTGCTCCAGATCACGCACGAGTCGCTCGACCGGGTGCTGTTCGAGGTCATCTCCGCGTTCGCCACCTGCGGCCTCTCGTCCGGGGTGTCCGCGAACCTGCCCGAGTCCGGCAAGTACGTCCTCGCCGCGACGATGTTCCTGGGCCGTGTCGGTACAGTGACCATCGCCGCTGCACTGGCCGCCAGCCAGAGCCGGCAGTTGTTCCGCCGTCCCGAGGAGAGGCCGATCGTTGGCTGACCGCAACCGCCCGCACCCGCTCGGTGCCGTCAGCCACGACGCCCCGGTGCTCGTCATCGGCCTCGGCCGGTTCGGCGCCGCCACCGCCGGACAGCTCGAGCGGCAGGACCGCGAGGTCCTCGTCGTCGACACCGACGCCGGGCTCGTGCAGAAGTGGTCCGACCGGGTCACCCACGCGGTGCAGGCCGATGCGACCGACATCGACGCGCTCCGGCAGATCGGCGCGCAGGACTTCCCGATCGCCGTCGTCGGGACCGGCAGCGACCTCGAGTCGAGCGTGCTCATCACGGCGAACCTGGTCGACCTCGGCATCCCGCAGATCTGGGCGAAGGCGATCAGCCGGTCGCACGGCACGATCCTGTCCCGCATCGGCGCCAACCACGTCGTCTACCCCGAGCGCGAGGCCGGCGAGCGTACGGCGCACCTCGTGTCCGGCCGGATGCTCGACTTCATCGAGTTCGACGACGACTTCGCCGTCGTCAAGATGTTCCCGCCGGCGTCGGTCCGCGGGAAGGACCTGGCGACCACGGTGATCCGCACGCGCTTCGGCCTCACGGTGCTCGGCATCAAGACCCCGGGCGAGGCCTTCGTGCCGGCCACGCCGGAGAGCGTCATCGGCCAGAACGACGTCATCATCGTCTCCGGGACCGAGAGCGCCCTGGAACGCTTCGCCGCCCTGGAGTGAGCAACGGGCGGACGGGAGGCGCGGGGCGGGCCCGCACCGTCCCTCCAGTCCGCATCATGGTCACGTCGCGGACGCGACCCCGTCCCGGAGTGCGCGGAAGAGTCGGTCCAGTCCGGCGCGGTGCGCCGTCGTGACGGCGTCCCCGTCCTCCCCCGCGAGGATCCGCCGAGCGGTCTCCACGAACACCGTCGCGTAGCCGGCGACGAAGAGCGCAGCGAGCAGTGCGTCACCCGTCGCCTCGGCGAGCGCGTCCTGCGCTCCCGCTGCGAGCTCCCGGGCACGGGCTTGCAGCGACGGTGACGCCGCGATGGTCCGGAAGAACGACTCCGACCCGGGCGCGAGGCCGGAGACCGGCGCACGGTCGTCGACGAGTCGCGTGGTCAGGGCCTCGAGCGCGTCGAGTACCTGTGTCCGTGGGACCCCGTCGACCGCGGAGCGAAACAGGTCCACCGTCTCGGCGGAGCGGTCGAGGAACAGGTCCTCCTTGCGTGGGAAGTGCTTGAAGACCGTCACGCTCGAGACGCCCGCGGCCCTGGCGACCTGCGCCACGGTGACCGCGTCGAAGCCCTGTTCGGCGAACATCCCGGAGGCCGTCTCGGCGATCCGCGCGCGGGTCTCCGGTCCCCCGCGGGGTGCGCTCCTGGGCATGCGAATCTACCTTCTGTTGACTGACTGAGTTTAGTGACTTAACTTAGACGCATGAGCGCCGTCATCACCCACTCTCCCCGATCCCTCCGCGGTTCGCGGGTCGCCCTCGCCGGGCTCGCCGCGGTCTTCCTGTTCGAGATGCTCGACAACTCCGTCCTGAACGTCGCGTTGCCCACGATCGGCCGCGAGCTCCACGTGGGCGCGTTCGGACTGCAGTGGGTCACCGGCGCGTACTCGGTGGTGTTCGGCGGCCTCATGCTCGCCGCGGGTGCCGTCGCCGACCGGTACGGCCGCCGGCGGGTGATGCTCGTCGGGCTCGTGCTGCTCGGGCTGGCGAGCCTGGCGACGGCGTTCGTCACCACCGCGGACCAGCTCGTCGCCGTGCGCGTCGTCACCGGCATCGCGGCGGCCATGACCACTCCGGGGTCGATGGCCCTGGCGTTCCGGCTGTTCGACGACGACGACCAGCGCGTCCGGGCGATCACCCTCATCTCGACCGTCGGGCTCGTCGGCCTGGCGGTCGGCCCCACCCTGGGCGGCCTCGTCCTCGCCGTCGCCCCGTGGCAGGCGCTCCTGCTCGTCAACGTGCCGATCGCCGCACTCGCGTTCGTCGGCATCCGGTCCGGCGTCGCCCGCGACGAACCCGCCGGGCTGCACCGGGCACCGATCGACTGGACGGGCGCCGTGCTCGGCACCGCGACGATCGTGCTGGCGCTCGTCGCCCCGACCCGGTTCGCCGAGAGCGGGGTCGGCGACTGGACGGGGTGGGCCGCTGGTCTCGGCGCTGTCCTCGCCGGCACCGGTTTCGTGCTGCGCGAGCGTCGGGCCGAGCACCCGCTGCTCGATCTCGACCTGCTCGCCCGCCCCCTGGTGACGAGCGGCCTGGCCTACAAGGCGGCGACCGGCCTCGCCGTCGCCGGCCTCGGGTACCTGGTCACCCTGCAGCTCCAGCTCGCGTGGGGATGGCCGCCGGCACTCGCCGCGATCGGGATGCTCCCCCAGGTCGCCGTGCTCGTGGCGGGGAGCGCGTTCGTCGGACCGTTCGTCCGCCGGGTCGGGCTCGAGCACGCCGCGTGGTCGAGTGCCGCCGCGGTCGTCGTCGGGCTCGGCGTCTACACGGTGCTCGGCCCGCGGGGCTACGGCTGGGTCGCCCTCGCCCTGGTGCTCGTCGCGGCGGGGATGCGGGTCGTCGGTGTGGTCGCCGGCACGAACGTGCTGCGGGGGCTGCCGGAGGACCGCACCACGATCGGCGCCGCGCTGGTCGACACGTCGTCCGAGGTCACCTCGGCGATCGGGATCGCGATCGCGGGCACGGTCCTCGCCGCGGTGTTCTCCGGACGACTGACCGCGACCCCCTGGACGCAGGCACAGGGCACGCAGTTCGACAGCGCCGTCGTGATCGCCGGGACGGTCCTGACGGTACTGGCCGGTGCGCTCGTCACGTGGGCGGTGCGGCGTGCGCGGCGCTAGCCCCTCGCGTGCCCGGCGCTAGCCCTTCGCGAGTTCCTCGGCGCGGGCGATCGCCGCACGGGACGCCCGCGCGAACGTCCCCGCCAGGTCGGCGTCCTGCAGCACGGCGACGGAGCGCTCGGTCGTGCCCTTCGGGCTCGTGACGGCCTTCCGCAGGTCGGTCGGCTCCTTCCCGGACGCCGCCAGCAGCTCCACCGCGCCACGGAGGGTGCCCTGCACCATCGTCTCGGCCTGGTCGTGCGAGAACCCGAGGGACTCGGCCGCCTGCTGCCACTGCTCCACGAGCAGGAACACGTACGCCGGGCCGGACCCGGACACGGCGGACAGCGCGTCGAGCTGCGACTCGGGGACCTCGACGACCACGCCGGAGACGTCGAACACCGACGACGCGAGCGCCACGGCCTCGGCATCGGCGGAGGGACCGGCGCTGATCCCCGTCACGCCGTGCCCGACACCGATGGGGGTGTTCGGGAGCGCCCGGACGACGCGGACCCCGGCGGGCACCTTCGCCTCCATGCTGGCGATCGTCGTCCCCACGGCCACGCTCACGACGACCGCCCCGGGCTCGAGGTCCGCCGAGACCTCGTCGAGCAGGTCCCCGATCACGTAGGGCTTCACCCCGAGCACGACGAGCCCCGCGCCACGCACGGCCGCGCGGTTCGCGTCTGCGTCGGTGTCGGTCGCGGTGGCGTCCAGCCCGCGCT
The DNA here is from genome assembly GCF_900215175.1 of Curtobacterium sp. 314Chir4.1. Classification (NCBI taxonomy): domain Bacteria; kingdom Bacillati; phylum Actinomycetota; class Actinomycetes; order Micrococcales; family Microbacteriaceae; genus Curtobacterium; species Curtobacterium sp. 314Chir4.1. Next base: position 305,669 of record NZ_OCMI01000002.1, read on the forward strand.
CCCGGTGCGCCGCGGCGGACTGCTCGGACTTCGTGGTGAGGGTCACGGTGGCCGGGTCGAGACCGGCGGCGAGCAGGCCGTCGAGGACCGCGCCGGACATGGAGCCGACGCCGAGCATGGCGGTACGGGGCAGTTCGATCGTCATGCTCCCGACCCTACCCAGCGCGCCCGCCTAGGATCGTGGGCGCAGGTCAGGGAGAAGGGACATCTGTGAGCGCTTCCGGAGGCACCAAGGCCATCTTCGCCGCACTCGGTGCCAACATCGGCATCGCGATCGTGAAGTTCGTCGCCGCGGCGATCAGCGGCTCGGCGTCGATGCTCGCCGAGGGCGTCCACTCGCTCGCGGACTCCGCGAACCAGCTCCTGCTCCTGCTCGGCGGGCGACGAGCTCGGCGGGCGGCGGACGAGGAGCACCCGTTCGGCTACGGGCGCGAGCGCTACGTGTACGCGTTCGTCGTGTCGATCATCCTGTTCTCCGTCGGTGGCGTGTTCTCGCTCTACGAGGGCATCGAGAAGCTCACCCACCCGCACCCCCTCGAGAACTGGTGGCTGCCCCTCGTGGTGCTCGTCATCGCGATCGGGCTCGAGGGCTTCTCCCTCCGGACCGCCCTGCACGAGGCCCGGCCGCAGAAGGGCCGGCAGAGCTGGGTGCAGTTCGTCCGCCGCGCCAAGGCCCCCGAACTCCCGGTCGTCATGCTCGAGGACACCGCGGCCCTGCTCGGCCTGGTGTTCGCCCTGTTCGGCGTCGGCCTGACCGCGATCACGGGCAACGGCGTGTTCGACGCGGTCGGCACGATCCTCATCGCCGTGCTGCTCATCGCGGTCGCGGTCGTGCTCGGCATCGAGACGAAGAGCCTGCTCGTCGGTGAGGGCGCGACCGCCGCGGACGTCGAGCGGATCAAGCAGGCCGTGCTGGACGGCCCCGAGGTCGACTCGATCATCCACATCAAGACCCTCTACCTCGGTCCGGACGAGCTCATGGTCGGCGTGAAGGTCGCGGTCGACGGCGACCGTCGGCTCGGCGACGTCGCGGCAGGCATCGACACGGTCGAGCAGCGGGTCCGGACGGCCGTCCCGATCGCGCGGGTCATCTACGTCGAGCCCGACGTGCTCCGCACCGGCCCGCGTCCGCCGACCGAGGCGATCGTCATCCGCGCCGCAGACTAAGGGCAACCTTGCTGGCGGGCACCGGCGCCGGTCATCCACGATGGTGCCATGTCGGCGCTCTTCAACATCCTGCTCGTCCTGCACTTCCTCGGCCTCGCGGCGGTCATCGGTGCGTTCCTCGTGCAGGTCCGACGCAAGGGCGGGTTCCAGACCTTCTGGCCGATCACCGGCCTCGTCGTCCAGCTCGTCACCGGGCTCGGCATGATGGGGATCATCGACGCCACGAGAGACGGCGGCGCGAACCACGCCAAGCTCGGTGTGAAGCTCGTCATCGCGGCGGTCGCCCTCGTGCTGGCGTTCGTCGCCCGGGCGCGCCAGAAGCGCGCGGACGCCGGCACCGCGAAGGCCAAGGCCGCGCTGCCGTTCTTCCACTCGGCCGGAGCGCTCGCGATCGTCAACGTCCTGATCGCGGTCCTCTGGAAGTGACGCCCGTCGCTCAACGCCGCGCGGCGAAGAACGCGTCCAGCAGCGCCGCGCACTCCGCCTCGAGCACCCCGCCGACGACCTCGGACCGGTGCGGCAGCCGGCGGTCCCGCGCGACGTCGTAGACGCTCCCGCTCGCCCCCGCCTTCGGGTCCCACGCACCGAACACGATCCGCGGCACACGAGCCGCCATCGCCGCACCGGCGCACATCGGGCACGGCTCGAGCGTCACCACCAGGGTGAGGTCCGCCAGGTGCCAGTCGCCGATCGCCGCGGCAGCGGCCCGCAGCGCGAGGACCTCGGCGTGCGCGGTCGGGTCCTGCCGCGCCTCGCGTTCGTTCCGCCCGACGGCGACGACCCTGCCGTCCCGGTCGAGGACGACCGCACCGACGGGGACGTCCCCGGTTGCCAGGCACGCACGGGCCTCGTCGAGTGCGCGTTCCATCGCGGGCACGAACGGGCGGGCGGCGGGTGCTTCCACGGGTCCCTCCTGGGGGTCGACGGCACGGTAGGCTCGACCCTATGCGAGTCCACGTCGCCGACCACCCGCTCATCACCCACAAGCTCTCGGTGCTCCGCGACCGTACGACGCCCTCCCCGACGTTCCGCGCCCTCACCGAGGAACTCGTGACGCTCCTGGCGTACGAGGCGACCCGGAACGTGCGCGTCACCGCGACGCCGATCGACACCCCGGTGGCCCACACCATGGGCGTCTCGATCGCGAAGCCCCGCCCGCTCGTCGTCCCGATCCTCCGTGCCGGTCTCGGCATGCTCGAGGGCATGGTCAAGCTCGTCCCGACTGCCGAGGTCGGCTTCCTCGGCATGGCGCGCAACGAGGAGACCCTCGAACCGCAGACCTACGCCGAGCGGCTGCCAGACGACCTGACCGGTCGGCAGTGCTTCGTGCTCGACCCGATGCTCGCGACGGGCGGCACCCTCGCGGCCGCGATCGACTTCCTGTTCGACCGCGGTGCGCAGGAGGTCACGTGCGTGTGCATCCTCGGCGCTCCGGAGGGCCTCGCCGCCGTCGAGCAGGCCGTGGGCGACCGCAACGTCTCGATCGTGCTCGGCGCCCTCGACGAGAAGCTCGACGAGAACGGCTACATCGTGCCGGGCCTCGGCGACGCCGGCGACCGTCTCTACGGCCTGGCCGAGTAGGACGACCACCGGTCGCGACGCGACCACCTTCTTCACTGGAGGCGCGGTGCCAGCTGGCACTGTCCCTCCAGGCACGGCCGTCACCCCGCTGGCGCGGTGCGCCGGTACCGGCTGGTGGGGCCCGCCTCCTTTCCTTCGTCCTGTCCTGTTCACCGCACCGTCCGCGCGGACGGTTGACACGACGTTGGTATCCCACCGATACTCGTCCCATGACTGCAACCGTGTCCACCCGCGTCCTCTCCGAGGCACAGGGGACCGCCGGCATGATGATGCCGGCCATGGCCGTCATGCGTTGTCGAATGTGTGCCTGATCGGCACCCGTTCCAGCCGGATCCCCCGCGACACCACCCCCGTCGCGCGAGCGTGATCCCCGGGTGACGACCACGTCGACGACGCGCACCACGTCACGAGGTCTGTCTCCCGTACCCCCGGGTCGGCCCCGGTCCGCAGCAGGACCGCAGGGCACCACGGCACTCGCCGTACCCGGACCGACGCATTCGACACGGCCGCGGCACCAACTCGTGCCCGCAGCCACATCGCCCGGAGAACCGCCATGTCGCTCACCATTGCTCAGCCCCGCACCACCCTCCGCACCGCAGCCCCCGCGCCGACCGACCTCGGCACCGTGACCCCGATCCGTCCGCGCCGCGAGCCGGTCGCCCCGCCCGTCGCGGCCGGTGTGCCGACCAGCCCGGTGGTCGCCCCGCAGCGCAACCGCGCACTGCCCGAGGGCACCGAGGCACGCGGATTCGCGCTGTACGTCGGCATCGACGAGGCGAAGGCCGCCGCCGCCGGTACGACGCTCGCCGCCGTGGTCGAGCAGCTCAAGGCCCTCACCGCACAGCTCGTCCCGTCGTCGGAGACGTACGCGGCGGTGGCCGTCGCGGCCGAGGGGTCCGGTGGCCGCGACGTCGACGTCGTCCGGCTCGCCCTGCAGGACCGCTCCGCCGTGGCCGCACGCAAGCAGGCCGAGAAGCCCGAGCCCGAGGAGACCGGGGTCGTCATCGACATCTCCCGGAAGCGCGTCACCCTCGACGGCGAGGCCGCTCCCCTGACGTACAAGGAGTTCGAGCTCCTGCAGTTCCTCGTCCTGCGCGAGGGCCAGACCGTCGACCGCTCGGCGATCATCGACGGCCTGTGGTCCGACGGCGAGGACGAGACCCCGAACGAGCGCACGATCGACGTGCACGTCCGCCGTCTCCGGTCGAAGCTCGGCGCCTTCGAGGAGATCGTCCGCACCGTGCGCGGTGTCGGCTACCGCTTCGACCGCCACGCTGACGTCGCCGTCCGCTACGCCTCGACGCCGTCGCCCGACCTCTTCTGATCCTGATCGGTCGTTCTTGGTGAACTCGCAGCGAACGACCGCCGCGACCGGTAGCGCGCCGTTACCCGTTCGTTATACAGTCGATGGTGCAGACGGTGTTTGCTGTGGCACCGCCTGCGGAATGTGATTGCAGGAAACTCTTGGTGCAAGGGAGAGGGCCGGTCGTCCCCGTGACGGCCGGCCCTCGCTGCGTCCCGGGGGACATGGCTGCACGCCAGCGGCATCGCGTGTCGCAGGCCGTCGGTAGTGTGGGATGACCGTACGACCGGAGGGAGCGCGATCGTGGACGAGACACGTCGGAGCGAGAAGGCGACCGCCGTGGCGGCCTGGGAAGCGCTGTTCCGCGCCCAGGTCACCGTGATGCGGGCACTCAACGCGGAGTTCCCCGGCGGCGAGATCTCCTTCAACGAGTACGACGTCTGCTTCAACCTGTCGACCCAGCCCGGTCGCCGGTGCCGGATGCGCGAACTCACCGGGCACCTCCTCCTCACGCAGCCGAGCGTCAGCCGACTCGTCGACCGACTCACCGCGCGGGGCATCGTCGAGAAGCAGCCGGATCCCACCGATGCCCGCGGCGTCATCGTGGCCCTCACGGCGCACGGGTTCGACGTCTACCGGTCGGTGGCGGTCCAGCACGCGCAGACGATCGTCGACCAGGTCGGCGCCGGCCTGAGCGACGCCGAACTCCGCACGCTCACCGAGCTCTGCACGAAGCTGCGCATCGGAGCGGCTTCCTCGGCACCCCGTCGCGGCGCACGCGCGACGGCCACCCCGGACCCGGCCGCGGTGTGACCGGCGCACTCGTCTGGCTCCGCGACGACCTCCGGCTCGCGGACAACCCGGCCCTCCGAGCGGCGATCGACCACGGCGACGACGTCACGGTCGTCTACGTGCTCGACGAGCAGTCCCCCGGCATCCGTCCGGTCGGGGCTGCCGCACGGTGGTGGCTGCACCACTCTCTCGCCGCGCTGGACGGCGAACTCCGCGAGCGCGGGTCCCGACTGGTCCTCCGACGCGGGCCGGCCGCCGAGGCCATCGACGCCCTCGTGTCCGACACCGGCGCCGACGCGGTGTTCTGGAACCGCCGCTACGGTCGCGCCGAGCGGGACCTCGACGCCGGCATCAAGTCGTCGCTGACGGACGGCGGGACCGAGGCGCACAGCTTCGCCGCGAGCCTGCTCTGGGAGCCGTGGACCGTCCTGACCGGACAGGGCGAGCCGTACAAGGTCTTCACACCGTTCTGGCGAGCAGCCCAGGCGATGCCCGAGCCCCGCCATCCGCTGCCCAAACCGCGCGACCTCCCCGCGGCGGCCCGGGTCGCGAGCGACGACCTCGACGCCTGGGAGCTGCTGCCGACCCACCCCGACTGGGCCGGCGGCCTCCGGGACGCCTGGGAACCCGGCGAGCAGGGCGCGCACCGCCGGCTCGAGCACTTCGTGCACCACGCCCTCGAGGACTACGACCAGCGCGACGAACCCGCGATGGCCGCCACCAGCGACCTCTCCCCGCACCTGCGGTGGGGTGAGGTCAGCCCCTACCAGGTCTGGCACCGCCTGCACGGACAGCTCGAGCCCGAGCAGCGCAAGAACGCCTCGGCGTTCCTCCGGCAGCTGGCCTGGCGCGAGTTCAACTGGAACGAGTACTTCCACTGCGAGGACATCACCACGGTGAACGTCCGGCGCGAGTTCGACGCCTTCCCCTGGCGGGACGTCCCCGACGCCGAGATCGACCGCTGGCGCACGGGGACGACCGGGTTCGACCTCGTCGATGCGGGCATGCGGGAGCTCTGGCACTCGGGTGCGATGCACAACCGGGTCCGGCTCGCGACGGCCAGCTTCCTCGTGAAGAACATGCTCGTCGACTGGCGCATCGGGGAACAGTGGTTCTGGGACACCCTCGTCGATGCCGACTCCGCCAACAACGCGGCGAACTGGCAGTGGGTCGCTGGCTCCGGGTTCGACGCGGCGCCCTACTTCCGGGTGTTCAACCCCGACCGGCAGCTCGAGCGGTTCGACCCGCACCGCGAGTACGTGCACCGCTGGGTCCCCGCGGACCAGGACCGTCCCGAGCCCATGCTGGACCTCAAGGAGACCCGGCAGCGGGCACTCGACGCGTACGACCGGATGCGTCGGTCGTGAGCGGCTTCGATCCGCAGGTCGTCTCGGACGTCGACGCGCTGTTCCGCGAGCGCGTCGAACGGGGCGTCGCACCGAGCAGCGTCTGGGGCGTGTTCGACCGCACCGGGCTCGTCGCGTCCGGCGGGCACGGGGACCGCGGCGACGGAGCGGTCCCGGACGCCGACACCGTGTACCGGATCGCGTCGTGCACGAAGAGCGTGACGGCAGCGACGCTCCTCGCCCTCGTGGCGGACGGCCTCGTCTCCCTCGACGCCCCGGTGTCGGACTTCGTGCCGGCCTTCGCCGCCGTCGCCCTCCCCACCCCGGACTCCCCCGTCCCGACACTGCGCATGCTCCTGACGATGGCGGCAGGCTTCCCCACCGACGACCCGTGGGCGGACCGGCAGGAGTCGATCTCCGACGCCGAACTCGACGCGCTCCTGCACGGTGGACTGCTCTTCGACTCGGTCCCGGGAACGCGGTTCGCCTACTCGAACACCGGCTACGCCCTGCTCGGCCGGGTGATCTCCGTCGTCGCCGGTGCGCCGTACCCGCAGGTGGCCGCCGACAGGGTGCTCCGCCCGCTCGGCCTCGACGGCACCGTCTTCAGCGCCGCCGAGTCGCGCGGCTTCGTGGTGACCGGCGTCCGCCCGCACGCCGGCGACTGGGAGCCCCTGCCGCTGACCGGACCCGGTGCCTTCTCGTCGATCGGCGGGCTGTTCTCCACCGTCGCCGACCTCGCCCGGTGGGGCACGCACCTGGCATCGGCGTTCACCGACGCTCCCGAGCCGGGTCCCGTCACACCGGCCGACCGACGACTCATGCAGCAGGCGATGCGCGTCGTCCCGGCGTCGGTCGTGCCGTCGTCGACCCGTCCCACGGCGTACGGCTTCGGCCTCTTCGTCGAGCAGGACCCCCGGTTCGGTGAACTCGTGTCCCACTCCGGCGGCTACCCGGGGTTCTCCGCACACATGCGGTGGTCCGTGCGGGACGGTCTCGGGGTCGTCGCGTTCGAGAACGCCACCCAGGCGAAGGTCTCCGCGGCAGCGGACCGCGCGCTCGACATCGTCCTCGACGGGGCGGGCGGACGCGCGCCTGCGGACGCACGTCCGGGCACTGGACGCACCACGGCCGCGACGCGGGCGGCGCAGGGAGCCGTCACGCGCCTCCTGGCCGACTGGAGCGACGACCTGGCGGACGCGATCTGCACCCCCAACGTCGCCATGGACGTCCCGTACGAGCGTCGGTGTCGCGCGATCGCCGAAGCGGTCGCCGCCGTGGGCGCGGACGTGTCGGCGGCTCCCGTGGAGGAGTCCTCGACGGCCCCGTCGCACCTGCGCTGGTGGCTCCCGGGGACCGCCGGGCGACTCCGGGTCGAGATCCGACTCGCGCCCCTCGCCGCCGGGCTCGTCCAGACCCTGACCGTGACGGCCGAGCCCAGCGAACGCTGACCCGTCGCGTCAGACCGGCGGGCGACCGCCCACGAACCCGAGCGCCCGAGCGGCGACCCGTGTGCCCTCGCGTGCGGCCGCGCCGACACGGACCGGATCGGTCGCCCATGCACGGAGGAACCCGGCCGCGAAGGCATCACCGGCCCCGAGCGTGTCGACGACCGTCGCTGGAGTGACCGGGACACGCTGCGGGCTGCGCCCCGGGCGACCGAGGAGCACGCCCTCCTGGCCCATCGTGACGACCACGAGTGGCACCCTGGCGGTCAGGATCGGGATCGCCGCCACCACCGAGGAGGCGCCGGTCAGCACGAGGGCCTCCTGCTCGCTCGGGAACAGCACGTCGACGCCGTCGAGCGCCTCGAGGAACGCGGGCGCGCCGATCCGGTCCACGACGGCGGCGGACGAGGGGTCGAGTGCCACCCGGGCCGGCCCGGTGTGCGCCCGCTCGACCAGTGAAGCGATGCGGGCTGCACCGCCCCCGCCGAGCATGGCCGAGCCGGTGAGGTGCACGATGTCCGCCCGTCCGATCAGCTCGGGCGGCAGGTCGTCCTCGGAGAGCACGCCACTCGCCGCCGGGTCGGACATCGCCGTCCTGCGGTCCCCGTTGCGGACGGACACGACGGCTCCGGTGGCCGACCGGGCGTCGTACCGGATGTGGGCACGGACGCCGGCGTCGGCGAGTGCCCGCTCGTGCCGGTAGACGTCGTCGACACCGACCCGGGCGACGAGGTCGACCTCGGCACCGAGCCACCCCAGCCAGGTCGCCGTGTTCCCGGCGGCGCCCGTCGGCCGGTGCCGGATGACGGCGACGGGATCGTGGTCGCCCAACACCGAGGCGGTCGTCTGCACCAGGACGCCGTCGAGCACGTCCCCGACGACGAGGAAGCGCTTCCCCGCCCCGCGACGCCGGCCCGCGACCGCCCGTCCGGCCCGGGGCACGTCGGGACGTGACGGGGCCTCGGGGCGCTCTGACGGCATGGACATCCCGCCCATCCTACGCGGAAACGAGCAGACCTCGATTTCTGGCTCTCTCGAAGCCTCGGGCCCGTTCGGATCACTCCTGGAGTTCTCGACCACGAACCGGTAATATACTCACTGCTCGTATGTGAACGTTCGCGTACGGACCACGACCCGCTGGAGACGCCATGCCCCGGAAGCCCGACCCCACCCTGAAACCCGCGATCATCGCGAAGGTGGCCCAGCACCTCCAGGACACCAAGCTCGAGGACGTCTCCGTCCGCAGCCTCGGCCGCGTGCTCGGCACGAGTGCGTACCCGATCGTCTACCACTTCGGCACGCGCGAAGCCCTCATCGACGCCGTGGTGGAGCACCTCGCCGAAGCCGTCTCGACCACCACCCTCGAGTCGACGGCGGACGACCTCGCCCTGGCCGAGTACCTCATCGCCGTCTTCGGCGGCCTCGACGACCCCGAGCGATCCCTCTCCGCACGACTCACCTTCGAACTCGGCGCGGTCGAGTCCATCGACGGCCGCGACCGCGAGCGCTCCTTCCACCGCGACCAGGTCACCGCGATCGCCGCGTGGTGCCGCGCACACGGCTACGGCACCGTGGACGCCGACCGGGCAGCGCAGGGCGCGGTCCTCGCGGCTCGGGGCGCGCAGTGGGGCACGATCATCGACCGCGAACGCACCGACACCGACGCCGCGCTGCGCGCGATCGCGCACAAGCTCGTGTCCGGTGCGCAGTTCGCGGCGGCCTGAACGCCCTGGTCCCGACGCGAGACGAACGGGAGGCACGGTGCCAGCTGGCACCGTGCCTCCCGTTCGTCAGTCGGTCACCCCTACGGCGTGACCCGCTGCGTGTGCGTCAGAGCGTGACGAAGCGCTGCGACTTCGCGTTCGCGAAGCGAGCGGCGACGTTCTCCCAGTCGACGATGTTCCACACGGCCTTGACGTAGTCCGCCTTGACGTTGAGGTAGTCGAGGTAGAAGGCGTGCTCCCACATGTCGAGCATGAAGATCGGCACGAGACCGAACGGCACGTTGGCCTGCTGGTCGAACAGCTGGAACGTGGTGAGCTTCTGGCCGACGGTGTCCCAGGCGAGGACGGACCAGCCGGAGCCCTGGATGCCCGTGGCGACGGCCGTGAACTGGGCCTGGAACTTCTCGAACGAACCGAAGAACTCGTCGATCGCCGCGGCGAGCTCGCCCTCCGGGACCTTCGTGTCCGGGCCGAGGTTGGTCCAGAAGATCGAGTGGTTGACGTGGCCACCGAGGTTGAACGCGAGGTCCTTCTCGAGCTTGTTGACGTTCGCCAGGTTGCCGGACTCGCGAGCCTCGGCCAGCTGCTCGAGCGCGGTGTTCGCACCCGTCACGTAGGTCTGGTGGTGCTTGTCGTGGTGCAGCTGCATGATCTTGCCGCTGATGTGCGGCTCGAGTGCGGCGTAGTCGTACGGCAGCTCCGGCAGGGTGTACTCAGCCATGTGAGTTCCTTTCGATCAGTGGTTGGCGGACGGTGCTCCGCGGCTCACGAGAGCCGGGAACGATCGGTGAGGGAGTGGAATTCCCGGTTGTGGTAGACCAGCGGCTCGCCGCGCTCGAGGCCGACGACGATGTCGAGGACCTCTGCCACGACGACCGTGGACGACCCGATCGGTGTGGTCGACAGCGGCCGGCAGCGCAGGGCACTCGCGGCACTCGGCAGGTAGCGGTCCCCGGAGGGCAGCGTGCCCCAGATCGGGTCGTCGGCCGCAGGGCTGCCGGTCGCGGCGAAGCGCTTGGCGAGGTCGACGCCGAGGGAGTCGACCAGGTGCACGACGAAGATCGGTGCACCGAGGACGACGCCGGCGGAGCCGGAGTTGGTGGACAGCGAGAAGACGAGCACGGGCGGGTCGATCGCGACGCTGGCGACGCTCGACGCGGTGAGGCCGGTCGGACCGTCGGGGCCGTCGGCCGTGATGACGGCGACGCCGGCGGGGTGCCCGCGGAAGGCGGACTTGTACGCGTCAGCGATGGTCACCGGTGCTTCGTCGGGCATGGGAGTCGTGGTCGTTCCTTCGGATGGGGAGGGCCGCGGCTCCGCGGCCACGTCCCAACGTATGACCTCAACCGTGGTTGAGGTCAACGATTCCCAGGTTCGACCGATCCCGGGCGCGCCGTGTGACCTCGTGTGACGTCCGCTGGGTGCGTGCTGGGCGCACGGTGCGAGGTGGGGGCGGGCGCTTGCGGGTGCGGGTCGCACGGTACGAGGCGCGGCGCGCACGGTGCGAGGTGCCGCGCAGTGTGCGAGGGTCCGAGGCCCGCACCGTGTGCGGAACCTCGCACGCTGCGGATGTGCGCGTCGCAGGCTCGCACGGTGCGACCCCGGGGCGCTGCGGGTCGCACGGTGGGAGGCGCGGCGCGGACGGTGCGAGGTCCCCCGCAGGGTGCGAGGGTCCGAGGCCCGCACCGTGCGCGGAACCTCGCACGCTGCGGATCGGCGCGTCGCAGGCTCGCACGGTGCGACGCCGCGCGACCCCGCGCGACCCCGCGCGCTACCGGCGCTTGAGCATCACGACGGCACCGGCCGCCGCGACGACCATGAGGAGCGCAGCGACCCCCGCCGTGATCGTCACGCCGGAGTCGAACGCCGCCCGCGCCGACTCGAGCAGCGCCTGCCCGGCCGACCCGCCGAGCGAGGTCGCGGCCGACACGGCGCCGCCGAGGGTCTCCTGGGCCGCCGTGTGCGCCGACGAGCTCAGGCCACCGGGCACCACGACGTGCGCCCGGTACGCGGTCGCCAGGATCGTGCCGAGGACCGCCGTGCCGAGGACCGCACCGATCTCGTACGCGGTCTCGGACATCGCGGACGCCGCACCGGCCTTGTCCGCCGGTGCCGTCGAGATGATGAGGTCGTTCGTCACGGTCTCGGACGCGCCGATCCCGATGCCGAGCAGCACGAACGCGACCGCCAGCGCCACGATCGAGGCGTCGTGGCCGAGCACGGCGACCATCGCGTACGCGGCGGCCGAGAAGAGCAGGGCGACGGCGACGACCCAGCGCGGTGCGACCCGGGCGACGATCGGCACGACGACGAGTCCGGCGACGATCGTCAGCACCGACCCCGGCACGAGCACGATGCCGGACGTGAACGGGTCGAGCCCGGCGACGAGCTGCAGGTGCTGCGCGATGAAGAACAGGAACCCGGTGAGCGAGAACATCGCCGCCATGTTCATCAGGACGCTGCCGGTGAACGCAGTGCTGCGGAACAGTCGGAGGTCGAGCATCGGGGTCCGCGAGCGGAGCTGCCGGCGCACGAACGCGATCCCGCAGAGCACACCGACGGCGAGCATCGCGATCGCGAACCCGCGCTCCTCCGGGTGCACGACGGACTTGATCGCCCAGGCGGTCGGTGCCAGGGCGCCGAGGGAGAGGAACATGCTCGGGACGTCGACGGGGCCCGGGTTCGGGTCGCGGGACTCCGGCACGCAGAACGGCACGGCGACGAGCATGACGACGAGGATCGGCACCGCGACGAGGAACACCGCACCCCAGTGGAAGTGCGCGAGCAGGGTGCCACCGACGAGCGGGCCGAGGGCGTTGCCCGCCGCGAACATCGTCGACCAGACGGCGAGCGCCATCCGCCGCTCCCCCGCGTCGACGAAAACGTTGCGGATGATCGACAGCGTCGCGGGCATGAGCATGGCGCCGAAGACGCCCATCACGATCCGGGCCGCGACGAGCATCCAGGCGTCGGTCGCGAAGGCCGCAGCGACCGAGAACACCGCGAAGCCCGTCGCGCCGATCACCAGGATCCGCCGGCGCCCGATGCGGTCGCCGATGCTGCCCATCACCACGAGGAGCCCGGCGAGGACGAGCGGGTACGCGTCGACGATCCAGAGCTGCGTGGTGGCGTCCGGGTTCAGCGCGCGCGAGATCGACGGCAGCGCGAAGCTCAGGACCGTGTTGTCGACCGAGATGAGCAGGACGGGCAGCATGAGCACGGCGAGCGTGGCGAACCGTCGGGTGCGGCTGCCGGTGACCGGGGTGGGGACGGGGCTGGTGAGCAGGGCGGACACGGTGACTCCAGGGACTTCGAGCCGGACCAGGTCGACGGCGGAACAGACGAGACGGGACGCGGGGTGGGCACGCGTCCCGTCAGGACTCCGTTAGTGTACCGTCTGGACGGTGATGGTTGCAAATGCAACCAAGAGCGGACTGGAGGCACGGTGCCAGCCCGCACCGTGCCTCCAGTCCGATGCCCGGTCCCGCCCAGGGCGGGCCGCAGTCGTCAGGCCGACTCGCGCAGGAGCAGGCGGTGGCGCACGGTGCGCTGCACCGCGTCGCCGTGGCGCGGGAGCTCCCCGGCGAGCATGCCGAGGGCCAGCCCGAGCGCCTCGCGCGCGACGGCGTCGAGGTCCACCGCGAGGGTCGTGAGCGTCGGCGACACCAGCCCCCCGAGGGGCAGCCCGTCGACGCCGACGACCCGGATGTCCCCTGGCACGTCGACCCCGCCGCGTCGGCAGGCCTGCAGCACGCCGAGTGCCATGACGTCGTTGAACGCGAGGACGGCGTCCTCGCGGCGTCGGTGTCGGAGGATCCGCGTCGTCTCCTCCGCGCCGCACTCGGCCGTGCCGTGCGGGGCGTGCACCAGCTCCGGCAGGTACCCGCGTCGCCGCAGGGCGTCCACCATCAGCACGCCGCGCACGCTGGTGTGCTCGGGCGAGGAGTTGTCGAGGACGACGGGGTGCCGGACACCGGTCGCCACGAGGTGGTCGGCGAGTTCCTCGATCGCGTCGGCCGGGTCGATCCAGACGGCAGCCGTGGGCGGGTCGGTGGACGGGTCGAGCTCCACCATCGGCACCGTGCCGAGCAGGTCGTTCCACCGCTCACGGCGCGAGCCGAGGTAGCCGATGACGACGTCCGTCTGCGACCCGAGGGCCTGCACCATCCGGTCCGCGTCGCTCGCGAGGTCGACGTCGGCGAGCATGACGTTCCACCCCTGCTCCGCGGCCAGCCGGAACACGGCGGAGGCGAGTTGCGGCGTGTACGGGTTCCGGAGGTCGTTGACGACCAGGCCGAGCTGGTGGTCGCCCCCGGTGACGAGCCCGCGCCCGAACCGGGACGGCCGGTAGTCGAGCCGCTCGGCGGCGGCGAGGACCCGCTGCTTCGTCGCCGCGCTGATCCCGGACATGCCGTTCATGGCACGCGTGACGGTCTGCCGGGACACCCCGGCGGCCGCTGCGACGTCGATGATCGTCGCCCGGCCGCCGGGGGCGGGGACCGGGTCGGTCAGTCGCGGAGGTCCAGCCATGCCACCTGTTCGGGAGTGAGGTCGACGGAGAGCCCCGTCATCGAGGACCGGGCTTCCGCGATCGTACGCGGTCCGAAGAGCGGGAACGTCGGGAAGGGCTGGTTCAGCACGTAGGCCAGGGCGATCGCCGTCGCCGGGACGCCGAACTGCTCGCCGAGCTCCCGCGCCCGACGCAGGCGTTCGAAGTTGTCGTCGGAGTAGTAGCAGCGCACGAGTTCGGCGTCGCTCGTGTCCTCCGGCTTCGCGCGGCCCGTGAAGAACCCGCGCGCCTGGGACGACCACGGCAGGAGCGGGACCTGACGCTCCTCGAGCCACTGCTTCGACGCGGCGTCGGTCGCGTGCCGACACCCCGCCCACGGCACGTCGTACGCCTCGGCCAGGCCGAAGTGGTTGCTGAGCACCTCGAACTCGTGCTTGCCGTTCGCGCGGGCGTACTCGTTGGCCTCGTCGAAGCGGGCGGTGCTCCAGTTCGAGCCGCCGTACACGCGGATGCGTCCCGCGCGGCGGTGCTCGTCGAGCACGTCGACGAACTCCCCCACCGGGATGTCCTCGTTGTCGCGGTGCATCATGTAGATGTCTGCGTAGTCGGTGCCCTGGCGTTCGAGGCTCTCGAGCAGCTGGCGGGTGAGCGACTCCGGGTCGCAGAACGGCGTGTGCGCACCCTTCGTGATGACGACCACGTCCTCGCGCACGCCACGGTTCTGGATCCACTTGCCCAGGCGCCCCTCGAGCACGCCACCGCCGTAGATGTACCCGGTGTCGAAGACGTTGCCGCCCTGCTCGGCGAACAGGTCGAAGACGGCGCTGGCGTGCGCCAGGTCGGGCTGGTTGTCGACGCCCATGACCAGGCGGGACATCCGCTTGCCGACTCCGGGGACCTCGCCGTAGCGCATCGGGTTGCCGTCCTGCACCCGCAGGGGTTCCCCGCTCACGGTGGGGATGTCGGCCGTCTCCGCCTCGAAGGGAAAGCGCAGGCCGATCGCGGCACGCCACTTGTCGAGCGTGCGGGCGGCGGCGAGCGATTCGTCGAGGGTGAACTCGGGGGCGTCGACCCGGCCGTCGGCGAGCGCGGCGGTGGTCGCGTCGGCCTCGCGGGCGTAGGGGTGCTCGCCCGCGAACGAGAGCGTGCGAGGGTCCTCGTCGACGGTGCGGACCTCGATCGTCGGGTCGTCGCCGAGGGTCCACGGGTCGGTGAGCGTGATCTTCCCGGTCGTGCCGTGCACGACCACGGCGTTGTCGTCCTGCACGCGGACGCCGGTGCGGAGGTTCGCCGTGATGCCGTTCCGGTACGTGAGCTCGGCCACGGTCCACTCGTCGACGCCGGTCGGGCCGAGCGTCCCCGTCGCCGTGAGCTCGGTCGGCTCGGCCACCTGCTCGCCGCTGGCGGCCTGCACGATCGCCGCGGCCATCGTCACCGGGTACCCGCCGACGTCGAGGATGCCGCCGCCGGCGGTGTCGACGTCGAACAGCCGCCCGGTCCGGCCGCCGGCGCGGAACGCGAACGAGGCGTCGATGTGGGTGACCTGGCCGATCGCACCCTGGCGCACGAGGTCCAGCAGGACCGCGGTCTGCGGGTGGAAGCGGTACATGTACGCCTCGACGAGCGGCAGGCCGGCCTGGCGGGCCGCGTCGGCGAGCGCCATCGAGGTGCCGTGGTTCGGCGACAGGGGCTTCTCGCACAGCACGGCCTTGCCGGCGGCGAGCGCGGCGAGCACGAGGGCCGCGTGACCGGTGTGCACCGTGGAGACGTACACGGCGTGCACCCGGGGATCGGCGAGGACCTCGTCGTAGGTCAGGGCGGCGACGTCGGCGAAGCCGTGCTCGGCTGCTTCGTCCGCGAACGCCTGCGCACGCTCGAGCGACGAGCTGCCGGCGGCCACGAGGGTCGCCCCGGCAGTGCTCGACGACAGCTGCGAGAGGAAGCGGCGGGCGATGCTGCCCGGCCCGAGGACGGCCCAGTTCTGGGTGCTGGTGGCGGTGGTCGCGGTCTGCGCTGACATGCGGATCCCTATCGTGTCGTGAACCTTCACGGTCGCATCGACCGTAACGCCCCGTTCCCGCCGTCGCAATGATGTTGGTGCTTGACACGGCGTGTCGGTCGGGGCAGGCTCTGCACCACTTCGTGAGCGTTCACGGTCGAACGCTCCGGGCATCCCCATCTCAATGACGAGAGCAGGTACTCCGTGACAGCAGCACCATCGACCAGTCTCAGCCGGCGGGGGTTCCTCGCCGGTGCGGGCGCCCTCGGCGCCCTCGCCACCACGGCGCTCCTCGCCGGGTGCTCCACCGGCACCGCGATCTCGAAGGACCCCGACGAACTGGTCCTCTGGTACTGGAACCGGTCCCTCGACCCGAAGTTCCTCAAGCAGGCCGCCGGGGGCATCAGCGGGCACGAACCGAAGCGTCTCCGGCCCGACCTGATCGGCGGCGCGTCGTACGACACGAAGTTCCGGACCGCTCTCGCCGGCAACGCGTTCATCCCCGACGTGCTCATGGTGAACTCGAACTGCTGGCTGTACTTCCCCGACGAGGACCTCTTCACCGACTTCGACGACCACGGCGGCGCGGCGAAGAAGGGCGAGTACTACGACTGGAAGCTCGCGCTCGGTCGCACCCCGAGCGGCCGGCAGTGCTTCTGGCCGGTGGACACCGGTCCGACGGGGTTCTTCTACCGGCAGGACGTCCTGGCGAAGGCCGGGCTGCCGACCGACCCCGACGAGGTCTCCGACGCCATCGCGACCTGGGACGGGTTCCGCGCCTTCGGCTCGAAGATCCGGAAGGGGGCCGGCGCGGCGACCGTCATCACCGCGACGCAGCTCTTCAACCAGTACATCGCGGCGAGCAAGACCCGCTACTTCGACCGCGACGACCGGCCGGTGTTCGAGCAGGACGACAGCTCGGTGCGCCAGGCGTGGGAGAACGCCGTCGCCTGCATCCGGTCCGGACTCACCGGCAACCTGCAGTCCGGCACCGACCAGAACGCCGGCTGGGTGTCCGGTCGGGTCGCCGGACAGATCGAGGGCGCCTGGTGGACCCAGGTCATCCACGACACCGCTCCTGACGCCGCCGGGAAGTGGCGGATCGCCCGACAGCCGGAGCGGCCGGGCAACAGCGGCGGCTCGTTCCTCGCCGTCCCGAAGACGTCGAAGGACCCGGCGGCGGCCACGGCCTTCGCACAGTGGATCACGTCACCCGAGGTGCAGTCGCACACGTACAACGACGTGCAGCTGTTCCCCTCGACACCGGCGTCGTTCTCCAACGGGCTCATGAAGAACCCCGGGAACTACTTCGGCGACCAGGACCCGCTCGGGTTCTTCAACGCCTCGGCCATGGACGTCCCCGTGACGTACATCTCGAACTCGGAGCGCTTCATCGGCGCGTTCGCGACCGAGATCACGAACGTCGAGTCCGGCAAGGACCAGGAGCGCGCCTGGCAGGACGCCGTCGACCAGACCAACCGGGTCCTCGAGAAGCGCGGGGTGCGGGCATGAGCACGAAACAGGCACCCCCGACGACGAGCATCCCCGCGGTCGTCGGCACCCCGACGGCTTCCATCACGACCGCCGCGACCGGCGGGCGGTCCGGTCTCCGGCGCTTCTGGCCGCAGTACGTCGCGATCGCGCCGTTCTACATCCTGTTCCTGGTCTTCGGGCTGTTCCCGATCGTCTTCTCGATCGTGCTGTCGTTCACCGACTGGGACGGCGTCGGCTCCCCCGCGTTCGTCGGGCTGGCGCAGTACCAGTACCTGCTCGGCGACCCGCGGTTCTGGAACGCCGTCGCCAACACGTTCCTGATCTGGATCTTGTCCACGGTCCCGATGCTGTTCCTGGCGCTCGTGCTCGCGTTCCTGCTGCACGGCGACATCCGCGGCAAGGGCCTGTACCGGGTGGCGTTCTTCATCCCGAACGTCACGAGCATGGTCGCGATGGCGATCGTCTTCGGGTCGGTGTTCTCCGACGGCTTCGGCCTGGTGAACGCCGCGATGAAGGCACTCGGGGCCGATCCCGTCGGGTGGCTGTCGTCGTACTGGGGCATCAAGGTCACGATCTCGGTGATGGTGATCTGGCGCTGGACCGGGTACAACGCGATCATCTACCTCGCGGGCCTGCAGTCGATCTCCACCGAGCTCTACGACGCGGCGAAGGTCGACGGGGCGAACACGTGGCAGATCTTCTCGCGGATCACGGTGCCGCTCCTCCGGCCGGTGATCCTGTTCACCGTCATCACGTCGACGATCGGCGGCCTGGGGCTCTTCACGGAGCCGCAGATCCTGTTCAACGGCCAGGCGGTCGGTGGCCCGGACGAGGCCGGCATGACGATCGTGCTCTACCAGTACGAACAGGCGTTCAACCAGTTCGACTTCGGCTACGGCTCGGCGATCGCCTGGGTGCTGTTCATCTTCTCGGTGGTCTTCGCGATCATCAACTGGCGACTGCTCAGTGAACGCGACGGCCTCAAGACCCCGCGGCGCCTGCGGACCCCGCGCGCCGTCCGCACCGCTCCGAAGGGGGTCGACGCATGACCGCGACACCGACCACGACGACGACCAACACCGCGGCAGTGCTCGGCCGACCGGGAGCCGCTGGTCAGGACCGGGGGCACGCGTTCCGCCGCGGCTGGGTGGGGACAGCCGTCACGCACCTCTGCCTGATCGTCGGCGTCGTGCTGTCGATCTTCCCCTTCTACTGGCTGCTCGTGATGTCGACGTCGACGAACGCGGAGATCTTCGGCTACCCGCCGTCGCTCTGGTTCGGCGGCAACGCCCTGGCGAACGTCGCCTCGGTGTTCAGCAACGTCGACATGCTCCGCGCCCTGCTCAACACGGTCGTCGTGGCGGGTGGCACGGCGGTCCTCGTCATGCTGTTCGACTCGCTCGCCGCGTTCGCCTTCGCGAAGTACGAGTTCCCGTTCAAGCGCTCGCTGTTCACGGTGATGCTCGCCACCTTCCTCGTGCCCGGCAGCCTGTCGCTGGTGCCGAGCTTCGTGCTGATGGCCCACCTCGGGTGGATCGGCGGCCTGCAGGCGTTGATCATCCCGGGTGCCGCGAACGCGTTCGGGATCTTCCTGCTCCGGCAGTTCGCCACCGGGTCGATCCCGAACGAGGTGATCGACTCGGCCCGGGTCGACGGCGCCGGCTTCTTCCGGACGTGGTGGTCGATCGCGGTCCCGATGCTCCGGGGCGGCCTGGCGTTCCTCGGGATCTTCACGTTCATCACGGCGTGGAACGACTACGTCTGGCCGCTCATCGTGCTCATCGACCCGAAGGGCCAGACCCTGCAGGTGGCACTCGCCGGGCTGAGTTCGGTGAACGCGACCGACCTCGGGGCGGTGATGGCCGGCGCAGTCATCAGCGTCTTCCCGTTGATCGGGGTGTTCATCATCGGTTCGCGGCACTTCATCGCGAACATCGCCGCCGGTGCGCTGAAGGGATGAGGCCGTGGGCGGCAGCGCGTGTCCCGCGCTGCCGCCCGCGAATCCCTAGACTCACCCCATGGCAAGTGCTCGCGACCGTGTCCTCGACAGCTTCGTCGCCATCGTGTGCGAAGAAGGGGAACGCCCGGCGACCCTCGACGCCGTGGCCGCCCGCGCCGGTGTCTCCAAGGGCGGGCTGCTCTACCACTTCGGCTCGAAGGCGGCACTCGTCGAGGGCCTGTGCGAGCGCCTGTCCGACCTGTCCGCGATCGACGTCGAGCGGATGCGGGACGCCGAGGACGGTGCCGCGCGCTACTTCGTCCGCAACTGCCAGTTCGTCGGCAGCGAGCTCGACCTCGCACTCCTCGCCGCCAGTCGACTGCAGCAGGCCGGGTACGAAGAGGCCGGCCGCACCCTCGACGACACCGAGAACGCCTGGCTCGCGACACTCGTCGACTCGCTCGGCGACGCGCCGACCGCCCAGGCGATCAAGCTCATGGGCGACGGGCTGTACCACGCCGCGTCACTCGGTGCTGCGAGCGCGGGCCGACCCGACCGGGCGAGCGTCGACATGGAGCCGCTCCTCGCCGTCGTCGACCGCTTGATCGCCACCCGACCCGGCGCGTGAACGACGATCCCCGCTCCTGGGGATAGACTGGGTGCGATCCACCCGCCCGACATCCGGAGGTACCACTGTGGGCCGCGTCATCGCCGCTGTTTTCTCGATCCTGCTGCTGCTGGTGTCGATGTACCTGTTCGGTTTCGCGTTCCAGGTGAGCTCGGGTCAGGCGTTCATCTTCATGGGCGGTCTCGTGCTCATGTGCCTCTCGTTCTTCCTGCCGATCCACGTGTTCGGCAAGCGGTAGCCAGCACCGCACCCGAACGGCCCCGCACCTCTCGAGGTGCGGGGCCGTCGTCGTTCGGGCGGAGCGGGTCGCCGGCCGGCGCGCGCGGGCGCGGGCGGGCGGGCGCGGGCGCCGCACAACCAAAGTGGCCCGGAACCGCGCGTTCACGCGGCGCGGGGTGACTTTGGTTGTGCGAGAGCACGGGGCACCAGCGAGCGCGCGGCGCACCGGCCTACGCGAGCACGCGCAACCGGCGCAGCGTCACCGCCGTCGACACCGCGGCGTGCACGGCCTCGGCACCCTTGTCCTCCTTCGACCCGGGCAACCCGGCACGGTCGATGCCCTGCTGCTCGTCGTCGAGCGTGAGGACGCCGAACCCGACGGGCTTGCCGGTGTCGATCGCCACGCGGGTGAGCCCGCTCGTGGCCGCGTCCGACACGTACTCGAAGTGCGGGGTGCCGCCACGGATGATCACGCCGAGGGCGACCGCTGCGTCGAACCCGGACTCCAGCGCGGCCTTCGCGACGACCGGGAGCTCGAAGCTGCCCGGGACGGGGATGACCTCGGCCGTGGCGCCGAGTCGTTCGACCTCGCGCTGCGCCCCGGCGAGGAGCCCGCCCGCGATCTGCTCGTGCCACTGCCCGGCGACGATCGCCACCCGGATCCCGGTGCCGTCGACCTGGTCGCGGTCCGCCGCGCCTGCTCCGCTCATCGTGCTGTTCCCTCCGTGGACAGGGCTTCCGCCGCCGCCCGGTCTGCCGCGTCGAGCCACTCGACGAGTGCGGCGATGGTGATGACGGGCACGCCTTCTCGGTGCCCCAGTTCGACGAGCCGCGGCAGGCGCATCATGCTGCCGTCCTCGTCGACGATCTCGCAGATCGCCGCCGCGGGGCGCAACCCGGCGGCGGTGACGAGCTCGATCGCTGCTTCGGTGTGGCCCGCACGTTCGCGGACCCCGCCCGGTCGTGCGCGCAGGGGCACGACGTGTCCGGGTCGGTGCAGGTCGTCGCGCACGGAGGCCGGATCGGCGAGGACCCGGAGCGTCCGCGCACGGTCGTGCGCGCTGATCCCGGTGGTCACCCCGACGGCCGCGTCGACGGTCACGGTGTAGGCGGTGCCGCGGACGTCCTCGTTGTCCCGCACCATCGGCGGCAGGTCGAGTGCGTCCGCGATCTCGAGGCTCACCGGGGCGCAGATGAACCCGGACGAGTGCGCGACCGTCCAGGCGATCCACTCGGGTGTCGCGAGCTCGGCGGACAGGATGACGTCGCCCTCGTTCTCCCGGTGCTCGTCGTCCGCGACGATGACGGGACGGCCGACCGCGATCGCGGCGACGGCGTCCTCGATGCTCGACAGCGCGTCCATCTAGACCGCCTCGGCGACCCGGTCGAGCCGCAGCATCCGTCGGACGTGCCGTGCCAGGACGTCGGTCTCGATGTTCACGCGGTCCCCCGGCACGCGGGCACCGAGGGTCGTGGCCTCGAGCGTCTCCGGGATGAGGCTCACCTCGAACCAGGCGTCGCCCGCCGGGGTCTCCTCGTCGGAGACGGCGCTCACCGTGAGCGAGACGCCGTCGATCGCGATCGAACCCTTGTCGACGACGAGCGGGCTGAGCTCCGGTGCGAGCGAGAACCGCACGCGCCGCCAGCCGTCGCCGTCCGCGGTCTCGAGCACGGTGGCGGTGCCGTCGACGTGCCCCTGCACGATGTGGCCGCCGAGCCGGTCGCCGACGGAGGCCGCACGCTCGAGGTTCAGGCGGTCGCCGACGGCGAGCGAGCCGTGCGCGCTCATGTCGAGCGTCTGCTTCATGACGAACGCGGTGAAGGTCTCGGGGGTCTGCTCGACGACGGTCAGACAGACGCCGCTCGTCGCGATCGAGTCGCCGTGTCGGGCGTCGCGGACCACGAGGGGTCCGCGGACGGTGAGCGCGACGGAGTCGCCGTGCTGCTCGACGGCGGTGACGGTGCCGAGTTCCTCGATGATGCCGGTGAACACTGGTGTCCTCTCAACGGGACTCCGGGGGCGTTCGACGATCGTCGGCATCGACGGACGGGTCGTACCCACGGATCGCGGGACGTCTCGTCCGCCAGCGCGCCTCCCATCCGGACTCTCACCGTCGGTCCCGGAGTCCCACCGGGTCAACCTCTGCCGGGTTCGCACCCGTCATCAGTTCGTGGACTGTCACCACCGGTTCGGAATTGCACCGACCCCGGAGCGCTTGCGTACTCGGAACGATACCCCACACGGACGACGACGACACCGCACCGGTCGCACGGGCGTAACGGAGCGTCGTCGGCGCGCGATACGCCGGTGTTCCGTCGACACGAGACACCGTCCGGCTGACGAGACAGCGCCGCCCGCACGAGACACCGCAGGATCCGGCGGCGTCTCGCCAGACGGGCGGCGTCTCGCCAGACGGGCGGCGTCTCGCCAGACAGGCGGCGTCTCGACAGACGGGCGGCGTCTCGCCAGACAGGCGGCGTCTCGACAGACGGGCGGCGCCTCGCCGGCCACGCGGCGCACCGCCGGACGGGAGGCGCGGGGCGGCGCCGCACCGCGCCTCCAGGCCGCCGGGTGGTCTCGTGGGCCGCGGGGCGGACGCATGGTCCGCTCAGCCGCGACCGCGCGCCAGCGCGACCGCCTGCCGGAGCGACAGGTCGGGCAGGTAGGCGCGGACCACCGCGATCCCGATCGCCGGCAACGCGACCGGGTCCGGGTACGCGAGCACGAGCGGGTGCAGCTCCGGCCCGAACTTCAGCTTGAACCGCAACAGCGACCGGAACCCGTACACCGGCTCGAGCACGCCGCCGACGAGGCCGAGCAGGTCCTGCACGCCCTCGTTCGCCGGCGCTCCGTCCGAGGCCTGAGCGAGCGGTGCCGCGGACAGGCTGAGCCGTTCCACCCCGTCCTCCCGCATCCGGTCGGCAGCGCTCGCGACGAGGAACTCCATCACCCCGTTCGGTGCCGCTCCGGTCCGGCGCATGACGTCGAGCGTCCACCCGACGACCCGGCCCTCCCGGTGGCTCGGCAGCCAGCTCGTGACGGCGAGCACCGTGCCGTGCTCGTCCTGGGCGACGAGGATCCGGACGGCGGGGTCGCGCATCTCGTCGACGCCGCCGAGCGTGAAGCCCATCTCCGGCAGCTCGCGGTCGGCGACCCACTCCTCGGAGATCGCCTCGATCTGCCGCGTGGTCGATGCCGGGAGCTCCTGCCAGCTCGACCACGTCGCGGTGAGCCCCTCGCGCTTCGCCTTGTTGACCGAGGTCCGGACGTCCTGCTTCTTCTTGCCGCTCGTGGTCCAGGTGCGGGGGTCGAGGTCGGCGTCCTCCGCGACCGGGAGCGTTCCCCACCCCTGCGCGGTGAGCGTGCCGGCGGCGTCCGCGCCGATGCCGTAGAAGACGGCCGTCCACCCGTTGTCGTCGCACCAGCGGGCGAACGCGGTCATCGCGGAGCCTCGCGCGTCGGGCCATCCGAACGGGCCGCCCACCGTGACGGCGACGCGACCGTTGCGGCGGAACGCGACGCCGGCCCGACCGTCGGCGGCGAACCAGTAGGCGTTGCCGTGCCACGTCGTCATCCAGCCGAACGCGTCGCCACCACCGGCTTCGAGAAGGGCGCGAGCGCGCTCACGGTCCCGGCGCGTGCCGTCCGCGTCGGCGTCGGGTTCCACTGCGCCGGTCGGCCGGACGGCGGCGAAGGCGATCACGAACCAGAGCACCGGGCCGGCGAGTCCGAGCACCACGCGCAGCATCGGGTGGAGCGACGGGAGCCGGTCCCAGAACGTCACCGGGGCGATCGGGCCGAGTGCCGCGACGGCCAGGCGGAGCGGGTCCTCGACGTGCTGGGGCGACGACGCCGCCGTGACGAGGACGACCACGACGATCGTTCCCGCCGCGGCCGCCACGGTCACCGCGAAGGCGACGACCCGACGGCGCGAGGGCAGCACCGTGAAGGAACGGCGGAGGAGCACGAGGACGAGGGCGGTCGCGAGCGGGACGACGATCGACGCGGCGATGGACACCCCGACGATGAACTGGTCCTCGGTGCCGTGCAGCCGTTCGACCCTGCCCGGGACCGCCCCGTACGTGACGGCCGCGGCGAGCGCGGTCACCACGTCGACGACCACCACGAGCCAGACCGCGAACCGGCTGCCGCGGAACAGCCCGAGCCCCGCGACGACGAGCACCAGCAGCGGTGCCGCGGCGAGGACCACGGTCCACGGGTCGGTCGCGCGGTACGCCAGCAGGGATCGGAGGCACTCCCCCGCGATCCCGTCCGCCCGGCACCCGTGCACCGGGGTGACCGGTCCGGCGCCCACCACGGCGGCGAGCGGCGCGAGGATGCCGACCCGAGCGCGGGAGACGAGCGCGATGACCGGCCCCACTGCGGAGACCAGGACGACGGTGCCGAGCAGCACCCGGGTCTCGCGGTGGGAACTGCGCACCCACCCGCTCCGCTTCGGCGTGCGGCGGAGGAGCTCGCCGAGGACCCAACCGGCCCCGGCCGCGAGGACGGCGTACAGGTCCGAGGCGTGTCCCGCGTACAGGAGCAGTGCCGCGACGACGGCGAGGGCGTTCACCCGGATGCGCCGCCGCCAGAGCGGACCGGCGAAGGCGCTCGCGGTCACGATCGTCCCGACGATGGCGGTCCAGGGGTCGAAGCTCGTCGCCCGCCCGAGCAGCAGGGGGCCGACGTCGCGGCCGTCCGTGTCGACGAAGGCACTCAGCGCACCGATCCCCGTGCCGACCACGGTCGTCACGACGAACGCGAGCGCGGTCCGCCACGACCCCATCAGGCGTTCGGCTGCGCCGACCAGGACGACGACCCCGGCGAGGGTGAGCAGGAGCGCCAGCACGCCGGTGGAGACCGCGAAGACCCGGAACGGGCCGTACGAGACCGGCCCGCCACCGTGCAGGACGCGCAGCACCACGGCGGTGACCGACGTGGCGAGCACGAGCAGGACGATCGTGGTCGTGACGGGGTGCCGACGGATCGTCCGCCAAGCGCGGCGGACGGCCGTCACGGTGCCACCTGACACCACGGTGCCACCTGCCATCACAGCGCACCCGACGTCGCCGGGAGCCCGAGGTGCGCGAGGACCGCAGGCAGCCCGTGCGCCAGGACGTACCGCACGGTGTTCCAGTCGTGGGCCGACCCCGGGGACACCACGAGCGAGGTCTGCATGCCCTCGCGCTCGGCGACGGCCCGCAGTGCCGCGGTCGACGCCCGGTACGGCGCGTCGTCCTGCCCGACCCCGAAGACCGTCAGGTGGTCCCGGTACCGGCCGTGCGCGGTCATGATGGCACTCGGCGACGCCGCACGGTAGGCGGCCGCCGACCCGCCGAAACCCTCGGCGATCGTGTGCTGGACGCTGCCGTTGCGAGGGGCGAGTTCGCTCGAGATCGCGAGGGCGCTCCCGAAGACGTCCGGGTGGGCGGTCGAGAACTGCATCGCGCAGGTGGCCCCCTCGGAGAACCCGACGATCCCCCACGCGTTCGGCGCCGTCGCGACGGGCAGGTGCTGGCGGATCCACCGCACGGTGTCGGTCATCACGTACGTGGCACTCCGGCCGAGGGGACGGGAGTCGACGCACATCGGGTTGTGCGCCGGTGCGCCGAGCTGGTCCGGTGCGACGACGATCGGGGCGAGTCCGTGGTGCGCGTCGGCATACCGGTCAAGGTACCGACCGAGGTCGCCGGTCTGGAACAGGTCGGACGGCTCGCCCGGCTGCCCGGAGAGCGCGATGAGCACGGGGAGCGTCGGCGGGTGTGCGGTCCGGGCGGCCGGCGGGAGCCAGACCACGGCCTTCCGGGCACGGAAGTGCGAGGTGGTCCCCGGGATCCGCACGCTCAGGGTCTCCCCTCCGCGCGGCATGCCCGCCGGAGCGTGCCAGTGCACTCCGTCCACCACCTGGTCGGCGTTCGTGGCGTCCGGCCGTGCGCTTAGCGACCGGGTCGGGTACGGGTTCGTCGCGATGGCCTGCTCGACGTCCTTGTAGAACCCGAAGTCCACGTTCACCCCGAGACCGGCGGAGAGCGCGACCACCGCCGCCGCACCGACGGCGACGACGCGCAGGGTCCAGCCGCCCTGGACGAGGACCACGACCAGCAGTGCGATCGCGGCGCACGCGAACGCGATCCACATGCGGGTCACCGGCGTGAAGGACACCCCGAACAGGTCGAGCACGTCACCGGTCCACCACACCGCCACCAGCCCGATCCCTGCGCCGACCACCAGCGACGCCGTCCGGACGAGCACCGCTCGGACCGGGTGCTGGCGCGTCCGGCGGAGGACCGGCGCGACCACGACGAAGACGGTCAGCAGGGCTGCGGCGACGTCGACGGGGACGAGCACGTCGGGGCCGGTGACGGGGATGCGCAGGAGGTCGTGGAGCACGGTCTCATCGTGGCGTCGGCCCGCTGCCGGGCGGCCGCGGAGCCGCTTCTGCTGTGCACAGGTTCGGCATCGACGGCTCCCAGGAGTCGATCGGACGTTTCCCAGCTGCGGGCACGGGGACGAGGGGCACCGCGCGGCGGTGCCCCTCGTGCCATCGTTCGGTCAGTGCCGCTTGCGCAGCACCCTGGTCCCCGCTCCGGCCAGCAGCAGGAGCAGTGCGATGCCCAGGGGCGCGACCGGCGAGGTCGCTCCCGTGTAGGCGAGGGCGGGCTGGGTGCTCGAGGCGCCGACCGTGCGCGCGACGGTCTGTGCGACCGTCGGGACGCCGGTGGCCGTCGCGAGCACGGTCACCGTCCTGGAGGCACCGGTCGCCGCCGACACGTCGGCTGCGGTCACCGGGGTGGTCGCCGTTCCGGGCGTGCTGCCGTCGCCGACGCCGGTCCCGTCACCGGGGTCCGTGCCGTCACCCGGCGTGGTGCCGCCACCGGGCGTGGTACCGTCACCGGGGTCGGTCCCGTCACCCGGGTCCGTGCCGTCACCGGGGTCCGTACCACCACCGGGGTTCGTGCCGGTTCCCGGGGTGGTGGTGCTGGTGCCGTCGCCGACGATGCCGATCCCGTTGCCGCCGATGGTGATCGGGAGGCTGATGACCGGGGTCAGCTGGGTCCCGGAGAGGAGCCCACCGTCGCCGGAGGTCGTTCCTCCGGCAGTCGGGGTCGTGCCCGTGGCGCCGGTCGGGGCCGTCGAACCGGTGCTCGTGCCGTCACCGACCAGGCCGATGCCGTTCCCGCCGATCGTCACCGGCAGCGAGACCACCGGGGACACCTGCGAACCCGAGGCGACCCCGTCCGAACCGGAGGTCGAACCCCCGGCGGCAGGGGTCGTGCCCGTGGAGCCCGCCGTCGACAGGGTCGTCGAACCGGTGCTCGTGCCGTCACCGACCAGGCCGATGCCGTTCCCGCCGATCGTCACCGGCAGCGAGACCACCTGGGACCAGGGGTCGTGCCCGTGGAGCCCGTCGCCGGCGTCGTCGAACCAGCCGACGCGCCGTCACCGAGGACACCGATGCCGTTGCCCGACACCGCGATCGGGACCGAGACGACCGGAACGACCTGGGTGCCCGACGCGGTTCCGTCCGAGCCGGAGGTCGAACCCCCGGCGGCAGGGGTCGTGCCCGTGGAACCGGCCGTCGACAGGGTCGTCGAACCGGTGCTCGTGCCGTCACCGACCAGGCCGATGCCGTTCCCACCGATCGTCACCGGCACCGAGACCACCGGGGACACCTGCGAACCCGAAGCGACCCCGTCCGAACCGGAGGTCGAACCCCCAGCGGCAGGAGTCGTGCCCGTCGAACCCGTCGCCGGCGCCGTCGAACCAGCCGACGCGCCGTCGCCGAGGACACCGATGCCGTTGCCCGACACCGTGATCGGGACCGAGACGACCGGCGCCACCTGGGTGCCCGACGCCGTCCCGTCCGAACCCGACGTCGTCGGAGCCGACGACGCTGTCGGAGCGGCGGACGTCGGTGCAGCCGATGCCGTGGCGGGCGTCGACGCCGAGGTGGCGTCTCCCCCGACCGCGATCGCGTTGCCGGAGGCGGTCACCGGGGCGGTGACGTCACCGGCGACCTGCGTGCCCGACGCGATGCCGTCCGAACCTGACGTCGCCGGAGCAGCGGCCGGTGCCGGAGCGGTCGCTGCGGGTGCCGGAGCGGCAGCGGGCGCCGGCGCCGACGCCGCAGCGTCGCCGCCGACGGCGATCGCGTTGCCGGAGACGTGCACGGGGGCCGTGACGTCCGGGACGACCTGGGTCCCGGACGCGACACCGTCAGTTCCCGAGGTGGACGGAGCCGCCGCCGGTGCTGCGGGTGCCGCGGGGGTGGCTGCCGGCGCGCTGCTCGTGACCGCGGACACCGCGTCCCCGAGGACTCCGAGTGCGTTGCCGGTCGCGGACACCGGGGCTTCGATGGACGGTGCCACCTGGGTTCCAGAAGCGGTGCCGTCCGCGCCGGAGGTCGTGGCCGCGTTCGCCGCAGCAGCACCCCCGAGCGTCAGCCCGCCGACGAAGAGGGCGAACCAGAGCCCTCTGGAGACGTACTTGTTCATGATCGTTGCTCCCTGATCGAGATGTGGGGCCGACCGCGATGGCGGCCGGTGGTGCGTGCCTGCCGTGACGGACAGGCGCACCGATCTCAGTCAGGGGCGACGTCGTGCTCGCCGACGACCGACGCGGGGACGGCGTCGTCGGAGAGGGTGCCGCGTGACCCCGCGGCGAGGGAGATCTGTCCGCCGGTGGAACCGACGATTCCGACGGCGGCTGCGGCGCCCGCCGAACCCGCGGCGCTGCCGCCGAGGACCCCGGGGCCGCTCCCGTCGAAGGGGCCGTCACCGTGCCCGGTGCCGTGCCCCTCGGGGACGAGGAGCGCGCGGCCGCCGTACGCGACGTCCTGCACGGCGTCTGCGGCCTGCGCGGCGCCGGCGACCACCGTCGCCCGCGTGGCGGACGCGGAGGTGGTCTGCGCGGATTCGGAACGCTGCGCCGCTGCGGGCGTCACCGCCGCAGCCGTGACTGCGACGCGCGCACCGGTGGCCGACGTCGTTGACCCGGACGGCGTGGTGGAGCCGCCACCCACCGGGCCGGAGGGGGCACCGGGGACGGGATCCGTGCCTCCAGGCAGGGTGCCGCCGAGCACCGGGGGCAGGCCGTCGACCGCGCCGGGGAGGGAACCGACTGTCGTCCCGACGCCACCGAGGGTGTCGTCGACGAGTCCGGTGACCGGGCGGGTGACGGTCCCGAGCGTGTCGTCACCGACGACCGCTCCCACGATCGGCAGACCACCGAGCACCTGGTCGAGCGTGTGGACGACGGTGGTCACGGGACGCGCGTCGGTGAGCGACTGCACGGTGCCGGTGACGGGGCGCAGCACGGTCACGACCGCGTCGGTGAGCGGCCTGGAGGCACTGCTCGCCGCCGTCGGCTCGGCCTGCGTCGCGGGGGTGGTCGGTGCGGTCGCGGCGGCCGGCGCGTGCGAGGCGGCGGGCGCCGACGTGCTCGGTGCGGCGGGTGCCGGAGCGGCCGCCACGGGAGCGGGGCTCGACGGCGCGGCAGCCGGTGCCGGGGCGGCGGGGGCCGGCGCTGCTGCGGCCGGCGCAGGTGCTGCGGGCAACGGAGCCGGTGCTACCGGAGCGGGTGCGGGTGCGGCAGGTGCCGGAGCAGGTGCAGGTGCAGTCGGAGCGGGTGCCACCGGCGCGACCGCCGTCCGGACGGGTTCCACGACGTCCTGCACGACGTGTCCGACCCCGCCGGTGACGCCGTGGACGGTGTCGCCGAGGCCCTGGACCAGGCCGCCGACCACCCCGCGCTGCTGGGTCTGGGGTGCGGTGGCGGGTGTCGCCGCGGAGGCCGGACGGGCGCCCAGGACGAGCGTGAGCAGTACGAGGGCAGCGGCGATCCCGACGCCGAGGACGGCGTACCGGACGATCGCGCGCCAGGGTGCGCACATCGGCTGGTCCATGCGCTCACCTCCTGATCTCGGCTGCGCACGTAGAGTGGTTGATCGGCACGGTACGCCGCTCCGCGCCGGAACGCACCCTGTTTCGGAAGAAATCGTCAGGAAAGGCCGGTTTTGGTCTCGATCTTCAACGCTCCGACCCGCAACCTCGACATCGTGACGCTGCACGAGATCCTGCGCCTCCGCCAGGACGTCTTCGTCGTCGAGCAGGGGGCCGCCTACCCCGACATCGACGGGCGAGACCTCGAGCCGGGCACGTTGCAGTTCTGGGCGGGGCAGGGGTCCGTCGACGCCACGCTCCGGCTCCTCCGCGAACCGGACGGCACGGAGCGCATCGGCCGAGTCGCCACCGCGGCCGCTGCACGCGGTCAGGGTCTCGCGGCGCAGTTGATGGAGGCCGCCATCGCCGAGGCACGCTCGCCGCGGATCGCGATCGACGCGCAGGCGCACCTCGAGCAGTGGTACGCCCGGTTCGGGTTCGTGCGCTCGGGCGAGGACTTCTCCGAGGACGGCATCCCGCACCTCCCGATGGCGCGGACGCGCTGACCGTCAGGCACGCCAGCGGCGGAGTTCGTCGAACGACCGGCCCTGGTGCGCGCGGTCCGCGACGAGCCGCTCGAAGACGATGTTCGTCTGGGTCGTGGCCACCGACGGGTCCCCGCTGAGCTCGTCGGCCACGAAGTCCCGGAGCTGCTCGGTGGACGTGCAGGCGATGTGCACCAGGAAGTCCTTGTCCCCGGCGAGGAACGACACGTCCTGCACGACGGGCACCCGGAGCAGGCGCTTCGCGAAGTCGCGGAGCTCGTGGCGTGCCGCGGCGTGCACCCGCACGGAGACCATCGCCTCGATCGCGAACCCGAGCCGGGCGACGTCCACCTCGGCGCGGTAGCCGCGGATGATCCCGGCGTCCTCGAGGGCGCGGACCCGGGTCAGGCAGGTCGATGGTGCGATGCCCACCGCCGCGGCCAGCCGGTTGTTCGGGATCCGGGCGTCGGCGGCCAGGGTCCAGAGGATCCGCTCGTCGACCTCGTCGAGACGCGGAGCGGGGTCGGGGCGGCGGACGGGACGATCGGACACGCCTCGACGCTACCGGGTCACTCCGCTGGCCGCGCCGCGGCCGTGGTGACGCAGTCATCGCGCCCTGTCCTGACGCCCTGGTGGTGACCACCCCTGGAGGCCCCGCCCGCGTCGACGACGCGAGCCGCGCCTCCAGGCGGTTGCGACCACCGCCCCGGCCCGCGCCGACCTGCGAGGTGCCCGAGCATGCACGCAGACGACGTGACGATCCTCGGAGTCGCAGCGTCCCACGGACGGACGCGGAGCCCCGCGACCGGACAGGAGACCCCATGAGCACCACCGACCACGACGACACCACGACCGGCAAGCCGTCCTTCCGCGACACCGTCACCGCGGGACTCGTGCAGAAGGCCCTCGAGCCGGTGCTGCGTGCCGTCCGCGACGAGGTCGCCTCGGCGCGGCGGGAGATCTCTGAACGGGCGAGCGGCGCGAAGATCGGCCTGGTGCTCGCCGGCATCGCCGTGGGCTTCGCGCTGACGACGCTCGTCCTGCTCGCCGGCCTCGTGGTCGCACTGATCGCCCTCGCGCTGCCGGTGTGGGCCGCGGTGGGCATCACGTTCGCGGTGTTCGCGATCGTCACGGCGGTCCTCGGCGTCGTCGGCCTCCGTGGCATCCGCCGTGGTGTCCCGCCGGTGCCGACGGACACCATCCACGAGGCGAAGGAGCGGGTGACGAACCGCTGAGGCCGGACGCCGCTACATCGCGAGCGTCATGCCGACGACGGCGACCGTCATCGCGAAGACCTCGCCGCTCCGCACGGCCCGTCGGTCCTCGCGGGCCCACTCGTACCGGAGCAGCCACCCGCTGAACGCCGAGTAGCCGATCACGCCGGCGCCGAGCACCGCGGTCAACGCGATCCCGTGCCCGGCGTGTCCGTCCGCGATGCCGGTCGCGTGGCCCATCAGGAGCATGCCCGCCATCACGACCGCGGAGAGCGCGCGGTGCACGTCCATGGGCTCGGCCCGGCGACCGTCCGCTCGACGACGGCGCATCACCGGCAGCGGGGCGAGGAGCAGCAGCAGGGTCGCCGCGAGGAGCGTCCACACGGCCCCCGCGTGCACGACGGGCATCAGCATCGCGACGAGCATCACCGTCGCGGGGACGATCACGCCCGGCCGCGGCCGGTAGCGGTCACCGACGATGCAGCAGACCGACGCGAACTGCGGCACGACGAGCATGGCGTCGGCGACGGTCTCGTGCACGGCGTGTCCTCGGGTGCGGCGGCTGGTGCGGGGTGGGTCAGTCCTCGGCGCGGGAAGCGGCCTTCGCGGCGCGTTCCTGCTTCACGCGGGCGTTCTCGGCGTGCACGGCGGCCTGGGTCGCACGCTCACGGACGAGCCACTCGGGCTTCTGCTCGAGCAGCGTCTTGATCTCGGACGTGGTCAGCGGCTCGTCGATGCCCGCACGGGTCAGCCCCGAGATCGACACGCCGAGCTTCTGCGCCACGACGGGTCGCGGGTGGGGGCCGTCGCGACGGAGGTCCTCGAGCCAGGTCGGGGGTTCCGTGCGGAGTTCGTCGAACGCGGTCCGGCTGATCGGCGCTCTCTGGAAGGTCTCCGGGGCGGCCGCCAGCAGGATGCCGAGCTTCTTCGCGGCCGTCTCGGGCTTCATGGTCTGTTCCTGCGCCATACCCCCAAGGGTACGGCCCCTATGCTCGGTTGCATGACCGCGGCCCTCACCATCGCCTTCGTACCAGGGGTGTCCCCGGCGAAGTGGGCACGCGTCTGGCGCGACCGCTTCCCCGAGACCGACCTCCGTCTCCGTCCGATCGGAGCCGACGAGGTGGTCGACGCACTCGCTGACGAGGCCGACATGGCCTTCGTCCGAGCGCCCTTCCCGGACGGCCACAACGCCATCCCGCTCTGGACCGAGACCGCGGTCGTCGCGGTCCCGAAGGACTCCCCGCTCGCCGACCTCGCCCAGATCGACCTCGCCGAGACCGACGTGCACGTCGTCGACGCCGGGCCCGTCCCGGCCGACGTCGACGCCGCCCTCGACCTCGTCCAGGCCAACGTCGGTGTCGTGGTGCTCCCCCAGTCGCTCTTCCGCGCGGCGAGCCGCAAGGACCTCGTCGCGCGCCCGCTCGTCGACGCACCTGGTACCCGGATCGCGCTCGTCTGGCGCGACGAGGACGCCTCCGACACGACGGAGGAGTTCATCGGCGTGGTGCGCGGGCGGACCGCGAACAGTTCGCGGGGCACGCAGGACGAGCCTGGAGGCACGGATCGCGCCGCGGACGCCGGCTCGCGTCCGTCGGGTGGCGGCAAGGCGACCGCTGCGAACAAGAAGACCGTCGCCAAGCGGGGTGCCACGAAGGGCACCGGCGCGAAGAGCGGCGGGGGCAAGAACTCCACCGGGCGCGGCCGGGTGCAGCGCGGCATGAAGGGCAAGCCGAAGCGCGGCTCGAAGGGCAACCGCTAGCGCATCACAGCTGCGGCTGCGCGTGCGACGCGCTCGCCCCGGGTGTCCTCGGCGGCCGCTCGGGCAGCGGTGACCACCCGGGTGTCGGCGCGCACGGCGGACCCGGCGTCGAACGGTGGCTGCGGGTCGTACTCGATCTGCAGCTGGATCGCCTCGGCCGCGGGCTGACCGGCGAGCTCGGCCGCGAGCCACAGCGCCATGTCGATGCCCGCGCTGACCCCGGCCGCGGTCACGATCGCACCGTCGTCGACCACGCGGTCGTCGACGGGCTGCGCACCGAACGCCGCGAGCATGGGCTTCGACGCCCAGTGCGTCGTCGCACGCTTCCCCGCCAGGAGCCCTGCACCGCCGAGCACGAACGCACCCGTGCAGACCGACGTCACCCACGTGGCCCGCTCGGCCTCGCGCCGGACGAACCCGATCACCTCGGGGTCGAGCATGGCGTCGAACGCGCCGTCGCCACCGGGGACCACGAGGACGTCGGCGGGCCCGGCCTCGGCGATCGTCGTCGTCGGCACGAGCGCCAGCCCGCAGTCGCTCGGCACCGGGTCGAGCGTCGCGGCGACGTACTCGACGCGGGCTCCCGGTACCCGGGTCAGCACCTGCGCCGGACCCGTCAGGTCGAGCTGTGTGAGGTCGGGGAACAGCAGGAACGAGATCCGGACCTCGTCGGGGTCGTGGTCGGGCGTGACCGCGTCGTCGCTCGGCTCGGCCACCGGGACGTCCGTGTCGACCGGCACCTCGACCACCTCGGCGTCGACCGGGTGGACGGGGCGGACGCGCGGGTTCTCGGAGCTCATGTCGCGACCCTAGCGCTGCTGCGAGGACCGCGTTCCGGTCAGGCCCAGACGCCGGAGGTCCCCCGGCGGTGGCTGCCTACGAGGTGCGTGTCGACGATCCCGAGCGCCTCCATCAGGGCGTACATCGTGGTCGGCCCGACGAAGGCGAACCCCCGCTTCCGCAGCGCCTTCGACAGCGCCACGGACTCGTCGGACTTCGTCGGGACCTCGGCGTAGGAGTGCGGCTCGGGTGTGGTCGTGGGCCGGAACGACCACACGAACTCGCTCAGGCCACCGTCGTCACGCAGGGCGATCGTGGCGTTCGCGTTCGTGATGGTCGCGAGGATCTTGGCCCGGTTCCGGACGATGCCGGCGTCGGCCATCAGACGTGCGACGTCGTCCTCACCGAACTGCGCCACGGTGTCGGCGTCGAAGTCCGCGAAGGCCGCACGGAACGCCGGCCGCTTCGCCAGGATCGTCCGCCACGACAGACCGGACTGGAACGCCTCGAGCGAGAGCCGTTCGAACACGCCCCGCTCGTCACGCACGGGCATGCCCCACTCGGTGTCGTAGTAGCTCCGGAGCAGCTCGTCCGTCGACGCCCACACCGGCCGCGCGAGCCCGTCGTCCCCGACCACGAGGTCCGACGACGGCGGTGCGGGTTCAGTGGTCATGGCACCATCCTGGCGCGGGCCGCCGACAGCCGACGCCACGGCCCTCGGTCACTCGGCGGGCGGGCCGTCCTGCGCCGCCTGCGGATCCATCCACACGTACTCCCAGCGGTGACCGTCCGGGTCGGTGAAGCTCCGCTGGTACATGAACCCGAGGTCCATCTCCCCGCGGTCCTCGGTGCCGCCGGACATCACCGCGGCGTCGACGATGCGGTGGACCTCGTCCTTCGACGGCGCACTGAGCGAGTTGATGACCTCGATGGTTCCCGCGTCGGCGATCGTCTTGTCGGTGAACTCGGCGAACTTGGCGTGCGTGAGCACCATGAGGTAGATGGTGTCGCTCACCACGACGCACGCCGCGGTGTCGTCGGTGAACGCCGGGTTGATCGAGTAGCCGAGTGCCTCGTAGAACGCCTTCGAGCGCTCGAGGTCGGCGACGGGCAGGTTGATGAAGACCATCGTGTCCATGGGGAGGTTCCTTTCGTCGTGCTCAACCTGGCGCGTCGGAGGGTGGAGCGCAACCGTTCCATCGGCGAAGCAAGTGGAACGCAATGTACTGGACGGACGACCGCCCGCGTCGACAGCCTGCACCGCGCCTCCAGGCCGACCGCCGTGGAACGACGAAACCGCTGTCGCACGACAGCGGTTTCGTCGTTCCGGGTCGGCAGGAGCCACTCAGCCCCGCCGACCGCAGCCGTCAGGCGAGCTCGCGCCCCTCGCCGGCGGCCTTCTGGTGCGCCTCGGCCTCGGCCTGGCCGATGATGTCCTCCGCCGGGACGGGGTTCAGCCGGTCCCAGAGGAAGAAGAGCAGCCCGCCGACGAGCATCGACAGCCCGACCCACAGGTTGATGTGGATGCCGCCGGTCTTCTCCGGGTCGGTGTTCCAGTGGACGATGCCGACGATGGTCGTGATCACGCCGTACAGGACGAACAGGCCACCGAGGATGCGACGCAGGTCGAGTCGGCGGGTGGAACGGACGAGGGCGGCCTTCTGCTCCTCGGTCATGGCGGTGTTGGTGTCGCTCATGGGAGATCTCCTTCGGTGATCAGAGGAACGGGAGGTAGAGGACGACGCACAGCACGAGTGCGACCGTGCCGAGCAGCGCGGGCGAGCGGTACCAGGCGGTGTCGGTCGCCACGGAGTCGCCGTGCAGGTCGATCTTGCCGATGCCGTAGACCAGGCCGCCGAGTTCCTTCTCGGCCTTCGGCTTGGTGAACATCGACACGACGAAGCCGACGACGAGCACGGTGACGAACGAGATGATCGCGCCGTACAGGGTCTCGGCGGTCGCGGTGGCGAACAGCTTCGGGTTCACGAGGTACGCGATCCAGGTGATCGTCGGCGTGACGATGCCGAGGATGTAGCCCCAGAGCGCACCGGCGGTGGTCATCCGCTTCCAGAGCAGACCGAGGATGAACACGGCGAACAGCGGCGCGTTGAAGAACGAGAACAGCGTCTGCATGTAGGTCATGATGTTCGACGCCTGCGCGGCGATGAACGCGGTCGCG
The DNA here is from genome assembly GCF_900215175.1 of Curtobacterium sp. 314Chir4.1. Classification (NCBI taxonomy): domain Bacteria; kingdom Bacillati; phylum Actinomycetota; class Actinomycetes; order Micrococcales; family Microbacteriaceae; genus Curtobacterium; species Curtobacterium sp. 314Chir4.1. The sequence continues at coordinate 342,181 of NZ_OCMI01000002.1, forward strand.
ATGCCGATGAGCACACCGACGACGGTCACCCAGCGACCGGTCTTCAGGTAGTGCAGGTCGGGCATGTTCGGCTTGATGTACCGCTGCCAGATGTCGTACGTGAAGACCGTGTTGAAGGACGAGACGTTCGCCGCCATGCCGGCCATGAACGAGGCGAGCAGACCGGTGACCGCGACGCCGAGCACGCCGGTGGGCAGGTACATCTGGATGAGCTTCGGGATCGCGTCGTTGTAGTCCAGCGCACCGGAGGCGAACTGGTTGCCGACGACGGCCGCGGCGATCAGGCCGGGGATGACGACGATCGCGGGGATGAAGAGCTTCGGGATCGCGGCGATGAGCGGGGTGCGGCGGGCAGCGGACATGTTCTTCGCCGAGAACGCGCGCTGGACCTCGGTGAAGTTCGTCGTCCAGTAGCCGAAGCCGAGGACGAAGCCCAGGCCGAGCACGATGGCGAGCCAGTTCGCACCGATCGGGTTGGTGACGTCGCCGAAGCCGGTGCCGGCCCAGGCCTGCAGGTGCTGCACACCCTGGGTCTCGGTGATCGCCTTCGTCAGGCCGTTCCAGCCGCCGACGCGGTGCAGACCGACGATCGTCAGCGGGATGAGGCCGGCGATGATCACGAAGAACTGCATGACCTCGTTGTAGATCGCGCTGCTCAGGCCGCCCAACGTGATGTAGACGAGCACGAAGCCGGCGGAGACGATGATCGCGAGCCACTCCGGCCAGCCGAGCATCGCCTCGATGACGATCGCCATCGCGTAGAGGTTGATACCCGCGATGAGGACGTTCGACACCGCGAACGCGATCGAGTTCACCAGGTGCGGGGCCTTGCCGAACCGCCGCAGCATGAACTCGGGTACGGAGCGCACCTTCGAGCCGTAGTAGAAGGGCATCATCACGAGCCCGAGGAACACCATCGCCGGCACCGCGCCGACGAGGTAGTAGTGCAGGGTCGCCATGCCGATCTGGGCACCGTTGGCGGCCATGCCGAGGATCTCGGTCGCGCCGAGGTTCGCGGACACGAACGCCAGGCCCGTGATCCACGCGGGCATCGAGCGGCCCGAGAGGAAGAAGTCCATGCTCGTCCGGACCTGCTTCCGGGCGGTGAACCCGATCCCGATGACGACCGCGAAGTACACGATGATCATCAGGTAGTCGACCCAGCCCAGATCGAGCCGGATCCCGTTGTTCGCTGCAGCGAGAACCATTCAAACTCCACGTCAGTGTGTTGCGATCGACAACTCCGCCGACCCGGACGGGAACGTTACACCGATTTGTGACCGTTCACATAGCCGGGGTATGCATCGCGCCCGCAAGGGCCACGAGCGGCGTCGGTAGGCTCGCCCCATGACCGAGCAGTCGCGCATCCTCGTCCTCAACGGCCCGAACCTCGACATCCTCGGGCGGCGCGACCCGACGCAGTACGGCACGGTGACGCTCGCCGAGATCGAGGCGATCGTGCACACGGAAGCCGCGGTCCACGGTCTCGATGCCGACTTCCGGCAGACGAACCGCGAGGGCGAGCTCGTCGAGTGGCTGCACGAGGCGCTCGACGACTTCGTCGGGGTGGTCATCAACCCCGCCGCGTACGCGCACACCTCGGTCGCGCTGCACGACGCGGTCGAAGCACTCTCGGTCCCGGTCGTCGAGGTGCACCTGTCGAACACGTGGAAGCGCGAACCGTTCCGGCACGTCGACCACGTCGCGACGGCGGCGACCGCCGTCATCGCCGGCGCCGGCCCGGACGGCTACCGACTGGCGGTCGCGCACGTCGCGTCCCTGCAGAGCTGACCCACGGCGGACTGGAGGCGCGGGGCGGGCCCGCCACGCGCCTCCAGTCCGGTGGTTGAGACGTTCAGGGCGTCGCGCGGTGTCGCGCGGCGGCGCACAACCGAAGTGCGCCGGAACCACGGGATTCCGCGGTTCGGGCGCACTTTGGTTGTGCGGCGGCGGTCCAGCCCAGCGCGCGGCCGGCTCCCGCGCCGCGGCTCAGAAGTCGGCGGGGCGGCGGACGTCGCCGGCGCCGGCGGTGGCGAAGCCCCCGCGGATGATCGGCAGGGCGCGGTGCACGGCCTGGTCGATGCGCAGCTCGAGGTCGACGTTCGCGATGTCGTAGCCGCCCTCGCGCTTCGTGAAGTCCCGCTCGTTCCCGAAGACGCCGATGGGCAGCGTGGTCGACTGGAAGAACCCGAACAGCGGCCGCATCTGGTGCTCGACGAGCAGTGCGTGCCGGTCACTGCCACCCGTCGCGGTCAGGAGCACCGGGGTGTCGACGAGGTCGTACTGGCCGATCCAGTCGAAGAAGAGCTTGAACGCGCCGGAGTACGCGGCGCGGAAGGCCGGGCTGCCCACGACGAGCACGTCAGCTGCCTCGACCGTCTCGAGGGCACGGCGGGTGCGGTCGGACATCGCCTCGCGCGACGGCGCAGCACCGAGGTCGGCGAGCAGCGGTCCGATCTCGACCGTCTCGGTCCGTGCGTCCTCGATCTCCTGGCCGAGGCGCGCCACGGTCGCAGCCACCAGGGTGGACGTCCGCGAGGGGTCCGATGGGCTGCCGCTCACGCCGACGACGAGTTCTCCGCTCATGCGATCGATCGTCACACGCATGCCGCCCGGCGGCTCGCGTGTGACGACATGTGTCGGGTTCCAGCGCCTGTCGCGTACCGTCCCCGCCATGCAGACGTTCCTGCCGTACCCGGACTTCCGCGCCTCGGCCGAGGTGCTCGACGACCGTCGGCTCGGCAAGCAGCGGGTCGAGACGCTGCAGGTGATGCGTGCGCTGACACTGCCGGACTACGGCTGGCAGCACCACCCCGTCGTCGCGATGTGGCGCGGGTACCGTCCGGCGCTGATGGCGTACCAGGACGCCACGTGCCGGGTGTGGACCGAGCGCGGGTACGCGGACACCTGCCTCGACAAGACGCTCGCCGACCTGGGGCTCGTGCCGGAGGACCGCGACGCGTACGACCGTGGCGACTTCCCGACACCGCCGTGGAACGACGACCCGGCCGTGCACCGCTCGCACCGGTCGAAGCTCGTGCAGAAGGCGCCGGAGCACTACCGGCCGCTCTTCCCCGACGTGCCGGACGACCTCGACTACGTGTGGCCGGTCAACCCACCGGCGTCCACCGGGGCCCGTCGCGCCGGGTGACGGCGGCTGACCGGACCTCGGCGGTGGCCGCGAGTCCGTCCGCGGCGTGCGAGGCGACGGCCTCGGCGATCTCGTCCGACGGCGCCTCGAACCGCACGACGGCACAGGGCACGCCACGGAGCAGCTGGACGTCCTTCGCCTCGACCACGGTGAGTTCGGCGACCAACCGAGCAGCCTCGGGCAGGACGGCGTCCGGGGTGGCGCCGGGAGCGAGCGCCCCGACGGCCAGGGTCACGCGGTACGACGGCATGCACCAACGCTAGCGGGGTCAGGGGCAGGATCCGGGGCCCGCCGTGGGCGGAGGGGGCGGCGTCGCACAGGGGAAGCGACGCCCACGCCCACGACGGGTCGCGGGATCCAGCGGGGCACGACGATTCAGGGGGTGCCGTGCCCCGCGCCGGACGCAGATCAGGGGCAGCGTCCGGTCGTCGCACCGTCGGGTCCGCAGGGGGACGGACCCGACGATGCTGGTCCTCAAGGGTGTTCGGTGTCCTCTCGGTACCGGTCGGTCTCGGTCGGTGCGGGCATCGACCGTCGGGCCGCCGCCGGTCGGACCATGGGGAGCAGCGCGCTCCCGATGGTCGCCAGCGCACCGACGACGGCGATCAGCCCGAGCGGGGCGCTGCCGAGGTCGTGCTGTGCGGCGAGGACGAGCGCGACGACCGTCGCGGGTGCGGGGAGGAGCTGGACCGCCCGGAAGTGGTCCTCCTGCCGGACCCGAGTCGTCATCGCGTTTGCCATGTGAACACTCTGACGCAGATCCGCTGTCCGCAGAAGGGGGGACACGACCCCACTCATGGAGTAGAACGTCTAGTACACCTTGAGGCCGGTCAGGCGAGGGATCGCACGGCCGCGACCGAATCCGCGACCGCCCCGACCACGACGGGGACGTCCGCCTCGGTCAGGCTCGCGTCGAAGGTCAGTCGGAGTGCTGTGCGGGCGACCTCGTCGGACAGTCCGAGCGCCGTGAGCACGTGTGACGCCTCCGTGCTGCCGGCGGCGCAGGCGCTCCCCGACGACGAGACGACGTCCCGTTGCTCCAGCTCGAGCAGCACCGTCTCGCCGTTCACGCCGGGGAAGCAGAACGACGCGTGTCCCGGCAGCCTCGCGGCCCGCGACCCGGTGACGAACGCCCCGGGGACGACGGCGAGCACCCCGTCGAGCACGGCGTCCCGGGTCGCGGTGGCGCGCACCGCGGAGTCCGGTCGGGTGGCGGCCAGCAGGCGCAGCGCCGTCGCGACCGCCACGGCACCGGCGACGTCCTCGGTGCCGGACCGTCTCCCCCGCTCCTGGCCGCCGCCGTGCAGGAGCGGCTCGAGCGGAACGCCCGACCGGACCGCCAGCACACCGGTGCCCTTCGGCGCGCCGACCTTGTGCCCCGACAGCGACAGGGCGTCGACACCGAGCACGTCGAGTCCGATCGGGAGCCAGGGCGCCGACTGCACCGCGTCGGTGTGGAACCGGGCGCCGACCTCGTGCGCGACCGCGGCGAGCGCCCGGACGTCCTGCACGGTCCCGATCTCGTTGTCGGCGTGCGCGATCGACACGAGCGTGGTATCGGGTCGGAGGGCGTCGCGCAGGACGTCGGGGTCCACCACGCCGTCGGCGTCGACGGGCAGGATCGTCAGGTCGAACCCGTGGAAGCGCTCGAGGTAGCGGCAGCTCTCGAGCACCGCTTCGTGCTCGATCGCACTCGTCACGACGTGCCGGCCGCGGGGCGCGGCGAGCGCGATGCCCTTCACCGCGGTGTTCGCGCCCTCGGTCCCGCCCGTGGTGAAGACGACCTCGGCCGGTCGGCACCCGAGGACCCGTGCGACGGCGGTCCGCGCGTCGGCGAGCCCCCGAGCAGCCGCGTCGCCGACCCCGTGTGTCGACGACGGGTTGCCGAACGTACCCGTGAGGTACGGCCACATGGCCTCGAGCACCTCGCGGCGCACGGGGGTCGTCGCCGCGCGGTCCAGGTAGAACACGGGGCCGGTCAGACCGCGACGTCGATGTCGAGCCCGAGGTCGAGGGCCCGGGCGGAGTGCGTCAGGGCCCCGACGGAGACGACGTCCACCCCGGTCGCGGCGATCGCGGCGACCGTGTCGAGCGACACACCACCTGATGCTTCGACGAGCGCACGACCGTCGGCGAGCGCGATGCCCTCGACGAGCATCTCCGGCGTGAAGTTGTCGAGCATGATCGTGTCGACGCCGGCCGAGACCACGGGTTCGATCTGGTCGAGGCGGTCCACCTCGACCTCGAGGTGCACGGTGTGCCCGAGGCGCTTCCGGGCCGCCACGATGGCGTCACCGATGGCCGTCCCGCCCGCCAGGAGCACCGCGAGGTGGTTGTCCTTGGCGAGCACGGCGTCCGACAGCGAGGTCCGGTGGTTGTGCCCACCACCGCACCGCACCGCGTACCGCTCGACCGCCCGGAGCCCCGGGGTCGTCTTCCGGGTGTCGACGATCCGCGCACGCGTGCCCGCGACCGCTGCGACGTAGGTGGCCGTCGCGGTCGCGATGCCGGACATCCGCTGCGCCAGGTTCAGCGCGACCCGTTCGGCACGGAGGACGGAGCGTGCCGGACCGCTCACCGTCGCCAGGACGTCCCCGGCGACGAACCGTGTGCCGTCCGCGACGTGCAGCTCCGCCACGATCGACGGGTCGACGGCGTGCATGACCGCCACGAAGACCCCGCCGCCGCTCAGCACGCCCGGCTCCCGCGCCACGAGGGTCGCCGTCGCGGTCGCCTCGGCGGGGATGAGCGTCTCGCTCGTGACGTCGCCCCACGGCGCGTCCTCCTCCAGCGCGGTCTCGATCACCCGGCGGAGGGCGTGCGGCGGGATGGTCCCGGGGTCGATCGGTGCGGTGTCGACGGTCATGCGGGTACCTCCTGCGGGACGGCTGCGTGCTGGGCGACCCACGCGTACGACGCGGGGGCGGTCGGGTCGGTGTCGGGGTGGTCGGTGCGGGCGTGGGCACCGCGGGACTCGGTGCGGGTCTCGGCGGCGAGCGCGACGACCCGCGCGAGGTCGAGGAGTGCCCGGTCCTCGTGGTCGCGCACCCCGGCGGGGTCGGCGACGCGCAGGGCGTCGAGTTCGCGGCGTGCGGTCGCGAGTCCGGTCGCGTCGCGGAGCAGGCCCACGCGGTCCGTCATGACGGACTGGACCGCCTGGCGGACGTCCGTGACGTCGGTGCGGCGATCCGCGCCTCCAGGCAGGGTCGGACTGGGCCCACGCCTGCCGGTTCCGGCGCGCTGCGGAGCCTGCGGAGCGGCGTGACGGCCGAGCAGGTGGGGAGAGGAACGGATCACGTCGGCCGCGCTGCTGACGGTGGTGACGTGGAGGCCTGCGTCACCCCGCAGGCGCAGTCGGCGGGGACGCGTCGCGTCGAGCGCGTCCGCTGCACGGACGGCGAAGACGAGCCCCTCGAGGAGCGAGTTCGAGGCGAGCCGGTTCGCTCCGTGCACCCCCGTGCAGGCGACCTCGCCGACGGCGAGCAGTCCGGGGAGGCTGGTGCGTCCCTCGGCGTCGGTCGCGATGCCACCCATCGAGTAGTGCGCGGCCGGCGAGACGGGCACGCCCTCGCGGGTCCAGTCGAACCCGGCGGCACGGGTGGCGCGGGTGAGCCCGGGGAAGCGTCGGACCAGGAAGCCGGCGTCGAGGCCCGTCGCGTCCAGCAGCACGGGTTCGCCGCCCTGGTCGCGCACCGCGGCGGCGATCCCGCGCGCCACCACGTCCCGCGGGGCGAGCTCGGCGTCCGGGTGCACGTCGGTCATGAACCGCCGGCCACGGGCGTCCCGGAGCACGGCGCCTTCGCCACGGACGGCCTCGGAGACGAGTCCCCCGCCGGACACCGCGAGCCGGGTCGGGTGGAACTGCACGAACTCGAGGTCGGCGAGGACCGCACCGGCACGCCACGCGGCGGCCACGCCGTCGCCCGTCGCGACGAGCGGGTTCGTCGTCTCGCGGTACAGGTGCCCCGCTCCCCCGGAGGCGAGCAGGACCGCGTCGGCGTCGAGCCGCCGCGGCTCGCCGAGCAGGTCGAGCACGTCGACCCCGAACACCGCGCCGTCACGGACGACGAGGTCGGTGAGGCAGGTGCGCTCGAGGATCGTGACGTGGCGCCGGTGCAGCGCGTCGATGAGGGTGCGCTCGATCGCCGCTCCGGTGGCGTCGCCGTCCGCGTGCACCACGCGCCACCGGCCGTGCGCGGCCTCGCGACCGCGGGCGAGGTCGTCGCCGTGCCGGTCGAGGCTCGACGCGTCAGCCGTGCGGTCGAACGGGACGCCGAGGGACAGCAGGTCACGGACGCGTGCCGGGCCGTCCGTGCAGAGCACCTCGACCGCGCGGGCGTCAGCGCTGCCGGCCGCCGCGACGTGCGTGTCGGCCTGGTGGAGCGACGAGGAGTCGTCGGCACCGAGCGCGACCGCGACGCCGCCCTGGGCGTACGCGGTCGCGCTGTCGGCGAGGGCGCCCTTCGTCACCAGGGTGACGTCGTGGCGCGCGCTCGCGCGGATCGCTGCGGTCAGCCCGGCGATGCCGGAACCGACGATGACGACGTGCACGGTCGCTCCGTCTCAGTCTCTCGGCTTCGCGGCGAGCATGCGCTCGAGGGCGACCTTGGCGTCGGCCTGAACGTCGGCGGGGACGACGATCTCGTTGAGGACCTCGCCGTCGACCAGGGCCTCGAGCACCCACGCCAGGTACCCCGGGTGGATCCGGTACATCGTCGAGCAGGGGCACACGACGGGGTCGAGGCAGAAGATCGTGTGCTGCGGGTACTCGGCCGCGAGCCGGTTCACCATGTTGATCTCGGTACCGATCGCGAACGTCGTCGGTTCGGTCGCGGCGGCCACCGTCTTCCGGATGAGGTCCGTGCTGCCGGCTGCGTCCGCCGCGTCGACCACGGCCATCGGGCACTCGGGGTGGACGATCACCTGGACGCCGGGGTGGTCCCGTCGGGCCTGTTCGATCTGGTCGACCGTGAAGCGGCGGTGCACCGAGCAGAAGCCGTGCCAGAGGATCACCTTCGCGTCCTGCAGGGTCTGCGCGTCGTTGCCGCCCAGGGCCTTCCGCGGGTTCCACATCGGCATCAGGTCCGTGCTGATCCCCATGGCCTTGGCGGTGTTCCGCCCGAGGTGCTGGTCCGGGAAGAAGAGGACGCGCTGCCCACGCTCGAACGCCCACTCGAGGACGGTCGCCGCGTTCGACGACGTGCAGACGATGCCGCCGTTCCGACCGCAGAACGCCTTGAGGTCGGCCGCGGAGTTCATGTAGGTGACGGGGATGACCGGCACCCGGCCGTCGGCGTCCGGCTCGGTGCCGTAGACCGCCGTCAGTTCGGCCCACGCGGCCTCGACGCTGTCGATGTCGGCCATGTCCGCCATCGAGCACCCGGCGGCGAGGTTCGGCAGGATGACGCGCTGGTCGTCGCGGGCGAGGATGTCGGCCGTCTCCGCCATGAAGTGCACACCGCAGAACACGATGGCCTCGGCGTCGGGCTTCGTCAGCGCCGCGTTGGCGAGCTGGAACGAGTCGCCGAGGAAGTCCGCGTGCCGCACGACCTCGTCCCGCTGGTAGAAGTGCCCGAGCACCACGACGCGGTCACCAAGGGTCGCCTTCGCCCGCTCGATGCGCTCGTGGAGTTCGTCCACCGGCGCGTTCTTGTACTCGTCCGGGATCACGCCCTGTCGCGGCGCGGAGGTCGGGATGACGTCGGACATCGACGAGCCCGGGCCGTAGCCGGGGCGCGCGTCGAAGTCCCAGGTCGGCATGGCGAGGTCGGGCGTGCAGGTGCTGCCGGCGGCCTGGCCGTTGGAGATGAGTTCGATGGTCGTTGCGATGGACACTGCGGTGTTCCTATCGGTTCTGCGGTCGTGTGCCCTGCTGCAGCGGGCCGTTGTCCGCGTAGGCCAGGTCGGGGTTCGAGCGGTACAGCCGGGCCGGACGGTGCCGTCCTCCGCTCGTGGTCTCGTCGGTCGGCAGGATCGCGTCGGTCTTCTCGACCTGCCGCCGGAAGTTCGCCGGGTCGAGCGCACGCCCGAGCACCGCCTCGTACACCCCGCGGAGCTCGGCGAGGGTGAACCGGTCCCCCAGGAACGCCTGGGCGATCCGGGAGTACGACATCTTGTTGCGCAGTCGCCAGAGGGCGTACTCGACGATGCGGTCGTGGTCGAAGGCGAGCGGTGGGTGCTCGTCCGCCAGGAACCAGCGCACGTTCCAGTCGTCGGGCACCGAGCTCGCCTCGTCCGGGTGCACCAGGGCCCAGTACACGATCGACACGACCCGGCTCGGGGACCGTTCGACGTCGCCGAAGGCGTAGAGCTGCTCGAGGTAGCGCGGCTGGACGTTCGTCGTCTCGCGGAGGCGTGCGGCGGCGGAGTCCTCGAGTCCCTCGGCCGGCTGCACCCACCCGCCCGGCAGCGCCCAGGACCCCTCGAACGGTTCGGCGACCCGGCGGACGAGCGGCATCCAGAGCGCGGGTGCCCCCGTGTCGGGGTGCGGGCGCAGCGCGACGATCACGGTCGAGACCGCGACGCGGATGCGGGGTTCGGAGGGTTCGCTGGTTTGTGTCATCTTGACTCGAAGTGTTCGGGTTGCAATGACACTATCACCGGGTTTCACGAGACGGAAACAGCGACGAAAACTCCTGGTCGGGCCGCGCGCCTACATTGAGGCGCATGACAACGGTGACGAGGATGCACGCCGTGGTGTCGGGGACGGTCCAGGGGGTCGGTTTCCGGTACTGGACCGCGCGGAAGGCCGACGGACTGGAACTCGCCGGGTACGCGCGGAACCTGTTCGACGGGACGGTCGAGGTCGAGGCGGAGGGGCCGGCCCCGGCGGTCGACGCGCTGATGGCCTTCATCCGGACCGGACCGCCCTCGGCGACCGTCACGGACGTGGCGTGCCGGGCGGTCGTGCCGCACGGTGACGTCGACGGGTTCGCCATCCTGCACTGACGGTGCGCGGCGCACGTCCCGGCGCGGATGTCGGTGCGAAGCGGAATAATCGAATCCACTCAGGCGGTTGCCCTGTCTGCGCGTCCTGCGCCACCTCGTTCCACCAGTCGTGATCCACCAGGAGCCCCGCATGTCCCAGGCCGTCGATTCCGCACCCCGCACCGGGAGCGTCGCGCAGCCCTCCCCCGGCGAGACCCGGCTCGTGATCGGGCTGCTCCTCGTCTCGGCGTTCGTGGTCATCCTCAACGAGACGATCATGGGCGTCGCCCTGCCCCGACTCATGGACGACCTCCACATCAGCGCCGCGACCGGTCAGTGGCTGACGACCGGCTTCCTCCTCACCATGGCGGTCGTGATCCCGATCACCGGGTTCCTGCTGCAGCGGTTCAACACCCGGCCGGTGTTCGTCTGGGCGATGAGCCTGTTCTCCGCCGGCACGCTCATCGCGCTGCTCGCGCCCGGGTTCACGATGCTGCTGCTCGGCCGGATCGTGCAGGCGAGCGGGACGGCGATCATGATGCCGCTGCTCATGACGACGGTGCTCACGCTCGTCGAGCCGGCCCACCGCGGCCGCGTGATGGGCAACATCTCGATCGTCATCTCCGTCGCCCCGGCGATCGGTCCGACGATCTCGGGCCTCATCCTCAACGCGTTCTCGTGGCGCTGGCTGTTCGGGTTCGTCCTGCCGATCGCCCTCGCCGCGCTCATCCTCGGCATGGTGAAGGTCGCGAACGTCTCGACCCCGCGCAAGGCACCGCTCGACGTGCTCTCGGTGATCCTGTCGGCCTTCGCGTTCGGCGGGATCGTCTACGGGCTGTCGAGCATCGGCGAGATCGCGACCACCGGTCCCGTCGTGCCGATCACCGCACTGGTCGTCGGCGTGGTCGCCCTCGCGGTGTTCGTCCTCCGCCAGACCCGGCTGCAGCGCAGCGACAGTGCCCTGCTCGACCTGCGCACCTTCCGGACGAAGGGCTTCACCATCCCGATCGTCGCGATGGCACTGAGCTTCATGGCGATGTTCGGCACGCTCATCCTGCTGCCGATCTACCTCGAGCGCGTACTCGGGCTCGAGGTCCTGCAGGTCGGGCTGCTCCTGCTCCCCGGCGGACTGCTGATGGGGCTGCTCTCGCCCGTCGTCGGCCGGATCTACGACCGTCGTGGCCCGCGCGTCCTGCTCATCCCCGGCTCGATCATCGTCAGCGCCGTCCTCTGGGCGCTGTCCACGGTCGGCGTCGACACGAGCGTGTGGTTCGTCCTCGGCGCCCACGTGGTCCTGAGCATCGGGCTCGCCCTGACGTTCACGCCGCTGTTCACGGCGGCGCTCGGCGGGCTCCCCCCGAAGCTCTACTCGCACGGCAGCGCGGTCCTCGGCACGGCGCAGCAGCTCGCCGGGGCCGCGGGGACCGCCCTGTTCGTGACGCTCCTCACCATCGGCGCCTCGGGCGCCGTGGCCGGCAGTGGGGCCGACGGACTGGCGGCCGCGACCGCGTCTGGCGTGAAGACGGCGTTCCTCGTCGGCGCGGTCATCTCGCTGTTCGGCATCGCGACCTCCGCGATGGTCCGGCGTCCGGCGACGCCCGAGGGTGCGCCGGCACCGTCGATGCACTGACCAGCGCACGGCATCGCCCGCGCTCCGGGTCGCCCGCGCTCCGGGTCGCCCGCGCTCCGGTTCGCGCCCCCTTCCGAACATCGCGCCCCGTTCCTCCGGGGCGCGATGTGCATCCGGGGGCGCGATCCGATCCGCGCGTGGCATCGTGGGCGGCATGCGGTCGACGACGAGCGAACTGAACTGGTCCGGCACGGTCACGTACACGGCCGAGCGGGTCCTCCGCCCGTCGTCGATCGACGAAGCAGCCGCGATCGTCGCCCGCGAACCCCGGGTCCACGGGCTCGGGACCCGGCACTCGTTCAACGACTCCGCCGACGCCCCCGGGGTGCTGCTCGACCTGACCGGGATCCCGACGGACCTCGAGGTCGACGCCGCCCACCGCACCGTGACGATGGGGGCGGGCACCCGGTACGGCGCCGTCGCACCCGAGATCGACCGTGCCGGGTTCGGTCTGCACAACATGGGCTCGCTCCCGCACATCTCCCTCGGCGGAGCGATCGCGACCGGCACCCACGGCTCCGGCACGGCCCTCGGGTCGCTCAGCACGGCGGTCCGCTCGTTCGAGGTGCTCGGACCCGACGGCACCGCGCGGAGGATCGACCGCGACGACCCGTCCTTCCCGGGGGCCGTGCTGCACCTCGGACTGCTCGGGATCGTCACCCGCGTCACGCTCGACGTCGAGCCGACCTACGGCATGCGACAGGACTCGTACGGGCCGGTCCCCTGGGACGTCTTCACCGCGAACGTCGCCGCGATTAACGCCGCGGCCACCTCGGTCTGCTCGTACACCGTCTTCGGCGACGAGATCAGCGAGGTCCTGCTGAAGTCCCGCGTCCCCGACGGTGCCGCCGACGTCGCCGTGCCCGAGGAGCTCGTCGGTGCGCCGAAGCTCCCGGGGTCACCGGGCGACGGACACCACACCGCCCGCGACGGCTCGGTCGGGCCGTGGTGGGACCGCCTGCCGCACTTCCCGATCGAGTCGGTCCCGAGCCACGGGTCCGAGGTGCAGAGCGAACACTTCGTCCCGCTCCGGCACGCGGCAGCAGCGCTCGACGCCGTCCGTGGTCTCGCCGACCGCATCCAGCCGCACCTGCACGTGTGCGAGCTCCGGACGATGGCGGCGGACTCGTTCTGGCTCAGCCCGACGCAGGGCGAGGACGTGCTGTGCATCGCCTTCACGTGGAAGAAGCACCCGGCCGAGGTCGCGGCGCTGCTCCCGGACCTCGAGCAGCGGCTCGCACCGTTCGACGGACGACCGCACTGGGGGAAGATGAGCTCCCTGGGACGCGAGGCGATCGACGGCCTGTACCCGCGCCTCCAGGCCTTCCGCGACCTCGTCGCCGCAGCCGACCCGGACCGGAGGTTCGCGTCGGCGTTCGGCGAACGCGTGCTCGGGGTCTGACCCACCCGCGTCTGGCCGAGGCGGGACGCCGCCCCAGCATCGAGACGCCGTCCCGGCTCGCGAGACGCCGCCAGAACCGGCGGCGTCTCGCGAGCCGGGCGGCGTCTCGCGAGCCGGGCGGCGTCTCGCGAGCCGCGCGACCACACCGACCGCCTCAGCCGACCGGCGTCACCGTCCGCGTCTCCCCGTCCCAGTGCCGGACGCCGGCCACCTGCAGGGTCGGCGGCAACGGGCACTCCCGGAGCACCTCGACCGCGCGGGGCAGGTCGGCGTCGCGCACCCGGCGGGCGAACGAGACGTGCGGCGACCACCGGCCGGGCAGTGTGGTGTCGACGGCGTCCGGTGCGGCCCGGTGCACCGCGGCGTGGAAGGCGGCGAGCACCGGGTCCAGCACGACCGACCGGACCAGCACGGACCGGCCCGGGCCGGCGGGGAAGAGCAGCACGCCGCCGAGCAGCAGCGACTCCGGCGCGGGTGCGTCGAACGCCGTGGGCACCGGCACCGTCGGACCCGCCGCGAGTGTCACGTGCGGCGCGTTCGAGGGGGACGGGTGCCGACCGAGGCTCGGGAGGTCGGCGTCGACGAGCGCAGACCACACCGCCCGCACCGCAGCGTCGGACGAGGGCTCGAGGACGAGTTCGATGCTCCGCACGTACCGAGTGAACCAATGAACCGTGTGACAGCGATGTAACACGGCGGAACGGAACTCGCACGGTGCCGGGCGGCCCGTCACACTCGACTGCACGCCGCGGACCACCGCGGTCACGGCCGCGGCCACCGCGGCACCCCCACAGCACTGCCCACGAGGAGCACCCGAATGTCCGCAGCACCCGCACTGCCCGAGAAGCCGAAGGGCAAGCGCCCGATCGGTTGGATCATCGCCGCCGCGGTGGTCGTCGTCGCGATCGTCGTCGCCCTCATCGTCGGAGCCGTCCGTTCGGGCGGCGACGACGACGGAGCCGGCGCTTCCGGTGACGCGCCGAAGACCGTCACGATCGGCGTCGCGGACAAGTCGCTCTCGTACTGGAGCACCTACACGAAGCTCGCGAAGTCGAAGCTCAACGTCACGGTGAAGCTGACCAACTTCGCGGACTACTCGCTGCCGAACCCCGCGCTCAAGGACAAGCAGCTGGACCTCAACCAGTTCCAGCACATCCAGTACCTCGCGGACTACAACGTCACCTCGAACGACGACCTGCAGCCGATCGGCTCGACCGCCGTCTACCCGCTGCCGCTCTACGCGACGAAGTACGACAAGGCATCGGCGATCCCCGAGGGCTCGAAGATCGCCATCCCGAACGACTCGATCAACCAGGCGCGTGCGCTCCTCGTGTTGCAGGGCGCGAAGCTCATCACCCTGAAGGACGGCGGCTCGGCCTTCTCGACCACGTCGGACATCGAGACGAAGAAGGTCGACGTCGAGCCGCTCGAGGCCTCGCAGACCGCGAACGCGCTGCAGCAGGGCTCCGTCGCCGGCGCCGTCGTGAACAACAACTTCGCGACCGCCGCCGGTCTCCCGACGAGCGACGTCGTGTACCAGGACGACCCCTCCAGCGCGAACGCCGCCCCGTACGTGAACGTCTTCGCCGCCCGCAACGCGGACAAGGACGACACGACGTACCTCGCCCTCGCGAAGCTCTTCCAGGACGACGCCGTGCAGAAGGTGTTCCTCAAGGACAACCCCGACGCCGTCGTCCGTGACGAGAGCGCCTCCTCGCTGCAGGACGAGCTCGCCAAGGTCGAGAAGGACGCGAAGGCGGCCAAGCAGTAGTGACCGTCCTCGTCGAACTCCGCGGCGTCTCGAAGCACTACCGCCGCGCCGACACCGGCGAGACCGTGGTGGCCGTCGAGGACGTCTCCCTGGACGTGCACCAGGGAGAGGTCCTCGGCGTCATCGGGTACTCCGGTGCCGGCAAGTCCACCCTGGTCCGCCTCGTGAACGCACTGGAGCTGCCTTCGGCCGGCTCGGTGACGGTGGCGGGCCAGGAGCTCACGGCGATCCCCGAGCGGGACCGCCGTCTGGCGCGTCGGCGCATCGGGATGATCTTCCAACAGTTCAACCTGTTCCGCTCCCGCACCATCGCCGGCAACGTCGCGTACCCGCTCAAGGTCGCGGGTGTGCCGAAGGCCGAGCGCGACCGCCGCGTCGCCGAGCTGCTCGACTTCGTCGGCCTGCTCGACCGGGCGTACGCGTACCCGGAGCAGTTGTCCGGCGGCCAGAAGCAGCGCGTCGGCATCGCCCGCGCGCTCGCCTCGAACCCGGAACTCCTGCTCGCCGACGAGGCCACGAGCGCCCTCGACCCGGAGACAACCTCGGAGGTCCTCGCGCTGCTGCGCCGGGTGAACAAGGAGCTCGGCGTCACCATCATCGTCATCACGCACGAGATGGACGCCGTCCGCCAGATCGCGGACCGGGTGGCCGTGATGGAGCAGGGCCGCGTGGTCGAGGTCGGGGACGTGTACGACGTGTTCTCGACCCCGAAGACCGACGCCGCCCAGCGCTTCGTGCGCACCGCGCTGCACGACCGGCCCTCCCCCGAGACGCTCACGCGTCTGCGGGAGCGGCACCCCGGTCGGCTCGTCACGGTGCAGATCACCGACGAGGCCGGGCTCCAGAACCGCATCGACGCCGCGTTCCGCGCCGCCGGGGTCACCGCCGAGCTCGTCTACGGCGGGGTCGGGGAGATCCGTGAGCGTCGGATCGGCTCGCTGACGTACGAGCTCAGCGCAGCCGACACGACCGCCATCGACCGGGCCGTCGCCGCACTGCGCGCCGACGGCGTCACGACCGACGAGGAGGCAGCGGCGTGAACAACAGCTTCCAGAGCGTGATCGACACGTTCGACGTCTTCCTGTCGTCGATCCGCGACACCATCGTGATGTCGCTGATCTCGCTGGTGATCGCCGGGATCATCGGGCTCGCACTGGGTCTGCTCCTGTACGCGACCCGTCCCGGCAACCTGCTCGGCAACCGGGTGGCGTACACGGTCATCAACGTGGTCGTGAACCTCGTCCGGCCGATCCCGTTCGTGATCTTCCTCGCGGCCATCGCCCCGCTGTCACGGGTCGTCGTGCAGACCACCATCGGCGTGCCCGCGGTGACCTTCGCGATCTCGCTCGCGGCGGCGTTCGCGGTCTCCCGGATCGTCGAGCAGAACCTGCTCGCGATCGACCCCGGCGTCGTCGAGGCGGCTCGGGCGTCGGGCGCACACCCGGTCTCGATCCTGCTGACCGTGCTCATCCCCGAGGGCCTCGGCCCGCTGATCCTCGGCTACACGTTCATCTACATCGGCATCGTCGACATGACGGCGCAGGGTGCGTTGGTCGGTGGCGGTGGCCTCGGCGAGTACGCGATCACGTACGGGTCGCAACGGTACGACTGGTGGATCGTGTACGTGTCGGTGGCGGCGATCGTCGTCATCGTGCAGCTCGGCCAGTTCATCGGCAACCGGTTGGCGCGCGCGACCCTGCGTCGCTGACGCGCGCCGCAGGGCGGCACGTCGTGCGACCGACGCATCCACGACACGGCGCGTCCTGCGACCGCGGCACGTGCCCTGGACGCAACCGCCTGGAGGCCCGGTGCCGGTTCCTGGAACCGGCACCGGGCCTCCCGTGCGTGCGCTGGCGCGGGGCGCACCCATGGTGCCGCGCGACCGACACGGTGAGATCGCTCGTTCTGCCGCGATCCCGCGGCGCGACCGGCACGTCGTGCGACCTCGGCGAGGCGCCCGCGGGCGCGGCGCGTCAGGCCGCGGGAGCCTCGGTCGTGGCGACACTGCCCGTCGCGCCGGGGTGCTCGTAGTGCGCACGGACCAGGATCGGCCGGTGGTCGGAGATGCCCGCCGGCAGGGTCTCGACGCCGGCGATGTGCAGACCGACGCTCGTCGCGAAGTCGAAGTGGCCGGTGAACTTGCGGTAGCGCAGGTACGTCGGCTGGTCGGAGAGGGACAGCGCGAAGCCGTGCTGCTCGATCTTGCGGCGCAGGTTCGTCTGGAACCAGGGGTAGTTGAAGTCGCCGACCATGACCGCTGGGGCCTCGGTCGAGAGGTCCCGGACGAACTGGTGCGCGGCCTCGATCTGCTTGCGGCGCAGGGAGTTCGTCGCGGTCAGGGGCGAGGCGTGGAAGGACGCGACGATGACCTCGGCGTCGGCCTCGGTGTCGCGCAGGTGCATCGCGATGAGCCGCTCGTGCGCGGGTGCGAGGACCCGGTCGTGCAGCGACTTCTGCAGGGAGTGGATCGTGAAGTCCTGGACCTCGAAGCGGTCGTCGCGCTTGTAGATCGCGAGTCCGAGCCGGTTCCCCTGGGTCGACGCGGCGAGGGAGAGGCCGGCGACGGAGGGTGCCAGGTCGTTGCTGTCGCACTCCTGCACGCAGATCACGTCGGCCTGCGAAGCCTCGGCCAACGCGGCGAGTTCGCCGTTCGCGGTGTGCTCGCGGAGGTTGTAACTGACGACACGCAGCCCGGTCGGTTCCACGGCCGTGTCGGCTGCGATCGTCCCCTGCTGCTGTGGCGCGGCCATGCTGCCTTCCTGTTCCGGGTGTTTCCGGTCACCCTGCCGCGGGCAACCGTACTCGGCGATCGCAAACGGATGCTGAGACTGTAGCGCGGCCCGGGTTTCGTGCGTGTGACCGTGTCGAAAACGGACGACGACGCCGGATCGGCGGCCTCAGGCGCGAACGCGGCGCGCGGGTCGGACCGTCTCGCCGGCTGTGCGGCTCATCAGGAGCCCCTCGACGCAGGCGACGATGAGCAGCACCGCGATCACCCAGAACGCCGCGTCGTACGGCCCGGTACCGCCGAGTCCGGCAGCGGCTCGGATGACCACCGCGGCGACCGCGACACCGAAGCCGGCGGCCGTCTGCTGGAGGGTCGACGACAGCGTGTTCGCCGGGGTCATGTCGGCCTGCTCGACGTCCGCGAACGCGATGGTGTTGTACGCCGTGAAGCCGACGGACCGCGCGGCGCCGCTCACGACGAGCAGCACGGCGAGGAGCCAGAACGGGGTGTCCTCGGTCATGAAGACCATCGCGACGACGCTCAGCGCGGCGATCGCACTCGACACGACGATGACCGGGCGGTACCCGAACCAGCGGAGGAACGGCGTCGTCATGGGCTTGATGCCGAGGTTGCCGACGAAGACCCAGAGCACGGCGGACCCGGCGAGCACGGCACTCCAGCCCCAGGCGTCCTGGAAGAGCAGCGGCAGGACGAACGGCACCGCGGACACGGCCAGGCGGAACAGGCTGCCGCCGGCGTGCGACACCCGGAAGGTCTCGAGCCGGAACGAGTCGAGCCCCATGATCGGGTGTGGTGCCCGGCGGAAGTGCCAGACCGCGAGCCAGCAGCACACCGCACCGAGGATCCCGAACAGGACCACGGCGACCACCGGGATCGTGTCGAGCGCGAGCAGGGACGCCATCACGACGAGCGAACCGAGGCCGAAGCAGGCGAGCAGCGAGCCGAACCAGTCGAACGGCACCCGCTCCGCCGCACGCTCCTGCGGGACGAGCACGAGCGCCGCGACGAACGCGATCACGCCGAGCGGGATGTTGATGAGGAAGATCCAGTGCCAGGACAGGGTGTCGACGAGCACGCCACCGACGAACGGCGCGATGATCGGGGCCGCGAGGGCCGGCCAGGTCAGGATGGCGATCGCGGTGACGAGCTGCTCCCGCCCGGCGCTCCGGAGCACGACGAGCCGTCCGACCGGCACCATGAGCGCACCCCCGAGCCCCTGCAGGATGCGCCACAGCGTCAGGTCGACGAGCCCCGTCGACAGTGCGCAGAGGGCCGAGGCGATGGTGAACAGGGCGATCGCGCCCGCGAAGACGGTGCGGGAGCCGATGCGGTCGGTCAGCCAACCGCTCACCGGGATGAACACGGCCAACGTGACCAGGTACGCGGTGATCGCGACACCGACCGCAGCGGAGTCGACCCCGAGGTCGCGTCCCATCGCCGGCGCCGCCGTGGCCAGGATCGTGCCGTCCAGGAGCTCCATGAAGAAGGTACCCGCGACGAGCACGGCCACCGCCGTACTGCCCCGTCGTCGTGTCGTCGTCGTCGTCGCCATGTCAGGCCGAATGCTATGCCCAACCGAGGTTTTGCACTGCAGAATGACGGGGACGCGGACGTTGCCCCACACGACGCGACACCGCGAACGTAGGGGCACCGCACGACGCACAGGAGGTTCGATGACGACCACACCCGGCACGGTCACGACGAAGGGCGCCCCCGACCCGGCGGCCCCGGCGACCCGCCACGTCCTCGACCACGCGCACCTGCCCGTGATGACGCTGCGCGAGTCCGCGTTGGCGAACAACACCGCCGTCATGCAGGCCTACGTCGAGCGGCACGGACTCCTGTTCGCGCCGCACATGAAGACGCACATGGCACCGGCGCTGGCCGCTCGGCAGGTCGACGCCGGCGCCTGGGGCGTCACCGTCGCGTCCGTCCAGCAGGCCATGGTCGCGTGGGAGCACGGCGTGCACCGGATCCTCGTCGCGAACGAGGTCCTCGACCCCGCCGGCCTCGCCTGGCTCGCCTCCCGTCGCGCAGCCGACTCCGTCGCGGACGTCCTCTGCTACGTCGACTCCCCCGCCGGCGTCGAGGCGGCCCGCGCCGCGCAGGCCGAGGTCGCCGGCGACCTGCACGTCCTGGTCGAGGTCGGGTTCCCCGGCGGTCGCACCGGCGTCCGGACCGCGGCCGCGGCGCACGACGTCGCCCGGGCCGCGCACGACGCCGGCCTCTCGCTCCGGGGCGTCTCCGGGTACGAGGGCGGCCTGCCGGGCGTGGACGCCGCGCGCACGTACGTCGAGGGCGTCCTCGCCGTCGCCGCCGCGGTGCGACCGCTCGTCGACGCCCCACGCGCCCTGTTCAGCATGGGCGGGAGCGCCTGGTTCGACGGGGTGGTCGACGCGGTCGCCGCCCGCCCCGACGACCTCGACGTGCTGCTCCGGTCCGGCGCGTACCTCACGCACGACGACGGCTTCTACGCCGAGCGCACGCCCTTCGGCCGCCACCCGGAGGAAGGCTCGCTCGTCCCCGCGATCGAGGTCTGGGGGCGCGTCACGTCCTGCCCCGAACCCGGACTCGCGCTGGTCGCGGTCGGCAAGCGGGACATCTCGTTCGACGAGGGACTCCCTGTGGTCCGTTCCGTCCGCCACACCGGGCCTGGGCCCACGCCGCCGGTTCCGGACCGACGCGCCAGCGGCGGGCCGGCCGTGCCGGTGGGGAGAGGCGCGGGTGACGTCGTCCCCGTCGCTCCGGTTCCCGGGGCGGTCACCGTCGCCCGCCTCGACGACCAGCACTGCTACCTCGCGCTGGCGGACGGGGCGCCGGGGCTGACGCCCGGCGACGTCGTCGTGTTCGGCATCTCGCACCCGTGCACGGTCTTCGACAAGTGGCGGCAGGTGGTCGTCCTGGACGACGACGAGACCGTCCTCGACACGATCGCGACGTGGTTCTGATGCGCGCCACCACGCCGGTCGCACCCGTGACGGACGACGGCGACCCGACGCCGGCCCGCAACGCCGCACTGTCGCTGCGCCGCGGCCTCCGGCTGCTCGACTGCATCGCGGACCGCACCAGGAACGGCGAGCCCGCGGTGTCGCTCACCACGCTCGCGGCGGAGCTCGGCACCTCGAAGTCCACCGTGCTCCGGCTGACCGCCCCGATGGTCGAGAACGACCTGCTGCGCCGGACGCCCGACGCGGGCTTCACGCTCGGCCTCGGCGCCCTGCTGCTCGGGCAGAGCTACCTCGAGGGCATCGACCTCCGCTCGGCGGCCGCACCGTTCCTCCGTCGCACCGCCGAGCAGACGGGGCTGACGTGCCACCTCGTCGTCCCGGACGGCACCGACATCGTCTACGTCGACAAGGTCGAGATGCGCGGGACCGTGCGGATGGGCTCCCGGATCGGCAACCGCCTGCCGATGCGCAACACCGCGTCCGGCAAGGCGATGGTGGCCTTCGGCGAGCCCGAACTGCTCGAGCGGGTGCTCGCGGAGCCGGCGACCGCCATGACCGAGCACTCGATCGTCGACGACGACCGCTGGCGTGCGGAGGTCGACCGGACGCACGGCCGCGGGTACGGCATCGACGACCGCGAGAACGAGCCGGACATCCGGTGCGTCGCCGCGCCGGTGCTCGACCACGCGAACCAGGTCGTCGGCGCGATGAGCATCTCCGGCCTGGCCTCCCGGTTCCCCGCCGCGGCCGTCCGCGAACTCGGCGACGGCGTCGTCCGGACCGCGCTCGAGATCTCCGTGGCGCTCGGGTCGTCCTCGGCGCAGCTCGCCCTGTCGAAGGGCACCCGGTGAGCGGGGACGGCGTCCGTCGCGTCCTGACCTTCGGCGAGACGATGCTGCTCCTGACCGGCCGGGACACGGGTGCCGTTCCCGACCTCGAGCACATGCGCGTGGACACCGGCGGTGCCGAGAGCAACGTCGCGATCGGCCTCGTCCGCGCCGGCGTGCCGACGACGTGGATCGGCCGCGTGGGCACCGACCCCGCCGGCGACCGCGTCACGCGTGACGTCCGGAGCGAGGGCGTCGACGTCGTCGCCGTACCGGACCCCGACCGGTCGACGGGCATCATGATGAAGGAGCGGCTGGCCGACGGACGCACCCGGGTGACCTACCACCGTCGGGGTTCGGCGGGCTCGGCCCTGCGGCCGTCCGACCTGCCGGCGAGCATCGTCGAACAGGCTGCGCTCCTGCACGTCACCGGCATCACGCTCGCACTGTCCGACGAGGCCCGCGCGACCGTCGAGTCGGCGATCGACCGCGCCGACGCCGCCGGGGTGCCGGTGTCCTTCGACGTCAACCACCGGCCGAAGCTCATCGACGCCGACACCGCACGGGAGCGCTACCGGGCCGTCGCCCGGCGGTCGTCGATCGTGTTCGCCGGCGACGACGAGGCCCGGCTCGTCCTCGGGCTCGCCGACGACGAGGGCGACGACGAGAACCTCGCGCACGACCTCGCGGCACTCGCCAGGGGCCGCGCCGTCGTGAAGCTCGGATCGCGCGGCGCGGTGGCGTCCGTCGACGGGGCGTTCCTCCGTCGCCCGGCCACGCCGGTGCGGGTCGTCGACCCCGTCGGCGCCGGGGACGCCTTCGTCGCCGGCTGGCTCGCGGCGACGCTCTCCGGGGCCACCGCGGCCGATGCCCTCGACCGGGCGGCCGACGCCGGCGCGCTCGCGTGCACCGTCGAGAGCGACTGGCGCCGCCCGGACCCGGCCGCCCTGCACGACACCACCATCCCCTCGGACGTCGACCACGGCGTCCACGACCGCGTCGACCGCTGACCGGTCCCGCTGACCACGAGGAACGAGCACATGACGAACACCACCAGCACCGAGCCCGCAGTCCCCGTGCGGCACCGGCACGCCGCCGGCCCGGCGATCGCGATCCTCCGCGGCGGCACCGGCGAGCACGTCGAGGACGTCATCGCCACGCTGGTCGAGGCCGGCGTCCGGGCGATCGAGATCACCACGAACACGCCGCGCTGGCGGGAGGGCATCGCCTGGGCCGCGGAGCGCTACGGCACCGCGGCGTCGATCGGCGTCGGCACCGTGCTCGAACCCCGCCAGCTCGACGAGGCAGCGGCGGCCGGGGCGGTCTTCGCGGTGAGCCCGCACCTCGACGCCGACATCGGGGAACGCGCGCACGAACGCGGCCTCGGGTGGTACCCGGGGGCGGCGACCCCGACCGAGATCGTCCGCGCCTGGCAGCTCGGCGCCCGCGCGGTGAAGGTGTTCCCGGCCGCACAGCTCGGCGGCCCGGCGTTCCTCAAGCAGGTCCTGGCACCGCTCGACTTCGTGGACGTGATCCCCACGGGCGGCATCGGCGTCGACGACGCGTCCGACTACCTCGCGGCCGGAGCGGTCGCGGTCGGGCTCGGCTCCCCGCTCGTCGGCGACGCCCTGACGAGCGGTGACCTCGACGCCCTCCGGACCCGGGCCGAACGACTCGTGGCCGGGCTCGCACGGTGACCGACCCGGCGCAGGTCCTCCTCCGCGGTGGCACCGTCGTCGGTGCCGACGGTGCCGAGCGCGCCGACGTGCTCGTCGCGGACGGTCGGATCGTCGCCGTCGGCACCGACCTCGACGTCCCGACCGACGTCGCCACGATCGACTGCGGCGAGCGCCTCGTGCTCCCCGGGTTCGTGGACGCACACTCGCACGGCGGCTCGCTCGTGTTCGACGACGCCGTGCAGACCGCGCTGCTCCGGCAGGGCGTCACGACGATCGTCACCGGGCAGGACGGCGTCGGCCCCGCTCCGGGCGACGGCGGCTACGCCGACCGGTACTTCGCCGCGATCGACGGACCCCACCCCCGGTACGACGGCGGTGGGGTGGGGGCGCTGCTCGCGACGTACGACGGCACGACGCCGGTGAACGTGGCGACCCTGGTGCCCGCCGGCACGGTCCGGCACGAGGTCATCGGCGACGACGACCGGCCCGCGACCCCGACCGAGCTCGAGGCCATGCGTGCCCTCGTGCGCCGGGGCCTGGCCGAGGGGGCGACGGGCCTCGCCACGGGTCTCGACTACGTGCCGGGGCTGTACGCCGACACCGCGGAGCTCGCGGCGCTCTGCACGGAGGTCGCGGCCGCCGACGGGCTCTACGTCTCGCACATGCGCGGCGGCTACGAGGGGAACGCCCGCGCGGGACTGGACGAGATCGCGGACATCGTGCGGGCCTCCGGCGTGCGGGCACACGTGTCGCACCTGCACGCGCCGGTCGAGCTCGCCGTCGCCGCCCTCGCCGAACTCGCGGCGGCCGGGGCGCCGATGTCGTTCGACGCCTACCCGTACTCCCGCGGCTGCACGATCCTGTCGATGCTGCTGCTGCCCGCCGAGCTCGCGCGGCCCAGCACCGATGACCTCGCCCACGCGCTCGCCGACGACGCCGGCCGCCACCGGGTCCGGGGCGCGGTGCTGGCACGCGTGCTCGGCCGCGCCGACCTCGGGACGGACTGGGCCGACCAGATCACACTGTCGCACGTGCCGGCCGCCGAGTTCCACGCACTGCAGGGCCGGACGCTCGCCGAGGCCGCGGCGGCCACGGGCACCGACCCGGTGGACCTCGCGCTCGACGTGCTCGTCGACTCGGCGCTGCAGGTCACCGTCGTGATGCGGGTCCCCCGGCCCCGGACCGCGGACGAGCTCACGCGGCTCTTCCGGCTCCCCGGGCACACGGCCGGATCGGACGGCATCTTCGTCGGGACGCACCCGCACCCGCGGGCGTACGGCACGTTCGCGCGGTACCTGCAGGAGTACGCCGTGCCCGGACGGCTCGGCTGGTCGGAGACCGTCCGGCACCTGTCCACCACGAGCGTCGAGCGCTACCGACTCGGGGACCGCGGCGTGGTCCGTGCCGGAGCGATCGCGGACCTGGCGGTCGTCGACCCCGACGCGGTCACGGCCGGCTCGTCGTACGCGGAGCCGATGCGGCTGGCCGAGGGCATCGACGACGTCCTCGTCGCAGGGGTCCCGGTGCTCGCCGACGGCGCCCTGACGCACGCGACCCCCGGCGCGGGGCTCCGTCGGGACGGCTCCGGCACCGGGGGTCGGTGAGGCTTCACTCAGTGAACGCGGGCGTCACTCCGCGGTCGGCAGCACCGCGACGACGTCGATCTCGACGAGGATGTTCGCGAGGTGCGACTGCACGGTGGTGCGGACCGGGTACGGCTGCGAGAAGTGCTTCGCGTACTCCTCGTTGAAGGCCGGGAAGTCGCGGTCGGAGTGCTCGAGGTGCACGGTCGACTTCACGACGTCGTCCAGGGTCGCACCGTGCTCGGCGAGGACGGCCGCGACGTTCGCCAGCACCTGGGCGGTCTGGCCGGCGACGTCGTCGGCGATCTCCCCCGTGGCCGGGTCCTGCGGGCCGAAGCCGGCGGTGTAGATGAAGCCGTTCGCGACGATCCCCTGGCTGTACGGGCCGGCGGGCTTCGGGGCGTTGTCGGTCACGATGGCGGTCTTCGGTGCGGTGGTGTCCGGCACGGTGGCTCCTCACGGGTCGGTGGACGTGACCTCCAGGCTAGGCGGCGGCGCGGCGGTGGACCCGGCCACGCGGCCCACCCGTTCCGTCCTGCACAACGCGATCCGTGCCTCCAGGCCGCGTGGTGAGGAACCCGCAAGCATCGCGCGTCTACGCTCGTACCGTGCCCCCTGCCATGCCCGGACATCGCGGAGTGCCGCGGTGAGTCGACTGGACGGGACCCTGACGGAGTCGATCGCGAGCGGCCGTCGTCGGCTGCTCGACCTCGTGACGAGCCTGCCGGCGTGGGCCGCCGTGCTCCTCGTGTGGACCGGCGGGCGCATCGTGTCGACGTTCTGGCTCGCACTCGCCTTCCCGCTCATCGGCCGTGCGCTGCCGGAGAACGCGATCTGGGGCAACGACCACGGCTTCCTCAACTTCTTGACGGCGTGGGACGGCCAGTACTACGAGCAGATCTCGGTGCACGGCTACCCGACGGCCCTCCCGCTCGACGCCGCCGGGCACGTCGCGCAGAACGCGTGGGCGTTCCTCCCGGCGTTCCCGTTCACGATCCGGATGCTCACCGCCTCGACCGGCGTGCCGTTCGACGTCGGCGCACCCGCGATCGCCCTGCTCGCCGGACTCGTCGCGACCTACCTGCTGCACCGGCTGGTCCGCGACCGCGCCGGGTCCTCGGCCGCGATGTGGGCGGTGTTCTTCTTCACATGCGGGCCGTTGTCGTTCCTGCTGCAGGTCGGGTACGCCGAGAGCACGTTCCTCGCACTGACGTTCGGGGCACTCCTCGCGCTCGAGCGTCGACGGTACGGCCTGCTGACCGTCCTCGGGGTGGTCGCCGCGTTCACCCGGCCCGGGGCGCTCGCGATCCCGCTCGTGCTCGGGGTCGTCGCCCTCGTGCGGTGGGTCAGTGCCCGACGGACCGCAGGTGTCCGCTCGCTCGACGTGTTCCCGGTGGCCGAACGCCTCCGCGTCGTCGCGGCCGGCGTGGTCATGGCGGCCGCCGGGTTCGCCTGGCCGGTCATCGCCGCGCACGTGACGGGTTCGCCGAACGCCTACCTCGAGACCGAGATGTCCTGGTGGGTGAACTTCATCGGACGGGTCGACTTCACGCCGCTCACCCCGTGGTTCCTCATCGCCGCACGGTGGCTCGGCGTGGGCGGGGTGCTCATCGTGGTGTTCCTGCTCGTGGCGTACCCGGTGTGGCTGCTGCGCCGGTCCACCCGTCGGCTGGGGTTCACGACCGTGGTGTTCTCGGCGGCGTACGCGCTGTACATCTTCGCGGTGTCGCTGCCGATGGCCTCGACGCCCCGGCTGCTGATGCCGCTCGCGCCGCTGTTCGGTTCACCGGAGCTCGTCGCGAAGCCGTGGATGCGGTGGACGTTCGTGGTCTGCGCCGTGCTCGGGCAGCCGGTGCTCGTCGCGGTGCTGTGGCTGCTCGGCCCGCCGTGACGCACGGGCCGAGCAGCAGACGTCCGAGTTCGGCGCGCGCGAAACACCGCCGCACGCGCGAGACACCGCCGTACCCGCGAGACACCGCCGCACGCGCGAGACACCGCCGGATTCGGCGGCGTCTCGGGCCCGGGGCGGTGTCTCGCGGATCGAGCGGCGTGCTGGCCGCGCGAGACACCGCGCGGCCAGCACTCCCTAGAGCTCGACGGTGCCGTGGTCGCCGGTGTCCGGCTGACTCTGCTTGCCGAGTGCGGCCTTGAGGGTCTGCACGAGGCTCCCCACCGGGCCGGTGTCCTGCGTCCAGTACTCGACCGAGTCACCCTCGACGGTCAGCAGCCGGATCGTCGGGTCCTCGCGGCCGTCCGGGAACCAGGCTTCCGCGAACGGTGACCACAGCTCGTCGATGACCGTGTCGTCCTGGGTGACCGTGGCGGTGCCGGCGATGGACAGGTACCCGCCCTGGGACTCGATCGCGATGTTGACGTGCGGGTTCCGGGCGATGTCCTCGACCTTCTCGCTGCCGTCCTGCACGAGGAAGCGGAGCGTGCCGTGGAACGCCTTGTCCTGCACGGCGAGGGGTCGTGCGTGCAGCTGGCCGTCCTCGCTGACGGTCGTCAGCAGGGCCGTGTGGGCTCCGTGGACGATGTCCGAGATGGCTGCGCGCTGGTCTGCCTCTGTGTCGGTCATGGTGCTCCTCTCGCGTCGTGCGCCCCGTTGTGCTCGACGTGCGGCCGGGTCTCCCCGGGGCGCGGTCCGTTCCCGCCAGTCTGCCCCTCGATGCTGGGCGCGTCCGGGTCGGCGCGGCTGGTGCCCCGCGGTCAGGCCGGTTCGCGGATGGTCGTCTCGACGTCGACGACCTGCGGGATCCGCGGCATCGACGCGAACCCGAAGGCCACGGGCGGGTCGAGCGGCGCCAGGGACCCCAGCGGCTCCCCCGCCCAGGTCCCCCGCACGCCGGTGACGTCGTGCGCCCCGGTCACGCCGTAGTACTCGCGTCGGCCGTTCCCGGCGGAGCCCGCCGTGCCCGACCCCGGTGCCAGCAGCCGCGCCACGGGGTCGATCACCGCGAGCCACCGGGGGTCGCGGGCGATGGGCTTCGGGACGATGCGGAGCACCCGGCCGAGCGGGGAGATCGTGCCGACGTCGATCGAGGCCTGCAGCGCCCCGGCGGAGAGCTCGATGCCGCTGGCGGTCCGACGGGCGGACACGTCGACGACCGAGACCGTGTCGAACCGGTAGGTGCCGGACACGTACGCGGCGACGATCTCGTCCGGGGCGAGCAGGACGCTCGTGCCGTCGGGCAGCTCGAGGAACACGTCGGTGAACGCACCGAACGGCGAGCGCTCCCACATGCCCACGACGATGCGCACGCCGGACGTCGTGCCGACGCCCGTGATCCGGCCACGGAACCGACGCTCGACGGGGGACGGGGCGGGGGTGGGCGACATGCCCTGGACCGTACCCGGCGCCCCCGTGAGCGGCGTCGGTGGGGCGAGGCGCGCCTCCAGGCCGCCCCAGGCGACCACCCGTCGTGCGAAAGCGACAGGTTCCTGCGTCACGACGGCGGGAACCTGTCGCTTTGGCGGAAGCCTCAGGCGACCGGGACGGGCTGCGCCAGCAGCTCCCGCACCCGCGGGGCGACCTGCGTGCCGTACAGCTCGATCGACCGCATCATGTCGTCGTGCGGCAGGCGACCCGTCGCGTACCGCATGTCGAAGCGGGTGACACCGAGGATCCGCATGTTCCGCGCGATCTTCCGTGCGACCGTCTCCGGCGACCCGACGTAGAGCGACCCGCCGGCCGACAGCCCGGCTCGGTACCCGGCGACGTCGAGGGGCGGCCAGCCGCGCTCGGCACCGAGCCGGTCGGTGACGGCCTTGTGGTACGGCCAGTAGCGCTCGGCCGCCTCTTCGTCGGTGGCGGCGACGAACCCGGGCGAGTGCATCGCGATCGGCTGCTGCGGCAGGTCGAGCTGCGCGAGCGCCTGGCGGTACAGGCGCGAGAACGGGGCGAACTGCGCGGGCTGCCCGCCGATGATCGCGAGGAACAGCGGCAGACCGTAGGACGCGGCGCGGATGACGGACTGCGGCGAGCCGCCGACGCCGACCCAGGTGGGGATGGCGCCGTGCTCGAGCTTCGGGAAGACGTCCTGGTCGGTGAGCGGTGCACGCTTCGTGCCGGACCACGTGACCGGGTCGCCGCCGCGGAGTGCGGCGAAGAGCTGGAGCTTCTCCTCGAACAGGACCTCGTAGTCGGCGAGGTCGTAGCCGAACAGCGGGAACGACTCGGTGAAGGACCCACGGCCCAGGATGACCTCGGCGCGGCCGTTCGACAGCGCGTCGACGGTGGCGAACCGCTCGTACACGCGGACCGGGTCGTCGCTCGACAGCACGGTCACCGCGCTGCCCATCCGGATCCGCGAGGTCCGAGCGGCGATCGCGGCGAGGACCACCTCGGGTGCGCTCACGACGAAGTCGGCGCGGTGGTGCTCCCCCACGCCGATGAAGTCGATGCCGACCTGGTCGGCGAGGACGGCCTGGTCGACGACGTCGCGGATGCTCTGCGCGTCCGACTTGACGCTGCCGTCGGGGAGCTCGGTGACGTCGCCGAACGTGTCGAGGCCGAGCTGCACGGGGCCGACCCGCTCGGGTGCGGGCGGCGGGACGTCCGAGGGGCGGTCGGTGCCGAATGCGTTGCTCATGGGTCCTCCTGCTGGCTGCGGGTGTGACCGCCGCCGTTTTCATGCGTTTGCATCAAACTACCACGGGGGTCGCGACACCACCAGGGTCCGCGCGTACGGTCCCCCGCATGCCGCAGATCCCCGACCAGACCGGCCGCCGCATCGTCGTCACGGGCGCGAACAGCGGAACCGGCAAGGAGACCGCCACCCGCCTCGCCGCCGCCGGAGCGTCCGTGGTCCTCGCCGTCCGCACGCCCTCGAAGGGCGAGGACGCAGCCGCCGCCATCCGGTCGGCCCACCCGGACGCCGACGTCGAGGTGCGCGAGCTCGACCTCGCCGACCTCGCGAGTGTCCGGCGGTTCGCCGCCGGCATCCTCGCGGAGGACCGGGCACTCGACGTCCTCGTCAACAACGCCGGCGTGATGGCGCCACCGAAGCGCTTCGAGACCGTCGACGGCTTCGAGCTGCAGTTCGGCACGAACTTCCTCGGGCCGTTCGCCCTGACCAACCTGCTGCTCCCCGCGCTCCTCCGCTCGCCCGACTCCCGCGTCGCGACGATGTCGAGCATCGCCGCCGTCCCCGGACGGATCCGGTTCGACGACCTGCAGTGGGAGCGCGGCTACAACGGCTGGCGCGCCTACGCCCAGTCGAAGCTCGCCGACCTCCTGCTCGCGCTGCACCTGCACCGGCTGTCCGTCGAGCTCGACTGGCCGCTCACGAGCACGGCGGCGCACCCCGGCTACACGCGGACGAACCTGCAGTCGGCCGGCCGGTCGCTGGGGCGGTCGAAGCCCGTGCAGTCCCGCAACCTCGCCCTGCCGTTCACCCAGGACGTGGAGCAGGGGTCGGAGCCGCTGCTGTACGCGGCCGTCGGTCCGAACGCGACCGGAGGGGCGTACTACGGGCCGTCGGGTGCGTTCGGTCTGACCGGTCCGACCACCACGGCGTCCGTCCCGAAGTCGGCTCGGAAGGCCGACCTGGCGCGGTCGCTGTGGGCCGTGGCCGAGGACCTCACGGGGACCGCGCCGCCCGCCTGAGACGCCGCCCTGCGGTCCGTCGGTGTCGGCGGGCGTCGGCCTGGAGGCGCGGGTCGGCTCCGCCCCGCTGCGTCAGAACCGCACGTGGTCGCGTCCGAAGGCCGTGCGCACCGCCGCCGCGATCGCCCGCTGCCCGCGGGCAGTCGGGTGCACGTCGTCCGCCTGCATCCAGTCCGCGTGCCCGCGGAGCGGCTCGCCGACGTCGACCGAGGTCCCGCCGTCCCGCTCGACGGCGGACCGGAGCGCCGCCGAGATCGACGCGAGCTGGGCGGGCGGAGCGTCCTCGTTCCAGATCGCGCTGAGGCCGACGACACGGGCGCGGGGCAGGAGTCGGTGGACCTCGGCGACGAGCTGCTCGGTGGCACCGGCGAGCTCGTCGTCGTCCTGCCCGAGGTCGTTCGAGCTCGCCTGCACCAGGACGACCGCGGGTCGGAGGTCCACGGCGCGCTCGACCAGCTGCTCGTACGTGCTGCCGCAGTCGTCGTCGTCCCCCTCGGTCAGCACGCCGGCGCCGTCGCACGACAGGTTCGTCAGCTGCCACCGCTCGCTCCGGGCGAGGAGCTCGGGCCAGGCCTGCTCGGCGGACAAGCCGTGCCCGCCGCTGATCGAGTCGCCGATCACGACGACGCGGGCACCGGGAGCGTCGTCCCACGACCGGGCAGCGCGCGCGGTCGGCGTCGGGGCCGCGTCCGAGGTCGGGGCCGCGGCGACGGACGCGTCCTCGGAGCACGCGGCCAGTCCGAGCACCGCGACGACCGCCACGACGGCGGTCAGCACGGAACGCGTCCCGGAGAGCACACCCGGACGCTACGCGCGGCGGCCATGACGCGGCCGGTCACCCGCTGTGGGCCGGTTCAGGCGTGGTGCAGCTCCACCGACCCGTCGAGCCGCCCCGGTTCGGTGAGCCGCGCGTGCTGCAGGACCGTGCGCTCGGGTCCCACCGCCGCTGCCACGATCGACAGCGTCGCGAAGTGGCCGTCCCGTTCGTGCGCGTCGCGGAGGATCGCGTCCGGGTCGTCGGCGGGCAGCACGGCCGACTCGGCGAGCAGGCCGAACCACCCGCTCCACCCGTCACCCGCGTCGTCGCCGGCGTCCGCGGTGCGGAGCTCGTCGAACGGCCCGAGCACGGGCGGACCGGTCGGCGCCTCGACGCCCCGGAAGGCCTCGAGCCACCGGCCGATGCGCGGCGCCGCGGGGTCGTCGGGTTCACCGTGCGTGACCATGTGCACGCCCGGTCCGAGCTCGGTCGTGCGGACCCGGGAGCCGTCCCACGTCAGGACCTCGGCGCCCGAGGCCGTCGCGCGCACCAGGTTGAACGCCCGCGTCGTCGGCACCGTGCCGTCGTGCCCCGGGAGCACACCACCGACGGCGTCGAGCGGCACGATCCCGCGCGTCGCCCAGGTGCCGTCGGCGCTCGGGACGTCCTCACCGCGGTTCAGGACGACCGCGAGCCCGGCCCGGTCGGACGCCGCGAGCCACGCACCCCCGGCCGAGCGGTCGCGGACGCCGCGGATCGCCGGGTCGCGCTCCGGCCACCACGCCGCCGGCGGGTCCCACGGACGCTCGGGCGACTCGTCGCGGAGCGCGAGCATCGTGACGGGCCACGCGGACCCCGGGTCGACGCGGACGACGACGGTGCACATGGGATCGATCCTCGCACGCCGCTCCGGGTAGCGTGACGGACGTGAACGCAGCAGCAGCAGAGCGCCGCCTGACCGTCGTCGTGGGGATCACCGGGGGCATCGCCGCCTACAAGGCCGTCGGCGTCGTCCGCGACCTCGTCAAGCGCGGCCACGACGTGCACGTCGTCCCGACCGAGGGCGCGCTGCGGTTCGTCGGCCTGCCCACGCTCGAGGCGCTCAGCCGGAACCCGGTCACCACGAGCGTCTTCGAGGACGTCGCCGAGGTCCGGCACGTGTCGCTCGGCCGGCGTGCGGACCTGATCGTCGTCGCCCCGGCCACCGCCGACACCCTCGCCCGGATGACCGCGGGCCTGGCGGGCGACCTGCTCGGCACGACCCTCCTGGCCACCGAGGCACCCGTCGTCGTCGCACCCGCGATGCACCCGCAGATGTGGGAGCACCCGGCGACGACCGCCAACGTGGCCGTGCTCCGGGACCGCGGCGTCCGGTTCGTCGGACCCGTCGTCGGCGCCCTGACCGGTGACGACGCGGGCATCGGTCGGATGGCGGAGCCTGAGGACATCGTGGACGCCGCGCTCGCCGTGGTCGGAGGCGACCCGGGATCCCCGGCCACCCCCTCCGGCACGGTCGCCCGGGGCGAGCAGGGCGACCTCGCCGGCGTGCGCGTCGTCGTCAGCGCCGGCGGCACCCGGGAACCGTTCGACCCGGTCCGCTTCGTCGGGAACCGCTCGAGCGGACGACAGGGACTCGCGATCGCCGCCGACGCCGCCGAGCGCGGTGCCGCGGTGACCGTGGTCGCGGCCAACGTCGACGCGGGGCTGACCGGGGGTCTCGACGCGACGATCGTGCCCGTCGGGTCGGCGCTCGAGCTCGCCGAGGCGGTGCACGCGGCGGCAGCCGAGGCCGACGTCGTCGTGATGACCGCCGCCGTCGCCGACTACCGTCCGGCCGAGGTCCGCCCGGACAAGCTCAAGAAGGAGGCGCAGGGCGACACCATGACGCTCGAGCTCGTCCGGAACCCCGACGTCCTCGCCGACCTCGTCGCGGCTCGGCGCACCGGGCAGATCATCGTCGGGTTCGCGGCCGAGACGGAGCCCGACCGCGCCGCCCGTCTCGCACTCGGCCGCGCCAAGATCGCCCGGAAGCCGGCCGACCTGCTCGTGGTGAACCACGTCGGCTGGTCGGCGGGCTTCGAACGCGAGGAGAACGCCATCGAGGTGCTCGTACCCGGCGGCGAGGTCGTCCGGGAGACCTCCGGCACGAAGGCCGAGGTGGCGACGGCGATCCTCGACCTCGTCGCGACCGCGCTGACCTGAGCACGCACCGCCCTGAGCGCTCTCCGGACGCGTCGAGCGTCGCACGGGCACGATGGGGGCATGCGACGACGCGAGCGTCAACGACGCGCCACCCGGACCGCCACCCTCCTCGCCGTCGTGCTGGGCGGGGCCGGCGTCACCCACTTCCTGCGGCCGAAGGGCTACGACCGGATCGTGCCGGACACGCTGCCCCCACGGCTGACCACGCTGGCCTCCGGTGCCGCCGAGCTCGGCATCGCGACCGGCCTCGCGATCCCCGCGACGCGTCGGGCAGCGGGGTGGGCCGCGGCGGCGCTGTTCCTGGCGGTCTTCCCCGCGAACGTCAAGATGGCGAACGACCTCCTCGACAGCCCCCGCTCGACACGGGCCGCGCGACTCGTGTCCGTCCTCCGGCTGCCGCTGCAGGCACCCCTCGTCGCCTGGGCCGTGCGCGTCGGCCGCCACGCGCCGAAGCGGTGACCGAGCCGGCGCGTGCCCGGGCCGCGGTGCCGCTGCTGCACCGGCCCGTCACGGTGCACGCCTGGGAGGACATCGTGTTCGCGCACTGGCGGCACGACCCGGAGTCCCTGTCACGACTGGTCCCGCGCGGCACCCGCCCGGACGTGGTCGACGGCAGTGCCTGGGCCGGGCTGTCGGCGTACGTCTTCCGCGAGACGCGCGTGCCGCCGTTCCCGCCCTCGGGTCGGCTCGGCACGATGACCGAGGTCACGATCGAGATCCTGACGATCGACGACCACGGGCGCCGCGGCGTCGTCTACCGCACCGTGGACACCGCGAACGTGCCCGCCATCGTCGCCGCGCACGCGCTGCTCGGGGTTCCGTACACGTTCGCGCACGCCCGTGCCCGCCGTCGTGGGGACACCATCGCGCACCACTCGGTCCGACACCCCGCGCGTGCGCTGCACCCGATCCGCTGGCTGCGCGGTCACGGGACACGGCCGGGAGGAGCGGTGCAGCCCCGCCACGAGGCCACCGTCCGCGTCGTGGCCGGCCCGGCCGTCGACACGCCGCTCGCCACGGAGCTCACGACGCGCGAGGGCATCCACGCACGGCACCTCGCCCAGACCGTCTTCTGGCAGCGCCAGCACCCGCCGCTCGAGATCCGGTCGGCGCGGCTCGAACGACTCGAGGGCGACCTGCCCGACGCGGTCGGCATGCCCGGGCTCCTCGACCGCACCCCGGACTCGCTGGTCGTCGTGGACCGCACCACCGTCCGGTACGGCTGGGGGGACGTGGTCCGGTGACCGACGACCCGCACCACCTCGAACGGTTCGTCCGCGCGCAGGACGGCGTGCACGGGACCGCGCTCGCCGAGCTCCGGCACGGCCGGAAGACCTCGCACTGGATGTGGTTCGTGTTCCCGCAGCTCGCCGGGCTCGGCCGGAGCGCGACGGCGCAGCAGTACGCGCTCGACGG
This sequence comes from Curtobacterium sp. 314Chir4.1, assembly GCF_900215175.1. Lineage (NCBI taxonomy): Bacteria > Bacillati > Actinomycetota > Actinomycetes > Micrococcales > Microbacteriaceae > Curtobacterium > Curtobacterium sp. 314Chir4.1. The sequence continues at coordinate 376,831 of NZ_OCMI01000002.1, forward strand.
CACCGCCGAGGCGCGCGCGTACCTGGCGCACGCCGTCCTCGGCCCGCGACTCCTCGAGGCGACCGAGGCGGCGGCGACCGCACCCGCACGATCGGCCGACGAACTGCTCGGCGGTGTCGACGCCCTGAAGCTCCGGTCGTCGATGACGCTGTTCGCCCGGTCGGCGGACGACCCCGAGCCGTTCCGCGCCGTCCTGGCACGCTGGTACGCCGGGACCGAGGACCCGGTGACGCTGCGGCTGCTGCGCCTCGACGAGTGACGTCGTCCGACCTCGTGACACTCCCCGATCCGATCGGAACGCCGTTCTTATATCAGGTACGGTGAACCACGCGACCGTACCGAACGGTCGGTCGCCCGACCCGATCCCTTCCGCCACGATCCCGAAGGAACCCGCATGCCGGTCCCCAGCAGCGCACCGACCGAGCACCAGCTGCTCCGCGACACCGTCCGCCAGAAGATCCACGACGCGATCATGGACGGCACGTTGGAGCCCGGTGAGCGTCTCAACGACGACGAGCTCATCTCGTGGCTCGGCGTCTCCCGCACACCCATCCGCGAGGCCCTGAGCCAGCTCGCCCGCGCCGGCCTCATCGAGATGGCGCCGAACCGGTACACGCGCGTCACGACGCCGAACCCGACCGAGGTGGTCGAGGCGCTGCAGACGCTCGGCGTGCTGTTCGGCGGGGTCGTCCGCCTGGCGGTCCCACTGCTGGGCGCGAGCGCGAAGAAGAAGATCCTCGCCCAGCTCGACGCCACCATCAAGGACTACGAGCAGCACGACGTCGCGGCCGTCAACCACGACGCGCTCGGGGTGTTCGCCCTGTACGTCGACGAGTGCGGCAACGAGAACCTGCAGCGCGTCTGCCGGGACACGATGGACGGGCTCGCGTTCCGCCTGCGCCTGCCGAACCTCGACGAGCTCGTCGACTGGGACCAGATGACCGAGGACTTCCGCCGTCTGCGCGAGGCCACGGCCTCCGGCGACAACGTCGCGGCGGAGCTCGCGACCGAGGCGATCCACCTCCTGCCGGGCGAGAAGCGCTGATCAGCTGAACCGCCGTACAGGAACCCGCCCGTCTCGCCCACGCGAGGCGGGCGGTCCTCGTTCCCCGCGCCTCCAGGCAGTCGCCGTCCGCGCCTGCGCGACGCTCCCAGTCATGCGCTCCGGCGAGCCGGTAGCATCGGCGCGACCGCCCGCCAGACCACCCGGAGCACCGCATGAGCAACCGCCGACCGGACCATACCGAGATCGCCGCGCGCCTCGCCGCAGCGGTCGGCCGGATCAACCGACGGGCGCGCACCGACTCGGCCGCGCTCGGCTACGGGATCGTCTCCGCACTCGCCACGATCCAACGAGAGGGTCCCCTGCGTCCCGGCGACCTGTCGCGGATCGAGGTCGTCACGAAGCCGACGATGACGCGGATCCTGACCGAGCTCGAGCAGCGGGGGTTCATCGAGCGCGAGGCCGATCCGCGGGACGGTCGCGCCTTCATGGTCACCGCCACGCCGGAGGGCATCGCCGCCGTCGAGCGTGCGCGGTCCGACCGCACCGGGATCGTCGCGGAACTCATCGCGGAGCTCCCCGAGCCGGACGTCGACGCGATCGCCGCGGCACTCGACGCCCTCGAACGTGTGGCCCAGGGCGACCGCACCCAGGAAGCTCACACCTCCCAGGCCTGATCGGGTCGTTACCGAACCGTTACGAACGGGTGGACGGACGGTTCTGCCAGTCAGTCTGGACGGTGCGTCCAGGATGACGGGTCATCGTTTCGTCTTCGCCCATCGGCGGCCACCCCACGGTCGCCGGCCGGCGGACGGACGGGCCCCACACCACCGTCCGGTCCTCCCCCGGCTCGCGAGCTCCGACGACGGACGTCACACGTCCGACACCCCTGCACGCTCCCATCACCCGCGTGCACCGTCCCGAGCTGCGCACCACGAGCCGGCCGACCACCGGAATCGATGACAGGACGCAACACCGACCTCCCCACCACCACGGCCTCGACCCGACGTGAGGCCCTGAACTCCCCCAACCGGCGGCTCCGCCGTGCGCTCCGTCGCCCCACCACGTTCATCGTGGGCGGCGCAGCGGTCCTCGCCGTCGCCGGCGGCATCGCGACCGTCGGCACACAGCCCGCGATCGGCGAAGCCCTCGGCATGCCGAGCGCCAGCGCCACCACCGCACCGGCACTCGAGGGGACCGCGCTCGACCGGGCCCAGGCCGCCGCGACCATCGCCACCGCGCAGACCATCGTCGAGACCGCGAACGACAAGACCGACACGGCGACCCTCGAGCGGCGCATCGACTCGCTCGACGACTACCGGAAGCTCTCCGGTGCCGCGCTCACGTCGCGGATCGCCTCGACGGTCGACGCCACCACCGACGTCGCGAACGCCAGCGCCACCCAGGACAAGCGCGACGCCGACGCGAAGGCCGCCGCCGAAGCCGCAGCGCGGAAGGCAGCGGCCGAGCGCGCAGCGGCAGCCGAAGCGGCGCGCAAGCAGGCCGCCGCGAACACCGTCGAGGGTGCGAAGGCCACGGCCAGCTCCCTCGCGGCGTCGAAGTACGGCTGGGGTTCCGACCAGTTCCAGTGCCTCGACAACCTGTGGACCAAGGAGTCCGGCTGGAACTACCAGGCCGTCAACGCGAACGGCGGCGCGACCGGCATCCCGCAGGCCCTGCCCGGCTCGAAGATGGCGACCATCGCCGCGGACTGGCGCACCAACGCCACGACGCAGATCACGTGGGGGCTGCAGTACATCAGCGCCTCCTACGGCACGCCCTGCGCAGCGTGGGCGCACTCGCAGGCGTCGAACTTCTACTGACGCTCCGCCTGAGCAGCACACACAGGACGGCCCCGGGATCGCTCCCGGGGCCGTTCGTCGTGTAGGCATACCGGGTGACCACCATCGGACTCCGCCGCATGGCGCCCCGGGACCCCACCGAGGGACACCGCGCCGCAAGCCCCCTCGAGCTCCTCTTCGACCTGGTGTTCGTCGTCGCCGTGGGGTTCGCCGCCTCGAACCTGCACGAGATCGAGGCGGAGGGGCACGTCTCCTCTGCCGTGGTCTCGTACGCCTTCGTGTTCTTCGCCATCTGGTGGGCCTGGATCAACTTCACGTGGTTCGCCACGTCGTTCGACACGGACGACTGGCTCTACCGCGTGATGACGTTCGTGCAGATGGCCGGCGTGCTCGTGCTCGCCGCCGGGGTCCACGCGGCGATGGTCGAGGGCTCGACCACGATCGTCGTCCTCGGGTACGTGGTGATGCGGCTCGCCCTGGTCGGTCAGTGGCTCCGCGCTGCTGCGTCCTCGCCCGAGTACCGACGCACGGCCCTGCGGTACGCCGCGGGGATCGTGGTCGTCCAGATCCTCTGGGTGGTCGCGCTCCTGCTGCCGCACGACGTGGGGTGGGCGGTGGTCCCGGTGCTCATCCTGCTCGAGGTCCTCGTCCCGCCGTTCGCCGAGGCCGGCACCCGCACGACCCCCTGGCACACGCGGCACATCGCCGAGCGCTACTCGCTCTTCACGCTCATCGTGCTCGGTGAGGGACTCGTCGCCTCGGCCAACGCGGTCATCGACGGGATCGCCCACGCCGACCACCTGGCGTCGCTCCTCGTCCTCGCCGCGTGCGGGCTGGTGATCGTCGCCGGTCTCTGGTGGATCTACTTCTCGCGGGAGCAGCACGACCACATCCGCTCGCTGCCGACGGCGCTCGTCTTCGGCTACGGCCACTACCTCGTGTTCGCCGCCGCCGGTGCGCTGCCAGCCGGCATCGAGGTCGCCGTCAGCGCCGACGCGGGCGAGGCGGACCTGTCCCACGCGACCGTCGCGGCCACCATCGCGGTGCCGGTCGCGCTCTTCGTGCTCGCGATCTGGGCACTCGCGCTGCGACCGTCGCTGCCCACCGGGTGGAACGTCGTCGTCGTCGTGCTCGCGCTCGCGGTGCTCGCGAGCATCGCAGTGCCCGCGATCTCGCTGGTCGCGACGGCCGTGCTCGTCGCGGCGATCGTGGTGGTCCTGGAGGTCGCGGACCGCGGACGGTGACCCGATGTCGGACTGTGCCCACGCCGCCGGTTCCGGACTGCCGCGCCAGCGGCAGGTCGGCCGTGCCAGCGGCAGGTCGGCCGTGCCAGCGGCAGGTCGGCCGTGCCAGCGGCAGGTCGGCCGTGCCGGTGGCGAGAGGCGCGGTGCCAGGCCGCCCCGCGCCTCCAGTCCGACGGGTGGTGACGTCAGCCGACGCGCGCGACCCGGACGTCCACGCGGCTGAGCGGGAGACCGTGCGCGGTCGCCGCCGCGAGCGCCGCGAGGTGCGCCGCACGCGCCGTCTCCGGCGCGGGGACCGAGCCGTCGGTGCCGATCACGATGCGGAGGACGTCGTCGTCGAGGACGACCCGCGCGATCGTCGACCGGGTCGCGAGGTTCTTGGCCGCGGTCACGGTGCTCCCGAGGGTCGGGCGGGCGCGGTAGAGGTCGGCCACACCGGGGACGGCCAGGACGGCTTCCTCGACGGCTGCGAAGGTCTCGTCGTGGTCGCTCATGCCCGGTCCTCCTCGGTGTCCTCTGGTGCGACGGTGTGCTCTGGTGCGACGGTGTGCTCTGGTGCGACGGTGTCCTCTGGTGCGACGGTGTCGTCACTCGTCGGTGGTGGGAGCAGGTCGCGGACGACCACGTCGACGGCCTCCACCAGCAGGTCGGTCTGGGTGGCGAGCACCTGCCCGACGGTCTCGCGGACGTCGGCGGCGACCCGCTGGATCGTCGAGCCGGCACGCACCGCGATCTCGACGACGATCCGGACCGGTGCGCCGAGCTCGGTGACGTCGCCCTCGAGCGTGCACCGCGCGACGAGCGCATCGGGGACGGCGTCGCCGGCGGTCCGGACGAGGGAGCGGATGGCACCCTCGGTCATCACGGGCCGCTCGGTCGGCGCCGCCGGGCGGAGCGGGACGTCGCGACCGGCGCGGGCCTCGAGCGAGATGTTCGCGAGCACCCCGCTGATCCAGGACTCGTCGGCCGGTGCTTCCTGCTCGGCTGCGGCCTCGAGCGAGCCGAGCGAGGAGTGCCGGAGCCGCACGATCGCGGCGAGGGCGTTCTGGCAGGCTGCGGAGTCGTCGATGCTCGGGTCGGCCGGCTGCATGCCGGCGTCGAGGTAGTCGGCGAGCTCGTCGATCGTGTGCCCGTCGAGGTCGTCGGGCTCGAGCGACTCGAGCCCGACGGTGTCGCGGTCGGTCATCGCCATCCCTCCATCAGACGGATCATGTTCTTCCTCGCCCGGGACAGGAGTCCGCGGACCGTCGAGGCGGGGAGGTCCAGTTCCTCCGCTATCGCCTCGTAGGAGTACTCGAGCACTTCCTTCATCACCCAGCACCGTCGTTGCGCCTCCGGCAGTTCGGCGAGCGCCGTCTCCACCGCCTCTTCGCGGGAGCGTGCCTCGGCCACGCGTTCCGGGGCGTCGGCCGCCGGTGCGGCGACCTCGAGCTCGGTGACGTCGTCGTGGAACCGGCGAGCCCGGATCCGGTCGATACACTTCCGGCTGAGGATGCGCATGAGCCACGCCTTGACGCGTGCGCCGTCGTCGAGCCGGTCGAGCCGGTTCCAGGCGGTGATGAAGGTCTCCTGCACGACGTCGTCGAGTTCGTCGGTCGAGCCGAGGGTCCGTCGCGCGTAGGCGCGCAACAGCGGTGTGTACCGGCGGATGAGGACCTCGAACGCCCGGACGTCGCCGTCGGACGAGCGACCTGCGAGGACGGCGTCGTCGAGATCGGTGAGGGGCTGGTGGTGCACGCTTTCCCTTCTACTGGTGGTGGATGGGGTTCAGCTGGGCACGGACGACCTTCATCGGTCCGACGGGCCTCGCCGAGAGCGCACGGACCCGGGCCTGTGCGAGCAGGTGCTGTGGCGCGATCCGTCCGTGGGACGTCGCGTGGCGCGCATCGGTGTCGGTGTCGGGCATCTGGGCTCCTCGGGTGGACCGCGCGTTCGGGGTCCGTCACCGATGAGACGTGTGTCGGAGGTGGATCGTCACACTTCTGCGCCCGCCGATTCTGCGGCAGGCTGGGGGCATATCGCTCGTCACCGCCGTCTGCCGCGTCGACCGCCTGCTGCCCGACTCGGGCACGATCGGGATCACCGCGATCGACAAGCGTCCCGTCGACGGCGCGGTCCGCGTGCGTCCGCTCGGGCTGTACGCCGACGTGCAGGCCGACCGGAAGCACCACGGCGGCGAGGACCAGGCGGTGTACGCCTACGCCGACGAGGACGCCGCGTACTTCGCCGAGCTGCTCGACCGCGAGGTCCCACCCGGGCTGTTCGGCGAGAACCTGCGGACCTCGGGAATCGACGTCACCGGCGCCGTCACGGGCGAGCGCTGGCGGATCGGAGAGACCCTCGAGCTCGAGGTCACGATCCCGCGGAACCCGTGCGGCACGTTCGCCCGGCGCATGCGGGTCGACAAGTGGGTCAAGCGGTTCACCGAGGAGGGGCGTCCCGGCGCGTACCTCAGGGTGCTGCGCTCCGGACCGGTGTCCGCCGGGGACCCGATCGTCGTCACGCACCGGCCGGACCACGGCGTCACGATCGGGCAGATCTTCAGCGGGTTGACGCCCGAGCAGGCGCAGGCGGTGCTGTCGTCCGGCCGTGGGTCCGGCGGCGGGCCCGGGACGGGTGGACTCGCCCCGAAGGTGGTCCGGGACGTGTCGAAGGTGCTTGCGCGCACCCGCATCGGCGCCTGATCGACGCGCCCTGGCGCTCGCGTGTGTGGGCGGGTCAGTCGGCCTGTGCGCGGCGGAACGGATCGATCGGACGCTTCGCCCTCGGGAGCCCCGCCACCACCAGTTCCCAGGCGTTGGCCACGAGGTCCTCCACCAGGGTCTCGTCGATACCGGCCCCGGGCGACAGCGTGATCCAGTGCTGCTTGTTCATGTGCCAGCCCGGCGTGATCTCGTCGTGGTCGCGCACGAGCGAGGCACCGTGTGGCGGCGCGCACTTCAGGTTGACGATCGGCACACCCCGCAGCTCGGACGTCATCACGAACATCTTCCCGACGACCTTGTAGACGAACGCGCCCTCCCCGAAGGGCTGCGTCTCCGCCACCGCGGGCAGGCCCATCGCGGTGCGGGCCGCGACCTCGTGCAGGGTCTCGCCGTCCATGCGTCCAGCATGCCTCGTTCTGGGGTGGGAGGAGCCGCGCCTTGCTGACGTACCCTCAGGCCGTGAACCTCACCCGAACCCGTCTCGTCCGCTCGCTCGGCATCGCCGCCGCGGCGACCGCCCTCGCCGCCTCCGTCGTCGTCGGCGGAGCCGCCACCGCGCAGGCCGCTCCGACCGTCTACAAGAACTGCACCGCCGTGCAGAAGGTGTACTCGGGCGGGATCGCGAAGAAGTCGGTCACGAAGAACAAGGTGACCTCGAAGGGGAAGACCACCTACCGCGCGCTCAAGGGCACCGTGAAGAAGGACGACGCGCTCTACAACGCGAACAAGAAGATGGACGCGGACGCCGACGGGATCGCCTGCGAGAAGAGCTGACCGCCGCGGTCCGGACTGCTCCGCGCCGGGCCGCGCCGGCCCGCCCGCGCGCCCGTCAGAGGGTGGGAACGCCCTCGTGCCCCGAGCGCGGGCGCGCCGTCCCGGCCACACCGGTGACGACCGAGCCCGCGGGCACGTCCTTCGTCACCACGGTGTTCGCACCGACGACCGAGTCCGCGCCGACCGTGATCGCGCCGATCAGGGACGACCCCGCTCCGAGCACGACCCGGTCCCCCACCGCGGGGTGCCGACGAGCGCCCGGTCCGTGGTCGCCACCACGGCCGCCCAGCGTCACGCCGTGGAAGAGCACGACGTCGTCGCCGACCACCGCGGTCTCCCCGATCACGACCCCCATGCCGTGGTCGATGAAGAAGCGTCGGCCGATCCGGGCACCGGGGTGGATCTCGATGCCCGTCACCGACCGCGCGACCTGACCGATGACCCGCGCCGCGAACCGGGACCCTGGGAGCCCCCGCGCGATCCACAGCCGGTGCGTCAACCGGTAGGTCCAGATGGCGTGCAGCCCCGAGTACACGATCGCGTTCTCGAGGTCACCGCGGGATGCGGGATCACCGCGGCGCGCTGCGGCCAGGTCCTCCCGGACAGAACGCAGCACGCCTCGTCGGACGGGACGGCTCACGCAGTGAGTCCCTCGAAGAGCACGGTCGACAGGTAGCGCTCACCGGTGTCGCACACGATCGCGACGACGCGCTTGCCCGCGTTCTCGGGGCGTGCGGCGATCTCGATCGCGGCGTGGATGATCGCGCCGGAGGAGATGCCCGCGAGGATGCCCTCCTGCGTGCCGAGGTCACGGGCGACGCGGAGTGCGTCGTCGAGCTCGACGTCGAACACCTCGTCGATGACCGACTGGTCGAGGACCTCGGGGATGAAGTTCGCGCCGATGCCCTGGATCTTGTGCGGGCCGGCCTTGCCCTCGGTCAGCAGTGGGGAGTCCTTCGGCTCGACGGCGACGATCTGCACGCCGGGCACCCGCTCCTTGAGCACCTGACCGACACCGGTGATCGTGCCGCCGGTGCCGACACCGGCGACGAACACGTCGACGTGCTCCTCGGTGTCACGGAGGATCTCCTCCGCCGTGGTCTTCCGGTGGATCGCCGCGTTCGCCGGCGTCTCGAACTGGTGTGCCAGGATCGCACCCGGCGTCTCGGCGACGATCTGCTCGGCCTTCGAGACGGCGCCCTTCATGCCCTCCGACCCCGGCGTGAGGACGATCTCCGCCCCGTACGCGCGGATCAGGGCCCGACGCTCGACGCTCATCGTCTCGGGCATCGTGATGACGACCCGGTACCCGCGCGCTGCGCCGACCAGTGCGAGCGCGATGCCCGTGTTACCGGAGGACCCCTCGACGATGGTCCCGCCGGCCTGCAGCTCGCCGGACTCCTCGGCCGCGTCGATGATCGCGACGCCGAGGCGGTCCTTCACGCTCGCGCCCGGGTTGTAGAACTCGAGCTTCGCCAGGACCTCGGCCCCGCCCGCCTTCGGCAGGCGGTTCAGCCGCACCAACGGCGTGTTCCCGAACGCCTGCGAGATGTTGTCGTGGATCGTGCCGCTCATCGGTACCGTCCTCTTCGGGTCAGGTCGCGTGCCTCCCCCACTGGAGGCACGGCGTGCGCTGTGATCCTAGCGATCCGACCCGGCGTGTCCCTGTCCGGTGACGCACGCGCGTTCCGCGCGTACCGTGCTCCGCAACGACGAGGAGGTCGTCATGTCCAAGGAACAGCAACCCGACGTCGCCCCACCGGTCGTCGACCGCGCTGCGTTCGACGAGGCGCTCGCGGCACAGGTGCAGGACGAGAAGGAACTCACGCGCCACGGCGACCGTGTCGCAGCTGCCCGACGGCGGCTGCCGATGGTCCGCGTCGACGACTACGAGTTCGCCGGCCCCGACGGCCCCGTGCGGCTCACCGAGCTGTTCGGGGACAAGTACCTGCTCCTCGTCCAGAACGTCATGTACGGACGGGACTGGGACGCCGGGTGCCCGAGCTGCACCTGGGCCGTGGACAACCTGCCCGCCGACATGGGCCGACTCGACGACGAGGGGATCGCGTTCGCGATGGTCTCCGAGGGGCCGGTCGAGAAGCTCGAGGCCTGGCGGGAACAGCACGGATGGCCGCACACGTGGGTGTCCTCGGCCGCGACGACCTACCACGACGACTGGGGCTGGACCGTGCACAGCGACGACTGGGACGGCCCGGTGCCCGGCTACTCGTACTACCTGCTGCGGGACGGCGTGCCGTACCTGACGTACGCGACCGGTTCGCGCGGCACGGAGGCGATCCTCCCCGTGGCGCACATCATGGACCGCACGGCGTACGGGCGGCAGCAGGACTGGGAGGACAGCCCCGACGGCTGGCCGCAGTACCCCACCTACGGTTGACGACACGACCGCTCACTGCGGGCCGAGGATCGCGCGCTGGAGCTGCGCCTCCGTCGGCAGGGCATGTCGGAGCTCCGCTGGCAGGAGTTCGTACGATGCGACGCCGACGGGTGCGTTCGACGTCGCCAGTGAGTACCGGACCACAGCCTCGTTCTTGCCCGCGACCATGAGGAGCCCGACCGTGTCAGCGTGCTGCTGACGGCGCAGGTTCGCGTCCACGAGGGCGACGTAGAACGAGAGCTGACCGACGTTGTCCGGTCGGAACTCTCCCGTCTTCAGTTCGATGACGACGTACCGCAGTTGCTCGACGTGGAAGAAGAGCAGGTCGACGAAGAAGTCGCTCCCCTCCACCGCGAAGTGCACCTGCCGACCGACGAATGCGAACCCCGTGCCGAGTTCACGGAGGGTGTCGGCGATCCGGTCCACCATCGCCTGCTCGATGGCGCGTTCGTCCCGGTCGCCGTCGACAGCGAGGAAGTCGAGGACGTACGGGTCCCGGGTGATCTGCTGCGCGAGGTCGGCGCCGTCGTCGTCGAGCAGGCGACTGAAGTTCGTCGGCGCGATGGCGTGACGTTCGGCAGCGCGGCTGCGGATGTTGTGCCGCAAGACGTTCCGCGACCAACCACCGTCGACTGCGTGACGCACGTACCAGGCGCGATGCCCGCCGTCAGCGAGTCCGATGAGGACGGTGATGTGTCCCCACGGCAATTGGTCAACAGCTTGTTGACCAATTGATTCTTCCTCAGGCCACGCCGCCGCGAACTGCCGCATGTACTTCAAGTTCGTTGCCGAGAAGCCCTTCATCGACGGGAACTCAGCACGCAGATCGGCTGCGAGGCGACTCAGAACGCCGGTCCCCCAGGCTCCGGTCCGCGATCGCTCCAGCAAGATCGACCCGATCGACCAGTACAGGTGGACGAGGTGCCCGTTGGCGGCGAGCTGGGCGCGAGATCGGGTCACCGTGACGCGGTCCCGGATGGATCGGAGCGTGTCGGCGTACTCGTTCGGCAGGTCGGGCTGATCGGTCATCCGCAGATGATGCGTGCCGGGCCGACGCTGCGTCCACGTATTCGTATGCACGGCACCCGCAAGGAGCTCCCACGCGTGCTGCGACCCGGGCCGAAGCTCGCGCTGAGCGACAGCTCTCGCAGTCGGGGGCCCGAGAAGTGTCGCTCCGCGCGAGACTCGGCCAGCGCGTCAGCGCACGAACGCCGTGCGCGCGAACCGCTCGTCGGTCGCCTCGAGCACCCGCAGCACGTTGCCGCCCGCCAGCGCCCGGAGATCCGCCGGACCCCACCCGCGCCGCTGGAGCTCCGCCGCGAGCACCGGGTACCGCGACACGTCCCGCAGGTCCGGCGGCAGCACCGGGGTGCCGTCGTAGTCCCCACCGAGGCCGACGTGCGCCGCGCCGGCCACGTCGCGCGCGTGCTCGACGTGGTCCGCGACGTCGGAGACGGTGACGGGCGGCGCGTCCTCCGACGACCCGGCGGCGAACCACTCCGCGTACGCGGCGGAGACGAACTGCGGCACGAACGTGATCATCACGACGCCGCCGTTGTCCGCCAGGCGGCCGAGCACGTCGTCGGGCACGTTCCGCGGGTGGTCGTTCACGGCGACGGTCGAGGAGTGGCTGAAGACCACGGGCTGCGTCGCGACGTCGAGGGTGTCGCGCATCGTGGTCTGCGCGGTGTGGGACAGGTCGACGAGCATGCCGATGCGCTCCATCTCGGCGACGACCTCGCGCCCGCGGTCCGTGAGTCCGCCGTGCGGGTGCGCCCCGGTCGCCGAGTCGGCCCAGGGGGTGTCGTCGTTGTGCGTCAGGGTCATGTACCGGACGCCGAGCCGGGCGAGGTCGCGCAGGACGGCGATGTCGTCACCGATCGAGTGCCCGCCCTCGGCGCCGAGGAGCGAGGCGATCCGGCCGGAGTCGATCGCTGCACGCACCTCGGCGGCGGTGCGTGCGAGCACGAGGGTGTCCGGGTAGCGGTCGATGATCCGGTGCGCGACGTCGACCTGCTGCAGGGTCGCGCGCACCGGATCGGGTTCGTCGCACGGGACGAACACCGACCAGAACTGTCCGACGACGCCGCCGGCACGGAGCTTCGGCAGGTCGGTGTGGAGCGAGCCCGCTTCGGAGTCGATGCCCTCCACCCCGGAGCCGTGGGTCTCGCGGCGTTCCCAGGGCAGGTCGTTGTGGCCGTCGATGACCGGGAACGGGAGCGCGTCGAACGTCATCCCCCGACGGTACCGTCCGTCCTCGTTAGGCTCGGCAGATGGACCCCGTGACGCTCCGCACCGAACGGCTCGTGCTCTCGGTACCGGAACCCTCCGACGCCGAGGACGTCGTGGCCTACGCGAACGACCCGGACGTCATCGCGTACACCCCTGTGCCGGTTCCCTACGGCCACGCCGAGGCCCGGCAGTGGATCACCGAGGTGGTCCGCACGGGCTGGGCGGCCGACACCCGGTACGACTTCGGGATCCGCCGGGCGGACGACCTGCGGCTGCTCGGCACGATCGGCTTGTTCGGCTTCGTCGACGGCGCCGCGGAGATCGGGTACGCGATGCACCCGGACGGGCGCGGCCACGGGTTCGTGACCGAGGCCGCGGCAGCCGTCCTGGAGTGGGCGTTCGCACCGGAGCCCGACGGCCTCGGGCTCGTGCGCGTGCAGTGGCGTGCGATCGCGACGAACACGCCGTCGGCCGCGATCGCGCGGCGGCTCGGCCTCCGCTACGAGGGACGGCTCCGGTCCGGCGTGTTCCACCGCGGACAGCGCCACGACCAGCTCATCGCCGCCGCCCTGCGCGACGACGACCGGTCCACGCCCACGGTCTGGCCGACGTCGTGACGGTGTCCTTCCGGGTCGTCACCGAACTGGACGCCCCGCCGGAGCGCGCGTTCGCGCTGTCGCTCGACATCGGCGCGCACGAACGCTCGATGGCCGCCACCGACGAGCGCGCCGTGGCCGGCACGACCAGCGGCACGATCGGGCTCGGTGAGAGCGTCACCTGGCGTGCGCGGCACTTCGGGATCGTCTGGCGGATGACGAGTCGGATCACCGCCCTGGAGGCGCCCCACCGGTTCGTCGACGAACAGGTGCGTGGGCCGTTCACTCGCTTCCACCACCTCCATCGCTTCGAGCCGTCGGCTCGCGGCACACGGATGGTCGACGAGATCGAGTTCCGCGCCCCGCTCGGGCCGCTCGGCGTACTCGCCGAACGGATCGCGCTCGCGCGGTACCTGCCCCGGCTCATCGCCGAGCGGAACGCCTCGCTCGCGGCCGAGCTCCGTGCGGACGGGCACGACGCCGACGGCGGTCAGGGCGCGGCGAGCTCGCCCAGCGCCTCGTAGGCCTTCGCGACCGCGTCGACCCGCGTCCGTCCACCCGGACCGGACGCCTCGTAGACGTCGTTCGCGATCGCCGCGACCACCGCGAAGAGCGCCGCCATCGAGTCGAACGCCGACGGCGAGTCGACCGGGCACAGGATCGCGGTGTTGGCCGGCGCCGCGATGACGGCGGCGGTCGGGTCCCCGAGGACGACCACGTCGGCACCCGTCGAGACGCAGTGCCGCACGGCCCGGGCCACGCCGGCCGCGTGCCGCCGCACCGTGACGAGGACGACGAGGTCGCGGCGGTCGAGGTCCGCCACCTCCTCGCCGAGTCGCTGGCCCGGAGACGGCCCGACCCGGACGTCCGGTCGGACCTGGGCGAGCTGCGCGCGGAGCTGCAGGGCGACCGGGTACGCACCACGCTCCCCGATCACGAGCACGCGACGGGCGCGGACGATGCGCCGCGCGAGCCGGGGTCGATCGGCGCGGGCGAGGGAGGCGAACGCGGCGTCGAGGTTCCGCGACTCGACGGCCCGCTGGTCGACGTGGGAGGCGTCCTCGGCGGCCCAGGGCAGTCCGCTTCCCCGCGCCGACATGAGGTTCTGCCGGACCTCGGCGGCGTCCTGGAACCCCAGGGAGCGGACGAGCCGCGAGACCGTGGCCTTCGAGGTGCCGGACTCTGCGGCGAGTTCGGCCGAGGTCCCGACGAGCAGGAGCTCCGGGTCGTGGCGCACCATCGCGGCGACGCGGCGCTCGGCGGGCGAGAGCTGCTCCCAGACCGAGTCGATGCGCGCTCGGACGTCGGTGCCGACGGTGCTCACGCCCGGGCCACCCGTTCGACCGCGACGGCGAGCGCGTCGAGTCCGAGGGCGATGTCCGCGGTGGAGACGAACTCGTCGGGGTGGTGGCTGATGCCGTCCGGGTTGCGGAGGAACAGCATGGCGACGTCGGTGACCAGCCCGAGCGACATCGCGTCGTGGCCGGCACGCGAGAACAGCTCCATCGGGGCTGCTTCGCCCGTCGACTCGATGCCCGCGCGGACGGCGTCCATCAGCCGCGGCGCACAGAACACGGCGGGCGCCCGGTGCACCTCGGTGGGCTCGACGCTCACCCCGCGGCGCTCCCCGATGAGGGCGAACGCCTTGGTGATCTCGTCCCAGACCTCGTCGCGGCCTTCGTCGAACTCCCCGCGGAGGTCGACCGAGAACCGTGCGAGCCCCGGGACGACGTTGACCGCACCGGGTTCGACGGTCATGGTGCCGACCGTCCCGACGTGCTGGGACGCCCGGCAGATCCGCTCCACGGCGAGCGCGGCCTCGGCCGCGGCGAGCAGTGCGTCGTGCCGTCGCTCGTAGGGGGTGCCGCCGGCGTGCCGGGCCTCGCCCACGGCCTCGACCGTGAAGCGCCGGGCGCTCGCGATGCTCGTGACGACGCCGAGTGCCTGCCCGGCCTGCTCGAGGTACGGCCCCTGCTCGATGTGCGCCTCGAGGTACCCCACGAGTGCGGCCGGGTCCGCCGCGGCGTCGCCGACCCGCGACGGGTCGAGCCCGAAGTCCTCGAACGCCCGGCGGAGGGTGACCCCCTCGCCGTCGGCCAGGTCCCACCACGACTCGTCCCAGACGCCCGCGACGGCCGAGGACCCGAGCAGCGCCTTGCCGAACCGCGTGCCCTCCTCGTCGGAGAACGCGATGACCTCGAGCGCGACAGGCAGCGGCCCGGCGGCGGTCAGTCGGGCGACGGTGCGGACGGCCATCAGGACCCCGACGATCCCGTCGTAGCGTCCGGCGTCGACCACGGTGTCGAGGTGCGAGCCGAGCAGGAGCACCGGGGCGTCGGCCGTGGCACCGTCGACGCGGCCGTGCAGGTTGCCGGCGGCGTCCTGCCAGGTCGTGAGCCCGGCGTCCTGCATCCACCCGGCGACGATCACGTTCACCCGGGCGTGCTCGGGCGACAGGTAGACGCGGGTGATGCGGCCGGTCTCCTCGGTGACCAGGGCGAGTTCGTCGCACCAGCGCGCGACGAGCTCGGCGTCGGCGGTGGCCTGCTCGGTGGCGTGCACCGCGGCCGCGGCGCTCACGCGGGCACCCCGACGGCCGAGCCCGCGTAGACGTCCAGCGCCGCGTCGACGCCACCGCCCTGCGGCACCGCGTGGCCGGCCCGGCGCAGCGCGTGCTCGAGCGCGGCGAGCGTCGTCACGACGGCGTCCTTCCGGGCGTTGTAACCCATGGTGCCGATCCGCCAGACCTTGCCGTGCAGCGGTCCGAACGACGTCCCGATCTCGATGCCGTGGTCGTCGAGCATCGATGCCCGGACCTGGTCGCCGACGACGTCCGACGGGATCTCGACGGCGACGACGTTGTGCATCTTGTGCCCGAGGTCCCCGAAGACCCCGAGTCCGAGGGCCCGCACGCCGGCGAGCATGGCGCTGCCGGCGGTCTCGTGCCGGGCGATGACGGCGTCGCGGCCTTCCTCGAGCAGGATGCGGGCGCACTCGTTCGCGGCGTAGAGCATCGACGCCGCCTCGGTGTGGTGGTTGAGCCGGCGCGGGCCCCAGTAGTCGAGGATCATCGCCAGGTCGAGGTAGTTCGAGCGGATCGGTTCGTCGGACACGTCGTCACCGGGTTCACGGATGCCGGCCTCGACGCTGCGGCGCTGGTCGAGGACCGCCACCGCGCGCGGTGACACCGTGAGCGGCGCGCTGCCGGACGGGCCGCCGAGGCACTTCTGCAGCCCGGCGCTCACCGCGTCGATCCCCCAGGCGTCGACCTCGAGCGGGTTGCCCCCGATGGTCGCGGTGGCGTCGGTGTAGAACAGGACGCCGTGCCGGTCGCAGATCGCACCGAGCTCGTCGAGCGGCTGGTTCATCGTCGTCGAGGTGTCACCCTGCACGATCGCCAGGACCTTCGGACGGACCCGGACGATCGCGTCCTCGATCGCGGTCGGCGTGAACACCTGGCCCCAGTCGGTCTCGATCGTGTGGACCTCGGCCCCGGCGCGCCCGGCGATCTCGGCGAGCAGGTGTCCGAAGCGGCCGAACACCGGCACGAGCACGCGGTCCCCAGGGGCCAGCAGCGACACCAGTGCCGCCTCGATCCCGGCGCGCGAGGTCCCGTCGACGAGGACGGTCGCCTCGTTCGCGGTGCCGAACACCCGCCGGTACAGCTCCTGCGTCTCGTTCATCGTGGTGGTCATCCACGGGTCGTACTGCCCGACGAGCGGGGTGGACAGGGCGCGGAGCACCCGCGGGTCGGCGGTGATCGGCCCCGGCCCCATGAGCAGACGGGCGGGCGGGTTCACAGGGAGCATGTTCGGTCCTCTCGTTCCGGTGGAGATCGTATCGGAACGATCGTTACAGCGGTGTTTCGGCGGGTGCGGTGACCGGACGCGTGACGAGCCGACCCGCGACGGACGTGACGCCGGCGTCCGACGACGCGACCAGCTGCCCGCGCAACCAGGTCTCGGTGACGCGGCCCCGCGCCTCCAGGCCGGCGAACGCGGAGACCGGGTTGCGGTGTTCGAGCCCGGCCACGTCGATGACGGCCGTGGCGGACGGGTCGAACACCGCGAAGTGGGCGAGCGCACCGGGTGCGATGCGGCCGCGGTCGGCGAAGCCGGCGAGCGCCGCCGGTCCGGTGGTGAACAGTGGCAGCAGCTCGCCGAGCGCGACGCCGCGGCGGATCCCTTCCGTCCAGACCGCGCGGAACCCGACCTGCAGACCCGCGATCCCGCCCCACGCGAGCCCCCAGTCGTCGGTCTTCAGGTCCGCCGTGGAGGGCGAGTGGTCGGACACGATCATGTCGATCGTGCCGTCGAGCACGCCCTGCCAGAGGGCGTCGCGGTTCGCGTCGTCACGGATCGGCGGGCAGCACTTGTACTCGGTCGCGCCGTCCGGGATCGTGCCCGCCTCGAACGCGAGGTAGTGCGGACAGGTCTCGACCGTGATCCGGACCCCGTCCGCCTTGGCCGCGCGGATCATCGGCAGGGCCCCGGCATCGGACAGGTGCAGGATGTGGACGCGCGCGCCGGTCGCCCGTGCGCCCTCGATGACCCGCGCGATCGCCGACCGCTCGGCGTCGACCGGTCGGGTGGCGAGGAAGTCCTCGTAGTGGCCGCCGAGCGCGTCGTGGTCGACCAGGAACTCCGGGTCCTCGGCGTGCACGATGAGGAGCGCGTCGATGCGGGCGACCTCCTCGATCGCGGCACGCAGCTGCGGACCGTCGAGGTGCGGGAACTCGTCGACACCGGACGGCGCCGTGAAGCACTTGAACCCGAAGACGCCGGCGTCGTGCAGCTGGTCGAGGGATCCGAGGCTCGCGGGGATGGCTCCGCCCCAGAAGCCCACGTCGACGGCGACCCGCCCCTCGGCGCTCGCGCGCTTGACGTCGAGTGCCTCGACGGTCGTCGTCGCCGGGATGGAGTTGAGCGGCATGTCGATGACGGTCGTCACGCCGCCGAGCGCGGCGGCCCGGGTGGCGGAGGCGAAGCCCTCCCACTCGGTGCGTCCGGGTTCGTTGACGTGCACGTGGGTGTCGACCAGGCCCGGGAGCAGCACCTGCCCGTCGGGTACGCGACGGTCGTCGCGGGCGGCGACGTCCGCGTCGAGCGGGAGGAGGTCGGCGACGCGGCCGTCGCGGACGACGACCGCGGCCGGGCGGAAGGCGCCGTCGATCCAGGTGCGCTCGGCGCGGAGGACGAGGTCGGCGCGGTCGGCGCTTTCAGCGCGGTCGGTCTGGAGGCGCGTCATGCGTCCGCCCCGACCGTCGCGTCCGCCGCCGGCTGGCGTTCGAACCCCGCGAGCAGTCCCGACATCGGCTTCGCGGGCGGGGCGGCGTACTCCCCGTGCTTCCCCGTCGTCAGACCGAGCCGCACGAGCGACTCGGCGAGCACCGTGGCCGCGGCCACCCCGTCGACCGCGGGCGCACCGATCGCCCGGGACACCTCGGCGCAGAAGTCCGCCATCCCGGCGCACCCGAGCACGACCGCGTCCGCGCCGCCCGCGATGACGGCCCGGCACTCCTCGATCACCAGGGCGCGGGCGTCCGAGGTCGGGTCCTCCAGGCGGAGCACCGGCACCTCGCACGCCCGGATCTCGGTGACGAGCGAGGCGAAGCCGTACCGCTCGGCGAGCTCGTGCGCCCGCCCGACGGTCCGGCCGAGGGTGGTGACGACGCCGAAGCGCCGTCCGAGCAGCGCCGCCGCGTGGAAGCCCGCCTCGGCGATCCCGATGACGGGTCCGGAGGCGGCCTCCCGCGCGGCGTCGAGGCCGGGGTCCCCGAAGCAGGCGACGACGTACGCGTCCACCCCCTGCTGCTCGCCGATCGCGATCTGCTCGAGGAGCCCCGGCACGGCCAGGGCCTCCTCGTAGTGGCTCTCGATGGACGCCGGCCCCATGGAGGGCGTGACGGCCTCGACGATCGTGCCGGGCCCGGCGACCGCGGCGGCGGCGGTGCCGATCGCCGCGGTCATCGAGCTCGTGGTGTTGGGGTTGACGACGCGGATGCGCATCGGGGTCCTTCCGGTGGTGCGGGTGGTGCGGGTGGTGCGGGTGGTTCAGGCGCGGCCGGCTGCTGCCCCGTCGTCGACCGTGGGGTCGTCGGCGGCGAGCTCCGGCATGCTCGGACGAACACGCTCCAGGCCCCAGAAGACCACGAGTCCGAGTGCGCACCCGATGAACCAGCTGTAGTTCGACAGCCACGGGACGACGCCGAGGGCCGAGGGCAGGACCGCGCTCGCGACCGAGACCACCCCGGTGACGACGAGCGTCCAGATCGCGTTCGGGTTGAAGCCCTTCGCGTACCAGTACCGCGCGCTCGGGTCCTTCGTGTACATGTCGTCGACCGCCACGCGCTGCTTCGCGACGATGTAGTAGCCGGCGATGAGGATGCCGAACAGGGGGCCGATCAGGGCGCCGAGCACCCCGAGCGTGTAGAGGATCGCCTGGTCGTTGCCGTACCAGTTCCACGGGGTGAGCAGCACGGAACCGACCGCCGCGATCATGCCGCCGGCACGCCAGCTGATCTTCCGCGGTGCCACGTTCGAGAAGTCGAAGGCGGGGCTGATGAAGTTCGCGACGATGTTGATGCCGACGGTGGCGGTGACGAACGTCAGGCCGCCGAGCAGGATGGCGAACGGGGCGCCGATCGCCTGCACGGTCTCGATGGGGTCGGTGATGAGCTTGCCGAACACCGGCACCGTGGCGCTGGCGCAGAGCACGGTGAGCACCGAGAAGAACAGGAAGTTGATCGGCAGGCCCCAGAGGTTGCCGCGCTTGACCGCACCGTACGACTTCGCGTACCGGGAGAAGTCGCCGAAGTTCAGCATCGGGCCGGAGAAGTAGCTCACGACGAGCGCGATCGCCGACAGCATCACGGGGATGCTCGCGCCGAACGAGAGCGGCTCCCCCGCGGACAGCGTGAACGAGATGTTCCCGATGCCCGCCTGGCTGACCAGGTACACGGCGAGCGCGATCATCACGACGTAGACGGCGGGTCCCGCCCAGTCGATGAACTTCTTGATCGCGTCCATGCCCATCCAGAACAGCGCGCCCTGGGCCACCCAGAGGATCGCGTACGAGATCCAGCCGAGCGCGGACAACCCGAGGAACGAGTGCTCGAGCAGGCCGGCCGACGCCGGGATGAACTTGAGGAAGATGATGTTGAGGGACTGGGCCGCGAGGAACGTCTGCACCCCGTACCACGCCATCGCGATGAGGCCGCGGATGATCGCGGGGACGTTCGCACCGAGGACACCGAACACCGCGCGGTTGATCACCGGGTACGGCACCCCGGTGCGCTGGGACGGCTTGGCGACGAGGTTCGCGAACACCTGCACGATGAGGATGCCGACCACCAGGGCGATGAGCACCTGCCAGCTGGCGATGCCGAGGGCGAAGAGCGACCCGGCGGTGACGTACCCGCCGACCGAGTGCACGTCGGACATCCAGAAGGCGAAGATGTTGTAGCTCGTCCAGGTCTGCTTGCGCAGCGGGGCGAGGTCCTCGTTGGTGAGTGCCGGGTCGTACCCGGGCTTGACGACGCCGGCACCCGCTGGGGCTGCCGTCGTGAGGGGGGCGTGGGGCGCGGCGACCGGGGTCGCGATCTCTGTAGCCATGGCGTCCTCCGAAGGAGTGGGAAGGGCGAGCGGTGCCCGCCTCTGCCACGAAGCTACGGAGCCTCTTCGAGCCGCCCGTTTCCCCTGTGTAACGGTCGTGTGACACGCCACCCGTCCTGGAACGGTCGTTCCAGGACGGGTGCGCGGTGCGGGCTGCGGCTTGCCGCACGGAAGGCGCACGCGCTGCCGAGCGCCTTCCGCGGCAGGCTCGGCCGGTGGTACCAATCACCCATGACCAGGGGAATCAGGATCGATCACGTGGGCGTCACGGTGCCGGACATCGACGCAGCCACGGCGTTCTTCGTGGCGGCGTTCGACGCCGTCGTCCTGTACGACATGCGCTGCCGCACCGAGGCACCGAACAGCTCGCCGGAGGCACACCGCTACCTCGGCATCCCACCGACCATGGCGCAGGGGGCGATGCGGATGCTCGCCCTCCCCGAGGGCCCCGGACTCGAGCTGTTCGAGTACCTCGGCCCCGACCAGCACGGCGCCGCACACCCGTCCGACCTCGGATGGCAGCACCTGGCGATCTACGCCGACGACCTCGACGAGGCCCTCGCCCGGGTCGAGGCGGCCGGGGGCACGCGCAACTCGGACCCGCGCGACCTCCGCGGGCTCGAGGCGGGCGACGGCAACCGGTTCGTCTACACCCGCACGCCGTGGGGGTCGACGCTCGAGCTCGTCAGCTACCCGTCGCCGCAGCCGTACCTGCTGAGCGCGCCCCGGGCGAAGTGGGCGCCGTGGCCGATCGCTGCGGACGCCCTCCCGATGCCGCTGTGACCCACGCCCGGGTGGGGCGGCCGCTCACGGCGTGCGGGAACGCCGCGCCCACCGGCTGGAACCCGGCACTGCGGTAGAGCAGGAGGGCCGGCGCGTTGTCGTCGAGCGCGTGCAGCAGACACCGCCGGTGCCCGGCGCGCTCGGCAGCGTCGACCGCGGCGCCGATCAACGACCGGCCGAGCCCCCGCCCCTGTGCACGCGGGTCCACGGCGAGCAGCGAGAGGTACGCGGCGTCGAGGTCGCCGGTCACGCCGGAGCCCGGATCGGTCACGAGCGCGAAGCCACCCAGGCCGGCATCGTCGACCGCGACGACCAGGGCCACGCGCGGCACGGTGAACTTGGCGGCCGCCCGCTGCCGGACCGCCTCCGACTCCCGCACGCCGTCACGCGCCGCGACCGCCGCCACCCAGAGGTCGACACACGCCGGTACCTCGTCCTCGGTCGCGGCTCGCACGACGACGGACGCTCCACTCACCCGGTCAGCCCACGGCGGAGCGCTGGCCGATCCGGAACGATGCGCCCCGGTGCTCGTCCGGCAGGCGGTCGCCGCGGCCGTGCAGCTTGTGGCGGAGCGACCCCTGCTCGTAGCCCTCGGGGTAGACACCCCGAGCGCGGAGCTCCGGGATCACGAACTCGATGACGTCCTCCCACGTGCCCGGGGTCACCGCGTACGCCAGGTTGAACCCGTCGACGTCGGTCAGCTCCTGGATCTCCTGCAGCCGGTCGGCGATCGTGGCTCCGCCACCGACGGCCACCGGCCCGAGTCCGCCGATCGCCGTGTGCCGGGCCAGGTCGCGGATCGTCCACGAGCTGCCGTCCTCGCCGGTCGCCGCAGCGATGTTCGCCGCCGCCGACTGGATCGCGTTCGACTCGACGTCCCCGAGGGGCTCGTCGAGGTCCCACTGCGACAGGTCGACACCCATCCACCCGGAGTTGAGCACGAGCGCCCCGAGCTCGGAGGCGTACGACAGGTAGTCCTCGTACTTCGCCTGGGCCAGCTCGTCGGTGGCGTCCGTGATCACGGTGAGCAGCGTGTAGACGCGAGCGGCGTACCGGTCGCGACCAGCCGCCTCCAGGGCGTCACGGACCTTCGCGACGGTCGACGCGAGCTGGTCGACGGTCGGTGCGCCCACGAAGACGGCTTCGGCGTTCTCCGCTGCGAAGCGGATGCCGCGCGGCGACGCGCCGGCCTGGTAGATGACGGGCGACCGCTGCACCGACGGCTCGGACAGGTGGATGCCCGGCACGTCGAAGTGCTCGCCGTGGTGCTCGATCGGGTGCACCTTCGTCGGGTCGGTGAAGACGCCGGTCTCGCGGTCCTCGACGACGGCGTCGTCCTCCCACGAGCCCTCCCACAGCTTGTAGAGGACCTCGAGGTACTCGTCCGCGACGTCGTAGCGGTCGTCGTGCGACAGCTGGTCCGTCTGCCCCATGTTCCGCGCCGCACTCGGCAGGTAGCCGGTCACGACGTTCCAGCCGACACGGCCCTTCGTGAGGTGGTCGAGCGTCGAGATGCGGCGGGCGAACGGGTACGGGTGCTCGTAGGCGGTACCGGCCGTGATGCCGAAGCCGAGGTGCTCGGTCACCGATGCCATCGCGGAGACGAGCAGGATCGGGTCGTTCACCGGCACCTGCGAGCCGGTCCGGAGCGCGGCCTCGTTCGAGTCGCCGTACACGTCGTACGTCCCGAGGACGTCCGCGATGAAGATCCCGTCGAAGTTCCCCCGCTCGAGCAGCTGCGCCAGATCGGTCCAGTACGACAGGTCGTTGTAGTGGCGCGACCGGTCACGCGGGTGCCGCCAGAGCCCGGAGGACTGGTGCGCCACGCAGTTCATGTCGAACGCGTTGAACCGGATCTGCCGCTTGCCGCTGCTGGAGGTCACGGGCGCGACGTTACGTGCCGACGACCCCGTGGTCACGCACCGTGACGAAGCGTGACGCGCGACCGGTCAGTGGGCCGCGGTCGCCTCGCGGACGGCGGCCTCGGCCGCGACCCACGCGAGCATGCCGCACTTGACGCGCATCACGAACTTCGAGACGCCGTGGAAGGCGACGAGGTCCTCGAGGACGTCCTCGTCGGGTTCACCGGCGCCGCGGGACCGCATCATCGTGCGGAAGTCCTCGGTGAGCGCCAGGAGCTCCGGGGCCGTCCGACCGACGGCCATGTCGGTGAGCACCGAGGCCGAGGCCATCGAGATGGAGCAGCCGTCGCCCTGCCAGGCGAGGTCCGCGATGCGGTCCGTGCCGGGCTCGAGCCGGACGCGCACGGTGATCTCGTCGCCGCACGTGGGGTTCCGTTCGAAGTGCTCGGCGTCGGCGGCGTCGAGCGGACGATCGCCGTGCCGGGCCTTCGCGTGGTCGAGGATGACCTGCTGGTACAGCGAGTCGAGGGCGCTCACGACACTGCTCCTTCGGCGCCGAAGTAGGCGCGGATCTCGCCGACGGCGGTCAGGAACCGGCCGACGTCCTGCTCCGTCGTGTACACGTAGGTGCTCGCACGGCTGGTGGCGACGAGGCCGAGTCGACGGTGCAACGGTTGGGCGCAGTGGTGGCCGGAGCGGACCGCGATGCCCTGCGCGTCGAGGTACTGCGAGACGTCGTGCGCGTGCACGCCGTCGACGTCGAACGACACGAGGCCGGACCGCGGCACGTCGACGGGCGGACCGACGGTGCGGATGCCTGGGATCGCCGCGAGGCCCTCGAGCAGACGGCGCGCGAGGTGCTCCTCGTGGGCGCGGACGCGTTCCGTGCCGATGGCCTGCAGGTACCGGACGGCCTCGGCGAGCGCGACGGCCTGGGACACCGGCTGGGTGCCGGCCTCGAACCGTTCGGGCGCCGGCATGAAGTCGGTGTGCTCCATCGTCACCGTGGTGATCATCGACCCGCCCGTCCGGAACGGGGGCAGGGCGTCGAGGAGTTCGTGGCGCCCCCAGAGCACGCCGATGCCGTTGGGTCCGAGCATCTTGTGGCCGGAGAACGCGGCGAAGTCGACGCCGAGCGCCTGCACGTCGAGGGGTCGGTGCGGCGCGGACTGGCAGGCGTCGAGGACGACGAGCGCACCGTGCGCCTGGGCCGCCGCGACGACGGCGGACACCGGCGCGACCATGCCCGTGACGTTGGAGACGTGCGCGAACGCGACGACCTTCGTGCGGTCCGAGATCAGGGCGACGGCCGCCTCGGCGGTCCAGGTGCCGTCGTCGGCGACCGGCACCCACCGGAGGGTCGCACCCGTCAGCGCGGCGAGTTCCTGCCACGGGACGAGGTTGGCGTGGTGCTCGGCCTCGGTGACGAGGACCTCGTCGCCCGGACCGATCCGGAAGCGCTCGGCCGCCGCTCCCCCGCGGCCACGGCTGGCGTTCGCGATGCCGTACGCCACGAGGTTGAGGGCGTCCGTCGCGTTGCTCGTCCACACGACCTCGTTGGGTGACGCCGCGCCGATGAACCCGGCGACGGTGGCTCGGGCGTCCTCGTAGGCGTCGGTGCTCAGCGCGGCGAGGGTGTGGGCACCACGGTGGACGGCGGCGTTGTCCTGCTCGAGGAACCGGCGCTCGGCGTCGAGGACCTGGCGGGGTCGCTCTGCCGTCGCCCCGGAGTCGAGGTACGCGAGGGGGAATCCGTTGACCTCCTGCTGGAGGATCGGGAAGTCCCGCTTGATCGCCTCGACCTCGGACTCGGTGAGCGGTTGGTTCGGCGCCACGACTGTCACCTCCCCATGGTGGTCCCTCGTGGTTCGCACGTCCAGTCCGCAGGATATATCAGTTTTATGACCATAAAGGCCTGTCACCATATAAATCCGATATGTATACTGCTCACGGAGTGCGAACACGACCCCGGACGACGTGAGGACGAGACCATGCGCACCACGACACGACCCGACATCGATTCGGCCGTCGCCGAGTACACGGACGCCGTGGACGACGGCCTGGTCCACATCGCGGACGCCGTCCGACGGCAGGCGACCCGCGAGATCGCGGCGTCCTCCGGTCTCTCGAGCACCGCGGCGGAGGAGGTCTTCGAGCACGCCGTCGAGGACCGTTCGTCGACGGTTCCGATCATCGTCGCCTGACCGCCCCACGGCGAAGGGCCCCGGACCGCTCGGTCCGGGGCCCTTCGTGTCGCGCGACTACTCGTTGCCGATCTGCTTGTCGGCGGCGTCGCGTGCGCCCTCGATCTTGTCGTCGAACTTGCCGCCCGTCGCCTTCTTCACCGCGTCGGCGACACCGTCGAGCACCTTGTCGCTGATGCCCTCGGCCTTCTCGCTCTTCAGGGCGTCCTGGACCTTCCCGTCCTTCAGGAAGTCCTGGGCCTTCTTCGTGATGTCGTCGAACCCCGCCATCGGGTGCTCCTCGCCTCGGTGCGGAGCCCTGCGCCCCGTCATGGCGCCGATGCTAGGCCCGATGTCCGGGATGTGCGCCGGATCGTGACGAACTGTTCAGACCATCTGTGCGCTGCGCCGACGGGCCAGGACGTAGCCGACCGCGACCGATCCGGAGACGGCGAGCAGTGAGGGGATGAGGATGTCGGTCCCCTGCTGTGTGAACTCGACGACGAGCACGAGGGCGGTGAAGGGTGCCCGCATCGTCGTCGCGAGGAACGCCGCGGCGCCGATGAACGCGAACGCCGTGAGGCTCGGACCGTCGGTGGGCCAGAGCAGGAGCCAGAGACCACCGAGGCCGCCGCCGACGGCCGAGCCGATCGCGATGGACGGGGTGAGCGTGCCGCCGACGGCTCCGGCACCGATGGTGGCCGAGGTCGTGATCGTCCGGATGACGCCGAGGACGAGGAGGAACACGATCGGCGACAGACCAGCGACCGAACCGGCGTCGAGGGAGGAGTTCATGGCGACGAGCCCGAGTGCCCGACCGTTGCCGAGGATCTCCGGGAAGGGCACCGCGATGAGCCCCACCATCGCGAAGACGACGGGGAGCACGACGAGCAGGTGCCACCCCTTCGGCGCGAGCCCCTGCAGCCGGTTCGTGAGCTTCACGAAGCCGACCCCGGCGAAGCCCAGCACGGGGCCGACGATCACGGCCCAGACGAGCAGGGACGGCGAGAGGTGCATCGCGGGCACGTGGTACAGGACCTCGTCCGGGATGACGAGGCGGGCGACGAACGCCGCGACCGCACTCGTGGCGAACGCCGGCAGCGCGGTCGCGAAGGTCAGTTCACCGAGCAGGACCTCGACCGCGAACAGTGCACCCCCGAGCGGGACGTCGTACACGGCAGCGAGACCGGCGGCCGCACCGCAGGCGACGAGGATCTTCGTCTCGCGGGCCGTCAGGCCGGCCCGTGCGGTGACGAGCTGGGCCAACCAGGCACCGATCTCACGCGGCGCCACCTCCTTGCCGATGGAGGCGCCGAGGCCCACGGCGAGGATCTGCACGCCGGCGTTGGCGACCGTGGCCAGGGCGGGCATCCGCTTGCCGTCGACGGCTGCCGGCACGGACACGATCGGTCGACCCCAGCGGCGCAGCGCCCACCAGGCGAACCCGGTCAGGACACCGGCGGCGACGAGGGCCAGGAAGCGGTTCAGCGCCGAGGGGGCGTCGGCTGCCTCGAGGTGGCCGCCGAACGGGTACCCGAACGCGACGAACTGGATGAGCTGCAGGGCGAGCCAGACGGAGACGCCGGCGATGCCGCCCGCGACCCCGACGAGGCCGGTGACCACGGCGAGCTTGAGGGCCCAGACAGGGGTCGCGCGTGTCGCGTGTCCGGTGTGCGGCATATCGGGAAGCCTACTGGCTCACCCAGCCCGGACCGGACACGCGAGGACGCGGAGTGATCAGTCGAAGAGCTCGCTCAGCCAGTTGCCCCGACGCTTCTTGCCGTACCCGTACTGCTGCTGGCCGTACCCGGGCTGGCCGTACTGCTGGCCGTACTGCTGCCCGTACCCGGGTTGGCCGTACCCACGACGCCCCTTGTCCCACGACCCGGGCGAACCGGGCGACCCCGGCGAGGCGTACCCGTTGCGGGGCACGGCCATCCCGGGTGCGTACGCCGGCTGCGGGTACGGGCCGCCGGACTGCGGGAAGGCGGGGTCCGGCACGGCCCGCTGCGCCTGCGGTGCCGGCGGCGTCGTCTGCGCGGGTCCGCCCGAGGCGCGCTCGATGATCTTGTCGAGTTCACCGCGGTCGAGCCACACACCCCGGCACTCGGGGCAGTAGTCGATCTCGATGCCGGACCGCTCCGACATCACGAGGGTGGCCTGGTCGTTGGGGCACTGCATGGGGAGGTCCTTCCGAGCGGAGGCGCCGGTCGAGGCGCTTCCTGTGATCCTGGCCAGGTTCCATGGGGCGACCATGCGAAGGACCTGGACGGACCCGGTGAGACGACCCGTGCCTCCAGGCACGATGCCCCGCTGCGGTCAGACGGCCGTCAGCCGGAACGGCACCACGCAGTCCGCCGGCACCAGCGGCGGCTGCAGGCCGACGCGCTCGAGCGCATTTCCCCGGAACACCCGCTCGCCGGCCCACCACGCGGGTGCCGAGATCCCGTGGCCGTCCCCGACGACGACCGGGTCGACGCGGTACACCGTGTCGGGGTCCAGGTCGCGGAAGGTGATGCGCCCGGTGCCCGACACCTCGGACCGTCCGACGCTCGCGAAGAAGAACAGCGCCTCCCGCTTGTCCGCGGCGACGGTGCCGGAGACGAGACGGGAGCCGTCCACCTCGTCCACCCGGACCAGGTCCCCACCGTGCAGGAGCCCCCGCCACTCCTGGTACAACGCGATCCACTCGGCCAGCTCGGACTCCTCGGCCGGGGTCGCCTGCGCGAGGTCCCACTCGATGCCGAAGTGCCCGACGATCGCGGTGCCCGCGCGGAACGCGAGGTCGTGCACCCGGCCGGTCGTGTGGTTCCGCCCGCTCGCGACGTGCGAGCCGAGGAGCTCCGGCGGCAGGAGCTGCTGCGTCCACCGGTGCATCTGCTGCCGTTCCAGCGGGTCGATGTCGTCCGACACCCAGACGCGGTCGGTGTGCTCCAGGACGCCGAGGTCGGCCCGGGCACCACCCGACGAGCACGACTCGATCTCGAGCGTCGGGAAGCGTTCCTTGAGCGTGGCCATGAGCCGGTAGGCGGCGAGGGTCTGCTCGTGCACGGCCGCGGAGCCGCCCGGGTGACCGGCCTCGACGAGGTCGCGGTTGTGGTCCCACTTCACGTACTCGACGCCGTACTCGCCGATGATCGCCGTCATCCGCTCGAGCACGTGGGCGAAGGCCTCCGGGATCGCGAGGTTCAGCACCTGCTGGTGGCGCGACCGGATCGGCAGGCGGCCGTCGGCCTGCAGGATCCACTCCGGGTGGGCACGGGCGAGGTCGCTGTCCTCGTTGACCATCTCCGGCTCGAACCACAGCCCGAACTCCATGCCGAGGGCCCGCACGCGGTCGACGATCGGGCCGAGGCCGTCCGGCCAGACGTCCTCGTCGACGTACCAGTCGCCGAGGCCGGCGTGGTCGTTGCGGCGGTGGCGGAACCAGCCGTCGTCGAGGACCCAGCGCTCGACCCCGAGCCGGGCGGCCCGTTCCGCGAGGTCGGTCAGGCGGGCGAGGTCGTGGTCGAAGTACACGGCCTCCCAGACGTTGAGGGTCGTCGGGCGCGGGGTCGTCGGGTGCTGCGGGCGGCTGCGGAGCCAGCGGTGGAACCGGCGGGCCTGGTCGTCGAGGCCGTCCCCGTACGCGGCGTACACCCACGGGCCCTCGTAGGTCTGCCCGGTGTCGAGCCGGACCTCGCCGGGAAGGAGCAGCTCGCCGCCGCCGACGACCTGCCGACCGGTCGCCAGGCGCTCGGCGACGTGCCGGTGGTTGCCGCTCCAGGCGGTGTGCACGCCCCACACCTCCCCGCGGGCGAAGCCGAAGCCGAGCGTCCCGACGCTCAGGACGGTCGCCGCGTCGGCCCCCGTGCGGCCCTTCCGCCCCTCGCGCTCGTGCGTGCCGACGACGAGCTCGCGTCGCTGCGGCGTGCGTTCCTTGCCCCAGCGGCCGGCGAAGTCGAGGACCTCGCGGGCGCGGGACGGGATCGGGAACGCCAGGGTGAGGTCGTCGACGGTGTACGCGCCCACGGCGGTGTTCGTGACGGCGGCACGGGTGCGGACGAGCCCGGAGGCGAGCATCTCGACCGTCAGGCGGAGGGCGAGACCGGCGGTGCGGTCCACCGCGTGGGCGGTCACAGCGCCCGGGCCCTGGCCGGGGTCGACGTCGAGCTGCTCCACCGTGAACGCCGGCGACCAGTCCCGTCCGTCCCGGTGCCCGGACAGCCCCGGACGCCCGGTCCACCCGCGGTGCGGCTCGGGCAGGATCGCCAGGCGGACCGGCACGTCGGCCTCGTTCGGTGCGACGGGCGCCACGTCGGCGGACGCCAGGGCGGCGAGCTCGGCGTCGTCGAGGGGACCGAGGGCCGCACCCCAGTGCACGACCGCGGGCAGCGCGTCCTCGCGGCAGTCGAGGACGAGGGAGACGCCCCCGGCGGTGAGGTGGACGACGTCGTTCGTGGACACCGCCCCAGTCTCCATCAGAACCAGCGTTTGACCTTGAACACCACCCAGAGGACCGCCGCGAAGAGCACCATCGCCACGATCGCCAGCGGGTACCCCCAGGGCCACTGCAGCTCGGGCATGTGCGTGAAGTTCATGCCGTAGATCGCCGCGACGAGCGTCGGCGCGAACAGGATCGCCGCCCACCCCGAGATCTTCTTGGTGTCGTCGTTCTGCTTCTGCGCCGCCAGGGTCGAGTCGACCGTCAGGGCGTTCTGCAGCAGCTGCCGGAAGGTGTCGAGGCGTTCGACGGTCCTGATGGCGTGGTCGAGGACGTCGCGGAACCGGCGCTGCATCTCCACCGGCAGGTGGTACTTCTCGGCGCCCCGGTGCAGGTTCTCGATCATGTACACGAGCGGCCGGGCGGCCCGCTGGAAGTCGACGACCTCGCCGAACAGCTCGTAGATGCGTCGGGAGACCCCGGCTTCGCCCGCGAACAGCTGGTCCTCGATCTGGTTGATGTCCTCTTCGAGCCCGTCGATCACCGGCACGTAGCCGTCGACGATCGAGTCCATCAGCGCCCAGAGCTGCGCCTGCGGCCCCACCGTCACGAGGCCCGGCTTGCCGCTCATCCGCTGCAGGGCCCGCGGGACGGTCTGCTTGCCACGCGGATCCGCCTGTACGACCGCGAGGAAGAAGTCCTCGCCGACGAACGCGTGCACCTCGCCGAACTCGACCTCCTCCGCCTGGTCGTTGTAGAGCGCCGGCTTCAGGACGACGAACAGCGTCTTGCCGTAGCGCTCGAGCTTCGGGCGCTGGTGGCCCTCGGCGGAGTCCTCGACCGCGAGCTCGTGCAGGCCGAGGGCGACCGCGACGTCGCCGAGCTCCTGCGCGTCGGGCTGGTGCAGGACGATGCACGCACTGGCGCCCTGGTCCTCGAGCATCCGGAAGGTGTCGTCGAGCGAGGGACTCGGGATCGGAGCGATCCGGTCGACGTAGACGGTGTTCAGCTCGACGGTCACGTGCCCACCGTACGCAGGCTGCGCGGCAGCCGCCGGGCGCGACCCGCTGACGGCCTGGAGGCGCGTGGCGGCCCCGCCCCGTGCCTCCAGACCGTCCCGTCCCCCGTCTGCTGGACGTGCGCTGCGCGCCGGGGCCGCGCACGCGCCTACGGTGCAGGTCATCAGCATGCTGACGAAAGGGGCTGACATGCAGAGGATCTGGAAGCGGATCGCGGTCGCGGTGAGCGCGGTCGTCGCGGTGGTCGGCGCGTTCGTCGGCTCCGGGGCAGCCGGCGGGACCCCGATCCAGGACGCTGCGGGCGGGGCGCTGTCGGCGTCCTCCACTGCCATCGCACCGGACGGGCCGGCGTTCTCGATCTGGAGCGTCGTCTACGTCGGCCTGCTGGCGTACGCGATCCGGCAGTGCTTCCGCACTGCGGACGACGACCGGCACGCGCGGCTCACCCTGCCCGTCGTGCTGTCCCTGCTGCTCAACGCGGCGTGGATCCTGTCCGTGCAGTTCGGGTTCCTGTGGCTGAGCGAACCGATCATCGTGGCGCTGCTCGCGGTGCTGGTGTGGACGTTCGTGCTGCTGCGGCGCTCCCGACCGTCGGGCGTCGTCGAGGCGATCGTCACCGACGGGACCTTCGGGCTCTACCTCGGGTGGGTCTGCGTCGCGACGGCGGCGAACACGGCCGCGGTGCTGACGGCAGCGGGCTTCCGGGGCTTCGGGCTGGGCCAGGACCTCTGGGGGGTCGTCGTGGCACTCGTCGCCGGGCTCGTCGGGGTCCTGCTCGCGGTGTGGGGTCGGGGGCGCCTGGCGCCGACGGCGTCGCTCGCGTGGGGGCTGGCGTGGGTCGCGGTCGCGCGGCTCGACGGGCCGCTCGTGTCGACGCCGACCGCCGTCGCCGCGGTGGTGGCCGCGGCTGCGGCGGTCGTCGTGACGCTCGTGGTGCGCGCCCGGGCGGGGTGGCGCGGCGCGGCCGTCGGCGGCAAAGCGACACTCCTCGCCCACTGAGCCTCGTTCCTCCCGCGAAAGCGACAGATCCCCGCCGGATTCCGGCGGGGATCTGTCGCTTTCGCGAACCGGCGGCCGCGGCACGGCGCCGCCGCTCAGCGCGCGGCGCCGCGCGCTCAGCGCGCGGCGGCCACCAGGCCGTGCGCGGCCGCGACGGCCTCGTTGACGACCTGCCCCGCGTGCACGTTCACCCCGAGCGCGAGCGCCGGGTCCGCAGCGGTCGCCGCCTCCCAGCCCTGGTTCGCGATCGCCACGGCGTACGGCAGCGTCGCGTTCGTCAGCGAGATCGTGCTGGTGCGGGGCACGGCTCCGGGCATGTTCGCCACGCAGTAGTACACCGAGTCGTGCACGGCGAAGGTCGGGTCGTCGTGGGTGGTCGGGTGCGAGCCCTCGAAGCAGCCGCCCTGGTCGATCGCGATGTCGACGAGGACCGACCCCGGCTGCATGTCCGCGACCATGGCGTCGGTGACGAGCTTCGGCGCCGAGGCTCCGGGGATGAGCACGGACCCGATGACGAGATCGGCGTCGCGGAGCGCTTCGGCGATCGCGTGCGACGAGGACCGCAGCGTCGTGATCCGACCGTCGAACCGTGCGTCGAGCGCGCGCAGTCGGGGCAGGCTGATGTCGAACACGGTCACGTCCGCTCCCATGCCCAGGGCCATGGTCGCGGCGTGCTCCCCCGCGACGCCGCCGCCGATCACGACCACGCGGCCCTTCGGCGTCCCGGGCACCCCGCCGAGGAGCAGCCCGCGGCCGCCCTTCGTACGCATGAGGTGGTTCGCGCCGACCTGGGCGGACAGCCGTCCGGCGATCTCGGACATCGGCGACAGCAGCGGGAGCGAACGGTCCGGCAGCTGCACGGTCTCGTACGCGATCGCGGTGGCGCCGGAGTCGATCAGGGCGTCGGTGAGCGGCCGGTCGGCGGCGAGGTGCAGGTAGGTGAAGAGGACCTGCCCGGGTCGGATCGACGCGTACTCCGATGCGACGGGCTCCTTCACCTTGAGGATCATCTCGGCGCGCGACCACACGTCGGCCGCGGTCGGGACCACGGTCGCGCCGGCTTCGGCGTACTCGGCGTCGGGGAAGGACGATCCGTCGCCCGCTCCCGCCTGCACGAGCACCTCGTGGCCGTGCAGCGTCAGCTCGGCGACGCCGGCCGGGGTGGCGGCGACACGGAACTCGTTGTTCTTGATCTCGGTGGGGACGCCGATGAGCATTGCGGACTCCTTCGTGGGCGGTGCTGGTGTCCCCACCATTGAGCGCCGAATTCGTTACGGGAGTGTTACTGCCGAACTTTCCTGCACCGTTGCGCTGATCCGTGCCACGAGATTCGGCGCGGGCCTCAGAACACCTTGCCCGGATTGAGGATCCCCGCGGGGTCGAACACGTTCCGGATACCCCGCTGGAGCTCGAGCACATCATCGCCGAGTTCGTCGCCGATCCACCGCCGCTTGAGCACGCCCACCCCGTGCTCCCCGGTCAGCGTCCCGCCGAGTTCGATCGCCGCGCGGAACAGCTCGTCCGCCGCCTGCCACACGTGCGGGGGTACCTCGTCGCCGTCGAACACGAAGTTCGGGTGCAGGTTGCCGTCTCCCGCGTGCGCGACCGTCGGGATCGAGATGCCGTGGCGGGCACCGATCGCCTCGACCCGCGCGAACATCTCGGCGAGTCGGCTGCGCGGCACGGCGACGTCCTCGATGAGCACGCGGCCGCGGGCCTCCATCGCCGGGTGGAACGAGCGACGGATCGTCAGCAGGCGGTCGCGTTCCGCCGCCGACGCGGCCAGGCGCACGGTCCCGCCGACCTCCTGGAGGCCTGCCACGGCTCCCAGCGCCGCCTCGGCCGCACCAGGACCGTCCCACTCGACGAGGAGGAACACCCCGTCCGCCGACGTGCTCCCCATCGTCTCGGTCATCACCGCTGGTCCGAGGTACGCCGCGATCCCCTCGAGCGCCGCCCGGTCGAGCAGTTCCACCGTCGACGGGCGGGCAGCGTCGGTGACGACGAGCGCCGCGGCCCACGCCGCACGCTCGACGTCCGGGTAGACGGCCGCCAGCGTCGCGGGCTCACCCTCCGGGATCGGCACGAGGCGAACGGTCGCGCCGACGATGACGCCGAGCGTGCCCTCCGACCCGACGAGCAGTGCCGTGAGGTCGAGGCCGGTGACACCCTTGACGGTTCGGTGCCCGGTGGAGATCAACCGGCCGTCGGCCAGGACCACGTCGAGCCCGAGCACGGCCTCCCTCGTGACGCCGTACTTCACGCAGCGCAGGCCGCCGGCGTTCGTGGCGATGTTGCCGCCGACGCTCGCGATCGCCGCACTCGCGGGGTCTGGCGCGAACCGCAGGCCGAACTCGGCGACCGCGGCGTTCAGATCGCCGTTCAGCACGCCGGGTTCGACGATCGCGTACTCGTCCTGCGTCGACACCCCGAGGATGCGGTCCATGCGCGCCACGCTCAGGACGACGCTGCCCTCGGTGCCGTTCGCACCACCGGCGAGCCCGGTGCCGGCGCCGCGCGGGACGACCGGGACACCGAGCTCGGAGCACGTCCGGAGGGTCGCCTGCACGTGCTCGACCGTCCGGGCCTCGACCACGACGCGGGGACCGCCAGGGGCGATCCAGCCGGACTTGTCCGTCCGAGCCGCGTCGAGCACGGCACGCTCGGTCCGGACGACCTCGCCGTCCGGGTCGGCGAGCGCGGAACGGAGGGCGGTGACGACGGTGTCCATCCCGCCACGCTACCGAGCGCGGAGGGACTCGCTCGGCAGTTCCCCGAAACGGGACCGGTACGTCGCCGAGAACCGGCCGAGGTGCCCGAAGCCCCACGCACGGGCGACGTCCGCCACCGACGTGTCGTCGCGGTCGCCCCGGACGAGGTCGGCCCGTGCACCGTCGAGCCGCACGCCACGGAGCAGGTCACCAGGGGTCTGGTCGAGGTGCCGACGGAGCGACTGCTGCAGCCCGCGCGGACTGAGTCCGGCCGCCGCGGCGATCTCCGGCGTGCCGATCGGTTCGCGCGCGTGCTCGTGCACGTACTCGAGCGCTCGCCGGAGCCGCTCGTGCTCCGGCCCGCTGCCGGTCACGGTCGACCGCCACCGGCTGCGCTGCGGGAACGCCGCGATCGCCGCGGTCGCGAACGCCTCGGCGATGTCGCGCTGCGCCGTCGCGGTGAGCTCGTGGTCGACGTCGAGCCAGGTGGCCGAGTGCGCACGGACGACGGACTGCCAGGCCCGCATCCCCTCGGCCGACGGGCGGCGCAGGGGTTCGAAGGCGAAGTCGTCCTCGCCCACGACGGACCGGAGGAACCCGGCGTCGAGGTGCACGAGGTTGAGTGCGATGTCGCGGTGGTGGAGTTCGTAGGTGTCGCAGAACGGCAGCACCACGGGCACGCCGGCTTCGAGGTCGTGCGATTCGCCGCCGTACGTGATCGTGCTCGAGCCGCTGCGCATCCAGGCGACGAGGAACTGGTCGTCGACCCGGCTGTCGCTCCGGAGGTCGACCAGGAACCGCGAGGACCGCAGGGACATCCGGTCGTCGCCGACCCCCGCGAAGTCCCAGTGGGGCTGCGTGCGGGTGCGACGGACGGACGGCGTGCGGAAGTCGTAGTCACCGCCGAAGAACGCCAGTGCCTGGTCGACGTCGGTGCCCACGAGTCGCCGGAAGTACCGGGTGTCGCCGGAACGGCGGGGATCGATGGTGGCAACCATGCTCCAGAACGTACTGCGCACCACCGACAATCCGGATCGGAAGGTGACGCAGGACGCCGCTCAGGGCTGCAGGATCGCCTGCCCGACGCTCTCGTCCAGGATCAGGTCCGTGATGAGCCCGGCGGCGAGGGCACCCTTCAGCGAAGCGGCCTTCGACCGTCCGGCGACGACGCAGACCCGACGAGGAGCGCGCTTGATCGTGTCGAGGTCCGGCGCCCCCGCGCGGGCGTTCACGCCGATGTCCTTCCAGGACCCGTCCGCCCGGTAGAAGACGGTCGAGACGTCCCCGACGACCTGGGCCTTGGTCAGCTCGTCGCGGTCGGACGGGTCGAGGTAGCCACCGGAGTACACGTGCGAGGGCACCGGGGCCTGGGGCGCGCCGACGCCGAACACGACGAGGTCCATGCGTTCGTGCAGGTCGAGCACGCGGCGGATCGAGCGCTCGCGGAACAGGGCCTCCTTCGTCGCGGGGTCGTCGAAGAACGCCGGGACGGGGAACTGCTGCACGAAGGCGCCGTAGGCCTCGCCGAACCGACGGAGGATCTCGGACGCGTAGACGATGCCGGTGGTGCGGGTGTTCGCCGCGCCGTTGATCTGCACGACCGTCGAGCCGTGGGTCGTCTTCGGCACGAGGTAGCGGCTGACGGCGCTCACGGTCGAGCCCCAGGAGATCCCGATGACCATGTTCGACTCGACGTACTGCGTCAGGATGCGGGCGGCGGACAGGGCGACCCGCTCGAGGCGGTCGACGTCGCTCGTGTGGTCGGGCACCGGTACCACGTGCGCGTGCACCCCGAAGCGCGACCGGATGCTGCGGCTCAGCGCGGCGGCCTGGTCGAGCGGCGACCGGATCTGGATGTCGACGAGCCCGGTGTCGCGGGCGTACTTCAGCAGGCGCGACACCGACGACCGCGACGTGGCGAGCTCGTCGGCGATGGCGTCCATCGTCAGGTCCTGCAGGTAGTAGAGGTGCGC
Source organism: Curtobacterium sp. 314Chir4.1 (assembly GCF_900215175.1). Classification (NCBI taxonomy): domain Bacteria; kingdom Bacillati; phylum Actinomycetota; class Actinomycetes; order Micrococcales; family Microbacteriaceae; genus Curtobacterium; species Curtobacterium sp. 314Chir4.1. The sequence continues at coordinate 413,151 of NZ_OCMI01000002.1, forward strand.
AGCGCGCAGCGCCTGCTGCGTGCGCATGGGTTGAGCCGCATCGCTCACGAGTGCTCCGATCGGTAGAACGCAACCATGCACGGACGTGCACGGCCTCTGCAACCCCTGTCGCGCCTCCAGGCCAGCGTCCGGGCCGTGTCCACACGTGTGCTGCACGTTCGTGCACGCGAGTTGCCCGACCTCTCACCCGAGGCGCACGATCGGTGGCGAACCCCACGGAACCGACCAAGGAAGCGACGCACCATGTCGAAGAAGACGCAGCCCCGGAACACGGTGAACGCGCTCACGGAGCGCCCGAACGCACAGGTCCTCGTGGTCGGTGGCGGCATCAACGGCATCGCCACCTTCCGCGACCTCGCCCTGCAGGGGGTCGACGTCGCCCTCGTCGAGCGCGGCGACTACGCCTCCGGCGCGTCGGCCGCGTCGAGCCACATGATCCACGGCGGCATCCGCTACCTGGAGAACGGCGAGTTCCGCCTGGTGCGCGAGAGCGTGCAGGAGCGCAACGGCCTCATCCGCATCGCCCCGCACTACGTCAAGCCGCTGCAGACGACGATGCCGATCTTCTCGACCTTCTCGGGCATCATGAACGCCCCGCTGCGCATGCTGACGCACAAGCAGCGCTCCACGAAGGAGCGCGGCGCGATGCTCATCAAGATCGGCATGACGATCTACGACTCCTTCTCGCGTGACGGCGGCTCCGTCCCGAAGCACGTCTTCCGCACGAAGAAGGCCGCGCTCGAGGACATGCCGGCCCTCAACAGGGACCTCAAGTACACGGGCACCTACTACGACGCCTCCGTGCACGAGCCGGAGCGTCTCGCGCTCGACGTGCTCAAGGACGGCCTCGCCGCAGGGAAGGGCACCGGCTCCGCCGCGACCGCCCGCGCGACCAACTACGTCGAGGCCGCCGGCACCCGCGACGGCGGCGTGCTGCTCCGCGACCGCGAGACCGGTGCGGAGTTCGTGTTCACGGCCGACGTCGTCATCAACGCCTCCGGCCCCTGGACCGACCTGACGAACGGCGCGTTCGGCGGCGAGACGAAGTTCATGGGCGGCACGAAGGGCTCCCACATCGTCGTGCACAACGACGAGCTGCTCGAGGCGACGAAGGGCCGCGAGCTCTTCTTCGAGAACGACGACGGCCGCATCGTGCTCATCTACCCGCTCAAGGGCCGGGTGCTCATCGGCACGACCGACATCGACGCCGACCCCTCGAAGCCGGTCACCACGACCGACGAGGAGATCGACTACTTCTTCGGCCTCGTGAAGCACGTGTTCCCGCAGATCGAGGTCACCCGCGACCACATCGTCTACAGCTACTCCGGCATCCGCCCGCTCCCCCGTCACGAGGACACCGCCCCCGGCTTCGTCTCGCGTGACTACCGGATCGTGGACACCCCGATCGCCGGGCTGCCGCGGTCGACCGTGCTGTCGCTCGTCGGCGGCAAGTGGACGACGTTCCGCGCCCTCGCCGCGCACCTGTCGACCGAGGCCACCACCAAGCTCGGCGTCACCCGCTCGGTCGACACGACGGGCATGCCGATCGGTGGCGGCAAGGACTTCCCCACGACTGACGCCCAGCGCGCCCTCTGGATCAAGTCGCACCGCGACGGGCTCGACGCGTCGGTCGTCGAGGGGCTCCTCGAGCGCTACGGCACCCGTGCCGCCGAGGTCGTCGACGTCCTGGTCGACGGCCCCGTCGAGCCGCTCGAGTCCGACCCCGCGCTGACCCGCGCCGAGGTCGCGTACTTCGCCGAGCACGAGCAGGCCGTGCACCTGGTCGACGTCGTGCTGCGTCGGACGAACCTCGCGTTCGTCGGTGGCGTCACGATCGACCTGCTCGACGAGCTGGCCGACGTGCTCGCGGGAGCGCTGGGCTGGACGCCCGAGGAGCGCGCCGACGAGGTCCAGCGCACGCTCGACGTCCTGCGCGAGTCGCACGGCGTGATCGTGCCGCTGACGTCCGCTTCGCAGCTCGCGTAGCGCAGGCGGCGTCTCGTCTCACCGAGACGAGACGCGCCCTCGTCCGCGAGACGCCGCCTCGACGACGAGACGCCGCCGGATCCGGCGGCGTCTCGTCGTCGAGGCGGCTTCTCGCTGCGCACACGGCGTTTCGCCGCGTGCGTGCACGTCCTGTGTGAGACGGAATGGAGGCGCGGTGCCAGCTGGCACCGCGCCTCCAGTCCGTTGCGTGGTCGCGTTCGCGACCGTGCGTCAGAAACGCTCGCCGGTCGGGTCCTGCGCCGTCCGGTCGATGAGCTGCTCGCCGCCGACCGGTTCGCCCTCCCAGTCGACCAGGCGCCAGCCGTCGTCGAACGAGCCCTCGAGCTCGACGATCCCGGTGTTCTCCAGGTGCCGCTGCGTCCCGAAGTGGTCCGGCGTGTTGTCCGCCGCCGCGCTCGCCCAGGTACGGATCGCGGCACCGTGGCTGAACGCGGCCGCGACGTCGACCCCGGTCTCGAGGATCTGCCGGACGGCGTCGTCGTAGCGGGCGAAGAACTCGTCGCCGCTCTCGGCTCCGGGCATCCGCGTGCTGCGGTCCCCCGCCGACCACCCGTGCACCGTCGAGATGTACATCTGCACGGACACCTCGTCGCGTTTGCCCTGGGTGTCGCCGGCCTCGATCTCGCGGAGCCCCGGCAGCACGACCGGCTCGAGGCCGAGCGACGCCGCCAGGGGTGCCGCGGTGATCTGTGTCCGGACCATCGTCGAGACGAACAGCCGCTCGATCCCCCGGTCGGCGAGGGCGGCGGGGAGCGCGTCAGCCTGCTGCTGGCCGAGTTCGGTCAGACCCGGCCCGGGGACCTCGGCGTCGAGGACGCCGTTCACGTTCGCGGGGGTCTGGCCGTGGCGGATGAGCAGCAGTCGCATGGAACCACCCTACGGAACACCGGCGACGTCACCCCTGGCGGGTGTTCCAGCGCGGGTCCTTCTTGTTGATGACGTACACGCGGCCGCGGCGGCGGACCACCTGCGAGCCGGGGATCTTCTTGAGCGCCTTGAGCGAGTTGCGGACCTTCACGGAGTCTCCTTCGAATGGCGTTCTCTTGTTGAGAACGATGATCATGTACATTAGCCGACATGCGTCCCGCCGCCATCACCCTCGTCTCCGCCCTGCACGACGTCGACACCGACCGGGTGGCCGCACGGATCTCCGTCGGCCACCGGATGCACGCGCGTGGGAGCGCGTTCGCCGCGGCACGCGCGATCGCCGAGCGGGCCGACCAGCTCGACCGCGTCTGCGGGCCCGACGCCGACCACGGCCTGGTCGTCACCCTGCCGCCCGGAGCCGACTCCCGCGCGGTCGGGATGATGCTCGCGAACGCCGCACGGTCCGAGACCGGCGACGACCGGATCCTGCGGCACGTCGTGAGCGTCCTGCGCGCCGACGACGTCGTGCGACTGCTGTGGTCCGACGTCGACGACGCCTTCGTCGCAGCCGACCGGGTGGCATCACTCGTCGAGTACGCCACCGTCATCGCCCTCGACCGTGTCGGGCCCGTCCCGGTCGACCGCCGCCGTGCCCTGCTCGCGCTGCTGCACCGGCTCGCGCCGCAGGCCGTCGTCGTGGCGGTGTCGTCGATCCGGAGCGCCGCGGACCTGCCGGCGTCGAACGGCGGGGCGGCGAGGGTCCTCGCGGCCGGGGCCGGGTGGATGCGGGCGCTCTCCGGCTCGGCGGGACGGGACCCACGGGACGGCCTGGTCGCGCTGCGGTACCGGGAGCCACTGCCGTTCCACCCCGCACGGCTCGCCACGGTGATCGAGCACGACCTCGCGGCCGGGGTCAACGGGCGGGTCCTGCGGTCGAAGGGGTTCTTCCGCCTCGCCTCACGACCGGACCACGTCGGAGTCTGGTCGAGCCTCGGCGCGATGCTGGCGCTCGATCCCACCGCGAACCCGTCGTGGGACGAGGACGCACCGATCGGTCAGGCACTGTGGTTCGTCGGCGAGGGGCTCGACGTCCACGCGATCGAACGGGCGCTCGACGGGGCGCTGCTCACGGCGCCGGAGCTGCTCGCGGGGCCGGAGCTCTGGCGGTCGTGGGCGGACCCGTTCCCGGTGTGGCCGGCGCTCGACCCGTCCGGGGAGCACCGGCACGAGTGACGGGCGGGCGGGCGGGCGGCCGGGCTGCGGGTGGGCTCGGAACGACGAGTCCGACGTCGTACGACATCGGACTCGTCGTTCCGAGTCGACGGGCGGCCGGTCAGCGCGCCGCGCTCAACCCCTCGTCACGAGCAGCCTCACGCGCTCGACGCGCAGCGTCCTCGGCGGCGAACGGCAGGTCCCCCAGGTCGAGGTTCGGGTTCGTGTCCTGCGTCTGCACGAGCTCGCGGGCCTCGTCCTCCGTCTCCACCGCCGGCATCGAACCGGGCAGCGGGCGACGCGAGGACTCCTTCATGCAGAACACCCCGACGGCCCCGAGGACGCTCATGGCCATCAGGAAGTACGCCGGCGCGAGCTCGTCACCCGTCGCCGTGAGCAACGCCTGCACGATGAGGGGCGTCGTCCCACCGAACACGGCGATGGCGATGTTGTACGCGAAGCCCATTCCCCCGTACCGCGTCGAGGTGGGGAAGAGTGCCGGCAGGGACGCCGCCTGGTTCGACACCCACAGCGCCGTCATGAGCGCGAGGAGCCCGAGCCCGGCGAGCGTCGACCACTGCGCACCGTGGCCGATGAGCAGGAACGCGGGGACGACGAGCACGACCGTGGTGGCCGCGCCGATCCACATCACGACGCGGCGGCCGAGCTTGTCGGACAGCTTGCCGGTCAGGGGCAGCATGACCGCGAGCAGCACGAGCACGGGGATCGTCAGGAGCGTGCCGTCGAGCGCGGAGTAGCCGAGCGAGTCGGTGAGGTACGTCGGCATGTACGACGTCAGCGCGTACCCGACGGTGTTCGAGGCGGCGACGAGCATCACGGCGATGACGATCGGGCGCCAGTGGTCGCGGACCATGACGAACACGTTCGCGGGGCGCTCGTCCTCGAAGGACGCACGGTTCGACGAAGCCGCCTCCTGTGCGGCCTGCGTGGCCTGGAACACCGGGGACTCCTCGATCCGCAGGCGGAAGTAGATCGCGACCACACCGATCACCCCGGCGGCCAGGAACGGGAAGCGCCAGCCGTAGGCGGTCATCGCCTCGTCGCCGAGGGTGATCTGCAGCACCGAGACGACGGTCGCACCGAGCGCGAAGCCCAGGTAGCTGCCGAAGTCGAGGATGCTCGCGAAGAACCCGCGACGGCGATCCGGGGCGTACTCCGTGACGAACGTGGTGGCACCGGCGTACTCACCGCCGGTCGAGAAGCCCTGCGCGAGCTTCAGCACGACGAGGACGATGGGCGCGAACACCCCGATCGTGGCGTAGGCGGGCAGCGCGCCGATGAGGAACGTCGACGCCGCCATCATGATCAGCGTCGTCGCGAGGACCTTCTGCCGACCGATGCGGTCGCCGAGCCGACCGAACACGATGCCGCCGAGCGGACGCGCGATGTAGGTCGCCGCGAAGACACCGAGGCTGAACAGGATCTGGACGGAGGGTTCGGCGGTGGGGAGGAAGACCTTCCCCATCGTGACGGCCAGGTAGCCGTACACACCGACGTCGTACCACTCCATGGTGTTGCCGACGACCATGCCACTGACGGCTCGGCGCATCATGCTCTTGTCGACCACGGTGACGTCGCTCACGCGGAGGCGTCGCTCGGGTCGGGTCGGGGTTCGGCTGGGATCGGAGCCCATGCGTTTCTCCTCGAGGGGATCGGCGGGCCGACGGGTACCGGCCCGGGAACAGCGGACGACGTTACCGAGCAACCGAAATGTCATTGGCCGGTGATTCACAGGTACCGGGCGTGTCACCCGAACGAGGGCCACCTGACTCCCGCGCGCCGACGGCGATCGCGGCCCTTCGCGGCGGGGCCGTAGCATCGCGTCATGGCGATCGAACCCGAGACGAAGAACTGGACGTGGGTCATCGAGTCCGCGTGCCCCGAGTGCGGCTACGACGGCAGCACCGTGACGATCCGCGACGTCCCGGGCATCATCGACGCGAACACGTCTGCATGGCCGGCCGAACTCGCCCGCGACGACGTGCGCGACCGCCCCGACGACCAGACCTGGTCACCGCTCGAGTACGGCGCGCACGTCCGGGACGTCCACCGGAAGATGGCGGAGCGGCTGGCGCTCATGCTCGCCGAGGACGCGCCCACGTTCCCGAACTGGGACCAGGACGCCACTGCCGTCGAGGACGACTACGCCGCGCAGGACCCCGCCGTCGTCGCCCGCGAGCTCGGCGAGGCCGCGCACCGCGCGGCCCGGGCGTTCGACGACGTCCGGGACGACCAACTCGGCCGCACGGGCCTCCGCTCCGACGGCAGCGCGTTCACGGTCGCGACGCTCGCCACCTACTACGCGCACGACCCGGTGCACCACCTGTGGGACGTGCGGCGCACGCGGTAGACGCACCCACCTGACGGCCTGGAGGCGCGTGGCGGCCCCGCCCCGCGCCTCCAGGCCGTCACCGGGTCGGGTTCCCGGGAACGAGCGCGCAGGATCAGGCGAGGGCGTCGAGCAGGGCGCGCGCCGTCGCGGCGTCCGTCACCAGCTCGTTGACCAGTCCCCCGCGCACCGCACCGACGATGCTCGCGACCTTTGCGGCCCCGACCGCCACACCGACGGCGTGCGGGACGGACGACAGGACCTCGCGGGAGGTCCGCACCATCCGGTCGCTGCCCGGGAACTCGATCGCCGAGCCGTCGGCGGCGTAGAAGTTGAGGCACACGTCACCGGCGGCCTGGTCGAAGACGGCGTCCTCGACGGGGACGCCACGCGCGAGGGCGTCGCGGGTCGGGGTCGGCGCGCCGATGCCGAGGATCGCGCCCTTCGCCCGCCCCCAGAGCCCGACGACGTGCTGGAACGCCGGGTCCTCGTCGAGCGAGGAGCGCATCGCGGGCGACGGCAGCGCCTGCGCGAAGAGGAACGCCGGGATCGCCCCGGAGTGCTCCGCGGCGGTCCGGGTGATCTCGTTCGTCTGGAACCAGGGCATCGGGTCCGCCTGCCCGCCGACGGTCGGGACGAGCTGCACGCCGGCCAACGGGGGCATGCCCGCGTGCGCGACGTCGTACACGGTGCGACCGGAGGACATCAGGACCGCGTCACCGGGGACGAGCGACATCCCCTCGACCGCGGCGGCCAACGGTGCGGCCAGGTCGGCCCCGAGCGTGGCGGTGTGCGTCACGGCGGCGAGGTGCACGGCCCGGAGCCCGAGCACGACCTGCAGTCGTTCGGCGAGCGCGACGGTCTCGTCCTGGAACGGGTCGACGACCTCGATGCGGACGAGGCCGGCCCGGCGCGCCTCGGCCACGAGTCGCGACACGGTCGGGCGCGAGACACCGAGGCGCGAGGCGATCTCGACCTGGGTGGCGTCCTCGAGGTAGTACATCCGCGCAGCCTGGTAGACGGTGTCGAGCGGGAAGCGGGTCCGGGCACCCTCGGCGGCGGGGATCTCGGCGGACATGGGGCGATCGTAGTCCCGGCACTCGTCAGCGGATCGTGAACCCGCCGTCCACGCGGAGGTCGGCACCGTTCACCATCGCGCTCGACTCGCCGGCGAGGAAGAGCACCGCGGCGGCGATCTCGTCGGGGGTCGCGAAGCGTCCGGTGGGGATCTCGTCCTGGTGCCGGATGCCGTTCTCGTTCGCCCAGGCCGCTCGGCCGAGGTCGGTGAGCACCACGGTCGGCGAGACGGTGTTCACGGTGACGCCACGCCCGCCCCACTCGAGGGCGAGCACGCGGGTGAGCCCGATCACACCGGCCTTCGACGCGCAGTACGCCGCGTGGCCGTCGATACCGACGTGGGCCGCCTGCGACGCGATGTTCACGATCCGCCCGTACCCGGCGGCGAGCATGTGCCGGCCGGCGGCCTGCGCGACCCGGTAGGTGCCCGTGAGGTTGACGTCGATGGTCTTCGCCCAGGACGCGGCGTCGAGGTCCTCGGCCGGGGCGAGGGCTGCGATGCCGGCGCAGTTCACGAGCACGTCGATGCCGCCGAACTGCTCGGAGACGGCGGCGACCGTGCGGGCGACGGAGCCCTCGTCGGTGACGTCGCAGCCGAAGCCGGCGTGGACGCCGACCCTGTCGTCGACCCCGTCACCGGCCACGGCGTCGGCCGCTGGCAGGTCGGCTGCCGCAGCGGCGGCGCCCTCGGCCCGGACGTCGACGATCGCGACCCGCGCGCCACGCTCGGCGAGCGCCCGGGCGACGGCGTTCCCGATGCCCGAGGCGCCCCCGGTGACGATCGCGGTGCGACCGGTGAAGTCGTTCGTCAGGTCCACGCTGCTCGGGCCCGGGCGGAGGGCCGCGGCGAAGTCGGTGGGGGTGCTGGTGGTCATGTGCGCTCCGTTGCGTTCAGTCAGCCGTTGGACCAGACCGTACCAGAAATTGTGTTCTGGACAAACGTTCCGGAGGGTGTACAGTCATCGCCGAAGCCACCCAACGGAGGAACAGCTCATGTCGACGACGACCGAGAACGCGGCCACCACCACCGCCGCCACCACCATCCCCACGACGATGCGCGCCGTCGTCGTCCACGGCCCGGGCGACTACCGCCTCGAGACCCGCCCCGTGCCGACGCCGGGCCCCGGCGAGCTCCTGCTCCGCACCGACGCCGTCGGCATCTGCGCCAGCGACCTGAAGTGCTACCACGGCGCCGCGAAGTTCTGGGGAGACGAGAACCGCCCCGCCTGGGCCGAGAAGGACCGCATCCCCGGCCACGAGTTCGTCGGCACGATCGTCGCCGGCGACGACGACACCCTCGCCAAGCGCGGGGTGTCCGTCGGCGACCGCATCGCGTGCGAGCAGATCGTGCCGTGCTGGGAGTGCAAGTACTGCCTCGAGGGCGCGTACTGGATGTGCAACGTCCACGACATGTTCGGGTTCAAGGGCTACGACGGCGCCATGGCCGAGTACGTCCTCGTGCCCGCCAAGGCCCTGACGCACCCGGTGTCGAGCGCCCTCCCCGGCCAGGTCGCCGCCTTCGCCGAACCGCTCTCCTGCGCCTTCCACGCCGTCGAGCGCGGCGACGTCAAGTTCGGCGACACCGTCGTCATCGCCGGCGCCGGCCCGATCGGGCTCTCCGCCATCGCCGGCGCCCGCCAGAAGAACCCGCTCCGCATCATCGCGCTCGACGTCGTCGAGGCGAAGCTCGAGCTGGCCCGCAAGGTCGGTGCGGACATCACGATCAACATCGCCGAGGACGACGCCGTCGCCCGCGTCAAGGAACTCACCGACGGGTACGGCGCCGACGTCTACATCGAGGCGACCGGCCACCCGTCCGCGGTGCCGCAGGGCCTCAACCTGCTCCGCAAGCTCGGCACGTTCGTCGAGTACTCGGTCTTCAAGGACAACGTCTCCGTCGACTGGTCGATCATCTCCGACGACAAGGAACTCGACATCCGCGGCGCCCACCTCGGCCCGCACACCTGGCCGGCCGCGATCAAGCTGCTCGAGACCGAGACCCTGCCGATGTCCGAGATCTGCACGCACCAGTTCCCGCTGGAGCGCTTCCAGGAGGCCCTCGACCTGGTCGGCGACTCCGCCGGCGCCAGCGTCAAGGTGTCGATCATCCCGTCCCTGCAGGCCTGAGCCGAAGCCCACCACAGGAGTCAGCAAGCATGTCAACGACGACACAGCGCGCCACCGGTGCGCCGACGACGCCCCGCACCGAGGGCCGCCTCGACAAGATGGGCATCCCCCGCCCGCTCGCCCTCGGGTTCCTCGCCGTCCTGGTCTTCATGACCGGCAACGGCGTCGAGTCGAACTTCATCACGCCGCACATGGTCGCGGTCCTCGGCAGCCCCGAGGCCACGGTCGCGACGATCGTGACGTTCTACAGCCTCGCCGCGCTCATCGGCAGCTACGTGTCCGGCGCCCTGTCCGACCTGGTCGGTCCGCGCCGGGTGATGATCCTCGGCTTCGCCGTCTGGGTCGTCTTCGAGGTCCTGTTCCTGCTCGCGCTGAACGTCGGCAGCGTCCCGTTCGCCGCCGTGACCTACGCGATCCGCGGCTTCGGGTACCCGCTGTTCGCCTTCGCGTTCCTGGTCTGGGTGAACATCACCACGCCGGTCGAGCGGAACGGTTCGGCCGTCGGCTGGTTCTACGTCGCCTTCACGGGCGGCCTGCCGACGCTGGGGTCCCTCTTCGCGATCGGCGCCATCCCGGTGTTCGGCGGCGGCACCGGCGGTGAGACGGGCGCGATGGTCGCCTCGATCGGCCTGGTCGTCATCGGCTTCCTCATCCTGCTGTTCGGCGTGCGCCTGCCGAACGGGTTCTCCCGCATCGCACCGGAGGGCGAGAGCGCCTGGCGCGTGCTGACGAGCGGCATCCGGCTCACGGCGACACGACCGAAGATCCTGATGGGCTTCCTGGTCCGACTGATCAACACCGCGCCCGAGTTCGGCATGTTCGTCGTCCTGCCCGCCGTGATCGCGAACGAGCGTGGTTGGGGGCAGAGCCGCTGGCTGCTCATGACCGTGTGCGTCTACGCGACGAACATCCTGGTCAACGCGCTGTTCGGCTGGGTCGGCGACAAGATCGGCTGGCAGCGCACCGTCAAGTGGTTCGGCATCGTGGGCTCCGCGACCGGACTCGTCGCCTGGTGGTACGTCCCGCAGCTCGTCCCCGCCGGGTCCGACTGGGGCTACGTGCTCTCGGTCATCGCCGGCTGCGTGTTCGGCTGCCTGCTCGCCGGGTTCGTCCCGATGGGCGCGATCATGCCGGCGCTCGCCCCGGAGCACAAGGGCGCCGCGATGGCGATGTACACGACGGCTGCGGGTGGCGCGGCGTTCCTCGGCACCGGTGTGGTGGCCGCGGTGCTCGCCCTCGGCGGCGGCGGTCAGGCCGTGACCTGGACGTTCGTCGGCCTGTACGCCTGCGCGTTCGTGATGATCCACTTCCTCAAGGTGCCCCAGGGCCGGAGCGCACACTGAGTTCCGGGCGACGGCGGCCGTCCCGCCGTCGCCCGGTGCACCACCCCCACACGACCGAAGGACACGCACCATGACCACGATCCACGACGACCCCGACGAGTTCGCCGAGGACCAGCTCGCCGGCTGGCTCGCCCTCTACGCCGACCGCGTGCGGGGCGTGCACGGCGGCGTCGTCGCCCTGCCGACCGAGGGCGCCGAGCCGCAGGTCGCCGTCGTCGTCGGCGGCGGCTCCGGCCACTACCCCGCGTTCTGCGGCGTGGTCGGCCCGGGCTTCGCCACCGGCGCCGTCGTCGGCAACATCTTCACGTCGCCGTCCACCGCGCAGGTCTACTCCGTCGCCAAGGCCGCCGACCAGGGGAAGGGCGTCGTGCTCTCGTTCGGCAACTACGCCGGCGACACGATGAACTTCGGGCTCGCGGCCGAGCGGCTGAACGCCGAGGGCATCGACACCCGCATCGTGGTGGTGACGGACGACATCGCCAGCGCCGACGAGGAGTCGAAGCGCCGCGGCATCGCGGGCGACTTCTCGGTCTTCAAGGCGATGGGTGCCGCAGCGGCAGCGGGTGCGGACCTGGACGAGGTCGAACGGATCGGCAACGCGTCCAACACGGCGACCCGCACCATCGGCGTCGCGTTCTCGGGCTGCACCATGCCCGGCGCGACCGAGCCGCTCTTCACCGTCCCGGACGGCCACCTCGGCCTCGGGCTCGGCATCCACGGCGAACCCGGCATCGAGGACGTCCCGCTGCTGCCCGCGACCGAGCTCGCGAGCCTGCTGGTCGAACGGCTGCTCGCGGACCGTCCGGCGAACGCGGGCACCAGGGTCGCCCCGATCCTCAACGGTCTCGGCGACACCAAGTACGAGGAGCTCTTCCTGCTCTGGGGCCGCGTGCTCCCGCTGCTGCAGGACGCCGGCATCGAGGTCGTCGAGCCCGAGGTCGGCGAACTCGTCACGAGCCTCGACATGGGCGGCTGCTCGCTCACCCTGCAGTGGCTCGACGACGAACTCGAGACGCTCTGGAGGGCCGACGCCTACACGCCCGCGTACCGCAAGGTCGCGGCGGCGGTCGCCGCGCTCGTGCCGGCCGACGCGGTGGACGCGGCGGAGGACGAGGCGACGGTCGTGCCGGAGGCGAGTGGTGCCTCCAGGCAGACCGCGCAGACGGCGCGCGCCGCGATCGAGGCCGTCGACGCGCTCCTGCGGGAGCACGAGGAGGAGCTCGGCCGCATCGACGCGGTCGCCGGTGACGGCGACCACGGACGCGGCATGGTCAAGGGGATCGGTGCGGCCCGCAAGGCGGTCGACAGGGTCGGCCAGGAGGCAGGGGTCGCCTTCGTCCTCGGACGCGCCGGTGATGCGTGGGCCGAGTTCGCGGGCGGCACCTCCGGGGTCCTGTGGGGTGCGGCACTCGAGGCGTTCGGTCGGTCGCTGCGCGACGACCGCTCCGCGTACGAGCCCGCAGACGTCGTCGAGGCAGCGCAGGCGTTCGCGGACTCGATCGTGCACCTCGGCGGGGCGTCGCGCGGGGACAAGACCCTGCTCGACGCACTGCTGCCGTTCGTCGACGAGCTGCGGAGCGGCGTCGACGCTGGCAGCTCCCTCACCGAGGCGTGGCAGGCTGCCGCCGAGGTCGCGGTGTCGGAAGCCGCGGCGACCGCAGACCTGAAGCCGAAGGTCGGGCGGGCCCGGCCGCTTGCGGAGAAGAGCCTGGGGACACCCGACGCGGGTGCCACCTCGATGGGGATGATCCTCACGCGGGTCGGCGAGGTCCTCGCCGCCCGTGCAGCAGACAAGGAAGGGACACACGCATGACGTACCGTCTCGTGGTCGGCTCGGACGATGCCGGGTTCGACTACAAGGAGATCATCAAGGCCGACCTCCTCGGCGATCCGCGGGTGGAATCCGTGGTCGACGTCGGGGTGGACGCGGACGGGCACACCGCCTACCCGCACGTGGCCGTCGACGCAGCACGACTCGTCGCGAACGGTGAGGCCGACCGGGCGATCCTGATCTGCGGCACCGGTCTCGGCGTCGCGATCAGCGCGAACAAGGTGCCGGGCATCCGCGCCGTCACGGCGCACGACTCGTTCTCGGTCGAGCGGTCCATCCTGTCGAACGACGCCCAGGTCCTCTGCATGGGCCAGCGCGTCATCGGCGTCGAGGTGGCCCGACGCATGGCGAAGGAGTGGTTGGGCTACGAGTTCGACCGCTCGTCCGCGAGCGCCGCGAAGGTCCAGGCGATCTGCGAGTACGACGGCTCGGCGCCCGCGGGCGTCGACGCCTCCGCCTAGGGCGCGCCGCGCTCCGCTGCGGGGCGGCGCGCGCCGCCGAGGGGCGGCGCGCGCCGCCGAGGGGCGGCGCGCGCCGCCGAGGGGGCGCCGCGCGCCGCACAACCAAAGTGGGCCGGAACCGCGAACTTCCGCGGTTCCGGCCCACTTCGGTTGTGCGGCGGCAACCGGAACCGGGTCAGCCGCGGGCCGCCAACCGGTGCACGACGGCCTTCGTCGCCTCGTACAGCTCGCGGTAGTCGCGGTACCCCGGTTCGTACGCGGCCGTCGCCGCCGGGTCCGGTTCGATGCGGGCTGCGGGCGGGTTCCAGGCGCCGAGGTCGACGCCGTCGCCGGGCCCCGCCACGAGGCCCGCCGCGAGGAACGCCGACCCGTAGCAGGCACCGATCGTCACGCTCGGCACCGTCTGCGGCAACCCGGTGACGTCCGACACGATCGTCGGCCACAGCCGCCCGAGCAGTCCCCCGCCGGCGCCGACGAGTTCGCGGACCTCGACGCCGGCCTCCCGCAGCACCTCGATGTTGTGGCGCACCGCGTACGCCGTGGCCTCGAGCGTCGCCCGGTACAGGTCGCCTCGCGTGTGCCGGACGGTCAGCCCCGCGATCACCCCGCGGGCGTCCGGGTCGGCGATGGGTGTCCGCTCGCCCGCGAAGTACGGCAGCATGAGCAGCCCGTTCGCGCCGATGCCGGAGCAACGGGCCTCCTCGAGCATCGTCGACCACTCGCCGTCCACGAGCCGCCGCAGCCAGTCGGTGATCGCGCCGGAGGTCGCCATCCCGCCGGACACGCTCGGCTGCCCCGGGTGCGTCCCGACCGTCGTCCACATCCCCGGCACCGGGATCGGCTGGGCCGTCGGCACGATCATGAACATCGTGGTGCCGTACTGCAGGAACATCCGGCCCGGCACGGACTCGCCGACGCTCACGCCCTCGGCCCAGGCGTCGATCGTCCCGGCCGTCACGGGGATGCCGGCCGGGAGGCCCGTGGCCGCGGCCGCCTCGTCCGTCACGACCCCGGCCCGGTCACCAGACCAGACGAGCCTGGGCATCTCGAGCCCCGGGGCGAGCCGCTCGCACCACTCCGGGATCCAGGCGTTCTCGTGCACGTCGTAGAGGGGCGTCGTCTGGCTCGCCGAGTGGTGGTCGAGGACGTACTCCCCCGTCAGCCGTTCCACGATGCGCGACGACGGCATCGTGAACCTGGCGGCCTTCGACCACACCTCGGGCTCGTGCCGGGCGACCCAGGCGAGCTTCACCCCGGCCGCCTGCGTGCTGAGCGCCGACCCGCAGCGCTCCCGGATCGCCCCCTCGCCGCCGAGCTCCGCGGTGACGTCCTCGAGCATGTCCGCCGTCCGGGTGTCGACGCCGTACAGGATCGCCGGACGCAGCGGTTCCCCGGCGTCGTCGCTGAGGAGCACGCACGGACCGATGCCGCTCACCCCGACGGCGGCGACGTCGGCGTTCGGCACCCGCTCGAGCAACTCGCGCGTCAGCGTCGTGAACTCGTCCCACCAGACGTCGGCGTCCATCTCGACGAGCCCCTGCTCCGGGCGGTCGACGTCGTGCTTCCGGCTGACCTCGGCGATGACGGTGCCGTCGAACCGGGCGAGCAGCGCCTTCGTGCTCGACGTCCCGATGTCCAGACCGAGCACCGCCCGCATGCCGTCTCCCTCGTCGCCACCGACCGTCGTCGGTCGTGCCACGAGTCTACGAACGATTGACGCCCGTCATCCTCGCGGTGGACGACGGCGCGCGCCTCGGGAGGGATCGTTGGAGTACGGCGACGCCCAGGCTCCTGTCGGGGGCCGGACGTACCGTACTCCCGACTCCGATGCTCCACCGAGGGGAAACCGATGAAGAAGTCAGCCTGGCTGCCCGCCGTCATCGCGCCGGTCGTCGTCGCCGGCGCCGTCGCGGCTCCGATGATCGCGAACGCCGCCAGCGACCCAATCGCCGGCACGAGCCCGACCGCGGCCGCCGTCATCGCGAGCATCGCCCAGTCGTCCGACGCGCAGTACTCCGGCAAGCTCGTGCAGACGAGCGACCTCGGACTGCCCGAGCTCCCGACCGGATCCGGCGGTTCCTCGCTCGAGGGGAACGCGTCCGACGCCCTCGGCCTGCTGACCTCGTCGCACACCGCTCGTGTCTACGTGGACGGCGCCGACAAGCAGCGGGTCCAGCTGACCCAGCAGCTCGCCGAGCAGGACCTCGTCCGGAACGGCTCCGAGGTCTGGACCTGGGACTCGAAGGAGCGCACGGCGACGCACGTCGTCCTGCCGAAGGACGCCGCGACGCCGAAGAGCGGCACCGCGACGCCGTCCGACATCGCGCAGCAGGCGATCGACGCGATCACGCCGAGCACGAAGGTCTCGAAGCCGAAGGACGTCCGGGTCGCCGGGCACGACGCCTGGCAGATCACGCTGACGCCGAAGTCCTCCGGCACCCTGGTGGGCTCCGTGCGGCTCGCGGTCGACCAGCAGACCGGTCTCCCGCTGCGCGCCACGATCGAGGCGACGGGCCAGTCCGACCCGGCCGTCCAGGTCGGCTTCACGAGCCTGCAGTACGGCGCGCCGGCCGAGCGGCTGTTCGACTTCACCCCGCCGTCGAACGCGAAGGTCGAGACGAAGGACCTCTCCGACGCGCCCGCACACGCGAAGGGTGACGCCCAGCACCGGTCCGCACCCTCCGGAGACGAGCCGACGTTCACCGGGAAGGGCTGGAGCACGATCGCCGAGCTCCCGAAGGGTTCCGTCGACCAGTCTGCGCTCGGCGACGACGCGACCGGGCTGCTCGACCAGCTGACGAAGTCGGTCGACGGCGGCCGCGCCGTGCAGACCTCGCTCGTGTCCGTCTACCTGACCGACGACGGACGGGTCCTCGCTGGTGCCGTGCCGGTGTCGGCGCTGGTCGCCGCCGCGAAGTGAGCACGACGGAACCACCGGTGGTGGACCAGGCCGCCCCGTCGGCCGCAGCCGACCTCGCGATCCGCACCACGGGCCTCCAGAAGGTCTTCCGCAAGCAGCGCGCGGTGGACGGCATCGACCTCGCCGTCCCCCGGGGAGCCGTCTTCGGCTTCCTCGGGCCGAACGGCTCCGGCAAGACCACCACGATCCGCATGCTCCTCGGGCTGTCGAGCGCGACGGGCGGGACGATCGAGGTGCTCGGCGAGCCGATGCCGAAGGCGTTGCACGACGTGCTGCCCCGGGTCGGTGCGCTCGTCGAGGGCCCGGCGTTCTACCCGTACCTGTCCGGTCGGGCGAACCTGCTCCGCTTCGACGCAGCGGACCCGACGTCCGATCCGCGCAGCCGGAAGGCCCGGGTGGCGAGCGCCCTCGACCGCGTCGGGCTGAGCCACGCGGCGGACAAGAAGGCGCACGCGTACTCGCTCGGGATGAAGCAGCGGCTCGGGTTGGCGAACGCCCTGCTCTCGCCACGGGACCTCCTCGTGCTCGACGAACCGACCAACGGCCTCGACCCGCAGGGCACCCGCGAGGTCCGGAACTTGATCCGTTCCCTGGCGGACGACGGCACGACGGTGTTCGTGTCGAGCCACCTCCTGGCCGAGATCGAGCAGGTGTGCACGCACGCCGGGGTCATGCGGACGGGCAAGCTCGTTGCGCAGGGCACCCTCGACGACCTCCGGTCCGCCGGGGCGCGCACGGTCACGGTCCGCACGCCGGACCTCGGACAGGCCGGATCCGTGCTGACCCGGCTCGGGCTGACCCCGCGGCACGACGGCGGTGCGGACGTGCTCGTCGCCGACCTGCCGCACGAGGTCATGCCGGAGACCATCACCGCCGAACTCGTCCGCGCCGACGTGCGGGTCCGCGGGCTGACCGTCGGCGGCGGAACCCTCGAGGACCTGTTCGTCGCCCTCACCGGAGAGGGCTTCGATGTCGCAGCCTGAGCCCGCCACCGCGCCGCAGCCTGAGCCCGCCACCGCGCAGCCGGACGCCACGCCGACGCACGACGTCCGCGAGTTCGCACGGCGCCGCCCACGCCCGTTCGCCCTGCTCGGCTCCGAGCTCGCGCTCGTGTTCCGCCGTCGCCGGACCTGGGCGATGCTCGGAGCACTCGCGCTGGTGCCGATCCTCATCGCCGTCGCGGTCCGGCTGACGACGGGCGACGACAGCGGTGGCCCGGCGTTCCTCGGCGACATCACCAACAACGGCCTGTTCGTGTCGTTCACCGCGCTGACGGTGTCGATCCCGCTCTTCCTGCCGCTCACCGTCGGGGTGGTGGCGGGCGACACGGTCGCGGGCGAGGCGAGCCACGGCACGATCCGCTACCTGCTCGTCGCCCCGACCGGCCGGGTGCGGTTCATCCTCGTGAAGTTCGCGGGTGCGGTGGCGTTCTGCCTGGCAGCGACGCTCCTCATCGTGCTCGTGGGTGCGGCGATCGGCGCAGCGCTGTTCCCGATCGGACCGGTCACGCTGCTGTCCGGCACGCAGGTCGACGGCTGGTCGTACGCCGGCCGCGCGCTGCTCCTCGCGCTCTACGTCACCCTGTCGATGCTCGGACTGTCCGCGATCGGCTTGTTCGCGTCGACGCTGACGAGTGTGCCGGTCGGGGCGATGGCCGCGACGGTCGTGCTCGCCGGGGCATCACAGGTGCTCGACCAGCTGCCGCAGCTCGACTGGCTGCACCCGTTCCTGTTCTCGCACCAGTGGCTCGGGTTCGGGGACCTGCTGCGCGACCCGATCGCGTTCGACTCGTTCGGGTCGAACGCCGTCCTGCAGCTCGGGTACGTCGTCGTGTTCGGCGCGCTGGCCTACGGCCGGTTCGCCAGCAAGGACATCCTCAGCTGACGGGGTCCCGCAGGTCGCGCGACTTCTCGGACTTGTACCAGTGCAGCCGCGCCCCGGTCTCGACGGGCTGCATCCCGACGACGACCTTGCCGCGCGAGTGCATCTCGGCGAGGTCCTCGTACGCGTCGACGATGTACTCGAACGGGTAGTACCCCGAGATGATGAACTGCACCTTGTGCCGCTGCACGAGGTCGCCGAGCGTGGTGAGCATCTCCGCCGCCTCGGTGTCGTCGCCGGGCGCCCGCAGGAACCGGATCTCCAGGTCGCGGCGGTCCTCGCTCGAGACGAAGCGCTTCGGGTCGACGCCGAGTCGGGACGCCAGGTCGACGTTCTCGCCGTGCTCCCGGTTGTCGATGAACGCCGTGATCGGACGGTCCTCGGCGATGTCGCGGATCCGCTGCTCCTCGCCCTCGCCGTAGGCGACCGGACGGACCCCGATCTGCCGAAGGGCGTCGTGGTTGCGCGGACTGCCGAGGCCGATCACGGTCGCCCCGGCGTCGCGCGCGAGCTGGCACTCGATGTGCCCGACCCCGCCCGCGGCGGCGCTGATCACGACCGTGTCGTCGGGGCCGAGCTTCAGGGAGCGGACGACCGAGAGCGCGGTGCACCCCGCCAGGTACAGGCTGCCGGCCACCTCGAACGTCATCGTCGAGGGCTTCTTCACGACGGCACCACGCGGCACCGCCACCCAGGTCGCATGGGATCCGCCGTGCGGCGCGTGGCCCATGACCTCGTCGCCGACGTGCAGGTCGCGCACGTTCGACCCTCGGGACCGGACGACACCGGCGAAGTCGACGCCCTGGTGAGCGGGGAACTCGAGGTCGATGAACTCGCGGAGCCGCCCTTCGCGGAGGAACCGCTCGATGTGGTTCAGCCCGGCGACGGAGACCTCCACCACGACCTCGTCGGGGCCGGGGTCCGGCCGTTCCTGAGGGACGAGCTCGACGACGTCGAACCCGCCGTACCGGTCGTACTGCACTGCACTGCCGATCCGCATGGGGTGCTCCTTCGCTGGAGGTGTGGCCCCGGCCTACTCGGTGTTCCCGCATGCAACCCGTGCGTGCGGGGTACCAGCGTCCCGCGCACGACGCCGCGCCGCGCGAGAAACGCCGCGTCCTGCATGAGACGCCGCGTCGCGCACGAGACGCCGCCGGATCCGGCGGTGTCTCGCACGGCGCCCGGTGTCTGACCAGTCCGGCGTCGTCTCGGCCGAGCCGGACACCGCGCGTCGGCGGGCGTCTACTGCCCGGTGGACGCCTCGATGATGCGCGCAACCGTGTCCGCGTCGAACGCGAACGCGAGCGGATCGGCGTCCGGACGCGGCACGCGGACCGGCGTCGACCAGACCGAGCCGTCCTCGGCGACGTCGACGACGAGGGCTCCGGCGTCGACGTACGCGGCTTCCTTGTCGTACGGCCCCGTGACGTCCGTGTCGTTCGCGACGCCCGGCGCGACGAGCACGGGGACGCCTGCGAGGGCCCCGGCGAAGTGGTGGTGGTAGTGGCCGGCGAGGACGACCCGGACGTCCGACCCGCGGATCACGTCGGCCAGGGCCTCCGGGTTCCGCAGCTGCAGCGCCGCGTGCAGTGCGGTCGGGGCGGGCAACGGCGGGTGGTGCAGGACGACGACGGTGCCGTGCGGGGCGTGCTCGCCGTCGAGTGCTGCTCGGAGTCGCTCGAGCGATGCCGCGCTGATCTCGCCGTACCCGGCGCCGGGCACACTCGTGTCGACCGTCACGATGCGGCGACCGGCGACGAGTGACTGCCCCCAGACCGGGACCGTCGGCGGGTGGTACTCCATGGTGTGCATGAGGGGACGACCGCCCTCGCCGAGCACGTGCCCGTTGGTGAGGACCTGCCGGAAGCCCTCACGCAGGTCGTGGTTCCCGGGCACGACCACGAGCGCCGCACCGTGTCGTTCGGCCCAGCCGCCGACGCGCTCGACCAGTGCGGCGTAGGACTCCGGGCTGCCGTCCTCGGACACGTCTCCGGACACCACGACGAGGCCGATCCCGGGGACGCCGTCGAAGCGGGCGAGCACGCTCTCGAGCGCTGCGGTGGTGTCGACCGATCCCTGGTGCAGGGCGCCGTCACCCGTCAGGTGGGTGTCGGAGAGGTGGAGGATGCGGAGGGTCCCGGCGGCTGGCTGCTGCATGCGGCCCACGCTACCGAGCGTGCCTTGCGGGCCCCGGTGCCTTCGGCCTGCGTTCAGTGGGCAGGGTGTGGGTGCCGGGGCCGACCTGATCGGTCCCGCCGGACGGCAGGCGGACCTCGGCCGACGTGCCGGGCGGGACGGTCACCGTGAGTGCCACGTCGTCTCCCTCGACCCGCCAGTCGACGGCGGCCGTGCCGTACGGCGTCCGCACCGAGCACGACGCCGAACCGACCGGGCCGCACACCGCTGGTGCGACGAGGAACCGCCGCCAGCCGGGGTCGATCGGCCGGATGCCCGCGACGTACCCCGTCAGCCAGTCGTCCGCCGTCCCGAGGAAGTAGTGCCCGTGCGACCGCGCGGCGAGGTCCCAGTGCTCGAACGTCGACGTCGCCCCGGCCTCGCGCCAGGCACCCCACGACGGCGCCGTGGTCTGCCGGGCCACGGCGAGCGCGAGGTCGGCGTACCCGGCGTCCGCGAGGACCGGGAGCAACCACTTCGTGCCGATCGCTCCGGTGTCGAGGTGGTCGCCGCGCGCCCGGACGTCGTCGGCGAGTGCTGCGGCGATCGACGCGCGCAGCGGGCCCGAGGTGACGACGTCGAACGCGAGCGCGAGGACCTGGTGCGATTGTCGGAAGCCCTCGTCGCGCTCGCCGCGAACGACTCCGTCGACGACGAAGGTGCGCTCGAACGCCTCGCGGACCGAGGCCGCCGCGTCGATCGCCCACGACGGATCGCGTCCGAGCACCTCGTCGATCCGGGCGACGGTGTCGAGGATCCGCACGAGGAACGCCGTTGCCGGCACCCGGGAGTCCTCCGGCGGGTTGCCGCCTCCCGGGTCGGTGCCCGGTGCGACCCAGTCCCCGAGGATCGTGTCCGCGATGCCGCCGGATGAACGGGAGACCTCGAACCGGGCGTACGCCTCGATGACGTCGACGTGCCGTTCGAGCACCGCGGGATCACCGGTGTGCCGGTACACGTCCCACGGCACCGTGACGAGGGCCGAGTGCCACACGGGGGCCTGCGTGTCGACGCCGAACACCCCGGCGTTCGGGGCGATGAGCGCCGGCGGGTGCCCCGGCGCGACCGTCTCGGCGAGGTCCTGCACCCACTTCGTGAGCAGACCGGCGCTGTCGGTGTTCGTCAGGAACATGTCCGCGCCCACCGCGGCGTCGCCGGTCCACCCGTTCTTCTCGTACTTCGGGGTGTCCGTCGGGTACCCGTGCAGGTTGTTCTCGACGGTGTGCATCGTCGCGTCGTGGATCCACTGCAGCAGGTCGTCGTCGACGACGAAGGTGCTCGTCCGTTCGACGTCGGTCCGGACGACGCAGGCGGTGACGTCCGCAGCGGTGGGTGCTCCGGGCCAGCCGGACAGCTGCACGTGCCGGAAGCCCTTGTACGAGAACCGCGGCTCCCACTCGACGGCGTCGTCGTCGAGGGTGACCTCGTCCGTCTGGAACCCGTCCGCGAAGTAGTGCTTCTCGTCGTCGGCGTTCGGGAGTCCGTCGGTGCGGAGCCGTTCGCCGTACCGGATGCGCACGGTCGCGCCGGGCGAGCCACCGGGCAGTCGGAGACGCACCCACCCGGCGATCACCCGTGGGAAGGTGACCACCCATTCCCCGGGCGCTGCCTCGACGACAGCGGTCGGGGCGAGTTCCTCGACGACCCGGATCGGGGGTTCGAGGCGCGCCTCGAAGTGTCCGGCGGGGCCGGTCACGACGGTGGCGGAGACCGCCGGCTCCGCGAGTGGTCGGCCGGGTCGACGGCGCAGGTCGTGGACCTCGCCGCCGTACAGGTCGTCCAGGAGGATCGTCCCGCGCCGGGCGAGCCAGTCACGGCCGGTACGGATCACCTCCACCCCGCCGTCGGCGCGTTCCAGACGCAGCAGCGCGCGGGCGCGTGGTTCGGCGTGCCACGGCGCACGCTCCCACGCCCAGACGTTCGCGTTCGTCATGCCGAAGAACCCGCGGCCGAGCTCGAGCGCGAGGTCGTGGGCTCCCCCGTCGGCGAGCGTCGCGGTGAGGTCGTGCAGGACGACCTGCACCCGCTGGTCCCAGTGGGTGGTGGTCGGTGACAAGACCTCGTCGGTTGCGAGCGCACCGTCGAGACGGACGTCGACGTGCCCGCCGGCCGCGACGGCCAGGAGCGCGCGGACGACCGGCTCACCCGACGGCACGGTGGTGGTCAGCACGGGGGCCGCGAACGACCCGTCGTGGCAGCGCTCCCGCGGGCTCGTGTCGGTCGTCGCCGCCGGCGACGGCGCGGCGGTGAGCCACTCGGCACCGGACCATTCCCGGTCGTCGACGGGGGCGGGGGTGAACGTCCCGCCCGCGGTGGTGACCGTCGCACCGGACTCGATCCGGGCCTCCCATCCGAGTCGCCGCCACGGTGCGAACCGCAGGCCGCTGGGCGACCGCAACCACGGTCGGTCGGTGGCGACGCGGCCGGAGTCCCAGACGGTGCTGTCACCGTCGGTGACGACCACGCGGACGGCGGTCTGCGGCTCGGTGCCGACCGAGCGCCAGGCGAACCGGACGCGTTCGTCCGTGGTCCCGAGCGGGTCACGTCGGCCGTCGACTTCGGTGTCGAGGGACTCCATCGATCCTCCGTGTCCGGCGCATCGGCACGCTCGGACGCCTGAAACGATTCACCGATCGGGAGCACGTTGTCAAGCCGACGGCACGTGCGTCAGGGTCGGATCCGGCCCTGCCCGTACCGACTCGGCGGCACGCCGTACTCGTTGCGGAAGACGCGCGAGAAGTACAACTGGTCGGTGAAGCCCACGGCTCGGGCGACCTCGCCGACCCGGAGCCCGCTCGTCCGGAGCAGCTCCGACGCCTCGCGCATCCGGGCGCCACGGACCCACGAGGACACCGACGTGCCGAGGTGCGCCGCGAAGAGCCGGCCGGCGGTCGACACGCTGCAGTCCCCCGCGGCCGCGACGTCGGCGACGGACAGCGGCCGCTCGAGGTTCCTGGTGACGAAGGTCGTCATGGTCTCGAGCGCCCGCGGGAGCGCGCCGTCGGAAAGCCCGTCGACGCCGACGCCCCCGGTGGCACCGGCGGCTCCGGTGGCACCCGCGACTCCGACCGTTTCGGCGACGAAGAGCGCTCCGAGCGCACGGAGCACGGTCTCGTCGGCAGCCCCGTCGTCGAACCGCTCGACCGCGTACCGGCCGAGCGAAGCGACCCGCTGCGCGACCACGGACGACGCCGGGGTGAACACCGGGGAGCCCGGGTCGCCGGAACGGTCCGACGACCGGTACAGCGGGTCACCGGGCTGGTGCGCGACGACCGCGAGGACCGGGTGGTCGAAGCCGTACCGCGGCACCACGTGCACGGTCCCGAGGCGGAACGGCGAGCCGTCGTCGGCGACGTACTCGACGTCGTGTCCCCACGGCAAACGGAGGACGGCACCCGGGTCGAGGGTGAACGACCGCCCGTGCGAGCGGACCGTCCCGGTGCCGCCGAGCGCCCACAGGAAGCACATGCTCATCACGCGGTCGTGGTGGATGCGTTCCCGCGCTCGGAAGCGGTACCAGTTCGCCCACACGACCGCGGGCCCTGCGGCTTCGTCCATGTGCTCATCCTGTACTCGCCGAGCGAGATAGCGCAACTGACCGGATCGTCCATGTTCTGCTCGGTCGTCCCATGTCGTCGGACGCACCGGCGACCGTAGCGTCGTGGCCACCGGTCAGGACGACCGGACGGACCAACGGAGGTCAGCATGCGGATCATCGCCGACACCGGCGCCTGCGTCGGAGCAGGTCAGTGCGCGCTCGTCGCGGGGACGCTCTTCGACCAGGACGACGACGGCATCGTCGAGCTCCTCGAGGAGCACCCGGGCGCCGCCGACGAACCGGCTGCCCGACGCGCGGCGAGCCTCTGCCCGGCCCGCGCGATCACGATCGAGGACTGATGGTGCACGTGGTCGTCATCGGTGCCTCGGTCGCGGGCGTCACCCTCGCCGAGGCGCTCCGAGCATCCGGGCACAGCGGGCCGATCACCCTCGTGGGCGCGGAGCCGCACGCCCCGTACGCCCGACCGCCCCTGTCGAAGCAGGTGCTCGACGGCACGTGGGAGCCGGACCGTGCGGCCCTGCGGACGGCGTCGGAGCTGCAGGCGCTCGGCGTGACGCTGCGGACCGGGGCGGCCGCGTCCTCGCTCGACCCGGTCCGACACGAGGTCGTCGTCGACGGCGACCCGCTCGGGTACGACGTCCTCGTGCTCGCCACCGGGGTCGAGCCG
Organism: Curtobacterium sp. 314Chir4.1; assembly: GCF_900215175.1. NCBI lineage: Bacteria > Bacillati > Actinomycetota > Actinomycetes > Micrococcales > Microbacteriaceae > Curtobacterium > Curtobacterium sp. 314Chir4.1. Next base: position 437,628 of record NZ_OCMI01000002.1, read on the forward strand.
ACCCGACCGGTGCTGCCCGGGCGGTCGGTGCACGTGCTGCGCACCCTCGACGACGCCGTGGCGCTCCGGGCGACCTGGGAGCGGGCGTCGTCCGTCGCGGTGCTCGGGACCGGGGTCCTCGGGTCCGAACTGGCATCGGCCGCACGGAAGTCCGGCCGCGACGTCACGATGATCGGTCGCAGTGGTCGTCTGACGTTCGGCACGGTCGGGGCACTGCTGTCGGACCGGCTCGCCGAGCTGCACCGCGCGAACGGCGTGTCCCTGCGCCTGACCGCCGCGGCCGAGCCGAGCGCGGTCGCCGCGGTCGACGCCGACCTCGTCGTCGCCGCGCTCGGCGGGCGGCCCCGGACCGACTGGCTCGCCGACTCGGGCCTGACGATCGACGACGGAGTCGTGTGCGACGCCACCGGGCTGGCAACACCCGACGTGTACGCCATCGGCGACGTCGCCCGGTGGACCGACCCGTCGACCGGCCGAACCGTCCGGGTCGAGCACCAGACGAACGCGATCGAGCAGGCACTCGCGGTCGCGGCGACGCTCACCGGGGGGCCACCGCAGGCCGCACCGACCCCGTTCTTCTGGTCCGAGGTGCACGGCGTCCGGATCCAGGCCGCCGGGTCCTTCGACGCCGCTGTCCCGCTCGTCGCGGATGACGACGAGCCACGGGTCCTCCGACAACCGGCCGGCGTCGTCGGCTGGGGAGCCCCACGGGCGTTCCGGCTCGCCCGCGCCGAGCTCGCATCCGTCCCCGCGCCCGCCTGACCGCGGACGACACACCGACCCGAGGAGTCCCGATGTCCGGATGTCCGTTCCACCAAGCCGTCACCCTCCCCGGCGACGGCACCCCGCTCACCCCCTCCCAGACGATCGCCGATTGGCGCGAGGCCGGCCCGGCAGCGCCGCTCGAGTACGACGACGGCCACGTCGGCCTCGTCGTCACGCGGTACGACGCCGCACGGGCTGTCCTGTCCGATCCCCGGTTCAGCCAGCTCCCGCACCGGATGCCGCGGGGACCGGCTGCACCGGTGGACCACGCGGACCGCACTGACCACGCGGCGGCCGAGTCCCCCGCTCCGCTGCTCGACGACGCCGCACGCCGCTCGATCGACGCCGCGAACCTGCTCGCCCTGGACGGCGACGTCCACCAGCGGATGCGCCGGGGCGTCACCGGCCGGTTCTCCCTCAAGCAGGTGCGGGGCCGCGAAGCCGAGGTCTCGCAGCGGGTCGCGGCGCAGCTCGAGCACCTCCGCGCCCTCGGCGGCCCGGTCGACCTGTTCGCCGAGTACGCGAAGCCGATCTCGGCGGGGACCCACTGCAGCGTGATCGGGGTGCACGAGGAGCTGGTGCCGGAGTTCGTCACGCACTTCGTGGCACCGAGCGCCAGCAGCACGCAGCAGCGGTTCGACTTCATCCGCCGGGTGGTGGACCGACGCGCGGCCGACCCGGGCGAGGATGTGATCACGGACCTGCTCGCGTCGGAATTCTCACGGGTCGAGACCGAGGGGCTGGTGTTCCAGCTGATGAGCGCCGGGCACGACTCGGTGGCGTACCTGATCGCGACGGCCACCGTGGCGTTGCTGACCAACCCCGTGCAGCTCGAGCGCCTCCGCGAGGACCCGGACCGGATCGCACCGGCGATCGAGGAGTTCATGCGCACGGGTGCGATGTTCCTCACACTGTTCCCGCGGACGGCGACCGAGGACGTGGACCTCGACGGACTCGTGGTGCCCGCCGGGACGACGGTGTCGGTGTCCCCCGTGGGCGCGAACCGCGATCCCCGCCGCTACGACGATCCGGAGACGTTCGACGTCGACCGGGACGCGTTCGGGCACCTCGGGTTCGGGTTCGGCCCGCACGGGTGCATCGGTCAGCAGCTGGCTCGTCTCGAGATCCGTCAGGCGATCACCCAGCTCCTGGCCGGCCTGCCGGACCTGCGGCTGGTCGAGGCCGAACAGCTGCACCCCCTGCCGTTCGCGAACCCGGTGGCGACGTACGAGGCCGGTGCCGTGATCGTCACCTGGTGATCGGAAACCGACCGCAGTTCGATTTCTCCATCATTCTGACTTAACGCTTGCGCACACGACGACGACTGCGTACATTCGTCGCCACCGGCACCTGAAACGATTCACTCGCGGTTCCGGTCCCAGCTCCATCCCGATCCTCAACGACGACGACCGGAGGCACTCGATGACGAGTCGACCACCACATCCACCCACCAGGCCCGCGGCACGCGACGTGTCCCGACGGGCGTTCCTCGCCGCGATCGCCGCTGGCGGCGCAGCCATCGGACTCGCCGGCTGCACGGTCATCTCCGGCGGTGCCGTCGCCGCCGACCAGCAGGGCCTCCGGCTCAGCAAGGACCCCGCCCCGGGGCGCACCCACGTCGTCGAGATGTACAACATCTGGGGCGGCACCCTCGGGAACGCCTGGGTCGAGCTCGCCGAGCTGTACGAGAAGTCCCAGTCGCACACCGGCGTCCGCGTGACCTACGCCCCGCTGTCCGGGAACACGCAGATCCGCCTGCAGACCGCCATCGCCGCCGGCACCCCACCGGACCTCGCGTTCTGCACGCCCGAGGAGTACCCGCAGTTCGCCGGGTACGGCGTCGTCGAGCCGCTCGGGTCCCGGATCAAGGCAGCCGGTCTCGGCGAGGCGAACTTCGCACCGGCGGTCTGGAAGCAGATGACCGCGACCGACGACATCTACGCGATGCCGGTGCTCGTCGACGTCAACTTCCCGATGTTCTGGAACAAGAAGGTGTTCGCGTCGGCCGGCCTCGACCCCGAGGCACCGCCGAAGACCATCGACGAGCTCGAACGCTACTCCGACAAGATCCTGCAGAAGCGCGGGAACCAGGTCACCCGGATCGGCACCGTCCCGTGGGACTACTACGGCTTCAGCAACTCCATGTTCACGTTCGGGTTCGCGTTCGGCGGCAAGTTCATGAGCGATGACAACATGGAGGCCACCCCAGACGACCCGAACATCGTGCAGGCGCTGCAGTGGATGGTCGACTACGCGCGGAAGGTCGGCGGCGCGAGCCACCTCGCCCTCACCAGCCCGTCGCAGACCCTGCCACCGATCGCGAGCGGCAACATCGGGATGGCCCCGATGACGACGACCGACGCGCAGAACGTCTACCGCAGCGGAGACAAGGCGAAGGTCGAACTCGGCGCGACGCTCTTCCCGTACGCCGAGGGGCTCGGCTCCCCCGGCAGCGCGACGTGGCTCGGCGGATACGACCTCTTCATCCCGAAGGCGTCCAAGGAGCGCGACGCCGCGTGGGACTTCCTGCAGTTCGCCACGGTGTCCGACGCCGGCACGCAGTCGAACTTCACGTACGGCACGCTCCTGCCCGGCTGGTCGGACTCCCCGGTCCTCGAGGAGTTCCAGAAGGACCCGAAGATCGCCGTCTACCGCGAGGGCCTGCTCACGGCGAAGAACATCCGCCCGACCATCCCGGTCGCCAGCACCTACGCGACCGCCCTCGACATCCAGGTGAGCTCGGCGATCTACGGCCAGATCACTCCAGAGCGCGCCCTGGCCAAGGTCAAGACCACGGTCAACAACGCGTTCGCCGAATTCCGGGAGGAGAACTCGTGAGCGTCACACGGAGCATCACGACGCGCGGCCCGAAGCCGCGCGGAACGTCCTGGCTGACCCACTGGATCCCCCGGACGAAGCGGCAGCGCGCGACGTTCGGTTGGGGCCTGTTCTTCACCGCCCCGGCGATCATCGGGCTCGTGCTCTTCACGGGCGGCCCGATCATCACGAGCGCGGTGAACAGCTTCACGAACGCGAACCTGCTCGGCGGCACGAGGCAGTGGGTCGGGTGGGACAACTACTCGCAGCTGTTCGCCGACGACCAGTGGTGGCTGTCCCTCGGCAACACCCTGTTCCTCACGGTGATCTCGGTGCCGCTCGGCATCGCGGTCGCCCTCGGGTTGGCCCTGCTGCTCAACCTGCGCGTGAAGGGCCTCGGCATCTACCGGGTCATCTTCTTCATCCCGTCCATCGTGCCGATCGTCGCCAGCGCGGTGATCTGGGCGTACGTTCTCAACCCGCAGTACGGCGTGATCAACAACGTCCTGAACGTCTTCGGCATCCAGGGACCCGGCTGGCTGTCCGACCCGAACTGGTCGAAGCCGGCGCTCATCCTGTTTGGCCTCTGGGGCGTCGGGAACCTCATGGTGATCCTGCTCGCCGGCCTGCAGGGCGTGCCGCAGGACCTCCTCGAGCAGGCGTCGCTCGACGGCGCCGGCGCGTGGCAGAAGTTCCGCAACGTGACGATCCCGTTCATCAGCCCACAGCTGCTGTTCGCCACGATCACCGGGCTGATCGCCGGCTTCCAGTACTTCACGCAGGCGTTCGTGATGACCGGTGGCTACGGCGACCCGGCCGGATCGACCCTGGTGTCCGGCGTGTACCTGTACCAGTCGGCGTTCTACCACTACCAACTCGGCTACTCGAGCGCGGTCGGATGGGTGCTCTTCGTGATCATCGCCATCGTCTCGATCCTGGCGTACCGCATCATGGGCCGCCGCGTGTACTACGGAGGCGAAGCACGATGACCGCGATCGAGAACCCCACGGCGGCCGCGGCCGTCGCCGGTGAACCCCGGGGGTCGGCGAACCCGACCCGACCGATCCCGAAGCACCGCAAGCTCACCTGGCCCCGCGTCGCCGAGGCGATCGCGAAGCACGCCGTCCTCATCGTGCTGAGCGTCGTCTTCCTCATGCCGCTCATCTGGATGGTCACGGGGTCGTTCAAGACCCAGGCGGACATCGGCGCGTTCCCGGTGAAGTGGTTCCCGGAGACGATCACGACGGGCAACTACACGTACGGGCTGCAGGCGTTCCCGCTGCTGCAGTACTTCTGGAACACGCTCGTGATCTGCGTGCCGTCGATGATCGGTGCCGCACTGTCGAGCGCGATGGTCGGCTACGGCGTCTCGCGCATCCGCTGGCCCTGGCGGAACGGCGTCTTCACGATCCTCATCGCGACGATGATGGTGCCGTTCTACGTGACGATGGTCCCGCTGTTCGTGGCGTACCGCGACGTCGGCTGGACGGGTACGTACCTGCCGCTCATCGTCCCGACGTTCTTCGGCATCCCGTTCTTCATCTTCCTGATGCGGCAGTTCTTCCTCGGGATCCCCGACGCCCTGACCGACGCGGCCCGCATCGACGGCGCCGGCGAACTGCGCATCTTCGTCCAGGTCATCCTGCCGCTGTGCAAGCCGGCACTCGCCGCCGTGATGCTCTTCCAGTTCCTCGCCTCGTGGAGCGACCTGCTCGGGCCGCTGCTGTACCTCACGAAGTCGAGCCAGTACACGCTGTCCCTCGGCCTGACGTTCTTCCAGGGAGCGCAGGGCGACACGGCGACCGGCCCGCTGATGGCCGTCTCGACCATCATCCTCATCCCGATCGTGGTGCTGTTCTTCTTCGCCCAGAAGACCTTCATCCAGGGCATCACGATGTCCGGCATCAAGGACTGAAAGGAACCGCATGACCGACACGACGATCGCTCCGGCCTGGAGGCGCGGCTCGGCCCCGGCAGGCACGTCCGGCCCGACGGCGCTCCGGGTCGAACACCTCCGCGAACCCCTCGGGATCGGCTCGCCGGAGCCGCGCCTCTCCTGGCACGTCCCGGACGCACCGGAAGGTTGGGTCCCCACCGCCGCCGAGGTCGAGCTCCTCGACCGTTCCGCCGGCGACGACGCCGGCACCACCACCCGTGTCGACGCGTCCGGGGTCCTCGTCGCGTGGCCGTTCGCCCCGTTGGTCTCCCGCGAGCGCGCGGTCTGGCGCGTCCGCGTGGTGGGTGACGACGGCTCTGGAGCCGAGCACGCGACGGACTGGAGCGAACCCCTGGAGGTCGAGGCGGGCCTCCTGGCCGACACCGACTGGACCGCCTCGTTCGTCGCCGCGCCCTGGCGGGAGAACACGCGCGTGGACCAGGCGCCACCGATCCTCCGACGCGAGGTCACGCTGCGCGACGAGGTCGTGCGCGCACGGCTCGTGGTGGCGAGCCTCGGCCTGCACGAGGTGACGATCGACGGCGTCCGTGTCGGCGACGCCGAACTCGCGCCGGGCTGGACCTCGTTCGGGCACCGCGTGCGCTACCTCGTGCACGACGCGACCCCGCACCTGGCCGGCGGCGCACGCACCGTCGCCCTCGGCGCACGGCTCGGCGACGGTTGGTACCGCGGCCGCATCACGTGGGACGACCGTGTCCGCAACGTGTACGGCGACCGGCTGGCGCTCATCGCCCAGCTCGAGGTCGAGTACGCCGACGGCTCCGCGGAGACGTTCGGCACGGATGACTCCTGGCGCGCCTCGCGCGGCGGGATCCTGCTCTCCGGACTCTACGACGGAGAGAAGTGGGACGGCAGGGTCGAACCCGGCGGTTGGCAGGCTGCCGGGTTCGACGACACCGAGTGGGACGCCGTCGACGTGCTCGACCGTCCCGCCGCCGCGCTCGTCCCGTTCGACGGCCCCGTGGTGCGCGTCACCGAGGAGATCCAGCCCGTCTGGTCCCGCCGGTGGGACGCCGGTGCGATCCAGCTCGACTTCGGCCAGAACCTGCCGGGACGGCTGCGGATCCGGAACCACCCCGTCGGACCGTTCGGGGTCACGCTCCGGCACGCCGAGGTGATGCAGGACGACGAGCTCGCGACCCGCCCGCTGCGGACCGCGAAGGCCACCGACGTCTACTACTCGGGAGCCGACGACGACGGCACCGGGACCTGGGAACCGCGGTTCACGGTGCACGGCTTCCGGTACGCGGAGGTCGAGGGCTGGCCGGTCGAGGCGCTCGAGGACGGTGACGTCGTCGCGCAGGTGATCCACTCCGACATGCGACGCACCGGCTGGTTCCGCTGCTCCGACCCGCGGCTCGAACGGCTGCACGAGAACGTCGTGTGGTCGATGCGCGGCAACTTCGTCGATGTGCCGACCGACTGCCCGCAGCGCGACGAACGGCTCGGGTGGACGGGCGACCTGCAGGTGTTCACGCCGACCGCGGCGTTCCTCTACGACTGCGCCGGGGTGCTCCGCTCGTGGCTGCGGGACCTGGCGCTCGAGCAGCGTCAGGACGGGGGCGTGCCGTTCTTCGTGCCGACCCTGCCCGACTCCGACCCCGCCGGCCACCACGCCGCCGTGTGGGGTGACGCGGCGACGCTCACGCCGTGGGGGCTCTACCAGGCGTTCGGTGACCGTGGGCTCCTCGAAGACCAGTGGGCCTCGGCGAAGGCCTGGGTGGACGGAGTCCTCTCGACCTCGGACGACGCCCTCGTCCGGTTCGAGGGGTTCGAGTTCGGCGACTGGCTCGACCCGCTCGCCCCGCCGGAGGACGCCGCCGCCGCGAAGGCCGACAAGTACTGCCTGGCGACCGCGTACTCGTACCGGTCGACCTCGGTGCTGGCGGCGTGGGCTGCCGTCCTGGGCTTCACCGACGAGGCTGCACGGTACGAGTCGCTCGCATCGCGCGTGGCCGACGGGTGGCGGTCCCGGTTCCTGACCTCGTCGGGCACCGTGGTCGACGATTCGCAGGCGTCGTCGGCGATCGCGATCGTGTTCGGGCTGGTCGAGCCGGACGGTCCGGTCGGCGCCCGCCTGGCCTCGCTCGTGCGTTCCAACGGCCATCGCATCGGCACCGGGTTCGCCGGGACGCCCGTGGTCTGCGACGCCCTCCTGCTCGCCGGGTACCCGGACGACGCGTACGCGATGCTGCTGCAGGACGAGTGCCCGTCGTGGCTCTACCCGCTGACGCAGGGTGCGACGACGATCTGGGAGCGGTGGGACTCCCTGCTGCCGGACGGCCGCGTGAACTCGGGCGGGATGACCTCGTTCAACCACTACGCGCTGGGATCCGTCGCGGACTTCATGCACCGCGTGGTGGCCGGCATCGCGCCCGCGGCACCGGGGTACCGCGAGATCCGGTTCGCACCGCGGCCGGGCGGTGGGCTGACCTCAGCCGGTGCGACGCTCGACACCCCGTACGGTCGGGCGGCGATCGACTGGTCGGTGGCCGACGGCACGCTGTCCGTGGCGGTCACGGTGCCGGTCGGTGCGACGGCGGTGCTCGACCTGCCCGGTGCCGATCCGGTGCCGCTCACCCACGGCACGTGGGAGGCGTCCGTCCCCGTGTGAGTCCCGTCCCGTCCGCTTCGTGAGCCGAAATGGTCGAGTCCGTTGGCTGGACTCGACCATTTCTGCTCACGCGATGCACGCGTCACTCTGCGACGGCCGCCAACTGGTCCTCGAGGTTGAACACCTCGGGCAGCACCCGCGCGGTCTGGTCGGCCCGCCCGGTCGCACCGTCGAACAGGTCCTGCATGTGCGACTCCCACGCCGCCGCGACCTCCGAAGCGGCGAGCGACGCATCGGCATCGGCCACCGAGTCGGTCTCGTAGTACCCGATGAGCAGCCCGTCGTCGTCCAGGAACAGCGAGTAGTTCCGACGTCCGGCCGCCGCGATCGCCCGGAGCATCGCCGGCCAGACCGCCGCGTGCCGCTCGCGGTAGGCGTCCAGGTGTGCGCCCTGCACCTGCAGCCGGAAGCAGACGCGGGTCACCGGTCGGCCTCGGCGCGACGACGCTGCTCGGCCTCTCGGACGGCCCGCTCGTCGGCGGTGCGCACGGTGCCGGTGACGCTGGTCACGGTGCCGTATCGCTCGGCCTCGATCGCCTCGAGCGTCTTGCCCTGCGTCCGCGGCGCCCAGATCGTGCCCACGAGGAACGACAGTGCGAGCAGCCCGAGGATGAGGCCGCCGAGCGCACGCAGTCCGATGTCGGACAGGAGCAGCGGGAACCAGATGCTCAGCAGACCGACCATCACCCGAGCGGCCAGGAACAGCACGCCCTGGGCACTGGCGCGGTAGCGGGTGGCGAAGAGCTCCGACGTCCAGAGGCCGTAGAACGCCTGTGCACCGATGCCCGAGGACACACCCCACGCGATCGCGAAGAACAGCAGGGTGCCGAGGTTCGCCGGTGCGTAGATCAGGACGGCCCACGAGACGATGGCGAGCGCGGCGCCGATCGCGAACAGCATCCGGCGGCTCACCCGGTCGCCGTACCGCATGAACCCGAAGTAGGTCGCAGCGACGGTGCAGCCCCACACCAGGATCTGCAGCCCGTACTGCTCGGTGACGCTGGTCACCCCGGTGGCCGAGTAGACGCGCGGCTGGAAGATACCGGCCTGTCCCGCGACGGTGTTCCAGAGCGCGTAGACGCCGAACAGGAACAGCATCGCGGTGAGGTTCTTCCGGCGGCTGAACAGCTGCGTGAACCCGTGGAAGAAGTTCGCCGAACCGCTGGCGGCGCGCTCGTCCTTCCATATCGTCGACTCGGGCAGTCCGCGACGGAGCCACCACACGATCGCGGCGACGACGAACAGGTGTGCGAAGATCAGCCGGCTGCCGAGGAGCCCGAGGGGTGCGGCGGCGATGGCCAGGGCGAACCCGACCATCGGGCCGATCGACCACGCGAGCTGCGCGGTGCCGACGTGGGCGGCACGCTTGTCGGCGGGCGCCTGCTCGGCGATGTACGTCCAGCTCGCCGGGACGCCGGCGCCGACCGCGATGCCGGTGAGGATGAAGCCGACGAGCAGCATCCCGTAACTGCCCGCGAACACGGCGAGCAGGATGCCGAGCATGTACAGCAGCAGGTCGTAGGTGTAGATGAACTTCCGGCCGTAGCGGTCGCAGAGCGGTCCGCCGATGATGGCGCCGGCGGCAGCGCCGAACGCGTTCGCGGACAGGCTCGCGAGGAGCCCGACCTGCAGGTCCCCGACGTGGAACTGGGCCTGCCAGAGGCTGAGGCTGGTGGCGATCGCGATGATCGACCCGGACTCGATGTAGTTCGACATGGCGACCGAGATCGTCGCCTTCCAGCCCGTGGTGTTGCGGGCTCCGATACGGACCGCCATTGGTCCTCCGTTCGCGTGTTCTTCGATGAATCGTTTCAACGGTGCTGCGAGGACGTTACCCGTGGATCGACACGAGGGCAAGTCGCTCCGCCGAATCGCCGGGCCCGATGCCAGGATGACCCCATGGCAGTGAGCGTTCGTGACGTCGCAGCGCTCGCCGGCGTGTCACTCGGCACGGTCTCGAACGTGCTGAACCGCCCGGACAAGGTCGCCCCCGGCACCGTCGAACGGGTGCAGTCCGCGATCGCCGAACTCGGCTTCGTCCGCAACGACTCGGCACGCCAACTCCGCGCCGGTCGCAGCTCCACCGTCGGGCTCATCGTGCTCGACGGCGGCAACCCGTTCTTCACCGACGTCGCCCGCGGCGCCGAGGACGCCGCGATGCGGAAGGGCCTCGCCGTCCTCGTCGGCAACTCCGACGAGTCCGTCGACCGCGAGCACACCTACGTCGACCTCTTCGAGGAGCGCCGCGTCGCCGGACTCCTCATCTCCCCCGCCGGCGACGACCTCACGCGGCTCGAGCGGCTCCGCGACCAGGGCACCGCCGTGGTGCTCGTCGACCGACGTGCCGACGACGAGCACTTCGCCTCGGTCTCGGTGGACGACGTCGCGGGCGGACACATCGCGGTGTCGCACCTCACGTCGATCGGGCGGACGCGCATCGCCTTCGTCGGCGGCCCGTTCGGCATCCGGCAGGTCGCCGACCGGCACGCCGGAGCGGTCGCCGCCGCAGCCGCCGCGGGGGCGTCGCTCGAGGTGCTCACCACCTCGTCACTGTCCGTCCTCGAGGGCCGCCGCATCGGCGAAGCACTCCAGGCCCGCCCGGCCGCCGAGCGCCCGGACGCGGTGTTCGCGGCGAACGACCTCCTCGCCGTCGGCCTCGAACAGGCCTTCATCATGCGCGGATCGATCCGCGTTCCGGACGAGATCGCCATCGTCGGGTACGACGACATCGCGTTCGCCGAGGCTGCCGTCGTCCCGCTCACCTCGGTGCGGCAGCCGGCGCAGGACCTCGGGCGGCGGGCGATCGAACTGCTGCTGGCCCAGGTCGAGGAGGGCCAGGAGGTCGAGACCCTCCACGTGGAGTTCACCCCGGAGCTCGTCGTGCGGCAGTCCACGGTCGCCGAGCGCTGACGCGCGCGCCGCGCGCCGCGCGCCGCGCGCCGCGTTTTGTGCTGGGCGACCGTCCTCGCGCTCCGGAGCGCGAGAACGGTCGCTGAGCCGGAGACTCGGCTCGCGTCATGCGAGACTCGGCTCCGCCGTGTCGGACTGGAGGCGCGTGGCGGCGCCGCACCGTGCCTCCAGTCCGGTGGTGGGCCGGGACGACACCCCGCTCCGCCTACGATCGGAGCATGGTGGATGTCCCACGGCGCGACGGACCGCCGAGCGTGCACCACGTCGCGGCTCGAGCGGGCGTCTCGCTCGCGACGGTCTCGAACGTCCTGAACCACCCCGAGCGCGTCGCCGACGGCACCGCGGCCCGCGTCCGCGCGGCGATCGCGGAGCTCGGGTACACGCCGAACCGCAACGCCCGCGCCCTGGTGTCGGGGAGCACGCGAGCGATCGGCCTGGTCGTCACGTCGCTGCGGAACTCCCTGTTCACGGACATGGTGAGCGGAGCCCAGACGGCCGCGCGCGACCGTGGGAACACCCTGCTGGTGGCGAGCAGCGAGAACGACCTGGTGGCGCAGGGGGAACACCTGGCGTTCCTCGAGAGCACGAGGGTCTCCGGCATCCTGCTGGCCTCCATGACGGAGTCGCGCGACCAGGTCGAGGCCGCGAAGCAGCACGGCCGGCCGATCGTGTACGTCAACTACGAACCGACCGAGGTCGACGCCTGCTCGGTCATCGTCGACAACGAGCAGGCCGGGTACGTCGCGACGAAGCACCTCGTCGAGCAGGGATGCCGACGGATCGGGTTCGTGAGCGCGCGACCGGACCTGCAACCCGTGGCGCGACGCCGGGCCGGCATGCTCCGGGCGATCGCCGAGCACCCAGGCGTCGAGCTCGTGGACGTCGACGCCGGTGACATCGACCCTCCCGGCGGGACGGACGCGGGCGCACGCATCGCCGCCATGCCCGCCGAGGTCCGGCCGGACGGCGTGCTCGGCGTCACGGACCTGCTGGCGATGGCGGTCGTGACCGAACTGCGCGCAGCGGGGATCCGCGTGCCGGAGGACATCCCGGTGTCGGGCTGCGACCACAACTCGGTGGCGTGGGGTGGCGCGGTGCCGCTGACCTCGGTGACGATGCACGGCGAGGAGATGGGCGCGGCGGCGGTGTCGCTCCTGCTCGACGAGTTGACGGACGACCCCGCGGAGCACGTGCACCGGACGGTGATCCTCGGCAGCGAGCTCGTGCCGCGGGAGAGCACGCTCGGACGGGTGCGCGCCGCCGAGGTGGCCGCGGCGGGGACGCCGAGCGACCCGAGGCGCACCGAGGCCTGAGTGGGGGCGCGGCCGGCGGCGGCCGCTGCAGGCGCATGTGTCCGGCCAAAGCGACAGTCTCCGGCGGACACGCACCGTCCGTGTCGCCAGAGCGACTGTCTCCCGCAGATCTCCGGCGGCAGCCTGTCGCTTTCGCGAACCACCGCACCGCGCCCCGGGCCGTGCGGGAGCACGCGCTTCCGTAACGAATCCGAATCAGTGATTGACACGCTTCAATCCGCATGGTTCCATTCCGATTGAAACGTTCTAAACAGCACCACCGGAACCCGCATCGGCGCGGGCCCGGGTCCGTTTCACCCGGGGTCACCCCGCCCCGGGCCTTACGAGGAGGTAAGGAATGTCAGCTCGTTCCCTGACCACCCGGCTGCTCGCCATCGGCGGCGCCACGGTCCTCATCGGCGGTCTCGCCGCCTGTTCGTCCGGCGGCTCCGCCGACACCGGCAATGGCGGCGGCAAGGTCACGATCACGTACCTCGCCGACAACGCCGAGGCCACCGCCGCCACCGCGAAGCCGCTCATCGCAGCCTTCGAGAAGGCGAACCCCGACATCACCGTCAAGTTCGACACGAAGCCGCAGGGCACCGACGGCGACAACCTGGTGAAGACCCGGCTGTCGACCGGCGAGATGGCCGACGTCTTCAACTACAACTCCGGCTCGCTCATGCAGGCCCTCAACCCGGACAACACCCTCGTCGACCTCTCGAAGGAGAGCTGGGCGAAGGACGTCGACCCGCAGTTCACGAAGGTCGTCAGCACCGACAAGGGCATGTACGGCGCACCGTTCGGCACCAGCTTCGGCGGCGCGGTCCTCTACAACAAGAAGGTCTACGAGAAGCTCGGCCTGAGCGTCCCGACCACGTGGTCGGAGTTCATCAGCAACAGCGAGAAGATCAAGGACGCCGGCATCGCGCCGATCATCCAGACCTACGGCGACACCTGGACCAGCCAGCTGTTCGTCCTCGGCGACTTCGCGAACATCACCGCGCAGCAGAAGAACTGGGCGACGCAGTACACGAAGCACAAGGAGTCCTACGCGGACCAGCCGGCACTCGCCGGGTTCCAGCACCTCCAGGAGGGCAAGGACAAGGACCTCTACAACGAGGACTACGCGTCGGCCACGCAGGCGAACGGCCTGAAGATGCTCGCCGACGGCACGGGCGCCCAGTACCCGATGCTGACCAACGCGATCTCGGCGATCCAGCAGGACTCGCCCGACGCGGTGGACGACATCGGCGCCTTCGCCCTGCCGGCGGAGAACGCAGACGACACGAACCTCACCATCTGGGAGCCGAACGGCCTCTACATCCCGAAGACGACCACGGGCGACAAGCTCACGGCCGCGAAGAAGTTCATCGCCTTCGCGAACTCGTCCGAGGGCTGCAAGGTGCAGAACGACACCGGCACCCCCGGCGGCCCGTACGTCATCTCGACGTGCACCCTCCCCGACTCCGTGCCCCCGATGATCGGCGACCTGCAGAAGTACCTCGACGACGGCAAGGCGAGCCCGGCGCTCGAGTTCCTCTCCCCGATCAAGGGCCCGAACCTCGAGAAGATCTGCGTGCAGGTCGGCTCGGGCATCACCAACGCGGCCAAGGGCGCTGACCAGTACGACGACGACGTCGTCCAGCAGGCCCAGCAGCTCGGCATCAAGGGCTGGTGACCGGCGTGACCGCGACGCTCACGACGGCGGTTGCCCCGCCGCAGACAACGAAGGCGGGCCCCGGCCCGGCCCGGAAGCGGATGCGCTCGTTCTACCCGGCGTGGTTCTTCATCCCGGCGATCGCGCTGTACGTCGTGTTCTTCGCGGTCCCGACCTTCGCTGGGTTCTACTTCTCGCTCACCCGCTGGACGCTGTTCGACCAGACCTTCATCGGCTTCGACAACTTCGTCCGGTTCTTCCAGGACCCGCAGCTCGTCTCCGGGTTCGTGCACACGTTCGAGTACGGGTTCGTGACGAGCGCGGCGAAGGTGGTCCTCGGACTCGCCCTCGCGCTGCTCCTCACGAGCCCCGTGCTCGGGCGCGGGTACCTGCGAGCGGTGGTGTTCTTCCCCGTGCTGGTGTCGACCATCGGCATCGGCATCACGTTCAAGGCGCTGATGGACCCCTTCCACGGGATCATCAACGGCGTCCTCGGTTCGGTCGGCCTCCCCACACCGGGGTGGCTGACCGACCCGGCCCTCGCCCTCTGGAGCGTCGCCGCGGTGGACGTCTGGAAGGGCGTCGGCATCGCGACGCTCATCTTCATCGCCGGCATCGTGGCGATCCCCCAGGAGTACTTCGAGGCCGCCAGGGTCGACGGTGCGAGCTCGTGGACGATCTTCCGGAACATCACGCTCCCGCTGTCCCGACCCGCGATGGGGACGGTCATCATCCTGTCGCTGATCGGCGGGCTGCGATCGTTCGACCTCATCTGGGCGATGACCGGCGGCGGACCGGGGTTCACGAGCGACGTCATCGCGAGTGTGATCTACAAGCAGTACCAGGCCGGGTTCTACGGGCTGTCGACCGCGGGCAACGTCGTGCTCTTCATCGTCGTGACCGCGATCATGGTCCCCGTCTCCTGGCTGCTCAACCGCAAGGAGGCGGAACTGTGACCGCGACCACCGCGCCCGCGCGCCGGCCCGTGAAGCGCCAGACCGTCCAGCGGTGGACCGTCGGCTCGATCGCCATCGTCGTCAGCTTCGTGGTCTTCCTCGTGCCGTTCGTCTTCGTCCTGCTGCAGGCCGCGAAGAGTCCGGCCGAGGCGAACCAGCTCGGCTTCAGCCTGCCGACCCAGTGGCAGCTGTGGCAGAACCTCGTCGCGGTCATGCAGACCGGCGACGGCGGGATCCTGCGCTCGTTCCTGAACAGCGCCGTCCTCACCGTGGGGAGCGTCATCATCATGGTGGTGTTCTCCGCGATGGTCGGCTACGTCCTGCAACGGCGGCCGAGCAAGTGGAACGGCGTCATCAACTTCTTCGTCCTGGCCGGCCTCATCGTCCCGCCCGCGATCGTCCCCACGATCTGGGTGCTGCAGGGGCTCAACCTGTTCAAGACCATGGGCGGGATGATCCTCATCGAGGCGACCTTCGGCCTGTCGTTCTGCATCCTGCTGTTCCGGGCGTTCGTCGCGACGATCCCCAAGGAGCTCGACGAGGCCGCCGTGCTCGACGGCGCCGGACCGATCCGTCTGTTCTTCGGAGTCGTCCTGCCGCTGCTCAAGCCGGTGATCATCACGGTCGTGCTCGTCCAGTCGGTGACGGTGTTCAACGACTTCACGAACCCGCTGTACTTCCTGCCCGGGTCCGAGAACGCCACCGTGCAGCAGACGCTGTACACGTTCCAGAGCCAGTCGGTCAGCCAGCTGAACCTGCTGTTCACGGACGTGCTGCTCATCACGATCCCCCCGCTGATCCTCTACGTCTTCTTCAACCGCCAGATCGTCGCCGGCATGACCAGCGGCGCCGTCAAGGGCTGACGCCCGACCCCGGCCTGGAGGCGCGACCCGCCTCCTCCGCACCGCCCACCCGGGCGGGCGGCCGGGCCCCAGACCCCCGCACCGGTCGACGACGACCGGTCGCGTGAAAGGACCACACCACATGACCACCTGGACCGCACCGTTCATCGCGAGCGACGCCGACCTCGGGAGCGCACCGATCCTGCGCCGGGAGTTCACCCTCGACGACGGCCACGGCGCCGTCACGAGCGCGACCCTCGACGTCAGCGCACTCGGTGTCGTCGAGGCCTGGCTCGGCGGGACCCGCGTCTCCGACCACCTGCTCGAGCCTGGATGGACGAGCTACGAGTGGCGCCTCCGCGTCGTGTCGCACGACGTCACGGCGCACCTCACGGACACCGGGTCGGGCGACGCCGCCGTCCTCGCACTCGTGCTCGGCAGGGGCTGGGCCGCCGGCCGCCTCGCCTGGGGCGGCGGTGGCGGCTGGTACGCCGACGAGGTCGCCGGGTTCGCCGAGCTCCGGATCGTGTTCGCGGACGGCCACGAGCAGCGGGTCGCGACGGACACCGACTGGCAGGCGCTGTCGAGCGCCATCACCGCCGACCAGCTCTACGACGGCGAGGACATCGACGCCCGCCTGCGCGACGGCTCGTTCCTCACGCCGGGCGACGTGACCGTGCCGAGCGTGGACGGACACGAGGGTCGCACCAGCACGGTGCACACGGTGGACCTCGGCGACCGCGAACTCGTCGCGGACACCGTCCCGCCGGTCCGTCCCCTCGCCGAGATCGCCCCCGTCGCGGTCTGGACGAGCCCGTCCGGCGCGACCCTGGTCGACTTCGGGGTGAACCTGGTCGGCTGGATCCGCGTGACGACCTCCGGCCCGGCCGGCACCGTCCTGACCCTCCGTCACGCCGAGGTCCTCGAGCACGACGAGCTCGGCACCCGTCCCCTGCGCACCGCGAAGGCCACCGATCACTTCACCCTGAGCGGCGGCGACGACGTCTTCGAACCGCGCTTCACGTTCCACGGCTTCCGCTACGCCCAGGTCGACGGGTGGACCGGCACGCTCGACGACCTCCGCTCGGCGGTCACCGCGGTGCAGGTCGGATCGGACCTCACCCGGACCGGCACGTTCGAGTCGAGCCACGAGCTGCTCAACACGTTCCACGACAACGTCGTCCGCGGCATGCAGGGCAACTTCCTCAGCGTGCCGACGGACTGCCCGCAGCGCGACGAGCGCCTCGGGTGGACGGGCGACATCGCCGCGTTCGCCCCGACGGCCTCGTACCTGTTCGACACCAGGTCGTTCCTCGGCGACTGGCTCCGCGACGTGTGGCTCGAGCAGCAGCACGCCGACGGCGTCATCCCGTTCGTGGTGCCGGACGTGCTGAAGTACTCCCCCGCCGAGGACTTCGGCACGCCCGACGCGACCGCGATCTGGTCGGACGCCGGCGTGTGGGTGCCCTGGACGCTGTACCAGGCGTACGGCGACACCGCGGTGCTCGAGGAGCAGCTCGACTCGATGACGGCGCACCTCCGTCGCATCAAGGGCCACCTCTCCCCGCAGGGCCTCTGGGACACCGTGTTCCAGTTCGGCGACTGGCTCGACCCGGACGCCCCGCCGGAGGACGCCGCCAAGGCGAAGGCCGACCCGGGCGTCGTCGCGACGGCGTGCGCCTACCGCAGCGCCACCCTGGTGGCGCAGGCGGCGCGGTTGACGGGCCACGAGGCGGAGGCGACCGAGGCCGAGGAACTCGCCACGGGCCTCCAGGCCGCCTTCACCGAGCACTACGTGACGGACGGTCGGATCCGCTCCGACTGCACGACCGTGTACGCGCTGGCGATCGTCTTCGGCATCCTGTCCGCCGACGACGAGGCGAAGGCGGGCGACCGCCTGGCGGAGCTGGCCGAGCAGTCCGGCTACCGGATCTCGACCGGGTTCGCCGGCACGCCGTTCATCACCGACGCGCTGACGCAGACCGGCCACCTCGACGACGCGTACCGGCTGCTGCTGCAGACGGAGTGCCCCTCGTGGCTGTACCCGGTCACGATGGGCGCGACCACCGTGTGGGAGCGCTGGGACTCGATGCTGCCGGACGGCACCATCAACCCGGGCGAGATGACCTCGTTCAACCACTACGCGCTCGGCGCCGTGGCGGACTGGATGCACCGCGTGGTGGGTGGCCTCGCGCCGCTGACCCCCGGGTACGAGTCGGTGCTCATCGCGCCACAGCCGGGCGGTGGCCTGACGTGGGCGTCGACCTCGCTCGACACGGTGCACGGGCACGTCGCCGTGCGGTGGGAGCTCGTCGACGGCGAGCTGCTCGTCCGTGCGACGGTCCCGGAGGGTGTCTCGGCCGTGGTGCGCCTGCCGGGTGCTGCGGAGCAGCGGCTCGGCGGCGGGACGCACGAGCTGCGCGCGCCGGCCGCGGTGCCCGCAGCGTAGCGGGGCGGGCGGGCGCGGGTTCCTGCTCGCGCCCGTCCGCCGGCGGCTCCGCACAACCAAACGCACCTCGCACCACGCAATCGCGCGGTTCCGAACCACTTTGGTTGTGCGCAGACACCCCGCGCTTGCGCGAACCGCGCGCGGCGCGTACGGTATGAAACGATTCAATCGACCACGAGGAAGTGACACGATGACATCTGCGAGCTTCAGCTCCGTCGCCGACCAGCTGGCCAGGCAAGCGATCGAACTCCCGAGCTGGGCGTTCGGCAACTCCGGCACCCGCTTCAAGGTGTTCGGGACGCCCGGCACGCCGCGCGACCCCTACGAGAAGATCGCCGACGCCGCCCAGGTGCACAAGTACACCGGCCTCGCCCCGACCGTCGCGCTGCACATCCCGTGGGACCTCGTCGACGACTTCGCCGACCTGAAGCGGCACGCCGAGGAGCACGGCGTCTCGCTCGGCACCGTGAACTCGAACACGTTCCAGGACGACGACTACAAGTTCGGCGCCCTGACCCACGTCGACGAGACGATCCGGCAGAAGGCGATCGACCACCACCTGCGTTGCATCGACGTGATGGACGCGACGGGATCGCGCGACCTGAAGATCTGGCTCGCCGAGGGCTCGAACTACCCGGGGCAGGAGGACATGCGGAGCCGCCAGGACCGCCTACACGAGTCGCTCAGCACGATCTACGACCGCCTCGGCCCGGACCAGCGCCTGGTGCTCGAGTACAAGTTCTTCGAGCCGTCCTTCTACCACACGGACGTCCCGGACTGGGGCACGAGCTACGTGCAGACGGCAGCGCTCGGCGACAAGGCGATGGTCTGCCTCGACACCGGCCACCACGCCCCCGGCACGAACATCGAGTTCATCGTCATGCAGCTCCTGCGCCTCGGGAAGCTCGGTTCGTTCGACTTCAACTCGCGCTTCTACGCGGACGACGACCTCATCGTCGGTGCGGCGGACCCCTTCCAGCTGTTCCGCATCCTGGTCGAGGTCATCCGCGGCGGTGGCTACGACAACCCCGACGTCGCGTTCATGCTCGACCAGTGCCACAACATCGAGGACAAGATCCCCGGGCAGATCCGCTCGGTGCTGAACGTCCAGGAGATGACGGCGCGTGCGCTGCTGCTCGACCGCGTCGCACTGACCGCGGCGCAGGAGGCACACGACGTCCTCGGCGCGAACGAGATCTTCATGGACGCGTACCAGACGGACGTCCGGGCCGACCTCGCCGCGTGGCGGGAGTCCCGTGGGCTGCCGGCGAACCCGATGCGCGCGTACCTCGAGTCGGGGTACCAGCAGTCGATCGCCGAGGACCGCGTCGGCGGCGTCCAGGCCGGATGGGGCGCGTAGACATCATGACGAGCACAGGACTGGAGGCACGGGTGGACCCCGCAACGCAGCGCACGGACGCAGACACGACGATCAGTGCACTCATCGCACGATCGAACGCGCTCGGCTCGGATCCGCGGATCACGAACTACGCGGGCGGCAACACCTCCGCCAAGGGCACCGACACCGACCCCGTCACGGGCGAACCGGTGGAGCTGCTCTGGGTGAAGGGCTCCGGGGGCGACCTCGGCACCCTCACCCCGGCGGGCCTCGCGGTCCTGCGGGTCGACCGCGTCCGCGCACTGCAGGACGTCTACCCGGGTGTCGAGCGCGAGGACGAGATGGTCGCCGCGTTCGACTACACGCTGCACGGCAAGGGCGGTGCCGCGCCGTCGATCGACACGGCGATGCACGCGCTCGTCGACGCCGCGCACGTCGACCACCTGCACCCGGACGCCGGCATCGCGATCGCGACGGCAGCGGACGGCCCCGAGCTGACCGAGCGGATCTTCGGCAACCGGGTCGTGTGGGTCCCCTGGCGTCGCCCGGGGTTCCAGCTCGGCCTCGACATCGCCGCGATCAAGCGCGACAACCCGCAGGCGATCGGCACGATCCTCGGCGGTCACGGCATCACGGCCTGGGGCGACACGAGCGACGAGGCCGAGGCGAACTCGCGCTGGATCATCGACACGGCGGAGCAGTACATCGCAGCCAACGGGAAGGACCAGCCGTTCGGGCCGGTCCGCCCCGGGTTCGAAGCGCTGCCGACCGACGAGCGCCACGCGCGCGCCGCCGCGCTCGCGCCGACGATCCGGGGCATCGCCGGGCACGACAAGCCCGTCGTGGGACACTTCACCGACTCCGACGTCGTGCTCGACTTCCTGGCGAGCGCCCGCGCGGAGGAGCTCGCCGCCCTCGGAACGAGCTGCCCGGACCACTTCCTGCGGACGAAGGTGAAGCCGCTCGTCCTCGACCTGCCCGCTTCGGCGAGCACCGACGACACCATCGAGCGACTGCGGACGCTGCACCAGCAGTACCGCGAGGACTACCAGGCCTACTACGACCGGCACGCGACGCCGGAGTCCCCTGCCATCCGCGGCGCCGACCCACTCATCGTGCTCGTCCCCGGCGTCGGGATGTTCTCGTACGGCAAGGACGCCCAGACCGCCCGGGTCGCCGGCGAGTTCTACGTCAACGCCATCAACGTCATGCGCGGCGCGGAGTCCCTCAGCACGTACGCCCCCATCGACGAGGCCGAGAAGTTCCGCATCGAGTACTGGTCGCTCGAGGAAGCGAAGCTCCAGCGGATGCCCGCCCCGAAGAAGCTCGCCACGCGCATCGCGCTGGTGACCGGCGCCGCGAGCGGGATCGGCAAGGCCATCGCAAAGCGCCTGGCGGCCGAGGGCGCCGCGGTCGTCATCGCCGACCTCGACCTGGCGAAGGCGCAGGACGCCGCAGCCGAGATCGGGAACACGGACCAGGCCATCGGCGTCGCGGCGAACGTGACGGACGCCGGCGCGATCGACCAGGCGATCCAGCAGACGCTGCTGCACTTCGGCGGTCTCGACCTCGTCGTGAACAACGCCGGGCTCTCGCTCTCCAAGTCCCTCCTCGAGACCACCGAGCAGGACTGGGACCTGCAGCACGACGTCATGGCGAAGGGCTCGTTCCTGGTGTCCAAGGCGGCGGCGAAGGTCCTCATCGAGCAGGGCCTCGGCGGTGACATCGTGTACATCTCGTCGAAGAACTCGGTGTTCGCCGGCCCGAACAACATCGCGTACTCGGCGACCAAGGCCGACCAGGCGCACCAGGTCCGCCTGCTCGCCGCCGAGCTCGGCGAACACGGTGTCCGCGTCAACGGGATCAACCCCGACGGCGTCGTCCGCGGCTCGGGCATCTTCGCGTCCGGCTGGGGTGCCAACCGCGCGAAGACGTACGGCATCGAGGAGCAGGACCTCGGCAAGTTCTACGCCCAGCGCACGATCCTCAAGCGCGAGGTCGTGCCCGAGAACGTCGCCAACGCCGTCTACGCGATCTGCACCGACGACTTCTCGCACACCACCGGGCTGCACGTGCCGGTGGACGCGGGTGTCGCGGCAGCGTTCCTGCGCTGATGAACGACAGGAGGTAGCGACGTGACGAACAACGGCACCGTCGCCGCCGTCGACCTCGGGGCCACCAGCGGCCGGGTGATCCTCGGCCACGTCGACGCCGACGACATCCGGATGGAGCTTGTCGCCCGGTTCCCGAACGGCCCGGTGACCCTCCACGAGGGCGACCGCGAGGCGCTGCACTGGGACATCGTCGAGCTGTACCGGCAGGTCACCGCGGGCCTCCGCGACGCCTTCGGCCGGCACCCCGAGATCGCGAGCATCGGCATCGACTCGTGGGCGGTCGACTACGGGCTGCTCCGCGACGGGCGCCTGCTCGGGCTGCCGTACCACTACCGCGACGAGCGGCACGAGCACGGCGTCGCTCCGGTGCACGAGCGAGTGTCGGCGGTCGAGCTGTACGCCCGGAACGGCCTGCAGCACCTGCCCTTCAACACGGTGTTCCAGTTCGCCGCCGACCCGTCCGTGCGGCTCGCCCAGCGGGCGCTGCTCGTCCCCGACCTGCTCGGGTACTGGCTCACCGGGGTCGAGGCCGCCGAGCGCACCAACGCGTCGACCACCGGGCTCCTGCACGCGACCACCCGCGGGTGGGACCCGACGTTGCGGGCTGCTGCGCGCCTCCCGTCCGGACTCCTGCCCACCCTGCGCGACCCGGGTGACCGTCTCGGTCCCCTGCTGCCGTCCGTGGCCGACGCCGTCGGCGGCGTCGCTCCGGTGACGCTCGTCGGGTCGCACGACACGGCATCAGCGGTCGTCGCGGTGCCCGCGACGGAACCGGACTTCGCCTACGTCTCGTCCGGCACGTGGTCGCTCGTCGGCGTCGAACTCGATGCGCCGGTCCTGTCGGACGCGGCACGCCGGGCGAACTGCACGAACGAGGGCGGGGTCGACGGCCGCGTGCGCTTCCTCAAGAACGTGTCGGGACTGTGGTTGCTGTCCGAGAGCGTCCGCACCTGGGAACGTGGCGGGGACCGCATCGACCTGGAGGCACTGCTCGCCTCCGCCGCGGCCGTCACGGCCCCGGTTCCCGTCTTCGACGTCGCGGACGAGTCGTTCACGCCGCCGGGCGACATGCCGTCGCGCATCGCGGCCTGGTGTGCCGCGCACGGCCTCAGCGCGCCGGCTTCGCCGGCCGAGTACGTGCGGTCGATCCTCGAGTCGCTGGCGTCCGCGTACGCGGAAACCCTCGAGACGATCATCACCGTCACGGGCCGAGACGTCCGACAGGTGCACATCGTCGGTGGCGGGTCGCAGAACCGTCTGCTGTGCCAGCTGACCGCCGATCGGACCGGGCTGCCGGTCGTGGCCGGACCCGTCGAGGCGACCGCGCTCGGCAACGTGCTCGTGCAGGCACGGGCAGCCGGGCTGGGCGGATTGCCCGGTGCATCGCTCGAAGCGCTGCGCGACCGGGTCGCCCGCACCGTCGAGCCCGTGCGGTACACCCCCGCCACCTCCCCCACTTCGACCCACCGATCCACCCCGAGACGTAGGATGTCTGTATGACCTCGACCGACAACCAGCACCGAGTCGACCCGGCGACGGGCGCACCGGCAGCGACCCCGGGCGCCCCGTCGGCCCGGCGCACGCCGATCAAGCGTCAGCTGCCGACCGTTCGCGACCTCGCACCGCTGATGCAGTTCAAGAAGCCCTCGCTACCGGGACGCCGTCAGCGTCTCGAGCAGGCGTTGACGATCTGGGACCTCCGGGACATCGCCGCGCGACGCACCCCCCGCGCCGCCTTCGACTACACCGAGGGCGCGGCAGAGGCCGAGATCTCCCTCGCCCGCGCCCGCCAGGCGTTCGAGGACATCGAGTTCACGCCCGCGATCCTGCGTGACGTGTCGTCCGTCGACACCTCGAGCTCGGTGTTGGGTGCGCCGGTCGCGTACCCGTTCGGCATCGCACCGACCGGGTTCACCCGCATGATGCAGACCGAGGGCGAGCGAGCCGGGGCCCGGGCGGCCGGACGCGCGGGCATCCCGTTCTCCCTGTCCACGATGGGCACCACCGCGATCGAGGACGTCCGCGACGCCAACCCGCACGGGCGCAACTGGTTCCAGCTGTACATGTGGAAGGACCGCGAGAAGTCGATGGCGCTCGTGTCCCGTGCCGAGAAGGCCGGGTTCGACACGCTGCTCGTCACCGTGGACGTCCCCGTCGCCGGCGCCCGCCTGCGCGACAAGCGGAACGGGTTCTCGATCCCGCCCCAGCTGAGTGCTCGCACCGTGCTGAACGCCATCCCGCGCCCCTGGTGGTGGTTCGACTTCCTCACCACCGAGCCGCTGGCGTTCGCGTCGCTCGACCGCTGGTCCGGCACCGTCGGGGAGCTCCTCGACCACATGTTCGACCCGACCGTCACCTACGAGGACCTGGAGTGGATCCGCTCGCAGTGGAAGGGCAAGGTCGTCGTCAAGGGCGTGCAGTCCCTCGCGGACGCCAAGCGCCTGGCGGACATGGGCGTCGACGGCATCACGCTGTCGAACCACGGCGGGCGCCAGCTCGACCGCGCTCCCGTGCCGTTCCACCTGCTCCCCTCCGTGGTGAAGGAGGTCGGCAAGGACACCGAGGTCCACCTCGACACGGGCATCATGTCGGGCGCCGACATCGTCGCCGCCGTCGCCCTCGGCGCACAGTTCACGATGGTCGGACGCGCCTACCTGTACGGCCTGATGGCGGGTGGCGAGGCGGGGGTCGACCGGATGATCCAGATCCTGTCCGAGCAGATCGAGCGGACGATGCGCCTGCTCGGGGTCGCGTCACTCGAGGAGCTCGAGCCGGGGCACGTCACGCAGCTGCAGCGGCTCACACCCATCGCCCGGACCTGACGCGGGGCAGGCACCCCGCGGCGTCCCCTCGCGCTCCCGCGGCGTCCCCTCGGCCCGAGTCTCGGTCAGGGCGACAGTTCCCGCGACCAGCGGCGCGAGAACTGTCGCGCAGGCCGAGTCTCGGCGCGGCCGAGTGCCGGCGGGAACGGTCAAATCGGGCAGGACCCCCCAAACGGGGCACAGATGATGCATGATGTTCGGGGACCCGTCACCGAAATCCGTGGATCGCGCCGTGGAGCGGGCCCCTTCCGTGCCCGAGCCCCACCCGAGGAGCCCGACATCTCTGCTTCGAAGCACCTGCGCGACCGCGCGCAGCACGCATCCACGACGAACCGTCCGACCCGTCACCGCCGCAGCCGCATCGTCCTGGTGGCAGCGGCCGCCAGCGCCCTGCTGATCGGCGTCCCGACCGCTGCCTCCGCCCACGACTGGTGGGGCGGACGCGGCCACCAGTCACCACCCACGGCCCCGGTCTCGCCGACACCGACGGACGAGGCCACGCCCTCTGACCAGGCCACACCCTCCGACCAGGCCACACCCTCCGACGAGGCCACGCCGACCGACGAGGCCACCCCCACCGCGAGCCCGTCCGCCGACTCCGCCCCCATCGAGGAGTCGGCACCCTCCGACGACGCGACGCCCGGCGACGACACCGCCCCCGCTGACGACGCAGCTCCGGCAGACCTGGTCTCCCTCGCGCCCGACACGTCGTTCGTCGAGAACTTCGACCTGTCCGCCGTGACCGGTCTGGTCAGCCGCCTCTACCCGCAGGCGTGGCAGCCCTACCCGGACGGGACGTCCGGCATCTACGAGCCGAGCAAGACCGTCTCCGTCCACGACGGCGTCATGGACGTGCAGCTCGGCGGCGCGGGCACGGCCGGCACGTTCGGCTCCCGCGCCGACGCCTACGACCACGTCGGCGGGACGTTCTCCGTGCGCGCGAAGGCCACCGGCGGCGACGGCAACGGAGCGGCCTTCATGCTGTGGCCGAGCTCCGACAAGTGGTCCGACGGTGAGATCGACTTCCCCGAGGGCAACTTCGACGAGAGCCCGTCGGCGTTCCACCACTCGATGACCCCCGGACACGAGGCCGAGCGCGTCCAGCTCGGCACCGGTGTCTCGTGGCGTGACTGGCACACCTACACGATCGACTGGGACCCGGGGAAGTCGGTCACCTACAAGGTGGACGGCAAGGTCATCGGCACCGTCACGCACGACGTCCCGACGACCGAGCACCGGTTCATGTTCCAGACCGGCAACTGGGGCGAGTCCGGGAACCTCCTCATCGACTGGGTCGCGACGACCGAGTAGCGGGCGCGACCAGACCACGGACTGGAGGCGCGGTGCCGGCTGGCACCGCGTCTCCAGTCCGTCAGTGGTCGCGCTCGGGAACAGCCGGTGCCGAGGACGGCACCGTCCAGGTCCCACGGAGCCGATCGAGGACGTGCTCGATGTTGCGGAGCGTGCGGCGCGTCTCCCACACGGAGTAGGCGCACATGCCGAGGAACAGCGCCAGGATGAGCCACCAGAACGGGTTGACGGCGAACGCGGCCCACACCGAGAACACCCCGAAGACGACGGCCATGACCGGCACGATCACGCGGTTGTTCCGGTAGCGCTTCCGGGTCGCCTCGAGTTCGCGCGTCCACACGACGTGGTCGACGGAGTCCGGGACCTCGCCGGTGCGCACCGCCCGCTGGATCGCCGCCGCCTGATCCGTCCCGCCCGCCCGACGCCGACGGTAGGCGATGAGGATGCCGAAGAACACCGTCATGAGCACGGCGTAGAAGACCGAGCCGATCGCCCGACCCGCGAGGTGATCCGGGTCGGGGTCCGAGGCGACGCCGATCCCGAGGTAGAGCCCCCCGACCAGGACGAAGAGCACGGGCAGGAGTGCCGGCAGTGGCAGCCTCCGGAAGCGGTCCATGGTGCGTTCCCCTCGATGAGTGCGAGCAGTCCTCGCCTCTTCAACACTGCCGACGACTTTCTCGGAATGGCCTGAGTGGGCACCGCAGGGGGGGGCGACCGAGTGACGTCGGACGGCGCTGGTACACCAGATCGAAACGGGCGTACCAGGTCGAAACGGGCGTACCAGGTCGATTCTTCCGACCAGGTGTGCCCGTTTCCACATCCCATCGCGAGCGTGCTGGGAAGCAACGGGCGTTCGGTGTTCGAGCGGACCGAAGGTTGCGCCTCAGTGCTGCGACGCCGCAGTTCCTGGCGGACGCGCTCGGTGTTGCGGAGCAAGCGGGAACGACAGCGGGTCGGCACGGACGGCGTCGACGGCGTGCGCGACCGCACCGATGACGACGACGTCCGCACCGAGCGACGACGCCACGATCTCGGGCACGGGGTCGAAGTGCCCGTCGTCGAGCAGTGCCCGTGCGCGCTCGATCACGGCGGCGGCGAATTCGGCGATCGCGCCGGCGACCACGACACGGTCGATGTCGAGCAGGCTCGCGAGCAGCACGCACACGCGGCCCAGGCGATCCCCGAGCCGGTCCACGATCTCGGTCGCCTGAGCGTCACCGTCCCGCGCGGCCCGGAACACGGTGGCGGCGTCGATCCCTTCGGTCGCGAGCGGGCTGCCGGGCCCGACCGCGCCGGCCGCGACGGCCTCGGCGACGAGCGTGCGGGCCGTGGCGCCGATGCCGTCCGACGACCCGACCCCCTCGACGAGTTCGAGCACCCGCATCTCCCCCGCACCACCGTGCGCGCCGCGGAGGAGGACCCCGTCGACGACGAGTCCGGCGCCGAAGCGTTCGCCGGACAGGAGCGCCGCGAACGAGGCCTCTCCGGAGGACGGCCGCTCGGCGAGCGCCGCGAGGTTGGCGTCGTTCTCGACGAGGACCCGGCCGTGCGGGACGGTGCCCGCGAACCCGGGGTTCATCCGGTCCCAGAAGCCGCCGTCCCCGGGAGAGGCCCCGCCGGTGTCGACCGGAGCGGGGATGCCGACGACCGTCACGAGCACACGTCCGGGGTCGATCGCGGCGTCGGCGAGCGCAGCCGCGACGGTCTCGGCGAGGACGCGCAGGCGGACCGGGACGTCGAGCCCGGACTCCCCGAGCGTCCCAGAGGCACGGCCGAGGACGGTGCCGCGCAGGTCCGCGACGAACGCGGTCACCCGGTGCTGTCCGGCGTCGACCCCGACCACGACCCCGGCCGTGGTGTCGAGCTCGTAGCGCCGAGCGGGCCGCCCCATCCGGTACTCCCCCGCGGCCCGGGCGTCGTCGAGTTCACGCAGCCAGCCGAGGCGGACGAGCTCCTCGCAGGTGCCGAGGATCGTGGAGCGGGTGAGACCGGTGGTGTCGATCGCCTCGGTCGCGGTGAACGCACGGACCGCGAAGGCGTACTCGAGCAGCGTCTCGGCGCTCGTTCCACGGTGCGGCGGCATGCGGTGACCCTATCGCGGCGACACTTCCTTGCGTAATTAGATTTTCTCGCTAGATTAAGTCCTGCGGGCGGCACCGGAGCCGGACCGCGAACCGGAACGGCAGGGACGCCGGGTCCGGACGGACGGAGACGACGTGCAGACACACGCCACCAGGAGCACCGCCGCGGTCAGCCGCCGCGGGTTCCTGCTCGGGGCGGGCGGCATCGGCGCAGGACTGGCACTCGCCGGGTGTGCCCCGCTCGGTTCCTCGAGCAGCCGACCCGAGACGATCACCTTCTACGTGTCCAAGCCCGAGGTCATCGGGTACTTCGACGACGTGATCGCGAAGTTCCACGCCAGCCAGTCGAAGATCCGCGTCGTCCGCGACTCGACGTCGAGCATGTCCGCGAACTTCGTGCGGAACCGACCGCCGGACCTCGGGTGCTGGAACTACAACTTCTCGGTCGCACCGTTCGTCGAGCACGGCGCCCTCACCGACCTCTCCGACCTGCCCCAGGCGGACACGATCAACCCCGACCTGTGGCCGCTCCTCGAGCAGACCGCCGACTACCCCGGTCGCAAGAGCGCCCTGCCGTACTCGGTGACGGCGGCGTCGGTCATCTACAACAAGCAGCTCTTCGCCGAGCAGGGACTCGACGTCCCGACGACGTGGAGCGAGTTCGCGGACGTCTGCGAGCGCCTGACGTCGGCCGGTATCGCACCGATCTACGGCACGTTCAAGGACAACTGGACGATCGCGCAGGGCATGTTCGACTACTCGATCGGCGGCATGGTCGACGTCCCGAAGACCTTCGCAGCGCTCCAGCGCGAGGGCACGAAGGTCGGCAAGGACGCCTCGGTGTCGTTCGAACGCGACTTCCAGGGGCCGATGGAGCGCATGGTGCAGCTCCGCCAGTGGCACCAGAAGGGTGCGGCCAGTCGCGGGTACGGCGACGGCAACCTCGCCTTCGCCCAGGGGAAGGCGGCGATGTACCTGCAGGGGCCGTGGGCACTCGGCGAGATCGCGAAGACGACCCCCGACATGGACCTCGGGACGTTCCCGCTGCCCGTCACCGACGACGCCGCCGACAACAAGGTGCGCGTGAACGTCGACCTCGCGCTCTGGATCCCGGAGGCGTCCCGCAAGCAGGAGGCCGCCCGCGAGTTCCTGACGTACCTGATGACCCCGAAGGTGAACGACAAGTACAACGCGGACAACAACGGGTTCGGCGTGCGGAAGGACGCTCCTCCCGCCTCGAACCCCGCCCTCACCGGCATGCAGTCCTACTACGACGACGCCGCGTTCTACCTCGGCGCCTCGCAGCTCATCCCCGCCGAGATCCCCGTCGCGAACTACGCGCAGTCGATCGCCTTCGGCGGCGACCCGAAGCCCCAGCTCCGCACCCTCGACGCCGACTGGGCGCGCCTCGCGCTCCGCACGGCCGCGTAAGGAGACGTCGAATGGCCACCACGACCACCGAATCCGTCACGACGGCGGACCGCCGCCGACGGGGCGGAGCCGCACCGCGCCTCCAGGCCGGAACGACCGGGACGCGACGCCGCAGCCGGCGTCTCGACCCGCTCTTCCTGGCGTTCCTGCTCCCCACCCTCGTGCTCTTCACCCTCGCCATCACGCTCCCCGCGGTGATGGGCATCGTGCTGAGCTTCACCAACTCCGTCGGCTTCGGCGAGTTCCGGTTCACCGGGCTGACGAACTACATCGCGGTGTTCTCCGACCCCGCGATCCTGCAGGCGTACCTGTTCACGATCGGGTTCTCACTCGTCACCGTGATCGTCGTCAACGCGGTCGCGTTCCTGCTCGCCATCGCCCTGACGTCGAAGATCCGCGGGAAGATCGCGCTCCGCGGTGTCTTCGTCCTGCCGATGGTGATCTCCGGGATCGTCATCGCGTACGTGTTCTCGTTCCTGTTCGCGAACAGCCTGCCGGCGCTCGCGACCTCGATCGGGTTCGCGCCGCTGGAGCAGAGCATCCTGGCGAACCCGGACCTGGCGTGGGTGGCGATCGTGATCGTCACCGCATGGCAGGCGATCCCGTCGACGCTGCTCATCTACATCGCGGGCGTCCTGTCGATCCCCGGCGAGGTGTACGAGGCCGCCGCCCTCGACGGGGCGAGCTCGTGGCGCCAGCTGATCTCGATCACCGCACCCCTCACGGCGGGCTACATCCTCATCAACCTCGTGATCGGGTTCAAGAACTTCCTGAACTCGTACGACATCATCGTCGGCCTCACCGACGGCGGCCCGGGCACCTCGACCACCAGCGTCGCGATGAGCATCTTCAAGGGCTTCAACGGCGGCGACTACGCCTACCAGATGGCGAACGCCACGATCTTCTTCGTCATCGCGGTCGTCATCGCCGTGATCCAGCTGCGGGCGACCCGCGGGAAGGCAGCGCTCTGATGACCATGCAAGCACCCCTGCGACCGGGCACGACCAAGACCGGCAGCATCCGGTCGGTGGACGCCGACCGGTCCGCCGGCGGACGTACCGCCGGCCGCCGTGGCGGGAACGCAAACTGGCCCGTCACGATCGTCCTGATCGTCTGTGCACTGTCCGTCCTCGTCCCCCTCTACGTCACCGTGACGATGGCGTTCAAGACCACGGCGCAGTCGGTCGACGGCAACGCGTTCTCGCTCCCCGCACCGTTCAGCGTCGACGGCTTCGTGCAGGCCTGGCAGCTGACGGACTTCCCGCGGGCGTTCGGCGTCTCGGTGCTCGTCGCCGCGATCACCGTGGTCGGCACGATCCTGCTCGCCTCGTTCACGGCGTACGCCATCGCCCGGAACTGGGACCGCCGGCTGTTCCGCTGGTCGTTCTTCTACCTGCTCGCCGCGATGTTCCTGCCGTTCCCCGTGCTCGCGCTCTCGCAGGTGAAGCTGACCGGCCTCGCGCACCTGGACAACCCGATCGGCGTCGCGATCCTGCACGTCATGTTCCAGCTGTCCTTCAGCGTGCTGCTGTTCACCGCGTTCCTGCGGTCGATCCCGGCCGAGCTGGAGGAGAGCGCCCGCATCGACGGCGCGAGCACCGGGCAGGTGTTCTGGCAGCTGGTGTTCCCGCTCCTCGCGCCGATGAGCGCCACCGTCGGGATCTTCGCGTTCCTGGCCTCGTGGAACGACTTCGTGATGCCGTCGCTCATCACCTCGGACCCGGCGCTGCAGACGCTGCCGGTGCTGCAGCAGATGTTCCAGACGCAGTTCAGCAACAACTACAACGTGTCGTTCGCCTCGTACCTGATGGCGATGGCCCCGGCGATCATCGTCTACCTCATCACCCAGCGCTGGGTGATGGCCGGCGTGACGCAGGGCGCGATCAAGTGACGACAGCAACCGAAGGAAGGAACCCCGTGACCGACACCCTGGTCCAGAACACGCCCGCCCCGACCGCTGCCGACGAGACCTGGTGGCGCCAGGCCAGCGTCTACCAGATCTACCCGCGGTCCTTCGCGGACGCGAACGGCGACGGCATCGGCGACCTGCCCGGCGTGACCGCCCGCGTGCCGTACCTGGCGTCGCTCGGCATCGAGGCCGTCTGGCTCAGCCCGTTCTACCCGTCCGCCCTCGCCGACGGCGGCTACGACGTGGACGACTACCGCGACGTCGACCCGCGCCTCGGCACGCTCGAGGACTTCGACGAGATGGTCGCGGCGCTGCACGGTGCGGGCATCCGCGTGATCGTCGACGTGGTGCCGAACCACACGAGCGACCGCCACGCGTGGTTCCGCGAGGCACTCGCCTCGCCGAAGGGCTCCCCCGCCCGCGACCGCTACGTGTTCCGGGACGGCACCGGGCCTTCCGGCGAACAGGCCCCTGCTGACTGGGTCTCGATCTTCGGCGGCCCGGCCTGGACCGCGGTCGGCGACGGCCAGTGGTACCTGCACAACTTCGCCAAGGAGCAGCCCGACCTGAACTGGGCGAACCGCGAGGTCCGCGACGACTTCCTGCACACCCTCCGCTTCTGGTCCGACCGGGGTGTCGACGGCTTCCGCATCGACGTCGCGCACGGCCTGGCCAAGGACCTGCCGGAGGGCGAGCTGCCGACCTGGGCCGAGGTGCTCGCGTCCCCGAAGGACGGCTCCCACATCCTCTGGGACCGCGACGACGTGCACGAGATCTACGCCGAGTGGCGGAAGGTCTTCGACGAGTACACCCCGGCACGCACCGCCGTCGCCGAGGCGTGGGTCGCCGCCGACCGCCGCGCCCGGTACGCCAGCGCCGACGGGCTCGGGCAGGCGTTCAACTTCGACCTGCTCGAGGCCGACTTCGACGCCGCGTCGTTCCGGACGATCATCGAGTTCAACCTCGGACTCGCCGAGCAGTCCGGCTCGTCGACCACGTGGGTGTTCTCGAACCACGACGTCGTCCGGCACGCCACCCGCTACGCCCTGCCCGCCCGCAACGGCGCCGAGGAGAAGCAGGGCAGCGCCTGGCTGCTCGCCGGCGGCTCGCAGGACGCGCTCGACCGGTCGCTCGGTCTGCGGCGGGCGACGGCGGCGACGCTCCTCGAGCTCGCCCTGCCCGGCTCGGCGTACCTGTACCAGGGCGAGGAGCTCGGCCTGCACGAGGTCGGCGACATCCCTGACGCGGACCGCCAGGACCCGGCGTTCTTCCGGAACCCCGGCATCGACGTCGGCCGTGACGGGTGCCGTGTGCCGCTCCCCTGGACGACGTCGGGTTCGTCGTTCGGCTTCGGTTCCGGGACGGCACACCTGCCGCAGCCCTCGTGGTTCGGCGACGTGAGCGTCGAGGCCGAGGACGCGGACCCCGACTCGACCCTCAACCTGTACAGGAAGGCCCTCGGCCTGCGCGGGCAGCTGCAGTCCGAGGAGCACCTCGAGTGGCTCGAGACCGGGCGCGACGACGTGCTCGCGTTCCGCCGGCCGAACGGCTGGACGAACGTCACGGTGTTCGGCGACGAGCCCTACGAACTCCCCTCCGGCGAGCTGCTGCTCGCCTCCGCGCCGGTGGCGGACGGCGCACTGTCGGGTGTGGGGACCGCCTGGTTGCGTTCCTGACGCGACCAAGCGACGGACTGGAGGCGCGGTGCGGGCAGGCACGGCGCCTCCAGTCCGTCAGGCGGTCGCCTCCTGCACCCGGTCGAAACGGGCGTACCAGGTCGAAACGGGCGTACCAGGTCGATTCTTTCGACCAGGTACGCCCGTTTCCGCATTCCAACGCGAGTGGGATGGGAAGAACCGTGCACCATGGCGACGCGACCGAGCGACGGGCTGGAGGCGCGGTGCGGGCAGGCACCGCGCCTCCAGTCCGTCAGGCGGTCGCCTCCTGCACCCGGTCGAAACGGGCGTACCAGGTCGATACTTTCGACCAGGTATGCCCGTTTCCGCATTCCAGCGCGAGTGTGATGGGAAGGAACGAACGCGGGCCGTCAGCCGCTCGCCGGTAGGGTCGGCGGCATGAGTGGGGCGAGCATCAGCGTGCGGGACTTCGTGATGCGGTTCGGGGACCGGAACGTGGTCGACGGGCTGTCGTTCGACATCGCCCCCGGCGAGACCTTCGGCCTGCTCGGCAGCAACGGCTCCGGCAAGACCACGACGATCCGCGCCCTGCTCGGCATCACGACGCCGACGGCGGGCACCCTGACGATCGACGGGCACCCGTACAAGCCCGCGACCGGCGGCATCGGCTACCTCCCCGAGGAACGCGGCCTGTACCGCAAGGAGTCCGTCATCGACGTGATGACCTACTTCGGGCGACTGCGCGGCCTGCGGGGACCCGAGGCGACGGCCTGGAGCATGGACTACCTCGCCCGGGTCGGCCTGGCGGACCGTGCGAAGCTCCGCGTCGACAAGCTCTCCGGTGGCCAGCAGCAGAAGGTGCAGCTCGGGATCACGATCATGGACCGGCCACGGCTGCTCATCCTCGACGAGCCGACGAAGGGCCTCGACCCGGTGAACCGTCGACTGTTGCTCGACCTCGTCGACGAACGGAAGGCCGACGGCGCCACCGTGATCCTCGTCACGCACCACATGGACGAGGTCGAACGACTCTGCGACCGCATCCTCCTGCTGAAGGACGGCACCGCGGCCGCGTACGGCACCATCCCCGACGTGCAGGACGCCTTCGGCGGTGCGGTCGCCCGGGTCGGTCTGGACGGTCCCGTGCCGCCGTCGCCGCTCTACCGGATGGCTCGGCACGAGGGGCACGTCGCGTGCCTCGTCCCGACGCCCGCGGCGACCGCCGACGGCTCGGACATCCTCGCCTCCCTCGTCTCGGCGGGCGTGCACGTCACCGCGTTCGAGATGCGACGGATCCCGCTCGACGAGATCTTCGTCCAGGTCTACGGGCACGACGCGCTCGCTGCCGAGTCGGGGGTCGCCGCGTGAGCCGCCTCGGGACCGTCGTCCGGTTCGAGTTCGTCCGCGCGGTGAAGAAGCCCGCGTTCTGGATCGGCACGCTCGCCCTGCCGGTGGTCATCGTCGTGGTGTCGCTCCTCGTCGGGGTGGGTCAGGCCGCCGGTACCGACTCGGTCATGACGAGCTCCTCGGCGTCGAAGACCCCGTTCCGGTACGTCGACCACTCCGGACTCGTGTCGCAGACCGTCGCGGCGAAGTGGGGCGGATCGCCCTCCACCGACGCGGCGGCCGACCGGGCTGCTGTCCGTGACGGCACGCTCGACGCGTTCATCGAGTTCCCGGAGTCGCCGTCGACCAAGCCGATCCGCGTCGACGCCGCCGATCGTGGGCTGTTCGGCAACGGCGGCTACTCCTCGCTCGCCGAACGCGTGCTCGAGCAGAGCGTCGCCGCGACCGTCGACGACCCCGAGACCATCCAGCTGCTGCGGACGCCTCCGGACACCGACCTCACGACGTACGCGGACGGCCAGGTCGCCCCGGGCTGGCTGTCGATCGTGCCACCGTTCCTCTACGTCGCGGCGTTCTTCGGGCTCGTGATCCTGCTCGCGACGCGCATGGTGACGGTCGTCGTCGAGGAGAAGGAGAACCGCATCTCCGAGATGATCCTCACCACCGTGACCGCCGGTGACCTCATCCGCGGCAAGGTCATCGCGATGCTGCTCGTCGGCTTCGTGCAGATCGGGGTGTTCCTGGTGCCCGGCCTGATCGGGCTGCTGGTGGCACTCCCCCTGATCGCCTCGCGCCTCGGCGGGTTGGTCGTCGACCCGTGGCGGATGCTCGTCGGCGCGCTGCTGCTCATCGGCGGCGTGCTGCTCGCCTCGGCGCTGTTCGTGGCCGTCGGTGCGGCGGTGCCCTCGATCAAGGACGCGTCCGCGCTGCAGTCCGTCGCGATCTTCTCGCTGATCATCCCGCTCTACGCGGCGTTCTTCGTGATGACCACCCCGACGTCGCCGATCGCGTCGTTCTTCACGTACTTCCCGACGTTCACACCGATCACCGCGATGGTGCGCAATGCAGTCGGGTCGCTGACCGTCGTCGAGTCGGTGGTGTGCATCGTGGAGGTGTTCGTCGTCGCGGCACTGCTCCTGTGGTTCGCCCAGTACCTGTTCCGGCACTCGGTCGCCCAGTACGGGTCGAAGGTCACGCTCCGCCAGATCGCGTCGTGGCGGCGCTCGCGTCCGTAGTGGCGGTCAGCGGGTGAGGACGACCTCGTCGAGGTCCCAGGCGGGGACCTCGCGCTCGCGCCACCCCTGACGGAGGGTGCGGACGGATCGGTCGAACTCCACCAGGACGTCGATGTGCGGCCGGACGAGCATCTGGATCTGCAGCCCCTCGTAGACCGCCAGCAGCTGTGTCGCGGCCTGGTACGCGGGGATCGCCAGTCGCTCGCTGCCCGCGTCGACGTCGCGCTGGAGCCCGGCCGAGAGCTGGTCGACGTACTCCTCGAAGCGCTTCCGGAACAGCTCGGCGAACCCGGTGTCGGCCGCCGCGATCGTGATCACGCCCGCGAGCACCCGCACGAGCCCCGGGTCGGCGACGTCCTCGGCGAGGGTCATCCGGACGTACTCGATCGTGCACGTCGGCGGGTTCGTCCGACGGGTCCCGCGCAGCTGCGTCCACCGGTCGTACGTCACGAGCAGCAGGGCGTCCCACGTCGGGAACAGCCGCTCCACGACCGCGACCTCGATCCCGGCCACCTCGGCGACGACGCTCGCGTCGACACTGTCGAACGGGTGGAGCCGGTAGGCGCGGATGGCGCCGCGGACGATCCGCTCGGCCAGGGACTGCTCGTCCCCGAGCGAGGCGTCGTGGTCGTGTTCCATCCGACCATCTCACCTCGTCGACCGCCCGGTGTCTCGTCCCAGAGCGGGGGCCGCGCGCTCCGGACGGTCAGCACTCCGGACGGTCAGCACTCCGGACGGTCAGCCGACGGTGACCGGCGCCGCCGACGGCTTCGTCCGCTGGTTCATCCAGACGAAGAACCCGGTCAGGGTGAACACGCCGTAGAACACGTACATGAGTCCGGACGCGTAGTAGCCGGCCGAGAACAGCAGGGGCACGCCGACGAGGTCCACCGCGACCCAGACGAGCCAGAACTCGACCCAGCCCTTCGCCATGCCGTACGTGGCGAGCAGCGACCCGACGAAGATCCACGCATCGCTCCACACCGGTTCGTAGGAACCGAGAGCGCGGAAGATCGGGGTCAGGACCGCGGTGCCACCCACCATGACGAGGACCATCAGTCCACGAGCCTGCCAGGAGGCCCAGCGCGGCTCGATCACGGTCGTCGCGTCATCGGGACGGTGCGTCCAGCGGTACCAGCCGTAGACGCTCACGATGATGAACATGACCTGTCGGCCGGCCTGGCCGAGCAGGTTCACCGGGTTCGGGGTGTCGAAGAGCGCCCCCATGAAGACCGTGAAGAGCAGGGCGTTGCCGACGATGCCGACCGGCCAGGCCCAGACCTTCCGGCGCATCCCACCGAGCGCGCTGAGCAGGCCGAACACGTTGCCGATCACCTCGCGCCAGAGCACGGTCTGGTCGCCGATGACGAGCTGCGCGTCGAACAGCCACCGCACGATGCCCATGGGCCCTCCTCGTTTCCGGACGGTGCAACGGTACGGGGGTGCTCGGCATTCCGCGCTCCGGGGCTGTCACATCGGGGTACAAACCGTGTCGGCACTCTCGGGGACGAAAATGCCCCCTGTACTGGGTCCATGCAGACGCATGTTCCCCCTTGTCGGCACTTTGGGGGACCGGTAGCGTCGTCACCAGAGCGAGTCCAGCCCGCCCGAGACGTGTCACGTCGCGGAGCCCGGCGACCACTCTCCGGCACAGGTCAGCCGCGGCCCCGCGAACCAGGGGCCGATGACATCGTTCCATCGGCAGCGCCGATGGCCTCAGCGCGCCCGAACGCGCAGGAACGGACTTCCTCCATGCACAAGATCGTGACCGGTGCCATCGCCGGCGCCGCCGGTGTCGCCCTCCTCCTCGGCGGTGCGGGCACCTTCGCCCTCTGGAACGCCAGCGCCAGCACGGCGGCTTCCTCGGTGAGCTCCGGCTCGCTGACCCTCAGCGCCAACAACGACGGTGTCTGGACCGACGTCACGAACGGCCGCTCGGCGACGATCAACCCGGCGAGCGCCCTCATGGTGCCGGGCAACACGTACCAGTTCACCCAGACACTGACGATCGGTGCGACCGGCCAGGACCTCAAGGCCAACCTCACGTACGCGAACCAGAGCATCACCGGTGACGCCGCGCTCCTCGCCGCCACGACGAAGACCCTCGCGGTGACGTCGTCGAGCGCCTCCGTCGTGCAGTCGACGGCGAACGCGAACACCTTCGTGGTCTCGCCCTCGGCGGCGACCTCGACGGTGAAGGTCGTCTTCACCATCGCGCTCCCCTCCTCGGCGACCACCGGGCAGGGCGGGACCCTCAACGTCGGCGCGCTCGCCTTCACGCTGACGCAGACCGCGATCGGTTCCTGACCCGCGGGTGCCGACCCGGGCCTGGAAGGCCGTGGTCCCGATGGGTCCCTGATCCGCCGATCGCGACCACGTGCCTCCAGGCCGTGTCAGCAGCACCCGCACCACCGCACCGCCCCACCGGCGGTGACCGCACGACCACGACGACCAGGGACGGACATGACCAGGACACCGAGGACGACCGGGCGCCACCGCGCACCGCGTCGTCACCGGTGGATCTGGCCGACCGTCATCGCCCTGGTCGTCGCGGTCGTCACCGCGATGCTCGGCACCGGCGGCACCTACGCGCTGTGGAACGGCACGGCGAGCACCTCGGCGTCGACCGTCCGGTCCGCAACCGCGACCATCACCACCGGGCCGCTCTCGGCGATGAACACGGCCGTGCTCGGGCCCGGTACCGGCGTGACCGGCACGTTCACCGTGCAGAACACGGGTTCGATCCCGCTCAGCATGCGCGTCGCGACCACCTCGACCAAGGTGTCGTACGCCACGAACTCCACGACCACGGCCGTGCTCGGTGAGCTGACCCTGCGCCTGTCCGTCGTCGGCTCGACCGCCGACTGCCGCACGGGACTGTCCGGCGCGAGTGGCCGTCTGGCGGCCTTCGACACCGGGAGCGGGTCCTTCACCCTCGCCGCCGGGGCCAGCGCCGTCGGCTGCGTCGAGATGGACCTCGACGCCGACGCGCCGCAGAGCGTTGCAGGTGCCGTGACCGACTTCTCCCTCACCGTCACCGGAACGCAGGTGAGCGCATGAGCCGCCGGCTCCGCGCCCTGCTCGCGGTCGTGCTCACCGTGGCGTTCGTCGCCGGTGGGACCTCGGCGGCGTGGGCGCTCTGGAGCGCCACCGGGACCACCGCGTCGAGCGTCACGATCGGCAAGACCGGGGCGTCCCTGAGCGGCACCAGCGACATGACGACCACGTTCTCGTCCAGCGTGACGTCGATGACGAAGCCGATCACGCTGACGAACACCGGCTCCCTCGCCGGCACCGCGACGACCACGGTGTCGGTCGTCTCCGGCAGCTCGACCGCCCTCGCCCAAGCGGTGAGCGTCGTCGCGTGGCCCGTCACCGCGACGTCGGCCTGCACGGCGTCCACCGCGGTCGGCACCGGGTCCGTGTCCGGCACCTGGGCGTCCCTGCCGAGTATGACGTCGAAGCTCGCGGCCGGCGCCAGCGCCGTGTGGTGCACGCGGAGCACCCCGAGCTCGTCCGCTCCGGCGTCCAGCACCACGAACGTGAACCTCAACCTCACGGTGATGGCAGGTACGTGGACGTCCGGCGTCGTGCAGGGCGGCTTCTACCTGAACACCTCGGCCGCCACCCCGGCGTTCACCTGCACGGACCACAGCGGCACGTACGTCGAGGTCGCCTGGCCGACGTCGTCCCGGCCGAAGGACACCTGGTACGGCGCGTTCGTCGGCCCCGATGCCTCGACCATGGTCGGGCAGAAGGAGCAGGACTACTACGGACGCTTCACCCTGGCGCCCGACCAGATCCCGGCGAGCGTCGCCACGAGCGGTCCGGTGACCGTCACGGTCAAGATCCTCGACAGGGCGGGCAACCCGACGAGCACCGTCGTCGCCAGCGGCACGATCACCCTCTTCACGCAGAACAACGGGAAGGCAGTCCGATGCGGCGCATGATCCCTGCCGGTCCGTCGGTCGCGGGCTCTTCGGTCACCGGTTCTTCGGTCGCCGGTTCTTCGGTCACGGGCTGGAAGGCCGTCGTCCGGGCCGTCATGCTCGGGCTGAGCACCGGCCTGCTCCTGCTCGTCGCGGGGCTGGCCGTCGTGCTGATCGTCGTGCCGAAGGCCACCGGATCGACCCCGCTCACCGTGCTCACCCAGTCGATGGACCCGACGCTCCCCCCGGGCACCCTGCTCGTCGTCCGACCGACGCCCGTGGAGGACATCCGCATCGGCGACGTCGTGACGTACCAGATCACCTCCGGGCAGCCCGCGGTCATCAGCCACCGGGTGGTCTCCGTGGCGTCGTCGTCCGACGGGTCCCGGACCTTCACGCTCAAGGGCGACAACAACGCGCTCGCCGACCCGGCCCCCGTCACCGCCGCACAGGTCCGCGGTGTGGTCTGGTACAGCCTGCCCGACATCGGGCTGGTCAACCAGCTCGTCAACGGGTCGCGCTCGTGGCTCATCCCGGCGATCGCGGGGGTGCTGCTCGCCTACGGGGCCGTCATGGTGACGATCGGCATCGTGTCGGCTGCACGGCGTCGGCGTCGGCGACGCGTCGCCGTTGCCGGTCGTCCCCACGGCAGGCGGTCGTCGGGCGCGCACCGGGCTACGCTCGGGTGACGTGACGGACGGCGTGGAACGGGCCAGGGCGCTGCTCGACGACGCCGCCCGGACGCTCCGGGACGCTGCCGTCCCGGACGAGGCACTCGGGGAGTACGTCGAGCCGAAGGCCGTGCTCGGGATCCGTCGCGAACCCACCATGCGCTCGCTCGGCCGCGTCTGGCGGGTCGGCGCACTGCTCGTGGGTTCCTCGCTCGAGACCGGAGGGCGGGTCTGGTCGACGGGCCTGATCACGCGGGTCACCGACCCCGGCCGCTCCCAGTTCGTCTCGGTGTCCGCCGAGGTGCGACGGGCGTACCGGGCTGCGGCGCAGAAGGGGCACTTCGCGCCGGGCGACACCGTGAACCACGGAGCGACGCCGATCCCGCTCGACGAGTCGCTCGTCGGTTCGTCGGCGGTGCTCTTCGTCGACGACGGGATCCCGCTCGTGCGCTGGTCCCCCGCTGCCGGCGCTGCCGTGCCGCTCGAGGCGTACCTCGCCGACCGGGTGGGCCTGCTGGTCGATCCGCCACGGGGTGCGACGGACTGAGTGGGCGCCCGCACGTTGCGGTGCCGCGTCGGTGCCCGCGCGTTGCGGTGCCGTCCCGGTGCCATCGCGTGGAGATGCTGACAAGATGTCACCATGCATGCGGTCGTCGTCACCGAGTACGGGTCCTCGGACGTCCTGTCCTGGCAGGAGGTCCCCGACCCGGAACCCGGACCCGGCCAGATCCGGATCGCGGTCCGCGCAGCGGGGGTCGGCCCGACCGACCTGCACATCCGCGCTGGGCACCTGCAGGGTCCGTTCCCACTGCCGACGCCCGGGGTCCTCG
The DNA here is from genome assembly GCF_900215175.1 of Curtobacterium sp. 314Chir4.1. Lineage (NCBI taxonomy): Bacteria > Bacillati > Actinomycetota > Actinomycetes > Micrococcales > Microbacteriaceae > Curtobacterium > Curtobacterium sp. 314Chir4.1. Next base: position 478,546 of record NZ_OCMI01000002.1, read on the forward strand.
GGTTCGAGGCGGCCGGGACCGTCGACGCCCTCGGCGCCGGGGTCGACGGCGTCGCGATCGGGGACGACGTCGCCGTCCTCCTACCAGGGCTCGGCGGGTACGCCGAGCGGGTGCTCGCGGACACCTGGGTGGCCAAGCCCCCGAACGTGTCGTGGGAGGCGGCCGCGGCGTTCCCCGCCTCCGCCGAGGCGGCCGTCGCCGGACTCGTGCAGCTCGACGTCCGGGTCGGCGACCACCTGCTCCTCTTCGGCGGTGGCGGATCCGTCGGGTCGATCGCCCTCCAGCTCGCCGTCGCCCGCGGGGCCACGGTCGTCGCCGTCGGTCGCGAGCACTCTCGGGCCACGATCGAGGAACTCGGCGCGACGTTCGTCCCGTCCGACGAACCGCTCCTCGACGCCGTGCGCGCCCGGACGGACCGCGTCGACGCCGTCCTGGACGCCGTCGGGCTTGGCGACCTCGGACCGGCCGTCGAGCTCGCCGGAGGCACCGACCGGGTGGTGACCCTCACCGGAGCAGCTGCCAAGGACGGCGTGCACCTGCTCGCGTCGGGGCCGCACCGGGCACCCGGTGCGCTCGACGAGACCATGCCGCTGCTCGCCGCCGGAGAGCTGCGACTCCGGTCACGGACCACGTTCCCGATGCGTGAGGCGGCGGCGGCGCACGCGGCACTGGAGACCGCGGGGCCGCACGACAAGGTCGTCCTCGTCGTGGACTGATCGCCCGAGCGCCGGACACCTGCGGATCGCATGCCAGAGGGTCGTGACAGCGGTCGACCGCGGTGGCAGGATGACCGCACTGCACCGAACGACGGGGACGGTGGACCGCTGATGACGACCGCGCACGAGATCAAGCCGCTGACGGCGGAGACCTTCCCCGCTTGGCGAGCACTCGCCGAGAAGCACGACGGCGTCTGGGCGGGTGCTACTGCTCGTACTTCCACGGTGACACCGACCAGACCGTCAAGCGCGAACACGACGGGCCGACGTTCAAGCAGCGGCTCGTGCAGGAGGGCGTCGCCCACGCAGCGCTGGTGTTCGACGGCGAGGACGCGATCGGGTGGTGCGAGTACGGCAGTCCGGCGGAACTGCCGAACATCTACCACCGCAAGCAGTACGACGCGGGCGAGACCCGACCGGCTCCGTGGCGGATCACCTGTTTCTTCGTGGATCGGGACCACCGCCGCAGGGGCGTCGCACGAGAGGCCCTCGACGGAGCGCTCGGCCTCATCGCGGCTGCCGGTGGCGGCGAGGTGGTGCCCTTCCCCAACGAGCTCACACCGGGGAAGCGGACCTCGTCCTCGTTCCTCCACAACGGCACCCGTGCGATGTTCGAGCAGGCTGGGTTCGAGTTCGAACGGCACATCGGGAAGAGCAAGACCGTGATGCGCAGGACGGTCATGCCCGTTCAGGCCTGACGGGGAGGTCCGTCGTCCTGGTACCGGTGTTCGCGGTCGCGAACCCCACCAGCAGCAGCGAGGACTCCGGCCGTACAGATCGCGCCAACGAGGCACGCTACTTGTCCCACGCCCGGACGGACGGCAGCCCACGAGCCGCTCGCTCCTCGTCCAGGAGCTCCTGCACGATCGCGCTCTTGGCCTCGGTGTACCGCGCGCCGTCGGCTTCGGCTGCGAGCCGGACCTTCGCGGCGCCGTACCGCCCGCGGGCACCGGGATCGTGCAGCAGCTTGTCGCGGAACAGCCGCTGGTTGCACGCGTCCCACGACTCGTGCGCGAAGACGTGCAGGATGTGCGTCCGCGTTCCCTGGTCGGCACGGACGTACACGCCGTGGTTCTTCGGGCCCGACCGGTGCAGCTCGTACCCGAGCGGCGCGATCAGTCCCGTCAGTCCGAACACGTCGACGTGCTCTGCGGCTCGGGCGGCGAGGTCGATGACCGGCTTCGCGACGAGGCCGGGGACCGCCGTGCTGCCGATGTGTTCGAGGGCGGTGACGCGCGTGCCGAGCGCTCCGGACAGACGACCGGCCTCGCGCTCGTACTCCCGCGCCCAGGCAGCGTGCCGGTTCTCCAAGGACACCATCGGGAGCACCCTGGCCGCGGTGCGGGCGTCACGGTCAGCCCGTACGCCGCTCCAGGTCCGCGGTGGCCTCGACGGCGATGCCCGTCGGCCGCCCGCACTCGTCGCCGAGGGGACGCGACCACGCGATCTCGTGCTCGAGTTGCCCCGTCTCCGAGAACCGCCGGACCTGCTGCGCGTCCGGGAGCGCAGCGGCGAGGTCGTCTCGGTCGGCCCCGACGAAACCGAGCCGTTGCCAGAACGGGCCGGACCGGCGCGAGAACAACCAGGCTCGCGTGGCACCTGACCGGGCTGCTTCGTCGAGCGCGAACCGTGCGAGTCGGGTGCCAGCGCCCCGAGTACGTCGACTCTCGGCGACCGCGACGCTCCGGATCAGCGCATGCGCTCCGTCGCTGCTCAGCTCGAACCCGGTGCTGCCGACGATGCGACCGTCGGCAGCACGCTCGATGAACAGCCGGACCGTTTCCGAGTCGATGCCGTGCACGGTGAGGTCGGCCTCGCCCAGGAACACCCTGAGGTCGTCGAGGTCGGTGACCCCGACGGGCCGGAGGTGCCCGGGTTCCTCGGCGGACAGCGCGGCAGCCATGCTCGATCCTCTCAGACGAGCACGATGACCTTGCCCGCGATCCGACCCGCAGCACCCTCGGCGTGCACGGCCCGGAGTTCCGTCAGCGGCACTCGCCGCGTCACCTCGACCGTGAGCTCCCCGGCGTCGACGAGCGCCACGAGCTCGGCCAGGCGCTCCCGGTTCCGCAGGACGAACACCGTCTCGGCACGGACACCCCGGGACTCGTCGCCCGGCGTCGCGATGAACGCCGTGGTGCTCACCACCGCTCCCCCGTCGCGGACTGCGGCGACGAATGATTCGAACCGCTCGGGCTCGAGCGGCGCGAGGTTGAGCAGGACGTCGACCTGCCCGTCGACCGCCTGCAGGACGTCCGTCTCGGTGTGGTCGATCACCTGGTCGGCGCCGGCTGCGCGGACCGCGTCGGCGCTGCGCGGGCTGGCGGTCGCGATGACGTGCACGCCGAGCCGCTTCGCGAGCTGGATCGCGTACTTGCCGACGACACCGCCCGCACCGACGATGAGCAGTCGCTGCCCGGCTTCGAGCCGACCGGAGTCGACGAGCGCCTGCCACGCGGTCAACGCCACGGACGGCAGCGCCGCGGCGTCGGCCAGCGGGATGCTCGTCGGTGCCGGGACGAGGGCGTCCGCCGGGGCGACGACGTACTCGGCCGCTCCCCCGTCGCGCTCCATGGGCAGGAACCCGATCACGGCATCGCCCACCGCGAGGTCGGTGACGCCGTCGCCGAGGGTGTCGACCACGCCGGAGACGTCGTAGCCGGGGATGTGCGGGAGTTCGATCGGGATCGGGAGGAACCCGGCGCGCATGCCGTTGTCGGCCGCGCTGTAGGCGGACGCGGTGACCCGGACGAGCACCTCGCCGGTGCCGGGTGTGGGCTGCTCGACCTCGCCGTACTGGAGGACCTCGGGTCCGCCGACCTCGTGGAACTGCACTGCCTTCATGATGATCTCCTTCGTCGTTTGCTTCGAATTCGAAGCGAATACCAGGAACGTACCACTGCTTCGAACTCGAAGCAACAGGTAGGATCGAATCATGTCCGAGACCCCGACCTCCCTGACCCCGACGCAGCTGGGCGCGTACTTCGCCTTCACCGAGGTCGGTGCGCTCCTCCGCCCCGCCGTCGAGCAGCAGCTCAAGGAAGTGGGTGGGCTCAGCTACGTGCAGTTCCAGCTCCTGGCCACGCTCGGGGACGCCCCCGACGGGCACATGCGGATGACGGACCTCGCCGACGGGGTCGTCTACAGCCGCAGCGGGTTGACCTACCAGGCACAGCTGCTCGAGCAGCGCGGACTCGTGACGCGGTCGCCGTCACCGGACGACGAACGCAGCACGATGGTCTCGATCACCGATGCCGGACGGGACGTCCTCGCCGCGGTGTTCCCCGGTCACATCAGCACGGTGCACGGGCTCCTGTTCGCGTCGATCACCGACGACGACGCCGCCGACCTCGCGCGCATCCTCGGCACGATCAGCGGGCACCTGCGCGCGAACCCGCCGCGGTCTGCGGCCCGCCGCCGCGCGAAGTGACGGAACCGGCCGAGCCGACCACGGACCGAGATGGTGCGGACCGCACGACGCGACCGACGAGGCGGCGCCGACCCGTGCCTCCAGGCCGGCCCTTCTCGTTCGTCACCGGCCACCGATAGTGTCGAGGCGTGAGCAACGAGGCATTCGACGACCGTTACGAACTGCGCGAGTTCGCGCCCGGCGCGGGCGACCAGGGCGCACCCGACGCCGAGACCGAGGCCTGGATGCAGGCCGTCGGCCTCGGGTTCCACGAGACGCACCCCGGCGACGAGCACGCCGCCCGCATGGTCGAGCACTTCGTCGAGGACGGCAACACCTGGCTCGGCGCCTACGTGCGCCGCCCCGCGACCGGCTCCGTCGACGAGACCTGGCCCGCCGGCACGTTCGCGTGGTTCCGGAAGTCGCTCAGCTGGGGCGACGGATCGTCGATCGACACGCAGGCGATCTCCGCGGTCACGGTCCGACCGACCGAACGACGCCGCGGCATCCTCCGCAGCATGATGACGCACGCGCTCCAGCGGGGCGCCGCCGACGGCTACGCCATCGCGTCGCTCACCGCGTCGGAGGGCACCATCTACCGCCGCTTCGGCTTCGGCAGCGCCATCCGCGAGCGCGCGGTCAGCGTCCGCCGCAACCGCGCGCTGCCGTTCCTCGCGCCGACGACCGGCGTCGTCAGCGTCGTCACGCCGCAGTGGCTCGCGGGCGGTCCCGGCCGGGCCGTGTTCGACCGCTTCAACGCACGCACCCCGGGTTCGATGGTGCGGAACGCCGGCACGTGGCCGGTCGTGTTCGGGCTCCTCGACCAGGAGGGCCAGAAGGCCAAGGACGTCCGGGCGGCCGTGCACCGCCCCGACGACTCCGACGAGGTCGACGGCTACGTCACCTGGCGCGTCAAGGAGAGCCGTGACGGCGACACCGTGCTCGAGGTCGTCGACCTGGTCTACGCGACCGACGCTGCGTACCTGTCGCTGTGGGAGTTCCTGCTCTCGATCGACCTGAACGACGTCGTCAAGTACAACCGGTCGCGGCTGGACGACCCGATCGTGGCTGCCCTCGGCGACAACCGCGCGTACGACGTCGACCACGAGGAAGACCACGTCTGGCTGCGGATCCTCGACGTGCCGGCGGTGCTCGCCTCGCGGCCGTACGCCGTCGACGGTTCGCTGACGCTCGCCGTCACGGACGCGCTCGGGTTCACCACCGGCACGTACCGCCTGGACGTCCTGGAGGCACGGGGCACCGTCACGAAGACCGCCGACGTCGCCGACGCGGCCGGCTCTGACGTCCAGCTCGACGTCGCAGACCTCGGTGCGTTGCTCCTCGGCTCGGTGTCACCGGTCACGCTGGCGGCCGCCGGCCTGCTGCGCGCAGCCGACCCGGCTGCGCCGGCGCTGCTGCGCGCGATGCTCACCCCGCCGCGGACGCCGCACGGGATCACGTACTTCTGATGGACGTGCAGGAGCTGAGCGACGAGGTCGAGGAGGTCTCCGCGTTCTACGCCGAGCGACACGGCATCGACCGGACGCCCGAATGGTTCGTGCTGAAACTCGGCGAGGAGGTCGGCGAACTCACGCAGGCCTTCCTCGCCCGGTCGGGTCAGGCGCGGCGCAAGGGACGGACCGATGCCGAGCTCGAACAGGGCTTCCGTGACGAGATCGCGGACGTCCTCGCCCAGGTGCTCCTCGTGGCGCGGCACTTCGAGGTCCCGATCGACGACGCGATCCGCGAGAAGTGGTCGAAGTGGCACCCGGACCGGATGAGCGCGGGGTCATGACCGACCTGACCCGGTCGGTGGGGCGGGCGCGGCAGGCGGTCGCCGTGCTGGCCAGCCCGACGCTGCGTGCCGCCGTGGTCGGTGACGCCGAGCTCGACGACCGGACCCGGACGGCGATCGCGGCGTTCGACTGGCTCGGCGACGACGGCCCGGACACGCCGCTGCTCGGACGCACGGCGCAGGACCTGCAGCGCCTGCAGGCACCCGCCGCGTTGCTCGAGTTCGACCGGATCGCGCGGATGCCCGCATCGGACGACCAACGACACCCGTTGTCGCTGCGCATCGTGGGGCTGGTGTTCGAACGGCTCGGGGCGACCCGTCCGGTCCCCGAGCCGGTGCTCAACGCGGCGATCGCGATGTTCGCCGAGGACGTCGCGATCGTGCGACGGGACGCGGTGGACCTCGGCGTGCTCGAGCGGACGGACGACGGCGCGGCCTACCGGTACGTCGGCCAGGACGGGTCGGGCGGTTCGGCGTAGTCTCCGCGCCATGAGCGACGACGACGTGGTCGACTGGCTGCTCGATTCCGACCCGGCGATCCGGTGGCAGGTGGAGCGGGACATCGTCGGCGTGCCCGCGTCCACGTGGGAAGCCACCCGCACACGCGTCGCCACCGAGGGACTCGGCGCTGCACTCCTCGCCCACCAGGACCCGGACGGGCAGTGGGCGGGCGGTGCGTACTTCCCCGCGGACTTCGACTTCGACGGTCCCGAGGCGAAGCAGCCCGGGCAGCCGTATACGGCGACGACCTGGTCGCTCAACGCCCTGCGCGACTGGGGCCTCGACGCCGCCGTGCTCGGGGACACCGCCGCGCGGCTCGACGCGAACAGCCGGTGGGAGTACGAGCAGCTGCCGTACTGGGGCGGCGAGGTCGACTGCTGCATCAACGCGTTCACGCTCGCGAACGGCACGTGGCTCGGGGCGGACGTGGACGGCATCGCGGACTGGCTGCTCGAGCACCAGCAGCCCGACGGCGGCTGGAACTGCGAGTGGGTCGAGGGCTCGACAGTGTCCTCGTTCCACTCGACCCTGAACGTGCTGGACGGGTTGCTGCACCACGAGCAGCTCACGGGCGGCCGGCACCCGCGCGCGGAGGAGCTCCGGGACGCCCGGCACCGTGGTGCGGAGTACCTGCTCGAGCGGCGGCTGCTGCACCGGAAGTCCGACGGCGAGGTCGTCGGCCCCTGGGTCCACCGCTTCGCGTACCCGTTCCGGTGGATCTACACCGCGTTGCGGGTGACGGACCACCTGCGCGCGGCATCGCTGCACGACGGCACTCCCCCGGACCCGCGCGCTGCCGAGGCCGTCGAGGTCGTCCGCGCCGCGCGGAACCCCGACGGCACCTGGACGCAGGGCGAGCGGCCGGCCGGGCGGCAGTGGTTCGAGGTGGACGTCGCCGCGGGTGAGCCGTCGCGGTGGCTCACGCTCTCGGGTACGCGGGTCCTGCGGTGGTGGGACGGCGCACGCCCCGCGTGACGCTCGGATCCGGTCTGTCGTCGCACAACCAAACTCAGCTCGCGCCGCGGAATGCCGTGGTTCGGCGTGACTTTGGTTGTGCGCGAGCGCGCGGCACCGCGCACCGCGCCCCGCGGCGCCGCGCCCCGCGAGAGCCCCGCCTACGCGCGCCGGCGCACCCGCGGGTCGACGAACGCGTACACGACGTCGACGATCACGTTCGCGGTCACGATGAGCAGCGCCGAGAACAGCGTGAAGCCGACGACCACCTGCAGGTCGAGCGTGTGCACCGCGTCGATCAGCAGCGCGCCGAGGCCCTGCATCGAGAACACCTTCTCGGTGATGACCGCACCGCCGAGCAGTGACCCGAGGTCGAGCCCGAACAGCGTGACCACGGGCAGGATCGCCGTCCGGAGTCCGTGGCGCACGACGACCTGGCGTTCGCGCAGACCCTTCGCGCGGGCGGTCCGGACGAAGTCCTGCGACATCGACTCGAGCATCTCGCCGCGGGTGAGCCGGGCGTAGATCGCCGCACTGATGAACGCGAGCACGCACCACGGCAGGATCAGGTGCGTCAGCCACCCGACGGGATCGTCACCGAACGCGACGTACCCGCTGGTGGGCAGGATGCCGAGCACGAACCCGAACAGCAGGATGCCGAGCAACCCGACGAGGTACGAGGGCGCGGACACCCCGGCGACGGCGACGGTCATCACGGCACGGTCGACGAACGTTCCCCGGCGCAGGGCGGAGAGCGCTCCGCCCGCGACGCCGGCGACGAGCCACAGCACGGCTGCGCCGACCGCGATCGAGGCGGTGACGGGCAGGCGGGACAGGATCAGGTTCGTGACGCTGTCGTGCAGTTGGAACGAGTAGCCGAAGCACGGTGCGGCGCAGTGGATGACGGAGGCGCCGGAGCCGAACGTCCGGCCGGTGAAGATCCCGGCGAGGTACGCCCCGAACTGCGCGAGCCACGACTTGTCGGTCCCGAGGAACGCCTGGACCTCCCGCAGCCGGTCGGGGGTGCAGGGCTTGTCACAGATCGCCCGGGCGGGGTTCGTCGGCAGCAGCATGAACAGCGCGTAGGTGATCGCGGCGACGACGAGCAGGACGACCGCGGCACCGAGGACGCGGATGGCGATGAAGCGGAACGTGCTCATCGTGCACCTCCACGGGGGTCGAGGGCATCGCGGAGCGCATCGCCGAGCACGTTGAAGGCCAGGGTGATCAGGAACAGCGCGAGACCGGGGAACACGAGGTACATCGGGTCGGTCTGCACCCACCCGATCGCGTCGCCGATGCTCCGACCCCAGGACGGTGTCGGCGGGGTCACGCCGACGGCGAGGAACGACAGGGCGGCCTCGGCACCGATCATCGAGGGGATGGAGATCGTCGCGTAGACGGTGATCGTCGCGGCGAGGTTCGGCAGCAGCTGGGTCCGGATGACGTGCCAGCGGCCGGCGCCCATCGCGGTCGAGGCGACGACGTAGTTCCGGCTCACGAGCGACAGGGTCTGACCGCGGACGACACGGGCGACGGACGGCCAGCCGAAGAAGCCGATGACGAGGACGACGAGCACGGGCTTCGGGAAGGACGTCGGCACGATCGCGGTGAGCGCGATCATGAACACGAGCGACGGGAACCCGAAGATGACGTCGACGACGCGGGACAGCACCCGGTCGTACCAGCCGCCGAAGAACCCGGTCGTGACGCCGACGAGCACGCCGATCACGATCGAGACGACGGTCGCGGCGAGGCCGATGCCGAGCGAGGTCCGCGCACCGTACGTCACGATGGCGAACAGGTCCCTCCCGGTGAGCGGCTCGACGCCGAACCAGTGCTCGCCGCTGATCCCACCGCCCACGCCCTTCGGCGCACCGAACGAGTTCAACGCGTCGATGTTGTAGCCGTACGGGTCCTGACCGGTGATCGCGGCGATGAGCGGCGCGGCGATCGCCACGACGACGAACACGACGATGACGACCGCGGACGCCACGGCCCAGCGGTCCTGCCGGACCCGGCGCACGACGGCGCGGAACCCGGTGCTCCGGTTCCCGGTGGCCGCGACCGGACGGTCGACGACGTTGGCGGTCACGAGGCCACCCCTTCCCACGCACGCCATGCCTCGCGGCGGGCGGCCTGTCGCACGGGGTCGGCGACGGGCGCCGCCGCGAGGAGCATGCGCGTGTAGTCCTGCTGCGGGTCGTCGAGCACCGCGTCGGTGGTGCCGCGTTCGACCACGCGGCCGTCGTGGAGCACGACGACCTCGTCGGCGAGCTGCCGGACGACGGCGAGGTCGTGGCTGATGAGCAGCATGCCGAACCCGAAGTCCTGCTGCAGGTCGGACAGCAGGTCGAGCACGGCCGCCTGCACGGTGACGTCGAGGGCCGAGGTCGGCTCGTCGGCGATCACGAGCGCTGGTCGGAGTGCGAGCGCCCGGGCGACGGCGACACGCTGCCGCTGGCCGCCGGAGAGCTGGTGCGGGAACCGCTCGGCCCACGACGGGTCGAGCTGCACCGCGACGAGCAGTTCGCGGACCCGTTCGGCACGGTCGGCCGCCGAGGCGGTGCCGTGCACGAGGAGCGGCTCGGCGATGCTCCACCCGATGGTCTGGCGCGGGTTGAGCGAGGACGCGGGGTCTTGGAAGACGATCCCGACGCGGCTGCGGAGCTCCCGCAGTCGTCCGCCCCGAGCCGTGCGGAGGTCGCTGCCGTCCACCTCGACCGAGCCGGCCACGACCGGCACCAGGCCGGCGAGCGCCCGCCCGATGGTCGACTTGCCGGATCCGGACTCGCCCACGAGGCCGAGGGTCTCGCCGGCGCGGAGCTCGAGGTCGATGCCGGACACGGTCGGTTCGCCGCGGCGTGCGTACCGCACGGCGACGTCGCGCAGCTGCGCGACGAGCGGACTGGAGGCGCGGGTCGGCTCCCCGAGACTCGCCTGCGCCGCTCCGAGACTCGCGTTGGGCGACACTTCTCGCGCCGTTCCGGCCGAGAACGGTCGCTCAGGCCGAGACTCGGGGACGGCTGCGTCCGCAGCCGACGTGGCGGAGCCGGCCCGCGCCTCCAGGCTGGGGACCGCGTCGAGGAGCGCACGGGTGTACTCGGCGGTCGGGTGCGCGAAGACCTCGGCGACCGTCCCGTGCTCGACCGGGTCGCCCCGGCGCATCACGAGGAGCTCGTCGGCGACGTCCGCCACCACGCCCATGTCGTGCGTGATGAGCAGGACCGCGAGGTCCCGCTCGCGCCCGAGCGTGCGGAGCAGGTCGAGGATCCCCGCCTGCACCGTGACGTCGAGTGCCGTCGTCGGTTCGTCCGCGATGAGCGCCACCGGGTCGCCCGCGAGCGCCATCGCGATCATCGCCCGCTGCAGCTGCCCGCCGGACAGTTCGTGCGGGTACGCCTTCCGGATCCGCTGCGGGTCGGTCAGTCCGGCGGCACGCAGCAGCTCGTCGATGCGGGCCGACACCCCGGCGCGGTCGAGCTCCGTCGGGTGCGCCGTGACCGCCTCGGCGATCTGCGTCCCGATCGAGAGCACGGGCGTGAAGGAGTTCATCGGCTCCTGGAACACGACTCCGATGCCCGCGCCACGGACCGCGCGCAGCTGGTCGTCCGTCGCGCCGACCAGCTCGGTACCGCGGAACCGGATGCTGCCGGTGACGCGGGCCTCTGGCGGGAGCAGGCCGAGCACGCTCATCGCGCTGACGGACTTGCCCGATCCGGACTCGCCGACCAGGGCGAGCACCCGACCGGGCGTCAGGGTGAAGGAGACGTCACGGACGACGGGCTCCGCGTCGCCGAACGCGACGCGGAGCCCCTCGACCTCGAGCAGCGGGGAACTCACTTCGCGAGCGAGACCTTGAGGTAGTTCGGGTACGCCGGGAAGTCCGCGATCTGGAAGTGCTGCACGTTCGAGCCGGCCAGGAAGGACTGCTTCGCGTACGTCAGCGGCACGATCGGGGCGTCGGCCATGATCTTCTTGTCCGCCTCGGCCCAGAGCTTCTGCGCGTCCTTCTGGTCGACGGTCGCGCTGGCTTCCTTGATGAGGGCGTCCACCTCGGGGTTGCTGTACTTCGAGACGTTGTAGCCACCGCCGCCGATCTGCGACGAGTCGTAGAGCGGCTGGATGTTGGCGTTCGCGCTCGGGAAGTCCGGCTGCCAGCTGAACAGCGCCAGGTCGAAGTCGGTGCCGTCGGTCGTCGCGGTGTAGAACGAGTCCGAGTCGAGCGGCTTCAGCGTGACGGTGATGCCGGCGCGCTTCAGGCCGGCCTGCAGGGCCTGCGACTGGGCGAGGCTCGACGGGTCGTTCTGGGTGGCGAGCGTCAGCTTGAGGTCGGACACGCCGGCCTCCTGCAGGAGCTTCTTCGCCTTCGCGACGTCACCCGACGCACCCGGCTTGTACAGGTCGTAGTCCTGGCGACCGGCGATGCCCGGCGTGATGAGCGTCGTGGCGTACGAGCCGGCGAGCGCACCACCGGCGGCGATCCGGTACGACTTCTTGTCGACGGCGTACTGCAGGGCCTGGCGGACCTTGAGCTCCTTGAGCGAGCCCTTCTGCGTGTTGATCGCCATGTAGGTGATCGGGCCGGCCTTCGACGTGGCGAGGCGGTCCTGCGCGGAGGGGTTCGACCGGACCTGGTTCAGTTCGGCGGCACCGAGGTACGTGGCGCCGAAGGAGTCCTTCGCGTCACCGTTGTCGGCGATGAGGGTCTGGGTGACCGTCGAGGGGTCCTGACTCTCCTTGAACACGACCTTCGACGGACCGGCGGTGCGGACGTCGTCGGTCTTCGCGCTCCACTCCTTGTTGCGGACGAGCGTGATCTGCGAGCCCTGCGTGTTCGACTGCACCTGGTACGGGCCGGAGGCGACGGGCTTGGCGTCGTACGCGCCGGTGTCGGTGCCGTCACCCTCGGGGACCGGGGCGAACGCGGGCATCGACACGAGCCACGGCCAGTCGCCGTACGCCGCGTTGAGCTTGAATACGATGGTGGAGTCGTCCGGCGTCTCGATGCTGTCGAGCGTCTTGCCGTCGAACGGGCCCTTGTAGGTGTCGCCGCCGACGAGGAGCGACTTGTGGTAGCTCAGGCCGCCGGTGAGGGTCGGCGCGAACGAGCGCTCGATGCCCCACTTGATGTCCTTCGTGGTGATCGCCGTGCCGTCCTGGAACTTCAGCCCCTTCTTGAGGTGGTAGGTCCAGGTCTTGCCGCCGTCGCTCGAGTCACCGGTGTTCGTCGCGAGGTCCGGGACGACCTTCGCCGTCTTGCCGGGCTCGACGTCCCACGCGGTCAGGCGACGCAGCACGAGGCCGAGGGTCGTGATGTTGAGGTTCTGACTGGTGGCCGGGTCCAGGTGGACCGCGGTCGCCGTCGTCAGGATGTTGAGCGTGCCGCCCTTGGCCGTGCCGCCCGATGCGTCGTCCGACGCCCCTCCGCCCGAGCAGCCGGTCAGGACCAGGGCTGCTGCTGCGGCGACCGCCGCGGTGATGGTCAGGCGCTTGGGGCGTCTCATGACGATGCTGCTCCTCGTGGGAAGTGGTGGGGGTGGCGACCGTGGGGTGGTCGCTGCTGCGGCTCGGGTCGGGTCACCGGGCGCCGTCCATCCTGACACCCGGGCGGTCGACCGTCCGAATCTCGTGCGCGCGGGACGACGCACGGCGTAACGGTGCAAGTCCCGTGCGACGTCCCGCTATTCCCGATGCGTCTGCACAGTGTTCGCGACGTCAGCGAACTGAAATGTGCCGTTCCACCGGACGGACCGTCGTAGGCTGCTCGTGGTTGCGTGGACCGCCGGAGCGCGACCAGGGCGAATGAGCCGAGGCCCGGAACTGGTAACGACAGTTGCCGGGCCTCGATTTGCCTTCCGAGTGGAAGCCAAGGGATGCAAACCCATCCCGAGTCAAACGCTCGGAACCGATGGTAGCCGAGCCCGCTCGGCTCCGCATCCCTCGGCCGAAGCTCCTCGTGTCCGCCGGCGACGACACAAGGAGGTCATCGATGTCGAACGACACCGAAGGCCGGACCAGGCGTCAGGCGCTCTGGTTGGGGATCGCGAGCTTGCTCGTGAACCTCACCAGGCTCGTGCTCGACCTGTTCCGCAAGGCGTAGGGAGACGAGCGTCCCCACACCGCGTCCATCGGTGTGGGGACGCTCCATCCGGCTCCGGCCGGTCAGGACAGGACGCGCGCCAGGAACTCGTTCCGGAACTTCCCCGTGGGGTCGAGGTCCCGCGCCACCGCAGCGAACGCGTCCAGCCGCGGGTAGACCTCGTGCAACCGCTCGGCACTCGCTGCCGAGACCTTGCCCCAGTGCGGCCGGGCATCGAACGGCGCGAGGGCCTCCTCGATGCGCAGGACCGCGGCGGCCACGGCGTCGGCGTCGCGTCGGAACGTGAAGTGGATCCCCACCGACTGCCGTCCGGACGAGGGCGCGAGCCAGGCGGTGTCGGGTGCGACCGTCCGGACCTCGGCGGCGATGAGCAGCGGTGCGAACAGCGACCGCAGCGGACGCAGGGCCTGCAGCGCGTCGACGGCGGACGACGCGGGCAGCAGGTACTCCGCCTGGATCTCGGCACCGGTCGACGGCGTGAACGAGGACCGGAAGTGCGGCAGCCGCTCGGACCAGGGCCCGGGGACGCCGCCCTGCTCGGTGACCCCGGCGGGGTCGTTCTCCCCCGGGTGCACGGGGCCGGTCGCGGGCCGGGCCCCGAGCGCGACGAGGTCGACGGCCGGAGCTGCCTCGTCGACGCGGCGCTTCACCCAGACCTGGCGTGCGCCGCGGTCGTCGAACGACGTGAACACCGACACCGAGTACGCGTCGGCCATGACCTCGTCGAAGTGGGTGACGACGGCGTCCCACGGCAGGTCGAGGTGCACGGTCGTGGCGACCTGGAACGTGGGCTCGACGGCGAGCTCGACCGCGGTGACGACGCCGAGCGCGCCGAGCGCCACGCGGTGCGCGTCGAGGGCACCGTCCGGCGTGGTCGCATCGACCCACGCCACGTCCCCGGAGGCCCGGACGACCTCGAGGCCGACCACCGCCTGCGCGAGCGACGGGTTGCGGATGCCGGAGCCGTGTGTGCCGGTGGCGACGGCGCCGGCCGTGGAGATGTGCGGCAGGGACGCGAGGTTCGCGAGGGCCCAGCCACGTGCCTCCAGGCCGGCCGCGACCTGACTGTGGACCATGCCGGCGGCGACGCGCACGACGCGACGGTCGGTGTCGATCTCGAGCTGGGGCGGCAGCCCCGCCAGCGAGACCTGCACCGCGTCGGTGTCCGCGATCCGGTTGAAGGAGTGCGTCGACCCGAGCGCCGTGAGGCGCGGTGTGCCCGCGACGATGCGCCGGACCTCGTCGACCGAGGTCGGCGAGACGAGCTCGGACGCCCGGTAGGTGACGTTCCCTGCCCAGTTCGTACGCGTCGCTGCGGTCACGGTCACGAGCCTAGAACCCCCGGTCGAGACGGTGCCACGTCTGCTGGAGCCGCACCTCGTCGCGGAAGCCGCGGGCGGTGGTGTGCTCGTCGATGACGACGAACTCGGTGCCGACCATCGTCGCGAGGTCCTCGACGACCTGCAGGCCGACGGCCGTGGTCATCACGGTGTGGTGCGCGGCACCGGCGGTGAGCCAGGCCTCGGCGGCGACCGGGAACGACGGGCGCGGCTCCCACACGGCGCGGCCGACCGGCAGCTTCGGCAGGGCTTCGGTGGGCGGTACGACGTCCACGACGTTCGCGGTGAGCCGGAAGCCGTCGCGGGTGTCGGACAGCGCGACCACGACGGCCTCGCCGGCGTCCGCGGTGAAGACCAGGCGGACCGGGTCGTCCTTGCCGCCGATGCCGAGCGGGTGGATCTCGAGCGTGGGCGTGGTGGTCGTGAGCGTCGGCGAGACCTCGAGCATGTGCGCACCGAGGATCTTCTCGGCCCCCGGCGTGAGGTCGTACGTGTAGTCCTCCATCAGGCTCGCTCCGCCGGGGAGCCCGGCACCGGCGACGTTCATCGCGCGGACGAGGACGGCGGTCTTCCAGTCGCCCTCGGCGCCGAAGCCGTAGCCGTCGGCCATCAGGCGCTGCACGGCGAGGCCGGGGAGCTGCTTGAGGGTGCCGAGGTCCTCGAAGTTGGTGGTGAACGCGGCGGAGTCGTTCTGCGCGAGCAGGGCACGGAGGCCGAGCTCGATGGCGGCGCCGTCGCGGAGGGACTGGTGGCGGTCGCCACCCTCGCGGAGCGACGGGTCGACGTCGTAGTCCTGCTGGTAGGTCGCGACGAGCGCATCGACCGCTGCCGTGTCGGCTTCCGCCGCGGCGACAGCCTCGGTCAGCTCGTTGACGGCCCACGTGTTCACCTGCACGCCGAGCTCGATCTCGGCCTCGGTCTTGTCGCCCTCGGTGACCGCGACGTAGCGCATGTTGTCGCCGAAGCGGGTGAGCTTGAGCTCCCGCACGGCCGCGGCGCCGGCTGCGGCTCGGGTCCAGTTCTGGACACGAGCGACGACGCGCTCGTCGGACACGTGTCCGACGGCGGTCGCGTGCCGGACCCCGAGCCGCGCCAGCATGTACCCGAACTCCCGGTCGCCGTGCGCCGCCTGGTTGAGGTTCATGAAGTCGAAGTCGATGTCCGCCCACGGCAGCGTGACGTTCGCCTGCGTGTGCAGGTGGAGCAGCGGCTTCGTGAGCGCCTGCAGCCCGCCGATCCACATCTTGGCGGGGCTGAACGTGTGCATCCAGGTGGTCACGCCGATGACCTTGTCGTCCGCGCTGGCCTCGATGAGGGCGCGGCGGATGCCGTCGGCGTCCTTGAGCACGGGCTTCCAGACGAGCTTCACCGGCAGCGCACCCTCGAGCTGCGCGTGCACGGCACGTGACTGTTCCTCGACCTGGCGCAGGGTCTCCTCGCCGTACAGCCCCTGGCTCCCCGTCAGGAACCAGACCTCGTAGCTGTCCAGGGTGGCTTGCGGGTTCACCTGCGTCATCGCATGGCTCCTTCTGGGTTCTGTCCGTAGACGTTCTGGTAGCGATCGAAGAGTCGATCGATGTCATCCGGTGCGATCGGCACGGTCTCACCGCCCTGCCGGGCGATGTGCACGGTCCGGGCGACGTCCTCGCACATCACCGCGGCCTTGACCGCGTCGCGGGCGTCGCGACCGATCGTGAACACGCCGTGGTTCTGCATGAGGACCGCCCGTGACCGGTGGCCGCTCAGGGTCTCGACGATGCCGTGGCCGATCGAGTCGTCGCCGATGATCGCGAACGGACCGACCGGGATCGGGCCGCCGAACTCGTCCGCCATCGCCGTGATCACGCACGGGATCTCCTCGGCACGGGCGGCCCACGCGGTCGCGTACGTCGAGTGGGTGTGCACGACGCCGCCGACCTCGGGCATGTTCCGGTACACGTACGCGTGGGCGGCGGTGTCCGAGGACGGGCCGTGCTCGTTGCCCCAGCCGTCTGCGGGCACACCGTCGAGCGTGCAGACCACCTGGTTCTCCGGGGTCAGGTCGTCGCTCGACACCCCGGACGGCTTGATGACGAACAGGTCGGTGCCGGGGACGCGTTCGGAGACGTTGCCGCCGGTCCAGATCACCAGTCCGTAGCGGACGAGTTCGCCGTGCAGCCGGGCGACGCGTTCACGGGTGGCGGCGACCGCCTGCTGGGTCTCGTCGTTCATCGGGTCACTTCCTCTTCCTGGAGGCGCGGCTCGGCACCCGTCGTCGGTTCGCCGTGGTGGGTGGTGGCGCTGGGTCGGGTCGCGGCTGCCGCGGCGGCCTGGACGGGGAGTGCTGCGCGGTACCGGTCGAGGTAGGTCTGGAAGCCCGCGACGTCCCGCTGCTCGGGGTCGGCCACGTGCACCGCGTCGCCCCCGAACACCGTGTCCGCCAGGAAGTCCGCCAGGTGCTGGTCGGTGTGCTCGAGGTACGCCGCGAGCACCGCGATGCCCCAGGCCCCGCCCTCGCCCGCGGTCTCCTCGAGGGCGACCGGCACCCGCAGGGCCGCGGCGAGCAGCTGCTGCGGCGCACCGGGCGTGCGGAAGAGTCCGCCGTGCGCCGTCATCCGGTCGACCCGGACGTGCTCGGCGTGCAGGACCTCCATGCCGATCGCGAGGGTGGCGAACGCGCCGTGCACCTCGGAGCGCACGAGGTTGCCGAGCGTGAACCGCGCATCAGCGGTCCGGAGCAGCAGGGGCCTGCCGTCCTCGACGTGCGTGACGGGTTCGCCCGCGAGGTAGTTGAAGGACAGCAGCCCGCCGGCGTCCGGGTCGGCGTGCGCCGTCTCGGCCAGGAGGGTCGCGTAGACGGTGTCCGTGTCGAGCGGCTGGCCGGCGGCGTCGGCGAACCGGCCGAAGACCTTCGCCCAGCTCGCGATCTCGCTCGCGCCGTTGTTGCAGTGCACCATCGCGACGGCGTCACCGGAGGGCGTGGTCACGACGTCGAGTTCCTCGTGCGGGGTGCGCAGTGCGTGCTCGAGGACGACCATCGCGAAGATGCTCGTGCCGACGCTGACGTTGCCGGTGCGGGGGGCGACGGCGTTCGTCGCGACCATGCCCGTGCCGGCGTCGCCCTCGGGCGGGCAGAGCGGCACGCCGGGCTGCAGGGTGCCGGTCGGGTCGAGCCACGCGGCGCCCTCGGGGGTGAGGTCGCCGGCGTGCTCCCCGGCCACGAGCACCTCGGGCAGGAGCGTGCGGAGGTCCGGCACGGACCCGCCCAGCAGGGCCTGCGCCGTGGCGAGCTTGTCGTGGTCCCAGTCGCGGTGACCGGGTTCGCCCGGCCCGCTGTCCACGGGGCTGCTGTCGATGGGGAACATGCCGGACGCGTCGCCCACCCCGAGGACGTCGCGGCCGGTGAGCCGACGGTGCACGTACCCGGCGAGGGTCGTGATGCCGGCGAGCTCGGCGACGTGGGGCTCCTCGTCGAGGACCGCCTGGTACAGGTGCGCGACCGACCAGCGCAGCGGGACGTTGAAGTCGAGTGCCTCGCTGAGCCGTTCGGCGGCCGGACCGGTCGAGGTGTTGCGCCAGGTGCGGAAGGGCACGAGCAGCTCGCCCGCGGCGTCGAACGCCAGGTAGCCGTGCATCATCGCGCTGACGCCGGCGGCGCGGAAGGTCGTCGGGGTGACGCCGTACTGCGCCTCGACGTCGGCCACGAGGGCGGCGTAGGCGGCGCGGAGTCCGGACTCGACGGCCTCGAGGGAGTAGGTCCAGCGACCGTCGACGAAGGCGTTCTCCCACTCGTGGGCGCCCGCGGCGATGGGTACGAGGTCCTCGTCCACCAGGCACGCCTTGATGCGCGTGGAGCCGAGCTCGATGCCGAGTGTCGTGCGGCCGTCCACGACCTGTTGCCGGCGATCGTCGCCCATGCGTTCCTCCAGAACCTCGTCGTCCTCCGTGAGCGCTCACATCCTGGCACGTGAGCGCTCACGCACGCAACGCCGCCGCGCGCGTCGTGCCGAGGTCGCACGATCGGTCGCCTGGCGGCGCCACGAACGACACTTCGTGCGACCTCGCCGAAGGCACAGGGCACGACCCGCCCCGCGGACTACGCGCCGATCGTGCTCTCGCGGATGACGAGCGTCGGGGTGACCGCGGAGGACGCCGCCGCCCCGCCGTCGATCAGGTCGAGCAGCGCACGCCCCGCCACCCGCCCGAGTTCCTCGAGCCGCAGGTCCACCGTGGTGAGCGGCGGCCGGCTCGCGAGCGCCATCACGTCCCAGTCGTCGAACCCCGTCACCACGACGTCGTCGGGCACCGACCGCCCGACCTCCCGCAGCCGGTCGCACACGCCACGGGCGATCTGGTCGCTCCCGCAGACGATCGCGTCGACGTCCGCCGATCCCCGCGTCAGCACGTCGACGGCCTGCCGCCCCCACCGCTCCGACCACTCGCCGTACAGCGGTTCGCCGACGAGCCGCGACCCGAGCACCGACACCGCGCCGGCCACCCGTCGCTCGGCGGACCGGTGCCGTGCGGGCCCGGTGACGATCGCGACCCGCTGCCGACCGAGTGAGAGCACGTGCGACGCCACCTCGGACGAACCCGCGGCGTCGTCGAGGGTGATCGAGACGTCGGCGTCCGAGGTCGACGGCGTGAACGCGTAGACGACCGGCATGGGCACGTCGATCGGGGGGCGGGGGTCCGCGGAACGCCCGGTCACGATGATGCCGTCGACCCCGCGTGCAGCGAGCGAGCGGAGGTAGTGGGCCTCCCGCACGTGGTCGTCGCGGGTGTCGCACAGGAGCACGGCCATCTGCCCGGCGGACAGGGCGTCCTCGGCGCCGAGCAGCACGGGGATGGAGAACCGGCCGAACGAGTCCGTCGTGATCATGCCGACCGTGTAGGTCCGGCCGGACGACAGCGCACGAGCCCGGGCGTCGCCGACGAACCCGAGCTTCTCGGCGGCGTCCTTCACCCGGGCCCGGGTGGCGTCCCGGAGCTGTCCGGTCCCGTTGAGCGCCTTCGAGGCCGTGCCGATCGACACCCCGGCGAGCGCGGCGACGTCGGTGATCCGCACGGGCTGCGACACACGATCGATCGTCACGGCAACCACCTTTCCGGATCACGGGACGTGTCCATGAGTCTATCCACCGATTGTGCCGCAGCCCTTGCGCCGGGCTCGCACGTGTCGTAGCGTCCCCGCCAGAAACCGTTTTCCGCACCCGACCACGGGTCGGCAGACGGACCAGTCACATCGCAAGGAGGCGACATGACCACCACGCTCGCGACCGACAGCCGCGCGCACACCGCGACGCCGGTCCTCCCGACCGCCGACGCGCACCTCGCGCTCCGGCCCCTGCCGACGGGCGACGCCCGGATCACCGGCGGGTTCTGGGCGCTCCGGCAGGAACGGAACGGCCGCGACGCGATCCGCGGCGGGTACGCCCTGCTCGAGGCAGCCGGGAACTTCCGGAACCTCCGGATCGCCGCCGGCCTCGAGGAAGGCGACGCGACGGGCCCGATCTTCATGGACTCCGACGTGACGAAGTGGCTCGAAGCGGTGGCGTGGGAGTACGGCCGCGCCCCGTCGGAGGACCTGCTCGACCTGCAGCGCGAGGTCACCGCCCTGTACGCCCAGGCGCAGGCAGACGACGGCTACCTCGACTCCGTGCAGCAGATCCGCGGGAAGGGCGAGCGGTACACGGACCTCAAGTGGAGCCACGAGATGTACTGCGCCGGGCACCTGTACCAGGCGGCTGTGGCGCAGCACCGGGCGACCGGGGACACCGGTCTGCTCGACGTCGCGGTCAAGAACGCCGACCACCTGGTCCGCACGTTCGGCGAGGGACCCGGCAAGCAGCAGGACATCGACGGCCACCCCGTCGTCGAGATGGGCCTCGTCGAGCTCTACCGCGAGACCGGCAACCGCGACTACCTCGACCTCGCGCACTGGTTCGTGGACGCCCGCGGGCACGGCATCATCGAGCGGGCCGGCGGCGAACCGACGTACTTCTCCGACCGCGTGCCGATCCGACAGGCCACGACCGTCGAGGGGCACGCCGTCCGCGCCGTGTACCTGGCGGCCGGAGCGGTCGACGTCGCGATCGAGACCGGCGACACCGAGCTCCTGGCGGCGAGCGAGCGGCAGTTCGCGGACATGCTCGCGACGAAGGCGTTCATCACCGGCGGACTCGGCGCCCGCTGGGACTGGGAGGCGTTCGGCGACCCGTACGAGCTCCCGACCGACCGCGGCTACGCCGAGACCTGCGCGGCGATCGGCGGCATCCAGTGGGCGTGGCGCCTGCTGCTCGCGACCGGGAAGCCTGAGTACGCCGACGCGATCGAGCGCCTGCTGTACAACGCGTTCCTCGCCGGGGTGAGCCTGGCGGGCACCGAGTACTTCTACGTCAACCCGCTGCAGCAGCGCGACCACGCCCACCAGGACGAGAACCGCTCCCCCGCGCACGGCCGACGCGGCTGGTTCGACTGCGCCTGCTGCCCGCCGAACATCATGCGGACGTTCGCGAGCCTCGACGGCTACCTCGCCACCGCCACCGACGGCGGCCTCCAGCTGCACCAGTACGCCACGGCGTCGCTCGGCCGGGTCGACGTCGAGACGGGCTACCCGCACGACGGCCACGTGCGCGTCACGGTCACCGAGGACGGCCCGCTCGCCCTCGGTCTGCGGATCCCCGGGTGGTCGGACACCACGACGGTCACGGGTCCGGACGGCACGGACAGCCCCGCGCCGGGCACGCTGCACGTCATCGACCGCGAGTGGACCGCCGGCGACACCGTCGAGCTCGTCTTCGACACGACGCCGCACCGGTACGTCGCCGACACCCGGATCGACGCCGCCCGCGGGCAGGTCGCGATCGAGCGCGGCCCGCTCGTGTACGCGGTCGAGCAGGCCGACCAGCAGGGCTTCACGGTCGACGACCTGACGGTCGACGCGGACGCGACCATCACCGAGGACCGCCAGGACGGGTTGCTCGACGGCATCGTCACGCTGCGCGTTCCGGGTCGTGCGCCTGCCGAGCACGTGCAGGCAGCGTGGCCGTACCGACGACTGGACGGGCCGGGAGGCGCGGATCACGCTCTGGACGCCACCAGCGTCGACGACGCGGCCGGCTCTGCGGGCCCCGCCACGGGCCTCCAGGCGGTCACCGCGACCGCGGTCCCGTACTACGCCTGGGCGAACCGCGGAGCCGCGCCGATGCGCGTCTGGCTCCCGCTGGCGCGGTGACGTGATGCTGCGCAGAGCGTTCCTCGCCGGCGGGCTCGCCGGCGGGGCGGCCCTCACCCTGGCGGCGTGCTCCGGCACCCTGCCGAAGGTGGACGCGAAGGCGGCGTCCTTCGGCCGGAACGCCACCGGCACCGTGCACGTCTGGTGCCGCGCCGCGACGCAGGCCGGGCTCACCGCGGCCGTCGCCGGCTTCAACAAGGCGAACCCGAAGCTGCAGGTCGAGCTCACCCCGGTGCCAGACGGGCAGTACGTGACGAAGCTCGCGACCGCGATCCGTGGCGGTGAGCCGCCGGACGTCGTGGACATCGACGACATCAACTCGCAGCTGTTCATCTTCCGCGAGGCGTTCGCCGACCTGACCGACGTCGTGAAGGGGCTCGACTACTTCGACGAGATCTCCCCAGGGCACCTGCGGCTGCTGGAGTACAAGGACCGGTACTACGGGCTGCCGTACCTGGCGGACAACTCGCAGCTCTTCGTCAACACGGAGCTGTTCGAGAAGGCCGGGCTCGACGTCGACGACTCGACGAAGGACCTCGACTCGCTGCTCGCCGCGGCGAAGGCGATCCGGAAGACCGGCGACGACGTCTACGGCTGGTCGATCTCGGGCAACGCCGCGGGCATCATCGGCTTCGTCACGCAGCCGCACGTCTGGGCCACCGGCGTCGACATGATGTCCGGCGAGGTCGGCTCCCAGCAGGCGAACATCACCGGCAACGAGGCCCTCGAACGCATGCTCGAGTTCTACCGGCAGCTGTGGAAGGACGGCGTGCTCTCGAAGGCGACCTACTCCGACGCGGGGACGACGTGGGGGGCCGACTTCCGGGCCGGCAAGGTCGGCATCTTCCCGACCTCGTACGGCGCCACGGTGCCCGCCGCGACGAAGGCGATGCGGGCGAAGATGCAGACGGTGCTCATCCCGTCGTGGGACGGCAAACGGTCGTTCTTCGACGGCGGGGACAACATGTGCATCCCGAACGGGGCGGCGAACCCGTCCGGCGGCTGGGCGTTCATGCAGTACGCGAACGGGCTGCAGCAGCAGCAGGCGCTCCCGGACGGCGGGTACTTCCCGACCCGCTCGGACGCCGCGACCCCGTCGTACCGGAAGCAGTACCCGCTGGCGTTCGGCCCGCTCGACGCCATCGACAAGGGCTACGCGCCGCAGACGCTCGCGTACAACCTGCTCAACAACCAGCCGTCGTCGCCGTACTTCGCGATGTTCCGACAGGCAGTGTTCGGCTCGGGGGCCGCCGCCGCCATGAAGACCGCGCAGTCCGAGTACCAGCGGATCCTCGACCAGGTCCAGGCCTGACCCACCGTCGCACCACCGACAGCACAGAGAGGTGCACGTCATGTCGACCATCTCCACCCGGCGGTCCGGCGCCGGCCGGCCAACCGTCGGCCGGCCCAGCGTCGGCGGCCGTTCCGGCCGCCCGGTCCGGACCCGCAACTCCCTCACGCACCCGCCGCGCACCGGCGCCGTGCTCGTCGCCCCGGCGATCCTCTTCGTCGCGGTGTTCGTCCTCGCCCCGCTCGTGTTCGCGCTCTACATCTCGTTCACGAACTGGCCCCTGATCGGCCCGTACCGGTTCATCGGCCTGCAGAACTACGCGACGCTGTTCCAGGACCCGACGTTCGTGCACGCCATCGGGTACACGCTGCTGTACACGGCGATCGTCACGCTGCCGATCCTGGCACTCGGGTACTTCCTGGCCGTGCTCGTCCGTGCGCGACGACGCGGGAGCACCCTGCTCCGGACGGTGTTCTTCCTGCCGTACGTCGTCGGGCTCACCACGCTGTCGTTCATGCTCGTGCTCGAGGCCCAGCCGAACTCCGGCGCCGTCAACATGGTGCTCCGCTGGCTCGGCATCACCGACGGCAGCACCGCCTGGCTCGTGAACGGTCCGCTCGCGACGCTGCTCATCTGCGTGCTCGTGGTCTGGGCGGTGTCCGGGCTGACGATGGTGCTGCTCATGTCCGCGATGCAGGGCGTCCCGGACGAGGTGTACGAGTCCGCGCAGCTCGAGGGCGCGTCGTGGTGGCAGACCGAGCGGCTCATCACGTTCCCGATGATCCGGTCCACGGTCGCGCTCAGCGTGATCATCTCGGTCATCGGGTCGCTGCTGGCGTTCAACCAGTTCTACATCCTGACCCAGGGCGGGCCGGGGACCGAGACCACCACGATCGTCAACGCCATCTACAACCGCGGGTTCGTGAACCTGCAGCTCGGAGCCGCGACCGCCCAGTCGATCGCACTCGTCATCGTCATCGCCGCCGTCACGGTGTTCCAGTTCTGGGCACTCCGAGAGAAGGACTGAGCCATGAGCACCACGACCCCGCGGGCATCGCTCGCCGCCCCGGACCTGTCCACGCGGACCCTCACGACCGATGGCGGCGGGCGCAGGAGGCGTCACCACCAGGGCAGCGTCCAGCACCCGCGCGACACGGCCGTCAAGCGCACGCTCTACGCGATCGCCGGCATCGGTTCGGCGCTCGTGTTCGGCGTCCCGCTCGTCTGGTCGATCCTGCGGGCGTTCCAACCGGAGGCCGTGATCACGCAGGCACCGGACCCGGCGACGTTCTTCCAGCTCGGCTGGCAGAACTTCAGCGCCGTGTTCAGCTCGTCGTCGCACCTGCTGACGGGTGTGCTCAACTCGGTGATCGTCTCGGTGTCGACGGCCGTGCTCACCGCGGTCATCGCGACGATGGCGGGGTACGGGTTCGCCCGCTTCCGGTTCGGCGGGTCCGGGCTCGTGTTCGGACTCGTCCTGTTGACGATGATGGTGCCGTTCCAGGCCATCCTCACGCCGCTGTACCTCGAGCTGAACGCGATGAAGCTCACGAACTCGCTGCTCGGGCTCGTGCTGTTCTACACGACGGTGAACCTGCCGTTCGGGGTGTTCGTGATGCGGAACGCCTTCGAGTCGATCCCGACCGAGCTCGAGGACTCGGCGTTCGTCGACGGCGCCTCCCGCTTCCGGGTCGTCGTGTCCGTGCTCCGTCCGCTGCTCCTGCCCGGGGCCGCCACCGCCGCGCTGTACGCGTTCCTGGCGTCGTGGACGGAGTTCCTCGGAGCGCTGACCTTCCTGACGAAGGACTCGCTCTACACGCTGCCCGTCGCGCTGCTGAACCTGCAGACCGGCGCGTACGGGCAGGTGTCGTACGGGAACCTCGTCGCCGGGTCGGTGGTGGCGATGATCCCGTGCATCGCGCTCTACGTCGGGTTGCAGCGGTTCTACGTCGCGGGCCTGTCGTCGGGCGCGTTGAAGGGCTGACGGGAGGCGCGGGTCGGGTCGGTCCCGCGTGTTCTTTCCCATCATGCCCGCGATGGGTGATGGAAACGGGCGTACCTGGTGGAAAGTTCCCACCAGGTACGCCCGTTTCGACCAGGTACGTGCCTACGCGCTCCGGCGCACCACCAGCTCGGGCAGGAGCAGGGTCTCGTCGCGGGGTTCGCCCTCGACGAGGGCCCGCACGGTGTCGAGCACGCGCTCGCCCATCGCCCGGAAGTCCTGGCGCACGGTCGTGAGCGGCGGGGTGAAGTGCGCCGCCTCGGGGACGTCGTCGAACCCGACGACCGCGATGTCGTCCGGTACCCGGAGCCCCTCGTCGGCGAAGGCGTGCAGGACCCCGAGCGCCATCTGGTCGTTCCCGGCGAAGACCGCGTCGACCGTGTGGACGTCGATCGTCCGGGCTGCAGCGAAGCCGCTCGCCGGGGTCCAGTCGCCGTCGAGCACCACGGGTTCGAGACCGGCGTCGTGCATGATCCGCTCGTAGGTCGTCCGGCGGACCTCGGACTCCTGCGAGACCGCAGGGCCGGCGATGTGCACGATCCGACGGTGCCCGCGGGCGAAGAGGTGCTCCATCACGAGCGAGGCACCCGCGGCCTGGTCGATCGCGACCGCTGCGACGCTCGGCGCGACCGGTGCGCGGGCGGCGTCGCGCTGCACGGCGTTCGCCACGACGACGGGCACCGTCACGGGGACGGTCAGCGAGGCGAGGGCGTCGAGCACCCGGTTGTCGGCGGCGACGAGCACGATCGCGGCGACGTCCTGCGCGAGCAGCGTCGTCAGGGCGTTCGACAGGTCGACGGGCCGGGGGTCGTCCGGCAGCGTCGACAGCAGCACGTGGTACCCGGCGGACCGGGCAGCGCGTTCGAAGCCGATCGCGGTGCTCGACGGTCCGTACAGGGCGTCGCCCGCGGTGATGATGCCGAGCGCGCGACTGCGTCCTCCGGCGAGCGCCCGGGCCGCGGCGCGGGGGCGGTACCCCAGTGCGGCGACGGCGTCGGACACCTGGGCGCGGAACTGCTCGCGGACCGTCGGATCGCCGTTGATCACCCGGGAGACGGTCTGGTGGGAGACGCCCGCGCGCTCGGCGACGTCGAAGATCGTGGGAGCCTTGCGACGTTTGCCGCCGGCGTCCCCGAGCGCGGTCGTGGTCGTCACGTGGCCAACCGTACCGCGCAGTCCGGCCGACGCGACAAGATCGCGAAACGGTCACGATGAGTTGACACCCCGTCACGGAACCCCCAGTATGTGAGCGCTCACACGAGCGAATCCCGCGGGGCACAGCAGCCCCGGCACCCGAGTGCGTCGAGGACGACGCGCAGGAACTGAGGTACTTCGATGATGAAGCGCAAGATCGTCGCGGGCGTCGCCGCCCTCGGCATCGCCATCGCCCTGGCAGGTTGCTCGGCCGGCGGCCGTGCGTCCACCGACGGTGGCGGCAGCACCGACAACAAGGGCGCCCTCGTCGGCGTCGCGATGCCGACCAAGGTCTCGGAACGCTGGATCAAGGACGGCAACGCGGTCAAGAGCGACCTCGAGAAGGCCGGCTACAAGGTCGACCTCGAGTACGGGGACAACAAGGTCCAGCAGCAGGCGCAGCAGGTCAGCAACATGATCACGAAGGGCGCGAAGGTCCTCATCATCGCGTCCATCGACGGCGGAGCCCTCTCCGACCAGCTCGACGCCGCCGCGAAGGCCGGCATCAAGGTGATCTCCTACGACCGTCTGCTGACCGGCAACAAGAACGTCGACTACTACGTGTCGTTCGACAACGAGAAGGTCGGCGTCGACCAGGCGAACAGCCTGCTCACCGGCCTCGGCATCCTCGACGCCGACGGGAAGAAGACCGGCGAGAAGGGCCCCTTCAACATCGAGGTCTTCGCCGGATCGCTCGACGACAACAACGCCGGCTTCTTCTTCAACGGTGCGATGAAGACCCTCAAGCCGTACCTCGAGGACGGCACGCTGAAGATCCAGTCCGGCCAGGACCAGCTCTCGCAGGCCGCGACGCAGCAGTGGGACCCGGCCACCGCCAAGGCCCGCATGCAGAACCTCATCGCGAAGTCGTACTCCGGCGGCACGACGCTGAACGGCGTGCTCTCCCCCTACGACGGCATGTCGATCGGCATCATCTCGGCGCTGCAGGGTGCCGGGTACGGATCGAGTGACCGCCCGCTCCCGACCATCACCGGTCAGGACGCCGAGCAGGCGAGCGTGAAGTCGATCATCGCCGGCCAGCAGTACTCGACCATCTACAAGGACACGCGCAAGCTCGCGAAGCAGTCCGTGACGATGGCCGAGGACCTGCTCACCGGCAAGAAGCCCGAGGTCAACGACACCAAGAGCTACGACAACAAGGTCAAGGTCGTCCCGACCTTCCTGTTCCAGCCGACGGTCGTCACGAAGGACAACTACAAGGAAGTCCTCGTCGACTCCGGCTACTACACCGAAGCCGACCTGAAGTGACGGTCGCCGACTCCGGCACAGTGCAGTACTCCAGCACCGAAGCCGACCTGAAGTGACGGTCGCCGACTCCGGCACAGTGCAGTACTCCAGCACCGAAGCCGACCTGAAGTAGTCGCAACCCATCCGTCGGACTGGAGGCGCGGGTCGACCCCGCCCCGTGCCTCCAGTCCGTCTCCTCAGCGCGCGCACGCGCGCACGACGGAAAGGCGGTCCGCATGGCGGACACCATCCTCGAGATGCGGGACATCACCAAGACGTTCCCCGGCGTGAAGGCACTCCAAGGGGTCTCCATCGAGGTCGAGCGCGGCCAGGTCCACGCGATCTGCGGCGAGAACGGCGCGGGCAAGTCCACCCTGATGAAGGTGCTGTCCGGGGTCTACCCGCACGGCTCCTTCGACGGCGAGATCCGGATCGACGGCTCCCCCGTCGAGTTCGGCGACATCAACGGCTCGGAAGCCGCCGGTGTCGTGATCATCCACCAGGAGCTTGCGCTCAGCCCGTTCCTGTCGATCGCCGAGAACATCTTCCTCGGCAACGAGCAGTCGCGGGCCGGCTTCATCGACTGGAACAAGACGAACCTCGCGGCCGCCGAGCTCCTGCAGCGCGTCGGCCTCAAGGACAACCCGGTCACCAAGATCGTCGACATCGGCGTCGGCAAGCAGCAGCTCGTCGAGATCGCGAAGGCCCTGTCGAAGCGGGTGAAGCTCCTCATCCTCGACGAGCCGACCGCTGCACTGAACGACGACGACTCCGCGCACCTGCTCGACCTCATCCGGTCGCTGCAGGCCGAGGGCATGACGGCGATCATCATCAGCCACAAGCTCAACGAGATCAAGGCGATCGCGGACAAGGTCACGATCATCCGCGACGGCAAGACGATCGAGACGCTCGACATGCACGCCGATGACGTCTCCGAGGACCGGATCATCCGCGGCATGGTCGGCCGCGACCTGTCGAACCGGTACCCGGAACGCGAGAACCCGGTGATCGGCGAGGAGCTCCTGCGGATCGAGGACTGGACCGTCCACCACCCGCTCGACGCCTCCCGCGAGATCATCCACCAGGCGAACCTCTCCGTCCGCTCGGGCGAGGTCGTCGGCATCGCCGGACTCATGGGTGCCGGACGGACCGAGCTCGCGATGAGCGTGTTCGGGCAGTCCTACGGCACCGGCATCAGCGGCACCGTCTACAAGCGCGGTGAGCCGATCAGGACCCACACGGTCACGCAGGCGATCGACAACGGCATCGCGTACGTCACCGAGGACCGGAAACGCTACGGCCTCAACCTCATCGACGACATCAAGCGGAACATCTCCGGGTCGGCGCTCGGCAAGCTCGCCACCTGGGGCTTCGTCAACGCGTCCGAGGAGACCACGGTCGCCGGGCAGTTCCTCAAGAGCCTCAACATCAAGGCGCCGAACGTCGACGTCGTGACGGGGAAGCTCTCCGGCGGCAACCAGCAGAAGGTCGTCCTGTCGAAGTGGATGTACGCCGACCCCGACGTGCTCATCCTCGACGAACCGACGCGCGGCATCGACGTCGGCGCGAAGTACGAGATCTACACGATCATCAACCGGCTCGCCGACCAGGGGAAGGGGATCATCGTGATCTCCTCCGAACTCCCCGAACTGCTCGGCATCTGCGACCGGATCTACACACTCTCCGAGGGCACGATCACCGCCGACGTGCCCCGCTCCGAGGCCACCCCAGAGGTCCTCATGCAGTACATGACCCAGGAACGGGAGACCCCTGTCAATGAACGCGCTTAAGTCCGCCGCCGGCTACCTCACCGGGCAGCTCCGACAGATCGGCCTGTTCATCGCGCTGATCGTCATCGTCATCTTCTTCCAGGTGACGACGAACGGCATCACCCTCGCCCCGATCAACGTCTCGAACCTGATCGTCCAGAACAGCTACATCCTCATCCTCGCCATCGGCATGGTGATGGTCATCATCGCCGGGCACATCGACCTGTCCGTCGGGTCCGTCGTCGCCTTCACGGGCGCGATGGCCGGGGTCATGATCACGCAGTGGGGCCTGCCCTGGCCGGTCGCCGTCGTGCTCTGCCTGGTCGTCGGCGCCCTCGTCGGCGCCTGGCAGGGGTTCTGGATCGCCTACTTCGGCATCCCGGCGTTCATCGTGACGCTCGCGGGCATGCTGGCCTTCCGCGGTGCCGCCCAGATCGTCCTGCACAACCAGCAGATCTCGCCCTTCCCGGAGGGCTTCCGCTCCCTCGGCTCCGGCTTCCTGCCGTCCTTCGGCACCACCGGGTACGAGCCGCTCACGATGATCCTCGGCTTCGCGGCCGCGGTCGTCCTGGTGGTCACGTCGTTCCGCGGGCGGGCGACGCGGCGGAAGTACCAGCTCGAGAGCGAACCGTTCGCGTGGTTCATCGTGAAGCTCGCGTTCACCGTCGCGCTCGTCATCTACGTGGCACTCCTGCTCGCCAGCTACAACGGCACCCCGATCGTGCTCGTCGTGCTCGGCGCCCTCGTGGTGATCTACTCGGTCGTCATGCGCAGCGCGGTGTTCGGTCGCCACATCTACGCGATCGGTGGCAACGCCCTCGCCGCGCAGCTCTCCGGGGTGAAGACGAAGCGGGTGACCTTCCTGCTCTTCGTCAACATGGGCGTCATCTCGGCACTGGCCGGTGTGGTGTTCACGGGGCAGCTGAACCTGGCGGCACCGGGTGCGGGCAACGGGTTCGAGCTCGACGCCATCGCGGCCGTGTTCATCGGTGGCGCAGCCGTCACCGGCGGCATCGGCACCGTGCCGGGAGCCATCGTCGGTGGTCTCATCATCGGCATCCTGAACAACGGCATGTCGATCCTCGGCATCGGTACCGAGTACCAGTCGCTGATCAAGGGCCTGGTGCTGCTCGCCGCGGTCGCGTTCGACGTGTTCAACAAGCGCCGGGCGGCGTCCGCGCGCAAGTAGCGCTGCTCGTCACCCGGTTCTCGTCGAGGGATCAGGAATCGTCGGGTCGCCTTCCGCGACTCGACGATTCCTGCTCCCTCAGTTCGCGAGAACGGCCCAACCTCCGGCCTGGAGGCGCACGGTCCCGTCCCGCACGTCGGCACCGCCCGCCTCCACGCGCGTCCCGTCGGCCGCGGGCACGGTGACGGGGTCGGGTGCCAGGTTCAGGGCGGTCACCACCGCGTGCTCCGCGGTCGCCGTGCGCAGCACGATCGCCGTGTTCGTCAGGTGGACGACGTCGGTGTGGGCACGGTGCAGCCACGGGTTCCGTCGACGGAGTGCGATGAGCGCCTCGTACGCGTGCGTGAGCTCGACCGGCGCGGGCGGAACGTCCGGGAACTCCGGTCGGACGGCATCGTCACCGCCGAGACGCTCCTCCTTCACACCGGTCCAGCCGTACTCGTCCCCGGCCCACACGCTCGGGGTCCCGGCCACCGTGAACAGCACCGCGGCAGCGTGGGCGGCGAACCGCTCCCCCACCGCGCTCGCGATGCGGGTCACGTCGTGGTTGCCGACGAACGTGCTCGGAGCCTGCGCGGCCAGCAGCTCGTCGTGCCGCTCGACGGCGTGCGCCAGTTCGAAGCAGTTCCCGTCGGCGATGCCGTGCCAGATGCCCTGCCAGAGCTCGTACTGCGTGGTCGAGTCGATCGTCGAGTCCCGGACGAACGCGGCCGTGTCACCGTGGATGACCTCGCCCGTGAACCACGCGTCCGGGAAGCGCTCCCGCACCCGCGGCAGCACCCGCGCCCAGAACGCGGTCGGTACCGCGTAGGCCGCGTCCAGCCGCCAGCCGTCGACGCCGCGGGCGAGCCAGTGCGTCATGACCTCGACGACGAGGTCCTCGGTCGCGCGGCTCCCGTGGTCGAGCGCGACGAGGATGTCGTGCCCCTCGAACAGTCCGACCGGCACGTCGTCCCCGGGCGACCAGCCCGACCAGTCGATCGCGAACAGCTCGGCGGTCGGCGCGTCCGGTCCCTGTTCCTCGACGGCGCGGAACGCCGGGTGCTCCCGTCCGACGTGGTTGAAGACGCCGTCGAGCAGGACCCGGATCCCCCGGTCGTGCGCGGCGGTGACGAGCCGGTCGACGTCGTCGTCGTCACCGAGCCGCGGGTCGATCCGGAAGTGGTCGACCGTGTCGTACCCGTGCGTCGAGCTCGCGAAGACCGGCCCGAGCAGCAGCCCGTTCAGCCCGAGGTCCACGACGTGGTCGAGCCAGGGCTCGATGCGGCCGAGCCGGTGGTCGACGGGGCGTTCGTCCACGGGGGTGTCCGGCCGGACGTCGGCACCGACGAACCCGAGCGGGTAGACGTGCCACCACATCACGTGCTCCACCCAGGCGGGCTCGCGCGGGCGGTCGGGTGCGGTGTCGGTGCTCACCGCCACGATCGTGCCAGCCGCACCTGTGCTGTGCGCGCAACCGGACAGCGCGGACGATGATGGGTCGCATGGGACGAGCGATCAGGACCGCAGCGGACGCCGACGCGTCGGACTCGGCCCACGCAGAGCGCACCTGCGCCTCGTGCGGACGCCGCATGCCCGCGTCGGCAGCCCCCGAGGCGAAGTGGTGTTCGGGCGCCTGCCGCAAGCACGGCGTCGACGCCACCGACCACGCGCTCGAACAACGCATCGACGAGCTGCTCGCCGCACGGGCGCGCACGTCGAGCATCTGCCCGTCCGAGGTCGCCCGCTCGATCGACCCCGAGGACTGGCGCCCGCTCATGGAGCCCGCACGACGGGCAGCCCGCCGGATGGTCGCCCGGGGCGAGGTCGAGATCACGCAGCACGGCAGCGTCGTCGACCCGTCGACCGCCAAGGGCCCGATCCGTATCCGCCGACCGCGCTGAGGGAACACCTGTCGCCCAGCGACGTTGGACCCCGGTGATGACCACAGCGATCGAACCGTCCACCGACCGTCCCCGAGCCCTCGTGGTGGGTGCCAGCGGCATCACCGGCTCGGCCCTCGTCGAGCACGTGCTCGACCTCGGGTGGGAGGTGACCGCACTCTCCCGACGCCCCCTCGCCCGGGACGGTGTCCGGACCGTCGCCGCGGACCTCCGCGACCCGGACTCGCTCCGCACGGCACTGGCCGACGAGCGTCCCACGCACGTGTTCTTCACCGCGTGGCAGCGGCAGGAGACCGAGGCGGAGAACATCCGCGTGAACGGCGGCATGGTCCGGGACCTCCTCGCCGCGCTCGGCCACGCACCCCTGGAGCACGTCGCCCTCGTCACCGGGCTCAAGCACTACCTCGGCCCGTTCGAGGCCTACGCCGCTGGTGAGATGCCGGACACCCCCTTCCACGAAGAGGAACCGCGGCTCGACACCCCGAACTTCTACTACGCCCAGGAGGACGAGCTCTTCGCCGCTGCCGAGCGTCAGGGGTTCACCTGGTCGGTGCACCGCTCGCACACCGTGATCGGCCACGCCGTCGGCAACGCGATGAACATGGGCCTGACGATCGCCGTCCAGGCGACCCTGGCGAAGGAGCTCGGCCTGGACTTCGTGTTCCCGGGCAGCGAGGCGCAGTGGAACGGCCTGACGGACATGACCGACGCCGGCATCCTCGCCGAGCACATGGTCTGGGCCTCGACCACGCCGACGGGTGCCGACGAGGCGTTCAACATCGTGAACGGCGACGTCTTCCGGTGGCGGTGGATGTGGCCGCGGCTCGCTGATCGCCTCGGGGTCGACCCCGCCCGCGTCGTCGGGTACGAGGGAACCGTCCGTCCACTCGAGGAGCAGATGGCGCCGTACGAGTCCGAGTGGGCGGGCATCGCCGACCGCCACGGGCTCGCCGAGCGGGACATCGCGAGGCTCGCCTCGTGGTGGCACACCGACGCCGACCTCGGTCGCGCGATGGAGGTCGTCACGGACATGGGGAAGAGCCGCGACGCCGGGTTCACCGCCTTCCGACGGACGGAGCGCGCCTTCGCGGAGCTGTTCGATCGCTACCGCGCCGACCGGCTCATCCCCTGACCCGGATCTGCTAGAGCGCGAGCAGCAGCACGACGAGCGTCGCGACCGCGAGCACCAGGAGCACGACGGCCCCCTGGACGTCGCGGTCGCGCGCGCGGAGGTGGGCGCCGCCGCGATGTCGCGCGCAACCGTCAGGCGCTCGTCGACGCGGCCCGGACTGCGTTCGGCGACCACGGCCTCCAGGCTCCACTCGAACCGATCGCGGTCGCGGCCGGACTCGGCAACGCGACCCTCTACCGGCACTTCCCCACGCGCGCAGCGCTGTGGGAGGCGGTCCTCACCGAACCCCTGCAGGAGGTCCTCGACCTCGTCGAGCGGTGTCGGGCACTGTCCGCCGACGACCCCTGGTCCGGATTCGCGACCTTCGTCCGGGAGTCGGCCGAGATCGAGGCGCGGAGCTCCGGCTTCAGCGACCTGATGACGACCGACTACCGAGACGCTCCGACGCTGCTCGACCTCCGGATCCGCGTGCAAGACGGCGTCGACGCACTCTTCCACGCCGCTCGGGACGCCGGCGCGATCCGCACGGACGCGGAGCTCGCGGACGTCGCGATGGTGCAGCTGTCGATCGCCGGGACCATCAGCACGTTCGGCCGCGTGGCACCCGAGTCGTTCCGCCGGTGGGTCGACCTCGCCCTCGACGCGCTCCGTGCGCCCGCCACTCCGCGCGAGCCACTGCGTGCCCGCCCCCTCCGCGGCGACCAGGTCCGCCGGGCCCTGGCCGAACGGCAGCAGCCGACGACGCGTCAGAAGGCGTAGCGGATACGGCAGCTCGGCAGGTGCTCCGCGACGAGCTCGCGGAACCGCTCGACCAGCTGCCCCTTCATCCCGGAGCGGTAGCGCACGTTCACGGCGCCGTTCTGCGACACCTTCTGCTCCTGCAGGTCCGGCCGCCACAGCAGGTCCTCGGCCTTCGGGTGCCAGCCGAGGTTCACCTCGTGCAGCGGCTGGTTGTGGGTGAGGAAGATCACCTCGGCCGCGAGCTGCGCCTTCGCCGCGGGCGAGAGGACGTCGTCGACCTGCTGGAGCAGCTCGGCCCAGTCGGACTCCCACGTGGGCGTCAGGATGACCGGCGAGAAGTTGAGGTGGACCTCGTACCCTGCGTCGACGAAGTCGTTCACCGCAGCGATCCGCTCGGCGATCGGGCTGGTGCGGATGTCGGTGACCTTCGCGGTCTCGTGCGGCATGAGCGAGAACCGGATGCGTGTCCGTCCGAGCGGGTCCCAGTCGAGCAGGTCCCGGTTGACGTACTTCGTCGCGAAGGAGGCCTTGGCCGTCGGTGTCATCCGGAACAGGTCGCAGAGGTCACGCACGTTGTCGCTGATCATCGCGTCGACGGAGCAGTCGCTGTTCTCGCCGATGTCGTAGACCCACGCGTCCGGGTCGCACTGGTTCGGATCGGTCTTCGGCCCCTGCTTCGCGATGTTGCGGGCCACGTGCTTGGTGATCTGGTCGATGTTCGCGAACACGGTGACCGGGTTGCTGTACCCCTTGCGCCGCGGCACGTAGCAGTAAGCGCAGGCCATGGCGCAGCCGTTCGCGGTCGACGGCGCGATGAAGTCGGCGGAGCGTCCGTTCGGCCGGGTGACGAGCGACTTCTTCACGCCGAGCACCAGTGCCTCGGTCTTGATGCGCACCCACCGCTGGACGTTCCGCTCGTCGCCGTGCACCTCCGGGATGTTCCAGTGCGACTCGACGGGGACGATCTCGGCCCCGGGCCAGCGCCCGACGACCTCCTGCCCACGCGGGAGTTCGAGGGCGGCCGGCTCGGCGTAGATCCGGCGGACGTCGAGCAGCGGTCGTACGCGAGGGTGGGTCATCGCCTCCTGTCTACCCGCCACCACCGACGGTGCAGGCTGGGGGCATGAGCGAACCCGACGAGCACTTCTTCGTCGTCGACGGTCGGCGGTGGCGTCGGACCGACCCGGCGCTCCCCGAGGACGTCGCGGCCGCACTCCGGTCGCACCTCGGGCGTGGGCGGAACGCCGTCAAGCAGGCGAAGCGCACGGGCGACGACGACGCCCTCGAAGCCGCGCGGCACCGCAACGGGTTGGCGAAGCACGGCCTCGGCGAACGTGGACCCGGGTGGTGGACGCGCCCCGAGGCCGACCGGATCGCGGATGCGCGCGCTGCCCTCGCCGAGCTCGACGGCCTCGAAGCGGTCTGATCCTTCCCACAACGCCCGCGATGGGAAGCGGAATCGGGCGTACCCGGTCGAAACTTCCGACCAGGTACGCCCGATTCGACCAGGTACGCCGACCAGGCCCCGCCGGGGCCGCCGCCGCCGGGCCCGCGCTACGCCTCGGTGTGACCGAGGTCCGGCTCCGCCAGCAGGTGCACGGTACGAGCGGCCGCGGCGTGCAGCTCGAGCACGACGACCTCGTTCCGCCCGGCACGGAGCACCGGGCCGGGGACGGCAAGGGTGCGCTGCGGCCCGCGGGACCAGTACCGGCCGAGGCAGAACCCGTTGACCCAGGCGACGCCCTTCCGGAACCCGTCGAGGCGCAGGTACCGGTCGTCGGCGGAGTCGAGGTCGAACGACCCGGCGGCGAACACGGGCCCGGCGAGCACGTCGCCGTCCGTCGGCTCGATCGCTGCCAGGACGTCGAGGGCGGCGGCGGGCACCGGGTCGAGGTCGATCGGGGACGCGCTCCACCGCGCGAGCTGGACACCGTCGACGGACACCCCGCCGATGAGGCCCTTCGGTTCGCCGATCCGCGGGCCGTAGTCGACGCGACCCTGGTCCTCGACGAGGAGCTCCAGCGTGCCCGTCACCGCCGGGAGTGCGATCGCGCGGTCGTGGTGTTCGCGTTCGAGCACGCCGACGACGGTGCCGTCGACCGACACGACGGCGCGGTCGCGCACCTCGTCCCCGACGGTGAGCACGCCGCCCGACGGCAGGTCGACCTCGGTCCGGTACAGCACGAAGCCGGAGGCGGCGCCGAGCGCGTCGAACGTCGGCGGGGTGTCGTGCGTCGACCAGTCGGTGAGCGCGGGCAGCAGGGACCGCAGCGACGCGACGCGGTCGAGGCGGACGGCGACGTCCGTCTCGGGGACGACCCGCGCCTCCAGGCCTGAGGATGAGAGGTGACCCGACCCACCCGGCTGCATCGATGCCGGCAACGGGGGGACGGGCGCGTAGCGCTCGATCACCGAGCGGAACGCGTGGAACTTCTCCGTCGGACGCCCGGCCTCGTCGAGCGGTGCGTCGTAGTCGTACGACGTCGCGATCGGCCGGTACACGCCCTTGTCGTTCGCGCCGTTCGTGAAGCCGAAGTTCGTGCCGCCGTGGAACATGTAGATGTTCACCGACCCCCCGGCGGCGAGCAGGTCGTCCAGGTCCGACGCCGAGGCAGCGGCGGGCGTGGTGTGGTGGTGCTCACCCCAGCTGTCGAACCAGCCGTCCCAGAACTCCGAGCACATCAGGGGTCCGGTGGGCTGTGCCTCGCGGAGGCGCGCGAGACGAGCAGCGGAGCGTGACCCGAACGACCCGGTCTTGTGCAACGACGGCAGCGAACCGTCCTCGAGCATCGTGCCCATCGGCTGGTCGACGCTCGTGAAGGGGACGGTGAGCCCGATCGCGCGGTGCATCGCCTCGAGCTTCCGCAGGTACACGGGGTCGGAGCCGTACGCGCCGTACTCGTTCTCCACCTGCACGAGCACGATCGGGCCGCCGTTGTCGATCTGCCTCGGGACCAGCACCGGCGCGAGGTGCTCCAGGTACCCCTGCACGGCGTCGAGGAACCCGGGCTCGTCACGCCGCACCCCCACTGTCCCGTCGGCGAAGAGCCAGTAGGGCAGGCCACCGTTGGTCCACTCGGCGCAGATGTAGGGGCCGGGGCGGACGATGGCGTGCATGCCCTCCTCGGCGACGAGGTCGAGGAAGCGGCCGAGGTCCAGACCGTCCTCGAGACTGAACGAAGCAGGCGACGGCGCGTGCGCGTTCCAGGCGACGTACGTCTCGATGGTGTTGAGCCCCATCAGCTTCGCCTTGCGGATCCGGTCGGCCCACAGGTCGGGGTGCACGCGGAAGTAGTGGATCGCGCCGGACAGGATCCGGT
Organism: Curtobacterium sp. 314Chir4.1; assembly: GCF_900215175.1. Classification (NCBI taxonomy): domain Bacteria; kingdom Bacillati; phylum Actinomycetota; class Actinomycetes; order Micrococcales; family Microbacteriaceae; genus Curtobacterium; species Curtobacterium sp. 314Chir4.1. The sequence continues at coordinate 516,349 of NZ_OCMI01000002.1, forward strand.
GCGGCTCGCCGTCGAGCAGGAAGTCGGTGTCGCCGATGGCGAAGCGCATGAGATGACTCTTTCAGGAGACGGGGCCGTGCGGAAGGATCCGCACGGCCCCGGTCGAACGTGTGACGGACTACTTGGTCGAGACCGTGAAGCCCTGGTCCTTGCCGTACTTCACGAGGGCCTTCTGCCAGGCGGCGAGACCGCTCTCGAGCGAGGTGCCGTTCTCGTACGACTGCCCGACGGTGTCCGCGTAGACGCTGTTCGCGTACACCTGGTACGGCAGGTAGGTGAAGTCGTTGTCGGACGACTTCGACGCGTCGACGAGCACCTTGTTGATCTGCTGCCCACCGAAGTAGGAAGGCTTCTCGTCCAGGAACGCCGAGGAATCGAGGTCAGCGGTGGTCGACGGGAACCCGCCGGACTCCATGAAGACCTTGGTGGATGCCTTCGACGAGTTCAGCCACTTGAGGAAGCCCGCGGCGAGGGCCGGGTCCTTCGACTGCTTCATGACGACCTCGGCGCTGCCGCCGTTGTTCGCGGTCTGCGCGGTGCCGCCGTCGTAGGTCGGCATCGGGGCGACACGCCAGTCACCGGACGCGTCGGCGACGCTCGCCTCGAGGTTGCCGGGCATCCAGGCACCCGTGATCAGCGTGGCGATCTGGCCGTTGCCGAGCTGCTTGTACCAGTCGTCGCTCCAGCCGACCGTCTTCGACAGCAGGCCCTGCTCGACGAGCTGGTTCCAGGTGCTCGTCCACTTCTTCGTGCCGGCGTCCTCGAGGTTGATCGTGACCTTGTCGCCCTTGGTGGTGAACGGGGTGCCGCCGGCCTGGGCGATCATGCTCGTGGTGAAGCCGGCGTCGCCGGAGTCCGCCGCGATGTAGGCGTTCGGGTCGGCGTCGTGCAGCTTCTTGGCCGCGGCGACGTACTCGTCCCAGGTCTTCGGGATCGCGATGCCGTGCTCGTCGAACACCTTCTTGTTGTAGAACAGCGCCATGGGGCCCGAGTCCTGGGGCAGCCCGTAGATCTTCCCGTCCATCGAGACGGAGCTCCAGGTGCTCTTCGCGAACTTGTCCTCGAGCGAACCGAACCCGTACGAGGACAGGTCGAGCAGCGAGTCGGACAGGGCGAACTGCGGGAGCGCGTAGTACTCGACCTGGGCGACGTCGGGGGCACCCGACCCGGCCTTCACGGTGTTCTGCAGCTTCGTGTACTGGTCGGCGCCGGTGCCGGCGTTGACGAGCTTGACCTTCACCTTGGGGTACGCCTTCTCGAACGCGGCGACCTGGGCCTTCGCGGACGGGGTCCAGGACCAGTAGGTGAGCGTGCCGCCCTTCTCGAGGGCCTTGTCGATATCGTCCGACGATCCGCCGGACGACGAACCACCGGAGGCGCAGGCCGCCAGGGCGATGGCGGCGGTGACGCCGATGGCGAGGGCGCTGAGCCCGCGCCGGATGCGCTTGTGCATTCGGGTGCCTTTCACTTCTTCGTGTTGGGGGTGGTGCAGTGGTGCTGCTGTGTACCGGACGGGAGACGCGTGGCGGTGGTGGCCCGCGCCTCCAGTCCGGTGGTTCAGGCCTTGACGGAGCCGGCCGCGAGGCCGGACTGCCAGAAGCGCTGGAGGAAGAGGAACGCGACCACGATCGGGATGATCGTGAGGAGCGATCCGGTGACGACGAGGTTGTAGATCGGCTGCGCGCCGGATCCGGTGGCCTGCGCGTTCCACTGGTTCAGGCCGACCGTCAGCGGGTACCACTTCGGGTCGCTCAGCATGATGAGCGGCAGGAAGTAGTTGTTCCAGGTGGCGACGACCGCGAACAGCAGGACGGTGACGACGCCCGGAGCGAGCAGGCGGAGCGCGATGGTGAAGAAGATCCGGAACTCGCCGGCGCCGTCCATGCGGGCGGCCTCGAGGAGTTCGGCCGGGATCGCGTCGACTGCGTAGGTCCAGATCAGGTACATGCCGAACGGGCTGATGAGCGACGGCAGGATGATCGCCCACGGGGTGTTCGTCAGGCCGAACTGCGAGAACAGCAGGAACGTCGGGACGGCGAGGGCGGTGCCGGGGACGGCGATCGCGCCGAGGACGACGGCGAAGACCGCGCGACGGCCGACGAACTGGAACTTCGCCATGCCGTAGCCGGCGACGGTCGCGAGCAGGGTCGCCCCGCCGGCACCGACGACGACGTAGAGCAGCGTGTTGCCGAGCCACTGCACGAAGATGCCGTCGTTGTACGTCAGCGTGTCGACGATGTTCTGCCAGAGGTTGAACTTCCCGCCGAACCACAGCCCGAACGTCGACAGCAGCGATGACTGCGTCTTCGTGCTGTTGACGAGCAGGTAGAACAGCGGCGCGAACGAGTACACGACGAAGACGACCATCACCGCGGTGAGGAGGCCGGAACGCTTCTGCTTGCGTCCGCCCTCCGCGTTCCGCAGGCGGCGGGTGCGGGTCGGCCTGGAGGCGCGGCTCGCCTTCTCGCGCGGGTCGCGCTGCGTCGTGGTCGCCTCGGTGACCGTGGCCGGTCCGGTCGCGGCGGGTTGCTGCAGGGTGCTCATCGGTTCTCCTGGCGGGTTCCGCGGACCTGGACGACGTATGCGATCACGGCGGTGATGACGCCCATGACGATCGCCACGGTGGCGGAGTAGTTGAACTGCTGGCCGCTGAACGACAGCGAGTAGGCGTACATGTTCGGGGTGAAGGCGCTGCCGATGACGTTCGGGGCGAGGGTCTTCAGCAGGTTCGGCTCGTTGAAGAGCTGGAAGCTGCCGATGATCGAGAAGATCGTGGCGATCACCATCGGGCCGCGCAGGGCGGGGAGCTTGATGGAGAACACCGTGCGCAGGGGCCCGGCGCCGTCGAGCTCGGCCGCTTCGTACAGGTCACCGGGGACGACGCGGAGCGCGGCGTAGAAGATCAGCATGTTGTAGCCGAGGAACTCCCACGTGACCACGTTGCCGATCGACGTGAGGACCCAGTCGGGGCTGAACGGCTGCAGCAGGTCGATGCCGAGCGCGTGGTTCGCGGCGCCGGTCAGGCCGAACTGGTTGCCGTAGATGAAGCCCCAGATGAGCGCCGCGACGACACCGGGGACCGCGTAGGGCAGGAACACGGCGATGCGGAAGAACGACGTGCCCCAGAGCCGCGCGCTGTCGAGGGCCAGGGCGGCGACGAGTGCGAGCCCGAGCATGATCGGCACCTGCACGAGGAGGAACAGGGCGACCCGGCCGAGTCCTGACCAGAACTTGGCGTCCTGGAACAGCTGCACGTAGTTGGCGAACCAGACGAACTGGTTGCCGCCGATCAGCTGGTCGCGGAACAGGCTGAGCCAGAGCGCGTAGCCGATCGGGACGATGAGCATCGCGACGAGGACGACGACGAACGGGCCGACGAAGAGCCATCCCGTGTACCTGCCGCGCGGCTTGGCGCGGCGGCGCGGTGGCACGGTCGGAGCGGTGGCTCCGGCTGCGCGCGCTTCGAGCGTGCTCATGTGACTCCCTTGTCGTGCTGCGTTCCGGTCCGTCGATGTTGACGTCAACATCGAACGGCGCGACGATAGCATGGCAACGTCAACATGCGCTAGCGTTCGGGGACGCCGGAGTACTTCGTCCGGCTCTGGACAGAAGGGGCGCCCGTGACGACCGAGCTGTCCGCCGCCGCGCGCCGCTCCCCCTCGATGGCCGCCGTGGCCGAGGCCGCCGGGGTCTCGATGCAGACCGTGTCCCGCGTCGCCCGCGGCTTCGACAACGTCTCCCCGGACACCCGCGACCGCGTCCAGCGCGTGATGGACGACCTCGGGTACCGCCCGAACCGCGCCGCACGCGCCCTGCGCTCCGGCCGGTTCCGCACCATCGGCGTGATCATGTTCACGCTCGCCTCGTACGGCAACATGCGCACGCTCGAGGCCATCGCCGACGCCGCGGGAGCCGCCGACTTCACGATCACCCTGCTGCCGATGGCCTCCCGCACCGAGGAAGGCGTCCGCTCGGCGTTCTCCCGCCTGCACGAACAGGCCGTCGACGGGGTCGTCATCATCATCGAGTCGCACATCATCGACACGGCCGAAGTGGCACTGCCCGACGGCGTCCCGATGGTCGTGATCGACTCGACCGGCACGACGCAGCACCCCGCGATCGACACCGACCAGGCCGACGGGGCACGCCAGGCCACGCAGCACCTGCTCGACCTCGGGCACGAGACCGTCTGGCACGTCGCGGGGCCCGAATCGTCCTACTCCGCCGCACGCCGCCTCGCCGCCTGGCAGGCCACGCTCGAGGCCGCCGGGCGACCGGTCCCGCCGGTGTTCCACGGCGGGTGGAGCGCCGAGTCCGGCTACCGCGCCGGGCTGGTGATCGCTGGTCGGCCGGACATCACCGCCGTCTTCGCCGCGAACGACCAGACCGCGCTCGGTGTGCTCCGTGCCGCCCACGAGCTCGGTCGCGCCGTGCCGGAGACCCTGAGCGTGGTGGGCTTCGACGACTCCCCCGAGTCCGACTCGTTCTGGCCGCCGCTCACCACCGTGCACCAGTCCTTCGACGAGGTCGGCCGTCGCGCGGTCACGAACCTCCTCGCCCAGATCGACGGGCAGCAGGTCAGGGCCGAGGCCGACCTGGTCCCCGTCCGGCTCGTCGAGCGATCCAGCACGGCCGCCCCACCCACCCGGACGGCGCGCTGACGCGATCAGCCTCCGGGGCGTACCGTGCACTCGGAGCCGGATTGCTGTCCCGGCCCCGGGTGTGCGCCACTTCCGTGTGTCCGGAGGACGAGCCGTCGGCTGCGGTCCTCATCTCCCCACCTCGGCGTTCGGATCATGAAGAACATCGTCTACGGGCTCACCGCCGTACTCACCACCGACGAGGCGGCCGATGCGGTCCTCGACTACGCGGCCGCCCTCGCGCACGCCGGACTCGCAGACACCGTCGCCGTCCCGACCGTCGATGCTTTCGGGAGCACCACGACCACCTCGTTCCTACTGGCCCCCGCGCTCGGCCTGCTGGTCGAGGACGCGGCGGACGACCCGCTCGGCCCCGACACCACCGCGTTCGTCGAGGAGATCTCGTGGCGAGCGCGCGCCGTGCGCTGCACGCCGCCGCGCGTCTGAGCGGCGCGGACGGCGCGCGCGGCGCGCGGCCGCGGTCCGCGAAAGCGACACTTTCCCGCTGAACTCCCCCGGGCATCTGTCGCCCTGGCGGCACGGACGAACCCGGAAGGCAGCAGCGAGTCGCTTTCGCGGCACTGACGGCGACCACCCCTCGGCCGGGAGGCACGGCGCCAGCCCGCACCGCGCCTCCCGTCCGCCGTCGCGAAAGCGATAGATCCGCGCTGGATTACTGCGGACAGGTGTCGCCTTCGCGACACGGACGAGTGCGGCCCCCGGAACACCGTCGCGTTCGCGGGACACAGCCAGCACGGCAGAGGGCGCCGGGACCGCGAAGCAGCCCGACGCCCTCTGTGCTCACTCGACGCCCGCCGGAGCGTACGCCGAGGCGTCTCAGCCGATCGACACGGCGGTCCAGGAGACCGGCGGGAGCTCGATCGTGATGGTGTCGCCCTCGCGGCGGACGGACTCGTTGGTACGTAGCCCGACACGGGTGGTGTTCGCGAGGTCGTTCACGGCGTGCACGTCGTCGTCCCAGATGCCCTCGGCACGGACGTCACCGTCGACCGTCAGGCCGGCGAGGTCGATCGTGACGGTCGTGGACTCGGAGGGGTGGCGGTTCACGAGGAAGACCGCGGCCGTGCCGTCGGCGTCGACGGTGGCCGCCGAGTCGACGACCGGCACCTCGCCGTACTTGCCGCCGTCGACCGTGTCACCCGAGGCCTTGACCTGCAGCGACGTGCCGTTGGCGAGCTTCGACGTCAGCGAGAACGGGAAGAACGTCGTCTGTCGCCAGGCGGGGCCGCCGGGCTCGGTCATGATCGGGCCGATCACGTTGACGAGCTGCGCGAGCGACGCCGAGGCGACCCGGTCCGCGTGGCGGAGCAGCGAGATGAGCAGCCCACCGACGACCACGGCGTCGGCGACGGTGTAGACGTCCTCGAGGAGGCGCGGGGCGACCGGCCACTCCTCGAGCGTGAACTCCTTCGCCTGCTCGTGCCACTTCGTGAGCGACCAGACGTTCCACTCGTCGAACGAGATGTCGATCCGCTTGTCGGACTTCTTCTGCGCCTGCACGTGGTCGGCGGCGGTCGTGACCGTCTTGATGAAGTGGTCCATGTTGACGCCGGACGCGAGGAACGAGGCGAGGTCGCCGTCCTCCTCGTAGTAGGCGTGCGCGGAGATGTAGTCGACGTCGTCGTAGGTGTGCTCGAGGACGGTGCGCTCCCACTCGCCGAACGTCGGCATCGAGGCGCCGGACGAACCGCAGGCGACGAGCTCGAGGTCGGGCTGGATCTGCCGCATCGCCTTGGCGGTCATCGCCGCGAGCTTGCCGTAGTCCTCGGCGTTCTTGTGGCCGAGCTGCCACGGACCGTCCATCTCGTTGCCGAGGCACCACATCTTGATCCCGAACGGCTCGGTGCGGCCGTTCGAGCGGCGGTACTCGGACAGCGCGGTGCCGGCGTCGATGTTGGCGTACTCGAGGAGCTCGATGGCCTCGGCGGTGCCGCGGGTCCCGAGGTTCACCGCGAGCATGAGCTCCGAGCCGACCTGGTCGAGCCAGTGCTGGAACTCGTGCAGACCGACCTCGTTCGTCTCGGTCGAGTGCCAGGCGAGGTCGAGCCGGCGCGGGCGCTGCTCGACGGGTCCGACGCCGTCCTCCCACTTGTACCCGGAGACGAAGTTGCCGCCGGGGTAGCGGATCGCGGACACGTTCAGCTCCTTGACGAGGTCGACCACGTCACGACGGAAGCCGTGCTCGTCAGCGGTCTCGTGCGCGGGCTCGTGGATGCCGTCGTAGACGTGGCGTCCGAGGTGTTCGACGAACCCGCCGAACAGGCGACGTCGCACCGGCCCCACGGTGAACGCGGCGTCGAGGACGAGGTGTGTGCGGGGCATGGATCTCCTTCGATCGTGGGGCTGCCTGCGCTCGACGAAAGTGAGCGCTCACGTTCCTGAAACGCTAGCGGCTTTCCGCGCGACACGAAAGGGGCGGCCACGAACGTCACGGATCGGCCGTCACCCTCGCAGAAAGGGTGGCGGTGCACCGGGGCGCGCGCTAATGTGAGCGCTCACGGAGCACCGACCCTGCTCCGACTCGGCCCGTCCCGATGGAGTGATGCCATGCCGAACCGAATCCCCGTACCCACCCCGCACCCACGAGGCGGCGCCTTCACACGGCGGAGTCTCCTCGCCGCGGGCGCAGCCGCCGCGACGGTCCTGCCGCTCGCCGCCTGCTCCAGCCCCCTCGCCGCCGGCATCGCCGGGGCGCCGCTCAACCCGGAGACCCTCGTCTTCTGGAACCTGTTCGGCGGCGGTGACGGCCTCCGCATGCAGGAGATGGAGGCCGGCTACGCCAAACAGCACGGCGGCTCCTCCTCGCTGCAGGCGACCACGTTCGCGTGGGGCAACCCGTACTACTCCAAGGTCACACTGGCCACCGTCGGGAACAAGCCGCCGGACGTCGCGATCGCACACCTCACCCGCGCGAAGCCGCTCTGGGACGGCGACCTGCTCGACCCGATCACGAGCGACGACCTGGCGAGCGTGGGCCTGAGCGCGAGCGACTTCAACCAGAAGGCCTGGACGGCGCAGAAGACCGACGGCAAGAACATCTGCGTCCCGCTCGACACCCACCCGTTCGTGCTCTTCTACAACGTTGATGTCTGCCAGAAGGCCGGCCTCATCGACAGCGACGGCAAGCTCAAGGACCTGACCGGGATCGACGCCTTCGAGAGCGCCCTCGCCGCGGTCGCGAAGGTCACGGGCGGCACGGCCCTCAACGTCGCGAACGTCAGCGAGATCGCAACGCCGTGGCGGTTCTTCTGGACGATGTACAACCAGATCAACGGTGCGACGCCGTTCATCAGCGACGGCGGCTCGAAGCTCACGGTGAACGAGGACGCGTACACGAAGGTCACCGACATGACCCAGAAGTGGGTCAAGAACGGCTGGCTCAACAAGGGTCTCGACTACGCCACCGCGCAGACGCTGATGTTCACCGGCAAGGCGGGCTTCTTCATGCAGGGCGAGTGGGAGATCAGCACGGCGCAGTCGATCAAGGGCCTGAAGTTCGGCATGGCGCCGATCCCGCAGCTCTTCGACAAGCCGGCGACGCAGGCCGACTCGCACACGTTCATCCTCCCGAGGAAGGACCGCACGCCCGAGCAGCGCAAGGCGCACATGCTCTTCATCAAGCAGATGCTCGAGCAGAGCCTCACGTGGGCGCAGGGCGGACACGTCCCGGCCTACATGCCGACCTACAACAGCACCGCGTACAAGAAGCTCACGCCGCAGTCGAACTACGCCTCGGCCGCCGAGACCGCCGTGTTCGACGACCCGGCCTGGTACGGCGGATCAGGGTCGACCTTCGAGAACACGGTCGGCGCGCAGCTCGCCCTCGTCCAGCAGGGCAGCAGCTCCTCGGCGCAGGCCATGTCCGCGATCAAGTCGCAGCTGTCCACCTACCTCAACACCCCGAGCCCGCTGTAAGCCCGCGCGAAAGGCACGACGACGTGACCACAGCACCTGTCCTCGACCGGCCCACCGACGCCGCCACGGCGCCGCGTGCTCGCCGGGCCGGCTCCTTCCGAACCAGCCTCACGCGCGGCCAGGGCCGCTCGGGGTGGCTCTTCCTCGCCCCCTTCGGCCTGTTCTACCTGGCCTTCCTGCTCGGCCCCACGGTGTGGATGATCGTGTCGAGCTTCTTCAACACCTCGACGGTCCGCACCGGGCTCGGCAGCTTCGCCGGGTTCGCGAACTACGCGGAGATGCTCGGCCGTGACGACTTCTGGTCGTCGCTCTGGCACACCCTGCAGTTCACGCTGTACACGACGCCGCCGCTCGTCATCCTGGCGTTCCTGTTCGCCGTGCTCACGAACCGGATGAACCGCGGCCAGTGGTTCTTCCGACTGGCGTTCTTCCTGCCGTTCATCCTGCCGTCGGCGACGATCTCACTGATCTGGGTGTTCATCTTCACGCCCGCCACCGGTCTGTTCGCGTCGATCCAGTCGGCGATCGGCCTGACCCCCGGCGCCGGCGTCCTGGCGAGCCCGAACACCGCGATGATCGGTGTCGCGATCGCCACGGTGTGGTGGACGCTCGGGTTCAACTTCGTGCTCTACCTCGCCGGCCTCCAGGAGATCCCGCGCGAACTGTACGAAGCCGCTGCCGTCGACGGCGCGTCGAACTGGCAGCAGATCAAGTCGATCACGCTCCCACTGCTCGGCCGCACCACGACGCTCGTCATCCTGTTGCAGATCATCGCGAGCCTGAAGATCTTCGACCAGGTCTACCTGATGACGAACGGCGGACCGGGCATCTCGACCCAGGTCTCGCTGCAGCTCATCACCGGCGTCGGCTTCACCGACAACCGACTCGGCGCAGCATCGGCCGCATCGGTGCTCCTGTTCATCGTGATCGTCGCGATCGCGATCATCCGGCAGCTCGTCGAGCGCGCTGCCGCCAAGCGAGAGATGGGTGCCTGACGTGACCACCACCGAGAGCATCACGACCGACCGCCCGAAGCTCCGGACCGGGGTCTCCGCAGCGGCACCGGCGAACGCCGCGAAGATCGGCGTCTCCGGCAAGGGCTTCAACCTCGTCGCCGGCATCATCCTCGGCGTCTTCGCGGTGATCTGGCTCATCCCGAGCCTGTTCGCCCTGAAGACGTCCCTGTCCGACAACGGCGTCGCGGCCCTCGGCGCCAACTCGATCCTGTCGAACTGGAACCCGACGCTGCACTCCTACGCGGCACTGTTCCAGGCCGGCGACATCTGGAACTGGTACCTGGCGAGCGGCATCACGAGCCTCGTGACGACCGCCCTGACGGTACTGTTCGCGTCGATGGCGGCGTTCGCGCTGTCCCGGCTCGCCTTCCGCGGGCGGAACGTCGCGTTCCTGCTCATCATCCTGGGCATCATGATCCCGACGCAGGTCCTGATCATCCCGATCTTCCAGGAGCTCAACTCGGTCGGCCTGCTGAACACCTACTGGTCGGTCATCTTCCCGCAGGTGCCCGCCGTCATCGCGGTGTTCATCTTCAAGCAGTTCTTCGACGGCATCCCCCGGGAGCTCGAGGAGGCGGCCCGCATCGACGGAGCCGGCATGTGGAAGATCTACTGGTCGGTGATCCTGCCGCTGTCGCGTCCGGTCATCGCGGCGGTGGCGATCCTGACGTTCGTCGGGGTGTGGAACAACCTGCTGCTGCCGCTGTTCGTGCTGTCCAACCCGGACCTCATGACGATCCCGGTCGGGCTCGCCACGGTCCAGGGCAGCTTCGGGCAGCGTTACGCCGACATCCAAGCCGGGGCGATCCTGGCGGCGTTGCCGCTGATCATCCTCTACCTGATCTTCCAGCGGCAGATCGTGGAGGGTGTGACCGGGTCCGGGCTCAAGGGCTGACGCGACCCCACATCGGACTGGAGGCGCGGTGCCAGCTGGCACCGCGCCTCCAGTCCGTCCGTGGTCGGGTCCGCACCTGCCTGCCGGAGGTACGCGCCCCTGGTGGAATCGGGCGTACCCGGCGGAATCGGGCGTACCTGGTCGGAAGTTTCGTGGCGGTACGCCCGTTCCGACCAGGTATCGCACGCGCTTTGGGAAAGAACGGGCATACCCGGCGGCGTCGGCGGTACGGGGCGGAACGGCGATGCCCAGCGGAACCGGGCGTACCTCGCGGAACCGGGCGCACCCGGCGGAACCGGGCGAACCTGCCGGAACCGGGCGTACCTGGTCGGAAGTTTCGTGGCGGTACGCCCGTTCCAACCAGGTATCGCACGCGCGTTGGGAAAGAACAGGCACACCCGGCGGCGTCGGCGGTACGGGGCGGAACGGCGGTGCCCAGCGGAACCGGGCGTGCCTGCCGGGAACGGGCGTACCTGGCGGGAACGGGCACACCGGGCGGAACCGCGCGTACCTGCCAGAATCGGGCGTGCCTGGCAGGAACGGGCGTACCTGGCGGGGACGGGCACACCGGACGGAACCGGGCGTACCTGCCGGAATCGGGCGTGCCTGCCAGGAACGGGCGTACCTGGTCGGAAGTTTCGTGCCGGTACGCCCGGAAACGCCAGGTACCGCACGCGCTTTGGGAAAGAACGGGCGGAGCGCGCTCAGGCGGAGACGGACTCGCGCGCCTCGTGCTTCCAGAACCCGGAGAACGTGATGCGGGACTTCGGCAGGCCGGCACGGTGCAGGTGCCGACGCCCCTCGGTCGCGAGCGTCGACTCCCCCACGACGAACGCGTACCCGCGGTCGTCGGCCGGCACGTACCGCTGCAGTTCGGCGAGCGCCGCCCGACCGGGCACGCTGTGCTGGGTCTCCGCGCGGACGATCCACGTGACGGTGACCCCGGCCGGGGCGTCGAGTTCGCGGACGTCCCCGGCGGTGGGGACCTCCTGGATGATGCGGCCGACGGCGTCCCGCGGCAGGGCGGCCGCGATGCCGACGACGCCGGGCAGACCGGTCTCCTCGGCAGCGATGACGATCTCGCTCGTGCCCTCGGGGACGTCGAAGATGCAGCCCTGGTCGAGCATCGCCAGCTCGTCACCCGGGCGGGCGGCGCAGGCCCAGATGGCGGCGCGGCCCTCGGGTTCGCCGTCGGCTCCGGTGTGCACGACGAAGTCGATGTCCATCTCGCGGGACTCGGCGCGGAACTCGGCGACGGTGTAGTTCGCGCAGTGCGGGCGGACGTCCTCGGGGATCGCGAGGAACGTCGGCCACCACTTCTTGCCGTCGAGGTCCGGCATCCGGAAGGCGTCCTGGTCGGGGCGCTGGACGAACAGCCGGAACCAGTGGTCGAAGCCGAGGTAGCCGAACTCGGCGAGGTCGTCGCCGGTCACCGTGACGCGCTGCATCGACGGTGTCAGGCGCTCGCTCCGGAGGACACGAGCGCGGAAGAGCCGGGGGTTCTCGGGCAGGAGCCGCGGGGTCTTCGCCATGAGGCAAGGCTAACCTAAGATGATCTCCGTGCCAGCCCCCACCCCCGCCCTGGCTTCCGCTCCGGATGCCCGCGCCGTCGACCTGACGGATGCCCTCGGCGTCCACCGAGCAGCCGTCCGTCGCCGCGTCCTCGTGATCGTCGGCCTCCTCGCGGTGCTCGCCGCGGTGGCAGTGGCGAGCATGCTGCTCGGCAGCAACCGGATCGGTGTCGACCGGGTCCTCGACGGCCTGACCCGCTCCGGGAGCAGCACCGACGAGGCGATCGTCTGGGGCTCGCGGATCCCCCGCACGTTCATCGGTGCCGCCGTCGGCGCGGCCCTCGGCATCGCCGGACTCCTCATGCAGGGCCACACCCGGAACCCGCTCGCCGACCCCGGTCTGTTCGGTGTCTCGTCGGGTGCGGGGCTCGCGGTCGTCATCGGTGTGTACGTCTTCGGCGTGACGAGCACCGGCGCGACCGTCTGGTTCGCCCTCGTCGGGGCCGTCGTCGCGAGCGTCGTCGTGTTCTCCGTGACGATCGCGGGCAGCGGGACGGCGAGCCCGGTCCCCCTCGCCCTCGCCGGCGCTGCGGTCTCGGCGCTCCTCGGCGCACTGACGTCCTTCGTCGTGCTCACCGACCAGGACTCCCTCGACGCGTACCGACTGTGGGTGGTCGGGTCGCTCGCCGCCCGGCAGCTCGACGTGCTCGGTGCCGTGTGGCCGTTCCTCGTCGCCGGACTCGTGCTCGCCGTGCTGAACGTGCGGGCCCTCGACGCGCTCGGGCTCGGTACGGAGCTCGCGAAGGGCCTGGGCGAGAACATCGTCGTCGCGCGGCTCGTCGGGCTCGGCGGGATCACGCTCCTCGCCGCCGGGGCGACCGCTGCCGCTGGGCCGATCGGCTTCGTCGGGCTGACCGTCCCGCACGTCGCCCGCGCCCTCGTCGGCACCGGACACCGCTGGACGCTGCCCGTGTCCGCACTCGTCGGGGCGTCGCTCGTGCTGCTCGCCGACGTGGTGGGTCGGCTCGTCGGCGGGTTCGCCGAGGTCGAGGTCGGCATCGTCCTGGCCGTCATCGGCGGTCCGGTGTTCGTCGCGGTCGCCCGCCGCCGATCGCTGGTGTCGCTGTGAGCGCGACAGGCACCGGCGCGACAGGCACCGGCGCGGCCCGCCCCGACACGAGCCCGAACACGGTCCCCACCGCCCCCGGCCGCCGCGGCGTCGTCGTCGGCCCGGTCGGCCTCGCCTGGCGCCCCCGCGTCTTCTGGTACACGGTCGCCGCACTCGGCTCCGCCGTGCTGCTCGTCGTCCTCGGCGTCGCGATCGGCTCGACGTGGATCACCCCCGTGACGGTCGTGCGGTCGCTGCTCGGGCTCGAGACCGGCCCCGACGCGTTCATCGTCGAGAACCTCCGGCTCCCGCGCGTGCTCACCGGCGCCCTCGTCGGCCTCACCCTCGGCGTGGCCGGAGCCCTGACGCAGACCTTCACACGCAACCCGCTCGGCACGCCGGACATCATCGGCGTGACCTCGGGAGCGAGCGTCGGCGCCGTGGCCGCGATCGTGCTCGGTGGCGGCACGTACTCGGTGTCCGCGATCGTGCTCGGCGGCGGGATCCCGATCGCTGCGACCATCGGCGCGCTGGTCGCCGCCGTCGCGGTGTACGGCCTCGGGTGGCGGGGCGGCGTGCAGAGCTACCGACTCGTCCTCGTCGGCATCGGCGTGAGCGCGACGCTCGACGCCGTGACGAGCTACCTGCTCGTCCGGGCGAAGATCACCGCGGCGGCGGCCGCGTCGCAGTGGCTCGTCGGCAGCCTCAGCAGCACGTCGTGGACCACCGTGTGGCCGTTGCTCGTCGTCGCCGCCGTGGCGGTCCCCCTCGCCCTGGCGACCAGTGCGGCGCTCGGCATCGGGCAGCTCGGGGACGAGGTCGCGACCGGTGTGGGCCTGGCCGTCCAGCGCCACCGGCTCGTCGTGATCGCGCTCGCGGTCGTCCTCACCGCCGCTGCCGTCGCCGCTGCCGGCCCGGTCGGGTTCGTGGCGTTCGTGGTGCCGCAGATCGGGCTCCGGCTCGCCGGGACGAACCGTCCCCCGCTCCTGCTCGCGGGAGCGCTCGGCGCCGTCCTCGTCCTCGCCGCGGACCTGCTGGCCCGTGCGGCGTTCCCGTGGCAGGTGCCCGTCGGCATCGTCACGACCGTCGTCGGCGCCCCGTACCTGATCTGGCTGCTCGTCCGTCACCGCAAGGAGATGTCCCGATGAACAACGTCCCCGTCCTCGAGGCCCGCGGCCTGTCCGTCGGCTACGACCGCCACCCGGTGCTCGCCGACCTGGACCTCCGGATCGAACGCGGCACCGTGACGACGTTCCTCGGCGCGAACGGCTGCGGCAAGTCGACCCTGCTCAAGGCGTTCGGCCGGGTGCTCAAGCCACAGGCCGGCGAAGTCCACCTCGACGGCGTCCCGATCCGCAACGAGCCGAACCGCGCGGTCGCCCGGAAGCTCGCGATCCTGCCGCAGTCCCCGGTCGCCCCGGCCGGTACGAGCGTGCTCGACCTGGTGATGCGCGGCCGGAACCCGCACCAGTCGTGGGCGAAGCCGTGGACGGCGGGCGACGCCGACGTCGCCGAGCAGGCCATCGCCGCGACCGGGCTCACCGAGGTCGCACACCGTGACGTCGCGAGCCTGTCCGGCGGCCAGCGGCAGCGCGCCTGGATCGCCCTGGTCGTCGCGCAGCAGGCGGAGACGCTGTTGCTCGACGAACCGACGACCTACCTCGACCTCGCGCACCAGCTCGAGGTCCTCCGGCTCGTCCGACGTCTCAACCGCGAGCAGGGGTCGACCGTCGTGATGGTCCTGCACGACCTGTCCCTCGCCGCGCGCTACTCGGACCGGCTCGTGGTGCTGCACGAGGGCGGGGTCGCTGCGGACGGCACCCCGTCGGACGTCCTGACCCCGGAGCTCCTGGAGCGCGCGTTCGGACTGCACGCCCGGGTCGTCGCGGACCCGGTGACCGGCGCGCCGATGATCGTCCCCGAAGCGGACGAGCACGACGTCATCCACGACCGAGAACTGGCGAGTGCGGCGAACTTAGGTTAGCCTCTCCTAACGTGAAGATCCCCCGCCGCGGCTCCCTCCGTGCCGCCCTCGTGACCTCCGTGGCCGTCTCGGCCCTCCTCCTCGCCGGCTGCTCCAGCACGAGCAGCTCGAACGGCTCCGACTCCGCTGGCAGCGGCAGCACCGCCGCCGCCGACGGCGCCTGGTCGTACAAGGACGCCACCGGCGCGACCGTCAAGGTCGACCACACCCCGAAGCGCGTCGTCGTGCTCAACGACATCGCGCTCTCGTTCATCGAGTACGGCCTGCAGCCCGTCGGGACCTTCGGCCAGCTCACGATGGCGAAGGACGCCCGCTTCACGGGCCTCGACACGGACGGCATCACGCAGCTCGGCGAGGCCTACGGCGACATCGACCTCGAGCAGCTCGCAGCGCTCAAGCCCGACCTCGTCGTGACCTCGGTCTACCCGACCGACGAGCAGGGCACGCTCGACACGACGCAGCCCGGGTACGGCTTCAAGGACATGGAACAGCAGAAGCAGATCCAGGCGATCGCTCCCGTCGTGCAGGTGAAGTGGGGCGGCAAGGGCGAGGACGTCATCGAGAAGATCGCCGACCTGGCGGAGTCGCTCGGCGCGAAGGAGTCAACGGTCGACAAGGCCGAGAAGCGCTTCGACACCGCGGCCGACGAGCTCGAGAAGGTGGCGAAGGACAAGGACCTCTCGGTGGTGTCGATGTACGCCGACGGCGACGGCGCGTACGTCACCCGACCGACCGACGAACCGTCGCTCCAGATGTACTCGTCGTTCGGCGTCGACTTCGTGAACCCGAAGCCGAAGGGCTTCTACTGGGGCATCTACTCGTGGGAGAACGCGGGCCAGATCACCGGCGACGTGATCCTGCTGTCGCAGCAGGGCTACCAGGTCGCGGACCTCGAGAAGCAGCCGACCTTCGCGGACAACGCCGCCCTGCAGGCGGGTCAGGTCCACAGCTGGACCTTCCCGGCCCTCGACTACGCGTCGCAGGCCGACTACATGCAGAAGATGGCGGGCTGGCTCGAGGACAGCAAGAAGCTGTCGTAGACGCGACCGACCGGCGGACTGGAGGCGCGGTGCCAGCTGGCACCGCGCCTCCAGTCCGTTCCACTGGTCACCTGCAGAGCGTCAGTCGCCTCGCCGGATCCGGGCGAGCACTGCGCGCACCTGCTCCAGGTGCGCGGCGGGCACCCCAGCTGTCGCCGCCTCGAGCGCGCCGTCGAGCGCCGCGCGCGCCACGGCCAGGGCGCGGGCGCCCTCCGGCGTCACCTCCAGCCGCGAGGACCGGCGGTCGTCCGGGTGCGGGACACGGCGCACGCACCCCTCGCGCTCGAGACGATCGACGACCTTGCTCGCCGCGCCCACCGTGATGACGACGGTCTCCGCGACGTCCTGCACCCGTGCCGTGCCCCCTCGTCCGTCGACCACCCGGAGCGCGGTGACGCTCCCGAGGGACAACCCACTCGCCGCGGTGACCGCCGTGTCGGCGGCGTTCCACACCGCGATCTGCGTCCGGACGAGCGCATCGAAGAACTCGAGACGGTCCTGAGCACTCACGACCGACCACCCTCGACGCGCACGACGAGCTTGCCGCGCACGGTTCCCGACTCCATGTCACCGTGCGCCCGCACGACGTCCTGCTCCGTGAAGTCGTAGACCCGGCTGATCGGGAACGTCATCGTGCCGTCCGCGACGGCGTCGACCACACGCTGGAGGACCTCGGCCGGCAGGTCCGCCGCGGTGCCGGAGTACGCCGTGAGCCGGACGCCGTTCGGGATGACGTCGTTCGGGGAGAAGTCCGGCACGATCCACTCGTCCGAGAGCATCCCCGTGAAGCACACGGTCCCGTGCACGGCGACCGCGCGGAGGGTGTCGCGGAGGACTCCGGCACCGACGAGCTCGACCGCACCGTCCACCCCGTCCGGCCGGATCGCGCGGACCTGCGCGGCCACCGCCCCGTCATCGACGAGCACGTGGTCGACACCTGCGGCGCGGAGCACGTCGGCGTGTGCGGCCGATCGCGTGGTCGAGAACACCGTGGCCCCGCGCTCCTTCGCGAGCACCGCGATCGCCAACCCGACCGACGAGGTCCCGCCACGGACGAGGACCGTCCCGCCGTCACGCAGGTCGATCCCGGTGGTGAGCGAGCCGTACGCCGTCTGCACCATCTCCGGCAGGGCACCGAGCACCGCCGGGTCGAGCGTGCTCCGGACCGGGACGACGCTCGCCGCCGGGACGCAGGCGTACTCGGCGTACCCGCCGTCGATGGTCCGCCCCATCCCGCCCATCAGCGCGACGACCTGTTGTCCGGGTGCGAACTCCCCGCCAGGCGCACGGACGACACGGCCCGTCGCCTCGATGCCCGGGATGCGCGGGAACGACCCGAACGACCCGAGCCCCTGCCGGAAGTGCTGCTCGGAACGGTTGAGGCCGAATGCCTCCACCCGGACGAGGACCCACCCCTCCGCAGGTTCCGGAACGGGGACGGTCCGCATCCGGAGGGCATCCGGCGCCCCCGGTCCGTCGAGGACGATCGCGCGCATCGCATCAGCCATGCGACGAGATTAGCATTCCACGGAAGATACTTCCACAGACGGTTTCGTCGATCAGCCGGCCGGCAGAGCCGCGTTCACCCCCGTCTGCGCCTGCCGCCAGACCGCGGCACGCGTACCGGCGTAGGTGCCCTCGCCGCTCGAGTAGTGCCGCAGGTTCGTCGTGCCGCCGTCCGTGTTGCCCTGCCAGTAGGCCGTCACCGCGCGCTTCGTCCCGCCGACGAGCCAGATCTGGTCGGCGGCGTCGGTGGTACCGGTCTTGCCGAACAGCGTGGCGCCGTCCGGGGTCTGGCCACCGCTCGCGGTGCCGCCCCGGAACGCGCCCTGCATCACCTCGAACGCGGTCGACGCCACCGTGGGCGAGACGGCCTGCCGGCAGGTCTTCGGCTGCCCGCCGAGCTGCTTGCCGTCGCGGTCGGTCACCTGGTCGACGACCACCGGCGCGCAGTACACCCCGCCGTTCGCGATGCCGGCGTACGCGGCTGCCATCGTGAGCGGGGCGATGCTCGTCGTGCCGAGCACGGCCGCCGGGTTCGCCGGCAGGTCGCCGCCGCGAGCCGGATGCACGCCGAGGCTCGCGGCCACGTCGCGGATGTCGCACAGGTCGAGCTGCGCGGCCATGGACGCGTACGCCGCGTTCACCGACTGCGCCGTGGCGGCACGCACCGTGTAGGGACCGGTCTGGCCAGGCGAGTCGTTCTTCGGGTCCCAGAACGCGGTGATCGTCTGCCCGCACTGGGTCCAGGTGCTCTGCGCGTGCCGCGTGCCGTTCACGACCGCGTCGGGGCTCTTGCCCGCGGCGAGCCACGCCAGCAGCGTGAACATCTTGTACGTCGACCCGACCTGGAAGCCGCTCGATCCCCCGTACGCGTGGTCGGTCGCGTAGTTGAGCGACGTCGCGGTGGCCGGGGCACGGTCCGAGCGGTCGTAGTCCGTGTTCTGCGCCATCGTCAGGACGCGTCCGGTGCCGGCCTCCACCGTGTCGAGGGTGGCACCGAGGGCGAACCGGGACTCGGACGCCGGGTCGTACCGGTCGAGCAGGTCCTTCTGCTGCCCGTTCAGGTCGAGGTCGAGCGTCGTCTGGATCCGGTAGCCGCCCTTCCGCCACGCGTCCTCGCGGCGTTCCTCGGTCGGGCCGAGCTGCGGCAGCTCCTGCGCGACGCGCACCGCGTAGTCGCAGAAGAACTCCGCGCCGTGGGCGACCGCCTCGCAGCCCTGCTGCGGCGCGGTGATGCGGACGTAGTCGGCCGGCTTCGACGCGAGCGCCTCGGTCAACTCGGCCCGGGTCAGGTGCCCCTGGTCGTGCATCGAGCGGAGGATGACATCGCGCCGGGCGACGTTGCCGTCGTAGTGCGACGGCGTCGAGAGGTCGCGGCGTTCGGGCCACTGGACGATCGCGATCAGGGACGCCGCCTCGGCCGGGCTGAGGTCGGTGGCGTCCTTGCCGTAGTAGTGCTGCGCGGCCGACTGCACGCCGTACGTCTGGTCGCCGAAGTAGGCGATGTTGAGGTAGGCCGTCAGGATCTCCTGCTTCGAGTACTCCTTCGCGAGTCCGATCGCGAGCTTCATCTCGGCGAGCTTCCGGTTCGCGGACCGCTTGGTCGCCTCCTTGTAGCCCGCGTCGCGTTCCGCCTCGGTGGGGAGCTCGCTCGCCTGCTGGATCTTGATGTTCCGCACGAGCTGCATCGTCAGCGTCGAACCCCCGGAGCCGCCCTTGCCACCGGCCGCGATGACGCTCACGAGCGACCGGACCATGCTCGTCGCGTCGACCCCGCCGGTCTCGTAGAAGCGCTTGTCCTCGCCGTCGACTGCCGCGTGCTCGAGGGTGTCGCTGATCTGGTCGAGGGTGAGTTCCTGCCGGTTCTGCGCCCACACGTTCGCCAGGTGCACGGGCTGCCCGCCGCGGTACGCCCAGATCTCGTTGCGCTGCGGGAGGTCCCCGATCTCGATGTACTCCGGCATCGAGTCGAACACCCCGATCGCCGAGCTCGTCCCCACGCCCGCGACCGCGAGCACCGGCGTCACGCCGACCCCGACCAGCAACCCGGCGAGCACACTGCCACCCACGAAGCCGAACACGGCTCCCCCTGCACGTCTGAACGTCATGGCCGGAGCGTCCCAGCCGTCCTCGGACGACCGCCGGGACTTCGCCGGAGAAGTCCGACACGTCGACTGGGAAAGCGCCGAGGCGGTACGGATCGTTACGAAGCGCGAGCCAGCCCGTGTTCGTACGCGAAGATCACCGCGTGCACACGGTCCCGCAGGCCGAGCTTCGCGAGGACCCGACCGACGTGCGTCTTCACCGTCGACTCGCTGGTGTGCAGCGCCGCCGCGATCTCCT
The DNA here is from genome assembly GCF_900215175.1 of Curtobacterium sp. 314Chir4.1. NCBI lineage: Bacteria > Bacillati > Actinomycetota > Actinomycetes > Micrococcales > Microbacteriaceae > Curtobacterium > Curtobacterium sp. 314Chir4.1. The sequence goes on from NZ_OCMI01000002.1 coordinate 536,325, forward strand.
GGTTCGACAGTCCACCGGCGATCGCGAGCAGCACGTCCCGCTCCCGGGGTGTCAACACCGACGCCGCGTCTCCCCCGCCGTCCTCCGGGTCGGGCAGCCGCGTGCCGAAGAGCTCGAGCATCCGCTGCGTGACCCGCGGCGACACGACCGCCTCGCCCGACGCCACCGCCCGGACCGCGTCGAGCAACTGCGCCGAGCTGATGTCCTTCAGCAGGAAGCCGCTCGCCCCGGCGCGGAGCCCGCCGAACGCGTACTCGTCGAGGTCGAACGTCGTGAGGACGAGCACCCGCGTGTCGGGCACCTGCTCCACGATCGCCGCCGTCGCCGTGACCCCGTCCACCCGCGGCATCCGGACGTCCATGAGCACCACGTCCGGGTGGTGGGCGCGGGCGAGCTGGACACCGGCGGCTCCGTCCTCGGCCTCCCCCACCACCTCGATGTCGGGCTGTGCCTCGAGCAGCAGCCGGAACCCGGTCCGGATGAGCTGCTGGTCGTCGACGATCGCGACGCGGATCATGCGGTCACCTTCCTGATCGGGATCGAGGCCCGGACCTCCCAGCCGCCGTCGGGCCGGGGACCGGCGCCGACGCTGCCGTCGAGCGCGTGCACCCGTTCGCGGATGCCGATGAGTCCGCGGCCGGCGCCGATGGGGGTGTCGGGGGCGGAGCGGCGTCCGTCGTCGGCGACCAGGACGACGACGCTGTCCGTGGTCGACGTCACGACCGCCGAGACGGCGCGGGCGTCGGGGGCGTACCGGACGGCGTTCGTGAGCGACTCCTGCACGATCCGGTACACGGCGAGCTGGAGGGCGTCGTCGTCCGGCGGGGCACCGACGAGCTCGAGCGTGACGGGGGTGCCGAGCGTCCGGAAGCCGTCGACGAGCTGCGGGAGGTCCCGGATCGCGGGCTGGGGTGCATGTGGCGCCGGCGTGTTCGGCTGCGCCCCGGTGTCCCCGTCGTTCAGCACCCCGAGCATCCGCCGCATGTCGGTCATCGCGCTGCGGCCCACCTCGGCGACGCCGTGCATGGCGACCGCGGACGGCTCCGAGGGCGGGAGACCGGCGGCGGCCCCCTCGGCCAGCCGGACCATCACCGTCACCGAGTGCGAAACGATGTCGTGCATCTCGCGCGCGATCCTCGCGCGCTCCGCCACGGCGGCGAGCCGGGCCTGCTGGTCCCGTTCCCGAGCGAGTTGGCGTGCGCGTTCGATCAACGCCTCGGTGTAGCGGCGCCGGTCCCCTGTGGTGGTGCCGATCAGGACCGCGATCACGAGGAAGGCGGGCAGTGCCGGCGCGAAGACCTCGCCGAGGCCACCCGATCCCGGCGCGACGACCCACACCCGCACGGCGGTCGCGGCGGCTCCGAGCACCGACGCGACGGCGATGCTCCACCAGCCTGCCGCCCGGGACCACCAGACGCACGCGGCGAAGGCGGCGAAGAGCATCGGCGAGTACCCGGCCTCGGTCCACGCCATCGCGATGACCGACACGAGACCGGCCACCACGGTGACCTGCGGCCGGGTGCGGCGGAACGGGATGCCCGACACCGCGATGCCCACGAGGACCAGGACGATGACGGTGTTCGCGACGGACTCGTCCGCGCGCCACACGCCGGCGATCGCGAACGCGAACTCGGGACCGCCCCAGAACAGGATGAGCAGGGCGTCCGCGACGCGCGGGTGCCCGGCCCACAGGCGTCGGATCGGGCCGGGCGGGACGGGCAGCGTGACGTCCCCGGCGCCGTCGAGGGCGCCGGAGAACGTTCTCGCTGGCGTCACGCGTCTCGCTTCTGGGCGAGGACGAGGGCCGTCATCGTCGCGACGACCACCCACGCCGCCAGCACCGCGAATCCACTCCACCCGCTCAAGGCTAGGACGCCGTCGTGCCATCCGGACGTGTCCTCCGTGCCGAACTGCATCAGCGGCTGTCCGGCGTTCTGCGGGAGCACGTTGTTCACCGTGCCGAGCCACTTCGCGTTCGTGAAGCCCTGGACGAGCTGCACGATCACCGGGGCGACGAGCATGAGGCCGAGCACACTGGCGATCGCCCCCGCTGTGGACCGCAGGATGATGCCCACCGCGAAGGCGAGCAGGCCGATGAGCGTCAGGTACACGGACGCCCCGAGCAGCGGCATCGCGACGCCGCCGTCGAGCGATGCCTCGACGCCGTTGGCGTTGGCGATCGGCATCGTGATGAACGCCGTCGCCCACACGCTCACCGCGCTGGCGACGAACACGCTCGCGGCCAGGACGACCCCCTTCGCAGCGAGCGCCTCCCACCGCCGGGGCACGGCGGCGAAGGTCGACCGGATCATGCCGGTGCCGTACTCACCGGTGACGACGAGGGCGCCGATCACCGCGACGACGAGGACCGAGATCGTCGCGCCGCTCGTGCTGTACTGCACGAGCGCGTTGCGGGCGGCGTCGCCGGTGAGCGTCTTCCCGTCGGTGTTCGCCAACGAGGCCAGCAGGACCCCGATGCCGATCGGCAGCAGGATCAGGACGAGGTAGCTCCAGATCGTCGAGCGGAGCGACCGCAGCTTGACCCACTCGGAGTGCAGGACCCCGGAGAACCGCAGGCGGACGTCGTCGTGGTGGACGGTGGTGCGCGGCCGTTCGGCCGTCATGGTGGCGCTCATCGCGCGACCTCCGATCGGTACTCGACCTCGTCGTGCGTCAGCTCGAGGTAGGCCTGTTCGAGGCTCGCCGCGGTCGAGGCGAGCTGGTGCAGGACGATGCCGGACGCCGCAGCGGCCTCACCGATCTGCTCGGCGCCGAGGCCGCGGACGCGCAGGCCGCCGCCGTCCTCGTACGCGATCGCGACGTCCGGCCCGGCGATCGCCGTCATGAGCCGATCGGGTTCGGGCGTGCGCACCGACACCGACCGCTCGGTCGACGAGGCCACGAGGTCGGCGAGGTCCGTGTCGGCCAGTACCCGCCCGCGACCCATCACGACGATGCGGTCCGCCGTCAGCGCCATCTCGCTCATGAGGTGGCTGGAGATGAACACGGCGCGCCCCTCGGCGGCCAGGCTCCGGGCGAGCTGTCGCACCCACACGACACCCTCGGGGTCGAGGCCGTTGACCGGCTCGTCGAGGATCAGGGTCTGCGGGTCGCCGAGCAGTGCCGCCGCGATGCCGAGACGTTGCCCCATGCCGAGGGAGAACCCTCCGACGCGCTTCTTCGCGACGTTCTCCAGCCCGGTCATGCCGATGACCTCCTCCACCCGCGACTTCGGGATGCGGTGGGTGACGGCGAGGGCGAGCAGGTGGTCGTACGCGCTGCGGCCCTTGTGCACGGCCTTCGCCTCGAGCAGGGCCCCCACGCGGCGCAGCGGGTCGCGGAGCTCGCGGTACGGACGTCCGTCGACCACGGCGCTGCCGGACGTCGGGCTGTCCAGGCCCATCACCGCGCGCATCGTGGTGGACTTCCCGGCGCCGTTCGGCCCGAGGAACCCGGTGACGACACCGGGCCGGACGGTGAACGACACGTCGTCGACGGCGGTCTTCTCGCCGTAGCGCTTCGTCAGGTTCTGGATCTCGATCATGCGGCAACGCTACGAATCCGCGCCCCTCGCCCACATCGCCGCCAGCGCCCATCTTCCGGCACCGCAGGTGGTACCCCGGTACCACCTGGCCGGCGCACGGCACGGCCCGGAGGCTGCGCGGATACGCTCGACGGATGGCGGACTCCGGCTGGCACGAGGACGTCCTCGGGGCGCCGTTCGAACGCCTCGAACTCCCGCTGGGCGAGGACTCCGAGGGGCCGGTCGTCGCGACCCTGGTCCGCCGTCGCCGGTCCCCCGCCGACCTCCTGCTGCACGCGCACGGCCCGCTGCATGGTGTCGACGTCCTGTACGTGCACGGCTGGTCGGACTACTTCTTCCAGGTCGAGCTCGCCGACCGGGTCGAACGACTCGGGGCACGGTTCCACGCACTCGACCTCCGCAAGTACGGGCGCAGTCTCCGGCCGCACCAGACACCGGGGAACGTCGACGACCTCGCCACGTACGACGAGGACATCGGCGCCGCCCTCGACGCGATCGCCGCCGAGCACCACGGCGACTCCCGTCGACGACTGGTGCCGATGGGGCACTCGACCGGCGGGCTCACCCTGTCCCTGTGGGCGGCACGGCACCCGGAGCGCGTCGACGGCCTCATCCTGAACAGCCCGTGGCTCGAGTTCCAGGCGAGCGCGGTCGGCCGGGCACTCGTGGCACCGGTGATCAAGCTCGGGGCACGGCGGAACCCGCTCGCCCCGATGCCGGCCGTCGACCCGGGCTTCTACACCCGGACGGTCTCAGCAGCGGGCGAGGGCTCGTGGACCTACGACCAGCAGTGGCGGCCCGACCGGGGCTTCCCGCTGCACCCGGGCTGGCTCGCCGCGGTGTTCGACGGCCAGGCCACCGTCGAGGCCGGCCTCGAGCTCGAGGTCCCGGTGCTCGTGATGCTCAGCGACAAGAGCATGCTGCAGCCGCGGTGGGACGACGGGATGGCCCGGGCCGACGTCGCCCTCAACGTGGACGTCGTCGCGCACCGCGCCCTGTCCCTCGGCAGCGAGGTCACGGTCCGCCGGCTGCACGGGGCCGTGCACGACGTCGTGCTGTCGACGCCCGACGTGCGCGAACACGCCTACGAGTCGATCGACCGGTGGGCCAGGTCCCTGCCGCGCTGACCCGTCGGCCGTTACCCTGAGCGCCATGACCGCATCGTTCAACCACACGATCATCGCGGCGAAGGAGCCCGCGGTGTCCGCGGCGTTCTTCGTCGACCTCCTCGAGGCAGCCGAGGCTCCGTCCTGGGGTCCGTTCACCAACCTGCAGCTCCCCGACGGCGTGCTCCTGCAGTTCGCCGCTCCCCCGATCGACTTCCCGCCGCAGCACTACGCGTTCCTGCTCGACGACGAGCACTTCGACCGCGCCTACGCCCGCATCACCGCCGAGGGCCGCGAGCACTGGGCCGACCCGCAGCGCCAGCGACCGGGCGAGACGAACACCGAGCACGACGGCCGTGGCGTCTACCTCCTCGACCCCTCGGGCCACTACGTCGAGCTGCTCACGAGGCCGTACCTGTGACGATCACGCTCGCCCGGCTCGACCCGACCGGCGCCGACCGTGCGGACCTCGTCGCGTTCCTGACCGGCGAGGACTTCCCGTTCCACGTCCGCCGCACGATCGCCCGCGTGGACGCCGAGGCCGCGATCGACGCCGGCGCCTACCGCGACGACGAACACGACACGTACTGGCTGGAGCACGACGAACTCGGACGCATCGGCATCGTCCGACTCGAGGACCTCGCCGATCCCGTTCCCCTCTTCGACCTGCGCATCGCCGGCCGGTTCCGCGGCCGGGGCCTCGGCGTGCCGGCGCTCCGGGCGACCACCGACCACGTGTTCCGCACGATGGGCGACGTCACACGCTTCGAGGGACAGACCCGGGAGGACAACGTCGCGATGCGCCGTGTCTTCGTCCGCGCGGGATGGGTGAAGGAAGCGCACTACCGCGAAGCGTGGCCGGTCGAGGGCGCTGCACCCGTCGCGTCGGTCGCGTACGGGATGCTCCGGCGCGACTGGGAATCGGGCACGGTGACGCCCGTCCCGTGGGACGACGACGTCATCGCGAGCAGCGAACGGGGTCGCTGAGGCACCGGCCTGGAGGCGCGGGTCGTCTCCGCCACGCGACGAACGTCGACAGGCGCGAACCGCCCAAGGCATCCGACCCGTGAGAGCGTCACTTCGGGCTGATGGGTACTGTGTACGAGGCGGCGCCGTTCCCGGCGGCGTTGACGGCGGTGACCCGCACCATGTTGTTCCCAGAGGGCAGGCCGGTGAGGGTGAGCGGGCTCGACGTTCCGCTCACCGTGTACGAGCCGTACATGGTGGACAGCACGTAGCTGGTGATCGGCAGTCCGCCGTCACTGGCCGGTGCGGTGAACGCCACTGTCGCGGACCCGGTGCCGTTGGTCGTGCTGGTGATGGTCGGCCGGCCGGGTGTCATCACCGTCACCGGAGCGGTACCGAACCGGACGACGGCGGCCTTGCTGACGTTGCCGGTCGCGTCGACGGCGAACAACGCCACCGTGTACTGCTGCCCCGTGGGAACTGACGGCACCGCCGCTGAGGTCCCGGTGACGGTCAGCGGGGTGCCACTCTGCGGTGTCGCGTTCGCGCCGGAGCCCTGCACGAGCCGGGCGACGACGGACTTCGCGTCCTTGGACGCCGACGCCTTCCACGTGACCTTCCGCGGCGACGTCGCTGAGACCGCGACCGAGGTCGGCGCTGCCGGTGCCGTGACGTCTGCGCGGGCCTGCCACTGGAGCGTGCCGGTCTGCGGGTACTTCTCGCCGTTGTCGCAGTACTGGGTGAACGACATGTCCACGGTGTCTGGCAGCCCGGTCACCGGGTCGTTGATGAACTGCTTCACGGTGACAGTGCCGTTCGAATCGCAACCGCTGGAGTTCACCGTGTCGACGAGGCTGTAGTCACCGCTGACGGTGGTCTTCGTCGTCCCGACCGGAAGGGGCCGGCTGTTCGGACTCGTGAGCCGGATGTTGAGGGCGCTGCCGGAACCGTCGAGACGGTCCGCGTTGAACGTCCACCCGGAGACGCCGGAAACGACCGTCATGGCCGTGTTCGCCGCGGTGACCTTGGTCGTCTTGCCCTGGTCGACGATGCCCTTGCCGGATGAGGTGATCCCGGTCGTTCCGAGGAACGCGGACCCGGTGAGCGGCACGCTACGAGTCGTTGCTCCGACCTTCATGCTCACCGCAGCAGTGGCAGGACCGGGAGCCATCGGCGCGAACCCGACCCTGAACGAGCAGGTGGCGCCGGCAGCGAGGGTGGTCTTGCAGGTGCTGCCGCTGACCGAGAACGACGATGCGTTCACCCCGACGACTGCAGGCGTGCCGAGCGCGACAGCCGCGGTACCGGTGTTGTGCACCGTCTCGACCTGCACCGTCTTCGGCAGTCCGATGAACGTCTTCGCGAAGACGACGTTCCGAGCTCCGAAGACCACGGATGCGGCGGCGTCCTCTCCGAACCGGAACTCACCGACGCCGGGCACGACGCCGTCGAAGCGGGTGATCGTGCCGTTCTTCGGGTCGGACGCGATGTCGACGATGTCGAACTCGCCGTACAGGTACTCCCCGTTGATGGCCAACGTGGGCACTTTCGCACCGTACGGCTGCTGCCCGACGAGGCGGTACACCCCGGTGGTCAACGGCTTGTCGTCCGGTGGCGTCAGGATGAACGACGCGCTACTGGTGCTCGAGACAGTCATCCGGGCGTCGATGCCCCGGGTGGTGTCGGAGAGGTACCGCTGCACGTTCGACCCGTCAGCGAACTGCGGCGTTCCGCGGTCCGAGTAGTGCGGGGAGAGGATCTGCAGCACCCCTCCGGTCGGCGTGGCTGCTTCGGCCGGTCCGGCACCGATCGTGCCGACGAGCCCAGCGGTGAGAAGCACGGCAGCACCGAGTGCTGCTGAGCGGGCGATGCGCTGCATTGCGTGGTCCGTTCCGTCCCCGTGCGCGCCTCGGGTAGGCGGCGCCGCAGACGCTACTCCCGAGCGTCCTCGTTGCGCCGGACGCAGGTGGTTCGGTTGGGATGCGACGGAGGGTGTGCGCAGTGGTGCGGACGGGAGCCTCCCGCCGCACGGCTACGGAGTCAGCGTCACCGATCGGATCCACGTGTGACGATGAACGCGTCGAACAGTGCTCGCTCGGAGGTGTCGGTGGTGGTCGCCTCGAGCGTGATGCCGTCGCGGCCCTTCGGCACGTCGATGGGGATGCGGGTCGTCGCTCCGCAGTGGATGCTCGCGTCGCCGATGAGCGCGTCGGTGTCGTACGAGTAGCCGTACTTGTCGTGCTTCGTCGTGATGTCGTGGATCGCGAGGTGCACCGTCTCCGTGGATCGGCACACGGCGAGGACGTCGTACGGGCCGGCGAGCTCGGTCTCCAGTGTGATCGCTGCGCGGGCCTGCTTCGTGTTCTCGTCGTCGACGAGCAGCTGCCCGCCACCGCCGCCGTGATCGCCACCGAGCTGCGATGACATCTGGCTGAGCCAGTCCTGCCCGTAGTTCTTGGGGAGGCCGTTCCCGGTGCCGTGACTGGTGCATCCGGCGAGGAGGAGCGCCGAGCCGATGGTCAGAACTGCGACGGTCAGTCGGCGGCGAGTGTTCAGCACTCGTTGATCATGCCTGTAGTGCAACGACGCGGCCACCCCATCATCGCGGGGTCTTGCTCCCACGGCTATGGGTGATTGCACCCTGTCGAGCTTCGGAAGGGCTCACTCTCGGGAAAGCCCCACGCTCCAGCGTTCGTTAGACGATCGGCTATCGGAACTCACGCATGGTGACCACTAGGCCTGTCCGCCTGAGTTGACCGCATCACCCGACCAGGTCAGGTCATCGCTGTCGGCGATGGCGAACGCCTCGAAACGAGGGTCTTCGAGCACACCGTCGATGAGGCCGTGGCTGCCGGCGACGATGGTGAAGTCCCAGTCGATCTCGGTCGCGAGCACCCAGCTGTGGTCCTCCGACCACAGCATCTGCGGCGTGTGCCCGGCGGCGGGCCAGACGTCGACGGAAGCTGTATCGAGCCAGTCTGGCTCCGCGAACAGAGCGAGGGACGCGGACATCAGGTGGAACTCCCGTCCCGGCCACTCGAACGTCGGACCACCCAATGCGTCCGCGACGGCGGCTTCTCGGAGCCGTCGCCGTTCCGCATGCTCTTGCAACTGTCGCAACTGTTCCTCGCTCGGTTCCCCGACCACGAAAGAGCCTGACGCGGAACCGCCGTTGAGGTCGCCCCAGCCGTTCCACACGGCTGCGACCAGGTCGTCCGGCGTGGTGGTGGCTCGTCCGAGGTGCTCCGTGAGTGCTGCGAGGATCGCCGAGTCGAGCTGCCCCTCTTCTGGAGGACCGACGGTCCACCCGTCCTCGAACTCGATGCCCTGAGGTGGCTCCTCTCCGGACAGACGCACCCACTGCACGAGGGGATGCACATGTCGACCGTTCAGGGCTGCGAGCTCTGCCCAGGTCCACGCGCGATGTTCGACGATCGGATGTCCTCCCCAGCCGTCGAACGCCCTGAGGTCCTCCCGGTGAGCGGGCAATGGGTGCAGGACCCGGGCATATGCCTCAAGCCCAGTTCCCGCGACCCCACCCGCAGTCGCCCAGTGTCCTGCGCGCTGGCGCAGCCAGTCGCCTCGACTGGTGTCCGAGATGAGAGCCATGACCGCACAGTATCGCCGCAGCAGCGACGTCTTGTAGGGAAGCCGATCGATTACCGGAACGACCCAGGACGCTCAGTCAGACGGAGCCGCCACCGTGCCATCCCCGGGGTCCGGCGGCAGCGGTGAGGCGTGCGTGTTCTTCGGTGTCGGTCTGGTGCCATCCGTAGTTCGCGACGACGACGTAGCTCTCGCCTCCGTGTTCTTCCCGGAGGCGTCCCGGTCCCAAGCCGTCGGTGAACACCTCTTCGTCGATCCAAGTGAGGAGTTGCCCGACCCAGTCAGCAGCATCCCCTGGTCGGGCGTAGACCCAGTACTGATGCGAGCCGGAAGCGGGCATCCCGATGAGCAGACAAGCGGACTCGCCGTCGCGCTGTGTGATGCGCACGTCGAGGACGTGTCCGTCTCGCGCGCGGACGTCCGTGAGTCGGTAGTCCAGCCGACTGCTCTTCCGAGGGTCGAGAAGGCGCCATGCTGTTTGCCGGCGCAGAACCTCAACGATGGCATCGTCACTCAGCATGATCGGATCCTCCCATGCGCCCGGTGGCCGATCCATCGAGACAATGACCGGTCGCTGAGGGGCGGTAGCATCCACGGGAACCCGCCCAAGGCGCATCTACCCGGTGAGGAAGCGTCCTGCCCGCAGCATGGCGAGGGTGGCTGCTCGTTCAAGCCGGGCCGGGTCCGTAGGCCTCACTTCGCTGCGGGCGATGTCGGAGGTCATCAACGGCGACGTCCGATGAGCGATCGGCCACCGGACGCGAAGAGGCGACAGTGGCAAGCTCGGCTCATGAAGGTTCCGGGTTGGCTCGCGGCACTCGTCCTGGGTGCGCTCGCCTTCGTAGTCGGGCTTGTCCTCCAGCTCACCGGTTCTTGGCACATCGGCCTCGCTATTTCGATGGTCGGCATGATGGTGGGAGTCGTCGGCGGCATGTGCCGTCCCCGAAGCTCGCACTAGGGCAACTCGCGCTACTGTGCGCGAACCCCGCCGTGCAGGACATGGCAGCCGTCCGGTAGCCGATCGGCTACCGTTCGCCTCATGCGATTGCCGCTGAACGAGTTCGACGACGACGCGATCGTGCGACCCTCTCCTGTTCGCGTTGACGGGCGGTTTCCGTCCTCCGCGGTCCTCTGCTTCTTCCCGGAAGCGATCGAAGAAATGGAGCGCCACGGAGAGCTCGAGCGGATCGGGAAGTTCAGCGCTCAGCTCGGCGGGATGGCGATCTACGCGACTCCCGGCCAGCAAGTGGCCGTGTTTCACCCAGGAGTGGGTGGTCCGTTGAGCGCCCACTGCTTCGAACAGGCGATCGCGTCGGGGGTGCGTGCAGCGATCGCCGTCGGGGGCGCGGGAGCGATCGCTCCCTCATTCGGGAAGGACGACGTGTTGGTGGTCTCGGGTTCCATCCGAGACGAGGGGACGTCGTTCCACTACGTCCCGGCGAGTCGGTTACTGCAGTTCAACGAGGACGAGGTTCGACGTCTCGTCAACGGATGCGTCGAAGCAGGACTGCCGGCCGCCGCCGGTGTGACCTGGACCACTGACGCGGACTTCCGTGAGGCCCATGGACGAATGGCTCGCCGGCGGGCGGAAGGATGTGTCGCTGTCGAAATGGAGGCCGCTTCGCTCGCGGCCGTCGCGCGGTTCCGCGCGGTCCGCTACGGCCACGTCCTGTACAGCGGCGACGACTTAACCGGCGACGTATGGGCAGAACGAGCATGGACGGGATCCAGCCGTCGGGCCGCGCTGCTACGAACCGCGATCAAGCTCAGCGTCCGGTAGCTGATCGTTGAACGGAGAGCGCAGCTACCGGTCATGCTTCAGCCGTGGGGCTGTCGATGCAAGGTAGGTGGCAGCGAGCTGGGCGACCTCCTCGCGGTAGCGGCGTTCGACTGCGCGGTGCTGGGAGCTGCCCGTGAGTCCCTGGGTCGCGTACAAATCGTCAAGCACGTCGTCGACTTCGACAAGGGTCTGCGCCGCTTCGGGGCCATCGTGTCCGATGCTGTTGTGAGCCCAGGAGGAGAACTCGCGCAGGCAGAGCTCGCCGTCCAGGAAGCGTCGGCACGCGACCCGCAGGGCGAGAAGCGGGATCTCCTCACCATCTCGGTCAAGCGGTGGGACGCCCGCTTCGGTGAGGACCGTTGAACTGAGGTCGACGACATCCGCAGAAGTCGCGCTTGCATAGAGGGAGGCGAGGGCGAGCAGCGACGGGCTGTTGTGTCCTTCCGCGACGAGATCCGCCGCTAGCGCGATGACGTCGCTGCTACTGCAGAGGCCTAGTACCAGGGCCGCAGTCACTTCGCGCAGGTCAGCCATCGCAAGACGAAACAACTCTCTCGCCTCGTCGTCCACACGATCTCCTCACGACAGGAGTCACGCTAACGCCTCTCAGCTGACCTGGCCTGCTCAAGAGTAACTAGCACGCCTCTTATGAGGATCGCTCTGCGGACTAGTCCTGGCGGGCGAAGGTACGCGCCCTCGCGACGGCGCGGCGTCGAAGATCAGCAGGGGTAGGTACATCCCTGCTGATTGACGATCGAAATGAAGATGGTGACGGCCCCGCCGATGAAGGCAATGGCCAGGATGCTTCCGATGATGATGGCTGCCACCGCGAGCTTTCGACCGCGCTGACCCGTTTCCGCGATCTGGTGAAGAGCGACAGCGCCGAGGATGACCCCCACGATGCCCATGACGAAGGCCAGAACGAATGCGAGGACCGCCAGCTCGTTGCGAGACGCTTGCTCGCTCGGGTTCGGTGATGCAGTCAACGTCATCACTCCAACTTATCGGCCCAGTCCCGATCAACGATCGGCCACCGGACTGAACGTCAGTCCTTGGCCTGGTACCGAACGGCGCCATCGGTGGACCGGTACGGAATCGAGAAGCTCGAACAGATCACGCCGTTCTCGTAGTCGTCCTTGACCGTGTCCATGAAGGCGTACGCCTCGTCGTCCGTGGCGAAGACGCCCAGGACCGTGTTGTGGGGTGACTCGTCGTGCTGGACGATCCATACCTCCCCGCCAGCGAAAAGCTTCGGGCGTCGGAAAAAGCGTGGCCGAGGACTCCATCTACTCACGAGGGAGAGTGTAGGAGGGCGCTGTCCGTGAGCCGATCCATCAGGAAGACTCGAACACATGCCCGCAGACCAACTCGCTGTACCCGCGTTCGTGCTGTCGATCATCGGGGTCGTCGTCGCCAGCGTCGGCATGATTATCGGCGTAGCTGCATCCGCCTGATCAATGCTCCCGGTGGACCGGCGGGACCGTACATCCAGGTAACCCTCCGCAACCGAGGAGCTGCCCCCGTCGATGTCGAGAACTGGTTCATCCTGCTCGATGACGGTAACGCTCTTTGTCATTCCGGCGCCGTTCCGGCCTAACTCGCCACTACCCCACTCACTGGCGGCCGGCGCTAGCGTCACGTTCTACACACTCGCCTCCGAGATCAAGAAGGCCGCCGGAAAGCGGGACCTCGCACGTGCACGCGCCGCAGCACAGCTCGCCACCGGGCAACGGGTCCGGAGCAGGAAAGGCATCACGGTCAGATGACCATGATCGAAACAAGGACCGGCCCACGATTGAAGCCCTGTCTGCGCGAGTGGCTGCAATACGTTCACTGCATGAGTGACCAGAAGAGCGCACGCGACACCCGGGAATCTGATGAAGACGCGCAGCGCGGCTTCCGGTTCCTGCAACTCGGTTTCGCACGGCTCACCGCGCTGGAACAACAGATTGAGTCCCTCGAGGTGCGCGAGGGCTCATCACTCGATGGTGACCGCGAAGCGACGCGGTACAACCCGATCCCGGATCAACTGGTCGGACTGCTAGTGGCCGCTACTGACCACCTCCGGGCGGTGCAGGTGACTGTCGAAGACTCCGGAGGGAAGATCCTCGCGATGGCCCTGTTTACCCTCGTACGCAGTGCCATCGAAATGAGTGGAACGGGACTCTGGATCCTCGCGCCAAAGAGCCGCGACGAGCGCGTGCTGCGCTCGCTCGCACTGACGTGGGACAACCGCCGACAGGTTCGATCTGTGAAGACGGCGCTCGGCCAGGACCCTGCGCAGGACGCCGGGTTCAACCGGATGCAAGCCCGGGTGGAACAGCTCATCGACCAGCGTCCGGGGATCGGCGGCACACGGATATCAAAGGTTGAATCCGTCACCGGACGTCTCGGGTCGATCTCGGATCTCGTGCCACATCTCGTGGAACCGCCTCTGATCCTCTGGCAGATGGCCAGCGGAATCGCTCACGGGAACACGTCGATGATGCAGGGCGTCCTGGAACAGAAGCAGCTCAGTCCCTTCGTCGGTGGTTCAGCCTCGTTCGAGCTCACAACATCGGTAGTGACACTTGCCATGTTCTACGACGCGGCCCTGACCCTCGTCGCCCGCCTACTCGAGCTGCACGAGACCCGGAACACGTCTCGATAGCCGGTCCCCCGATGATCGTCCCGGCGCCCCGGTTCACCGGGTCACCCCACCCATGCTGCTGGCCGCTGGCGCTGTCTCACATGGGTGGTCCGCAGTCGTTCGCGACAGCGGCCCGCCAAACGAACACGACCGAGACCCTTCCTCGTTGGCCGTTGCTCTGCCCGCGACCTCCTGCGTCAACGTCACGACGAGCCAGGAGGAGGACCCCCAGACGCGCAGCGTCCGAGCACGTCATGGCCCCGGACCGTCTCGACGAGCGCGACGACGTTCAGGGCCGACGGCCCGACGGAGCAGTTCGTGGCGCGCCTGGTCAGACCGGACGGCTGAACAGGTTCACCAGGTTCCCGTCCGGGTCCCGGAACAGCGTCGACCGGTTGCCCCACGGCATCGTGGACGGCGGCAGCACCACATCGCCGAGCCCGTCGCGGAGCCGTTCGAACGCAGCATCGACGTCCTCCACGAGGAACTCGACGATGACGCTCCCGTTCGACGCCGCGGTCGGCGCGGCGTCCCCGAGCATCCCGACGGTCGCGGGCGTCCCGAGCGCCAGGACGGCTCCACCGGTCACGATCTCCGCGAACACCGGCGCCGGACGCCGCGCGGCGGTCCCGGTGACGCGCTCGTAGAACGCGACCATCCCGTCCAGGTCCTCGGTGATGATCCGGATCGATGCGAACTCCATGGTGTGCCTTCCCGGGCGGCCTCGGTGACCGCCCGGGTCGAGCATCCTCGCCCGGTGCGACAGCGTCCTGTCGGTGTTTCCCGGATCGGTCGGGTCAGTCGCCGAGGACGGGCCGGAGCACCCCGTGCGGGATGTCGAGCTCCTCGACCCGGACCACTCGTGGCGGGGCGGCCTCGTCGGTCTCCTCGACGGCGAGGACCCGGTCGCCGCGGAACGCCCGGACGCCGTCGCGCAGCCGGCACCAGGCGACGAGGTACCAGTCCTCGCCCTTGCCAATGTACCCGAGCGGTTCGACGGTCCGCTCGGACTCGGCTCCGGCTCGGTCGCGGTAGCGCATCCGCACGACACGGCCCCGGGTGAGTGCTGCTGCGAGCGCCGTCGGTGCGGGCACCCGGTCGCCGGCCTCGAGCAGGTGGACCCTGCCGGCGAGGCGTGCCGTTCGTCGGGCGTCGTCCTCGGTGAGGACCGCCGTGACCTTCCGGGCGGCGTTCCGGGCGGCTTCGCGGAACGGGCTGTTCCCGAGGGTCGCGAGGCCGATCGCCACGGCGAGGGCTTCCTCGACCGTGAACCCGAGCGGTGGGAGCGTGGCGCGCGCGTCGATCGTGTAGCCGCCCGTGCGTCCCGGTTCGGCCCAGATCGGGACCCCGGCCTCCTGCAGTGAGACGAGGTCTCGTTCGACCGTGCGTGTGCTGACGCCGAAGTCCTCGGCGAGCCGACGTGCGCTCCGGCGCTCGGGTGCGGCGGCGCGCAGCGCCTCGACGAGCGCGTACAGGCGGTCGGTCCGGTTCACGACGCGACCATAGCGCCCTGGACGCGACGGCTGACAGCCTGGAGGCGCGGTGCCAGCTGACACCGCGCCTCCAGTCCGATCGTCGGTCGCGTCTCAGGAACGCGACAGGCGCGTCACCGTCGCGTGCGCACCCTCGGTGATGAGCCCGTCGAGGGCGTCGCGGTACGCCGCGACGAAGCGCTCGTCGTCGACGAGGTCCCCGAAGACCTGCCGGTTCGCGATGAAGGCGAGTCGGTCGTCGCGCTGGGTCTTCGCGATCGCCGTGAGCTGATCGGCCAGGCGGTCGACGACGGTGATCGGCTCGCCGGACTCGTCGGTGCCCTCGGCGTACCGCGCCCAGGACGCCACGATCCCGGCGGACAGCGTGACGGGCCCACCGGACGCGAGGTTCTCGCGGACGACGGGCAGCAGCCACTTCGGGATGCGGTCGCTCGACTCGGCGCAGAGGCGTGCGAGCGTGTCGCGGACCTCGGGGTTCTGGAAGCGCTCGATGAGGGTGGACTTGTAGTCCTCCAGGTCGATGCCGGGGACGGGCGTGAGCGTCGGCGTTCCTTCCTCGTCCATGTAGCGGCGCAGGAAGGTCGCGATCGCCGGGTCCTGTGTGGCCTCGTGGGCGTAGCGGTAGCCGGAGAGGTACCCGAAGTAGCAGAGACCCTGGTGCGACGCGTTGAGCAACCGGAGCTTCATGAGCTCGTACGGTTCGACGTCGTCGACGAGCTGCACCTCGGCCTGCTCGTACGGCGGGCGTCCGGCGGGGTGGTCGTCCTCGAGCACCCACTGGAAGAAGGGCTCGGCGACGACGGGCCAGGCGTCCTCGATGCCGAGTTCGTCCCGCACCCAGGCACGGTCCTCGTCGGCGGTGACCGGGGTGATCCGGTCCACCATCGAGTTCGGGAACGACACGTGCTCGTCCATCCAGTCGGCGAACGCGGGGTCCTGCAGGCGGGCGTAGGCGGTGAACATGTCGCGCGCCACGTGGCCGTTGCCCTGGATGTTGTCGCACGACATCACCGTGAACGGCTCCGTCCCGCGGTCACGGCGTCGGCGGAGCGCCTCGACGACGAGCCCGAACACGGTGCGCGGCGGCGCGTCACCCCGTAGGTCGGCTGCGACGCCGGGCTCATCGGCGACGAACTCGCCGGTCACGTGGTCGAAGTTGTAGCCGCCCTCGGTGATGGTCAGGCTGACGATCTTCGTGTCCGGGTGCGCCATCTTCTCGACGACGGCGTCCGGGTCGTCGACGGCGAGCAGGTAGTCGACGATGCTGCCGATGACGCGAGACTCCCGGGTGCCGTCCGGGTGCTTGAGGACGAGCGTGTACAGGCCGCCCTGCTCGGCCATCGCGGTCGCCATCCGACGGTCCTGCTCGAGCACGCCGACACCGCAGATGCCGTAGTCGCGGGCCTCGCCCTGCTGCAGGAGCCGGTCGACCACCATCGCCTGGTGGGCTCGGTGGAAGCCGCCGACGCCGAAGTGGACGATGCCGGCGGTGATCCCGTCGCGGTCGTAGGTCGGGACGGCGACACCGCTCGCGGCGATCTCGTCGAGGGTCTCCGGGGACAGGCGGACGGGCATCGGGTACTCCTTCGTACGGCGAACGTGCTCGGGCCAGTCAACCACGCACAGTTGTGCTGCACATCGTTTCTAGGTGAGCAGAACCCTCCGGGGTACGAACCTGAGGATGCACTCCTACTCGTTGCACCGAGTGCATCGATGCACCTAGTGTGCTCATCGTGACCCTGTCGATCGACCGCCGCGCTGCCCTGAAGGCGAAGCACCGAGCGGCGATCCTGCAGGCAGCGCGCGACCTCGTCGAGGAGCGCGGCGGCCGCGGGTTCAGCGTCGACGACCTGGCATCGCGGGCGGACATCGCACGCCGGACGGTCTTCAACCACTTCGGGTCCCTCGACGAGGTCCTGCTGGCCGTGTGCGAGCAGGAGCTCTCGGTCATCATCGACCGCTTCCTGGCCGACATGGCGAAGACCCCGGTCGGCGACGGCAGCCGGGCCTCGATGTTCGACGAACTCGAGTCGGCGGCCCGTGGCGCGGACCTGGCGCCAGCCATCGCCGGCATGTACCGGATCCTCGGCGACCCCGGCAAGGACGACCCGAAGGCTGCCGTCCTCACCCAGACCGCGTTCGCCCGGGTCACCGAGCGCCTCCGAGAAGAGGTCGCCCGACGCCACCCGGCCGCCGACTCCCTCGACGCCGCCCTGCTCGTCGAGTCCCTGATGAGCGGGATCGTCGTCATCGCCGAGCACTGGCTCACGACGACCGGCCCCCGGCTCGACCAGGACGCGCTCGACGCCTGGGACGCCCTGCTCGCCCGCCTCGTGCACAGCGTCCGCAGCGGCTACATGCCCACCGACTGACTCCACCTCCAGGGGTTCACCGGCGCACCCCACCTCCTCCACAGCACCTGACACGAAAGGAACGGGGCAACCGCATGGCCGGTCTCCTCTACCGTCTCGGACGGTTCTCCGCACGACGCCACTGGCTCGTGATCATCGCCTGGGTGGTGATCATGGGCATCGCCGGCGTCACGTACACGCTCTTCGCCGGGACGATCTCGTCGTCGATCACCATCCCGAACACCAAGACCAGTCAGGTGCAGGACGAGCTGGCCGACAAGTTCCCGTCCGCGAACGGCGGCAACGGGACGATCGTCTTCGAGACGAAGAACGGCAAGGCGTTCACCGACACGCAGAAGTCCGACGTCGCGGACTTCCTGAAGGACATCGAGCAGCTCGACGGGGTCAAGGGCGCCACGAGCGGCTTCGACACCCAGAAGCAGCTCGACGACGGCCGCCAGAAGATCACCGACGGTCAGGCGCAGATCGCCGACCAGGAGTCGCAGATCTCCGACGGCCAGAAGCAGATCGACTCCGGGAAGCAGCAGATCGCCGCGGCCCAGAAGCAGCTCGACGCGCAGAAGCAGCAGGTGGCCGCCCTCACCGGTGCCGCCCAGAGCGCCGCGCAGGCGCAGCTCGACGCCGCCCAGCAGCAGCTCGACGCGCAGCAGCAGACGATCGACGCATCGCAGCAGAAGCTCGACGACGGCAAGACCAAGCTCGCCGACGCGAAGCAGACGCTCGACGAGAACGCGCGACTGCTCGACCTGTCGAAGGACATCCGGTTCGTGTCGTCGAACGGCAGCGCCGTCATCGGCACCGTGCAGTTCACGAAGTCGACGTTCGAGGTCCCCGCGGACACCAAGACCGCGATCGCCGACAAGGCGGACGACGCCGACATCAGCGGCGTGAGCGTGTACGTCTCGAACGACATCGCGCAGGGCGTCCCGTCGATCCTCGGCCCCGGTGAGATCATCGGCGTGGTCATCGCCGCGATCGTGCTGTTCCTCATGCTCCGCACGATCATCGGCGCCGCCGTGCCGCTCGTCAGCGCCGTCCTCGGCGTCGGGGTGGCCTCGCTCGCCGCCCTGTCGTTCTCGAGCCTCGTCGAGTTCATCTCGGTGACGCCGGTGCTGGGGGTGATGCTGGGCCTGGCGGTCGGCATCGACTACTCGCTGTTCATCCTGAACCGACACCGGACCCAGCTGAAGCAGGGCATGCAGGTGCACGAGTCGATCGGGCTCGCGAACGGCACCTCCGGCAACGCCGTGGTCTTCGCGGGTGCAACCGTCATCGTCGCCCTGCTCGCGCTGAACATCACGGGCATCCCGTTCCTCGGCCTGATGGGCACGGTCGGCGCGGTCGCGGTGTTCTTCGCGATCCTCATCGCCACGTCCTTCACCCCGGCGCTGCTGTCGCTCATCGGCATGCGGATCCTCCGGAAGAAGGAGCGCGCGAAGATCGGCAACACCGACTCGACGCGGGTGCCGAACAAGCCCATGTCGACCTGGCGCGCGGTCATCACGCTCGTCGCCGGCGTCGCGGTCCTCGGCACGATCGCCCTCCCGGCCACGCAGATGCGCCTCGGCCTGCCGACCGGTGCGTCCGAGTCGGTCGACTCCAGCCAGTACAAGGCGTACAAGGCGCTCGACGAGGAGTTCGGCGCCGGCCAGAACGGCCCGCTCCTGGTCGTCGCGACCCTGCCGAAGGCGGTCAGCAAGGACGACGTCACCGCGACCGAGGTCACGATCGGCGAGGCCCTGGCGAAGAACGACGACGTCAAGGCCGTCCTGCCGATCGGCGCCTCGAAGGACCGCGACATCATCGCGTTCCAGGTCAAGCCCGCCGGCGGCCCGGACAGTGTCTCCACCGAGACGCTCGTGAAGGACCTCCGCGCGCAGGACGTCACCGTCGACGGCGGGAAGGCCACGCTCGGCGTCGCCGGCAACGCCTCGGCGAACATCGACGTGTCCGAGAAGCTCGCGGACGTCCTGCCGCTCTACCTGGTGGTGGTCGTCGGCCTGTCGCTGATCATCCTCATCATCGTGTTCCGGTCGTTCCTGGTGCCGATCACCGCGACGGCGGGCTTCATCCTGTCGGTGATGGCGTCGTTCGGCGGCCTGACCGCGATCTACCAGTGGGGCTGGCTCGGCAGCGTGTTCGGGGTGCACGACCCCGCACCGATCCTGAGCTTCCTGCCGATCATCGAGATCGGCATCCTGTTCGGACTCGCGATGGACTACCAGCTGTTCCTGGTGTCCGGCATGCGTGAGGCCTACGCCCACGGCGCCTCGGCCAAGGTGGCGGTCCAGCGCGGCCTGCACGCCGGCCGCGCCGTGGTCACGGCGGCCGCGATCATCATGATCTCGGTGTTCGCGGGCTTCATCTTCTCAGACTCCTCCACCATCAAGCCGATCGGGTTCGGCCTGGCGTTCGGTGTCCTGGTGGACGCGTTCGTCGTCCGGATGCTGCTCATCCCGGCCGCGATGCACCTGCTCGGCACGAGCGCCTGGTGGTTCCCGAAGTGGCTCGACCGGATCGTGCCGGACGTCGACGTGGAGGGCGCGAAGCTCGAGCGGTCGCACCCGGTCGCCGGGCACGAGAGCACCCACACCGGGTCGCACGCGCTGCCCGTGGAGCCGGACGCGCACGCGCACGAGTCGGGGCACCCGCCGGCGCACCGCGCGTAGTCGACGCACCCAGCCTGGAGGCGCGGGTCGACCCACGTGGGTCGACCCGCGCCTCCAGGCGGTTGCGGCGCACCCCCGCGCGATCGCGCGCCGCGACGCTTCGTGGGCGAACGGTATGGTGGGCGGATGACCGAGACCGACGTCGACCCGCTCGCCCTCGACCGGCAGCTCTGCTTCGCGCTCGCGGCGACCAGCCGGAGCGTCATCGGGCTCTACCGCGACCTGCTCGACCCCATGGGCCTCACCCACCCGCAGTACCTCGTGATGCTCGCGCTGTGGGAACGCGACCCCCGCTCGGTCCGCGAGATCGCCCGCGAACTGCGGCTCGACTCCGCCACCCTGAGCCCACTGCTCAAGCGGCTCGAGGCCTCCGGCTACGTCCGACGCTCGCGGAGCGCCGCCGACGAACGCCAGCTCGAGGTCTCGCTGACCACGGCCGGCCGGGCACTCCGCGACCGCGCTCGAGCCGTCCCCCTCGCGGTGGCCGACCGGCTCGGCTGGCCCCTGGCTCGACTCGAGGCCCTCAAGGACGAGCTCACCGAGCTCCTCGAACGCGTCGACACCGTGTGATCCGGAGCCATTCGTGGCACAATGGTTCGTGCACGAACGAAAGGACGGACCGTGGGTCGCTTCGGACAGTGGTACGAACGGTGGAACAGCACGCTCATCGCCAAGATGGGGCCGTCCCAGATCGGCGCCGGGCACCCCGAGGGCATCGACGACCGCACGATCGACCGCGGCTGCCCGATCTGCGGTCAGCCCCTCTCGCTGCACCAGGTGATCCGCCCGGAGGGGCAGGTGCGCTCGTCCACGCTCGTCTGCCCGCGATCCTGACGATCCCCTGCGCGCGGGAATTGCACCGAGCAACACGTCGTTCCAGCCGGGCGTGAAGCTCTTCGAACCCGCCGACTTCGGCGCACTCCCCCTGTCGAACCGCATCGTCATGGCGCCGCTCACCCGCGTGCGCGCCGGCGAGCACGGCGTCCCGAACGACCTGCTCGTCGAGCACTACGCGCAGCGCGCCGGCCTCGGCCTGATCGTCACCGAGGGCACCTGGCCCGTGCAGGAGGGCCGCTCGTACCCCGGCCAGCCCGGCATCGAGACCGAGGAGCAGATCGCCGGCTGGCGTCGGGTCGCCGATGCCGTGCACGCCGCGGGCGGCACCATCGTCATGCAGCTCATGCACGGCGGCCGCGTCTCGCACACCGACATCTCGCAGACCCCGCGGATCGTCGCCCCCTCGGCCCTGGCTGCACCCGGCCAGACCCACCTCGCCGACGGGTCGAAGGTCGACATGCCGGTCCCCCACGAGCTGACGACCGACGAGGTCCAGGAAGCCGTCCAGGGCTTCGTCCAGGCCGCGCGCAACGCCGTCGCCGCGGGACTCGACGGCGTCCAGGTGCACGGTGCCAACGGGTACCTCGTGCACGAGTTCACCTCCTCCGCGTCGAACACCCGCACCGACCAGTACGGCGGCTCGCCCGAGAACCGGGCCCGCTTCGCGATCGAGGTCACCACCGCCGTCGCCGAGGCCATCGGCGCCGACCGCACCGGCATCCGCCTCTCCCCGGAGCACGGCATCCAGGGCGTCATCGAGGACGACCCGGCCGACGTCCGTGCCGTCTACACCGCCATCGCCGAGGGGCTCGCGCCGCTCGGACTCGCCTTCGTCGACGTCCTGCACGCCGAACCGACGGGCGACCTCGTGCAGCACATCCGCCGCACCGTGCGGGCGCCGTTCATCGCCAACTCCGGCTTCAGCGCGCTGACCACCCGCGACGAGGCACTCGCCCTCGTCGAGGACGGCCACGCGGACGCCGTGGGAGTCGGTCGCGCCGCGATCGCCAACCCGGACCTCGCCCACCGCTGGGAGCACGACACGGAACTCAACGAGCCGCGTCCGGAGCTGTTCTACGGCCAGGGTGCCGAGGGCTACACCGACTACCCGACGCTGGCCGAGGTGCGCGAGCGGGTCGCGTAGTCGACGCAACCGCCTGATCGACGGGAGGCGCGGTGTCAGCCGGCACCGCGCCTCCCGTCTGTGGAGAGACCGCTCGCAGTCGGACGATCACGGTCGGTGCCGTCCCAGAGGTCCGTGCAGTCGACCGGCGCCACGCCCGCTCGCCGCAACCACAGACCCGCACGACGGTCCCCCGGGTCCGCTGCGACCGCCGAGACGAGCGATGCCCGGTGCGCCGAGCCGACGAGCACGGGGTGCCCCGGTCGGGCCCCGAAGACCGCACGACGGAGCGTCGTCGGGCCGCCGCCGTCGCCGAGCACCCGCCGGACGGCGGCCGCGGGGAGTCCGGGCAGGTCGACGAGGGAGACACAGGCCGTCGCCGACCCGGTGACCGCGGTGAGCCCGGCGACGAGGGACGCACCCGGGCCCGCGGCCCAGTCCTCGGCGACGACGACGGTCACGCCGTCCCGTCGTGGAAGGAGCGGTCGCGCACGCTCCGCCGCGGCGCCGAGGACGACGACGACCCGGTCGCAGCCGCCGTCGAGGAGGGCGTCGACACCGACGTGCAGCCACGGGGTGCCGTCCGGGTCGGTGACGAGCGCCTTCGGCCGGCCCATCCGCGTACCGGCGCCGGCGGCGAGCAGGACGCCGACCGCCTCGGTCACACGAACGCCGGGACCGACTGCCACGCGGCCGGCGCCTCGGCGACGCCGTCCCGCACGACGGTCCCGGAGATCAGGCCGTAGGGGCGGTCGGCGGCGTAGAACACCTCGCCGGGGTTGTCCAGACCGAACGGCGCGAGGTCGACCAGGAAGTGGTGCTTGTTCGGCATCGAGAACCGGACCTCGGCGATCTCGGGGAACGCCTCGATCGCCGTGCGGCCCATCGCGAACAGGGTCTGCTGCAGCGCCAGGGAGTGCAGGTCGGCGAAGGTCGCGAGCATCCGGTCGAGGACCCCGGCGTACAGCGCGTCGTAGTCGATGCCGGCGGCCACGGCCTCGGGCGTGTACCGCCAGCGTGCCGTCACCGAGGTCGCGAGGATCCGGTCGTCGGTCTCCGCGAGCGTCGTGTAGCCGTCGCGGGGGAACCCGTGGAACTCGCTGCCCGTCGACTTCAGGACCGTGAGGTCGGTGACCCCGGCGAGCACGTGCACGTCGTCGCCGTCGACCTGCACCACGGCCGTGCGGGTGCCGCGGCCGGCCCGGACGAACGAGTGGTCGTGCTCCCGGCCGTCGACGACGATCCGCTCCCACGTGTGCTGCTCGGCGGACAGGGTCGAACCGTCGTACCAGTCGAAGGCGGTGCTGAAGTGCCGGCCGAGTCGCAGGAGGAAGTCCTCCGGCGTCCCCACCCCGTGCTCCTTCGCGAAGGCGTAGACCGTGTTCTTCTGCGTGTCCGTCGCGACGACCTTGGCATTGTCGCCCTCGGTGTACGAGTCGGCGAGCGCCGCGCCGCGCAACTGCGTCGTGACGGTCAGGTCCTCGATCTCGTGCCGGTCGGTGTCGCGTGTGACCCGGACGAGCCGGACCTCGGCCTTGCCGTACTGGTTCGCACCGAGGTGGACGGTCGTGGTGGTGGGGACTGGCTGCACGTCGGTGATCTCCATGGAGGTGACGATGACACCCGTGTGTTTCGGCGGTGGGTCGAACAGGTCACGAGCTCCGTCAGCGGCTGCGGCCCGGTCGTGACGCACCCGTCGAACGCCCGTAACCACACGGAAACACCCGTTCCATAACGTTGCCGCCACGACGCACCCGATCGAGGAGGGCCCCGTGGCGCACACATCCGCACCCCGGCGGTCCTCGGCGTGGAACCGCGGGATGATCGCGCACGGACGACGGTCCGACGGCGCCATCGACATCCGCTCCCCCATCCCGATCGGACCCTGCAATGGACCTCGTCTCCGTCCGCACCGTGCGGACACCGTCGCACCGCGACGACCTCTCCTTCGGTCCCGGTGAGCAGCCGCTCGCCGGCGGCACCTGGCTGTACTCGGAGGAGCAGCCCGGTCTGACCGGGCTCGTCGACCTCACCGCACTGGGGTGGCGCGACACCGAGCCGACCCCGGACGGACTCCGGATCGCGGCGACGTGCACGATCGCCTCGTTGCGTCGTGTGGTCCCCCGAGACGACTGGGCCGCCTGGCCGCTCGTCGACCGGTGCGCCAACGCCCTGCTCGCGTCGTTCAAGGTGTGGAACCAGGCGACCGTCGGCGGCAACGTCGCAGTCGCGTTGCCGGCGGGGGCGATCACCGCGCTGCTCGTGACGCTCGACGCGGTCGCGGAGGTCTGGACCCCGGGCGGCGGGGAGCGCCGGGTCCCGGTGGCGGAACTGGTCACCGGGCCGCGGACGACCGACCTCGCGCCGGGTGAGGTCATCCGGGCGTTCGACGTGCCACGAGCGGCCCTCGAGGCACGCACCGGGTTCCGCCGGGTGTCCCTCAGCCCCCACGGCCGGACCGGCGCGCTCGTCACGGCACGGTGGTCGGCGTCGGGATTCGTCCTCGTCGTGACCGGCGCGACGCCGCGTCCGCTCGTGCTCCGCCACCCCGGGGTCCCGACCGCCGCGGAGGTCGACGCACGGCTGGAGGCCCACGACGCCTGGTACGACGACCCGCACGGCTCACCCGACTGGCGTCGCGCGGTGACCCGGCGGTTCGCGGCGGAGCTCGTCGCCGAGGCGCGCGGGACGACGGGCGGTGCGGCATGAGGTTCGAGGTCGACGGCGCGACGGTGGACGCCGAACCACAGCCAGGTCAGGTCCTCCGCACCCTGCTCCGCGAGCACGGTGTGACGTCCGTGAAGAAGGGCTGCGACGCGGGCGACTGCGGCGCGTGCTCGGTCCTCGTCGACGGTGTGCCGGTCCACTCCTGCATCACGCCGGCGCACCGGATGGCGGGTCGCGCGGTCACCACGGCGGCCGGGCTCGGCACGCCGGAGGACCCGCACCCCGTGCAGCGCGCGTTCGCCGAGGCCCCGGGCTTCCAGTGCGGCTTCTGCACCGCCGGGTACGTCGTCACGGCGTCCACGCTCGACGAGGACGCCCTGGCCGACCGGCACCGCGCGTTGAAGGGCAACCTCTGCCGGTGCACCGGGTACCGGGCGATCGAGGACGCCCTGGACGGGGTCGCGAACACGTCGTGCGCACCGGCCGGCCAGGCGATCGGCACGTCGGTCGCGGCTCCCGCCGCGATGGCGATCGTGACCGGGCGCGAGGAGTACACGCTCGACGTGCGGCGGACGGAGCGGCTGCTGCACCTCGCGGTCCTCGGCAGCCCGCACCCGCACGCCCGCATCGTGTCGATCGACACGGCGGAGGCCGAAGCCCTGCCGGGTGTGCACGCCGTCCTCACCCACCACGACGACCCCGGCGTGCTGTTCTCCACGGGCCGGCACGAGTCCCGCCTGGACGACCCGGACGACACCCGGGTGCTCGACCGGGTGCTCCGCTTCCGCGGGCAGCGTGTGGCCGCCGTCGTCGCGGACAGTGTCCGGATCGCCGAGCAGGCCTGCGCCCTCGTGCGGGTGCGCTACGAGGTGCTGCCGAGCGTGCACGACCCGGACGCGGCCCGTGCCGCCGGCGCTCCGCTCCTGCACGGCGACAAGACGACGGAGGAGCACCGGATCGCTGAGCCGGGGCGCAACGTGGTCGCCGCCCTGCACGGCGAGACGGGCGACGTCGAGGCGGCCCTGGCGACCGCCGCGGCCACCGTCGAGGGCACCTGGACGACGGGCCGTGTCTCGCACGCCGCGCTCGAGACCCACGCGACCCGCGGGTCCCTCGACCCGGACGGACGGCTCGTGCTCCGGACCGCGACGCAGGTCCCGTTCCTGGTGCGGGACGAGATCGCGCACGTGTTCGGTCTCGACCCGAGCCGTGTCCGTGTGGTCGCGAAGCGCGTCGGCGGTGGGTTCGGAGGCAAGCAGGAGTTGCTGACCGAGGACCTGGTCACCCTCGCGGTGCTGCGGACCGGTCGCGCGGTGCAGTACGAGTTCAGTCGCCGTGACGAGTTCACGATCGCCCCGACCCGGCACCCGATGCGTGTGCGGGTCCGGCTCGGGGCCGACGCCGACGGGCACCTGGCGGCGCTGCACGTCGACCAGACGATGGACACCGGCGCGTACGGCAACCACGGCGTCGGCGTCATGTTCCACTCCGTCAGCGAGTCCGTCGCCGTCTACCGGTGCCCGTCGAAGCGTGTGGACGCGGAGTCCGTGTACACGAACAACCTGCCGTCCGGGGCGTTCCGCGGGTACGGGCTCGGCCAGGTCGTGTTCGCGATCGAGTCCGCCATGGACGAGCTCGCCCGGGAGCTCGGCATCGACCCGCTCGACCTGCGGCGGCGGAACGTCGTGGTCCCCGGCGACCCCCTCGTGGTCACGGACCCGGACGAGCAGGACGACCTGCGCTGGGAGGGCAGTTACGGACTCGACCAGTGCATCGACCTGGTGGAGGACGCCCTCCGCGCGCCGGTGCCAGAGGTCCCCCGGATGGACGGTCCGCCGTTGGACGACTCCGACGACTGGGCGTACGGCACCGGGGTCGCCCTCGCGGCGATCGCGACCATGCCCCCGCGCGGGCACCACGCGCACGTGTCGGTCGAGGCCACGGCGGAGGGCCGCTACCGCATCGGTGTCGGCACGGCCGAGTTCGGCAACGGGACCACGACGGTGCACACGCAGCTCGTCGCCACCGCCCTGGGCACCACCACGGACCGGGTCGACGTGCACCAGTCCGACACCGACGCGGCCCGGCACGACACCGGGGCGTTCGGGTCCGCCGGGGTCGTGGTCGCCGGCAAGGCCCTGTACGCCGCGGCGCAGGCACTGCGGGAGGACATGACCGGGCGCGCCCTCGGGATCGTCGCCGCCCGGACCCCCCGGACCGCGTCGGGGCCGCTCGGGCCGGCGGTCTCGGTCGGGCCCGACGGCGTCCGGATCGGGGAGGAGCTCGTCGGGCACGCCGAGTTGCTCGCCGACGGTCCGCTCGTCGCGCACGGCAGCCACGACGGCACGCCACGGTCGCTCGCGTTCACCGTGCACGGAGCCCGGGTGGCGGTGCACCGGCCGACGGGCGAGGTCCGCGTGCTGCACAGCGTGCAGGCGGTCGACGCCGGCACCGTCCTGAACCCGGAGCAGCTCCGCGGCCAGGTGGAGGGCGGCGCCGCGCAGGCGATCGGCTCGACGCTGTACGAGGAGGTCGTACTGGACGACACCGGTCGGGTGACGACCGACGCGTTCCGGGCGTACCGGGTGCCGAAGATCTCCGACGTGCCCCGCACCGAGGTCCGCTTCGCCGACACCCACGACCCGCTCGGCCCCCTCGGCGCGAAGTCGATGAGCGAGGCGCCGTACAACCCGGTCGCGCCGGCCGTCGCGAACGCGGTGCGCGACGCCGTCGGCGTGCGCCCCCACCGGTTGCCGATGACGCGCGACCGGGTCTGGGCGATGCTCCAGGACGCGACCGACGCCGGGGGTGCGTGATGTTCGAACTGGCACCGCGCCTCCTGGCAGCCCTCGACGCAGGGGACCCCGTGGTCGTCGCGACGGCCGTCGCGATGACGGGCAGCGCACCGACCGGCGTCGGCTCGTCGATGGCCGTCCTGCCCGGCGGACAGGTCGTCGGCACCATCTCCGGCGGGTGCGTCGAGGGGGCGCTCTTCGACACCGCGGAACAGGTCCTCGAGACCGGCGACGCGGTGCTCGAACGCTTCGGGTTCGACGACGATCCGGACGACGTCGACGCGATCTGGGCTCCGGCGCTCCGCTGCGGCGGTCGCGTCGAGGTCCTGGTCCGTCGCGTCCGTCCCGACGACGCCGACGTCGTGGACGCGCTCCGGCGCGCGGCGACCGGGATGCCGACGTCACTCGGCCTCTCGCTCGACCCCCCGACGCTCGGCGCGGTCGTGCACGTCCCCGACGGCTGCCGCGGTCGCGTCTTCGTGGAGCGTGCGGACGTCCGGCCGCGGTGCATCGTGGTGGGCGCCGTCGAGTTCGCCGTGGCCCTGACGAACGCGGCCGCGGTGCTCGGCTACGCCGTGACGGTCGTCGACCCGCGCCCGGTGTTCCTGACCGACGAACGCTTCCCGGCCGCCGACGAACGCATCGTGGGCTGGCCGACACGCGTGCTCGAGGCGCTGCCGGTGGACGCGACGACGGCCGTCGTGGTGCTCTCGCACGACGACCGGTTCGACGCCGCCGTGATCGACTCCGCACTCCGACGGGGCGCCGGGTACGTGGGGGCGATGGGCTCCCGCGCGACGAACGCGCGCCGGACGGAGGAGCTCCGGGCGCTCGGCACACCGGACACCGACCGGCTGCGGTCCCCGATCGGGCTCGACATCGGTGCGTCGACGCCGGCCGAGATGGCGGTGGCGATCATGGCCGAGGTGATCGCGGTGCGGACGGGCGCCGGCGGCGGTGCGCTCGTCGACGGGTCCGGTCCCATCCACCGCCGCCCGGTGGCGACGGGCTGAGCGGGCCGGGCGTACTTGGTCGATCCGGGCGATCCGGGCGTACCTGGTCGATCCGGGCGTACCCGGTCGATCCGGGCGTACCTGGTCGATCCGGGCGTATCCGGTCGAACCGGGCGTACCTGGTCGGAAGTTTCGACCAGGTACGCCCGTTCACGCTTTCCACCGCACCCGTTCTGGGAAGGAACGTGCGCGACGCCGCCCGCCCGCTCCCGTCAGGCGACCGCGGGCGTCCGAGCCAGCCGCTCCGCGAGCCGCGCCGCGAGCTCGTGCTCGTCCGCCTCGACGAGCACACCGTCCCGCACCACCACGCGCCCGCCCACCACGACGTGCCGCGGCCGACGACCGGGCGATGCCCAGAGCAGCCCCGCGACGGGGTCGGCCACGCCCGCGTCCGCCACCCCGGAGACGTCCCACACGCACAGGTCCCCCGCGCTCCCGGCACCGAGGTGCCCGAGCTCCGGCCGACCGAGCCCCGCCGCGGAGCCCTCCGTCGCTGCGCCGAGCACCTGGCGCGCCGGCAGCTGGGGACCGACGAGCGCCGAGACCTGCATCGCGAGCCGGGCGTCCGCGAGCAGGTGTCCGGCGTCGTTGCTGCCGCCGCCGCTCGTGCCGAGACCGACCGGCACCCCTGCCGCGAGGAGCTCGGCGACGGGCGCGACGCCCCACCCCATCGGCACGTCGCACCCGGGGGCGTGCGTCGCGGTCACGCCGGCCGCGGCGAGTCGGGCGATCTCGTCGTCGGTGACGTCGCAGAGGTGCGCAATCGTGACGTCCGGCGCGAGCCACCCCCACTCCTCGAGCAGGTCGAGCGGACGACGGCCGTAGCGCTCGAGTGCGATCGCGGTGTCGACCTGCTCGTTCGCCTGGGTCCGGCGGCGGAGTCCGTGCCGCGCCGCCACCTCGCCGAGCGCCCGGAAGGTCGCCTCGCCGTCGGAGTGCACGCCTGCCGGGCCGACGGCGACCTGGAGCCTGCCGTCCGGGTCCACACCGCCGACGGCGTCGTCGTGCAGCAGCCGCGACGCGATCGCGTCCGCCGAGGCCGCGGCGCGGTCCGGGTCGTCCCGTGCCGAACCACGGACGAAGACGAGCCGACCGCCGAGACCGCGGACCGCCCCCACCGTGGCCGCCGCGAGCGCGACGGTGTCGTCCGCGGTCGCGTCCGCTGGCCAGTTCAGGTGGTGGTCGGCGATGGTCGTGACACCGGACAGGAGGCCCTCCGCGGCTCCGGCGGACGCGGCCAGTGCGTAGAGCTCGGGATCGTGCCCCACCCGGCCGTACGCCGCGGCCATCGCCGGGAGCCAGTCCGCCATCGGCACGCCGCGGGTCCCGGGCAGGGTGCGGAACGCGGTCTGCAGGAGGTGGTGGTGCGCGTTGACGAGACCGGCGGTGACGACGCACCCGGACGCGTCGAGGGTGGTGGCGAGGTCGCTGCCGTCGTCGACGACGACGTCGCCCTCCCGTTCGGTCCGGGGGTCGACGAGGACGCGGAGGGCTCCGGTGACGGTCAGCATGGTGGTGTTTCTAGCAGTCCCCTGTTTCCGGCCCGTGACGGGGTGGGGCACGGACGACGCACCTGCTCGGTCCCGGCGTTCCGGGTCCCCCGGCCGGCACCGCGGGGTAACCGGGCGGAAACACCCGGGGAACACGCCGACCGTAGGTTCGCCCCATGACGCAGACCCTGATCCGCGCCGGATGGGTGCTCACCGCAGCACCCGACGGCGCCGCCACGCCCGCCGCGATCCGCGACGGGGCCGTGCTCCTCGACGGCGACCGGATCGCCGCGGTCGGCACGTACGCCGACCTCGCCGCCGCCCACCCGGACGCACCGGTGCGCGGCGGTGCGTACGACATCGTCACGCCCGGTTTCGTGAACACCCACGGCCACTTCAGCGAGGGGCTCATCACCGGGATCGGTTCGCAGTACACGCTGTGGGAGTGGCTCACGGCGTTGATCGGACGCGTCAACCCGGTGATGACCCGCGACAAGGCCCACGCGGGCACGGTCTTGCAGGGCATCCAGCTGCTCCGGAGCGGGGTGACGACGGCGAACGACATGTTCTGCGCCGACCCGGTGCCGGACGAACCGGCGACGCCCGGTGTGGTGCAGGCGCTCGAGGAGCTCGGGCTGCGCGGGGTCGTGTCGTTCGGCTCCGGCGACGTCGACCGCGACTTCGGCGCGACGCCCATCCTGGAGGAGTTCGAGGCCCTGCGCGAGGCGGCCGCCGCCAGCCGGTACAGCACCTTCCGGGTCGGCGTCTCGTCGATCGGGCGGTACACGGACGACACCTGGCAGGAGCACGTCGACTACGCGGTCGCCGGCGGTCACGGCGTGCACGTGCACTTCCACGAGGTGCGGGAGGAGG
Organism: Curtobacterium sp. 314Chir4.1; assembly: GCF_900215175.1. Taxonomy (NCBI): domain Bacteria; kingdom Bacillati; phylum Actinomycetota; class Actinomycetes; order Micrococcales; family Microbacteriaceae; genus Curtobacterium; species Curtobacterium sp. 314Chir4.1. The sequence continues at coordinate 567,288 of NZ_OCMI01000002.1, forward strand.
TCACCGCGGCCCGACAGCGCACCGGTCGGACGGCCATCGGGCACGCCGAGGCGACGGGCATGTTCCAGGTCCCGGTGATCGCCGCCCACAGCGTCTGGGTGGATCGCGAGGACCGGGAGCGGTACGCGGCCAACGGCGTCGGTGTGGCCCACAACCCGGTCGCGAACGGGATCCTCGCCAGTGGCATCGCGCCGATCGCGGAACTCCGAGCGCTCGGCGTGCCGGTGGGCATCGGGGTCGACGGCCCGGCGTCGAACGACTCCCAGGACTTCCTGCAGGCGATGAAGACGGCCGCGCTGCTCGCCCGGGTGCGGGACCTGCAGGCCACCGCGATGAGCGCCCGCGAAGCATTCGAGATGGGCACGATCGGCGGCGCCCGAGCCCTGCGCATGGAGGACGAGATCGGCTCGCTGGAGCCGGGCAAGCGCGCGGACCTGGTCGTCCTCGACGGCGACTCCCCGACCCTCGCCAACGTCCACGACCCCTACCAGGCGGTGGTCTTCGTCGCCGGCAGCCGCGAGGTCCGCGACGTCTGGGTGGACGGCGAGCTGAGCGTCGCGGACGGCGACGTCACCCGGGTGGACGTGCGTGAGGCGGTCGAACGAGCACGTCCGCTGGCCCGACAGCTCGTGGCCGAAGCGGGGCTGGAGCGCCTGTCCGTCCTCACCGGCGGCGCGCTCGACGGCACCGAGCGTCCGTAGTCCCGCCGGTCAGAGCTCCAGCACCAGCCGCGGGCAGCCGCGCCGGGCGCGGGACACGCAGACCATCATGGTGCGGTCGTCGGCCTGCTCCTCCGGGCTGAGCACAGTGTCCCGGTGCTCCACCGAGCCCTCGAGCACGGGGGTCTCGCAGGTGCCGCACGTGCCTTCCCGGCAGGACGAGAGCACGAAGGCACCGGCGTCCTCCGCGACTTCGAGCAGGGTCCGGTCGGCGGGGACCGTCACGGTGACGCCGGTGACCGCGAGCTCGACCTCGAAGGCCTCGCCGGGGGCGTCGACGTCCGCGGCGGGCTCGAAGCGCTCGACGCGGACGCTGCCCGCCGGCCAGTGCGCGGCAGCGGCCTCGACCGCGTCCATGAGCCCGCGCGGCCCGCAGCAGTACACGACCGCGTCGCGCGGTGCGGCGAGGAGCGCGTCGACGTCGAGCCGGACGCCCTCGTCGGCCGCGGCCACCGCGACCCGGTCGGGGTACGCGGCGACGAGCTCGTCCACGAACGCCATGCGGTCGCGGGACCGCCCCGCGTAGTGGAGCTCCCACGGGGTGCCGGCGCGTTCGGCGGCGGCGATCATCGACCGGATCGGCGTGATCCCGATGCCCCCGGCGACGAAGACCGCGGGGCGCGCCGGGTCGTGGCCGAAGTGGTTCCGCGGTCCGGCCACCACGACCTCGTCGCCGACCGCCAGTCCCTCGTGCACGGCGACCGATCCACCGCGGCCGTCGGGCTCGCGGAGCACGGCGATCCGCCAGTGCCCGTCGGGCGTCGTCGTGACGAGCGAGTACTGCCGCTCGGTCCCGGGAGCGACCTCGAGGTCGACGTGGGCTCCGGGTTCCCAGTCCGGCAGCGCCGGCCCGTCGACCGGGGCCAGGTCGAGTGCGACGACCTCGGTGGCGACCTGGTGGCGAGCGGCGACGCGCAGCCGCCGACGCTCCGGCACGGCGCTCACGCGATCGCTCCGGCGCGCGGGGTCTCCTTGACCACGATCATGTGGAAACGGGTGCCGTCCGCGCTGCACCACCGGTGGCCGGTGCCGCCGCGGTAGTACGCCGAGTCGCCCGGACCGAGGTCGAGTGGTCCCTGTCCGCGCAGGTCGAGGTGCACGCGGCCGGCGAGCACGGTGAGGAACTCGTCCTCGTGGTGCTCGAAGTACTCGCCGAGGTCCGTGTTGTCGCCGACCCACTCCAGCGGCTCGAACGCGTGCGGGCCCGCGTGCACGAGCAGCCGGGCCTCGCCGCTCGAGAACGGTCCGCGGGCACCCTCGCCGGCACGAATCACCTCGGGCAGGCGGACGTCGCGCTCCGGTCGTTCCGGGGCACCGGCGGCGAGCAGTTCGACCTGGGTCGTCCCGAGCGCCGCGGCGATCTTCTCGAGGGACACCATGCTGGCGCGCGAGTGCCCGCGCTCGACCTGACTGAGGAACGGGTGCGACAGACCGGTCAGCTCGGCGACCTGCACGAGCGTCAGTCGTGCGGCGCGTCGACGGGCACGGATGTGCTCACCGATCCGCTGGGTCTGGTCGTCGACGACGCGGTCGGTCTCGGTGGTGGTGCCGGTGCTCACGCGCGCTCCTCTCGTCCTCGGTGGGGCCGTCCCGACCGGTCGGCCGGAACACTCGTTCCCGCTCCCGGTCGCGTCGGGGCGGGCGTCACACACGGCAACCGCCTCGAAACGAGAGGGAAACACTGCCGCCCTAGCATCGGAGATGTTGATGCGATCAACATTCTCACACACGATCGAGAGGCTCCGGATGGACTCGTCAGCGCCCCGCCCGATCGCCCTCCTGCGCTCAGCGCTGCTGCCGGACGGCCGCTCCGTCGACGTCGCGATCGAGGGCGCGACCGTCTCGACCGTGGCACCGGCCGGCACGCTCGCTGCCCCGGCGGAGGAGACGATCGACCTCGGCGGCCGGCTGCTCCTGACCGCACCGGCAGAACCGCACGCCCACCTCGACAAGGCCCTCAGCGCCGACGCCATCCGGCCGCCGCTCGGAGATCTCGGTGCCGCGATCGCCTCGTGGACAGCGCACGCGACGACCATGACCGTCGAGGACATCGCCGACCGGGCCCGGACCGCCGCCCTCACGCTGCTCGCCGCCGGCACCACGGCCGTCCGGAGCCACGTCGACGTCCTCAGCGGCCGGCACAGCGCGGCCGACCGGCCCGCCACCACGGAGCAGGCCCTGCGCGGCGCCCGTGCCCTCGTGCAGGTCCGCGACGAACTCGCTGGCCTGATGGACATCGAGCTCGTCGCCCTCGCCGGTCCGCTCGCCCCCGACGAGCACGTCGAGGCGGTGCTCGACCTCGGCGTGGACCTCGTCGGCGGTGCCCCGCACCTCGCCGAGGACCCCCTCGCCGACGTCGACCGGCTCCTCGCCATCGCCCGCCGACGGGGCCTCGGGGTCGACCTGCACGCCGACGAGAGCCTCGACGGCCCGGTGACCCTCGACCACTACGCCCGGGCGTCGCGCTCGCTGCGGCGGGACCGGCAGTACTCCGCCGGGCACTGCGTCCGGCTCGGCACCCTGGGGCCCGAGCGTCTCGCCGAGGTGGTCGCCGACGTGGCCGCAGCCGACCTCGGGGTGATCACGCTCCCGATCACGAACCTGTACCTGCAGGGCTGGCAGCACCCGGTCGCCACGCCGCGGGGACTGACCGCCATCCAGGCGCTCCTCGACGCCGGCGTCCGCGTCGCCGCCGGCGCGGACAACGTCCGCGACCCCTTCAACCCGGTCGGCCGGAGCGACGCCTTCGAGACCGCGTCGCTGCTCGTCTCCGCCGGCCACGTGACGCCGGACCAGGCGTTCGCGATGGTGAGCGACACCGCCCGGAGCGTGATGGGCCTCCCGGCCGCCGGTCCCGTCCCCGGGCGGCGCGCCGACCTGCTCGCCGTGGCCGCGACGAGCGTCACCGACGCCGTCGCGAACGCTCCAGCCGACCGCATCGTCCTGTCCCGCGGGCGACTCGTCGCCCGCACCGAGGTGCGACGGACCGTCGCCGCGCCGGCCACGGCCGCCGTCCCCGCCTGACCCCACCGCCCGCCCGCACCGAGACCCCGAGGTGATCGTGACCACCACCGCCCCGCCACCCGTCGCCACGACGGACACGCTGCTCGACTTCCGCAACGTCGAGATGACCTTCCCGAACGGCACCATCGCCCTGCAGGGCGTCGACCTCACCGTGGACCGCGGCCAGTTCGTCTCGGTCGTCGGCCCGTCCGGCTGCGGCAAGTCCACGCTGCTCCGCATCGCCTCCGGCCTCGAGACCGCGTCGGACGGGTCGGCCGGTGTCGCAGCCGACCGCATCGGCTACGTCTTCCAGGACGCCACGCTCCTGCCCTGGCGCACCGTCCAGGGCAACGTCGAGCTGCTCGCCGAGCTCGGACACGTCTCGAAGGCCGAGCGAGCCGCGAAGGCCGCCCACGCCATCGACCTGGTCGGCCTGAACGGCTTCGAGACGAACCTGCCGAAGCAGCTCTCCGGCGGCATGCGGATGCGTGTGTCACTCGCCCGGTCGCTCACGCTCGACCCGGAGCTCTTCCTGTTCGACGAGCCGTTCGGTGCCCTCGACGAGATCACCCGCGAACGACTCAACGACGAGCTCCTCCGGCTCTTCGTCGAGCAGCAGTTCGCCGGGCTCTTCATCACCCACTCGGTCTCCGAAGCCGTCTACCTGTCCACCGAGGTGATCGTCATGTCCGGACGCCCCGGCAGCATCGTCGGCCGGTTCGACGTGCCGTTCCCGATGCCCCGCGACCCCGACATCCGCTTCACCCCCGAGTTCGCCGAGCTGGTCGGCGAGGTCTCGCACGCGCTCCGGGAAGGACACCGCTGATGGTCACCCTGCAGGAGGCCGCCGAGACCCGGGCGGTCCGGGCCGCCGCCCGTCGCGCCGCTCCCCGGACCCGGCGCGGCATCGCGTGGTGGCAGCCCGTCGTCGTCCTCGCCGTGCTCGTCGGCATCTGGTACGCGGCCGCCGCCTACTACGACCACGTCCGCGGCCTGGCGTTCCTCGTGCCCTACCCGCACCTCGTGGCGAAGGCGATCGTCGCGCCGACCATGCCGGACGGGTCGCCGTCCACCTTCGGCTCCGACCTCTGGTCCGCCCTCGGACGCACCACCGTCGTGTCGCTCACCGGCCTCGGCTTCGCGATCGTGATCGGCGTCGTCTGGGCCATGGCGATGGCGCAGGCGAAGTGGCTCGAGAACTCGCTGTACCCGTACGCCGTGGTGCTGCAGTGCGTGCCGATCCTCGCCCTCGTGCCGCTCATCGGCGCCCTGTTCGGCTACGAGTTCGTCAGCCGCGTCATCGTCACCGTGATGATCGCGCTGTTCCCGATGGTGTCGAACACGCTGTTCGGCCTGCAGTCCGCCGACCGCGCGCAGCGCGAGCTGTTCCAACTGCAGCGCGCCGGCCGGTTCGCCCAGCTCGTCAAGCTGCAGTTCCCCGCCGCGCTGCCGTCGATCTTCGTCGGCCTGCGCACCTCGGCCGGGCTGAGCGTCATCGGCGCGATCGTCGGCGACCAGTTCTTCCAACGCGGAAACCCCGGGCTCGGGGTCCTCATCCAGGTCACGGCCTCGCGCCTGATGGGCCCCGAGCTGTACGCGACCATCCTGATCGCCTCGCTCTACGGCGTCGCCGTCTTCCTCGTGTTCGGACTGATCGGCCGCCTGGCCGTCGGTCGCTGGCACGACTTCAGCTGACCACCTTCCCCGTACCCACCCCCTTCCCACCACAGCACCACGAGACCCGCACCACGAACGGAGCCTCCATGCGCACCACCTCCCGCCTCGGCGTCGCCACGGCCGCCTTCGCCGCCACCGCCATCGCCCTGACCGGCTGCGCGGCCGGCTCGGCCGGCAGCACCGGCACGACCGCCGCGACCTCGACGACCGCCTCCGGGCCGAAGGTCGACCTCTCCGGCGCGTGCCCCGCGACCGTCGTCGTCCAGACCGACTGGAACCCCGAGGGCGAGCACGGCCACCTGTACCAGATGCTCGGCCCGAACCCGTCGATCGACGCGTCCGGCAAGACCGTCACGGGCGACCTCTACGCCAACGGCAAGAGCACCGGCGTCAAGCTCGAGATCCGTGCCGGCGGCCCGGCGATCGGCTACACCAAGGTCGCGTCGCAGATGTACCAGGACAAGGACATCACCCTCGGGTACATGTCCACCGACGAGCAGGTGCAGTTCTCCGGCAACCTGCCCACCACGGCGGTGTTCGCCGAGAACGACCAGTCCCCGATGTCGATCATGTGGGACCCGAAGACGTACCCGGAGGTCGACAGCATCGAGAGCCTCGGCAAGGCCCTCGAGAAGAACGACGGCGTCGTGCGCTACTTCAACGGTGCGGCGTACATGACGTACCTGGAGCAGTCCGGCATCCTGCCGAAGAAGGTCCTCGACGGCAGCTACGACGGCACACCGTCGAAGTTCGTGTCCGCGGGCGGCAAGGACGCGCAGCAGGGCTTCGCGACCGCCGAGCCGTACATCTACCAGAACCAGGTCGCGGCCTGGGGCAAGAAGGTCGACTACGCGCTCGTCTCGAGCACCGGCTGGAACCCCTACCCCGAGGCGATGTCCGTCCGCACCGGCGACCTGACCAAGCTCGAGCCGTGCCTGAAGAAGCTCGTGCCGGTCATGCAGCAGGCCGACGTGGACTACCTGAAGTCCCCCGGTGCCACGAACGACCTCATCACGAAGCTCGTGCAGCAGTACAACAACGGCTGGACCTACGACTCGAAGGTCGGCGCGTTCGCCGCGGCCCAGATGGTGAAGCTCGGTCTCGCGAAGGACACCGACGGCTACATCGGGTCGATGGACGAGCAGCGCATGCAGGACTTCATCGAGAAGGCGACCCCCGTGTTCGCCGGCACCGGTGACGTCAAGAGCGGCCTGAAGCCCTCCGACCTGTACACGAACGAGTTCCTCGACAAGTCCATCGGTCTGGGCAACTGACACCGGTCGGCTCGCGTCGTCCGCGGGCCGACCACCCACCGGACGGGAGGCGCGGTGCACCACCGCCCCGCGCCTCCCGTCCGCTGTCTCCGCACCACCCACATCCCAGGAGTGAGCATGACCACCGTCACCCCCGTCTCCCCCACCGCCGTCGAGGCGCTCCGCGCCGAGCTCGTCGCCCTGCTCGGCGAGCGCGGCGTGAGCGCCGACGAGCGCACCCGGGCCCGCGCCTCCGTCGACGAGGCGACCATGAGCCCCATCCTCAGCGAGCAGCTGCCGCTCGGCCTCGCCGACCTGGTGGCGTCGCCGGCCTCCGCCGACGACATCGCCGCCACCCTGCAGGTCGCCGTCCGGCACGGCGTCCCCGTCACCACCCGTGGCAAGGGCACCGGCAACTACGGCCAGGGCATCCCGCTGCACGGCGGACTCGTCCTGGACACGTCCCGGGCACGCGCCGTCGTCGAGGTCGGCGACGGTTGGATCACCGCGGAGGCGGGCGCGTCCATGGTCGCCCTGGAGCAGGCGGCCGCGGCCACGGGCCAGCAGCTCTGGATGTACCCGTCCACCGCGCAGTCGACCATCGGCGGTTTCCTGTCCGGGGGTTCCGGCGGAACCGGGTCGATCGCACACGGGTCGAACTGGCAGGGCTTCGTCACGGCGCTCGACGTCGCACTCCCCGGCGCCGACGACCTGCTGCACGTCGAGGGCGACGAGGCGCAGCCGTTCGTGCACACCTACGGCACCGCCGGCGTCATCGCCCGCGCCACCGTCCGGCTCGAACCCCTGCAGGAGTGGCGCGCGGTCTACGCGGCGTTCCCGACCTTCGAGGACGCGCTCGTCGCGGTCCGCACGCTGCGTGGACTCGACCCCGTGCCGCGCCTGGTGAGCGCCGACCGCGCCGAGGTCGCCGCGACGCTGCCGTCCGACCTCGCGATCCCCGACGACCGCGCGAGCCTCCGGGCGATCATCGACGACGCCGTGCTCGACGAGGCACGTGCGCGCATCGAGGCTGCCGGTGGCGAGGTCCTGGACGTCCGCGAGGGGCTCCAGCAGACCACGAAGGTGTCGATGCTGTCGTACAACCACCCGATCTGGTGGCTGAAGCGGAACACGGCGGACACCGAGTACTTCCACGTCGAGGTCGGCGGCGAGGCGCTCATCGACAGGATCGCCGAGGTCGAGGCCGTCTACCCGGGCGGCATGCTCCACATCGAGGCCGCGCACGTCGGCCCGATCGGGATGCTCACCGCGCCGTACACCGGGGCCGAGGACGTCTACGCCGGCTACCCGGTGCTCCGCGAGCTCGGCGTCCGGGTGCACAGCCCCCACCAGTACTACGTCGACCACGGGGTGGAGGAGCTCGTCGCGCTGAAGCAGCGCACCGACCCCGCCGGACTGCTCAACCCCGGGCACGTCATCGACCCGTCGCTCGTGGTCAGCGGTGGCTCCACCGCGTCCGCGCAGCCCGTCGTGCCGGGGTTCGGGAAGTGAGCACCGTGGGTACCGCGCGCTCGCGTCGGCTCGCGGAGCTGTCGGGGCCCGCCGTCGCTGCCGGCTTCGGGCCGGACACGATCGTCGTCCAGCCGACCGGTGCCGTCGAGCACCACGGTCCGCACCTGCCGCTCCTCACCGACCACCTCCTCGCCGAGCACATCGGTGGGGCCGCCGTCGAACAGGCCGCGGCGGAGGGCCTCGACGTGTGGCAGCTCCCGACGCTGTCGTTCACGAAGTCCGACGAGCACAGCTGGGCGCCAGGCACCGTGTGGCTCGACGCGGACACGATGTTCGACACCGCGGTGCAGATCGGTCGCGCCGTCGCCCTCACCGGCGCCGGCACCCTGGTGTTCGCCAACGGGCACGGCGGCAACGTCGCCCTGCTGCAGGTCGCGCTCCGGGAGATCCGGAAGCGCTACGGGCTGAAGACCTTCCTCATGCCGACCCTCGCCCGCGTACCGGGCCCGGACGGCGAGGACGCCGACGAGCTCGGACTCGGGATCCACGGCGGCGCGGCGGAGACGTCGATGATCCTGCACCTGCGCCCCGACCTGGTCGACATGTCGCTCGCGGAGCGCTGGGTGCCGGAGCACATCGCCGGCTTCGAGAAGATCGCCTTCAACGGCGGCCCGGTGTCCTTCGGGTGGCTGTCCGACGACTTCGGCACCCCCGGGGTCGTCGGTGACGCCAGCCGAGCGTCGGCGTCGTACGGTGCCGCCCTGTGGGAGCACTCCGTCGCCGAGGCCGTGGCGTCCCTGCACGAGATCGCACGGTTCGACCCGGCGGTGGCCCGTCCGCTGCCCGTCGCCGCCACGGCGGTCTCGTGACCGTGCCGTCGGGGCCGGACGTGGTCGACCAGGAAGCGCCGGCCCCGGCGGACCCCCTCGCACTGGCCGCCACCTGGCTCCCGTCCGCGGCCGACGGACCGGGTCCGACCATGACGCTCTCCACCGTCGGGCTCGACGGCTACCCCGCCGCCCGCACGGTGCTGCTCTCGCTCTTCGACGGGGAGCGCCTGCACTTCCACACCGACGCGCGCAGCCGCAAGGTCGCCGAGCTCGCTGCGCTCCCCCGCGCCGCCGTCACCCTGCACTGGCCGGAGGACGCCCGCCAGCTCGTCGTGGTCGGCGACGTGGCAGCGGTCACCGACCGGGAAGCACGGCTCGCCTACCTGGCCAGGTCGCGGTACCTGCAGGTGCTCGCGTGGGTGAACGACCACGCCGCCGCCGCGGACACCCCGGACCGGCGCCGCGAGGTCTGGGCGGCGTTCGACCGCGAGCGGGCGGGCACCGACCTGCAGCCGCCGAGCACGTGGGCGGGGTTCGCGCTCACCCCGATGCGGATGGTGTTCTGGCGCGGGGCGACGGACGCGGCGAGCAACCGGGTCGCGTACGAGCGGCGCACGGACGGTTCGTGGTCGACGGCGTCATGGCCGGGGTGATCGACGCGATCCTGTTCCGGTCCGGGAACGACGAAGGCCCCGTCGCGATGCGACGGGGCCTTCGGTCTGTTCGGTGTTGCGTGCGCTCGAAGGGACTCGAACCCCCAACCTTCTGATCCGTAGTCAGATGCTCTATCCATTGAGCTACGAGCGCAGGTGGCCTTGCGGCCGTGGAAGACTCTACAACAGGTGCCGCCCCGACGCCAATCGAGCGGGGCGCAGCACGACCGTCCGGCGTGTCGCCCGCTCAGAGCCCGCCGAGCTCCTCGTCGAACACCTCGGCGAGGAACACCTCGAGCGCCTGCCAGGACCGACGATCCGCACGAGCCTGGTACTGCGCCCCGTGGTCCGGCGCGTCGGTGCCGGGCACCGCGAACGCGTGCATCGCCCCGGCGTACGTGACGACCTGCCAGTCGACGTGCGGCGCACCACGCATCTCGTCCTGCCACGCCGCGACCTTCTCGTCCGGCACGACGGGGTCCGACGCCCCGGTGAGGACGAGGAGCTTCGCGCGGATCGCGTCGGCGTCGGACGGGTCGTGGGCGAGCAGGTTGCCGTGGAACGACACCGCCCCGACGACGTCGGCCCCGGTACGGGCGAGCTCCAGTGCCGCCGAGCCACCGAAGCAGTAGCCCATCACGACGATGCGTGAGTGGTCCACGTCGGGATCCGCGCGCAGCCGGTCCAGGCCGGCCTGGGTCCTCGCCCGCATGAGCGGGAGGTCCTGGTAGAACGAGCCCGCGACCTGCCCGGCGGTGTCGTCCCCCGGGCGCACGCCTTCGCCGTAGACGTCCGCGCCGAACGCGACGTACCCGAGGCGGGCGAGCATCGTCACGCGCGCCTCGACGTGCTCGTTGACGCCGTGCCAGTCGTGCACCACCAGCACGGCCGGGCGAGGACCGGCGATCGCGGCGTCCTTCGCGAGGACGCCGCGCAACGCGGTGCCCTCGTGGTCGTAGCGCACCGGCTCGACACGGATGTCGGATCCGGCGGGTTCGGGAACGGTCTGCAGGACGTCGTCGATCGTGGTCACGTGGGGGACGTTACGCGGCGGTGCTCGTCACGCGTCGATGTTGTCCCAGGACCCGGGTCCCGCCGAGCCGGCTGCGTACTCGTCGAGCGGGGCCTTCCCGTCGCGCCAGGCCTGCAGGAACGGCTCGACGACCTTCCAGCCCTGCACGGCGCTGTCGCCGCGGACGGAGAGCGTGGCGTCGCCCTCGAGCACGCCGGCGAGGACCTCGCCGTAGGCGCTCAGCCGACCGGGGTTGAAGGTCGTCTCGAGCGTGGTGTGGTCGATCGTGTACGGATCCCCTGGACCGTTGACGTTGAGCTCGAGCTGCATCTCGTCGGGGGCGATCCAGATGCGCAGCCGGTCGGGACGCTGCGCGCCGGTGAGTCCGACGGGGACGTGCGGTGAGTCCTTGAACGTGATGACGATCTCGCGCCGCTGCTCCGCGAGCGCCTTCCCGGACCGCAGGGTGAACGGCACACCCGCCCAGCGCCAGTTCGCGATCTCCAGGGTGAGCTGCGCGAGGGTCTCGGTGCCGAGCGAGGGGTCGACCCCGTCCTCGTCGACGTAGCTCGGCAACTCCCGATCGCCCACCGAACCCGCCGTGTAGCGAGCGCGCTTGCCCGCGGCCACGACGTCGCCGCCCCACGGCCGCACGGCGCGCAGCACGAGTTCCTTCTGGGTCCGGAGGTCGTCGGCGTCGATCGACGCCGGTGCCTCCATCGCGACCACGGCCATCACCTGCAGGAGGTGACTCTGGATCATGTCGACGAGCGCGCCGGCCTTGTCGTAGTACCGGGCACGTCCCTCCAGACCGAGGGTCTCGTCGTAGACGATGTCGACGCGCTCGACGTGCGCGCTCGAGAGCAGCGGCTCGACGATGCGGTTCGCGAAGCGGAGGCCGAGCAGGTTGAGGACCGTGGAGCGCCCGAGGAAGTGGTCGACGCGGTGGATGCGCTCCTCCGGCAGGAACGAGTGCAGCAGGTCGTTCAGGGACTCGGCGCTCGCCGCGTCGGTGCCGAACGGCTTCTCGAGCGCCAGTCGGGTCCCGGCGGGCAGGTCGATGCCCTTGAGCACGGCGCAGCTCTTCTCGGTGACGGCGGGCGGCAGGGCGAAGTAGATCGCCGGGTCGTGCTCGCAGTCACCGAGCAGGGCGCGCAGGTCGTCGGCGTCGGTGACGTCGGCCTTCCGGTACGACGAGGCCTCGATGACGTCCACGAGCCGCTTGCTCAGCCGCTCACCGCCGTCCTTCGCCCCCTCGTCCTCCTCGTTCTTCGACGCCTGCGCGTTCTCGAAGGACTCGCGGACCTGCGCCTTCCAGTCGGCGTCCGAGATGTCCTCCACGCCGGCGCCGACGAGCTGGACGTCCCAGTCGGTCTTCACCTCGAGCAGGGTGGCGAGGCCGGGCAGCAGCAGGCGCTTGGACAGGTCGCCGCTGGCACCGAGGATGAGCAGGGAGGTCTGGAGGCTCGACATGCCCCAGAACGTACTCATGCGTTCCGGCGCGTGGCCGGGAGACGCCGATACGGTGGGACCAGTTCGGCGCGAGGGAGCACCATGAGCAGTGGGTACGGAGGGCGACGCCTGCGCGTCGCCGTGGTCGGGACCGGGATGATCGCCGGGGTCCACGCGCGGGCCGCTCGCGCGGCCGGGGCAGAGGTCCTCGGGGTGCTCGGCAGGAACCAGGCGCGGTCCGAGCAAGTGGCCGCGCAGCTCGACCTCCCCCGCGGGTACGCCTCCCTCGACGAGGTGATCGCGGACGCACCCGACGTCGTGCACATCTGCACGCCGAACGACCAGCACCACCCGCAGGCCCTGGCAGTGATCCGTGCCGGCATCAACGTCGTGTGCGAGAAGCCGCTCGCGATCGACGCCGCAGAGGCCGCCGAGCTCGTGGACGCGGCACGTCAGGCGGGCGTCGTCGCGACGGTGCCGTTCGTGTACCGCTACCACCCGATCATCCGCGAGATCCGGGGCCGCATCGCCGACGGTGACCTCGGCCGCGTGCTCGCCGTGCACGGGCACTACCTGCAGGACTGGATGCTCGACGAGGACGCGTCGTCGTGGCGGGTCGACGCCGGGTCGGGCGGGCTCTCCCGGGCGTTCGCCGACATCGGCTCGCACTGGTGCGACCTCGTCGAGTTCGTCACCGGCGACCCCTTCGCCTCGGTCTCCGCCGCGACCGACGTCGTCTACCCCACCCGACCGGCTGCCTCCGGCCCCTCGTTCTCGGGCTCCCCCGACCCCGACCCCGTCGCGGACGCCTCGCAGCGGGCCGAGGTCACGACGGAGGACACCGCGGTCGCCACCTTCCGCACCGGCACCGGTCGGATCGGCAACGTCGTCATCTCGCAGGTGTCGGCCGGGCGGAAGAACCGGCTGTGGTTCGAGGTGGACGGCACCCGCGGGTCGGCGGCGTTCGACCAGGAGCAGCCCGAGTCGGCGTGGTTCGGCAACGAGCGCGGCGCGCAGATCGTCGTCCGCGACCCGGCGCTCGGCGTCCCGGACCAGCGACGGCTGGCGCTCGTGCCGGCCGGCCACCCGCAGGGCTACCTCGACGCGTTCGCCGCCTTCGTCGCGGACACGTACGCCGCCGTCCGGAGCGGGTCGGACCCAGCAGGCTGGCCCGAGGGGCTGCCGACCTTCGCCGACGGGGCACGCTCGGCACGCATCATCGACGCCGTGATCGGCAGCGCAGCCGACGGCACGTGGAGGGAGATCCGATGAAGCTCGGCATGCTGACCGCCTGCCTGCCAGGGTGGTCGCTCGACCGCATCGCCGGGTTCGCCCAGCAGCAGGGGTACGAGCGGCTGGAGGTCGGTGTCTGGCCGGGAACCGGCGGCCGCGACTTCGAGGCGGCGCACCTGCCCGTGGCCACCTTCACGGACGACGATGCCCAGGCCACGCGGGAGCTGCTGGACCGCACCGGCCTCGAGATCTCGGCGTTCGCGTACTACGAGAACAACCTGCACCAGGACCTCGACCGCCGAGCGTCGGTGCACGAGCACCTCAAACGGTCCGTGGACGCCGCGGCGAGGTTGGGTGTGCCGTACGTCGGCACGTTCATCGGCCGCGACAACGGCAAGTCGGTGCGCGACAACATGCGCCTCGGCGACCGGGTCCTGCCGGAGCTCGTCGACTACGCCGGGGAACGCGGTGTCCGGCTCATCGTCGAGAACTGTGTCATGGAGGGCTGGCACCCGGACGGCTACCCGGGCAACCTCGCGTACTCCCCCGAGCTCTGGGACTGGGTCACCGGGCTGGGCTTCGGCCTGAACTGGGACCCGTCGCACCTGACCTGGATCGGCATCGACCCGCTGGAGACGATCCTGCCGTTCGCCGAGCACATCGTGCACGCGCAGGCGAAGGACCTCGAGCTCTTCCCCGCGAAGCGCAACCGGTACGGGTTCTTCGGCAAGGTCGACAAGGGCGACGACCCGTGGGACATGGGCTGGTGGCGCTTCCGGGTGCCCGGGCGCGGGGTCGTGGACTGGCCGCACGTGGTCGACCGGCTGTACGAGGCGGGCTTCGACGGCACGCTGAGCGTCGAGCACGAGGACCCGCTGTGGGGCGGCACCGACGAGAAGGTCCTCGAGGGGCTCCGCATCGCGCACCGGACCCTCCGTCCGCTCATCGCCGAGGAGGCCTGAGCGCGTACAGGAATCGCCGAGCACCCTGGTCGCATGAGCACGACCGTGAGCGACTTCGTCATCGACCGCATCAAGGCGTGGGGAGTGTCCCGCGTGTTCGGGTACCCCGGCGACGGCATCGGCGCCTTCGACGGGGCCCTCGGCAAGGCGGACGGCAGCGACCGGGCGCTCGAGTACGTCCGGCCGACGCACGAGGAGATCGCGGCGCTGATGGCCACCGCGCACGCGAAGTTCACCGGCGAGGTCGGGGTCTGTGTCGCGACGTCCAGCCCGGGCGCCTTCCACCTCCTCAACGGCCTGTACGACGCCCAGATGGACAACCAGCCGGTCGTCGCGATCGTCGGGCAGCAGGGGCTCGCCTCCGTCGGGACGTTCACCCAGCAGGAGTCGAACCTCGAACGCGTCTTCGCAGACGTCGCGTGCTACGTCGAGACGGTGGCCACCCCGGACGCCGTCGGGGTCGTCGTGGACACCGCGTTCCGGACCGCGATGCTCCGGAAGCAGCCCGCGGTCGTCGTCCTCCCCCACGACGTGCAGGCCATGGCGTACGAGGCGCCCGCGGCCGAGCACTGGGTGTCGCGGTCGAGCGATGTCGCGCCGTCCACGCGCATCACGCCGCCGGCAGACGAGATCGCCAAGCTCGCGGAGCTGGTGAACGCCGGCGAGCGGGTCACGTTCCTCGTCGGTGCGGGCGCCCGGGGTGCGACGCACCAGGTCCTCGCCGCCGCCGAGAAGGCCGGCGCCGGGATCATCACCGCGCTCCGCGGCAAGGACGTCGTGCCGTCGGACGTGCCGTGGCACACGCAGCAGGTCGGACTGCTCGGCTCCCGGCCGAGCCTCACCCAGATCAAGGAGTGCGACACGATCGTGCTCCTCGGCACGAACTACCCGTACGGCGAGTACCTGCCGGCGACCGGACAGGCCCGCGGAGCACAGGTCGACATCAAGCCCGAGCAGCTCGGCCTCCGGTACCCGACCGAGCTCAACCTCTGGGGCGACGTGGGTACGACCCTCGATGCCCTCCTTCCGCTGCTGACCGAGAAGACCGACAAGTCCTGGCAGGAGCGGCTCGCCGACGAGATGCGCGAGTGGGAGGCAGAGATGGCCCGCCAGGCCGAGGTCGCCTACGACGACGGCGTGAACCCGCGCCGGGTGATCCGCGCCGTGAACGAGCACCTGCCCGAGGGCGTGACCGTCACGTGCGACGCCGGCACCACCGCGGACTGGTACGGCCACCACATCCGGCTCCGGCGCGGCATGCACGGCGACATGTCCGGGCGTCTGGCGACCATGCTCGCCGCGATGCCGTACGCCGTCACCGCGAAGTTCGCCTTCCCGGACCGGCCGGCGGTGTGCACCATCGGCGACGGCGCGTTCCAGATGCTCGGGATGAACGAGCTCATCACCGTGAAGAAGTACATGGCGGACTGGCCGAACCAGCAGCTCGTCGTCGTGATCATGCACAACGACGACCTCGGGCAGGTGTCGTGGGAGATGCGCACCGAGGACGGCAACCCGATGTGGCGTGGCTCGCAGGACGTCGAGACCATGGACTACGCCGGGTACGCCGAGCTCCTCGGGTTCACGGGCATCGCCGTGCACGACGACGACGAGGTCCAGGCTGCGGTGGAGCGTGCGTTCGCGAACCCGGGCGTGACGGTGATCGACGCGTACGTGAGCCGGAACGTCCCGCCGCTGCCGCCGCACATCACGGCCGAGTACGCGGTGAACACGGCGAAGAGCCTGCTCAAGGGCGACCCGGTCGAGCTCGGCGTGGTCAAGGACTCCGCGAAGGCGATGGCCGCCGAGGCGGTCGAGCGGGTGAAGGGCGCCCTCGGCCGCGACTGAGGGCCCGGCCGCAGGGGCATCGGCATGTGAACAACACGTGACGTGTTGTTCCAACTCTGGCGCGGCGGCTGTGCGGTTTCATAGGTTCGAGCGCGATGAACGCTCACACCTCACCGCGCCGACGTCGGCGCCTCGTCGGCGGCGCAGCACTCGCCACCGCCGGCGTCCTCGTCGCCCTGTCCGTCCCGTCAGCCGCCCTCGCCGCCGACGGCGACACCACGATCGACATCCTCGACGTGAACGACTTCCACGGCCGCATCGAGTCGGAGGGCACCGCCGCCGACAAGGCCGCCGGCGCCGCCAAGCTCGCCGGCGTCGTGCAGTCCTACCGCGAGGCCAACCCGAACACCATCTTCGCGAGCGTCGGCGACAACGTCGGCGCCTCGACGTTCACCTCGCTCATCCAGCAGGACGCGCCGACGATCGACGCCCTCAACGCGATGGACCTCGACGTCAGCGCGATCGGCAACCACGAGCTCGACAAGGGTCAGAGCGACCTCACCGGCCGCATCGAGGACCGCGCCGACTGGCCGTACGTCTCCGCGAACATCGTCAAGCAGGGCACGACCGACCCGGCGTTCACCCCCTTCGAGGTGGTCGAGAAGGGCGGCGTCAAGGTCGGCTTCATCGGCGCCACGACCGAGGACCTCATCCCCGGCCTCGTCAGCCCCGGCGGCGTCGAGGGCCTCGCGATGGCCCCGATCGTCAGCCAGGTCAACCGCTACGCGACCGACCTCACCGACGGCGACCCGGAGAACGGCGAGGCCGACGTCCTCGTGCTGCTCGTGCACGAGGGCGCCACCACCGGCGCGATCGCCGACGCCACGGGCACGGGCGCGTTCGGCAAGATCACCGCCGGCGTCTCGTCGAAGGTCTCCGCCATCGTCTCCGCGCACACCCACGCCACGTACGACCACTCGATCGCCGGCCCGGACGGCACGAAGCGCCCGGTGATCCAGACCGGCTCGTACGGCGTGAACTACGGCCACCTGCGCCTCACGGTCGGTGCGGACAAGAAGCTGACCGGCATCACCTCCGAGGTGAAGTCGGTCAACGCCGAGACCACGGTCCCCGCCGACCAGACGTCGGTGGACGCGGTCTCCGGGATCGTCACCGCAGCGAAGGCCGTTGCCGACGTGAAGGGCGGCGAGAAGCTCGGTGAGATCACCGGCGACCTGCGCCGCGCCGTCCAGTCCGACCGCACCTCCGAGAACCGCGGTGGCGAGTCGGCGCTCGGCAACTCCATCGCCGAGGTCCAGCGCGCCGCCACCGAGCGGAACGGCTCGCAGGTCGCCTTCATGAACCCGGGTGGCCTCCGCACCGACATGCTGTACGCGTCGAGCGGCGCGGGCGACCCCGACGGCACCGTCACCTACAAGGAGGCGGCGCTCGTCCAGCCGTTCGCGAACACCCTCGTCACCGAGGACATGACCGGGCAGCAGATCAAGGACGCACTCGAGCAGCAGTGGCAGCCCGACGGCCTCGAGCGGCCCTTCCTCAAGCTCGGTGTCTCGAACGGCTTCGCCTACACCTACGACCCGTCCAAGGGCCGCGGCGAGCGCATCACCGCGATGACCCTCGACGGCGAGCCGATCGCCCTCACCGACACGCTCACGGTCACGGTCAACTCGTTCCTGTCGACCGGTGGCGACAACTTCGCCGCCTTCGCGACCGGCACGAACAAGGCCGACTCGGGCCAGGTGGACCTGCAGGCCCAGGTGGACTACTTCACCACCAACCCGAAGGTCACCCCGCCGACCGACCAGCGAGCCGTCGGCGTGACGGTCACCCCGACCCCCGAGGGCGGCTTCCAGCCCGGTGACGAGGTCTCGGTGCGACTCTCCTCGCTCGTGTTCTCGAGCGACGACCCGGCGAAGGCCGGCACGGTCTCGATCGCCGCGGGCGACGGCGACCCGCTCGCCACCGCCGACGTCGACCCGACCGTGATCGACAAGACCGACGAGCAGGGCACCGCGACACTGACCTTCCGGGTGCCCGGAGCGACCACGAACCCGGTCGCTGCCGCTGCCAGTGCGTTCGCCACGACGACCCTCGCCGCCGCGGTCACGCCGGCCGCCACGACGGACGAGCCGCTCGTCGTCTCGCTGCCGAACGGGCAGACGATCACCCTCGCGGTGACGATCCCCGTCGCCGCGGTCGTCGACCCGACCGACCCCACGGACCCGACCGACCCCGGCACGCCGGGTGCGGGCGGCGGCGACGACGGCGCAGCCGGTGTCGACACCGACGGCGACGGCGTCGTGGACGGCACCGTCCCGGCGAACGCCGGCGGAGCACTCGCGTACACGGGTGCCGAGATCGCGGCGCCGGCCATCGCGGCGGGCGTGCTGCTCCTCGCGGGCCTCGTTGCGCTGGTGCTCGTGCGACGGAACCGGGCACGTCGCGAGGCGACGGTCGCGACGGACTGACACCGTCCCTCCCGGCACGGCCGCCACGCCGCTGACGCGTCGCGTCGGGACCGGCGGGTGGGGCCCACCTCCAGGCAGGGAACGGGCCGTCTCACCATGGTGGGACGGCCCGTTCCCGTCCGCACTGGAGGCACGGTGCCGGTCCGCCGCGTCGGCCCGCGTCGGCGGGTGGGAAAGAAGCCTGTCCCATCCCGGTACTTCCCTGCGGTTCCGGCGATCTGCGGGGTACGCTCTGCCTGTCGCATCGCGACGCGTCGCGCTGGGTCGCCTCTCAGCCCGGACGGTGGTTCCGCCCGGGGGACTCCGCGACGCGGGTGCTCTCCGTCTCCAGGGAAACGACGGAGGGCACCCACTCACCGCGTCAGCGGAAGAGCTGCTCGCCGATGTAGGAGCCCTTGCGGGGCGCGGGCGGCACCGCGAAGACCGCGGACCCGATGTGCGAGATGTACTCGTTCAGGCGGTCCGAGGCACCGAGCTTCCGCTGGAGCATCGTGAAGTGCTCCGGGTCGTTCATGTAGGCCGTGAAGAGCAGTCCGGCGTCGAGCTGCCCGTACTGGTTCAGGCCGTCCGTGTAGTTGTACGGACGCCGGAGGATCTTCACACCGCCGTTCGCCTCGTGCGCGGCGAGGGCGATGTGCGACGTCGGGTCGATCTTCGTCTCGCCACCCTCGTGCACAGCAGCGAAGTCCGGGGTGGTGTGCTCGGAGCCTCCGGAGAGCGGTGCGCCCTCGATCTTCGTCCGGCCGAACACCCGCTGCTGGTCGCTCACGACGTCGGCGTCCCAGATCTCGATGTTCATCCGGATCTTCCGGGCCACCTGGTACGTGCCGCCGCGCATCCAGTCCGCGCCGTCGCCGGCGTCGTCGATCCACACGAAGCGGTCGTAGTCCTCGTCGGTGGTGATGTTGCGGGTGCCGTCCTTGAACCCCATGAGGTTCCGCGGCGTCGACTGGTCCGGCCCCGCCGAGGCACGGCCGAAGCCGAGCACGGTCCACCGGACGGTCGCGGTCCCCCGAGCCATCCGCGCGAGGTCGCGGACGGCGTGGTACGCCACCTGGGGGTCGTCGGCGCAGGCCTGCAGGGAGAGGTCACCGCCGGTGAGGCCCTCGTCGAGGTTGTCGCTCGGCAGGGTCGGGATCGCGGCGAGGTGCGCCGGCTTCCTCGACGCGAGCCCGAAGCGCTCGTCGAAGATCCCCGGGCCGAGTCCGACCGTCACGGTGAGGGACGCGGGTCCGAGGTCGAGCGCCTCCCCCGTGTCCGCGCCGACGCCGTCGCCGTGCGCGGGTTCGACACTGCCGACGGTCTTGCCCGCCTGCAGCTGCGCGATCGAGGCCGACCAGCGGGCGAGCAGCACCTGCAGGTCCGTCACCACGGTCGACGACACGTCGAACGTCATGAACACGCAGTACCGCTGGGGTGCGGTCCGCACGCCGCCCTGGGGCTGCCGGGCGGCGGTCGCGTAGAACGGGTGGCTCTGCGAGAGGTCGATCGACTCGTCGCCGTTCGTCGCCGCGGCGAACGGGTTCACCCCGGTCGCGGCGGTGGCTCCGGCGATCCCGGCCGCCGCTCCGACGCCGGCGCCGGCTGCGGCGACACCCGCGCCGAACAGCCCGCGCCGGGAGACGGGTGGGGTCGTCACGCGGTCGCGACCTTCTCGGCGAGGCGGGACAGCGGGTCCTGCAGCGCCTGAACCTGCTGCGAGATCGTGTTCGCGTCGGAGGCCTTGGTCGCCGCGTCCCACGTGTCGAACCCACCGAGGTCGTCCGCGTTGCGGTACCCGTCCATGAGCGTGTTCGTCGCGTCGAACTGCTTCGCGATCTGCTTCGTCAGCGTCGGGTCGAGCTTCGTCAGGCCCGGCTTGAGGTACGCGAAGGCCTGTCGTGCGCCCTCGACGTTCGCGGCGAGGTCGACGAGGTCGATGTGGCTGTACGCCTCTTCCTCGCCGGTGACCTTGTTCGACTGGACCTCCTCGAGCAGGCCGGCGGCACCGTTGGCGAGGTCCTCCGGCTTGTAGTCGAGGGTCGGCACGAGCTTCGCGAGGAGCTCGACGTTCTCGGTCAGGTCCGCCGCGGTCTGCTTCGTCGTGTCGGTGATCGCCCCGGCCTGGAACAGGTCCTTCTCGACCGCGTGGAACCCGCTCCAGCCGACCGCCGGATCGAGGTTCGACGCGCGCATGTCGATGAGGTAGTCGAGGTTGCCGGCGTTGTCGGTGGCCTTGTGGCCCTTCTTCACGAAGCCGTCGACGTCGCTCTCGACGTGCTCGTAGAACGGCCGGGCGTTCGCGTAGTCGGTCTTCGCCGCGGCGAGGTCGCCCTTGTCGACGTCGGCCTGCAACTGCTGCACGGCGGTGACCATGTCGGTGACCTGGCCGTCGACGTACTCGGCGTAGCCCTTGGTGCCCTCGTCGAGCAGCGTGGCGGCGCTGCTGTTCGCCGTCGAGGTCACCTTGCCGGTGACGGTGAAGTCGGTGAGCTCGTGCTCGGCACCGGGGCAGTACACCTGGTACTTCCCGCCGGTGAGCGTCGCGGTGAACCGCACGGCGTCGAGACCGGGCGCGAGGTTCTCCTTCTCGCCGAGGATGCGCTGGTCCTGCAGCAGCTCGACCTCGGTGATGGCGGTCGACGACTCGTTCTTCACGGTGAACGTGACCGGGCCGGCCGGGACCTTCGTCTCCGAGACGGCGCACTCGTCGGATCCGTCGTTCGTCAGCGTGACGGAGACACGGGAGACCTTGCCGGAGCTGCTCGCGTCGTCACTTGCCGACGGCGACGAGTTCGCGCAACCGGTGAGGGCGAGGGCGGTGACGACGCCGAGGGCGCCGAGGGCGATCAGGGGGCGGGCTGTCCTAGCGGAGGGCATACTCAGTGCTCCTTGTGGGGTCGTCCGCGGGTGGGCCGCGCGACGGATCGGTTTCCGGGGTGGTGGTCGTGGGCTCGGGCCGGCGTCGTCGGTCGCGCAGCGCGAGCAGTGCCTGGGCAGCGGCGGCGATGCCGAGGGCGATCGGCAGCCAGGCCTTCCAGAGCAGCAGCTCGGCACTGCGGGTGTCCGCGGCCGCCACGGCGGCAGCGGATCGCTGGACGGTCGCGTTCGGCACGGACCACACGGTCCGGTCGAGCGTGGTGGTGCGAGCGGCCGGGAGGCCCCCACCGCTCAGCGTGAGCACCGTGCGTTCCGCGCGGCTCGCGTCCAGGACCCCACCACGGACGGTCCACAGGCTCACCGTGTCACGGACGGACCAGCGTGCGGTGAAGGGACCCGGGTCGGTCGAGGGCGAGATCCCGACCGGCACGCGGCCGAACAGGTCGACGAGGTCGTCGAGCGTCAGGCTCGTCGGCCGCTGCGCGGCCGTGGCGTCCTCGGTCAGCCGCCAGCGGTCCGCGGTCACGCCCGCGCGGGTGACGCGACGGTGGGCCGATGCCGGCAACGCGAGTCGCGCCTCCTGTCCGCTGCCCGTGGTGCGGAGGACGCCCGTCGCACCGTCGACGGACGCCGTGACGGACGTGGCGTCGCCGGTGACGGCGGTGGTGCGCGGGAGGTCTGCACCACCGGTCGGCACCGCGATCGCGAGTGCCGCTGCCGCGACGGCGAGGACACCGGCGATGCCGAGCCGTACGACGGGGACCCGCGCGCGGGACGGACGCCAGGCGCGGGGCCACAGCGAGATCGCGAGGACCGGGACGACGTAGAGGACCCAGCCGAGGACCTCGATGACGCGAGGGTCCGGCGGGATGCCGAGGACGCCGGTGACGAGGGCGCCCTGCACGGAGCCGTTCGGCGCGAGCCAGCTGAGGTCGACGGTGCGCTGCTGCCCGATGACGATCCAGCCGGCCTCGTGCGCACGGCGGAGCACGGTCAGCACGAGGCCGCCCGCGACGAACACCAGGAAGACCCCGGTGCCGGTGAAGAACTTCGACAGGTCCAGCCGGACGCCGCCGGTGTAGATGCCGTACCCGACGACCACGGCGCCGGCGATGCCGATGACCGCGCCGAGCGCCGCGAGTCCGGTGTCCGTCGAGGCCTGGAACGTGGCGAGCAGGAAGACGGCGGTCTCGAAGCCCTCCTTGAGGACGGCCAGGAACGCCATGCCGGCGAGGGCCCAGGCGGTGCCACGGCCCAGGGCCTCGGTCGCGCTCGCTTCGAGTTCCTTCGTGAGGCTGCGCGCGTGCGTGCGCATCCAGACGATCATGCCGGTGACGAAGACGACGGCGACGATGCCGATGATCGCCTCCATGCCCTCCTGCTGGGCCTGCGGTAGTGCCTGCTCGACGACCTGCAGGCCGAAGCCGACCGCGACGCTGAGCACGACGGCCACCCCGACGCCGAGCCACATGGGGGCGAGCGGGACACGGTTGCGACGGAGGAACGCGGCGATGATGCCGACGATGAGCGTCGCTTCGAGGCCTTCGCGGAGGCCGATGACGAGAGTGGCGAGCATGACGAAGGTGAGGCTAACCTAACCGCACTCCGACCCGCCACTCCCCGCGGGTGATGTTTGATGGTTCTCATGAACCTGCTGTCCGTCGACGGCCTCGCATCGGTCACCAACGTGCTCGACCTGGCGGGCGTCTTCGCGTCCGCGCTGCTCGGCGGATCACTCGCCCGCACCATGGACTTCGACCTGTTCGGGTTCCTGGTCGTCGGGTTCGTCTCCGGGCTCGGCGGCGGCATCCTCCGCGACACGCTGTTGCAGAACGGACCGCCGGTCGCCCTCGTCGACCCGCTGTACGTGCCCGTCGCCATCGCCGGCGCGCTCATCGCGTTCCTCGTCTCGTTCTCCGAGCTGACCTGGGACCGACTGTTCACCGTGCTCGACGCCGCCGTGATCGGCTTCTGGTCGGTGGTCGGCGTGCAACGCACCTTCGACGCCGGACTCGACTGGCCGGCCGCGATCATCATGGGCACGATCACGGCGGTGGGCGGCGGCGCGATGCGGGACCTCATGCTCCGCCGCGTCCCGGCGGTGTTCGGCGGCAACGCGCTCTACGCCACCGTGGCGGTCGCCGCGTCGGCCGTGATGGTGATCGCCTCGCACCTCGGATCGCCGTCCATCGGGATCGTCGCCGCGATCGTGCTGTCACTCGTCCTGCGGTGGGGTGCCGTCCGGTGGGGCTGGGGCCTGCCGAACGGCCGCGACTGGCAGCCGAAGTCCACCCTGGGGTCCCTCCTGCAACGGGGCCGGAAGCTCCGTCCCGACGCGATCCGGCTGCTCCGGCGGCCCGGTCGGCGGTCCGGCGCGGGGAGCGTGCACCACGAGAACGAGTCGGGCGTCGACACCTCCGGCGACTGAGGGGTGTCATCTGTCGGTGCTCCGGCGTACGATCGGTACCGCCGGGTATCGACTCGGCACACGTCGTCCGTTCCCAGCACCGACGCGACCCGAACGCGGCGGTTCGAACGGACGTGTGGATGGGGGCTTCGCTGATGCCGCGCGGGATCAGACGCGCGGCGCGGCAGGTCTCCCACCGCAGCACGCCTGCACCAGAATGGCCGTGACCCACCACCACGCCAGCCCGCCGAAGCCGGACCCGACGGACCGCGACGGGCCCCGTCGAACCAGGAACCGATGAGCGACGACGCTTCCGTCCCCGCCTCCCCCAGCCCGCGCACTCCCCGCGCGGAGGTCCGCGAACGCCTGCTGCTGGCGGGTGCCGCCGTCTTCGCCGAGCAGGGCGTGCACGAGGCCCGGCTCGACGACGTCGCCGCGCGCGCCGGGTTCAGCAAGGGCGCCGTCTACTCGAACTTCTCGTCGAAGGAGGACCTGCTCGCGCAGGTCATGCAGCGCGCGACCAACCTGGTCCTCGGGTCACTGCGGGAACTCGTCCGCGCGGACATCGCCGCCGTCGACATCGGGGACGTCGTCCGGGCCGCGTTCGGCCGGCACGACCAGGGGCCGCAGTTCGCGCTGCTGTCGGAGTTCCGCGGCTACGCGATGCGGCACCCGGAGTTCCTGCCCGAGTTCGTCCGGCAGCGCCGCGAGTTGCAGGACGGCGTGCTCGAGCTCGTGCAGCTGTGGTTCGGCGCGCACCCGGAGATCGACCCCGGGATGCCGCTCGAGGACTTCGCCACCGTGCTCATCGGTGCGAACGTGGGCATCGTGTTCGACGCAGAGGCGCTGCCCGGGGTGAACCCGGGCGAGGTCGTGGCGGCCCTCGTCGAGGCGGTCATCCGCCGCCGCTGACGCGCGCGCGGCGCGCCGCGGCGCGTGCGCCGCGCCGCGCGCTCTCCGCAGTGTGCGAGGTTCCGTGCAGTGTGGGAGCCTGCGGGCCTCGCACCATGCGCGGAACCTCGCACACTGCGTGCCCGCGGGATGCGCGGCGCCGGGGCTACGCCGGGCGGCGCCTGCGATGACCTTCGTGGGACCACGCCGACGAGGGCAGCAGGCTCGGCGGGAGCACGCGCGACCGCACCACCCGGGCACCAGAGACCGATGCGTCGAGGGCGACACGTGCCTCCAGGACGGCGGCGAGCAGCGCATCGGTGTCCACCGCCGCTGCACCCCCGGCGGCGAAGCGTTCCCGGTCGACCGCGTCCACCACCGCGTCGAGATGCGGGACGACCGCCGCCGGCAACGACGGCCGGAGTCGCCCGAGGACCGCACGCGCCGTCCGGGCGGCCGCAGCGGCGTCACCCGGCGGTGCGAGCCCTGGAGCGTACCCGTGGTCGGCGACGTCGTCGAGGACCTCACGCCACGCGTTCACCGCCGGTGCACGACCGGACCGGATCGCTCCGAGCCGGGAGCGTCGTCGAGCGGCTCGCACGACGGCGGGCGAGACGAGGAGCGCGAGCGCCAGCACGATGCCGACCGCCAGCCCGAGCGGCCCGTTGCCGTCACCGGTCGAGCCGACCGCTCCGGGAGCTGCGGAGGCGGAGGGCGTCGGTGTGGCCGAGGACTCCGCCGGCGCCGACTGCCCCGGAGCCGGCAGCGGCGTCTCGGGAGCGGCCGCCGAGGGCGTCGACGTGGCCTCGGTGGAGGACTGCGCGGCCTGGTCGGAGTCCGGTGTCGGCTCGAACGCCACCCAGCCGGCGCCCTTGATGTACAGCTCGGGCCACGAGTGCAGCTGCCGGTTCGACACCGTGTACTCGCCGTCGGCCTGGGTCGCCCCCGCCCGGTACCCGACCGCGATGCGCGAGGGGATGCCGAGCGTGCGGGCCATCACCGCCATCGCCGAGGAGAAGTGCACGCAGTAGCCCTCGCGGACCTGCAGGAACTTGGCGACGACGTCCATGCTGTCGCCGTCGTAGCCCTGCTCGACCGGTGCCGTCTCGGAGTACGTGAACAGGTCGCTGCGGAACCACTGCTCGAGCGCCCGGGCCTCCTGGTAGTCGGAGCCCGCCCTGCCGGCCACGCGCTGGGCCGTGCTGGCGATGCTCTTCGGCAGGTCCTTCGGGAGCGCCCGGTCCGTCCGGAGCTGGTTCGCCGAGGGGGTCGCGTACCCGCGGCCGTCGGCACGACCGAGCAGCCCGGACGCGGCGATCGCGTCGAGGTACTCCCCCGACCACGTCGAGGCACCGTAGACCTCGTAGGTGGAGCCGCGCGGCGTCGCCGGCCCGGTGGAGCGGACCGTGCTGGACTCGCCCATCCACCGCCACTGCGACAGGTCGAGGTTGGTCGACCGCGACTCGATCGAGACCGCGCCCGACGGCACCGGGAGGTAGTTGCTGGACAGTCCGGTGATGCGCACGGTGACGTCCCCGCGGGTCGACAGCCGCGGGTTCACGCCGACGGCCCACTGCTGCTGGTCGGCGGTGTCGGACTTGCTGGCGTCGGTGGTCGTCGGGACCCAGTCGCCGGTCCCGAACTCGTCGAGGTCGGCGAGCTTGAGGTACTCCGGCTGCCCGTCCGACGACCGGTACCGGAACACCTCGAGCTCGTTCGGCTGCCGGAGGTCCTTGCCGAGGTTCAGCAGCGTGCCGGGGCGACCCGGCTGCACGGGCGACTGGATCGCTCCGGTCACGCCGGACAACCAGCTGGCGTTGAGCGGCACGATCGCGGGCAGGCCCACGGCGACCACGAGACCGATCGCGCCGACGACCGCCGCAGGGAGGGCGCGCTGGACCGGCCGGACCGAGAGCCACAGCAACGCGAGGAACGCGATCGCGGTGGCGATGACGAGCCCGGGAGCTGCCGGGACGCCCGTGACGATGCCCGGCACGATGAGGATGACGAGGGCCGGCGCGGCGGCGAGTGCCGCGGTCGGGGCGACGGCCGCGAGGAACAGGGACACCCCGGCGACCCACCCGATCGCGACGGTCACGATGAGCCGGATGGCGTCGGACTGCGGCAGGGGCGCGGGGTTCAGGCGGATGGCCGCGAGCGTCTCGCCGAGGGCGCCGTCCTTGTCGAGCCACCCGAGCGGTTGGACGCCGCCCACGACCGCGGCCGCGCACGAGCAGACGACGAGTGCGGCGACGAGCGCGACGAACCGGACGCCGGGAGCACGGCGGCGGACGGCGAGCATCGTGCCGACGAGCACGGCGGCGACGAGGACGCCGGAGACCCACCACGCCACACCCTGCACGAGCGGACGCATGGCGAGGGCCGCGATGAGGACGGGCACCGGGGCGAGTGCGACCACCCACGGGTTCGGTGAGTCGGCGCGGTCCTGCCGGGCGGTCGCGCGACCGCTGTCGGCGCGCGACGACGGGGGCGCCGCCGGCCGTGTCGAGACGCCGCTCACCGGAGGCTCCCGGGGGCGTGCGCGCCGGCGACCGGGACCACGAGCGTCCGCCAGCCGCCGCGGTCCAGGATCCCGCGCACCACCGGGTCCGGCGGGACGATGGTCGCCAGGATGCCGCGGCTCGACCCGGTCGTCGAGGAGACGAGTTCGGCGGCCTGTTCGGCCGTGCAGTGCCCGGTGACGACGGCGGTCATGCCGTGGACGTCGCGTCCGCGCACGTCGGGCAGGACCTCGGTGACCTCGCGCGCATCGGAACGGACCCGCACGTCGGCGAGCCCGACCAGCACGTCGGTCAAGCCACCGGCGTCCCCCGCGTGCCGGGTGCTGCCGGCCGGGCCGTCGCTGACGAGCAGCACGCGGGACGTCCGGGCGGCGAGGGCCCGCGCGACGCTGGCGGCCACGACGACCGCGTGCTCGAAGGCCGCGTCGCCGCCGAGGTCGGAGAGCTCGGCGAGGTCGTCGCGACCGAGCCGCTGGTACGACTCGCGTCGGACGTCGAGGGCGATGACGGCCTCCGGTGGCTGGGCCTGCGTGGTCTGCCGGACGTGGAGCTCCCCGCGTCTTGCGCTCTGGGCCCAGTGCACGCGACGGATCGGGTCGCCGGGGCGGTATGGCCGCAGTTCACTGTCGTCCGCCGACCCGCCCTGGCCGACCCGGCCCTCGTCCGCGGAGACGGCACCGGCGAGCGCTCCCGTCTCGATCGCGCCGAGCGGTGTCGTCGCCGGGACGACCACGACCTCCTCCGCGGCGACCACGGGGCGGTCGATCCGGAGCAGGCCGAACGGGTCCTCCACCCGGATGGTGACGGGCCCGACGAGGCTCCGACCACGGTGCATCGCCAGCGCTTCGACGTCGAGGACGGCCGGCGGCAGGTTCGGTCCGACGGCCGCGTAGGTCTCGGCGGTGGACACGCTCACGAGGCCGTCGTCGAGCTGCTCCCGCACGAGCAGCGTCGACCGCGGGCCGATCGGCAGACTCGTGCCACGGAGCGTGATGCGCTCCCGGTAGACCTCGCCCACCTGGACGATCGCGCGTGCCGAGCCCCGGCTGCCGCGCAGCGGAGCGGCCACGACGAACGCCATCACGACGCCGAGCACCACGAGGACGAGCAGGAGCAACCCGGCCGACACCGCCACGCTCGTGGTGCCGACGAGTCCGCCGCCGACGAGTCCGATGCCGACGGCGATGACAGTCCACCCGCGGCCGGTCGGTCGCGGGAAGGGCGTCCGCCGCAGCAGTGCGAGCCCCCGGCGGCCGTACCGCGCCGCCGTCGAGCGGGCGGCACCGGCACGCAGGGCGAACGACGGCGGTGCCGAGGGACCGGACATCAGGAGCGGACGGGCGTGGCCGTGAAGGGCACGGCGGTGTCGGACACGATGCGGACCACGATCTCGCGGACGGTGTCGTCGCCGGTGCCGCCGAGACCGCGGGCGACCGGGACGAGTCGGTGGGCGAGGATGACCGGCGCGAGCACCGCGACGTCGTCCGGGGTGACGAACGGTCGACCGAGCAGCGCGGCGTGGGCGCGGGCCGCCTGGGCGAGGTGCAGCGTGGCACGCGGGCTGGCGCCGAGCACGATGTCGGGGTGCGATCGGGTGGCCCGGACGATCGCGACGATGTACGCCTCGACGTCGGGGGCGATGTGCACCGTGCGCACGGAGTGGATGAGGTCGCGGAGCGTGTCGACGTCGACGATGGGCCGCAGGTGCGCCAGTGGGTCGCCACCGCCGCGGTTCGTCAGCATCTGCCGTTCGGCGTCGGCGCTCGGGTAGCCCATGGTCAGGCGCGCCATGAAGCGGTCGCGCTGGGCTTCCGGCAGCGGGTACGTGCCCTCCATGTCGATCGGGTTCTGCGTCGCGACGATCATGAACGGGCTGTCCAGCTTCCGCGTCACGCCGTCCACGGTCACCTGCGCCTCGGCCATCGCCTCGAGCAGCGCCGACTGGGTCTTCGGGCTCGTGCGGTTGATCTCGTCGCCGATGACGACGTTCGCGAACACCGGTCCTGGTGAGAACCGGAAGGTGCCGGAGGACTGGTCGAAGATGTTCACGCCCGTGACGTCCGACGGGAGCATGTCCGACGTGAACTGGATGCGGTTCACCGACCCGCCGACCGATGCACCGAGCGCCTTGGCCAGCACGGTCTTGCCGACACCGGGGACGTCCTCGACGAGCAGGTGCCCCTCGGCGAGCATCACCGTCAACGCGGTGCGGATGGCCTCGGCCTTGCCGTCGACGACGGTGGAGACGGCCGCGATGACGTCGTCACCGACGTCCCGGATGCGCTCGATCGGGAAGGCAGGGTCGGTCGGTTCCGGCACGCAGGCCTCCTCGTCTCGGGACAGGTGTCGTGCATGCTACAACGGCCCGGTGACAGCGCCCGGAGGATGCGTCACCGACTGGGCCACCGGACACACGGTGGCGGACTGGAGGCGCGACCCACGTGAGCCGATCGGCTCACGTGGGCCGCGCCTCCAGTCCGGTTCCCGCAGCGCGTCAGACGCGAGCCGCCAGCGATGCGTCGGCGGCCAGCAGGACGCGCGCCGCCACGGCGACGCCCTCCTCGCGCCCGAGCTCGGTGTCCTCGTGCTCGATGTTCACCCACATCCCCGGGTCGACCTCGCGCAGGGCCTCGAGGAACGCCGACCAGTACGCCTCGTCGTGGCCCTTGCCGAGTGCGACGAAGTCCCACGCCGAGGGCTTCGGCCACTCGTTCGCCCACTCGTCCCCGCCGAGGTTCGTGCGCGGCTCGTCCGGCGACAACCGGCGGAACGAGTTGTCGAGCACGCCGTTGATCGCGGCGTGCGGGTTGATCCGGACGTCCTTCGCGGCGGCGTGGAACACGAGCGGGCCGAGGTCGCGGACGACGGCCACCGGGTCCATCTGCTGCCAGAACAGGTGCGAGGCGTCGAGTTCGACGCCCACGTTGGTCAGGCCGCCGCGTTCGACGAGCTCGCGGATCGTCGCCGGGTTGAAGACGACGTTCTGCGGGTGCAGCTCGAGCGCGACCCGCACGCCGTGCTCCCGGGCGAGGGCGTCGATCTCCTGCCAGAACGGCACGGCGACGCTCCACTGGTACTCGATCACGTCGAGCGCCGCGGAGTTCCAGGCGTTCACGATCCAGTTCGGGCGCGTCCCACCGGGCTCCCCCGCGGGCAGACCCGACATGGTGACGACGCGGTCCTGGCCGAGGCGTGCGGCGAGGCGGATGCTGCGGCGGACGTCCTCCGCGTGCTCCGGTCCGATCGCGGGGTCCGGGTGCAGCGGGTTGCCGTTGCAGTTCAGGCCGGCGATCGAGACGCCGGTCCCGTCGAACTGCGCGAGGAAGGCGTCGCGGGCCTCGTCGTCGTCGAGGATCTCGTCGACGTTCGGCACGTGCACCGGCGGCAGGAACCCGCCGGTGTTCAGCTCGATGCCGGTGAGCCCATTGCCCGCGATGGCCTCGAGCGCCGCGGCGAGCGGGCGGTCGTGGAAGATCGCGTTGTAGAGACCGAGCTTCATGCGTGCACTCCTGCCGTTGCGGTGAGGTCGACGGTTGCTCCCCCGTCGGCGGCGGACCGGGCCACCGCGTCGAGGACCTCCATGTTGTGGACGCCGTCGTCGAACGTGGCGTTCGCCGGCAGCGGGTCGCTCGTGGTGCCCACGACCTCGTCGAGGAAGGCGCGCGCCTGGTACTCGAACATCTGGTTCTGGCCCCAGCCGACACCGGGTGCGTCCATCGCCATGCCACCCGCGACGTAGGGGTGGTCCGGGCCGAGGACGACCTGGCGGTACCCACCGAGGCGGGAGCCGTCGGACTGCACGGCGAGGCCGATCTCGGACGCGCGCTCCTGGTCCCAGCGTGCGGCGCCGTTCTCGCAGAACACCTCGACGACGAGGCCGTTCGGGTGCGACGTGGCGACACGCGACACCTCGAGCGAGCCCACCACGGAGCCGTCGCCGAAGCGTGCGTTGAACGTGGCGTAGTCGTCGTTCTCGACGTCGGCGAACTCGCCGGTGAGCGGCACGGCCTGGCCGCGCAGAGCGAACCCGGCGGCGATCGGGCGCTTCGTGATGGCGGTCGTGAACATGCCGCCGTTGACGCTCTGCACCTCGCCCGCGAGGAACTCGGCCACGTACGCCAGGTGTGACCCGACGTCGGCGAGGGCACCGGTGCCCGGCGCTCCCGCGAAGCGCCACGAGAACGGGACGTCGGGCGAGGAGCCGTAGTCGGTCCAGTAGCGGGCGGAGACGTGCAGGACGCGGCCGAGGGTCCCGTCCTCGACGAGCCGCTTGATCGCGGCGAGCCCCGGAGCGCGGCGGTAGGTGAAGCCGACGCGGGCCACGAGCCCACGCTGCGCTGCGTCACGAGCGGCGTCCGCCATCGCCCGCGCGTCCTCGAGCGAGTCCGACAGCGGCTTCTCGCACAGGACGTGCTTGCCTGCGGCGAGCAGGCCCTCGACGATCTCGCGGTGGAGCGTGTTCGCGACGACGACGCTCACCACGTCGATGTCGTCCGCCTCGGCGATCGCTCGCCAGTCGGTGTCGTGCCGGGCGTACCCGAAGCGCTGCGCGGACGCGGCCGCCAGTGGTTCGTACACGTCGCCGACCGACACGAGCCGGACGGGCGGCAGCGTCGGTCCGAACAGGGACGGTGCGTTCCGCCACGCGGCCATGTGGGCCTTGCCGGCCATGCCCGCGCCGATGACGGCGACGCCGATGCTGTCGCTCATGTGCTCTCCTTCGAGACGGTGTGATGCGCTTCTGGAACGTTCCAGAACATGTCGCTAGACTGTAGCCCCACCACCCCATGTCCTGTCAAGGAGCCGCGTGTCCCGACCACCGACGATCATCGACGTCGCCGCCCGCGCCGGTGTCTCGAAGTCGCTCGTCTCGATGGTCATGCGCGACGACCCCGGGGTCTCCGACGCACGGCGGTCCGCGGTCCTCGCCGCCGCTGCGGAGCTCGGGTACCGCCCGAACCGCGCCGCCGCGATCCTCGCCGGCACACGCACCCGCACGATCGGCGTCGTCGTCGACGACTTCCGGAACCCCTGGTACGTCCCCATGCTCGACGGCGTGCGCGAGGCCCTCGCCCCGCACGGCCTCCGGCTCACCCTGGCGGACACCAGGGCGAACGCGCACCTGGACTCGTCGCCCTTCGACGACCTCGTCTCGCTCCGGGTCGACGGTGTCGTCCTCGCCGCCGAGGGCTTCCCCGACCTCGTCGTCCCCGCCGACACCCCGGTCGTCGTCGCCGGTGAGCGCACGGAGGTGCCCGGCGGGCTGGACGTCGTCGCCTCCGACGAAGCCGCGGGAGGACGGTTGGCAGCCGACCACCTCATCGACCTGGGTCACCGCCGCATCGTCCACGTCACCGGTTCGGGAGGCCCGGCAGCGGTCCGCCGCGCCGCCACCGTCGCGCGGATGGCCGAGTCCGGCATCGAGCCCCTCGTGGTCGGCGCAGGGCCGACCTCCGAGCAGACCGGCTACCAGGCGACGCGTCGCGCCCTGGAGGAGCGACCGGACCTGACCGCCGTGTTCGCCGCCAACGACGTCATGGCGATGGGCGCGATCGCCGCGGTCCTCGAGGCCGGGCTCCGGGTACCGGAGGACGTCTCGGTCGTCGGCAACGACGAGACCCCGCTCGCCGCCTCACCCCTGCTGCGCCTGACCACGGTCGACCCGCACAACGACGAGGTCGGGCGGCTCGCGGCGAACCGGCTCGTCGAACTGATCGGTGCGGCCGAGCGGCCGGAGCCGACACGGGCCCTCGTGCCACCGTCGCTCGTCGTCCGGTCGACGACCGCTGCGCCGCGGACCTGACGGTCCGGATCGACCGTCGTTCCAGGACCGCGCAGCCGCCCGGGTCAGCCCTGCCCGAGGTTCGTGACGAGGTTGATGGCGACCGCGATGAGGACGGTGCCGAAGAAGTAGGACAGCAGCGCGTGCGGGAGGACCTTGCGACGGACGATCGTGTCGTTGGGCTCGACCTCCGGCCCCGCGTACGACATGCCGATCGTGAAGGCGAAGTAGGCGAAGTCGCTGTAGGTCGGCCGAGCGTCCTGCTTCGCGTCGAACCCGTCGTCGTCGTGGTCGAGGTAGTAGAGACGCGCGTACTTCAACGCGTACACGGTGTTCACGAGGGCCCAGGCCACCATCGTGCCGAGGACCCCGAGCACGACCAGTGCGACCGAGGTCGGTGACCCGGACCGTTCCCGGGACTGCAGGAGCGCGACGACGACGGCGACGATGCTCGCGAGGCAGGCGACCACGATCGCGTCGTCGGTGACGCGCGACGACGACTCCTCCTCCGCCAGCCGCCGCGTGCCCTCGGCGTCCTGCCGCCAGCACTGCAGCCACACCCCGACGAGGGCGACGATGCCGGCCGTGCACCACGCCACGAGCGGCGAGAGCGCAGGCGAGGTGGTGACACCGACGACGACGCCGGCCACCACCCCGACCGCGACGCACACGCCCGCACGTCGGCCGGACAGGCTCCGATCGGACATGGGACTCCCCCGCGCCTCACGTCCCGGAGGACACCGTGTCGGGGTGCAGGACGACCTTCGTCCAACCCGCTTCCCTGCTGTCGAAGTGCTCGTACGCCGCCGGTGCCTCGTCGAGGGACAGCTCGTGGCTCACGATCCACGACGGCGTCGCCTTCCCCGCGACGATGAGGTCACGCAGCCGGCGGTCGTACCGCTTCACCGGACACTGCCCGGTGCCCATCGTCTGGCCCCGGAACCAGAACTGTCCGAAGTCGAACGCGACCTGACCGGACTTCGCCAACTCGTCCGGGCCGCCGGGGTCCTGCGGGACGAACACACCGACGACACCGATGCGACCGGTGAAGCGGACCGACTGCACGAGCCGGTTCAGCGTCTCGTTCGGGTGCTCGGTGCCGCCGGGGTCGTGCGCCTGGTAGCCCACGCACTCGCAGCCGTTGTCCGCGCCGAGACCCATGGTGAGCTCGTTCACGGCCTCCACCGGGTCGACGGCGGAGTCGTCGATGGGCACCGCCCCGATCGCTTCCACCTTCTGCAGCCGATCGGGATGGCGGTCGACGACCATGACCCGACTCGCTCCCTTGAGGATCGCGGAGTAGGCCGCCATGCACCCGACGGGGCCAGCACCGTAGATCACCGTCTGGTCGCCCGGTCGGACGCCGGCCATCTCCGTGGCGTGGTAGCCGGTCGGGAAGATGTCCGCGAGCATGACGTAGTCGCTCTGCTTCTCCTCGGCGTCCTCGCCGAGCCTGAGGCAGTTGAAGTCGCCCCACGGGACCCGGAGCAGCTCGGCCTGCCCGCCCGCCCACGGCCCCATGTCCGCGAAGCCGTACGCGGCCCCCGCCCACGACGGCTCGGGCTGCGCGGTCAGGCAGTAGTTCGTCAGCCCCCGCTCGCAGTTCTTGCAGTGCCCGCAGGCGACGTTGAAGGGGATGACGACGAAGTCGCCGACACGGATCTTGTCCACCGCGTCACCCACCTCGATCACCTGCCCCAGGTTCTCGTGGCCGAACCACCGTCCGGTCTCGAAGTCCGTCCTGCCCTCGTACATGTGCAGGTCGGAGCCGCAGATGTTCGTGGTGGTGATCCGGACCAGGACGTCGGTCGGACGCTCGATCCTCGCGTCCGGGACATCTCGCACGGTCACGTTCCGCGGACCGTCGTACACGACAGCCTTCATGGTGTTCTCTCCTCTTGCGTCTCGTCGTACGTGCGTCGCGTCGTTCTCGCGTCGCGACGCTCCGAGGAGCCCGGGCTCAGCTGCCGGGCTGGAAGACGGCACGGACACAGCCGTCTTCCTTGTTCTTGAACATCTCGTAACCCTTCGGCCCGTCGTCGAGCGGCAGGACGTGCGTCGCGAGGTGCTCGGTCTCGATCTCCCCCGCCGCGATGCGGTCGAGGATGGTCGGGATGTACCGGTGCCCGTGTTGCTGGGCGCCGCGGACGGTCAGGCCCTTGTTCATGACGGCACCGAACGGGAACTTGTCGACCAGCCCGCCGAAGACACCGAGCGCGAAGAGGCTCCCGCCCTTCCGGCAGGCGTAGACGGCCTCCCGCAACGCCGTCGGTCGGTCGGACTGCAACCGCAGCTGCTGCTTGACCTGGTCGTACAGGTACATCGGGCCGGTGCTGTGCGCCTCCATCCCGACGGCCTCGATGCACACGTCCGGGCCGCGCCCGCCCGTCCGCTCCTTGAGGTCCGCCAGCACCGCTCCCTCCGAGTAGTCGATCGTCTCCGCGCCGATGTGCTCGCGGACCTGCTCGAGGCGCTCCGGCAGTCGATCGATCACGACGACCTGTTCCGCGCCGAGGAGCATCGCTGCCCTGGCCGCCATCTGACCGACCCCGCCCGCACCCCACACGGCGACGGTGTCGCCTGGGGTGATGCCGGCGAGGTCCGCGCCCGTCCACCCGGTCGGGGCCGCGTCGGACGCGAAGAGCGCCGCGGTGTCCGACACGCCGTCCGGGACCGTGAAGGCCCCCTGGTCGGCGTACGGCACGCGGATGTACTCGGCGTGACTGCCTGCGAACCCCCCGAGTGCGTGGCTGTAGGCGAAGCACCCGCCGATCGGCGACCCCCACAGCGTCTCCGTGATCGCCGGGTTCGGGTTGCCGTTGTCGCAGAGCGAGTACAGCCCGCGGTCGCAGTACCAGCACTGCCCGCAGGCGATGAAGGAGCAGACCACCACCCGGTCCCCCACGCGGTGGTTCTGCACGGCGGCACCCACCTCGACGACCTCGCCCATGAACTCGTGGCCGAGCACGTCCCCGGCGCGCATCGTCGGGATGTACCCGCCGAGGAGGTGCAGGTCCGAGCCGCAGGTGGTGCTCAACCGCACGCGCACGATCACGTCTCGTTCGTTCAGGATGCTCGGGTCGTCGACCGTCTCGACCGCGACCTTGTTCACGCCCGTCCAGCACAGTGCCTTCACAGCAATCCCTCCTCTGGTCCTCGATCGGTCGCGAACTCCACGGCTGCCCCGGTCGGCGTGCGCTTCCGCTCCCCGTGCGGGACCGGGTCGACCCGGAGGACCTCCCCGACCTCGACCACCTGCTTCGACTCGCGGAGCGCCCGCCGGAGCCGACGGACGGCGTCCTTCCCGGCCACGGCGCCACCCGGTGTCCGCAGGCGTGCGCGGACCTCGGTCCCCTTGCCGCCCGGCGCCGGTCGCAGGTCGATCTCGACCGACGATCCGAGCGCAGCGAGCGGGGTGGGCACGCGGCCGTCCGGCCAGATCTCCTCGCGGGGGCGGAAGACCGTCACGGCGTGCCACCCGGAGCCGGACGAGGGTGGACCGGCCTGCGCGGCCGATCGGAGGCGTCGTCCTTCGAGGAGCAGCGCGGCGACCCCGACGGTCACCACCGCGACTGCTCCTGCCCGTGCCGCCTTCACCGGGTGCTCCCGGTGGTGTTCCTCGGTCCTCCCGAGGCCGTACTGTTCCTGATCCTGCGTGATGTCACCGCTGCCTCCTGAGTCGCTTCGGTGCGCGTCCACTGGGCGGTGAGGATTGAGGTGGGAGTGTCGGACGGCACTCCGTCGAGCCTCTCCTCCGCAGGTCAAGGGTGCGACGGAACGGCTCCACGGGCCTCCAGGAAGAGCAGCACTCCGCGCATGTTGGCCACGATCGCGGCGTGGCGGACGGGCCGGGAGCCGACTCAGCTGTTCGTCGTCACCGCTGGGGTCGTGTCCGCCACCGGCGTCGTTCCGCGAACGAGAGCGGAGAACCTACGCTGGGGTGATGCTCTCCCGACGTGACGCCGCCGTCCGGCTCGACATCCCCCTCGAGATGGCGGCCCACCACGGGATCCCGCCGCGACTCAGCGAGGCCGACCTGGCGGCGATCGAGCAGGACCCGCCCGCCTGGCTCGTGCAGTCACGCGCGAACCGCACCGGCGGCAAGAAGGTCTGGGTGCGCCTGGAGTGCGTGGTCTGCGGGTACAGCGAGACCGCACGGCCGAAGAAGTGGTGGCCCGACTGGGACCACCTGATGTGCGACTACCACGCCCCCTACCAGGCGCCGGAACCCACCGCAGGGTTCACCCGCCGCGAGGTCGACGGCGTGGGCAGCCGGTTCGTCGCACTCGTCGACGAGCGTCCCTAGCGTCGTCTCAGTCGCGCAACTGCACCCAACGACCCTCGGAGACGAACCGCACCGAACTGCCGTCGACCGCGATCGCGGTCTGCTCGTCGATGGCGTAGGCCGGCCCGCCGATGTCGGCAGCCCACCGCTCGGCGTGCTCGAGGGTGTTCTCCGGGAACGCGTCGAGGTGCGGGAAGACGGAGAAGTCGACGATCCCCAGGGTGCGGTCGTCGGCGGCGCCGTGCCACTCGACGAAGGACGCGCCGATCCGCGGTGTCATGACCATGCTCCCGGCGCTCACACCCACCCACACCGTGTCTGGCAACGACGGCAGCACCTCGGCGAGTCCGGACGCCCGCATCCAGTGGCTCAGGTACGTCGCGTCACCGCCGTCGACGAGCAGCACGTCCGCCTCGCGCACCCAGGCCCCCCACCGTTCGACACCGATCGTCGGCAGCGCGGTGAGCTCCAGCACGCCGACCGAGGCCCACCCCAACCCGGCCAGGTACCGGGAGTCGCTCCCGCCGGCCACCAGGCTCCGCACGGAGGCCGGCCCGCACATCGGGTGCCCCCACTGCGCGGTCGGGACGACGAGCGCGTGGCACTCTCGACCGGTCTGCCGAGAGCTTCACGTCGTCTCCGTTCCGGGCAGGGCCAGGGTGTTCAGGGACCAGAGCGCGACGCCGTGCAGCCCGAGGTGCTGAGCGAGCGCGACACGGGCGCGGTAGGACCGGGCGTCGGACCAGTGCAGTTCGCGTCCGTCGTCGAGCGTGGCCGACCACTCGCCGGTCCGGGCCGACCACGTCGCGGCACTCCCCGCGGCTGCACGCGCGGCGTCCGGGCTGAGCTGCGGGTCGCCGGAGCCACCCCAGACGTACCCGTACCCGGCGATGCCGAGGTCGATCCGGTCGGCGGGGACGCCGGAGCGTTCGGCGGCCGCGACCACACGCTTCGCCCACGGCAGGGACCCGATCGTCCCGGGGTCGCTCCAGGGGCCGTGCTGGTCGTAGGTCATCAGGACGAACCGGTCGACGTGGTCCGCCAGCGCACCGAGGTCGTACCCGGTGTCGCGGTACCCGCCTACGCTCGTCGACGCCATCACCGCCATCGACACCTCGGCGTCCTTCCCGAGCCGGTCGTGCACGGCGGTCTGGAGCGCACCGGCGAACGCCACGAGTCCGGCACGGTCGCGGCCCCGGAGCGACTCGAGATCGATCTGCACCCCGCGGACGTGCTGCTCGGCCGCGAGTTCCGCCAGGCGCGACGCGACCTGCGACCGGTTCCCGGCGTCGGAGAGCAGTGCCGTGCCGACCTCGGGCGAGAAGTCCCCGATCGACTCGGAGTAGTTGCTGACGAGCAGTTCCGGAGCCGCTCCACCGTCGGTCGCCGTCCGGGCGAGCGCCTCGACACCGACCGGCAGGTCGTTCAGACCAGCGCCGTCGTCCGCGACGGTGACCCCGTCGATCCCGATCGTCGTCGCGCGACGGGACGCGTCGGAGACCAGGCCGACCGAGCCGTCACCCGGCTCGACGTACGCCTCGACGGCGAGACCAGCACCCGCACCGGCACCGGCACGGGCCGCGCTGCCGGCATCCGGCCCGGCGGCGCAGCCGCCGAGGACCAGCGCGACCACGACCGCACCGGTGACCACGAGACCGCTCCGCCGCACCATCCGCACACCGTAGCGCGCGGGGCGGGGAGGAGCCGCGCCTCCCGTCAGACCGTCGCGCCCTCGAGCCGGTCGACCGCGATCGCGAGTTCCTCGAGCTCCGGGACCTCTCGCGCTTCGGCGAGCGCGTCCTCGAGCGCGGCGGCGTGGATCGGCGTGGCCGCGTCGAGCAGCCGCTGGCCGGCGTGCGTCAGCTCGGTGTAGAGCCCGCGGCGGTCGTCGGCGCAGAGCACGCGGGTGAGGAGCGAACGCTCCTCGAGCCGGTTCACCAGGCGGGTGGTCGCGCTCGGGCTGAGCGCCGCGGCACGGGCGAGCTGCTGCATGCGCATGTGGAAGCCGTCCTGACGACGGAGAGCGTCGAGGACGGTGAACTCGACGACGGACAGGTCGACCTCGCGCAGGCCGCGCTCGAGCCGCGCCTCGATCAGGCCGTGCAGGGCTGCGAGCGTGCGCCAGCCGTGGGCGCGGACGGCGACGGACATGTCGTCGACGGACATGGACTCTCCCAACTCGTGATCGCGGGCACAGATGATTGCTTGCGCGGATACCCCGCGTGTGCAACTATCGATATCCCGCGTCTGCAACAACCAGCGTACGCGGCCCAGCTGCACCGCACAACGGAAGGACATCCATGCCCGCGGGACTCATCGCCCTCGCACTCGGCGGATTCGGCATCGGCCTGACCGAGTTCGTCATCACCGGGCTCCTGCCCGAGGTCGCCGCCGACTACGGCGTGACCGAGACGACCGCCGGCTGGCTCGTCACCGGGTACGCCCTCGCCGTGATCGTCGGGGCGCTCGGCCTCACCGCCGCCACCACACGACTCCCCCGCAAGCCCGTCCTGGTCGGGCTGCTCGTGCTCTTCGTCATCGGCAACACCCTCTCCGCGGTCGCGCCGGTGTACGGCGTCATGATGCTCGGCCGCGTGATCGCCGCCCTGTGCCACGGAGCGTTCTTCGGGATCGGCTCCGTCGTCGCGTCGAACATGGTCGCCCGCGAGAAGCGCGCCTCCGCCGTCGCACTCATGTTCACCGGACTCACCGCGTCGAACGTGCTCGGCGTCCCGTTCGGCACGTTCCTCGGCCAGGCACTCGGCTGGCGCGCCACGTTCTGGGCGATCGCGGTCATCGGGATCGTCGCCCTCGTCGGCGTGCTCGTGCTCGTGCCGGCCGTCCGGGTCACCGAGACCCCGTCGCTCGCCCGGGAGCTCAGCGCCTTCCGCTCCGGCCAGGTGTGGCTGTCGCTCGGCATCACCGTGCTCGGGTACGGCGGCATGTTCGGTGCCTTCACCTACATCGCGTACACGCTGACCTCGGTGTCCGGTTTCGCGTCCAGCTCGGTGCCGTGGCTCCTGATCGTGTTCGGCGTCGGACTGTTCGTCGGGAACTTCGCCGGCGGCAAGCTCGCCTCGAAGTCGATCGACGGCACACTCCTCGTCGTCCTGGTCGTGCTCACCGTCGTGCTCGCGGTGTTCGCCCTCGTCGCGACCTCACCCGTGCTCACCGTCGTCTCGCTCGTGCTCATGGGAGCGTTCGGGTTCGCGACCGTGCCCGCCCTGCAGACCCGGATCATGCAGTACGCCGACCACGCGCCGACCCTGGCGAGCGGGGCGAACATCGCCGCGTTCAACCTCGGCAACGCGCTCGGCGCGTGGATCGGTGGACTCACGATCGCGGCAGGGCTCGGCTACACCTCGCCGATCTGGGCCGGTGCGGGCATCACGCTGGCTGCGGTCGTGCTGACCGCCGTCGCCGCCGCCGCGGCACGCCGCGGCCGTTCGCGCGGTGCGGTGGCGACGGGAAGCGTCGCGACGGTCTGATGGTGCGCACCCACCGGACTGGAGGCGCGGTGTCCGCTGGCACCGCGCCTCCAGTCCGTCCGTGGTCGCGTCGGGCGTCCGTGGTCGCCGCGCCGTGTTCCGGAACGACGAAACCCCGGTCCGACTGGACCGGGGTTTCGTGTGGTGCGGAGACGGAGGGATTTGAACCCTCGGTCCCCTCAAAGGGGACTCCACCTTAGCAGGGTGGTGCACTCGGCCGGACTATGCGACGTCTCCAAGCACTCTCGCGAGCACTCCGACCACCATACAGGAGGACGCGGCCACTCTCGACCTCGGCGCGTCACCGTAGAGCGCGGCCGGTCCCCCGAAGTGGGGACACGTGGGGCTTGTCCGGCCGTACCCCGCTCAATAGCATCGACGGGACGCGGCGATCACGTTCCGGAGGGTTCCCCTCCGTAGTCGCGACACAGCACCGACGTCGCTCCCCGGAGCCGAGCCCGACGCGCCCGATCGCGGCGCTCGGCCGGGGAGCGACCGAGGGGGCGCGGCCCACCACCGCGCCCCCGATCTCGGTGGTGACTCGCCCGGCTGCGCCCGGCGAGACTCGGCCCGCGCGGCGCGAGGCTCGGCGAGCGCGGCGCGAGACTCGGCCCGCGCGACAGTTCTCGGCCTCCGGGGCGCGAGAAGTGTCGCTGACCGCGAGACTCGCGCGCCGGGATCCGTCGCGGCAGAGCGACACGTCCGCGCAACATCCGGGCGTGCGTACCGCCGGAGCGACAGTCTGGCGCCGGGGTACTGCGGGAATCAGTCGCTTTCCCGGGGTGGGCCGGCGAACGCGAGGCTCGCGCGCGGGCTCAGGAGCCGAAGGCCTTCGAGCAGGTCTGCTGGTCGGCGGACTGACCCTGCAGGCCGTCGATCGTCTCGGACGGGGCCGTCGCCGCGGGGGTCTGCGCCGCCGGAGCAGCACTCGCCGACCCCGCAGCGGACGTCGACGGCGCGGCGGACGATCCGGCGGCGGGCGCCGAGCCGGCAGCGCTCGACCCGGCCGACTGGCCTGCGGACGCCGCACTCTCCGACCCGATGCCGGTGCTGTCGGCCCCGAGGGAGAAGGACTGGTCCGCCTTGATCTTCGTGAACAACTGGGCCGCGAGCTCGGTGGACGGCTGCACCTTGCCGGCGTAGACCCCGGTCCCCCCGGTCGTGCCCGGGTACTGCACGAAGTTCACCTGGGCGAGCGGGAGGTCCTGCAGCGCCCGCCCCATCTGCACCATCGTGCCGACGTCGTTCAGGCTCTGGGACAACTGCATGTTCGACGCCGCAGCGCGGGCCAGCTTGTACAGGGTGGTCGGCGAGGTGAGGGTGTCGTTCGACTTCACCGTGCGGAGCAGCGAGGACAGGAAGACCTGCTGGCTGGAGATGCGGCCGAGGTCGGAGCCGTCGCCGACGCCGTGCCGGGAGCGCAGGAACGCGAGAGCCTGGTCCCCCTGGAGGGTCGTCGTGCCCTGCTGCAGGTCGAGGCCGGTGTAGCGGTCGTGGATCGGCTGGGCGACGCAGACGGGCACCCCGCCGATGGCGTTCGACATCTCGATGACCCCGTTGAAGGACACCGCCGCGGAGTACTGGACGTCGAGTCCGGTGAGCCCCTGCACGGTCTGCACGACGCAGTTGAGCCCGCCCTCGCCCCACGCGCTGTTGATCGGCTGCGCCGCCATGGCCGGTGTGGTGCCGGAGCCGTCCGGCTTCTGGCACCCGGGGATGGGTGTGATGAGGTCGCGCGGGATGCTCACGGCCGTGGCGTTCGTGTGGTCGGCGGACACGTGCAGCAGGATGTTCACGTCGTTGAGCGTGGCGTCGCGTTCGCCGTACGCGGTCCCCTGCTCCGGGTCGTTGTCCGTGCCGACGACGAGCATGTTGAACCCGCCCTTGTACGCACTGAGCGCCGTGGCCCCCTTGGCCTTCGGCGCTGTCTGCCCCTGGATCTGCACGCCGTCGCCGAGGTCGTCGGTCACCTGCTTGGCGGCGATCGCGGCGACCGAGGCCGAGCTGACGAGGGCGACGGCCACGACGCCGGACAGGACTTTCGTGATCGTGCCGACGGGGTGACGGTGCCGGAGACGTCCGTGTCGTGCGATCCCGGTTGCTCGGTTGAGACGGTGGGATCGATCGCGGACGTCGTTCACGGGC
This sequence comes from Curtobacterium sp. 314Chir4.1, assembly GCF_900215175.1. Classification (NCBI taxonomy): domain Bacteria; kingdom Bacillati; phylum Actinomycetota; class Actinomycetes; order Micrococcales; family Microbacteriaceae; genus Curtobacterium; species Curtobacterium sp. 314Chir4.1. The sequence goes on from NZ_OCMI01000002.1 coordinate 610,211, forward strand.
ACTCCTGTCGTGTGCGGACACGGTGCACGCCGGTGGGGCTGGCGTGCGGGCAGCGCCCACCCTGTCGGGCGCCGGGGCGTCCCGCACGAGCCCGGGCTGACCCGGGCAGCGGAGACGGCAACCGGACCACCCTGCCACGGGCACACCTGGCGATTCAGTGCGAGCGACCCCGGAATCCGCGGTGAGTGCTCAGGCCGCCGTCCGGAACCGATCCGGCAGCGCGATGAGCGCATCCGCCAGCTCGACGAGTGCCGCGGCGCACTCGTCGAGGGCGTCCCGTTCCGCCGCGATCGTCGCGCGTTCGGCGATCGACCGGCGTTCCCGACGGGCGACGACGGCGTCGATGCCGTTCGCGAGTGCGACCTCGTCGGAGAAGAAGGCGTCGAGGACCGCGTGCTGCGAGAGGAGCCAGTCGGCGCTGACCGCGGCACCGTTCCGCCGCAACCACCACGATCCGAGTTCCACGAAGACGCCACCCTCGGTCTGGCACTCCCGCACCCAGGCGACGTCGAACCGGTCGGCGCAGCCGGTCGGACCGGACGACGGCTCGGTGATCATCGTCCGCGCGATCCGGATCCGTTCCGTCATGTGGTCGACGGTCCAGTGCGCGACGACGACACCGACGTAGCGCTGCACGCTCACCAAGCGCAGGTTCTCGAGCGGCATGAGCGCTTCACGCACCGGGGTCCGGGACACCCGCATGTCCTCGGCGATGGCGTCGAGCCGGATGCGCTGGCCGCGGCGGTACACCCCGCGCAGCACGTTGTCGAGCAGCCGGGCGAAGACGGCATCGCGCAGCAGGCTCCTCCGGATGCCGTTCGGATCGTCGTCGCCGCGGCCCGCGCGGTGGTCTGCTCGCCCCATGCCGTCAGGATCACGCACGGCCCACGCCGCCGCGATCGGACGAGGACGGACCGTGGACCGTGCGGTCGGATGCCGCGCTGTGGAGGAGTGCCATGGGAGCACGATGACAGTCGCACGCTCGACGCGCTAAACACTCCGTATACGGAATACTACTTCCGTGGAGCGTCGGCCTCCTTGGTCAGGACCGACAACGGCTGCGTGACGTCCTCGAGCCCCTTCCGAGCCGCGTCGACGCCGAAGACCAGCGCCACGACACCGCCCGCGATCATCACCGCCGACCCGAGCAGGTACCCCCAGAACAGCGGCTCGCGGGACGACCCGTCGCCGATGAGCGCCCCGTAGATGAGCGGCGCGATCGCACCGAAGATCTGCGCCAGCGCGAAGAAGTACGAGATCGCCTGCGACCGGAGCTCGAGCGGGAAGATCTCGCTCACGGTCAGGTACGCACTCGACGCCCCCGCCGAGGCGAAGAAGAACGAGACGCACCAGAAGACCACCTGCACGCCGGCGCTGATCGCGTCCGCCTGGAACAGGAACGCCGACGTCGCGAGCACGAGCCCGGAGACCAGGTAGGTCGAGAAGATCATCTGCCGACGGCCCCAGGTGTCGAAGAACCGGCCGAGGATGATCGGTCCGAGCAGGTTGCCGATCGCGAACGGGAAGAAGTACACCGACGTCTCGGCGGTCTTCAGGCCGAAGAAGTTCGTGAGCACCAGTGCGTACGTGAAGAAGATCGCGTTGTAGAGGAAGGCCTGCGTGATCATCATCGTCGCGCCGACCAGGGTCCGGGTCGGGTACTGCCGGAACAGCACCTTCACGATCGTGCGGAACTTGACGTTGTCGGTCGGTGTCACCGTCATCGCCTTCGACTCGTCCACGTCGGGCAGCCGGTGCCCCGTGGACTTCTCGACGGACTCCTCGATCTGCGTGACCGTGGCCTCCGCTTCCTCCTCGCGCCCGTGCGTCATCAGCCAGCGCGGACTCTCCGGGATGTGCCGTCGCAGGAAGATGATCGCGATGCCGAGCACCGGGCCGAGGAAGAACCCGATGCGCCAGCCGATGTTCTCGGCGAAGTTGGCCGTGTCGAGCAGGTAGATGTTCGCGAAGGCGCCGAGCGCGGCACCGCCCCAGTACGTGCCGTTGATCGCGATGTCGACGTGCCCGCGGTACTTCGCCGGGATGAGCTCGTCGATCGCCGAGTTGATCGCCGCGTACTCGCCGCCGATGCCGAGGCCCGCGACGAACCGGAAGGCCGCGAGGAACCAGAAGTCCTGCGCCAGCCCGGCGATGCCGGAGCCGATCAGGTAGATGGCCAGCGTGAGGATGAAGAGCTTCCGTCGGCCCAGGCGGTCGGACATCCGACCGAAGACGATGGCGCCGACGACCTGCCCGACGAGGTAGATCGTGCCGAGCGAGGTCACCTGCTGCGTCGACAGGTTCAGATCGGCTTGGAAGCCGGCGTTGGAGACGATCTGGATCTCCAGACCGTCGAGGATCCAGGAGACCCCGAGTCCAACCACGACACTCCAGTGGAACCGTGTCCACGGCAGTCTGTCCATCCTGGCGGGGACCAGGCTCTTGATCGCCCCGTTCGTCGTCGCGCTGCTCACGAAAGGGGAACCTACGCCGAGATCGCCGCGATGGTTCAGAGACGGAACGACGCGTGTCCGAGGGCGGAGCCGGATCCCCCTATCGAATCCGGCTCCGACGCCGGAGCCCCAATCATTGCAATTGCTATGTAAACCCACAAGCGGACGGGAGGCACGTGGCGGGCCCGCCACGTGCCTCCAGTCCGCAACGGCGTAACGTCGAAGACGTGACCCGACCCACCATCAGAACGGTCGGCGAGCTCCGCGCCTCTGGTCACGTCCAGAAGTCGGTCCGCGCCGAGATCCGCGACAACCTCCTCCGTGCCCTCCGCGAGGGCTCCGACCCCTGGCCCGGCCTGCACGGCTTCGCCACCACGGTCGTCCCGCAGCTCGAACGCGCCCTCATCGCCGGACACGACGTCGTCCTGCTCGGCGAACGCGGACAGGGCAAGACCCGCCTGCTCCGCACCCTGCAGGGCCTGCTCGACGAGTGGACACCGGTCATCACCGGCTCCGAACTCGGCGAGCACCCCTACGAACCGATCACGACCGCGAGCATCCGACGTGCCGAGGACCTCGGCGACGCGCTCCCGATCACCTGGCGGCACCGCGACGACCGCTACGTCGAGAAGCTCGCGACGCCGGACACCTCCGTCGCCGACCTCATCGGCGACGTCGACCCGATGAAGGTCGCGGAGGGCCGCAGCCTCGGCGACCCGGAGACCATCCACTTCGGCCTGGTCCCCCGCGGCCACCGCGGGATCGTCGCCATCAACGAGCTGCCCGACCTCGCCGAGCGCATCCAGGTCGCGATGCTCAACGTCATGGAGGAACGCGACGTGCAGATCCGCGGCTACGTGCTGCGGCTGCCGCTCGACGTCCTCGTGGTCGCGAGCGCCAACCCGGAGGACTACACGAACCGCGGCCGGATCATCACACCGCTGAAGGACCGCTTCGGCGCCGAGATCCGCACGCACTACCCGATCGAGCTCGAGGACGAGATCGCCGTCATCCGACAAGAGGCCCAGCTCACCGCCGACGTGCCGGACGCGCTGGTGGAGATCCTCGCGCGGTTCACGCGTGCACTGCGCGGATCGAGTGCGGTCGACCAGCGCAGCGGTGTCAGCGCCCGCTTCGCGATCGCGGGCGCCGAGACGATCTCCGCCGCGGCCGTCCACCGTGCCGCTCGTCAGGGCGAGGAGCACGCGGTCGCGCGACCGATCGACCTCGAGACGGCGGTCGACGTGCTCGGCGGCAAGATCGAGTTCGAGAACGGCGAGGAGGACCGTGCCGACGAGGTGCTCGAGCACCTCCTCCGGACCGCGACGGCCGAGACCGTGCGCGCCCGGTTCCGCGGCCTCGACTTCGCGGTCCTGGTCGAGGCGCTCGACGGGGGCACGATGGTGACCACGGGCGAGCAGGTCAGCGCCCGCGCCTTCCTGGAGGGGCTGCCGTCGATCGGCGAGTCCGACCTCTACGACCTGGTGTGCGAGCGGCTCGGGGCGACGAACGACGGCGAGCGTGCCGGCGCGATCGAGCTCGCACTCGAGGGCCTCTACCTGGCCCGACGCATCAGCAAGGAGTCCGGCGGGGGCGAAGCCGTCTATGGCTAGGCAGAACCGCCGGCTGACGCGCGACGCCCGCTACGGCAGGTACGAGGACGGTCCAGACCCGCTCGCTCCCCCGGTCGACCTCGCCGAGGCGCTCGACGCCATCGGCGAGGACGTCATGGGCGGCACCTCGCCCGAGCGCGCCATCCGGGAGTTCCTCCGTCGGGGCGGCCGCGACCAGCGCGGCCTCGACGACCTGGCCCGCCGGGTCGCCGAGCGCCGTCGGGAGCTCACGGCGAAGAACAACCTCGACGGCACGCTGCAGCAGGTCAAGCAGCTGCTCGACGAGGCCGTGCTCGCCGAACGCGGTCAGCTCGCCCGCGACACGGACATGGACGACGGCGACCGTGCCCTCGCCGAGATGCAGCTCGACAGCCTCCCTCCGTCGCCGGCGTCGGCCGTGCAGGAACTGCGCGACTACGACTGGAAGAGCCCCACCGCGCGGCAGAAGTACGAGGAGATCAAGGACCTGCTCGGCCGCGAGGTGCTCGACCAGCGCTTCGCCGGCATGAAGCAGGCGCTCGAGGGAGCCACCGACCAGGACCGCGAGGACGTCGCCGCGATGATGCGCGACCTCAACGCCCTGCTCGAGGCGCACGCCCGCGGCGAGGACACCCCCGAGCAGTTCGACGCGTTCATGGCGCAGCACGGGCAGTACTTCCCGTCGAACCCGCAGAGCGTCGAGGAACTGCTCGACGACCTCGCCGCCCGGGCCGCCGCCGCGCAGCGGATGCGGAACTCGATGACCCAGGAGCAGCGCGACGAACTCGACGCCCTCGCGCAGCAGGCGTTCGGCTCCCCCGACCTCATGGGCCAGCTCTCCCAGCTCGACGGCAACCTCCGCGCGCTCCGGCCCGGCGAGGACTGGGGCGGGTCCGAACGGATGGAGGGCGAGCAGGGGCTCGGTCTCGGTGACGGCACCGGCGTGTTCCAGGACATCGCCGACCTCGACGCCCTCGCCGACCAGATCGCGCAGTCGGGGCCGGGGTCCGACCTGGACGACCTGGACCTCGACGCCCTCGCCCGACAGCTCGGCGCCGAGGCCGCCGTCGACGCGCAGACCCTGCAGCGGCTCGAGAAGGCACTGCGGAACTCGGGGGCGATGCGCCGCGGCGCGGACGGGGCGCTCCGGCTCACCCCGAAGGCGATGCGGCAGCTCGGCAAGAGCCTGCTCAAGGACGTCGCGGAGCGGATGTCCGGCCGACAGGGCGCACGCGACCTCCGGAGGTCCGGAGCCGCCGGGGAGCCGTCCGGCTCGACACGGCAGTGGCAGTACGGCGACACCGAGCCGTGGGACGTGACGCGGTCGATCACGAACGCCCTCACCCGGACGGCGGCGTCCGGTCGGATGGGGCCCGGCGTCCGGCTCGAGATCGACGACGTCGAGGTGCAGGAGACCGAGGCGCGGACACAGGCCTGCGTGGCGCTGCTCGTCGACACGTCGTTCTCGATGGCGATGGAGGACCGCTGGGTCCCGATGAAGCGCACCGCCCTCGCGCTGCACACCCTCGTGTCCACGCGGTTCCGCGGGGACGACCTGCAGCTCATCGCCTTCGGGCGGGAGGCCGAGGTGATGGACATCGAGCAGCTCGTCGGCCTCGATGCCATGTGGGACAAGGGGACCAACCTGCACCACGCGCTGCTGCTGGCGAACCGGCACTTCCGGAAGCACCCCACCGCCCAGCCCGTGCTGCTCATCGTCACCGACGGCGAGCCCACGTCGCACCTCGAACCGAACGGCCAGGTGTGGTTCGGCTACCCGCCGGACCCGATCACGATCGCGCTGTCCGTCCGGGAACTCGAGAACGCCGGACGCCTCGGCGCGCAGACGACGTTCTTCCGGCTCGGTGACGACCCGGGCCTCGCGCGGTTCGTCGACGCGATGGCGAAGCGGGTCGACGGCACCGTGGTGGCTCCGGAGAACGACGACCTCGGCGTCGCCGTGGTCGGGTCGTACCTCGGGTCCCGACGCGGCGGGAACACCCTGTTCGACGGGTACGGCCGCGACCCCTGGGGGTCGTGAACCGCGGCTTCCGTACCGACGCTTCTCCCGACGACGACGTCGTCGTATGCTGACGCCACAGCTGCCCCAGACCCCGGCCGCGACCACTGTTCCACGCGTACCGACGACATCGGCGCGCGTGGATCCGGCCGACCGAGTGCACCTGATCCGCCCTCGACCGGCCGACCCCCGTGGAGTCCCGGAGATCGAGGATGCTCTCCGTCAGGCACGCCACGGGCTTCCGCGCCCCGGCAGGCGGGGCGCGGTGCGGGTCGGTGGGCTCCGGACCCGACGGAGTCCACCGACCCGATCTCCGTCGGTGTCGGTGCTAGAACAACGGCCAGGGCACCGCGGGTCCGTGCCCGGGGGGCGGCGGGAACACCGCGACCGCCCGGAGCGCGGCGCACCGCGCACGGAGCGTGTCGACCTCGGCGACGGTGAGGTGCTCGTCGAGTGCCGCCCCGAGGTCACCGTGCAGCGCGTCGGTGACACGGTCGATGCCCTCGAGCTCGTCGGCGTCGAGCGGCTCCCCGATCCACCCCCACAGCACCGTGCGGAGCTTGTGCTCGACGTGGAACGCGAGCCCGTGGTCGACGCCGAACCGGTGCCCGTCGGGCATCGCGAGCACGTGCCCGCCCTTCCGGTCCGCGTTGTTCACCACGACGTCGAACACGGCCATGCGTCGGAGGGCCGTGGTGTCCTCGTGCACGAGCGTCACCGGACGGTCCTGCTCGTCGATCGCCTCGAGCACGGGCAGCCACGGGGCGTCCTCGGCGTCGGCGTCCTCGGTGGGGACGAGGTCCACTGCGTCCTGCTCGGGGTCGACGTCCTGCCAGCGCTGGACCATGCCGCGGCCGAACGGCCCGTCGCCCATCCACGTGGGCGGGACGATGCCCCACCCGAACGCCTCGGACACCAGGTAGGCGGCGACCTCGCGATCGGCCAGCGTGCCGTCGGGGAAGTCCCAGAGCGGGCGTTCACCCTCGATCGGCTTGTAGACCACCGACTCGCCGTCGAGGTCGGCCAGGAACGTGGCGTTCGACGCTTCACGGATGCGTGCCCGGATGGACAGCGATCCGTCGCTCATGCGTCGCCGGGAGGACGGCCGGCAGCGACGATCTCGCGGGTGCGGGCGACGAAGGCGCGGGCGGTGCCGACCGGGATCTTCACCTGGAACAGCTCGGCGGGTTCGGGGATCTCGACGACCGCCTCGATCTCCTCGCCGTCCTCGTCCGTCTCCGCCACGATCTCGAGCTCGTCGTCGATCGGGTAGGCCTCGATGACCACCTGCGCGGTCGCCGGGTCGAACCCGAGGCTCAGGGCACCGGCGCGGAACTCCGGCTCGACCGGCTGGTCGAGCGGGGCACCGTCGTGGAGCTCGGTCGGAGCGGACGGCGGGACGCTGAAGCGGTTGTCCTCCACCGTGGCGACCTCGTCGAGGAGCTCGTCGATCTTGTCCGCGAGGACCGCCGACTGCTCCTTCTCGAGCGCGACGCTCGTCACGCGGCGGCCGTCGCGCGCCTGGAGGTAGAAGGACCGCTCGCCCGGGAGGCCGACGGTCCCGACGACGAGACGGTCCGGCCAGTCGAAGCCGTGCACGATGGTGGGCATACCGGCATTGTAGGAGCGCCGACCGACACGCGTTCAGGCCCTGTCGGTACCCGTCTGCGTGTCCGGCGTCGCGCCGTCCCCGTGACCGGCGCCACCGCCGACCGCCGCGTCCCCGGACGGCGCGGGAGCAGCAGCGAGCCAGGCGAGGTCGCCGGACTCGGTGTTCGACGCGACGACCTCGGGCCGGTGCTCCCCGTAGCGCACGATGGACACCGACGCCGGGCCGACCGCGATCCGCTGGAACAGGTCGAGATGCATGCCGAGGGCGTCGGCGAGCACGGACTTGATGACGTCGCCGTGGCTCACCGCGACCCACACGGCGTTCGGGCCGTGCGCCGCCTCGACCTCGGCGTCGATGCGCCGGATCGCCGCGACCGCGCGGGACTGCATGCCCTGCATGGACTCACCACCAGGGAACACGACCGCACTCGGGTTCGCCTGCACCGTCCGCCAGAGCGGCTCCTTCGCGAGGTCGGCGAGCTTCCGCCCCTGCCAGTCGCCGTAGTCGCACTCGGTGATCGCCCGTTCGATGCGGGTCTCGGGCGTGCCCGGCTGCCGTTCGAGCAGGGCACGGGAGGTCTGGCGGCAGCGCTCGAGGGGGCTGGACACCACCGCGGCGAGGGGCACCGCGGCGATCCGGTCCGCCGTCCGCGCTGCCTGCTGGCGTCCGACCGCGTCGAGTGCGACCCCCGCGGTCCGTCCGGCGAGCAGGCCGGTCGCGTTCGCGGTGGTGCGTCCGTGCCGGACGAGGAGGACGGTCGCCATGTGCCCGATCCTAGGCGGCGTTCGCCACGGGAGCCGCGGGCGCCGCGTCGACCACCCGCCCGTCGACCACCGTCACGAGTTCGTCGAGGACGTCCCGGTGCACCATGTCGTGGGTCACGAGCATCGTCGCCGTGCCGCGGTCGTGGGTCAGCTGCGCGATGAGGCCCATGATCGCCGCGCCGCGCTCCTGGTCGAGGGCGCTCGTCGGTTCGTCGACGAGCAGCACGTCGGGCGCGTGCACGAGCGCCCGGGCGATCGCGACGCGCTGCCGCTCGCCGTGCTGGAGGTGCCGTGATCCGGGTCCTCATCGCCGACGACCACCCCGTCGTCCGGGCCGGGTTGCGGGCGCTCCTCGACGCCGAGGACGACCTCGAGGTGGTCGGCGAGGCGTCGACCCCGTCCGTCGCGGTCGCCCTCGCGGAGTCCCTGACGCCGGAGCTCGTCCTGATGGACCTGCAGTTCGGACAGGACGCCACCGGTGCCGACGCCACCCGCCGGATCCGAGCGCTCGACGCGGCACCGTACGTGCTCGTGCTGACGAACTACGACTCCGACGGCGACATCCTCGGCGCGGTCGAGGCCGGCGCGAGCGGGTACCTGCTCAAGGACGCGCCGCCGCACGAGCTCGTCGCGGCCGTCCGCGCGGCGGCGTCCGGGCAGAGCGCACTCGCGCCCGCGATCGCCGGTCGGCTGATGGCCCGGATGCGGTCGCCGCAGGTCGCGCTGTCGGCGCGGGAGATCGAGGTGCTGCGGCTCGTCGCCGAGGGCGCCTCGAACGGTGACGTCGCCGCACGCCTGCACATCAGCGACGCCACCGTGAAGTCGCACCTGGTCCACGTGTTCTCGAAGCTCGGGGTGTCGTCCCGCACGGCCGCCGTCTCCGAGGCACGCTCCCTCGGCATGCTGCGCTGATCCCTTGACTCCGCCCGTGTGAAACGTTCTGATGGACGCATGATCGGGCGCCACCGCGCGGCACTCTTCGCCACGTCGACGATGACCGGGTTCGGGATCGCCTCGTGGATCACCCGCACACCCGCGGTCCGCGACGAGCTCGGAGCGTCGATCGAGGCGATGGGCATCGTGCTGCTCGGCCTGTCGATCGGCTCGATGATCGGGATCCTCGGCGCCGGGGTGCTCGTCCGCCGCCTGGGCACACGGCCGCTCATCGTGCTCGGCGGGATGTTGCCCGTCGCCGGCATGCTGCTCGTCGCCCTGCTCGCCCCCGCGCAACTCGCGGTCGGGGTGTGGGCCGGGCTGTTCCTCATCGGGTTCGGGTCTGGTGTCGCCGAGATCGGGCTCAACGTCGAGGCCGCCGCCGTCGAACGACAACTGTCCCGACCCGTCGTCCCCGTGCTGCACGCGTGCTTCAGCCTCGGCACCGTCATCGGCGGCGCCGCCGGGATCGTCCTGACCGCCGTCCGCACTCCCGTGCTCGTGCACCTGCTCGTCGCCGCCGTCGTGATGGCCGGGCTCGCGACCTTCGCCGCGGCGAACCTGCGGCCGGTCCCCCGCGTCGCGCCCGACCCGTCCGCGACAGCCGTCGCCACGCCGCGCCTGCGGTCGGTCATCACCTGGCAGGTGCTGCTCATCGCCGTGATCACCCTCGCGATGGCCTTCGCCGAGGGCGCGGCGAGCGACTGGCTCCCCCTGCTCATGACGACCGACCACGGCGCCCCGGAAGCAGTCGGCTCGCTCGTGTTCACCGGGTTCGCCCTCGCCATGTTCGTGGGGCGGTCCGCCGGGACGCCGCTCGTTGCCCGGTTCGGGCGCGCACCGGTGATCCGGGTGTGCGCCGCGGTCGGGGCCGTCGGTGTCCTGCTCGTCGTCGTCTCGCCGAACCCCGTGCTGACCGCGGCGGCTGCCGGCATCTGGGGCCTCGGGATCGCACTCGGGTTCCCGCTCGCGATCTCCGCCGCCGGCGACCACCCCACCGACGGCGACCGACGGGTGTCCGTCGTCGCGACCGCGGGCTACATCGCGTTCCTCGCGGGGCCGCCCGCGCTCGGGTTCCTCGGGGAGCACCTCGGGTTGCAGGCGGCGATGCTCGTGCCGGCGGCGCTGCTGGTCGTCGCGTTGCTCGCGGCGCCGGCCACCCGCGGTCGGGCGGTGGTCGACACCTCTGAGCGATCAGTCAGTGCACCGAGCGCGTCCGGAAACTGATCGGGCCCGGGACCACTTGTCGACAACATGTCGCGCCGCGCGCGACGGGATGCGGACAGCGGTTCGCGCCCGCGCCCGACCCGCACCAGTATGGAGCCGTGCTCGTCTCCATCGTCTACATGAGCCGCGCGACCGAGCCCTTCGACGACGCTGCGCTCGCCCAGCTCCTGCGTGACGCCCGGCTCCGGAACGAAGCCCTCGGCGTCTCCGGCCTGCTGCTCGCGAAGGACGGCCGGTTCATGCAGCTGCTCGAGGGCCCGGCGTGGAGCGTCGACGACCGGTTCGCGGCCATCTCGCGCGACCCACGGCACGGTGCGGTGAAGTCCCTCATCCGCGAGGACGTCGAACGCCGGCGGTTCGACGGCTGGTCCATGGCCTACCGTGCGCTCGACGACGCGGACGTGGATGCCGAGGAGGGGTTCAGCCCGTTCCTGACGGACACCGTCGACTTCCCCCGCTCGTTCGACCGCACGAGCGCCGCCTGGCTGCTGAAGTGGTTCCGCGACCGCGAGCTCCACGACCGCTGACCGGCCTCAACCGCGTGCGAACGCCAGGCTCTCCTCTACGATGCCGACCACCGTCGCGAGCTCGTCCTCGTCGCGGGGGCCGTAGACCATGAACTCCGTGCCGAAGTCCGCGTAGCCGTGCGGTTCTGCCCACCCCAGGTCGATCAGCTCGCGCCCGCGGTCCTCGGGCAGGACGAGGTGGACGCTCGTGTCGTCGACGCCGTGCAGGTGCACGGGTTCGAGCCGCTTCCCTGGAGCGAGGGACCGCTCGGGGGACGACTCGACCTGGCGGTCGGTGAGGAACACGGCGCGCGAGCTCGCCGGCGACACCTGGCTGTGGCCTTCGACGACCTCCGGCAGCGCGAACACGGCCGCGACCAGGCGTCCCCACAACTCCGGCGGTGCGAGCTGGTCGATCTGCCGGTGCGGCCCTTCCGTCGAGGTCGTCGGCGTCGATCCGCGTCGAGGAAGTGTCATGCCGTCAGTCTGCCGCGGGCCCGGGCGACTCCGGCGACGACACCCGTGACGGCGAGCAGCACGAGGCCGACGCCACCCACTGCGGACGCGAACAGGGCGAGGATCCCGGCACCGATGTTCGCCCCGCCGCCGTCGTCCGCGGTGATGAACAGCGACCACATAGCGACGCCGAGTCCCGTGAACCCGACTGCGAGCAGCACGGTCGCGACGACGTGGAGTGCTCGGAGGGCGGTGCGCATGCCGTCAGTCTGACGCGCTGAACGTCTCCGCCACGACCCCCAGCAAGCGGGTCCGGTGCCGCGGGTCAGCGATGCCGGAGAGGAGCACGTGCCACATCGTCGCGACCGCCGGGTGGAGGTCCGCTCGCCCGGTGCGGACGTCTGACACGAGCTGCACGCCGGTGAAGTACGGCACGACCGTCGCCCCGAGTTGATCGGCGGAGAGCTCGGTACGCAGTTCCCCCGCGGCGACGGCCAGCCGGAAGACGTCGACGATCCCCGCGATCCACTGCTCGTAGAAGCTCGCGGTCGCGGCGGCGAACTCACCGCGTTCGAGAGACAGCCGGATGCCCGCGCGCACGATCGCGTCGGTGCGGAGCAGGTCGGCGATGCCCTTGGACGCGCCGATCAGAGCCGACGTGGGTGAACTGTCGGTGCGGCTGACGACGTCGAACGTGCGGACGTTCTGCTCGTCGATGACGGCGAGCGCCATCGCGAGCTTCGTCGGGAAGTGGAAGTGCAGCGCCCCCTGGGACACGCCCGCCGTGCGGGCGATGCCCGCCACCGTCGCGCTGGCGAAGCCGGCGCGGTCGAACTCCTGCGCCGCGGCCTGCAGGATCTGCTCACGTCGTTCCACCCCACCAGAGTCACAGGCTCCGTCGGCGTGTCGCGCGCACCGCTCCGCATCGCCGCCAAGCGCGACACGCCAGTCCGAGGGTGGCTGTGTCAGGCGGCGTGCCGTGCCAGGGTGATCCGCGCCTCCGGGACGTCCTGCAGGTCCCGTCCACGGAACCACCGCAGCAGCCAGTCGGCGGGGGAACCCGCCAGCTCGGACGGCAGGCCGGAGCGCTCGGTGAGGAACGTGCTGAAGCCCGGTTCGTCCCGGACCTCGGTGTCCGACGGGTTCCCGAAGGCCATCGCCCACCCGTCGAATCGGCGCGTCGCGATCCGCTCTCGCGAGAGGGACTTCACGTCACGGTGGCGGGGGTCCCGCTCGATCGCGGCGAAGCGGTCCTCGACGGCCCACGCGGGGCCCTCGAGGACCTGCATGAACCGACCGCCCTTCGCCAGGAGAAGACCGGAGACGCCGAGCGCCTGGTTGGTGAGCCGCGCCTCGCGCAGCATGTCGACCAGCTGGCCGTCGGTCAGGTCGTCGACGGCGACGGACATGTACACGAGGGTTTCGAGGGAAGTCATCGCCTGCAGTCTCGGTCGTGTCCCCGGCGTGGAGCAAGGATCGTCCGCACACCGCACCGAGGACTGCGGTGTGCGGACGAACACGCCGCTCAGGTGAGCGCGAGCAGGGTGTTCACCTGCTCGTTGATGCCGGTCAGGGTCGTGATCGACTTGCCGTTGGCGTACACGTCGTCGAACGCGGGCTGCAGCAGGGCCTGCACGTCCGCCGGGTTGCGGGTCACCGGGAAGAGGAACGTGGTCTTCTCCTCGACCTGTCGGGTGAACGCCGAGACGTCCAACCCGCGCTTCCGGAACGACGCGACCGCGGCTTCGGTGCCCGCGGGCCGCGCGGGGAACACGATGCCGGCCTTGCCGACGATCGTCTGCGCGGCGTCGCTGCCGAGGTACGCCACCCACTTCGCGGCGGCCTCGGGGTCCTTCGCCTGCTTCGTGATCGAGTCGCCGAGCCCGTTGAACATCGACGCGCGGTGCCCGACCGGGCCGACGGGCGTGGGGGCGACTGCGATGTCGAGGTCCTTCATCCCGAGGTAGGTGCCGATCATCCACGAGCCGTTGAACGACAGCGCGCACTTGCCGGAGCCGAGCTGCACGTCGGGCCCGGTGGTGGTGGAGAACACCCCGTACTTCGCCATGTATCCCTTCTCGGCGAGGCGGTAGTACCAGGCGAGGGTGTCCTGCACGACCTGCTCGTCGTAGCGGAACTTGTCGCCCCAGGGGTTCTCGTTCGTGTAGAACCAGTCGATCGACCCGGTGAACGGCGACCACTGGGTCTGCCCGAAGCCGTCGCCGCCGGACCCGTTCGACGAGATGCCGTAGACCGCGACGTCGTGCTTGTCGAAGCCCCGTTCGTCCCCGCGCCGACCCTTGGAGTCGACGGTGAGGTGGGCGACCATCCGTTCGAACGAGCCGCCGTCGTCGGGGTTCCACTCGAGGTCCGCGAGGTCGGCGTCGGACACGTCGGCCTTCGCCATCGCCTTCCGGTCGTAGAACATCGCGATGGTGTCCCAGTCCTTCGGTGACCCGTACCGGTGGCCGTCCTTGCCCTTCCAGAGCTCGGCGAGCCCTGATTGGTAGTCGGCGTCCCGGATGCCCTTGGTGGCCTCGAGTTCGTCGAGCTTGTAGAGCACGTCGAGGTCGGAGTACTGCGGGAACTTCGTCAGGTGGTCGGTGAACACGTCGGGCGCGGTGCCGGCGATGAACCCGGCGGTGAGCTTCGTCCAGTAGTCGTTCCACCCGAGCTGCGTGATCTTCACGGTGATGTCGGGGTTCTCGCGGTGGAAGGCGTCGGCGACGGCCTGGTAGGCGGGCAGCTGGTTGGAGTCCCAGAGCCAGTAGCTGACGGTCCGGGTGCCGGTCCCCGAGGCGGAGCGGCGTCCGGGCGACGAGCACGCTGCGAGCGCACCGAGTGCCAGGGCGGAGGCGCCGCCGGCGAACAGGGCGCGGCGGGAGAGCGAGTTTGTCATCTGGTGCCTACTTGATTCCGGAGAAGCCGATGGAGTTGACGATGCGCTTGGCGAAGACGCCGAACAGCACGATCATCGGGAGCGCCGCCACCAGGGTCGCGGCCATGAGCCCGGCCCAGTCGGTGCCTGATTGCGGGGTCTGCGACTTGAAGACGCCGAGCGCGACGGTGAGGACCCGAGAGCTGTCCGTGTACGACACCATGAGCGGCCAGAAGTAGTCGTTCCAGCTCGTGATGTACGTCAGGACGGCGAGGGTGGCGATGGGTGCGGCGGCCATCGGGATGACCAGGCGGAAGAACACCCGGACCTTGCCGGCGCCGTCGATGAGGGCCGCCTCCTCGACCTCCTTCGAGATGCCGAGGAAGAACTGCCGGAGGAAGAACACCGCGAACGGGGTCATGAACATCGTCGGCAGGGCGATGCCGAGCAGGTTGTCGACGAGCCCGAGCTGCTTGATGAGGGTGAAGTTCGGCAGCAGCGTGAAGATCGCGGGGACCATGAGGCCGGCGAGGAACACCGCGAACACCTTGTCGCGTCCGGGCCAGCGCAGACGGGCGAAGGCGTAGGCAGCTGCGGCGGAGAAGAACACCTGGCCGACGGTGACGAGCGTCGACACGATGACGGAGTTGCCGAGGTAGCGCCAGAAGTTCAGCGCGGCGCCGGAGCCGCCCTGCTCCAGGGCTTCCTTGGTGGACTGCAGGCCGAAGACCCGCTCGAACCCACCGAGGCTGAACCCGACGGGGAGCAGCGAGGTCGGGTCGGAGTTGATCGCGCCGTTCGACGACAGCGCGGTGCGGAGGATCCAGTAGAAGGGGAACAGCGTGATGACGATGACGGCGATCATCGCGACCCACGCGAGGATCCGGCCGATCGACGGGCGTCGACGGTGTGCGGCGCCCGGGCGGGGCTGACGCTTCGTGGTGACGGAACGGGTGAGTGTCGTGGTCATGGTCGGGACGCTCCGTTCAGTCCAGGTCCGACTCACCCGAGCGGGTGAGGCGGTACTGGATGATCGTGATGATGCTGAGGACGATGAGGAGCGCGACCGACACGGCGGACGCGTAGCCGAACTGGAACCGGCCGAAGGCCAGGTTGTAGATGTAGTTCTGCACGACGTTCGTGGCGTTCGCGGGTCCGCCCTGCGTGGTGACCGCGACGGTGTCGAACACCTGGAACGAGCCGATGACGGTGATGATGAGCACCAGCGACAGGATCGGGCGGAGCAGCGGCACGGTGATGCGCCAGAACATCTTCCACTCGCTCGCGCCGTCGATGCGCCCGGCCTCGTAGACCGTCTCGGGCAGCGACTGCAGGCCGGCGAAGATGAGCAGCGCCGTGTAGCCGACGTGCCGCCAGACGTTGATGAGCGCGATCGAGGGGATGCCCCACACGTCGCTCTGCAGGAAGGGGATGCGGTCGAGGCCGAGGGCCGCGAGCATCTCGTTGCCGATGCCGAGCTGGGTGTCGAGGATCCAGAGCCACACGAGCGCCGCGACGACGTTCGACACGAGGTACGGCGCGAGGACGATGCCGCGGACGAAGGTCGACTTCGTCAGGCGGTGCATCATCACCGCGATGAAGAGCGCCACGACCGTCTGGATCACGATGTTGATGACGACGTACTCGACGGTGACGACCATCGAGTGCCAGAAGATCGAGTCCTGCGCGAGTCGGACGTAGTTCTGCAGGCCGGTGAACTCCGGCGGGGTGAGCAGGTTGTACGAGGTGAAGCTGAGGTAGATGCCCCGGACGGTCGGCCACGCGAGGAACACGGCGAAGCCGATCGCCGCCGGGGCGATGAACACCAGCGCGAGCCAGAGGTCGTTCCGGGGTCGACGCCTCGGCGAGGTCGTCCGGGCACGGGCGAGGGTGGTTCCCCTGCTCCGTGGGCGGGTGGTCGTCAAGGGTGACGACACGGGGCTCTCGGTGGCCATCGCGACTCCTTCGTCTGCGGTGGACTGACGTGC
The DNA here is from genome assembly GCF_900215175.1 of Curtobacterium sp. 314Chir4.1. NCBI lineage: Bacteria > Bacillati > Actinomycetota > Actinomycetes > Micrococcales > Microbacteriaceae > Curtobacterium > Curtobacterium sp. 314Chir4.1. Next base: position 626,640 of record NZ_OCMI01000002.1, read on the forward strand.
AGCAGTCCGTGAGCCGGGAATCTACACGTGGGGACCGATCGTGGCAAGGGTTCGTTTCCAGGCCGAATCAATGGTTGTCACGTGTAGACAGCATGTGTCAGGATGGCCCCCGATCGCATCGGAGCGACCTGCTCGGCGACGCATCCCACACCCCTGGAAAGGTCACTGATGATCTCAATCGGAATGGTCGGCGCAGGCCAGTTCGCCCCGCAGTTCGCGAAGCTGTTCAAGCTCCACCCCGACGTCGACCGGGTCTTCGTGACCGACCTCGTCGACGACCGCGCATCGGAGCTCGTCGAGTCGCAGCACCTCGACGGCACGTTCGACGACTTCGACGCCGTCCTCGCCTCCGACGTCGACGCGGTGGCGATCTTCACGCAGCGATGGACGCACGGCCCCCTCGTGGTCAAGGCCCTCCGCGCCGGCAAGCACGTGTACTCCGCCGTGCCGATGGCGATCTCCGTCGAGGAGATCAGCGCGATCATCGAGGCCGTCCGCGAGACCGGACTCACCTACATGATGGGCGAGACGAGCTACTACAACCCGGCGACGGTGTTCGCGCGGAAGCAGGTCGCCGAAGGCGCGTTCGGCCGGGTGTTCTACGCCGAGGGCGACTACGTCCACGACATGGACCTCGGCTTCTACGCCGCGTACCAGTTCAGCGGCGGCGACCAGTGGAAGCGGACCGCCAGCTACCCGCCCATGCTCTACCCGACGCACTCGGTCGGTGGCGTCCTCGGCGCGATCCCCGGCCACGCCGTCAGCGTCAGCTGCATCGGCATCAAGGACGACCGCGGCGACGGGGTGTTCGACAAGGACGTCAGCCAGTTCGACAACGACTTCTCGAACGCCACCGCCCTGTTCGAGCTCGACAACGGCGGGGTCATGCGCATCAACGAGATGCGCCGCGTCGGCTACCCGTCGCACATCCGCGAGTCCCGCTTCCGCTACTTCGGCACCGAGGCCAGCTTCGAGCAGCTCGCGAAGGTCAGCGTCTGGCAGGACAAGGAGGACTCGTACGACATCAGCGACCGGATCAACACCAAGGCGACGATGGACCTCGACGACCCGCGCCTGGCCGGGGTCGACCCCTCGCTCCGCGACGCGTTCGTCTCGGGGTACGCCGAGGTGCACGACACCGACCGTCTGCCGGCCGAGTACGCCGGAGTGCCGACCGGGCACGAGGGCAGCCACCAGTTCCTCGCCGACGACTTCGTCCGCGCCGTCGTCGACCGCACCCTGCCGCCGGTGAACGCCTGGACCGCCGCGCGGTTCACGCTCCCCGGCATCATCGCCCACCAGTCCGCACTGCAGGGCGGCGTGCGCCTCGAGGTGCCGGACTTCGGCGACGCCCCCGCGACGGCCGATGCCGCGTCCGCCACCGGTGCGAGTGCCGTCTAGGATCACAACCACCGTCGTTCGGGTGCCGATCCGCACGGATCGGCACCCGAACTCGATCCAGGAGGCGTCCGTGACCAGCCCGACGACCCCGAGGGCGGTCACCCGCGCGGACGTCGCCCGGTACGCGGGCGTCAGCACCTCCGTCGTCAGCTACGTCGTGCACGACGGGCCCCGCCCCGTGGCCGCCGAGACGGCCGCCCGGGTCCGGGACGCCATCCGGGTCCTCGGGTACCGCCCGAACGCGAGCGCGCAGGCACTCCGCACCGGGTCGTCGAAGATGCTCGGGCTCATCGTCCCCGAGCTCGACAACCCGCTCTGGTCCGAGGTCGCGATCGCTGTCGAACAGGCCGCGGCCGACCGGGGCTACGACGTCCTCATCTCGAGCAGCGACGGCGACGTCGCCCTCGAACGCGACCGCATGCGCAGCTTGTCCGCACGCCAGGTCGACGGGCTCATCGTCACGAGCATCATGACCCGCCCGGACCTCTCCACCGTGGTCGACCCCGGACTGCCGATGGTGCTCCTCAACACCTTCTTCGAGGTCCCCGAGTTCGCCAGCACCGGCGTGGACGCCCGCCGCGGCGCCTTCGACGGGACCGCGCACCTCGCCGGGCACGGCTACTCGTCGATCGGGCTCGTCATCGGGCACGCCGGTTCCGACACGGACCTCCGCGAGCAGGGCTGGCAGGACGCCCTCCGCGAGCACGGCGTGCAGGACGGCCCCATCGTCCGCACCGAGTTCTCCCGCGCGGGCGGCTACACCGCCGGACTCCGCATGTTCGGCTCCGCCAACCGACCGCGAGCCGTCTTCGTCAGCTCCGACATGCAGGCCGTCGGGGTGCTCCGAGCCCTGTACGAGCTCGGGCTCTCCGCGCCGACGGACGTCGCGATCGTGTCGTTCGACGGCACCGCCGAGGCGGACTTCACGAACCCGCAGCTCACCGCGGTGCGACAGCCGATCGACGCGATGGCTGCCGGTGCGGTCGACCGGGTCCTCGGTCGCGTGGCCGGCGAGCAGTGGCACCGCGACCTCGTGCCGGCCGAGTTGGTGCTCGGCGCGAGTTGCGGGTGCGACGTGCGTCGCTGACGCACCCACCTGCCGGACTGGAGGCACGGTGCGGGCCCGACCCGCGCCTCCAGGCCGTCAACCGGTCACGTTCCGGACGTGTGTCCCTGCACCGCCTTGAGGTCGCCCAGCGGGACGCGTCGCTGCGCGACGCGCGTCACGGCTGCGGCCTCGACCGGCTCGCCGGTCTCGGCGTCGACGAACCGCAGGTCCGACGTCAGGTCGGTGCGGCGGTGCCGGTCCGCCCACCCGCCGAGCGCGAGGAGCACGAGCGAGAGGTCGCGGCCGGCATCGGTGAGGACGTACTCCTCGCGGACGCGTCCGCCCTCCGGCTTGTAGGCGGTGCGTTCGAGCACGCCACCCTCGACGAGGGAGCCGAGACGGGCAGTGAGGACCTCGCGCGGGATGCCGAGGCTCTGCTGGAACTGGCTGAAGCGGGTCGAGCCGGCGAGGGCGTCGCGCACGATCATGAGCGTCCACTTCTCGCCGAGGACGTCGAGGGAGCGCGCGATGGGGCAGCGCTCGTCGCCGCCGAGGATGCCGAGCATGTGTCCATCGTAACTGGGTTCGGAATGCAGACACAACGTGCTAGGTTCGGTTTCCGTACTCAACTCTCTCGACTGGAGCCCCCATGACCGACCTCACCGACGCGATCGTCCTCGTCACCGGAGCGAACGGCGGCCTCGGCGCCGAGTTCGTGCAGCAGGCCCTCGACCGCGGCGCCGCCAAGGTCTACGCGACCGCACGGAACCCCCGCACCTGGGACGACGATCGCATCGTCCCCCTCCCCCTCGACGTGACCAGCCAGGCGAGCGTCGACGCCGCTGCCCGCACCGCGGCGGACGCCACCATCGTCGTGAACAACGCCGGCGTCGGCGGCTCGACCCCGTTGCTCGAGACCTCCGTCGAGGACGTCGAGCGCGTGTTCGCCACCAACGTCTTCGGTGCGCTCCGGGTCGCCAAGGCCTTCGCGCCGACCCTGGCCGGCGGTGCCCTCGTCGACGTGCACTCCGTGCTGAGCTGGATCGCGCTCGGCAACGGGTACTCGGCGTCGAAGGCGGCGTTCTGGTCACTGACCAACTCGCTGCGCCTCGAACTCGCACCGCAGGGCACGCAGGTCGTCGGGGCCCACCTCGGGTACACCGACACCGGGATGACGGCGGACCTCGACGTCGAGAAGGCCGACCCCGCGGTGATCGTCGCCGCCATCTGGGACGCGGTCGAGGCCGGCGAGCACGAGGTGCTGGCGGACCAGATCAGCCGGGACGTCCGCGCCGGGCTGAGCGCACCGCTGGTCGCGCTGTACCCGGGGATCGCCGCGGCGGTCTGACCTCGGCGACCGCAACCCCCGCCGCTACCATGACCGCATGGTGACGACGGGGGCGGTCGCGGAGCGACGGACGGGGTGGACGTCAGCGGGGTGGGCGGCGCTGTACTGGGTGACGGTCGCGCTCGGAGTGGTCGGCGGCGGCGGGTCCTGGCTCTGGCTGTACCTGGCCTCCGAGGAGGCCACGCGTGGCGCGAGCCCGGACCGAACGGGCGCGAACCCGAACATCCCCATGGGGGTGACCGGGCTCGTGGTCGGCCACGTGGTGGGGTTGGTCCTGCTGCTGATCACGGCGCGGCTCGCTCGACACCGGGGTCGTTCGGTCGCGGCGTTCGCGATCGTCGGGCTCGTCATCGCGTCCGGCATCGGGTTGGCGCTGTCCCTCCAGTTGACCGACGGACGGCTGGTCGCGCCCTGGCCGCACGCGCCGTTCGTGCCCTGAGACGCTGCTGCTCGACCGGTGTCAGCCGTGGGCTCCGCGGCCGGTGATGCCGCGGGTGCTCGCGGTGATCGACGCGCGCTCGTCGTCGGTGAGCCCGGCCGCGCGGAGGATGCGGACGAGGACGTCGCTCTTCCGCTCGATGTAGTCGTCGATGTCCGCCGACACCCGGGCAGCGCTCCGCTTCACGGCGGCGTACTCCTCGCGCAGGACGCCGTCCGCGCGCAGGACGTCGCGCACGGCGAGGTGGTTCCGCAACGCGAGTGACCCCTCGGAGACGACGTACGTGTTGGTCGGCGCAAAGTGGTCCGGCGTCCGGAAGGCCTGACGCTCGGGGATGCCGAGGTCACCGCGGGGCTCGAAGCCGATCGTCGCGAGGGCGGCGACGGCCGCCGGGACGTCCGCGGAGGCAACGACGACGTCGACGTCGATCACCGGTTTCGCCGCGAGGCCGGGGACGGCGGTGCTGCCCACGTGCTCGATGCGGTGCGGGACGCCGGCAGCGCGGAGTGCGTCGTCGTACGCCCTCCGGAGCACCTCGAAGCGCCGCGGCCACTCCGCTCGGTACTCGACGACCTCGACCACACCGGCCCCCTGGATCTCCTCGCGCACGGTGCACGGTACGCGTCCCGCTGTCCCGACGGTCGGCGGCGCGTGCGAGGATCGGTCAGTGCAACTCCCTCCCCCCGTCGCGGTCGTCATCGCCGCCATGAGCGAAGAAGTGTCCGCGTTCGCGTCACTCTTCGACGGCGTCCCGATCCTCGACGGTCCCGTCGGCGGGCACGACGAGCACCACCTGCTCGACATCGACGGAGCCACCGTCGCGGTGCGTCGGAGCGGCATCGGGTTCGCGAACGCCACGGCCGCGGTCGCCCACGCGTTCCACGACTTCGGGTCGGGCGTCCCGGTGATCAGCGTCGGTACGGCCGGCGGACTGATGCACGGCGTCGAGATCGGCGAGGTCGTCGTCGGGGACCACTACGTCAACCTCAACGCGGACGCCACGGCCTTCGGCTACGCACTCGGCCAGGTCCCGGGCATGCCGACCGGGTACGAACCCGACGACCGACTCGTCGGACTCGCGCTCGCTTCGGACGCCGGGTACCGCGTCCGGGCGGCGACGATCGGCTCGAGCGAGGTGTTCGTGACCGAGGGTCGAGCGCGCACCCTCCGTGCTGCCTTCCCCGCGGTCGCGGCCGTCGACATGGAGTCCGCCGCCATCGCGCAGTTCGCGCACGTCCACGACATGCCGTTCGTCTCGGTCCGGTGCATCAGCGACCTGTGCGCGCCGGACGGCGACGAGTTCAAGGAGCACCTCGACGGAGCGGCCGCACGTGCCGCTCGCGTGGTGCACGACGTGGTGGCGGGTCTCGTCAGCTGACCGCGAGCCGCGGGTGACGAGCATCGGCGGAGGGTGTGGGATTCGAACCCACGAGACATCTCTGCCCACCTGTTTTCAAGACAGGCTCCATCGGCCGCTCGGACAACCCTCCGTGACGCGACCACGTGGCGAGACGTGACCGCGTCCCGAGAAGTCTAGCCGAGCCTCCAGGCCGTACAGCGGGACCGACGCAACGTGCGAGGTCTCGCGCAGTGTGCGAGGCAAACTCCCTCGCACGGCGCGCGGAACCTCGCACCGTACGAACCAGCACCTCGCACCGTGCGAGAGCCAGCGCGCGTCAGCGCCCGTCAGCGCGGCAACGAGTCGAGCGCGGCCGCCAGGCCGTCGTCCGTCACACCGCCGGTGAGCTCGTTGCCCGCGTCCACGACGTCCTCCGGCGCCTGGCCCATGACGACCCCGCGCCCCGAGGTCGACGCCCACCGCAGCATGTCGATGTCGTTCCGGCCGTCACCCGCGGCGAAGACCCGGGATCGCGGGATGTCGAGCCACTCGCGGACGCGTTCCATCGCGGTGGCCTTCGTCACGCCCTCCGGTGCGATGTCGAGCCACGACGTCCAGCCCACCGAGTACGAGACCTTGTGCAGCCCCATCTGCTCGACGATCTGCAGGAAGTCCTCGGTGTCGTGGCCGGGCGAGATGACGACGACGCGGGTGGCCTCGACGCCGAGCAGTCGCTCGAACGGGACGTGCTCGCCGGCGACGGTCATCGCGTCGTCCGGGAAGTTGCCGGAGAGCAGGAACTGCCCGGTTTCGTCCTCGACGCCGAACGCCGCGTTCGCGAGCGCGCCGTGCACGGTCTGCAGGACCTCGGACGGGTCGAACTTCTCGACGTGCACCCGCTCGTAGGAGCCGTCCGGCCGGCGGGCGAGGGTGAGCGCACCGTTCGCGCACACGAGGTACTTCGGCTCGATGCCGAGGGTCTCGAGCAGCGGCACGGTCATGCCCTCGCTGCGGCCGGTGGAGAGCATGACCTCGTGCCCCGCGGCCTCGACGTCACGCAGGGCGGCGATCACGGTGTCGGTGACGACGCCGTCCTCGCGCATGGTGGTGCCGTCGATGTCGAGCGCCACCAACCAGCGCTTGGTCCGGACCGATCCCCCGGCCCCGGAGCCACCGTCGACGAACCGCCCCTGCGTGCTCATCGGGGCTCGATCACCTCGACGCCACCGAGGTACGGACGGAGGACCTCCGGCACCACGACCGAGCCGTCGGCCTGCTGGTGGGTCTCGAGGATCGCGACGATCCACCGGGTGGTCGCGAGCGTGCCGTTGAGGGTGGCGACCGGGGCGGTCTTGCCGCTCTCGGTGCGGTAGCGGATGTCGAGGCGACGGGCCTGGAACGTGGTGCAGTTCGACGTCGAGGTGAGCTCGCGGAAGGTGCCCTGCGTCGGTACCCATGCCTCGATGTCGTACTTCTTCGCCGCGCTCGTGCCGAGGTCGCCCGCGGCGGTCTCGATCACGCGGTAGTGCAGTCCGAGGTCCTGCAGCATCTGCTCCTGGTACGACACGAGGCGCTCGTGCTCCGCCTCGGCTTGGTCCGGGTGCACGTACGAGAACATCTCGAGCTTGTTGAACTGGTGCACGCGGAGGATGCCACGGTTGTCCTTGCCCGCCGAGCCGGCCTCGCGTCGGTAGCAGGTCGACCAGCCGGCGTACCGGTGCCCCTCGCCAGACTCGTCGAGCGACAGGATCTCGTCCGAGTGGAACCCGGCGAGGGCGACCTCGCTGGTGCCGGTGAGGTACAGGTCGTCGGCCTCGAGCCGGTAGACCTCGGCGGCGTGCTCCCCGAGGAAGCCGGTGCCCGCCATCGTCTCGGGGCGCACGAGCGTCGGGGTGATGAGCGGTTCGAACCCGGCGGCGATCGCACGGTCGAGACCGAGCGACATGAGGGCGATCTCGAGCCGGGCGCCGAGGCCGCGCAGGAAGTAGAACCGCGAGCCGGAGACCTTCACACCGCGCGGGATGTCGATGATGCCGAGGTGCTCGCCGAGGTCCGCGTGGTCCTTCGGCTCGAAGTCGAACTCGGGCTTGGTGCCGACGGTGCGGAGCGTGACGAAGTCGTCCTCGCCACCTGCGGGCACGCCGGGCAGGACGACGTTCGGGATCGAGCGGACGACGCTGTTGAACGTGTCCTCGGCGGCGGTGACGGCGGCCTGCGCCTCCTTCACCTTGGCGGCGAGCGCCTGGGCCTGCTGCACGAGCGCGGCCTTCTCGTCCTTCGGGGCCTTCGCGACGGTCTTGCCGAAGGCGTTCTGCTCGGCGCGGAGGGACTCGAACGAGGTGATCGCGCTCCGCCGTGCCGCGTCCGCGGCGACGGCCTCGTCGACGACGGCCACGGAGGCGCGGCGCGCCTCCTGCGAGGCCTTGATGACGTCCGGGTTGTCGCGCAGCAGCTGGGGATCGATCACCGCTTCATCCTAAAGGGACGTCACTGGAGGCGCGTGGCGGCGCCGCCACGTGCCTCCAGGCCGTCACCGGGTCACGTCGGACGTCCCTTCGCAGCATCCGATCGGTACCGTTGGTGCATGTCGACCCCTTCGGAGACCGCGCCCGCGGACCAGGACGCCCTCCAGACCGAGCAGCGGACGGCCGCGGTGGTCTACAACCCCGTCAAGGTCCACCTGCCGACCCTCAAGCGCACCGTCGAGAAGCACCAGCAGGAGGCCGGCTGGGCCGAGACCCTGTGGTTCGAGACCTCAGAGGAGGACCCGGGCGGTGGCATGGCCCGCGCCGCGCTCGAGGCCGGAGCCGACGTCGTCGCCGCCGCGGGTGGGGACGGCACCGTCCGTGCCGTGGCCGAGGTGGTGCACGGCTCCGACGCCTCGCTGGCGCTGCTCCCGAGCGGGACGGGCAACCTGCTCGCGCGGAACATGAAGCTGCCGCTCGACGACCTCGGCGGCATGGCGAAGGCGATCTTCTCCGGCAACGACCGCTCGATCGACTTCGGGCTGATCGGCGTCGAGCGGCCCGACGGCTCCCGCGACAAGTTCGGCTTCCTGGTGATGGCCGGTCTCGGGCTCGACGCCCGGATGCTCGCCAACACCCGGCCCGGGCTGAAGAAGCGCGTCGGGTGGTTGGCCTACCTCGACTCGCTCTTCCGCTCCGTGCGGGACACCGACGGCTTCGAGTTCAGGTACCGGCTGGACGAGTCGGCGCGCAACGGCTCGGTCCGGGCGCACTCCGTCATCGTCGGCAACTGCGGCATGCTGCAGGCCAACGCGATGCTCCTGCCCGACGCCGAGATCGACGACGGCGTGTTCGACATCGTCGTGATGCGTCCGCGTGGGTTCTTCGGCTGGGTGCGGATCGGTGCCCGGGTGTTCTGGGAGAACGCGATCCTGCGCTGGTTCCACCGCTCGTCGCTCGGCAACACCGTCGTCGGGCGTCGGATCACCACGGCGGCGAAGCAGGAGCGGCCGCTGCGCTACATGCGTGGCGAGGAGTTCGTGCTGCGGCTGACGAAGCCGGACGAGTTCGAGATCGACGGCGACCCCGTGGGCGAGATCGTGGCGTTCCGCGCGCAGATCGACGCCGGGTCGCTGGACGTGCGGGTCCCCGTGGTCGAGCCGCACGCGGGGCGCGGTCGCAAGAAGTAGCGGCGGCGTCACCCGCGCTCGCACAACCAAAGTCGGCCCGAACCACCGAATGGTGCGGTTCCGGGTGACTTTGGTTGTGCGCGAGCGAAGCGCGCCAGCCGAACGCCGCGCAGCGCCGCGCGCGGGCGGCCGCGCAGCGCAGCGCCGCGCGCGGCCGCGCAGCGCCCGCGCGTCAGCGCGCGTCGGGCTCGCCGGAGACGATCGCGCGGAGCCAGTCCCGGGCCTCGACGAACGCCGCGTCCGAGTAGCGCGCGGGGACCTCGGGGCGGACCCCGTCGGCCCGCGGGTACGACCCGAGGAACGTCACGCGCGGGCTGAAGCGGCGCAGGCCGAGCAGGGCGTCGGCCACGCGCTCGTCCCGCACGTGCCCGTCGAGGTCGATCACGAACCGGTAGCGGCCGAGCTCGTCACCGATCGGCCGCGAGGACAGCAACCCCATGTTGATGCCCCGGGTCGCGAACTGCTCGAGCATGTCGACCAGGGCTCCGGGGTGGTCGGCGGGCAGCTCGACGATGACGCTCGTCTTGTCGGCGCCGGTCGGTTCGGGCAGCGCCAGGGTCTTCGACACGAGGACGAACCGGGTCACGGCGGAGGCGTTGTCCCCGATCGACGAGGCCAGGACGTCGAGCGCGTAGTGGTCGGTGATCCCCGGGGGCGCGACCGCGGCGTCGGCGGTGGGGTGCTCGTCCAGCAGGGCTGCGGCAGCCGCGACGTTCGAGGACGCCGGGATGTGCCCGTGGCCGCGGACGTTCGCCTCGAGCCAGTTGTGGGTCTGCGCGTACGCCACGGGGTGGGCGTTCACGGTGCGGACGTCGGCGAGCGCGGTGCCGGGGCGGGCGACGAGCACGAAGTCGACGGGGACGAGGTACTCCCCCACGATGCGGACGCCGGGGATCCGGGCGAGGGCGTCCTGCGTGGCGCTGACCCCGCCGTCGACGCTGTTCTCGATCGCGATCACCGCACCGATCGACCGGCCGCTGACGACGTCGTCGAGGGCTTCGCCGACGTTGTTGACGCTGCGCCAGGGCTTGCCGGCGGCTGCGTCGACGAGTTTGAGGGCCGCCTCGGTGAAGGTGCCGGCGGGTCCGAGGTAGGAGTACGTGTCGGACGGCGCGGCGGGCTGGCTCATGTGGCGAGCCTATTGCAGCACCGCACGACGGCCACGACCGTCAGTCGGTCGCCGTGCCGGTCAGCCGGGCCTCGCAGATCGCGGTGTCGTCGTCGTCCCGCGGGTAGGTCAGTGCCGCGAAGCGTCGCTCGGGGTCGAGCCGCGTGAGCAGGGCCGCGGCGATGCCGTCGAGCTGCCCGACCTGTTCCTCGGTGAGGGCGTCGATCACCACGCGACGGGCGGTGCGCACGTGGTCGGGCGCCGCGTCGACGATGGTGGCGTACCCGGTGTCGGTGAGCCGGACGTCGGTGGCACGCCGGTCGTCGGTGGACGGGCACCGGGAGACGAGCCCGCGCTTCTCGAGCCGGGACACGACGTGGGACAGCCGCGGCAGGGACGCGTTCGTGGCCGACGCCAGTGCCGACATCCGGAGCGTGCGGGACTCGGTCTCCGAGAGCATCGCGATGACCATGTAGTCGAAGTGCGTCAGGTCGGCGTCACGCTGGAGCTGCTGGTCGAGCGCCGCCGGCAGGAGCTCCATGACGGCGACGAGCTTCATCCACGCACGGAGCTGGTCGCGCGTGAGCCACGGGGTCTCGTCGGTCATACCGGCATCCTAGCGAATGGTTGTCGGTTCAACCAGTAGACGTCGCGGTCCGCCGACGCCGGAGCGCGACGACCAGGACGGCGACCACCACGAGCACCAGGACGCCCTCGACGACGAGCAGACGCAGGCCGTAGTCGAACGGCAGCACCGTGTCGTTCTTCGTCCCGTGCGCCTTCGCCGCGATCTCCGGCAGGACGACGAGCGCCAGGACGCTCCCGAGCACCACGACGGCCTGCACGACCACGAGCGCCCAGACCTGCAGCGTCCGCCCGGTCCGACGGAGCAACAGGCCGACGGCGACGACGAACGGCGACAGGATCGCGTCGTGCAGGATCACCGCGCCGAGCAGCCACGTCGCGAGGCCCCAGATCCGGTTCGGCCGCACGGTCGTCACCATGACGTACGCCCCGAACGCGATGACCAGGACGCCGACCACGACGAGCACGATGCGTGCGACCTTCACCGGAGCACCTCGATCTTCTCGATCCACTTCGTCTGCAGCACCCCGGGCCGACCCGGGGCGATGATGCGCGCCGGGAAACCGTGGTCCAGGTCGAGCTTCTCGCCGTTCAGTTCGAGCGCGACGAGGGTCGTCGGGTCCTCGGCGTACTCGGGACCCATGTCCATGATCCGGTAGCCGCCGTGCCGTTCGAGGCTCGTCACGCGCACGTGCGACCCCGGCGGGGCCTGGACCGCCGCGAGCAGGTCGCGCATCCGCACGCCCTTCCAGGTCGCCATCTGGCTCCAGCCCTCGACGCACGAGATCGGGAGGTCGACCCGGGTGGCCCCCAGCGCGACCAGCTCGGCACGGGCGAAGGTCCGGCTGACGTCGTGGCCGACGACCGTGAGGGTCCAGTCCGCGGCCGTCGCGGTCGCCAGGACGCCTGCGGCGCGGGCCGTGCGGTTCACCGGCAGGCCGTTCGCACCGCGGTGCCGCTGCCGCGCCCCGAAGACGTTGAACGGCTCGGCGAGCGTGCTCGACTGCCCGGCCGTCAGGGCGACGACACCGACCGTCGCCGCTGCGACACCGGCGAAGAAGCCGCGTCGGGCGACGCGCTCACGTCGACCCTGGGTCGCCTCGGGAGACTGCCGGGAGGCGCGGCTCGCCTCGGTCGCGTCGGCCTGCGTGGTCGGAGCGGGAACGCCGTCGACCCAGCGCAGGACCCTGCCGGTGAGGCCGCGGGGGTAGGAGGCGACCACGGGCGCGACCGCAGCCGGCGGGACGGAGTCGGTCCGTGCCTCCAGGCCGGGTGGGAGCAGCTCGCTGCCCACCGTCGTGTCCGCGACGAACCGACCGTGCTCGTCGTACGCGTCGCGCTTCCGCCAGTACCGCGCGATGATCCGCAGCTTCGTGCCGATGTGCAGCACGAGCGACCCGATGAGCACGAACGACAGCGCGTAGTGCACCTGGCGGAACGGGAACGGCCACGGGTACCACTGGTACGTGTTGACCAGGCCGGTGGCGACCTGCACCAGCGCGGCGGAGACGAAGACCGCGATGGACACGCGCTCCAGCAGGTGCAGCACGCCGCGCACCGGTGGGACCTGTGCGAGGGCGGGCATCACCGCGTTGAGCTTCGCGACGAGCAGCGGGATGATCGCGATCCCCGCCGTGATGTGGAGGCCCTGCGTGAACTGGTAGAGCTGGGTCGGCCGTGTCGGGAACCGCATGCCGGGCAGCGGGTCCTGCAGGAAGTGGCTGAAGAGGCCGGTACCGAAGCACACGAGGAAGGCAACCCCGAGCAGCCGCCCGAGCACGACGGCCGAGCGGGCGTTGCGGTTGGGGGACGCCATCGTCGCCCGGGCGTCCAGCAGCAGCCGCCGCACCACGGATAGCCTCAGGACACGATGAGCGAACGACTGCGCACCGGCCGACTGCTGCCGACCGTCCTGGCCGTGGTCGGGGTGCTGGCCCTCGCGGGCGTCATCGCCGTGGGTGTCACGCATCTGGGCTTCCTCCGATCCGGTCATCGTGCTCCATTCGTTGCGTGGACCCTGATCGCTTGGACCGTCTTCGCCGGGGCGGTCCTGGCGTTGCGGTTCGTCCCCGCGAAGTGGATGACGTGGCTCGTGGTCGGCGGTGGCCTGGTGGTCGGGCTCGCCGACATCGCCGGGCCGCCGAACACCAGCACCGATTCTGCCCGGTACGCCTGGGACGGCATCGTCCAGCACGCCGGGATCTCCCCGTACGCGCACACGCCGCAGTCGACCGCACTGTCCGGTCTGCGTCCCGAGTGGCTGTTCCCGGACAAGATCGACGGCACCTGCGATCCCCTGCAGCCCCGGTACCGCGGGCTCGGTGACGGCGCGCAGGGACACTGCACCGCGATCAACCGACCGGACGTGACGACGATCTACCCGCCGATGGCGCAGCTGTGGTTCGCCCTCGTCCGCGCGTTCGTCCCGGCCACGGCGCAGTACATGCCGTTCCAGGTCGCCGGGCTGGTCGTCTCGCTCGGCGTCACGCTCGGCCTGGTCGCGGTGCTCCGCCGACTCGGTCGTCCGACCTGGTGGGCGGCGCTCTGGGCGTGGTCGCCGCTCGTCGCGTCCGAGGCGGTCACCAACTCGCACGTCGACCTGCTCGGCGCCGCCCTCGCCACGGCCGGCGCAGTGCTCGTCGCCTTCGGGCGGCCGATCTGGGGCGGCATCGCCCTCGGGGCGGCCACCGCGACCAAGCTCATCCCCGCGATCGTCTACCCGCCGTTGCTCGGGCGGTGGCGGAACTGGTGGGCGATCCCGGTCGGGATCGCCGTGTTCGGCCTGCTCTACGTGCCGTACGTGCTCACCACCGGGCTCGACGTGCTCGGGTACCTGCCGGGCTACCTGTCCGAGGAGGGCTACGAGGACGGCTCCCGGTTCGCCCTCGTCTCGCTGGTCTTCAAGGGTGACGCGGCGACGATCGTCGTCGGGCTGCTCGTGCTGCTGGCGGCGTTCGTGGCGTGGCGGCTGTCCGACCCGTCGCGGCCGTGGTCCGGCGAGGTGCTGATGATCGGCGTGACCTTCCTGGCGGTGAGCCCGCGGTACCCCTGGTACGTCCTGCTGCTCATCCCGTTCGTGGTGCTCTCCGGCCGATGGGAGTGGTCGGCGATCGGCCTCGCGATCGCCCTGCGCGGCGTGTGGCCGTCGGTGGACGCGTACCGGTGGTGGCTCGCGGCGGCCGTGCTCGTGATCGTCGTCGTCACGATCGTGCGCACCCGTCGGTCGGACTGGGTGCGCTGGGGACGGCTGCTGTCGTTCCGGCGGCTCGACCACGTACGCTGACGCCCATGGCACCCGCGACCCTGCTCGGCTCGACCGGCGCGTCCGCATCCTCGGACCCGTCCGGGCTCGTCGACCGGTTCGGGCGCCGAGCCGTGGACCTGCGGGTGTCCCTGACCGAGCGCTGCAACCTCCGCTGCACGTACTGCATGCCCGCCGCCGGACTGCCCTTCGCACCCGACGACCAGCTGATGACGGCCGCCGAGATCGAGCGGCTCGTCCGGATCGGGACGGCCCGGTTCGGCGTCCGCAAGGTCCGGTTCACCGGTGGTGAGCCGATGCTCCGCCACGACCTCGTCGACGTCATCGCCCGGTGCGCCGCGCTGCCGGACGCCCCGGAGCTGTCCCTCACCACGAACGCGATCGGCCTCGCCCACCGCGCTGCCGCCCTGTACGCCGCCGGACTCCGCCGGGTGAACGTGTCGCTCGACACCGTCGACCCGACGGTGTTCGCCGAGGTCACACGCCGACCGTTCCTGGACAAGGTCATCGCCGGGCTGTCGGCCGCGCACGACGCCGGACTCGCGATCAAGGTGAACGCCGTGCTCCTGCGCGGGATCAACGACGCCCTGGCACCGGACCTCATGCGCTGGTGCCTGGAGCGCGGCTACGAACTGCGGTTCATCGAGCAGATGCCGCTCGACCCCGACCACGCGTGGGACCGCACCTCGATGGTCACCGCGGCGGAGACCCGCGCGATGCTGTCGGAGTCCTTCGGCCTCGTCCCGGACGACGCACCGCGCGACGGCGCCCCGGCCGAACGGTTCCGGGTGCTCGCCCGCACGGCCGACGGGGGCGTCGGTCCGGAACTCGGCACGATCGGGATCATCGCGAGCATCACCGAGTCCTTCTGTGCGGACTGCACCCGCACACGGCTCACCGCCGACGGGCACGTCCGGAGCTGCCTGTTCTCCGACGAGGAGACCTCCGTGCTCGGACCGATGCGCGCCGGCGCGTCCGACGACGAGGTCGCCGAGCTCTGGCGCCGGGCCATGTGGGCGAAGCCGCGCGACCACGGCGACGACACCGACGACCTCGTGCACCCGACGCGGGGCATGAGCGCGATCGGGGGCTGAGGTGACCACGATCCGGTTCTTCGCGGCTGCCCGGGCGGCGGTCGGCGCGGACGAGGTCACCGTGGCGGCGCCGGACCTCGACGCTGCGCTGCGCGGTGTGGACGCCGCCGATCCGTCGCGGTGGCAGGCACTGCAGGAGCGGTGCTCGTACCTGGTCGACGGTGTGACCACGCGCGACCGGTCGACCCCGCTCGAGGGCGTTGCGGTCGTCGACGTCATGCCGCCCTTCGCCGGGGGCTGAGCGGGGCGGTCCGGCGCCCGTTCCTTCCCACACCGCCCGCGATGCACGGCACTTCCGGGCGTACCCGGTCAGGACTTCCGTCCAGGGACGCCCGGATGCACCAGGTGCACCTCACCAGGACGTCGGTGCACCGGCCGGCGCGTAGACCGTCACCTCGGCGTCCGGCACCACGATGCGGACGGCCTCGCCCGGGGCGAGTGCGAGGGCCGCGGCGACCGACACGGTGACGTCGGCGACGAGCTCCCCGGCGCGCACGCGGACGAGCCCGTCCCGCGGCTCGAGCGTGGTCACCGGACGCTCCGGCCCGGCACCGTCCCGCGTCGGTCGAGCGGCCGTCGGGTGGTAGACCGCCAGCGCGGGCCGGCCTGGAGGCACGGTGTGCGTTCCCGACGCCAGCGCACCTCCGCCCTCCAGCGCGATCCCACCCCGCGTGGCGGTCCCGCGGACGAGCGTCAGTCCGGAGAACGACGCGGCGAACGCGCTGGTCGGGCGGCCGAGGACGTCGGCGGTGGGGCCGGCCTCGACGACGCGTCCGGCCTCGAGGACGACGATGCGGTCCGCGAGGGCGACGGCCTCGAGCGGGTCGTGCGTGACGAGGAGCGTCGGGCGGCCGGTGCGCGCGGTGCCGAGGGCGGCACGGACCTCGGCGCGCGCATCGACGTCGAGGGCCGAGGTGGGCTCGTCGAGGAGCAGCAGCGCCGGATCTGTGGCGAGGGCCCGGGCGATCGCGACACGCTGGGCCTGCCCGCCGGAGAGCGTCCCCGGTGCCCGGTCTGCCAGGCCGGCCACGCCGACGGCCGCGAGTGCCGCGGACGACCGCGCTCGCGCCTCCCGGCCGCCCGATCCGGATGCGCGCGGTCCGTACGCGACGTTGCCGGCGACCGAGCGGTGCGGGAAGAGGTCCGCGCGCTGCGCGACGAGGCCGACCCCGCGGCGGTACGGCGGCACGCGCGTGAGGTCCCGGTCGCCCAGCACCACCTCGCCCTGCCGGGTGCGCAGCAGCCCGGCCAGCGCCTCGACGACGGTGGACTTGCCGGCGCCGTTCGGTCCGACGAGCGCGACGCACTCCGCCGGGCCGATGTCCAGGCGGACGTCGACGTCTCGTTCCGGCACCACGACGTGGGCGCGCAGACCGCCCGTCACGCGACGACCGTCCGGGTGCGGAGCGCCGAGGCGCCGATCACGACGAGGGCGACCACCACGAGCACGAGCGCGAGCGCGACGGCGGTGTCCGGGTCGATCTCCCGCTGCAGGTAGATCTCGAGGGGCAGGGTGCGGGTGACCCCCTGCAGACTGCCCGCGAAGGTCAGGGTCGCCCCGAACTCGCCGAGGGCACGGGCGAAGCAGAGGACGAGCCCGGACAGGATGCCCGGCAGCACGCGCGGTGTCGTGACCGTCAGGAACGTGCGGGTCGGACCGGCACCGAGCGTCGCCGCCACGCGTTCGAACCGGTCACCACCGACGCGGAGCGCACCCTCGATGGACGACACCAGGAACGGCATCGCGACGAACGTCTGCGCGATGACGACGGCGGTCGTGGTGAACGCGATGCGGAGGCCGTGGTCGTCGAGGAACGCCCCGACGACGCCGAGGCGCCCGAAGGCCGCGAGGAGCGCCAGGCCGCCCACGACCGGTGGCAGCACCAGGGGCAGCAGGACGAGTGCCCGGGCGACGCCGACCCAGCGCGAGGTCGAGCGGGCGAAGAGGACGGCGAGCGGGTACCCCAGCACGAACGCGATGCCGGTCGCGGCCGCCGCCGTCCCCAGGCTCAGGCCGAGGGCGCTCAGCGACGCGGGCGAGGTGACGAGCGCGCCGAAGGAGCCCCAGTCGACGCGGCCGACCATGGCGAGCACGGGCACGACGACGAACAGGCCGCCGAGCACCGCCGGGACCGGGAGCCACCACGGCACCGGGGCCCGGCCACCGGTCACGGTGCCCCGAAGCCCGCGTCGGCGAGCACCTTCTGCCCGGCGTCCGACCGGACGTAGGCCGTGAACGCCGCCGCGAGTTCGGGGTTCGCCGCGTCCTTCAGCACGCCGATCGGGTAGGTGTTGACGGCCTTGCTCGACGCGTCGAACGAGACGCCGTCGACCTTGCCGCCTGCACCCTTCACGTCCGTGACGTAGACGAGCCCGGCATCGGCCTGCCCGGACTCGACCTTGCCGAGCACGTCCGTCACCGACTGCTCCTCGCTGACCGGCCGCAGGTCGATGCCGGTGGCCTGTTCCACCGTGGCGGTCGCGGCACCGCACGGCACCGGTGCGGCGCACGTCACGAGCTGCACGTCGGACGACGTCAGGTCGTCGAGGTCGGTGATCTTCTTCGGGTTGCCGGGAGCGACCGCGATCTCGAGGACGTTCGTGGCAAAGTCCTTCGACGAGCCCGGAGCGATGTCGGTCTTCACGATCTTGTCCATGTTCGCCTCGTCGGCTGAGGCGAACACGTCCGCCGGGGCGCCGTTGCGGATCTGCGTGACGAGGTCGCTCGAGCCGGCGAAGGAGAACGTGATCGAGGTGCCCGGGTGGGCGTCCTCGTACTGCTTCCCGAGGGTGGTGAAGGTCTGCTGGAGCGAGGCTGCGGCGAAGACGGTGATCTTCCCGGTGGGGCCGGTGGTGGCGCTGGCGGTGCCGGTCGTCGCGGTCGACCCCGCGGTCCCGCCCGATCCGCTCGTCGAGCAGCCAGCGAGGCCGATCGCAGCGAGTGCGGCTGCGGCGAGGAGCAGCGTGGCGTTCCGCTTGTGCGTCGTCATTCCGCGATCGTATCCGCAAGTGCGGATGTCGTGCCGCCTTCTCGCCGCCAGGCCTCGATGCCGCCGTCGAGGACCGTCGCAGGGCGGCCTGCCGCGCGGGCGGCTCGGGCCCAGGCGGTGGCGCGGACGCCGCTGGCGCAGACGACGACGACCGGTGCGTCCGCCGGCTCGTCGTCGAGGTGTTCCGGGGTGGTGCTGCCGGGGATGGCCCCCGTGGCGAGTTCGGCGGGGGTCCGGACGTCCACCAGGAGCAGACCGCCGCGAGCGTCGCGCAGACGTTCGGCGAGCGCCGCGGGGGCGATCCGCGGCGGGGCGTCGTCGACCTGAGCGGCCGGACGGCGTGACGCGGGACCCCGGCGGAGCGGACTCTCGGTCCACCGCCACCGCCGGGCATCGACCGTGAGCACCCGGCCGAGCAGCGGCTCACCGATCCCCGCGACGAGCGCGGTGACCTGCGCGGCCATCACCGAGCCGACGGCTCCGCACAGCGCGGGCAGCACGCCGTCGAGCGCGCAGGAGCCCTCGTCGGGCAGCGCGTCCGGGTGGAGGTCGTGGAAGTCGATCGGCTCCGGACCACTGTCGTGGAAGACCGAGACCTGCCCGTCGAGCCCGAGCACCGTGCCCCACACGAACGGGGTGCCGGCGCGGGAGCAGGCGTCCGAGATCGCCCGCGTGACCTCGACGCTGTCGGCGGAGTCGACCACGACGTCGTGCCCGGTGACGTGCTCCGGCCGGAAGGACTCGGCGAGCGCGACGACCTCGAGCTCCGGGTCGACGCCGCGAACCCGCTCCGCTGCGCACTCGGCCTTCGACCTGCCGACGTCCGCAGCGGCGAAGAGGGTCTGCCGTGCGAGGTTCGACGTGTCGACGACGTCGTGGTCGACGATCGTGACGCGACGCAGCCCGGCGCCCGCCAGGTACGTGAGCACCGGGGCGCCGAGCCCACCGGCACCGACCACCAGGACGCTCGCGTCGGCGAGGGCCCGCACGGCCCGCTCGCCCGCGCCCTCGAGCGCCGCGGTCCGGGAGGTCAGGCGTCGCCGCGCGTCGCTCGTCACGGTGCGGGCTCCGCGGGCACCTCGACCGAGACCATCGTCGCCTTCACCGAGGCCACCGCGACGCTGCCGACCCCGAGTCCCAGGTCGTGCACGGCTTCGGCGCTCATCAGCGACACGACCCGGTGCGGCCCGCTCTGCAGCTCCACCTGTGCCATCACGCCGTCGACCGTGAGCGCGGTGACGATGCCGACGAACCGGTTCCGGGCGGAACTGCGCGTGCCGGACGGGTCGTCGAGCTGGTCGCCGCGACCCCGGATGTGTGCGGCGAGTTCCCTGCCGTCCAGCACCGTCCGGCCTGAAGCGTCGACGCCCCTGGTGAACGTGCCGCCGTCGACCAGTCGGCGGACGGTGTCGTCGCTGACGCCGAGGTACCGCGCGGCGTCGCGGATGCGGAGCTTCGTCATGGTGTTCGCACCATACCGGTGTGTGGAACTCTCAGTGTCGGCGGGCCCCGCGCCGGGTTCCTGTCCAGACGCCCCGGCTACCGTCCAGTCCGTGAGTACTCCCCGGACCGGCACCATCAGCGTCCCCCGCTCGACGGGGCTCGCACCGGTCCGGACGCGCTCCCGGCGGCTGCTGTCGAGCATCGGGCTCGCCGTCGTCCGGACGCCCGAGCTCACGATCGGCGCACTCGGGGTGCTCGTCACCGCCGCCTTCGCCTGGGTGCCGTCGCTCTGGTACGACGAGGCCGCCACGGTCACGAGTGCGCAGCGGACGTGGGCGCAGCTCTGGGCCGAGCTCCACAGCGTCGACGCGGTGCACGGGCTCTACTACGCGCTCATGCACGTCTGGTTCTGGCTCGTCGGGTACACGCCGTTCACGCTGCGGTTCCCGAGCGCACTGGCCGTCGGGGTCGCGGCGGGGCTCCTCGTGGCGCTCGGACGACGACTCGGTGGCCGTCGGCTCGGGATCACTGCCGGGATCGTGTTCCTCGCACTCCCCCGCGTGCAGTGGGCCGGGTCCGAGGGTCGTCCGTACGCGACGATCACGACCCTCGCGGTCTGCCTCACCCTCGTCGGGATGACCGCGGTCCGGCGGACCCGCACCGGCCGCAGCCTGCACTGGTGGGCGGCGTACGGCGCGCTCGCACTCGTCGCGGTCACCTTCAACGTCTACCTGTCGCTCGCCGTCGTCGCGCACGCCGTCACCCTGCTGTGGACGATGGCCGCCCGCCGGGTGGCCGTGCACCGGGCGACGGTGTCCCGCGACGCCCGTGTCCCCGGCCCGCCGCTGGTGACGGGCGGCGCGCTGCTCCGCTCGGCGGTCGCGGCGGGCATCGCGGCCGTGGTCGTCTCGCCCGTGGTGTTCGAGATCGCGTCGCAGTCGAAGCAGGTCGCGTGGATCGCCGGGATCGGGCAGCGCACCGGCGCGCAGGTGTTCGCCACCGCGTGGTTCGGCGGGGTCGACTGGTACGCCGCCGTGGCGTGGACCCTGATGGTCCTCGGGCTCGTCGTCGGCCTGGTCGAGGCCCATCGGCGCTCCGCGACCGTCCGTTCGCTGCTCCGCGCCCAGGCCGTCCGCGTCGCGCTGCCCCTGGTGGTGCTCCCGACCGCCGCGCTCGTCCTCGCGACCGCGATGGGCAAGCACCTGTACTCCCCGAAGTACGCGACCCTGAGCCTGCCGTTCGTCGCGCTGCTCATCGCACTCGCGCTGACGATGATCCGCCCGAAGGCGCTGCTCGCCGCCGCGGTCGGGGTCGTCCTCGTCCTGTCGGTGCCGACCGCGGTCGCCGTGAAGGAGCCCCTCGCGAAGCAGGACTCCACCTGGGCCCGCGCCGCCTCGATCATCGCCGCCGAACGGAGCAGGAACCGCATCGACGCGGACGAGGGGGTGGTGTTCGGCAGCGTGTACGGCCACCCGGGCACGACGGCCGACGTCATCCGCATCTCGTACCCGGATGCGTTCTCCGGGATGACCGACCTCGGCGTCCGCAAGAACGGCGCCGAGAGCGGGGTGCTGTGGAACCAGACCGGCGACCTCGCCACGACGATCCCGAGCCGCCTCGACGACATCGACACGGTCTGGTTCGTGGGCGGCACGGTGAAGGCGCGCAACATCGAGCCGGAGACGGCGTCGGTGCTCGCCGCGCACGGGTTCACGGCCAAGGAGCACTGGAAGACCGGCACGGTCGTCATCACGGAGTACGTGCGCCGCTGACGGCCACAGGGACGCGCCGAGGGGCTGACTAGTGCACCACGCGGGCGCCGTGCACCGGCCCCGCTGCCCGGACGGCCACCATGCCCGCGGCGCTCAGCTCGACCTGCACCTCGAGCGCGGCGTCACGGTCGGCGACGAGGAACGCCACCGTCGGCCCGCTGCCGGACACCAGCCCGGCGAGCGCCCCGGCCTTCTCGCCGATCTCGAGCGTCGACGCGAGGCGCGGCTGCAGGCGCATGGCCGGTGCCTGCAGGTCGTTGTACAGGCAGTCCGCGAGCAGGTCGGGGTCGCCGGCTCGCAGTGCCTGCAGCACGTTGGCCTCGACCACGGGGGTCGTCGGCGCCGGTGCGATGTCCGCCCGGTAGCGCTCGCGGTGTTCGTCGAGCGCCCGGTACACCGCCGGGGTGGAGAGCCCGTCGTCGCTCAGCGCGAGGACCCAGTGGAACTCGCCCTTCGCCAGCGCCGGGCTGAGCTCGTCGCCCCGGCCCGTGCCGACCGCGGTCCCGCCGGCGAACGCGAAGGGCACGTCGGCGCCGAGCTGTGCGGCGAGCCGGAGCAGTTCCTCACGCCCGAGCGCCGTCCCCCAGAGCGTGTCGACGGCGAGCAGGGTCGCGGCCGCGTCGGCCGATCCCCCGCCCATGCCACCGGCCACCGGGACCTGCTTGTCGATGGTGAGCCGGACGCCGCCACGGTAGCCCGCAGCGTCCGCCACGAGCCGTGCTGCCCGGATGGCGAGGTTCGACTCGTCCACCGGGACGCCGCTCGTGTCGATCGATCCGGTGAACGTCACCGAGAAGTCGTCGGCCGGCTCTGCGGAGACGTCCTCGTACAGCGAGACCGCCTGGTACGCCGTCGCCACGTCGTGGTAGCCGTCGTCCTGCAACGCCCCGACCGACAGGTACACGTTGATCTTGCCGGGGGCGCGCGTCCGCACGCGGGTCGGAGCGGCCAGCGTGGTCATGCCCCCAACCTATCCCGACGTGGCAGCGGAGACGCCCGATGTCGCGGCCGCGAAGCCCCGAGCCAGGTCGGCGAGGATGTCGTCGACGTGCTCGAGACCGATCGACAGCCGGATCAGGCCGTCCCCGACGCCCGATGCAGCCCGCTCCGCTGACGTCATCTGCACGTGCGTGGTCGACGCCGGGTGCACCACGAGGGACCGCACGTCGCCGATGTTCGACACGTGGTCGAACAACTCGAGCGCTGCGACGAACCGGCGCCCCGCCTCGACCCCACCCTCGAGGTCGAACGCGAGCACCGCCGACGGCCCCGCGGGCACGTAGCGCTGCTGCAGGTGGTGCCACGGCGACGAGGGCAGCCCCGCGTAGTGCACGCCGAGCACCTGGTCGTGCGCGTCGAGCCACGAGGCCACCGCTGCGGCGTTCGACACGTGCCGGTCCATGCGGAGCGACAGCGTCTGGATGCCCTGCAGCACGAGGAACGCGGTGAACGGCGCGATCGCCGGGCCGAGGTCGGCGGAGAGCTTCGACCGGGTGCGCTGGATGAACGCGCGGCGGCCGAACTTCTCGGCGAAGTTCGTGTTCGCGAACCCGGACTGCTCGGTGGACGCCAACTGCGGGAAGCGCTCCGGGAAGGCCGCCCAGTCGAAGTTCCCGCTGTCCACGATCAGCCCCGCGATGGCGCTGCCGTGCCCGGCGAGGTACTTCGTCGCCGAGTGCACGACGATGTCGGCACCGTGCTCGATCGGCCGGACGAGGTACGGCGTCGCGATCGTGTTGTCGACGATGAGCGGGACGCCGGCCTCGTGCGCGACCCCGGCCACGCCCGCGAAGTCGAGGACGTCGCCGCGCGGGTTCGGGATCGACTCCCCGAAGAACGCCTTCGTCTCCGGACGGACCGCCGCCGCCCACTCGTCGAGGTCGGTGGGGTCCTGCACGAACGTGAACGCGATGCCGAGGTCCCGCAGGGTCGACGCGAACAGCGTGTAGGTCGCGCCGTACAGCGAGGCGCTCGAGACGACGTGGTCGCCGGCACGCGCGACCCCCAGCACGGCCAGGGTGGTCGCCGCCTGGCCGGAGGCGAGCGCGAGGGCACCGACGCCGCCCTCGAGGTCGGCGATGCGCCGCTCGAGTGCGGCCGCCGACGGGTTGTTCACGCGCGAGTACGTGTGCCCCGGCGCGTTGAGCATGAAGCGGTCCGCGGCGTCCTCGCCGGACGGGTACACGAACGCGGCACTCTGGGCGATCGGCGGGACGTTGGCACCCCAGCCCGGGTCGGCCTTGTACCCGGCGCGGATCTGGCGGGTCTCGAAGGCCCACTCGTCCTCGGTCGTGCCCATCAGACGGCTGCTCCGGACGGCACGGTCACGGACGGTCGCACGAGCGGGATGACCTGCTCACCGAACCGGTCCATCTCCTCGAGCTGCGGCGAGAACTGCAGCAGCAGCGTGTCCACCCCGGCGTCCTCGAACTCGCGGATCCGCGCCGCCACCTGCTCGGGTGTCCCGACGAACCCGGGTCGGAGGCCACGGTTCGACACCGAGTAGTCCTCCAACGAGGGCACGTGCTCGAGCTGCGACTTCGAGATGAAGTCCTGGTACGACTCGTACGCCTGCCCGTGCTGCACGTCGGTGATGCGCGCCAGCTCGGCCTGCGCTTCCTCCTCGGTCTCGCGGACGATGACGTACGCGGCCATGCCGAACGCCTCGAACGGTGGCAGCCCGGCGTCGACCCGGCGCTGCTTCATCTCGGCGATCTTGGTCCGGAGCTCCTCGACCGTGCCGCCGTGGGTGACGTACGCGTCGGCGTACCCCGTGATCGCCGCCTTGCCCGCCTCGCTCTCGCCGCCGGCGTAGATGCGGGGCGTCACGCGGGGCTTCGGCTCCAGGTGGGCGTTCTGGATGTCGTAGTATTCGCCCGAGAACGAGTACGGCGTCTCGCGCCACATCCCCTGCATGACCTCGACGAACTCCGCCGTGCGCTTGTACCGGTCGTCGTGCTCGGAGAAGATCCCGCCGTACTGCTTCGCCTCCTCCGCCCACCAGGCGCTCACGACGTTGAACGTGAACCGGCCGCCGGAGATGTCGTCGATCGTCGCCGCCTGCTTCGCCGTCACGGCCGGCAGGTGGTACCCGGGGCGCATCGCCGCCATGATCTCGAGCCGCTCGGTCGTCGCCGCGATGGCCGCCGCGAGCGACCAGGCCTCGAGCGACGGCGCGGCCGTGCCCTTGATGTCGTTGAGGTTGAGCTCCGGCACCAGCGTCAGGTCGAAGCCGATGCGCTCGGCGCGCTGCGCCAGGCGCTTCACGTAGTCGAAGGTGACCGGCATGTGCTCGTTCTCGACGTTGCGCAGCCAGCCGCCGAAGAGCGGGGTCCAGTATCCGAATCGCACGGGGTGAGTTCCTTGGGGAGGTGGGGAGTGCCCTGGAAGGGGCGCGGGACGGACTGGAGGCGCGGGGCGGGCCCGCCACGGGCCTCCAGTCCGGTGGTTCTTGCGTTCTCAGGCCGTGAGTTGCGCTGCGTACTGCGTCTCCAGCAGGCCACCGAGGTACCGCGCGATCGAGCGCGGGCCGGAGGCCGGCGCCGTCTCCTCGACGGCCGGGTTGTAGTTCGTGTTCGTGTTGATGTCGTAGACGACCGTGCGGCCGTCCGTGGTCTCCATGAACTCGACGCCCGCGATCGTGATGCGCTGGTCGGCCAAGAAGGTGCGGAGCTGCTCGACGAGCGGGTGCTCGGCCGTGACCTCGGTCCGGACGCTGAACGCCGGGGGTGCTCCTGCGGTCTCGGTTCCGGGCACGTCGCAGACCGCACCAGCGATGACCTGGGGCACCTCGCAGGCGTCCGCCGGGCACAGCTCGAAGCTGCCGGCGCTCGTGTCGACGCGGACGGCGTAGACGAACTCGCCACCGACGAACTCGACCCGCGTGATGAAGGGCTCGCGGGCCGTCAGGTACTCCTGCAGCAGCGTGATGCCGTCGACCGGTTCCTCGAACTCCGGGCTGTCGACGTAGGCGTCGAACTCGGCGAGCGAGTCGAAGCGGCGGACGCCGAGGCCCTTGCCGCCCTGGTTGTGCTTCGTGATGAACGGGACGTCCTGGCCGTCCGTGAAGTCGTGCGCCGCCTGCTTGAGCGTCGTCGGCCCGAAGACCGCGGTCGTGCGCGGCACGTCGAACCCGGCACCCCGCAGCAGGCCGTGCTGGGCGACCTTCGAGACCTCGAGCTCGAGGACGTGGCTGCCGCCGACGACCTGGCGGCCTGCACGCTCGAGCCAGCCGAGGACCGCGCGGGTGTACTCCTTGCTGTGCTCGTGCCCGCGCGTGTGGCTCGACGCCGACATGCGGGACCAGTACACGCCCGGTTCTGGATCGGCTGCGAGGTCGATCTGGCCCTCGGTGAGGAGGATCTCCTCGACCGGGACCCCCTCGGCCTCGAAGGCAGCGGCGAGCGGCGGGAACCACTCGGGGTTCTCGTGGATGACGTACACGCGCGGAGTGCTCACGTCGCCACCATAGGCAGGTCGTGCTGGGCGGGGCCAAGTGTGTGACGCGGGGTTTCCTGTCGCTGCGTCGGCGGTTGGCCGCAGTGTGCGAGGTTCCGCGCAGTGTGCGGGGCACGCGGGCTCGCACGCCGCGCGGATCCTCGCACGGTGCGTGCGCCACCTCGCACGGTGCGAGGGCGGGGTCAGTGTGTGAAGGTCTGCTGGCCGACGACGCCGAGGAGCTCGAGCTTCTGCGCGCCCTCGGTCCCCGCCGGTGCGGTGAAGAGCAGGAGCGCCTGGGTCTGGCTCGTCGTGTGGAGCACCTGGCAGTCCACGGTGATCCAGCCGAGTTCGCGGTGCACGAAGGTCTTGTGGTCCTCCCAGCGGCTGGCCACCTCGTGCAGGGACCAGAGCGCGCGGAACTCCTCGCTGTGCGCCTCGAGGTCGGCGATGAGTTCGGCCGCCCGTGCGTCGTTCGGGCCGGCGGCCCCCACCGCCGCACGGAGCGACGCGACCTGGGCCCGCGCCAGGCGGTCGTGCTGCTCCGGGGCGTACTTGGCCCGCTCGTACTCCGTCATGAACCACCGCCACGGCTGGTACCGCTCGTTGCCGGGCAGACCGATCGTGGTGCCGAGGAGCGCCGCGCCGAGCCGGTTCTCGACGAGCGTCTCACCGAGGTCGTTCACCACGATCGCTGGGGTGTCCTCGAGTCGGTCGAGCACCCGGAGGATCGCCGGGTCGACGTGGTCGGATCGGTGCACCCGCGCGGGGGCGTTGTGTCCCGCGAGGCGGAACAGGTGGTCACGCTCGTCGAGCGTGCACCGGAGCGCCCGGGCGATCGCCGCCACCATCTGCTCGGAGGGTTGCGGGCCGCGCTGCTGCTCGAGGCGCGTGTAGTAGTCGGCCGACATGCCCGCGAGGGCCGCGACCTCCTCGCGCCGGAGTCCCGGCGTCCGTCGACGCTGCCCGGACCCGAGCCCGACGTCCTCGGGGCGCAGCAGTTCACGGCGGCGGCGGAGGAAGTCGGCGAGCCCGGGGCGGTCCATGTCCCTCATCGTGCACCGCCGCCGACGTCCCTGCCAGGGATCGCCGGTCCCCCGATGACGGCGCTCTGGTTCGAGTACCGCGGGCGGCGGATCGTGGTCGACATGGACATCACGAACTCCACCGTCTTCATCCCCGGCGCGACCTCGGGCATCGGCCTCGGGCTCGCCCAGCGCCTGCAGGCAGCGGGCAGCACCGTCGTCATCGGCGGCCGACGCCGCGCACTGCTCGACTCCCTGCACGACGAGTACGGCTTCGGCACCGTCGAGCTCGACGTGACCGACCCCGCGTCGATCACCGCCGCGGCGGCATCCGTCATCGACGCACACCCGTCGCTCGACACCGTCATCACGATGTCGGGGATCATGCGTGCCGAGGACCTCCGTTCGTCGGAGCACCTCACGGACGCCGTCGCCACCGTCGAGACCAACCTGCTCGGCACCATCCGCCTCGTCGACGCATTCCTGCCGCACCTGCTCACCCGACCTACGTCGACGATCATCACCGTTTCGTCCGGACTCGCGTACACGCCGCTCGCCGCGACGCCGACCTACAGCGCGACGAAGGCAGCCGTGCACTCGTACACGCAGTCCCTCCGGCAGCAGCTGACCGGTTCGTCCGTGTCCGTGCTCGAGCTCGTCCCGCCGGCGGTCGCCACGGACCTGATGGGCGAAGGGGTCGACTTCGGCGGGATGCCGCTCGACGACTTCCTGACCGAGGTGGTCTCGCTGCTGCAGTCCGGTGCTGCGCCGGAGATCCTCGTGCAGAACGTCCTGCCGCTGCGCTGGTCCGAACGGGACGGGAAGCAGCAGGAGCTCATCGAGATGCTGGCGGCCCGTCGGCACTGACGGACCGCGCCCGGCTCAGTCGGCGGCGCCGTCCGGTTCGCCGCGGGCCTCGCGCCGCCGGATGACGCCGTCGAGCCACCGGTTGACGAGCCGCCAGGCGGGCCACGCGAGGGCACCCACGAGGGCGGTGTCGACGGGACGGCCGATGGCGCGGATCACCACGTACGCGCCTGTCGCGGCCATGGCAGTCGACAGGACACCTGTGACGCGGCGCCGGTCGTGGTCGTCACGGTCGTCGTCGTCGTGGTCGTGGTCGAGGTCGTCGTCGTCGGGGAGTCGGTCGAACGCGATCCCCCACGCGACGAACAACGCACCCAGAACGACGGCCACCCACGCGGCGTCGTCGAACGGATCGCGGAGCAGCGCCCGCACGGCGAACACGACGATGGCGCACCCCGCGACCACCGCCGTCAGGAGGACGACCAGCGAGGAACGGGAGCGAGGTGCAGACACCCGACGGAGCCTAGGGCCGACGGACCGGTCCGCGCGCGCCCCCGTTCACGTGGTGACGCGCCGGTCAGAGCCCGACGAGCAGGCCCTGGAGCTCCGCCTTGGCGTCCGGCATGCGCTCCGGCCCGGTGAGCCGTTCGCGCTGCACCGCGATCCGGACCGTGCCCGCGCGCGAGCCGTCCTCGGTGGTGAGGAGCACCGACTCGCGATCGGGGAACGTCCACCGTGCCGACGGACGCTTCCCGCCCCGGCGCTCCGAGGTCGGAGGGAAGCCGAACGCGTCGGTGAACACCGGCACGATCTCGTCGAGCACCGCTTCACGGTCGCCGGGCACCTGCCGGGACGCCGACACCGCGAAGGAGCCGTCGGACCGCTGCCCCGGGATCCGGAGTCCACGTGCCTGCTCGTACCCGATGGTGACGCCCTGCGCCCACCACGAGTCGACGCCCTGGTCGACGAGCCAGCTCGCGATCGCCGGGTGACCGATCGTCCGTCCGTCGGCCGCGTCGATGCGGGCGTACCAGTCCTCCGGGGTCCGCCCGGTAGCAGCGAGCACCTTGTCGGCGGCCATGCCCTGCGCGTGCGATCGCACCGTCCCGTCGGTCATGCCGTCATCGTAGGGGCGGTGCGATCGCATTGCGCTCGTGGTCCCTTCAGGAAGCCAACCAGCCGCTCGATCGGCGGACTCGGCGTGGCGTGACCGTGAACGTCGAGGCGTCGAGGATCTGCCGGACACGCTTTGCTCGCTCGTCGGCACTGCCACTCGGTCGGATCCGGCGTGCCTCGATCTCCGCCGGCGTGAGGATTCGAGGCGCGAACGCCTGCGAGTGTCGAAGGCGTTCGCGTTGACGATGGGCGCTGTCCATGGTTGCTCCTCTGGTTCGTGCTGCGACCGGAGATCGGCACGACCACAGCCTGCAAACATGTTGTATTTCATCTCCCGATCGATCATGCTCGCGCGCGGACGGCGGATCAGGAGAGGATGGGCGGTGATGAACGACCGTCTCGCCACCGTCCAGCGCATCGTCGCCGAAGCCGGCATCGACTCCACCGCCCGGGAACTGCCCGACTCGACGCACAGCGCCGCGCAGGCCGCCGCCGCGCTCGGCACCGAACCGGGCGCGATCGCGAGCAGCCTGCTGTTCCTGGCCGACGGTGAGCCCCTGCTCGCGATGACGTCCGGGCGCCACCGGGTCGACACGGATCTGCTCGCCGGCCAGCTCGGCGTCACCGAGCTCACCATGGCCACGGCGAAGCAGGTCCGCGAGGTCACCGGGCAGCCCATCGGTGGCGTCTCCCCCGTCGGGCACCCGGCACCGATCCGGACCGTGGTCGACGAGGCCCTCCGCGAGTACGACGTCGTCTGGTCGGCGGCAGGGACCGCGAACAGCGTGCTCCCCCTGACGTTCGACCAGCTCCTGACCCTGACGAACGGGACGGTCGTCCGGGTCAACGAGCACTGATGGCGACGAGGACACGGGTCGAGCTGGGGCGGCGGGAGGACCTCGGAGCCGACTGCGCGAACTGCTTCGGCCTGTGCTGCGTCGCGCTGGCGTTCGCGAAGTCGGCGGACTTCCCGTTCGACAAGGACGCCGGCGACCCGTGCACGAACCTCGACGACGCGGACGGCTGCCGCATCCACCCGCACCTGCGTGCGCGGGGGTTCTCCGGCTGCACGGTGTTCGACTGCTCCGGTGCCGGGCAGAAGGTCTCCCAGCACACCTTCGCCGGACGGTCCTGGCGGGACGACGCCGAGACGCAGCGGTCGATGTTCGCCACGTTCCCGATCGTCCGACGGCTCCACGACCTGCTGCGGTACCTCGACGAGGCGATCACCCTGGTACGACGGACGGAGGACGCGGATCGGTGGGTCGCGGCGTTCGAGCGCGTCCGATCCCTCAGCGACGGGACGCCGGAGGAGCTCGCCACCCTCGACGTCGACGCCGAGTACGACCGCGCCCGCCCACTCCTGCTCGAGGCGAGCGAGATCGCCCGAGCGCGGGGCCCGCTCGGCGCCGGTCACCGGAAGGTCGGTCCGGGGAGCGACCTGGTCGGTGCGGACCTGCACGACGCGGACCTCCGTGGGACGACGCTGCGCGGCTCCCTCGCGATCGCGGCGGACCTCCGGTCCGCTCGGCTGGATCGCTGCGACCTGCTCGGCGTGGACCTCCGCGATGCCGATCTGCGCGGCACCGACCTCCGCGGAGCGGTGTTCCTCACGCAGATGCAGGTCAACGCCGCTCGGGGCGACGCCGCCACGATCCTGCCGGAAGGGTTCCAGCGCCCGGGGCACTGGTGAGTTCAGTCCGCGGCCGCGAGCACCGTCCGGCCGAGGCGCACGAAGTCGTCGGCACTGAGCATCTCGCCCCGGGCTGTCGGGTCGACCCCACCCGCGGTGAGGAGCTCCGACGCGCGGGCGCTGCTGCCGAGGACGCCGGACAGGCTCTGCCTGAGCATCTTCCGACGCTGCTGGAAGGCACCGTCGACGAGCGCGAACACCTGCGCCCGGAGCGCTTCGTCACCGGGCGGGTCGTGCCGGTCGAACCCGACCAGGACGCTGTCGACGTTCGGGACCGGCCAGAACACCTGTCGGCTGACCTGCCCGGCGATCGACCACGAGCCGTACCAGGCCGCCTTCACGCTGGGGGCGCCGTAGACCTTGCTGCCCGGCCCCGCGGCGATGCGGTACCCGACCTCGGCCTGCACCATCACGAGTGCCCGCTCGATCGACGGGAACGTCGCGAGCAGGTGCAGCAGGACGGGAACGGAGACGTTGTAGGGCAGGTTGGCGACGACGTGGGTCGGCGCTTCCGGCAGGTCGTCCGCCACGACGGCGAGGGCGTCCTGGTGCACGACGCGGAGTCGGGCCGCGGGCTGCATCGTCGACACGGTCGTGGGGAGCTGCGCCGCCAACCGGCCGTCGATCTCCACCGCGGTGACGGACGCGCCGGTCTCGGTCAGCCCGAGGGTCAGCGAGCCCAGACCCGGGCCGATCTCCAGCACCCTCGAGTCGACGGTCACGCGGCCGGACGCCACGATGCGTCGCACGGTGTTGGCGTCGTGCACGAAGTTCTGGCCGAGCTTCTTC
Source organism: Curtobacterium sp. 314Chir4.1 (assembly GCF_900215175.1). Taxonomy (NCBI): domain Bacteria; kingdom Bacillati; phylum Actinomycetota; class Actinomycetes; order Micrococcales; family Microbacteriaceae; genus Curtobacterium; species Curtobacterium sp. 314Chir4.1. Next base: position 657,991 of record NZ_OCMI01000002.1, read on the forward strand.
GTCGGGGTGACGTCGAGCTTGGCCGCGAGGTCCCGGATCTCCGCCGGGCCGAGGAGCGATGCCACGACTACCCGTCCACCGTCACGGGCTCGGCGTCCCACGCGCCGTAGACGAGCTCGGTGTTGGAGGCGATCTGCGCCGCGAGCATCGAGGCGTCCGTGGCGAGGGTCTCGGCCATCGAGCGCAGGGTGAGCGGGATGAGGTACGGCGCGTTCGGCCGCCCGCGGAACGGTGTCGGCGTGAGGTACGGTGCGTCCGTCTCGACCATGATGAGGTGCCGCGGCGCGATCTCGAGGGCCTGACGGAGGGGTGCCGCGTTCTTGAACGTCACCGTGCCCGCGAAGGACATGTACCAGCCCCGCTCGGCGCAGAGGCGGGCGAGGTCGGGACCGCCGGAGAAGCAGTGGAACACCGTCTTCTCCGGAGCGCCGACACGGTCGAGGACCTCGACCACGGCGTCGTGCGCGTCGCGGTCGTGGATCGTCAGCGCGAGGTCGTGCTCCTTCGCGATCCGGATGTGTTCCTCGAACGACCGGACCTGGGCGTCGCGGCCGTCCTCGCCGGTGCGGAAGAAGTCGAGGCCGGTCTCGCCGATCGCGCGGACGCGGGGCAGCGCCGCGAGCCGTTCGATGCCGGCGAGGTGCTCGTCGAGCAGCCCGGCCGCGTCGAGCTCGGGAGCCTCGTTCGGGTGCAACGCGACCGCGGCGAGCACGCGGGGTTCGCGCGACGCGATGGCGGCGGACCACTCCGAGGTCGCCAGGTCGGTACCGACCTGCACGACGCCCCGGACGCCGACGCTCGACGCGCGGTCGAGGTGCTCCCGGTAGTCGAGTGCGCCGTCGCCACCGTCGGCGATCTCCATGTGGGTGTGGTTGTCGTAGACCGGGACGACGAGCGCCTCGGGCAACGGCGGGTAGGTCAGGTCCCGCTTGGGACCGTCCCCGTCGCCCCGGGAGCGGAGGTGGGCGTCGGTCACGCTGCGCCCTGCTCCGCCTGTTCGATGCGCGGGAACAGTCCGGACTCGAGCGGGACGACGGTCGACGCACCCTGCCACTCCCAGGCGCGGTCCACGCGCTGCTCGGCGATCGACCCGCCGGCACCGATCGAGGCCCAGAGCTTCTCGGTCGCCTTCGGCATGACCGGGGACACCAGCACGGCGACCGTGCCCAGCCCGCGGAGGGCCGTGGCGAGGACGGTGCCGAGCCGCTCGCGCTGGGCGTCGTCCTTCGCGAGCGCCCACGGCTGCTGCTCGGTGATGTAGCCGTTCAGGGCGTCGACCAGCTCCCACACGGTCGCGATCGCGTCGTGCGGGGCGAAGGCGGCGATGGCCGCGTCCGCGCGCGTGGTGACCGACTCGGCGAGCGCGTCGATCGCCTGGTCGGACGCGGACAGCTCGCCACGCTCGGGCACGGCGCCGTCGAAGTACTTGCCGATCATCGCCAGCAGCCGGGACGCCAGGTTGCCGAAGCCGTTCGCGAGTTCGGCCTGGTAGCGGGCGGAGATGTCCTCCCAGCTGAAGTTGCCGTCCTGCCCGAAGGTGATCGCGCGGAGGAAGTAGTACCGGAACGCGTCCGAGCCGAACGTGTCGGTGATCTCGGACGGCGCGATGCCGGTGAGCTTCGACTTGGACATCTTCTCGCCGCCGACGAGGAGCCAGCCGTGACCGAAGACGCGCTTCGGGACCGGGAGCCCCGCGGCCATGAGCATCGCCGGCCAGATCACCGCGTGGAACCGGGCGATGTCCTTGCCGACGATGTGCACGCTCGGCCAGAGCCGCTGGAACGCCTCGTCGTCGTCGCTGCCGTAACCGAGCGCGGTGACGTAGTTGAGCAGGGCGTCGAACCAGACGTACAGGACGTGGTCGCTGTCCCACGGGATCGTGATGCCCCAGTCGAAGCTCGAGCGGGAGATCGACAGGTCACGCAGCCCCTGCTTCACGAACGAGATGATCTCGTTGCGGACGCTCTCGGGCTGGATGAACTGCGGGTTCGACTCGTACAGGTCGAGCAGGCGCTGCTCGAAGTCGGACATCCGGAAGAAGTAGTTGCGTTCGGAGAGGACCTCGACCGGGATCGAGTGGATCGCGCAGACCTGCTGCCCCTCGTACGCGCCGGTGCCCGGGACCAGGTCGCTCGGCTGCTTGTACTCCTCGCAGCCCACGCAGTAGAAGCCCTCGAACTCGCCCGCGTAGATGTAGCCGTCGTCGTAGAGCTTCTGGAGGAACGCCGTCACGCCCCGCTCGTGGCGTTCGTCGGTGGTGCGGATGAAGTCGTCGTTCGCCACGTCCACCGTGTCGAGGAGCGGCTTCCAGGCTTCGGTCACGAGCCGGTCCGCCCACTCCTTCGGGGTGACCTCGTTCGCGCTCGCGGTGCGCAGGATCTTCTGTCCGTGCTCGTCGGTGCCGGTCAGGAGCCAGGTGTCGTCGCCACGCTGACGGTGCCAGCGCGCCATGAAGTCCGCGGCGACCTCGGTGTAGGCGTGCCCGATGTGGGGCACGTCGTTCACGTAGAAGATCGGCGTGGTGATGCTGAACGAGGAGCCGTCGGACATGCCCACCATCCTACGGGCGGGCGGGAGACGCATGACGCGCCCCGCGCGCAACCTGTGGACAACCGGCCTGGAGGCACGTGGCGGCGCCGCCACGTGCCTCCAGGCCGCCTGTCAGCAGCGTCACCGCGCCGCCAGCGCGCCCTCGTAGAGGTCGCGTTTCGACAGTCCCGTCGCGTCCGCGACGGCCGCCGCGGCCTCCTTCATGCGGGAGCCGGCGGCGACCCGTTCCAGCACGAGCCGGACGCCGTCGTCGATGGTCGTGACGTCGAGCGCACCGGTCGAACCCTCGACGACGATGCAGATCTCCCCGCGGACGCCATCGGCCGCCCACGTCGCGAGTTCGGCGAGGGGTCCGCGACGGACCTCCTCGTGCAGCTTCGTGAGCTCGCGGCACACCACGGCACGACGGTCGTCACCGAAGCCCGCTGCCATGTCCGCCAACGTGTCCGCCAGCCGGTGCGGCGACTCGAAGAACACCATCGTGCGCTGCTCGCCGGAGAGCGACGAGAACAGCCGCCGGCGTTCCCCGCCCTTGCGGGTCGGGAAGCCCTCGAAGCTGAAGCGGTCCGTCGGCAGCCCGGAGACGGCGAGCGCCATGAGCACGGCGGACGGACCGGGCAGTGCGGTGACGGTCACGCCGGCGGCAGCGGCGGCCTCGACGAGGGGGAAGCCCGGGTCGCTGATCGCGGGCATGCCGGCGTCGGTGAGGACCACCACGTCCTCGTCCCGGGCGAGCTCCACCACCTCGGCGGCCTTGGCCCGTTCGTTGTGCTCGTGCAGGGCGATGAGCCGCGGACGGTTCTCGATCCCGAGCGCACGCATGAGGTGGATCGCGGTGCGGGTGTCCTCCGCGGCCACCACGCTCGCGTTCGAGAGCGTCTCGATCAGCCTCCGGGAGGCGTCACCGAGGTTGCCGATGGGCGTTGCTGCGAGGACGATCACCTCCCCATTGTGGTGGCAGGTGTGTCTTGGGAGCGATCCGTAGGATGCTGCCGATGACCAGCGAGCTGACCGACGACCGCACCGCCGTCCCCGACGGGCCGGTCGGCTCCCGTCTCGACGACTGGTGGGGGCGTGTCCTCTCAGTCGGGTGGCGGGTCGGCGCGTGGCGCTGGGCCGGACCGCTCGCCGTCACGCTGCTGGCCGCCGTGCTCCGTCTCGTGAACCTCGGGCACCCGCACTCGCTGGTGTTCGACGAGACCTACTACGTCAAGGACGGCTGGTCGATCGTCCACCTCGGGTACGAGGGCACGTGGCCGGGCAACCCGAACGACGACTCGCTGCCGACGACGGACCAGCGGTTCGCCGACGGTGAGACGTCGCTGTTCACGAGCGCTGCGGAGTTCATCGCGCACCCGCCGCTCGGCAAGTACCTCATCGGGTTCGGCATGCTCCTGTTCGGTGCCGACGACTCGTTCGGGTGGCGGTTCGCGGTCGCCGTGCTCGGCATCGCGACGGTGTTCCTGACCGCCGTGATCGCGCGGTCGCTCTTCCGGTCGACGCTCATCGGCACGCTCGCCGGCTTCCTGCTCGCGGTCGACGGACAGGCGATCGTGATGTCCCGCGTGAGCCTGCTCGACGGGATCCTGACGTTCTTCGTGGTGCTCGGGTTCGGCGCGCTGCTGCTCGACCGACGGTGGACGGCCAGACGAATCGACGCGTGGGTCGCCCGACGCGCGGCCGCCGGGAGGGACACGCTCTGGGGGCCGGTGCTCTGGTGGCGTCCGTGGCTGCTCGCGATGGGGCTGGCGCTCGGGCTCGCGACCGCGACGAAGTGGTCCGGGATGTACTTCCTGGCGTTCTTCGCGGTGTACTCCGTGCTGTCGGACATGGTCCTGCGTCGCCGAGCCGGCATCGAGTTCTGGTCGTCGAGCGCCCTGTTGCAGCAGGCCCCGGTGTCGTTCCTGCTCACCGTGCCGATCGCGGCGGTGACCTACCTGGCGTCGTGGACCGGCTGGTTCGTGTCGAAGGGCGGCTGGGACCGCGACTGGATCGCATCGGGTGGGCAGCGGTGGACCGGGGTCCTGTCGTGGGTGCCCGACAGCCTGCAGAACTGGTGGCACTACCAGTCGGAGATCTACGGGTTCAACATCGGCCTGCACACGCCGCACTCGTACCAGGCGAACCCGCTGCTCTGGCTCGTCATGCAGCGCCCGACGTCGATGTACTACGTCGGCACGAACGCGGGCCAGGACGGCTGCACGGCGACGCGCTGCGGCGAGGCCATCACCGGCATCGCGAACCCGTTCGTCTGGTACGCGGCGGTCATCGCGACCGTGGCACTCCTCGTGCTCTGGATCATGCGCCGGAAGTGGGAGTACGGCCTCGTCCTGATGGGTGTCGCGGCCGGGTACCTGCCGTGGCTGCTGTACGTGAACCGGACGGTGTTCCAGTTCTACACGATCGCCTTCGAGCCCTTCATGGTGATGGCGCTGGCCGCGGCGATCGGGCTCGTGCTCGGGTCACGGAGCGATCCACGCCCACGACGGACCCGGGCGGTGGTGTGGGTCGGCGTGTACCTCGGGGTCGTCGTCCTGGCGTCGGCGTACTGGTTCCCGATGTGGACCGGGCTGCAGATGCCGTGGGACTTCATCCGGTCGCACTACTGGCTGCCGAGCTGGCTCTAGGGCTCGGTTCGCTGTGTTCGTGCCCTAGCTCTGGGAGTGCAGCGCGCGTTCGATGGACTCGCGGTCGAGCGGGGTGCCGACCATCGGCGCTTCCGTGCCGCCGGGCAGGACACCCTCGATGAGGACCTCGGCGTAGCGACGCCAGGCGTTCGGGTCGTGCGCGCGGGTGGAGTCCGCCACGGCGCCGACCATCGAGGTCAGCATCGGGAGGTCGCGGTAGTCGAAGCCGACGCGGACGACCCCGGCCGTCTCGGCCCGTTCGATGATCGCGCTGACCTGGGTCTCGAGGCGATCGCGCTCCTGGACGATCGACGGTCGGGCTTTGCCGGCCCGGACGATGGCGTCGGCCAGGGCGCGGTCGCGGGCACGGAACTCGAACACGCCCATCAGGTAGACGCGGAGCGCCTCGCGCGGATCGACCTCGTCCGCCGCGCGGGCCGCGGCCTCGTTCATGGCCTCGAACTTGGTGGCGAGGAGCGCCTCGATCAGGGAGTCCTTGTCGGCGAACCGGCGGTAGACCGTCCCGACGCCGACCCCGGCCTCGTGCGCGATGTCGTTGAGCGTGACCGAGAGCCCGCGTTCGGCGAAGCACTTGCGGGCCGTCTGCAGGATCAGCTCGCGGTTGCGTGCGGCGTCCGCGCGGAGGGGACGCTCGAGGTCGGTGGTGCTCACGCTCCTGACGGTAGTTGAACTTTCTGGGAATAAGTGGATGCGGACCTTCCGTTTCGGTCTACACTGGTGACAAGCGGATGCATCGCATCCGTTTTGGTTCCTTCGTGAACAGCCCTCTCCTTGAAGTGCCCGACGGCGCGCGCTTCGCCATCCCTCCCACCTTCTCGAAGGAGGCTGCCGTGACGGCAGAACAGACCGTGCCGACCCCCACCGGGGCCGCACCCACGACTTCGGGCTCCGCGCCCGCCAAGGCCAACCACCGCTGGATCGCCCTGGCGGTCATCGCCCTCGCCCAGCTCATGGTGGTGCTCGACGCCACCATCGTGAACATCGCCCTCCCCTCGGCCCAGGCGGACCTCGGGTTCGGCACCGACCAGCGCCAGTGGATCGTCACCGCGTACTCGCTCGCGTTCGGTTCCCTCCTGCTCCTCGGCGGTCGACTCGGTGACCTCTTCGGTCGCAAGAACACCTTCATCATCGGGCTCGTCGGCTTCGCGGTCGCGTCGGTCCTCGGCGGCCTGGCGGACTCCTTCGGCCTGCTCGTCGCCGCCCGTGCGCTCCAGGGTGTGTTCGGCGCGCTGCTCGCCCCGTCCGCGCTCGGCATGCTGACCACGACGTTCCGTGACCCCAAGGAACGCGGGCGCGCGTTCGGCATCTTCGGGTCGATCGCCGGCTCCGGTGCTGCGATCGGTCTGCTCCTCGGTGGGGTCCTCACCGAGTACGCGTCGTGGCGCTGGTGCCTCTACGTCAACGTCGTCTTCGCCGTCCTCGGCGTGATCGGCGCACTCGTGTTCATGGCGAAGCCGCCGAAGGTCGAGCGTCCGCGCATCGACGTCGCCGGCGTCATCACGATCACGGCCGGTCTCGTCGGTGTCGTCTACGGCTTCTCGAACGCCGAGACCAACGGCTGGGACTCCCCGCTCACGATCGTCATGCTGGCCGCGGGCGTGGTGCTCATCGCCGCGTTCGTGTTCATCGAGACGCGCGTCGCACACCCGCTGCTGCCCCTGCGCGTCGTCCTCGACCGTGACCGCGGTGGCTCGTTCATCGCGATCGGCCTCGTCGCGATCGGCATGTTCGGCATCTTCCTGTTCCTGACCTACTACCTCGAGCAGACCCTCGGGTTCAGCTCGCTGCAGACGGGTCTCGCGTTCCTGCCGATGCCGCTGTCGATCATGATCTCGGCGACGCAGATCGGCGGTCGCCTGCTGCCCCGCGTCGGGCCGAAGGTGCTCATCTTCGCCGGTGGCCTCGTCGCCGCGATCGGTCTGCTGCTGCTCCTCCGCACGGGCCTCGACACCTCGTACGCGGGCACCGTCCTGCCGGCGCTGATCGTCATCGGCCTCGGTATGGGCACGATCTTCTCGTCGGCGATGAACACCGCGACGACCGGCGTCGCCCGGGCGGATGCCGGCGTGGCCTCGGCGACGGTCAACACCATGCAGCAGATCGGCGGCTCGATCGGCACCGCGCTCCTGTCGACGATCTTCGCGGACGTCGTGAAGAACAGCCTCACCGGGCTGTCCGCGGCGCCGACGAAGCTCCAGCAGGCGCAGGCGGTCCTCGACGGCTACCACGTGGCGTTCGGCATCTCGGCGGGCGTGCTCGTCCTGGTCGCCCTCGCCGGTGGGCTCCTCATCAACCGCCAGTCGGTGCGACTCGACAAGCTCGCACACGCCAGCGCGGCGACGACCGGGAGCATCCCGACCGCCGCGCACTGACACACCGCACGCCGAACGGCCCGCCCTGGATTCCGGGGCGGGCCGTCCTGCGTGCGCGGGCGGGAGGGTGCGGCGCGCGGGCGGGTGGCACGCGTGTTTCGACATCGCACCCGTCGATCGACTCGTGTGGTGTCGAATGTCGCGTGCGGACCCGGGGTTGCGCCGCCGCCTGCGCGCGCACGGACTCGGAACGACGACGTCGATGTCGTACGACGACGGCCTCGTCGTTCGGTGCACGCGCGGGTCGTTGCGGACGCCTGGCTGCGACAAGCCCGATGTCGTACGACGACCACGATGTCGTTCCGAGTCCGCACCCGCCGCCGCGACCGCCCCACCCGAATCTCCTTCGCCAGAACCCCTACCGGTTGCGCAGTGTGTCGGATTCCCTCGCAGACGTCAGGGGTCTCGATTACCGTGTGCGCCATGGCCCCCGTCCTGACCTCGCCGCTCGTGTCGACGCAGTGGCTCGCAGACCACCTCGGTGCTGACGAGCTCGTCGTGCTCGACGCCTCCGTGCACACGGTGGGGACCGGCCTCGCGACGATGTGGCGCACTGCGAAGGACGCCTACGAGCAGCACGGGCACGTCCCCGGAGCCCGGTACGCCGACCTGGTCGAGGCGTTCTCCACGCCCGACGCCGACGTGCCCTTCACCCGCCCCGGCGCCGAGCAGTTCGAGGCCGCAGCGCAGGAGCTCGGCGTGACGAACACGTCGACCGTGGTGGTCTACGACGACAGCGTCGGCGAGTGGTCGGCACGCCTGTGGTGGATCTTCCGGTCCTTCGGTTTCGACTCGGTGGCGGTGCTCGACGGCGGCTTCACGAAGTGGCGCGACGAGGGCCGTCCGGTCCGGGTGGGTGCACTCCGCCCCGTCCAGGCCGCTGCGCCGGACACGAGTGCAGCCTTCCGTGCGGGCGAGGAGCGTCCGCTCTGGGCCGACCACGCACGCGTCCTCCGAGCGGTCTCGGGCGAGCAACCCGCGTCCCTGGTGTTCGCAGCCCCGGAGTCGGCGCTCGGCGAGGAGCACCCGCCGATCGTCCCGGGCAGCACCCCGATCGCCGTGGACACGATCGTCGACCCGGACACCAACGCCTACCTGCGCGGACCGGCACTCGAGCGGGCGTTCGCCGAGGTGCTCGACGCCGAGGAGATCGTGACGTACTGCGGCGTGGGCAGCGCCGCCTGCGTGGACGCCCTCGCGCTGACGGTCCTGGGCCACGAGAAGGTCCGGGTCTACGACGGCTCCCTGCTGGACTGGTGGCGGCGCGAGCCGGAGGCACTCGCGTCCTGACCAACGGGCCGACGAGCGAAGCGCCACCGCGGACTACCGTTGACGCATGAGCACCAGACGCGCGGTCGTCCTCGGCGGTACCGGCGGGATCGGTTCGGCCGTCGCGCGTGATCTCCTCGACGCCTCCGGCCGCGGGGCCGACGACTGGCAGGTCGACGTCGTCGCCCGGCACGGCGGCCCCACCGCCGACGCCCTGACGGCGGCCGGCGCGACGTTCGTCCCCGGAGACCGCCGGGACACCACGGTGCTCCGCGAGCTGCTCCGCCCCGGTGCCGACCTGCTCGTGGACACCGTCGGGCTGACCCGCGACGACGCACTGCAGCTCCGGCCGTTCCTCGACGACGTCGGCTCCACCGTGTTCGTGTCCTCGAAGGCCGTGTACGTCGACGAGCAGGGGCGCCACGCGAACGCCACCGAGAAGCCCGTGTTCGGCGGCCCCGTGACCGAACTGCAGCCCACGGTGGCCGCGGCGGACGGCGACCCGACGAGCCGCGACGGCTACGGCGCCGCGAAGGTCGCGGCCGAGCAGGTGCTCCTCGACCACGGCGCCCCGGTCACGGTGCTCCGACCGTCGAAGGTGTACGGACCGGGCATCGGCCGCCCTCGCGAGTGGTTCGTGGTCCGACGCGCGCTGGACGGCCGGGAGCGCATCCTGCTCGCCGACCACGGTCGCGGCGTCGACCACACGACGGCGGCGAGCGGCATCGCCTCCCTGGTCCGGCTCGTCGCCGACGCCCCGGACCGCCGCATCCTCAACGTCGCCGACGAGACGGCGCCGAACGTGCTCGAGATCGTGCGGACGATCGCCGGGCACCTGGACCACCCGTTCGACGAGGTCCTGCTCGACGCCGACGCCCCCGCCTTCGTCGGCACCACCCCGTGGTCGTCGCCCACGCCGTTCGTCCTCGACACCACGGCCGCCCGGTCCCTCGGGTGGGAGCCGCCGGTCTTCGCGGCAGCGGTCCGGCCGGAGCTCGACTGGCTCGTCGAGACCGCGCACGCGACCCCCGCGGACGGCGACGTCCCGTGGGCAGCCGACCCGTTCTGGGACCGCCTGTTCGACTACGGCCCGGAGGACGCAGCCCTCGCACTGCTGTCCCTGGCCTGGAACTGAACCGGGCCGACGTGCTGCCGCGCTCCGAGGTCCTCTTCATCGGGGGACGGTCCGGCGTGGGGAAGTCGACCGCCGCCGAGGCCCTGCACGACCTGCTCGTCGCCGCGGACGTCCGGCACGCCGTGATCGAGGGCGACCTGCTCGACCTCGCCCATCCGGCGCCGCACGTCGAGTTCCCCGAGGCGCACCTCGCCGAGCGCAACCTCGCGGCCATGTGGTCCGCCTACCGCGAGCTCGGCCACCACCGGCTGGTCTACACGAACACGGTGTCGGTGCTCGAACAGGACGCCCTGGCCGCGGCGATGGGCGACGACCCCGTCGTGACCGCGGTCCTGCTCCGTGCCGGGGACGCGACGACGGCGGACCGCCTCCGCCGTCGGTCGGGTGGTCACCTCCCCGAGGCGCAGCTGGCCCACAGCACGCGGACGGCCGGGAGGCTCGACGCGGCTGTCCGGGACGCCGTCACCCGCGTGGACACGGACTCCCTTGCCCCGGCCGAGGTCGCCGTGCGGCTCGCGTCGCTCACGGGTTGGCTGGACGCATGACCGACAACCGCCTCGGCGCCGCCGTCAGCCCGTACCTCCGCCAGCACGCGGCGAACCCGGTGGACTGGCGCGAGTGGGGGCCGGAGGCGTTCGCGGAGGCCCGGGAGCGCGGCGTGCCCGTCATGGTCTCGGTGGGCTACGCCACGTGCCACTGGTGCCACGTCATGGCGCGCGAGAGCTTCTCCGACCCCGAGGTCGGCGCGCTGCTCCGCCAGGGCGTCGTCTCCGTGAAGGTCGACCGCGAGGAGCGCCCGGACGTGGACGCCAGCCTGATGGCCGCCGCGAGCGCCTTCACGCAGCAGCTCGGCTGGCCGCTGACGACGTTCCTCACACCGGACGGCCACGTGTTCTTCGCGGGCACGTACTTCCCGCCCACGCCGGTCGGGCAGGTGCCGTCGTTTCGGCAGATCCTCGCGGCGGTCCTCGACGCCTGGACGGAGCGGCGGCACGAGGTGGACGCGAACGCGAGTGCCATCGCGACGGCGATCCGGCAGGGGGCCGAGGCGGACGCGACCGCCCGCTCGGGTGCCGCCGGTGGCGGGGCCGAGCCGCGCCTCCCGGCAGTCGACAGCATCCGGGCCGTCACCGGCCTGCTCACGCAGGCAGAGGACACCACCTACGGGGGTTTCGGCGGCGCACCGAAGTTCCCGAGCGCACCCCTGCTCGAGTTCCTGTCCGACGCCGCCGCCGACGGCGACGACCAGGCGGGCGCCCTGCTCGACCGGTCCCTGCACGCGATCCGGAGCACCGAGCTGACCGACGTCGACGGCGGCGTCTTCCGGTACGCGACCAAGCGGGACTGGAGCGTGCCGCACTACGAGCGGATGCTCTACGACAACGCTGGCCTGCTCGCCGTCGCCGGCGTCGACCAGGCGCGGGGCATCGCGGACTTCCTGCGGGACACCCTCCGCCGGCCAGACGGCGCGTTCGTCGCCGCGCAGGACAGCGAGTCGACGATCGACGGCCAGCGCGTCGAGGGCGAGTGGTACCGACTGCCGCTCGACGAGCGCGGACGACTCGACCCGCCGCCGCTCGACGACCAGGTGCTCACGGGGTGGAACGGACTGGCGATCCGCGGGCTCGCGGTCGCGGGCGCACGGCACGCGGACGACGAGATGATCGCGCTCGCCCGCGGGGCGGCTGACGCACTGCTCGCGACCCACGTCGAGAACGGCCACGTCAGCGTCCGTTCGAGCACCCCGCGCGGTATGTCGAGCGCACCGCCGACCATCGAGGACGTCGGACTCCTCGCCGAGGGGCTGCTCGAACTCGCGCTCGTGACGGGCGAGGTGTCGTACGCCGTGACCGCGCGTGGGCTCGTCGACGACGGACTGGCCGGACGCTTCGAGGTCGACCCCGTGCTGGCGGCGGCCGGCACGGCCACGGGCGAGCAGCCGCAGACGGCGATGCGCTCGGGGACGGTGGCGCTCGCCGCTGCGTCGGCGGTCCTCGCCGCGCTCACGGGCGACGCGACGTACCGGGCGGCCGCCGCACGGCTCGTCGCCGACCGGGCGGTCACCGGCACCGAGCAACCGCTCGGGCACGCCGACGCCCTCGGTGTCGCGCTCGCGCTGCAGCGGCCGTCGCGAGAGGTCGTCGTCGTGGCGTCCGATCCCACCGACCCGCTCCGGACGACGGCGCGCGACGCTCGTCGACCGGGGACGGTGCTCGCGCTCGTGACGCCCGACCAGGCGGTGGCCTGGACGGACGCCGGGTTCGAACTGTTCGAGGGCCGGGACACCCTCGACCCCGCTGGGTACGTCTGCCACGACCGGGTGTGCGCGCTCCCCGCGCGGACCGGCGACGAACTCCGCACGCAACTGGCCTGACCGGCGCCGCCGGCCGCTGTAAGCTGGAATGCTCATGTCGACCACGCCCGTCATCACGTACCCGCCCGAACTGCCGGTGTCGCAGCGGCGGGACGACATCGCGGCCGCCATCCGGGACAACCAGGTCGTCATCGTCGCCGGCGCCACCGGGTCCGGCAAGACGACGCAGCTGCCGAAGATCTGCCTCGAACTCGGGCGCGAGCACATCGGCCACACCCAGCCCCGGCGCATCGCCGCACGGACCATCGCCGAACGCGTGTCCGAGGAACTCGGCGGCGAACTCGGCGGGCTCGTCGGCTACCAGGTGCGCTTCACCGACCGGGTGAGCTCGGACACCCGCATCAAGGTGATGACCGACGGCATCCTGCTCAACGAGATCCACTTCGACCGCGACCTGCAGCGGTACGACACGATCATCATCGACGAGGCGCACGAGCGCTCCCTGACGATCGACTTCCTGCTCGGGTACCTCAAGCGGCTGCTCGTCCGGCGCCCCGACCTCAAGCTCATCATCACGAGTGCGACGATCGACCCGGAGTCGTTCTCGAAGCACTTCGGGGACGCCCCGATCATCGAGGTCTCCGGCCGCACCTACCCGGTGGAGATCCGGTACCGGCCGCTGGTGACGGAAGCGTCCGAGAAGGACGACGAGGACGACGACGACCCGCGGACGGACGACAGCGGCGGCAACGCCGCTGACGACCGCGACACCATGCAGGGCATCACCGACGCGCTCGACGAGCTCGCGCGGGAGGACCCGGGCGACGTCCTAGTGTTCCTGTCCGGCGAGAACGAGATCCGTGACGCGCAGGACGCCATCGAGGGCAAGCGGTACCCGGGCACCGAGGTCCTCCCCCTGTACGGGCGCCTGTCCGCCGCCGACCAGCACCGCGTGTTCGAGCGCCGACACACCCCCGGCATCCGTCGCCGCGTGGTGCTCGCCACCAACGTCGCAGAGACGTCGCTGACCGTCCCCGGCATCAAGTACGTCATCGACGTCGGGACCGCCCGCATCTCCCGGTACTCGCCGCGGGCCAAGGTGCAGCGCCTGCCGATCGAAGCGGTCTCGCAGGCGTCCGCCAACCAGCGCTCCGGTCGCGCGGGCCGCACGAGTGCCGGCATCGCGATCCGGCTCTACTCCGAGGACGACTTCGACCGGCGTCCCGAGTTCACGGATCCGGAGATCCTCCGCACGAACCTCGCAGCGGTGATCCTGCAGATGATCTCGCTCGGCTTCGGCGACATCGAGGCGTTCCCGTTCCTGCAGCCGCCGGACTCCCGGGGCGTGAAGGACGGCCTCGACCTGCTCCGCGAGCTCCGCGCGGTGGACACCGACGGCCGGATCACGAAGACCGGCAAGCAGCTCACCCGGCTGCCGATCGACCCGAGGCTCGGCCGGATGGTGCTCGAGGCCGGACGGCAGGGCGTCGGTCGCGAGGTCATCGCCGTCGTCAGCGCCCTGAGCATCCAGGACCCGCGGGAGCGCCCCCTCGAGAAGCGGGCGCACGCCGATCAACTGCACGCCCGGTTCGCCGACCCCACGAGCGACTTCCTGACGCTGCTCAACCTCTGGAACCACATCGAGGACAAGCAGGACGAGCTGTCGTCGAGCGCGTTCCGCCGGCTGTGCAAGGCCGAGTTCCTCAACTACCTCCGCATCCGGGAGTGGCAGGACCTCTACCGACAGCTCTCCCGCGCCGCGAAGCAGGTCGACGTCCGGGTCGGGCAGTCCCGCTCCGACGACGGCGATGCCGTGCACCGGTCACTGCTCGCGGGACTCCTCAGCCAGATCGGCCTCCGCGACAAGGAGAAGCGCGACTACCTCGGGTCGCGGAACACCCGCTTCGTCGTCTTCCCCGGCAGTGTCCTCGCGAAGAAGCAGCCGGACGCCGTGATGGCCGCCGAGCTCGTCGAGACGAGCCGGCTGTTCGCCCGGACCGTCGGTCGGATCGACCCCGCCTGGGTCGAGCCGCTCGCCGGGGACCTCCTCAAGCGCACCCACGGCGAACCGCACTGGGAGAAGAAGCAGGGTGCGGCCGTCGCCTACGAGCGGGTCACCCTGTTCGGCGTCCCGATCGTGCAGCGCCGCCGTGTGCAGTACACGCGCATCGACCCGGAGCACTCCCGCGAGCTCTTCATCCGGCACGCCCTGGTGGAGGGCGAGTGGGACTCCCAGCAGGCCTTCGACCGGTCGAACCGGCAGCTCCGTCGCCAGCTCGAACAGCTCGAGGAGCGCACTCGTCGCCGCGACATCCTGTTCGACGACGAGCGCGTGTACGAGTTCTACGACGCCCGCATCCCCGCCGACGTCGCGACCACCCGGGACTTCGAGGGCTGGTGGCGGCAGACGCGACGCGACCAGCCGGAGCTGCTCACGATGCGGCGATCGGACCTCCTCGACGAGGACGCCGCCGAAGCGGCAGAGGACGACGCCGAGTACCCGACCCAGTGGCGGAGCGGCGACCAGCGTCTCGCCATCAAGTACCGCTTCGAGCCGGGCGCGCAGGACGACGGCGTGAGCGTGCAGGTCCCGCTCGCGCTGCTCCCCCGCATGCGCGAGGAGGGCTTCGACTGGCAGGTGCGCGGCCTCCGGAAGGAGCTCGTCACCGCACTGATCAAGTCGCTGCCGAAGCAGATCCGCAAGAACGTCGTGCCCGCGGCGGACTGGGCCGAGAAGATCGTCGCCGAGCTCCCCGACGACGCCCCGACCGAGCCCACCGAGTCGTTCCGCGCGACGCTCGCGAAGGCGATCCAGCGGATGACCTACGTGCCCGTCACCGAGTCCGACTTCGACCTCACCCGCGTCCCGTCGCACCTGCTGCCCACGTGGGCGGTCGTCGACGAACGGGGTCGCCGGGTCGAGGCCGGAAAGGACCTGTCTGCCCTGCAGACGAAGCTCAAGGACCGGACCCAGCAGAGCGTCGCCTCCGCCACGGTGCGGGCTGCAGGCCGGCCTGGAGGCGCGGCTCGCGTCGCGTCCGCCGGTGGCGGTCAGCAGGTGGAACGGTCCGGCCTGATCGCCTGGCCCGACACGGACCTGCCGGAGACGCTCGACACCAAGCAGGCAGGCGGCGTCATCCGCGCCTACCCGGCGCTCGTCGAGGAAGGAACCGGGCCGAAGGCGACCGTCGGCGTCCAGTTGCTCGCGACCCCCTCCGACCGCGCCGTCCGGATGCCCGCGGGCGTCCGTCGGCTCGTCATGCACGCCGTGCCGTCCCCCGTGTCGTACATCCAGTCGCACCTCACGGCGCAGGAGAAGCTCGCACTCGCCGCCAGCCCGTATCCGTCGACGGCGGCACTGTTCGACGACGTGCTCGCCGCGGTCGTCGACGCCGGGATCCGCCGCGCGCACCCCGACGGGCTCGTGTTCACGAAGTCGGCGTTCGAGGCCGTCCGCGACGCCGTGTCCGCGTCGGTCGTCGACACGATGTTCACGGCCGTGTCCGAGGTCGCCGCGGTCCTCGCCGCACAGCGGGCGGCGGAACGGTCCCTCAAGCAGGCGAACTCGATGTCGCTGCTGCCCGCGCTGACCGACATGCGACAGCAGATGGAACGACTGGTGTTCCCCGGGTTCGTCTCGGTGGCGGGCCTCGACCGACTCCGGCGCATCCGGGTCTACCTGCAGGGTGTGGACGCGCGCGTGCAGAAGCTCCTGCAGAACCCGGGACGCGACGCGACCTGGATGCGCGAGGTCACCGTCGCCACCGACCGGTACGTCGATGCCGGTGGGGAGTTCCCACCCGCCGTCGGCGCGCACCCGGAGCTCGTGCACGCCCGGTGGATGCTCGAGGAGTTCCGCCTCAGCCTGTTCGCGCAGGAGCTCGGGACGGCCGAGACGGTGTCGTTGCAGCGGATCACGAAGGCCCTGTCCGCCGCTCGGTGATCGGTCTACGGTGTCGTCCATGATCGGAACACTCGACGTCGTCGTCCTGGACTGCCCCGACCCGCGCGCACTCGCACGGTTCTACGTCGAACTGCTCGGCGGCGAGATCGTCGCGTTCGACGAGGACTGGGCCGAGATCGCCCTACCGTTCACGGATCTCCGGCCGATCCTCGCCTTCCAGCAGGTGGCGGAGTACCGCAAGCCCGAGTGGCCGGGGCAGGACGTCCCGCAGCAGAGCCACCTCGACGTCAAGGTCGACGACCTCGACGCCGGCGAGACCGCTGTCCTGGCGATCGGTGCGACGGCGACCGGTTCGGGGACGGACACCTTCCGGGTCTACCTCGACCCCGCCGGGCACCCGTTCTGCCTCATCCGACCGAACGACTGATTCGCCGGTGACGGTGATCCGTGCGGTCCTGTTCGACCTCGACGGCGTGATCTGCCTCCCACCAGATCGCGGCGATCGAGAGTAAGCAGGGCACGATGCTCGGTTTAATTCTGATGCCGCCCCTACTCGTCGATCGGCAGATTTTCCCAGCCCAAACCGTCGATCTGTTCTACCCACCCGTGAATGACGTCTACGCCTTCACGGAGGCGGACGAGCCCATTGCTGATTGACTGCGTTGGTTTCTTCATGTCCCGAGACAGCTTCTGCAGAGGAACGACGGATTGAAGAAGTCCCTCTGTATTGATCACGGTCACCTGGGCCTCGTCGTCCAAGTTCCGCAGACTGTCGAAGTAGAGGTCGAATGCTGCACGGGCACTGGGGTCTCCCGCGACTTCGTCTCGTGCTCCAGCGATCAAGACCTGTACGCCGCGGTCAACGGCAGCCAGCCGACTGATGAACTGCTCGCCATGAGCCTGAAGGTCGTCAGCAGGACCCTGCAGCCGCGCCGCGATCTTTCGAAGGAGCGTCAGCCTCCCAGCGAAGGACTGTGTCTGTGCGCCGCCAGCTTTGATCTCGGCCGTGCCCTCCTCTGCGACATGCCCCAGTGCTCGGATGTCCGCCGACATCGCCTCGACCGTCGTCGTCCACTCCGGCATGGCCAGTTCCATCTCGGCCAGGCGCTCCAGAACGCCTGATTCATCCTCCTCGGCGTCGGGCTCGCCGAGATTCGCAGCTTGCGTAGCCAAGTCGACCTGGTCGACGATGGCGTTTGCCTCGACGAGCTGCTTAGCTAGTTTCTCGACGGCGAGCGTGTATTCAGATGAATTACGCGCGGCGTGACGTAGCTGCGTCCAGTCCACCCACTGGATGTCTACGATCGCGTCCATCAGGTCATCGCGTTCCTTTGGCATTCGGAGAGCCGGTACGTCCACCCACAAGATGGGCATCACAAGCTGTCTCACCCCGAGAGCTGTCGCTTCGTCGGTAAATTGCGTCATCTCACGCCGACACTCAACGCTCTTGAAGAATCTAGGAGTGATCACAGGGACGAAGAACGCCACTGATGCAAGCGCCTGATTGATGACGTCTTTCCAGGCCTGACCCCAACTGAGGTCGTCACGATCCAGGAAGAGGTCGATGGCTTCTGCCGTCTGCATCTCGTACTCGGCGACGATGTCCCGTGCTAGCTGAGCGATGCGACCGTGAGACGCATCGTCGTCGGCGTGCACGTAGGACCAAAATCCGCTGGCGTTCCCACTCTGCATGAACTGAGGATAAGGCAACTCTTGAGGACGAAGCTGACGAGCTGTACCGGCGGGCTGACGCGTGCGCACGAGTCGGAACTGAGCCAGCGGACGCGGGTTTCGATCTGCGGTATAGGACATCCGGACATCAGGTAACCCGCACGCGGTGATGCCCTGCATCTACTTCGTCCCGCACCAGCCCGATGTCCGCGGGTGCCAACTTCGCTGACGGCGTCGGCGTCGGTGTCGGCGAGAGATCCGGGTACGAGTAGACGTACTCCGTCCCGCGGCTCCCGTTGCGCAGCGAGCACCGCCTGGTCTCGATGTGGTCCGTCGAGCCGTCGGCCGCGTTGCTGACCGAGGGATCGCCGCCCAGGAGTTCGACGGTGTGGTCGCCGATCTCCCGCAGGCCCGCGCGGGCGTCACCGCCGGCGAAGTGGGTCTCCGCCGCCGTCGGGGGCTGCGCCTGCTCGTACGCGGATCGAGCGGTCGACACGAGGTGCGATCCGATGAGCGTGCCGTTCGTCAGGACGGCGATCGCGAGCACCACGAGCGCGGCGATCGTCCCCACGATGGAGTAGTGCTCGTCGTAGCGACGGATGGCGAGCTGCACGATGACGGTGAGCGCGGAGACGAGGACGGGCAGGGCGGCGGCGCCGAGGTACCAGCCGAGCACCGCGCCGTCACTGAGCCGGTCGTCGCCCTGCCCGACCTCTGCGCGGATGTACACGATGAGCTGGACCAGCCAGCACACCAGCAGTGTCCCGGGGAGCAGGACCGCGATCGCGATGCCGGACCCGACACCGGTGGTGCGGTCGTACTCGCTCATGCGGCCGGGAGGGCGAGGCCCTCGACGACCTGCACGTGCGGCAGCGCGCCCAGCACCGAACCGGGCAGGAACAGCTTCGCCGCACGGCGGCCCGCGCCGATGACGGCATCGGGGGCGTCCAGCACGCGCGAGTCGACGTACACCGGCCACGCGGTCGGCAGGCCGATCGGGGTGATCCCGCCGTACTCCATGCCGGTGAGGTCCACGGCCTGGTCCATCGGCGCGAAGCTGGCCTTCCGGACGTCGAGGAGCTTCTTCACCGTGCGGTTGACGTCGAGCTTGGTGGACGCGAGCACCACGCACGCGGCGAACCGGACGTCCTCGCCGCGCTTGCCCGCGACGACGATGCAGTTCGCACCACCGTCGAGCGGGAAGCCGTAGGCCTCCGAGAACGCCGCGGTGTCGGCCAGCTCCGGGTCGATCGGTGCGGCCTCGATCCGGTCGGCCAGCTCCGTGGGCAACTCGGTCACCGCGGACGCCACGGGAGGAGCCAGCAGTTCGGGGGCGGTCAGGGCGGGAACCCGTTCGAGCGTCGGCATGCCGTCCAGCCTAGGGAGCGCGCCGCCACCATGCTGAGGACATGTCGACGTACGACGGACACCTCACCGCACTCGCGGGCGCGGCGCACCAGTTCGACGCTGTGCTCCGGACCGGGGACCGCACGGCTCCCGTGCCGTCGTGCCCGGGCTGGAGCGTCGCGGACCTCGGCGAGCACCTGACGGACGTGCACCGCTGGGCGCTCGGACAGCTGATCGGCGACGAGCCGGAACCGCATGCCGATGCCGACCTCGCGGACCGCTTCCGTGCCGGCGCCGACGAGTTGATCGGTGCACTCCGCACACGAACCGCGGAGACCGCCTGCACTGCGATCTACCCGCCCGACACGGCCGCGACCTGGGCGCGGCGGCAGGCGCACGAGACGGCGATCCACCTGTGGGACGCGCAGCAGGCGCTGGGAGGCGACCCGCGCCTCCAGGCAGAGCTGGCGACCGACGGCGGCCGAGAGGTGGTGGACGACCTGTACCCGCGACAGGTACGGCTCGGCCGCATCGAACCGCTGACGGAACCGGTCGCCTTCGCGTTCACCGACGCACCCGGCGAAGCCGTGCTCGGCGGCGGCGAGCCCGCCGTCCGCGTCACGGGGCGTGCTGCGGACGTGCTGCTCGTCCTGTGGGGACGTCGGACGATCGACACGGTCGACCTCACGGTGCACGGCGATCGCGGCGCACTCGACCGGGCGCTCGGGACGAAGCTGGTGCCATGACCGAGCTCCGACCCGTCGACCTGGACCGCTGGCCACGCCGTGAACACTTCGAGCACTACCGCGACCGGGTGCCGTGCACGTGGGAGATGACCGTCGAACTCGACGTCACCGACTTCGCCGAGGCCGTGCGCGCGACGGACCGGCGGACCTACGCGTCGCAGATCTGGGCGATCGCGTCCGTGGTGAACCGGCACACCGAGTTCCGGATGCAGCTGCTCGACGACGGGTCACCCGCGGTCTGGGACGTGGTGCACCCGATGTTCACGGTGTTCCACCCCGACACCGAGACGTTCTCCGTCCTGGTCGTCCCGTACGACGAGGACCCCGCCCGGTTCCACGCGGCCGCCGTCGCGACGATCGAGCGGTACCGGGACGACCACCGGATGTTCCCGCAGGAGGACCGCCCGAGGAACGTGTTCGACATCTCGACGCTGCCGGGGACGTCGTTCACCGGGTTCGCGTTGCACGTGCGGGACGGTTGGGACCACCTCCTGCCGATCGTCACGATCGGCAGGTACCGGTTCGTCGAGGGGCGCACGATCATGCCCCTCGTCGTGCAGGTGAACCACGCGGTCGCCGACGGGTTCCACGGGTCGCGGCTCGTCGAGGAGCTCCAGACGGTGTTCGCCGACGCGGGATGGGTCCGGGGATGAGCACGGGTCCCTCCGTCCGAACAGCCGTCCCGAGCGACGCGGCGGCGATGGCGCGGGTGCACGTCGCCTCGTGGCGGTCGACGTACCGCGGGCTGATGCCGGACGCGGTGCTGGAAGACCCGGGGTTCGTGGCCCGCCGCGAAGGGTTCTGGACGACGGCACTGACGGACGAGCGCTTCGCGACGAACCGGGTCGCGGTGGCGGAGCACGACGGCGAGGTGGTCGGGATCGCGATGTCCGGACCGGTCGCGGACGCCGACCCCGGGGTGCGACACCTGTACGTCCTGTACCTGCTCGACGGGCACCACGGTTCCGGAGCGGGCAGCGCGCTGCTCGACGCGGTGATCGAGCCGACGGAGCCCGCGGTGCTGTGGGTGGCGGACCCGAACCCGCGGGCGCAGGCGTTCTACCGGAAGCGCGGGTTCGTCGCGGACGGTGTCGAGCAGGTCGAGGACGGCGTGCGCGAGATCCGGATGGTCCGGCTGCCGGAGGGCCGCGTTCTGCACAGCGGTTGACCGTCCTGGTTCACGAGGGCCGGGTCCTGCGAACCGGGACGGTCACCGGGCGAACGGAAGGACCGGTCCCGCCGCGATCACCCCGCGACCGGCTCCAGCGAGGTCGAAGGCGAGGACGACGGCGACGCGGACGGGGTCGAGGACGTCTCCGCGCTGGGCGTCGCGGACGGCGGCGTACTCGGTGCCGGCGTCGCTGTCGCCGTCGTGCTCGGCGCCGTCGTCGCGGTCGGCGTCGGAGTCGCGGACGCCGATGGGGTCGGGGCCGGGGTCGACGGCTTCGGGGTCGGGGTCGACGGCTTCGGGGTGGGTGCCGGCGCCTTCACCGTGGTCGTCCGCCACCGCTTCGCCGCTGCGTCCCACTTGATCTGTCCCACGGTGTACTTCTTGCCGGAGTTCAGCACGACGTCGCCGTTCGACGGTGTGAGCAGCGCCGCGTCCACGGTCACGAACGGCGACACCGCGGAGACCCGCTGCGAAGCCGTCCGGGACAGCAGCGCCCCGGCGCGCTTGGTCGTGGAGTCGAGAACGACCCGCACCGGCGACGCGGCGGCGGAGTTCAGGCGGACGCCGGCCCCCGACGCGCCGGGCTGTGTCGTGTCCCGGATCGTCATCTGCGCGGGAGCGCGGAGCAGCGCGATCGCGCGGCCGCCCTGGTAGCCGGAGACGGTGATCGCCGTGCTGGTGGTGGCATCGGCGTCGGCGACCCAGAGCGAGCCCGAGGCGCGGGAGACCCGGGCGAACGACGCCTTCGCGATCCGGTACCCCTTCGCGGCTGCGTCGATCGCGAACACGTTGCCGTCGCGCGCGGCCGACGAGTCGTCACTGATCGCGAGGGTGCCGATCTTCGCGGCGGCACGCACGAGGCGCACCGAGTCGAACTTCGGGGCGAGGACGGGGCACGAGACGTTCCCGATGGACGCCGTCCCGATCGACGCGACGGCGAGGGCGACCCCGATGCCGTTCCCGGTCCGGATCGATCGGTTCGTGAGTCGACGCACCGTCACGGAGGAGGCCGAGGTCGCGGAGACACGCACGATGCCGCCCGTCGGGGCCGGGGCGCTCGCCGGCCACGTGACGTCCTGCACGACGAGGTTGCCGAGGGTCCCGACGGCGAGGTTCACCGACGGTCCCCCGTTGCCCACGGCGGTGACGTCGGAGATCGTGCCCTCGAACCAGGTCGGGCCGGCGTAGTCGACGATCTGCACCGGCGACCGGCCCGTGACGGAACCGGCGAGCCCGGAGGCCGTGAAGCGACGGATGTGCCGCTGGGCCCCTGCGGCTCCGGTGCCGGAGGTCACCTTGAGCAGGCAGAGGCACGACTGTCCGTAGACGTCCTCGACGGTGACGTCGGTGATGTCCCCTTCGCAGTCGCCCAGCCGGGAACCGTCGTGCGACTGTCCGTCGACCGTCGTGAACGCGACGAGGTCGTCACCCGTCCGCACCCCGGTGATCCGACGCACCGCGATCGACGATGACGGCCCCTGGAAGTGCACACCGTCCGACGCGGTGTCGACGAAGGCGATGTCCTCGACCGTGACGTTGCGGACGTCGCCGAAGGACACGGCGTACTGACCACCCGTCTGCGCGCTCCCCGTCGAGTGCACGGTGAGGTCGGACAGGGTCACCCCGGAGGCCCGGCGGAGGAGCAGGCCGTGCGACTGAGTCGTCTGGGACAGCCCGTTCGCGTTCCGGTTCGTCCACGTGCCGCCGGTGATCGTGATGTCGGAGTCGTCCGGCGGGAAGAGGTAGGCCGTCGCGGCCGTCGCCGACGAGGTCGCCGGCACGTTCAGCGTGGCCCTGGTCGGCGACTGCACGGACACGATCCGTCCGTACATCGAGCCGGGGGCGCCGGCACGGGCAGCCCGTGGTCCGACGCCGAGGACCTGGACCGCTCGGCCGACCGACGCCGCGCTGAAGACCGCTGCCTTCGTGACGACCACCGCGGACCCCGCCTTCACGGCGGCGGTCGTCGTCGCCGTCGGCACGGCTGCCTGGTTCCGCAGGACGTTGTCCGAGGCGGGGCCGGTGACGCTCGCGGAGGTGGCGTCGAGGTGGGTGCCCGCCGGGATGACGAGCGGTGCCGTCAGGACGATGGTGCCGCGGAGCACCCGGACGCCGCCTGCCGCCAACCACGCGTTGACCGCCGCCGTGCTGCTCCTCGGGGTCACCGACATCGTGGTCGTGTCGGCAGCCGAGGCGGATCGTGCGCTCGTGACGGCGGTGGCGACGGCGGTGAAGGCGCCGACGGCGGCGAGCCCGAGCGCGCGGCGGCGCGAGGGCAAGGTGGAGGGGAGGCTCGGGAGGCCTGACATGCGGGTCGTTCCGTCCGTCGCCGCTACGGGCGCTCCGGGCCGTGCGAGGACGGCGGACTGATGGGTACTCATGTCACCGTAACGGGCTCGTTGCAGCGCTCCGAGCCCACGTTCGGGGGCATCGTCGGGCAGCCGCCCCGCACGTCGACAGGACCGCACGGAGTACAACGGCCGCATGGTCAACGCCGTCGTGCACGTCGAGCTCATCGGCCCGGAGCCGGAGCGCCTCCGCGTCTTCTACGCCGCACTGTTCGGGTGGGACGCCCCGGCCGGTGCTCCCGTCGCCGACGCGATCTCGGTGCCGACCGCGTACTCGTTCATCGACCCGGTCCCCGACGCCGGCCCGGTCGCCGGTGGGATCGGCGGCGGCCCCGGCTTCGCGGCGCACGCCGTGTTCTACATCGGCGTCGACGACGTCGCGGCTGCCCTGCAGCAGGTCGAGGAGCTCGGCGGCAGCGTCGTCCTCCCGCCGCAGCGGAACGAGGGCGGTGGCGTGGTCGTCGGCCACTTCCGTGATCCCGCCGGGAACCTCGTGGGGGTGGCCGGTCCCGTCTGACGGACTGGAGGCGCGGGGCGGGCCCGCACCGTGCCTCCAGTCCGATGGGCGTCGCGTCCGGTGAGACGCCGTGTCGGACACGAGACACGGCGACGGCGTCGAGACGCCGCCGGATCCGGCGGCGTCTCGCGGGGCGGGCGGCGTCTCGCGCGCGGGACGGCGCGCGCACCTCGCGGTCAGGAGGCGCGCGCCTCCAGCGCCTGCTCGTACTCGTGCCGGACGGCGTCGCCGCCCCGGCGGCGCCAGTCGCGCACCGTCGCCCTCCAGGACGACACCTTCGCCCGCCCGAGCAGCACGTCGTTGATCGCGTTCGTCGCGAACGTGCCGATCGCCGGTCCCTTCGTCGAGTTCGTCGGCGAGTACAGGCCGTAGACGGGGTTCGGCAGACCGCTGTCGAGCCACGAGGCGAGCGACTCGTACACGGTGTCCGTCATCGTCGGGTTGCCGGCGTAGTACAGCGGGAGCGGGCACTCCGTGAAGTACTGCAGCGGGAACTCCCCCAGCCCCGTCTCGCTGTTGCCGGTCTTCGTGAGCACCGGGGCTCCGTCGCTGTACTCGAAGTCGCGGCCCTCGATGCCGAACTTGCGGTAGGTCCAGGCCTCGGTGCCGAAGGGCGACGCGCACCAGTTGAGGACCTCGAGGAGCATCCGCACGCGGGACTCCGAGCCCGCGGCGACCGATGCGATCGTGTTGTTCGGGTCGCCCAGCCAGGGCTTCGCGGTCGCCCCCGACGGGCCGACGAACGGGGCGATCGTCAGCTCGAAACCGGAGCCGGGCGTCGCCTGCTGCAGGAGCCCCGGGATCGCGCTGTACGTGTCGGACAGCATGAGCGCGGAACCCTGCACGAACCAGACCTTGCCGTTGTAGGCGGTGATGCTGTCCGGGTGGACGAGGTCCTCGGCGATGAGCCGGCGCGAGACGTCGAGGAGCTCCTGGTACTCCTCGAGCTCGTACATGTGGGTGAGGCGACCGCCCTGCTGCTGCCACTGGTTCGGCAGGCCGAGCATCGGCGCGATGACGTTCGTCGGCACCGAGGCGAGGGCCCAGCGGTTCGCGTGCGGGTCGGAGACCTGCTTGCAGAGGCGGACGAACTCGTCGACGCTCGAGAACGACGGGTCGACGCCGAGCCGTTCGAAGCGGTCCTGGCGACGGTGCAACGCCTGCGAGGTCAGCGGTCCCCGGGGCACCGGGACGCCGTAGATGCCGCCCGAGAACACCGTCCCGCGCCACGACGCCGTCGGGAGGTTCGCCAGGTACGGGTAGTCGCGGACGCCGCTGCCGGACAGGTACGGGCTGAGGTCGGCGGCCTTCGCCTCGAGGAACTGCGGTAGGTACGAGAACGCCTGGTTGATGGTGAAGACGTCGCCGAGGGTGTCGCCGGCGACCTGGGTGGCGAACTTGTTCCCGAAGTCCGCGTTCGGGGTGATCGTCAGGTCGAGGTCGATCCCCATCCGCTCGTCGAGTCCCTGCCAGTACGGGTTGCTGCCCTTCGACGGCGGGACGGGCGAGTTCGTGGGGACGCTGCCGTGCACCGTCGACCCGTCGCCGGGCTTGCCCTTCGTCGGCACGAGGGTCGCCGGGATCGTCCGGAAGGCGCTGGGCATGAGCGGACTGGTCTTCGGCAGCACCGGTTCCGGTCCGCCGGTCCAGGGCACGTAGTCCGGCAGCTGCACGGACTTGTTGATCGCCTTGACGTCGGTCGAGCGGGTCACGGTGGAGCAGCTGGCCAACAGACCGGTGGCCGCGATGCCGATCCCGCCCGCGATGAGCGTGCGGCGACTGAACGAGGAGGTCATGGTCAGCCCTTCACCGCGCCGGTCAGGACACCCTTGGCGAAGTGCCGCTGCAGGAACGGGTAGACGATGAGGATCGGCACGATCGAGACGACGAGGATCGCCATCTGGATCGACGCCTGCGGGGGCAGCGCGTCGGAGGACGTGCCGAGGTCGGCGCCGCCGAGCTGCGCGTTGTTGATGACGTAGGTCCGGAGCACGAGCTGCAGGGGCCACTTCGCGGTGTCGTTGATGTAGAGCAGGGCGTTGAAGAACGCGTTCCAGTAGCCGACGGCGTAGAACAGGCCGATGACGGCGAGCACGGCCTTCGACAGCGGGAGCACGATGCGCCAGAACACGGCGAAGTCACCGGCACCGTCGATGCGCGCCGACTCGAGGAGCTCCTTCGGGATCGCCATGAAGAACGACCGCATGACGATGACGTTGAACGCGCTGAGCGCCGTCGGCAGGATCAGCGCCCAGTACGAGTCGAGCAGACCGAACTGCTTGACGACGAGGTAGTTCGGGATGAGTCCCGGCGCGAACAGCAGGCTGACGAGCACCAGGCTCAGCACGAACCCGGAACCGTAGGACCCCGGTCGGCTCAGGGCGTAGGCGAGCATGGCGCTCACGAACAGGCTGATGAGCGTCCCGACGACGGTGATGCCGATGCTGACGAGCATGGCGCGGGTGACGACACCGCCGGCGAAGATGCTCTCGTACGCGCCGAGGTCGACCCCCTTCGGCCACATCACGAACCCGCCGGCGTCGTTCACCTGGGCGACCGGAGCGAGGCTGGTCGACACGATGCCGACGAACGGCAGGATCACGACGAGGCAGATCACGAGCAGGACGAAGCCGGTCAGGAGCCGTCCGGGCAGCGGCGGGGCGTCCGGTCCCCCGCGCTTGCGCTTCCGTGGCCCGGGGACGGTGACGGTGTGCGTGGCGGTCACTTCGACTCCTTCTGGTAGACGCCCGCTTCGCCGAAGACGTGCGCGAGCTTGTTGGCGCCGAGGACGAGCAGGACGCCGACGACGCCCTTGACGAGGCCGACCGCGGCGGCGACGCCCCACTGCCCGCCGAGCACGCCGTTGTTGTAGACGTAGGTGTCGAGGACCTCGCTCGCGGCCCGGCCGACGGCCTGCTGCTGGAGGAGGATCTGCTCGAAGCCGACCGTCAGGGAGTCCCCCAGCCGGAGGATGAGCAGCAGGATGATGATCCCGCGCATGCCCGGCAACGTGACGTGCCAGAGCTGGCGCCAGCGGGAGGCGCCGTCCATCTTCGCCGCCTCGTACAGGCTGGCGTCGATCGAGCTGAGGACGGCGAGGAACAGGATCGTCGCCCACCCGGTGTCCTTCCAGATCACCTGGCTGGTGAGCAGGGCGATGAAGCCGTTCGGGTTGCCGAGGAAGTCGATCGCGTCGCCGCCGGCCGCTCGGATGGCGTTGTTGACGAGCCCCGATCCGCCGAGGATCTGCTGGAAGACCGCGACGACGATCACCCACGACAGGAAGTGCGGCAGGTAGAGGACCGACTGCACGACCTGCTTGATCCGCTCGGAGAGCAGCGAGTTGAGCATGAGCGCGAGGATGATCGGCGCCGGGAACACGAAGACGACCTGCACGAGCGTGATGAGCAGCGTGTTGCCGAGGGCGCGGAGGAACTCGGGATCGCCGTCGAAGATCACCGAGAAGTTCTCGACGCCGACCCACGGGCTGCGGCCGAGCGGCACGAACGGCAGGTACTCCTGGAACGCGATGAGGTTGCCGAGGAGCGGCAGGTAGTGGAAGGCGAGCAGCAGCGCGACGCCCGGCAGGCCCATGAGGAGCAGGACCCGGTCGCGCCGGATCCGCTGCCAGGTGCTGCGGCGGCGGAGCCCGGGGTCGGGCGGTGGTGCGGTGTGCGCTGTGGTCGTCGCGCGGACGTCGAGCTTCGTCACTCGTGGGGCCTCCTCCGTTGGATTCCTGGAGCGACCCTCTCGGCCGTGGCAACGGTGCGGCAACCCGTTGCCAAGAATTTCCATCGTTGTAACGGTCCATCGTCGGCGCGCTCGCGGCGGTGGCCGATGATCGGACTGGAGGCACGTGGCGGCCCCGCCCCGCGCCTCCGGGATTCGTGTCGTCACCACACGACGCGGTAGATTCGCAGCGCGCGTCGCAGCCGCGCATCGCGTCGTCGAGCAGTCGCGCATCGCGCAGCAGGGGGGATTCCGTGACCGTCGCGCCACCGGCGCCCCGCCACGACGTCGCGGCCGCCCGCCACCGGGCCGGACGCGTCAGGCGGCATCCCGGCACCGCGGCGTCCACGAAGAACCTGCGCCTCGAGATCCAGGCCGTCCGTGCCGTCGCCATCGCCGCGGTCGTGGTCTACCACCTGTTCCCCGGCATCCTGCCCGGGGGCTACGTCGGCGTCGACGTCTTCTTCGTGATCTCCGGCTTCCTCATCACGGCGCACATCGCGAAACCGCTCGCCGCCGGCCGGTTCAGCTTCCGTGTGTTCTACGCGCGACGAGCGTGGCGACTGTTGCCCGCGTCACTGGCCACCCTCCTGGTGACGGTCGTGCTCACCGCGGTGTTCGTGCCACGGACACTGTGGATGGACTTCACCGAGCAGATCATCGCGAGCGCGCTGTACGTCGAGAACTGGGCACTCGCCAGCAACTCCGTGGACTACTCGGCGCTGGCCTCCGACTCGAGCATCGTGCAGCACTTCTGGTCGCTGTCCACCGAGGAGCAGTTCTACGCCCTGTGGCCGCTCGTGCTCTGGTTCTGCGCGCGGCTCCGCTACCGCCGCCGCCGTCGCAGCGGGGTCTCACTCGCCCCGGCCATCGCGATCGCGCTCGGCGCCCTGTTCGCACTCTCGCTCGCGTACTCGATCTGGCAGACCGGCGAGTCCTCGGCGGCCTACTTCGCCACCACGACCCGCGCATGGGAGTTCGCCGCGGGCGGGCTGCTCTGGCTCGGGCTGCAACGGGTCCGGATCCCGGACGTCCTCGCAGCGTCGATGGGCTGGGCCGGGCTCGCGGTCATCGCGGTGACGGCCCTGACCTTCGACGCATCGACGCCGTTCCCGGGGTGGATCGCGCTCCTGCCGATCACCGGGACCGCGCTCGTGATCGCCGGCGCGATGCCCGAGGCACGCTGGGGTCCGGGGTTCCTGTACCGGCTCCGCCCCGTGCAGTGGCTCGGCGACGTGTCGTACTCGCTCTACCTCTGGCACTGGCCGCTCCTCATCGTGATGCCCTTCGTGATCGGGCTCGCCAGCGGTGTGGCGACGCCGCTCTGGGCGAAGGGCGTCGTGCTCGCGATCGCCCTCGTGCTCGCACACTTCTCCCGTCGCCTGATCGAGCTCCCGGTGATCGCCTTCTCGACCGAACGGATGCGCGCTCCCCGTCCGCGCCACCGCGGCGTCCTGGTCCTCGCCGTCGCCGGTCTGCTCGTGGTCGCCCTGCCTGCCGCCGGCATGTACGGCTCGGCGGCGCGGGAGCAGGCCGCCGCGACGACCACGGTCGGCGTCACCATCGCCGCCGACGGCACCCTGACGATCCCGTCGTGCTACGGCGCCGCCGCCATGCAGGACGGTGCCGACTGTCCACAGGTCGAGCGGGCCGACATCGTGCCGAGCCCCGTCCAGGCCGCGGCCGACGACTTCGCCGACACGTCGGGGAAGGGCTGCCAAGTCGAGGGCTCGGACACCACGGTCAAGGGCTGCGAGGTCGGCGACCCCGACGGCACCGTGCGACTGGCGATCGTCGGGGACTCCCACGCGGCGAACGTCGTCCCGGCACTGCAGCTCATCGCGAAGGCGCACCACTGGAGCCTCACGACCTACCTGCACTCCGGGTGCCCCATGACCCGGGCGGACATCACGCCGTCCTGCGACACGTGGAAGGCCGACACGCTCGACACGCTGCAGCAGGAGCGGTACGACGTCGTGTTCGTGGCGGCGATGTCCCGGACGCCGTGGCCCGGCGGCATGGTCCGCAAGGCCGACGAACTGACCCCGGCGATCCGCGACCGGGCAGCCGCGGCGTACGCGACGACGTGGGAACGACTGCAGCAGGCCGGGTCCACCGTCGTCGCCCTGCGCGACAACCCCGACCCGAGCATCGGCGGCGTGCCGGACGTGCCGAGCTGCGTGGAACAGTCCGGCGACGGCGACGCGTGCGACTTCAGCGAGGCCGCAGGGCTCCTCGACGACCCGGTGGCGCAGGCCGCGCGGACGACGCCCGGCGTCCGACTGATCGACCCGACCCCGCTGTTCTGCGCCGACGGCACGTGCCCGTCGGTGATCGGCGGGGTCGTCGTCTACCGGCAGGTGCAGCACGTGACCCAGACGTACGCGAGGTCGATGGCGCCGTTCCTCGAGCCCGAGGTCGTCGGCGCGGTCGACGCCGCGCGCACCAGCTGACCGGCGGTGCGGGCATGCTGGGGGCATGACCTTCGAGCAGCACGCACAGTCGTTCGGAGCAGCGGCCGACGCCTACGAGCGCGGACGGCCCGGGTACCCGGACGCCGCGGCCGCCTGGCTCTTCCCGGACGGCGCCCCGCTCGTCGTGGACGTCGGAGCGGGCACCGGCAAGTTCACCCGGACGCTCCTCGGCCACGCGACCGAGGTCGTCGCCGTCGAACCGGACGCCGCGATGCGTGCGCGCCTGCAGACGGCGTTGCCCGAGGTCCGGGCACTGGACGGTGCGGGCGAGTCGATCCCGCTCGGCGACGGTCTGGCCGACGGTGTCACCTTCGCCCAGGCATGGCACTGGGTCGACCCGGCGCGGGGTGCCGCCGAGGTGGCACGGGTGCTGCGCCCCGGTGGCGTGCTCGGCCTGGTCTGGAACGTCCGTGACGAGACGAAGCCCTGGTCCGCACGGCTCGGAGCGCTCATGAAGCAACCGGAGTCCCGGGTGATGGACTACGGCGCACCCGTCGTCGGTGCACCGTTCGACGACGGCGAGTACGAGCAGTTCTCGTGGGTCCACGAGCAGGACCGATCGGCGTTCCTCGACATGGTCGCCTCGCGCAGCTACGTCATCGTCCGGCCCGAGTCCGAGCGGACCGCGCTGCTCGACGCCGTGCAGCGACTGCTCGACGACGACCCGGACACCGCGGGACGAGCGACCGTCCCCGTCGAGTACACGACGTACGTGCACAAGTACGTCCGCCCCTGACGCCACCCCGCGCTACGCTCGACCCGATGCGCGCAACCGTGCGGGACGTGGCAGCCCTCGCCGGGGTGTCGCCGAAGACCGTCTCCAACGTCATCAACGGCGGCGTCGTGGTGCGCCCGGAGACACGGGAACGGGTGGAGCAGGCGCTCGCCGAGCTCGACTACGTGCCGAACCTCTCCGCCCGGGGACTTCGCAACGGCCGTTCCGGGGCGATCGCCCTGACCCTGCCCGAGATGGCCAGCGCCTACTCGGCGGAACTCGCACAGTGGTTCGTGGAGCTCGCACGCGAACGCGGGTGGACCGTGCAGCTCGACCAGACCGGCAACGAGCCGACCCGCGAGCGCGACCTCGTCTCCCGCGCGCGGGCGCACCTCGTCGACGGACTCATCCTCAACCCGGTGTCGCTCAGCGCGAGCGTGCTCGCCTCGACCGAGGGGCTGCCGCCGACCGTCGTCATCGGGGAGGTCGAGCCAGAGCACGTCGACCAGGTGCACGTGGACAGCCGAGCGGCGGCCGAGCAGGTCACGGCGTACCTGCTGTCCCGCGGACACCGTCGGATCGCGATCGTCGGTGCCGCACGGGCCACGGCGGCGACGGCGACGAGCGAACTCCGGGAGCGCGGCCACCGCACCGCGCTGGCCGCCGCGGGCATCGAGCCCGATCCGACGCTCCGCGTGCCGCTGCCCTCGTGGACCACCAGTTCGGCGGCCGAGACGTTCGCGGCCTGGCTCGACGAGCACCCGCTCCCCGACGCGGTCTTCGCCTTCACCGACTCGATCGCGTTCGCCGTGCTCCACGTCCTCGCCGCGCGGGGCGTCCGGGTTCCCGAGCAGGTGAGCGTCATCGGGTTCGACGACGTGGACGGGGCCGCCTACGCGATCCCGGCACTCAGCACGGTGTCGTTCGACCGGCGAGCCTTCGCGACCGCCGCCCTCGACCTGCTCACCCGGCGGATCGCCGAGCGCGACGCCGCACCCGAGACCGTCGTCATCCCCCACCGGATCGTCGAGCGCGCGAGCGTCGCCGACCGCTGAGGGCGGTCTGTCCGCCGAACCGCCACGACGGGCTCGGCGTACGATCCCGCGCATGACCGCCGCTGACCCGTCGATGCCGACGCTCGCCGCCACCGTCCTGCAGTCACCCGAGCCACTCGCGCTCGCCCGGTTCTACGGCGCGCTGACGGGCTGGAGCGTCCACGAGGACGACCCGACCTGGGCGCGCATCCGACCGGCGGACGGGCCCGGCCTCTCCGTGCAGTACGAACCCGCCTACGTGGCACCGACCTGGCCCGGCACCGAGGACGCCCCAGGAATGCAGCTGCACCTCGACTTCCAGGTCGAGGACCTGCCCGCGGCGGTCGCCCGCGCCGAACGGCTCGGTGCCCGCCAGGCGGAGTACCAGCCCCAGGAGGACGTGCGCGTGCTGCTCGACCCCGACGGACACCCGTTCTGCCTGTTCCTGCCGGGCGCCTGACGACCCGCCGGCGAACGGGAGCAGCCGACGCACCCGAGGTCAGGCCGAGCGCGCCGGGTCGGTCGCGGCGAGCACCTCGGTCCGCGTCCGCGGGTCACCGAGGATCCGGAAGTGCCCGCCGACGGGCAGCCGCACGTTGGTTGCTCCGGCGAGCTCGCTGCCCTCCGGGATGAGCGTGTCGAACACCCCGTACACCGACGTGATCCTCGTGTTCACCTCGAGTTCCCGTCCGAGCGCGGCGAGCACCGGGTCCGCCGCCCGGAACGCCCGGAGGTGTGGCACGGGGGCGAGCCGTGCCCACCCGGAGCCGCCGAACGGCGTCGAAACCGCGACCATCCGGTCGATGCGCCTGTCGTCGTCGTGGGTCATCGCGTACTTCCCGATGAGGCCGCCCTTGCTGTGCGTCACGAGCAGCACGCCGTGCAGGTCGAGTTCCTCGAGGGTCGCCAGGACCTCCCGCGCCGACTGCGGCACGGGCCGGACGTTGTGCCGCAACACCGGCAGCACGTGCACCGGGTGACCGCGGTCGTGCAGGGCGTCCATGAGCGGGCGCATGAAGTGCCAGGTCTCGTAGACCCCCGGCACGACGACGACCGGCTGGCCGTCGCCGTCCCGGTAGTCGTCGGCGGTGGTCGGTCCGAGGCTCCGGACCTGCCACCGGATCGCGTACCACCAGTCGAGTGCGGCCCATCCGGCCCGGCGCAGCAACGGCAGGCGGACTGGAGGCGCGACTCGGCCCGCGTCCGTCGGCCCGCCTCCGGGCGTGGTCGGGTCGGTCATCGCAGGCCCTCGAGCGTCCGCACCCGCTGGAACTCGTCGACGAGCCGGGCGAAGGCGACCGGCTGGCGCTCCTGCACGTGGTGCGGCCCCGGCAACTCGACGAGGACGCCCCGCTGCGCGGACGACGCCACCCGCCCGGACCAGTCCTCGCGGGCGATCGGGTCCTGGGTGCCGCGGACGACGAGCACGGGCTGGGTGAGCCGCGGGACGGTGTCCTCGAGGCGGTGCCGGAGCATGGGCCGGAGTTCACGGAGGTACTGCGGCACGCTCCGGAGGTAGTCGGTCGTGAGGACGGTGTTCATCCGGACCCCCTCGACGAACGAGTCCCGCGCGAGGTCGACCGCCTGCAGGACAGCCGACCGCCGCTCCGGCACGATCACGGGGCTGATGAGGACGACCGAGCGGACGATCTCGGGGTGGAGCCGCGCGGCCTCGGCGACGACCTGGGTGCCCATCGACTGCCCGGCGAGGACCAGTT
Source organism: Curtobacterium sp. 314Chir4.1 (assembly GCF_900215175.1). Taxonomy (NCBI): domain Bacteria; kingdom Bacillati; phylum Actinomycetota; class Actinomycetes; order Micrococcales; family Microbacteriaceae; genus Curtobacterium; species Curtobacterium sp. 314Chir4.1. The sequence continues at coordinate 691,653 of NZ_OCMI01000002.1, forward strand.
CGCCGGTACCGGCGGACCGCACCGCCCGGACGACGAGGTCGCCGAGCTCCTCGATGGACAGCCGTCGTCCGGCGCCGGGGACCCCGCCGAAGCCGGGGAGGTCGACGCTCACCGTGCGGTGCTCGGCGGCGAGGGCCACCTGCGACCGGTGGAACGAGCGGTGCGACATGCCGATCCCGTGCACGAGGACGACCGTCGGGGCGAGGGAGTCCCGCACGCGTCCCGCGGGAGCGAGGGTGTGGAGGCGCACCCGGAGTCCCCCGACCTCGACCGTCTCGACCTTCGCGCGCACGACGTCGACCGTACGCGGCACTCCACAGTGCGGCGTCAGCGTCGCCATCGTCGGCTCATAGGGAGGCGGTGTGCACTCGTCCCCATGACCGACACATCCTCCACGAGCCCCGCGGACCGCGGCGACACGTCCGTGGACCCCACCATGACGCCGACCCCGTCCGCCGGGCCGGCTCCCACGCACGCGCCCAGCCCGGCCGAGTGGGGAGCGGCTCCGACGCCGACCCCGACCGCGACGCTCGACGCCTCGGCCCCCGCCTCCGCTGACCCGTGGGGTGCGCAGAACCCGTACGCGCAGCAGAACCCGTACTTCCAGCAGTCCGCGCACGCCGGAACGTGGAACGCAGCGGCCCCGGCCGGCACGACGCCGTGGTACGGCTCGGCGGGCACGACGCAGAGGAAGCGCGGACCGAAGCCCCCGTGGTTCTGGCCCGTGGTCGCGGTGGCCGTCGGGATCGCGGCGCTCCTGGTCGGCGGCGGCATCGGGTTCGCCGTCGGACACGCGATCGGCGCGCACACGAGCACGTCGACCACGCAGGTACCGGGCACGAACGGCGGGACGAACCAGTTCCCCGGCGGCGGCACCGGACGGTTCCCGGGCAGCGGCACGCAGGGCGGGACCGGCACGGGTTCGGGCTCGGGCACGGGTACCGGTGCCGGTGCCGGTTCGGACACGAGCGGTTCCGCTTCGAACAGCTGAGCGCTACGCTCCGAGCATGCGCAAGGTCACCGCAGGCCTGTTCACCTCCGTCGACACCGTCGTGGACGAGCCGTACAAGTTCCAGTACGACAGCTTCGACGACGAGCTCGGGGCGGGGATGGGCGCGTTCATGGCCCGCACCGACACCGTCCTGCTCGGGAGGAACAGCTACCTGGAGTGGGCCGAGTGGTGGCCCGCCCACGCAGACGACCCCTTCGGCCAGTGGATCAACCCGATCGAGAAGCACGTGGCCTCGACCACGCTCGGCGACGACCTGGCGTGGGAGAACAGCACCCGGATCACGGGCGACGTCCCGGAGTTCGTCCGCGGGCTGCAGCAGCAGGACGGCGCCGACATCGCGGTGTGCGGCAGCGTCACGCTCGTCCGCAGCCTGCTCTTCGCGGGGGTCCTCGACGAGCTGCAGCTCATGGTGCACCCGGCGATCGCCGGGTCGGGCCGCAAGCTCTTCGAACCGACCGACCCACCCACGCGCCTGCGCCTGGTCGACAGCACCGTGACGAGCAAGGGGAACGTCGTGAGCACCTACGCGAGGCTCGACGTCTGACGGGCGTCAGCCGCGCCTCCAGGTCAAACAGCCCGCGGAACCGCGCGTACCCTCGGTGGTGACCATCTCACCATCCGAGGAAGCCGGAGTCAGCATGCCCCAGGACACCCGCCCGCACGTCGTCATCGTCGGCGGTGGATTCGCCGGTGTCGCCGCCATGCGCGAGCTCGCCGACGCACCGGTGCGGGTGACCCTGGTCGACCGCCACGTCTACAACATGTTCCAGCCGCTCATGTACCAGGTGGCGACGGGCGGGCTGAACGCCGGCGACGTGACGTACTTCCTCCGGAGCCTCCGCGCGAAGCAGAGCAACGCTGAGTTCCGGCACGGCCTGCTCACCGGCATCGACCCGGTCGAGCGGGTCGCCGAGATGTCCGACGGCGAGCACCTGCACTACGACTGGCTGATCCTCGCCAACGGCGTGAACACGAGCTACTTCGGCACCCCGGGGGCGTACGAGTACGCGTACTCGATGTACTCCCGCTCGCAGGCGCTCCGCATCCGCGACGAGCTGTTCACCCGCCTCGAGGAGGCCGCCGCCAACCAGGGCCCCGACGAGATCAAGATCGTCATCGTCGGCGGTGGCGCGACCGGCGTGGAGATGGCCGGTGCGCTCGCCGAACTCCGCGACCAGGCCCTCGTCGGCGCGTACCCGGAGATCGAGCGGGGCAACATCTCGATCACCCTTGTGCACCGCAGCGGCGAACTCCTGAAGCCGTTCGCTCCGCGTCTGCGTCGCTACGCGGCCAAGGTGCTCCGCAAGCGCGGGGTGGTGCTGCGGCTCAACACCGGCGTCTCCGAGGTGAAGCCGGACGGCGTGATGACGGCCGCGGGCGAGTTCATCCCGGCCTCGCAGGTCATCTGGGCGACCGGTGTGGCCGCGCACAAGGAGGTCTCCGGCTGGGGCATGCCGCAGACCCACGGCGGACGCATCCAGGTGAACGACGACCTCAGCGTGAAGGGCGTCGAGCGCATCTTCTCGGCCGGCGACATCGCCGCGCAGGACGACGCGCTCGCCCAGCTCGCCCAGCCGGCGCTGCAGGGTGGACGGCACTCCGCACGGCAGATCAAGCGTCTGCTCGAGGGCAAGCCGACCGAGCACTTCAAGTACTTCGACAAGGGCACGATGGCGACAATCGGCACGAACGCCGCGGTCGCCCAGCTCCGCGGGGGCATCACGATGGTCGGGCCGGTCGCGTGGGCGGCCTGGGTCGCGGTGCACATCGCGTCGCTGCTCGGCAACGGCAACCGGCTGTCGACGCTGTCGCACTTCTTCGTGCGCTACCTGTGGTTCATGCGGAAGCGGGCGATCCCGATCGTCGGCGACGTCCGGCCCGTGCGGCCGAACGGCGACCGCGAGCCCGAGCCGTGGCAGATGCAGAAGGCGGAGTAGTCCGCCCGGCGCGCGGTCGCCCGTTCAGTGAGCAGAAGTGGTCGGGTCCGGAGACGGGACCCGACCATTTCTGCTCGCTGGATGCGGTGGTGCCGACCGGCGACGGCCTGGAGGCGCGGGGCAGGGCCGCCACGCGCCTCCAGGCCGGTCGGTGGTTGCGTGGGGCTGGCGCCGCGCGCGGACCGACCCGATGCGACAACGTCGACGTCGTGCGACAGCGCCTTCGTCGCTCCGCGCGCCGCGCGGCATCCCGTGCGCGCAACGAACGACAACACCGATGTCGTACGACATCGGTGCTGTCGTTCCGGGTCGGTCGGGTCAGCGCCGCGCGGTCACCTCGAAGTAGGCGCCGGCGGCGATGTCCTCGAGCAGCCCCGGACCGGTGGGCTCCCAGCCGAGGAGCTTCCGCGTCTCGTCCGAGGTCGCGGACATCTCCATGCCGAAGAACTGCCCGATGAACCCGAAGTGGGACACCGCGTCGGCCGGGTCGACCGAGGTGACGGGGAGCCCGAGTCCCTCGCCGATGGCCTCGGCGATCGCCCGGGTCGTGATCGCGGTCTCGGCGACGGCGTGCAGCTTCGTGCCGGCGGGCGCCTGGTCGAGGCCGAGCCGGACGAGTCGCGCCGCGTCGGTGACGTGCACGGCGGCCCAGCTGTTCGTGCCCTCGCCGATGTAGCCGGACACGCCGCTGCGCTGCGCGGCGCCGACGATCGCGGCGATGAAGCCGTGGTCGCCCGTGCCGTGCGTGGTCGGGCTGAAGCGGGCGGCGATGGTCCGGACGCCCTGGTCGACGAAGTCGAAGCCGCGGTTCTCGCTACCGCCGCGCATGCTCTCCGGCCCGACGAACGGGTTGGGGTCGGACTCGGTCGAGGGGCGACCCTGTGCGAGTCCGGCGACGCCCGAGGCGACGACGAACGGGCGGTCGGTGCCGACGAGTGCCTCGCCGATCGTCTCGACCGCGGCACGCTCGCTGGCGTTCGTGGCGGCGGCGTTCGCCCAGTCGTGCTTGTTCGCGAGGTGCAGGACGCCCTCGGACCCGGAGGCCCCGCGGCGGATGGCGTCGAGGTCGTCGAGGTCGCCCCGGAGGACGGCGACGCCCTTCGCTTCGAGCGCTGCGGCGGAGGCGTCGGAGCGTGCGAGGCCGGTGACGGCGTGTCCGGCGGCGAGGAGGTCGTCGACGGTGTGGGAGCCGATCCAGCCGGAGGCTCCGGTGACGAACACGTGCATGTGTCTTCCCTTCACAGGTGTCCACGGCGGTGATGTCATGAACTGACATCACCGTAGCACTCGATGTCAGCCGCTGTCATCAGTAGACTGCGCACATGGCCCGATGGCAACCCGGAACCCGTGAACGTCTGCAGACGACCGCGCTGCAGCTGTTCGCGGAGCAGGGCTACGACCAGACGACCGTCGCCGGTATCGCCGCCGCCGCCGAGGTCACCGAGCGCACCTTCTTCCGGCACTTCGCCGACAAGCGCGAGGTCCTGTTCGCCGGACAGGACGACTTCCTCGGCATGTTCACCACCCCGATCGAGGCAGCACCGGCCGACGCACCGCCGTTCGACCTCGTCCGTCGCGCGCTCGAGGCCGCGGCTGCGTTCTTCCCAGAGGAACGCCGTCCGTGGTCCCGCACCCGCCAGGGCATCATCGACGGCAACCCGGCGCTCGGCGAGCGGGAGCTCGGCAAGCTCGCGACCCTGAAGGTCCGCCTGGGCGAGGTCCTGCGCGACCGCGGCGTGCCCGAGCCGGCTGCGACGATCGCCGCCGAGACCGCCGTCACCGTGTTCCACCTGTCGTTCGCCCAGTGGATCGCCGACGACGAGGACCGGCCGTTCGCCGAGATCGCCCGCGAACGGCTCGACGCCCTGACGAGCCTCGTGCACCCCGGTCGTTGAGACCGCTCTTACGTTCCGCGAGCATCCTGTAACGAAACGGTCACGACCCGACGGTCGGTGACCCCCGCAACCCCATCTCGCAGGAGGCGTCCGTGGCGACCACCACGCTCACGCCGGAGCGGACCCGTACCACATCCGCACCGGCCGACACCGACGGCAGGGCCGCACGACCGACGCCCCCGCCGCCGCTGACCCACCGGGCCCCGGCGCTCGACGGCCTGCGCACGGTGGCGATCCTGATCGTGATCCTGTACCACCTGCACGTGCCGCAGTTCGAGGGCGGCTTCATCGGCGTGACGGTGTTCTTCGTCCTCTCCGGGTTCCTCATCACGACCCTGCTGCTCGGCGAGCGGCGTCGCACCGGCCGCATCCGACTCGGCTCGTTCTGGACGAAGCGACTCCTGCGCCTCTACCCCGCGCTGCTCGCACTCGTCGTCGTGGGGCTCGCCCTGTGGAACTGGGTCGGCGACTACAAGGGCGCCTCGTTCTCCCCCGGTGAGGCCGCGTTCATCGCGCTGAGCTACACCGGCAACCTCTTCCGCTCGTACTGGGACACCACGCAGGGCGTGTTCGCGCACACGTGGAGCCTGTCCATGGAGGAGCAGTTCTACCTCGTCTGGCCGCCCGTCCTCGTGCTGCTGTTCGCCCTCCGTTCCCGCCGCCTCTGGCTGATGACGGGCCTCGGCGTGGTCATCGTCGGAGCGGCTGCCGCGTCGTGGCTGAGCTACCGGACCCCGAACGCCGGCGCGACACCGGACGTGTACTTCTCCCCCGTGCTGGGCGTCGTGCCACTGGCGACCGGGTGCCTGCTCGCGCTGCTGCTCGACGACGAACGCATCCGGACCTGGGCGTCCGGGATCGCCGGACACGTCGGCACCTGGGTCGGCATCGGGTTGCTCGCCGGCGTGCAGTTCTGGATCGACGACGACTGGACGCAGCACGCGTGGTCGTTCGGCGTGGTGCTGCCGGTGACCGGACTCATCTCCGCGCTGCTCATCGGCGGCCTGGTATCCGTGCGGTCCCCGCTGTCGGCAGCGCTCGCGTGGCAGCCGATCTCCTGGTTCGGCCGACGCGTGTCGTACTCGGCGTACCTCTGGCACCCGCTCGTGATCGCGCTGCTCGGCACGTTCGCGATCGGCGCCTGGGGAAAGGTGTGGCTCGTCGGCGCCGCGCTCCTCGTGGCCGTCGGTGCTGCCTACGCGGTCGAGGTGCCGGTCGAGAAGGCGCGGAAGCGCTTCCGCGAGGCGCGACGCCTGGTCGCCGCGGACCGGTCCGCGCGCGACACGGCGGACGCGACCGGCTGACCGGACCACGTCCCGGACCGGAGGCACGGGTCGGGCCCGCCCCGCGCCTCCAGTCCGGCTGTTCGAACGTCCTCGCCGCGCGCGAGACGCCGCGCCGCGCGCGAGACACCGCCGGATCCGGCGGTGTCTCGGTGATCGCACGATGTCTCGTGCCCGCGGCGGCGCCTGGGCGGCCAGCGTGCCGCCGTCCGTAGGCTCGGCTCGTGACCACGGAGCGCGTCGACGTCCTCGTCGTCGGCGGCGGCCCCGTCGGCCTCTTCGCCGCGGCGCTCCTGGCGGCGCGGGGCGTCCACGTCGCCGTCTGGGAACGTCGCACGGCCGATCCGACCGGATCCCGCGCGATCGGCATCCACCCGCCGTCCCTCGACGCGTTCGCCGCGATCGACCTCGACGGACCGGTGCTCGCCGAGGCCACCCGGGTCCGCGCCGGCGTCGCCAGGAGCCGGGGACGCGACCTCGGCACCCTGACCTTCGACCGGGTCTCGGCCACGCACCCGTACGTCGTCACGCTCGACCAGCACCGCACCGAGTGCCTGCTGCGCGACCGCCTCGCGGACCTCGCGCCCGGAGCACTGCGGGTCGCCACGACCCTCACCGGACTCGAGCGGCACCCGGACCACGTCGACGCGACCGGCACCGGACCGGACGGCGGCAGCGTGGCCGTGCGGGCGTCGTTCGTCATCGGAGCGGACGGTGCCCGGAGCGCCACCCGCGGTCTGCTCGGCATCACGACGCGTGGACGGGACTACCCGGACCACTACGTGATGGGCGACTTCGCCGACGTCGAGGGCGCCGCCGCCCGGTCCGCAGCGATCGTCGACGTCGGACCCGCCGGGGTCGTCGAGTCCTTCCCCCTGCCGGGAGGCCGCCGCCGCTACGTCGTCCTCGTCCCCGACGGATCCGGGGTGGACGCGCCGCGGCTCGCCTCGATCGTCGCCGAGCGCACCGGCACGGCGCCGGACGGTGCGAGCTGCACGATGCTCAGCGGGTTCCGGGTCCGGCGACGCGAGGCGGTCCGCGTCGGGGTCGGCCGCGTGGTCCTCGCCGGCGACGCCGCGCACGAGATCAGCCCGATCGGCGGGCAGGGCATGAACCTCGGTTGGCTCGACGCCGCCGAGCTCGCGCCGCTGCTCGCCCGGGCGGTCGCGTCCGGCGCGCCCGGCCCGTGGCCGGACCACGCCCGACGACGCCAGGCGGTGGCCCGCCGGGCCGCGCGGCAGGCGGAGGTCAACATGGCCCTCGGCCGTCCGCTGGGCGGGTTGGGGACGATCGGCCGGGAGGCACTGCTCCGGACGGTCCTGTCCCTCCCGACCGCGGACGGGCTGGCCGGGGTCTACGCGATGCGCTGGGCGTGACGGGTCGCGGTGTGCGGTGCCGTTCGGCCCGCGCTGCTCGCTGACGTTGCTCGCGCGGTCACCCCACCAGGCGGGCGCCGGCGAGGCCGAGCTCGACGACCAGGACGAGCGACGAGGCGATCACCAGCCGGAACAGCGTCCGCGACGCCAGGCCCCGCACCACGAGCCGGACCCCCGCCGCCGCGAGCACGACCACCACGACCGTCCCGAGCGCCGCCAGGGCCACCCCGACACCACGCACCGGGTCCGTCCCGGACACCTGCCCGCCGAGCACGAGCAGCGCGGCGACGACGAGCGCTCCGAACGCCGTGACCCCGGCGCCACGGAGCCCCAGCCGGTGCGGGAACCCGCGGACCCCGGTGGCCGCGTCGTCGACGAGGTCCGGCAGGACGTTCGTGCAGTGGATCGCGACGCCGAACACGGCTCCCGTCGCGATCGCCCACCACGCCGGCCAGTCGCCGTCCGGCCCGGCCGACACCGCCACGACCGGGAGCAGCCCGAACGCGACCACGAACGGCACGACCGACCACACCGTCCGCTTCAGGCCGGCGTCGTAGGCCCACCCCGCGGCGACGAGGACGAGGTGCGCGACGGCAGCGACCGGTCCGAGGAACACCGAGAGCACGACCGCGACGCCGGCGGCGACGAACGCCGCGGTCCGGACCGTGCCGACCGCGATCAGGCCCTGGGCCACGGGCTTGTCCGACCGGCCCACCGACCGGTCGCGATCGGCGTCGATCCAGTCGTTCGCCAGCCCGATCGACAGCTGTCCGGCGACCACGGTGAGCGCCACGAGGACGACCAGCCACGCCGGGTGTCCGACTGCGGCGGCGATCACCGCGGCGAGCACGGTCACCGTCACGGTCGGACCAGGGTGGGACGACGCGAACAGCAGGCGTGCGGTCGAGGGTCGGCGGCTCGGGGTCACACGGTCAGCGTACGGACGGGGTACTGCGCGGGCGCCTGCGCAGCGGTCGTCGCCGCTCCCGGACGCAGTCGAGCCGTTCCGGGAGCGCCGCGAAGCCGGCAGACCGGTAGGTCGCGACGGCGCTGTCGAGGCCGCTCGGGGTGCAGACCCACGCGATCGACGCTCCCATCTCGCGGAGCAGTGCCGCGGCAGCGGCGCAGATCGCGGTCCCGTGTCCGGCACGACGGTGGTCGGCGTGGACGCCGAGCGGCTCGATGAGTCCGGGACGGCCGGGGCCCGCCGACCAGACGGTGATCCCGGCGACCGGGACCTGCGCGTCGTCCCTGCCGAGCAAGCAGCTGGCCTCGGCGAACGGCGCACCGGCGGACATCGCGCCCCAGAGCTGGTCGCTGAACGACCCGTTGTCCCAGGCCGATCGGTGCACCGCGGTGAACTCGGACGTGTCCGTGCCATGCACGACCTCGACGTGCAGCGCCGATCCGTGTGCTCCGACCGGTTCGGACAGGTCGAGGGACAACGGCGACCACGCCTCGCCGGCTCCCCATCCGGCAGCGTGCAGCGCTTCCCGCACCGCGGTGCCGTCCGGTACCTCGATCGAAGCGGGGCCGCTCGGGAGCACGCCGGCGCCCGGGTCGGAGACGTCGGCCACCAGGACGCGCGCGAGGCCCGGGTCCGTCCAGCGCTCCGGCGCCACCGTCATGCGGAGCGTGGCCGGCCCGTCGAGGAAGCCGATGGCGACGATCCGCCCGTCGTCCTCCCAGGTGCGGACCGCACGCGCGACCGCGTCCGGCCCGTGACGCCATGCCCAGCCGAGGTCGCCGGGTGGAGCTGCACGAGCGCATCGTCGCGCTGCCACGACCGCAGCGCGTTCACGACACGATCGAGTCCGGCCGGCGAGGGTGACCGCACCACGGTGCCCATCGCCACGTCAGCCGGCCGCCGGCACCTCGCGCGCACCGAACCGGTCGACCAGCTCGCGCTTGAGCACCTTCCCGCTCGGGCCCAACGGCAACGCGTCGAGCACGTGCACGGCGCGCGGGTACTTGTAGGCGGCGATCTCCGCGGCCACGAAGTCGATCAGCTCCTGCGGGGTGACCGCAGCCTCGGCACGCAGGACCACGGCTGCCTCGACCTCCTGGCCGTGCACCTCGTGCGGCACCCCGAACACCGCGGCCATCGCCACGTCCGGGTGGGCTGCGAGGACCTCCTCGACCTGCCGCGGGTACACGTTGTAGCCGTTGCGGATGATCATGTCCTTGGTCCGGTCGACGATCGTCAGGTACCCGTCGTCGTCCTTCGTGCCGAGGTCACCAGTCCGGAACCAGCCGTCGACGATCGCCGCCGCGGTGTCCTCGGGACGGTCGAGGTACCCGTTCATGAGGTTGTGCCCGCGGATCACGAGCTCGCCGATCTCGCCGTGGGGCAGCATCACGATCGCGTCGTGCTGCTCCGGGTCGGCGATCTCGACGTCGATGCCCCACACCGGTGTACCGATCGTGCCGGGGCGTGGCGGCCGTCCGACGTGGTTGAAGGTCGCGACGGGCGAGGTCTCGGTGAGGCCGTAGCCCTCGTGGATCGGCGCGTCGTACACCTGCTGGAACCGCTCGAGCACGGCCAGGGGCAGCGAGGCACCGCCGGAGATTGCGTAGCGCAGGGACGGTCGGGCGTCGGAACGCGTCGCGGCGTCGAGGAGCGCCATGTACATCGTCGGGACGCCCATGAAGACTCCGCAGCCGTGCTCGACCATCGCGGCGAGCGCCGAGTCCCCGTCGAACTTCGGCAGCATGACGATGGTCGCGCCGACTCGGAAGCCGGTGTTCATCGTGCAGGTCTGCCCGAAGGTGTGGAACAGCGGCAGGGCGCCGAGCAGGACGTCCCCGCGGTGCATGTCGAACGTCGTCATCAGGTTCGTGTTGACCTGTTCGAGCAGCGAGAAGTGCGACCCTTCCGCCCCCTTGGGCTTGCCGGTGGTGCCGCTCGTGTACAGGATCGTGGCGGTGTCGAACGGGTGCCGGGGGACGTAGGTGTCGAGCGGTTCCGCCTGCTCCGCGAGCGCTTCGAGCCGGTCCGGGGACCCTGCCGGTGCGAGCACCGTCACCACGTCGACGTCGGCGAGCTCGGCACCGGCCTCGCCCTCGCCGAGCAGCGGTGCGGCGCAGACGAGCAGCGAGGCGCCGCTGTCGCGCAGGACGTACTCGATCTCGCGGCGCTTGAGCAGCGCGTGCACCGGCACCGCGACGGCGCCGAGTGCGAGCGTCGCGTAGTAGACCCGCGGGAAGTCCTCGACGTTCGGCACGAGCATCGCCACACGGTCTCCCGGCCCCACACCGCGGACCCGCAGCGCACCGGCGTACGCGAGCGTCTGGCTCCAGAGCTCGGCGTAGGTGGTGCGCCGGTCGCCGACGATGACGGCGACGTCCTCCGGGTACCGCGCTGCGGACTCGGCGAGGATCGCCGCGACCGAGGCGGTGGCGCTGGTGTGGTGGGTGGCGGTCATGACCGGTCTCCGTCTCCGTCGACGACTCCGTGGACGACTTCTCGGCCGATCCTACGGCCGGGGCCGCTTCCGGATCCGGCCCCCGTTCAGGCGGGAGCTCGCACGCCCAGACGCCGCCGGCCCACCACACCCGAGGCCAGGGCGATGCCGAGCAGCACCACGAGTCCTCCGACCGGCTCGTTCCACCGCACGTGCTCGCCGAGGACCAGCACGCCGAGCACCACCCCGACGACCGGCGTCAGGTAGGTGACCGTCGAGGCACGGCCCGCTCCCCACGCCTGCACCAGTCGCGTGTTCCACGCGTAGGCCAGCCCCGTGCCGACGCAACCCAGGGCTGCCATCGCGGCCACGATCCTCCAGTCCAGCTGCACCGGGCCGGTGGCGATGACGGGCGCGACCAGCAGGAGGAGTCCGGAGGCCAGCGTCAGCTGGACCGTCGCGAGCGTGACCGGGTCGTACGAACTGCCGACCGCGACCCGCCGGAGGTACGCGAGCCCGATGCCGTAGCAGGCGGTCATCCCGAGCAGCGCGACCTGACCCGGGACGCTCGCCAGCACCGCCGGGTCACCGACGACGCTCCACGGCCCGACCAGCACGAGCACCCCGACGATGCCGAGCACGATCCCGAGGACCTGCCGCCCGCGGAGCTTCTCGGACGGCACGAGCACGGCGAGCGCCGCCATCGTCATGATCGGCGTCGTCGCGTTGTAGATGCTCGCGAGACCGGACGGCACCGTCTGCTCGGCCCACGCCATGAGCGACGACGGCACGGCGTTGAGGAACACCGAGACGACGAGCAGGTGCCCCCACACACGCGGTTCGCGGGGCCAGCGGCGTCGGGTCGCGAGCAGGACCGCGACGAGCGTGAGGGCGCCGAGGACCGTGCGCACCGTGGCGACCTGCTGCGGGGCGAGCCCGTCGAGACCGATCTTCGCGAAGAGGAAGCTCGAGCCCCAGGTCAGTGCCACGAGGAGGTAGAGGACCGCGTTCATGTGGCCTAGTGTCGACATCCTCGGCGCATGCGGCAAACGCATGCCGCTCATGATCAGATGAGGAAGACGCATGCCCGTTTCGGTGCCGCAGCTCCGCGCGTTCGTCGCGACCGTCGACGCGGGCTCCTTCACCAGCGCCGCCCTCGCCCTCGGCGTCGGCCAGTCCGCCGTGTCCCACGCCGTCGCCGGACTCGAACGCGAGGTCGGCGGCCCGGTGGTCCGCCGCGGCGCCGCCGCGGTCCCGACCTCGCTCGGGGACCGCCTGCTGGCGCACGCCCGCAGTGTGCTCGCCTCGGTCGACGCCCTGGAGGCAGTGGTCCGGCCCGCCACGGCGCGCGGCACCGTGCGCCTCGCCGCCGTCCCCACCGTCTGCCAGGGCCTGCTGCCGCGGCTCCGCGAGCTCTGGGCGGTCACCCTGCCCGACGTGGACGTGCAGGTCTACGAGGGCGACGACGACGAGATGCCCGAGTGGCTGGAGGCCGGCACGGTCGACGCCGCCGTGCTGGTCGACCCCTCGCCGGTGCCGGACGGCGGGGTCGTCGTCGCGCAGGACGAGATGGCCGCGGTCGTCCGCCGGGACCACCCGCTCGCAGACCTGCCGGCGCTGACCCTCGACGACCTGCACGAGGACGGCCTCGTCGCGGGCGGGGGCGGCTGCGAACGGCAGATCCAACGGTTGCACGAGCTCGAAGGGCAGCCGTTCCGGTGGGCGCACCGCGTGCGGGAGATGAACACCATGTTCGGGATGATCGAACGCGGCGAGGGCGTGTCGATCGTGCCGACACTCGGGCGCGGGATGCTGCCGCCTGACCTCGTCATGGTGCCGATGGCCCGGCGACTCGAACGGACGCTGGTGCTGAGTGGGCCGGTGTCGCGGGAGTGGCACCCGCTGGCGAGGGCGCTCGTCGACGCAGTCTGACGCCGCCGGCCCTCTGACCCGGCACGGAGGGACGCTCGGCAGGATGGGCTGATGGCCGAGACGCACGTGAAGACCTTCACCGATCCGCACGAAGCCGCAGCCGAAGCCGCCGGTCTGGCCTGGCTGGCCTCTGCCGAGGACGCTGGCGGCACCCGGGTCGCCCGGGTCCTCGGACGCCCGACCCCGACCGTGCTCGAACTGGAACTGATCGACAACGGCTCGCCGACCTCGGCGCAGGCGGAGCGCTTCGGACGCTCCCTCGCGCACACGCACGCCGCCGACGCTGACGGATGGGGAACGCCCGCGCCGGGCTTCCCGAACGACGGACCACTCCGGATGGGTCGGTCGGGCACACCGTTCGTCACCGCGGCGGACGCCCCTGCGACCTGGGGGGCGTTCTTCGCCGAGTACCGCATCCGTGACTTCGTCCGCCGGATCGTCGACCGCGGCGGGTTCGACCACGCGCAGGCGGCGGTGTTCGACCGCGTTGCCGATCGCGTGCAGGACGGGACGCTCGGGTCGCCGCAGCCGGCGCTCGTCGGGGACCGTCCGGCGAGGTTGCACGGCGACCTGTGGGCGGGGAACGTCCTGTGGCCGGGCGACCCCGCCGAACCCACCGGCGCGGTCCTCATCGATGCCAACCCGCACGGTGGCCACGCGGAGACCGACCTGGCGCTCCTCGGGCTCTTCGGACTCCCCCGGTTGGAAACCGTCCTCGCCGCCTACGACGCCGAGTCCCGGCTCGCTCCGGGCTGGCAGGAGCGCGTGGAGCTGCACCAGCTCGCACCGCTGCTGCTGCACGTGTTCCTGTTCGGCGGCTCGTACACGGGTGCCGCGCTCCGGGCGGCGCAACGGTACGCCTGACCTCGCACGGTGCGAGGTCAGCAGCGGCACGGTGCGAGGTTCCGCGCAGTGTGCGACCCGCGGGGCATCCCACGCTGCGCGGAACCTCGCACACTGCCGCCCGCCCGCGAACCTCGCACGCTGCCGCCCGCCCGCGAACCTCGCACGGTGCGAGGTCAGCCGCGCGCGGCGGCTCTTAGGAACCGCCAAGCCCCGCCATCGGGTCGTTCGGGGAACGCCCGGAATCCTCACTGGCATGACCACGTACCCGATACCCGTGACCGATCGACGCGACCGCGCGCACAGTGACGCGCGGGATCGGCGTCGCAAGCCCCTCGCACGCCTCTTCCTCGGCGAACGCGAGGACGCCCGCTGGCTCCGCCCGGCGTTCTGGGCGCTCCTCGTCGTGACGGCGGTGGTGTACCTCTGGGACCTCAGCGTCTCCGGGTACGCCAACAGCTTCTACGCCGCAGCCGTCCAGGCCGGCACGAAGTCGTGGGAGGCGTTCTTCTTCGGCTCGCTCGACTCGTCGAACTTCATCACGGTCGACAAGCCGCCGGCCTCGCTCTGGGTGATGGTGCTGTCGGCGCGGCTGTTCGGCTTCTCGAGCTTCAGCCTCCTGCTCCCTCAGGCGCTCATGGCCGTCGGCTCGGTCGCCCTGGTGTGGGGTACGGTCCGCCGCACCCTGGCCCGCCTCGGCGCGACGACCGCGAACGTCGGTGCGCTGCTCGCGGGGTTCGTGGTCGCGGCGACCCCGGCGGCGGCGTTGATGTTCCGCTTCGACAACCCGGACGCGCTGCTCGTGTTCCTGATGACCGCGGGCGCGTACTGCACGGTCCGGGCGCTCCCGCGCGGCAGCTGGAAGTGGATCGCCCTGGCCGGTGTCGCCCTCGGCTTCGCGTTCCTGACGAAGATGCTGCAGGGGCTCCTGGTCCTGCCGGCGTTCGGGCTCGTGTACCTGTTCGCCGCCCGCACCACCTGGGGCAAGCGGGTTGTCGGCCTGCTCATCGCCGCGGGCTCCCTCGTGGTCTCCGCCGGGTGGTGGGTCGTCGCCGTGTGGCTCTGGCCGGCGGAGTCCCGCCCGTACATCGGCGGGTCGACGAACAACACCGTCCTGGACCTGGTGTTCGGTTACAACGGCCTCGGCCGCATCTTCGGCGGGTCGGGCAACGGCGGCGGTGGAGGCGGCATGACCGGCGGCACCGCGGGCTCCTCGTTCGGCGGCTCGACCGGGCTGAACCGACTGTTCTCGTCGGAGATGGGCCTCGAGATCTCCTGGCTCCTGCCCGCGGCGCTCATCGCGCTGGTGCTCGGTCTCGTCGTCGTCGGCCGCCGGCACCTCGCCGATCCAGCTCGTGCCGGACTCGTCCTCTGGGGCGGCTGGCTCCTCGTCACGGGGCTCGTCTTCTCGTACATGTCCGGGACGATCCACCCCTACTACACGGTCGCGCTCGCCCCCGCGATCGCCGGTCTCGTCGGCACCGGAGGCGCGCTCCTCTGGCACGCACGCGAGCGGTTCCTGGGTCGCCTCGGCCTGGCCGCCATGATCGGGATCACCGCGTTCTGGGGCTGGTGCCTGCTCAACGAGAACCCGAGCTGGATGCCGTGGCTGCGCTGGGTGATGCTGTTCGGCGGGCTGCTGTCCGCCGCGGTGATCGTCATGGGCAGCGTGCCGACGCTCCGCAAGCTCGTCACCGTCGGTGTCCTCGCCGGCACGCTGTTCGGGCTCACCGGCACCACCGCCTACGCCCTCGCGACGACGACCGTCGCGCACTCCGGGTCGATCCCGAGCGTCGGTCCGGCGGGCAGCAGCTCCGGCGGCACGGGTGGTGGTGGCGCGGGTGGCGGTCTGCCTGGAGGCACGGGGGGACCCGGTGGGTCGGCCTCCGGTTCCGAGACGGACGGCTCCGACAGCACGGACGGCACCCAGCAGGGTCCCGGCGGCACACCGCCCGAGGGCATGACCGGCGAGATGCCCGGCGGATCGGCCGACGGGACGTCCGGCGGTGCGCCGAGCGGCACCGGAGGCGGCACGGGCGGCGAGGGATCGACGACCTCGTCGGCACTGCAGAAGCTCCTCGAGGCCTCGGACGCCAAGTGGGCCGCCGCGGTCAACGGTTCGCAGTCGGCGGCCCAGATCGAGCTCGACACCGACACCGCCGTGATGGCGATCGGCGGCTGGTCGAGCGACCCGGCGCCGACGCTCGCCGAGTTCAAGGCCTGGGTCGCGGCCGGCGACATCGGCTACTACATCTCCTCGGGGACCGGTGGCGGCATGGGCGGCGGATCGTCCACGGCCTCCGCCATCCAGGAGTGGGTCGCGGCGAACTACGCCAGCACGACGGTCGGCGGCCAGACCGTCTACGACCTGAGCGCCACGAAGTGATCGGCGACGAGGGCGCGGTGGATAGGCTCCGGGACATGCCCGCGTCACCGCTGCAGCGCACCGACGGCGGCCCCGTCCGCGCCCTCGTCGTCGACGACGAGCACGCCCTCGCGGACGCCGTCGCCCTCGCGTTCGAGGGCGACGGCTGGTCCGTGCGGGCCGTGCACCGCGGACGCGACGTCCTGTTCGCGGCGCGGGAGTTCCAGCCCGACGTGATCGTGCTCGACGTGATGCTGCCGGACATCGACGGCTTCGCGGTGCTCGAACGGCTGCGGGACGCCCGGGACGACGTCCGCGTGCTGTTCCTCACCGCGCGGGACGCCCCCGAGGACCGGCTCGCCGGGCTCACCGGTGGCGGCGACGACTACCTGACGAAGCCCTTCGGCGTCGACGAGCTGCTCGTGCGGGCCCGGATCCTCGCACGGACCTCCGCCCGGGTGGCGGCCACCGGTGGCGCGTCGGAGACGACCGTCGGCGACCTCCGCCTCGACGAGGACGCCCGGACCGCGAGCCGTGCCGGCGACCCGCTCGACCTCACCCCGACCGAGTACGAGCTGCTGCGGCACCTCGCCCGGAACGCCAACCGGGTGCTGTCCCGGGAACAGCTCCTCGCGAACGTGTGGGGCATGGACTTCGGGACGTCGTCCAACCTCGTGGACATGTACGTGTCGTACCTGCGGAAGAAGCTCGACGCCGGACGCGAGCCGATGCTGCAGACGGTCCGCGGGGCCGGGTACGTGCTCAGGCCGACGACGTGAGCCGATCGCCCGAGGCGATCCGCGCCTCCAGGCCGCGTCGCGTGCCGTCGCTCCGGTGGCGGATCGTGGCGGCCGTGGCGCTCCTGCTCGTCGCGACCAACGTCGTCGTGGGAGCCGTGACCGTCGTCGCGTTCCGCGGGTACCTCGTGCAGCGACTCGACGCCGAACTGTCGACGGCGGCGAACCGGACCGTCGGCGGGCCGGACGGCCAGCGGCCACCCCCACCCTCGAGCGCGACGGGCTCGGACCCGGACAACGCGTTCATCGGCGCACCCGGACAGTCGGCCGGCACCGTCGTCGCGATCTTCCGCGACGGCAAGGTCGTGCTCGGCGGGTACACCGACAGCGACGGCCAGCAGCACGGGCTCACCTCGGCGCAGGAGCGGACGCTCGCCGCGGTGTCGAGCGACGGCGACCCCGCCACGATCGACCTCGGCGCGCTCGGCACGTACCGGGTGCAGGCGGTCGGCGACGACGGCGACGTGTTCGTCACGGCGCTGCCGCTCGGCGACCTCGACGCGGCGATCACCCGACTCCTGCTCGTCATCGGCGTCGTCACGGTGGTCGGACTGCTCATCGCGGCGCTCGCCCTCCGACTGCTCGTCCGGCGATCCCTCCGGCCGCTCGAACGCGTCGCGTCGGTGGCGTCCGACGTGACCGCCCTGGACCTGGAGCGCGGCGAGCCGGAGATCCCCCTCCGCGTCGCCCCTGCCGACCTGGAGGCGAACCGGGAGGTCGCGCAGGTCGGCACCGCGCTGAACCGGTTGCTCGGACACGTCGCCCGTGCGCTCACCGTCCGGCGTGACGCCGAGACCGGGATGCGGACCTTCATCGCCGACGCCTCGCACGAACTGCGGACGCCGATCGCGACCGTGCGGGCGTACGCCGAGCTCACGGCGACCTCGACGGACGTCGACGCGATGCACCGGAACGTCGACCGGATCGGGCGTGAGGCCGTGCGGATGGGCGACCTCGTCGAGGAACTGCTGCTGCTCGCGCGCCTCGACGCCGCGGCGATGGCATCCGGGCCGGCACCCGCTCGGGAGCCCGTCGACCTGACGTCGCTCGTCGTCGAGGCCACCATGGACGCCCGCGCGACCGCCCCCGGACACCGGTGGACGCTGCAGATGCTCGACGACCACCCGCTCGTGGTGTCGGGCGACCCGCGGCAGCTCCGCCGGGTGGTGACGAACCTGCTCGCCAATGCCCGGACGCACACGCCCGCCGGCACCGCGGTCGTCGTGTCGTTGCAGCGGGTCGGCGACGTCGTGCGCTTCGTCGTGGCCAACGACGGACCACCGATCCCCGCTGAAGCCATGTCGACCCTGTTCGACCGGTTCACCCGTGGCGAGGCCGCACGCTCCCGGGAGGCCGGGACGAGCGGCCTCGGCCTCGCGATCGTCCGGGCCGTGGTGACGGCGCACGAGGGGCTCGTCCGGGTGGCTTCGGAGCCGGGCCGCACGGCGTTCACGGTGGACCTGCCCGCAACGGGGCGCACGGCGCACACTGGGTCCACCGGGACGAGGGGGTCACGATGACGAACGCCGACGACTTCGCACGACTGCCGGAGCGTCCGCGCGCCGACGACCTCGTGGTCGAGGTGCCCGCGTTCGAGGACGACCGGCCGCAACCGGAGCCCGCGCCGCCCGCGGCAGCCCCCGAGCTCGTCGCCGCGACGGAGTTCGCGCGCACCTCGCACGCCCGACCAACGATCCGCCGGACGCAGATCCGCGCTGGCGTCTGGATCGCCGGGGTCCCGATCGTGGCGCTCGCGGTGGTCGCCGTCGTGCAGATCCTGCTGTCGCGCTGACGCGCAGGCAGCGCACGCGCGACTCTCGCGCTGAGCGACACATCACGCGCTTGCGTGCCCGAGGAGTGTCGCTGCGCACGAGACTCGGCCATCGCGTGCCGAGCCGGGGTTCTTAGGGACGACACAGGCCACTGCTTCGGTCCCCGTATGCCCGCTGCCGAGCATGAGCGCATGACGGAGACGAACCAGACCCTCGACATCGACATCGTCGTCCCCTGCTACAACGAGCAGGACACGCTCGCCGCCCACGTCCGACGCCTGCACACGTTCTGCCGCACGTCGCTCCACCACTCGTGGCGGATCACGATCGCGGACAACGCCTCGACGGACGACACCGCCCGGATCGCGGACGACCTCGCCGCGATGCTCCCCGACGTGCACGCCGTGCACCTGCCGCAGAAGGGCCGTGGCCGAGCGCTCAAGGCCGTCTGGGGCGCCTCCCCGGCGACCGTGCTCGTCTACGTCGACGAGGACCTGTCGACCGACCTCGCCGCGCTCGAGCCGCTCGTGGCACCGCTGCTGTCCGGGCACTCGGACGTCGCGATCGGGACTCGGCTGGCCGACTCGGCGCGGGTGGTGCGCGGCGGCAAGCGCGAGTTCATCTCCCGCTCGTACAACCTGCTGCTCCGCACCACGATGGGGGTCTCGTTCTCCGATGCGCAGTGCGGGTTCAAGGCGATCACCCGCCAGGCTGCCGAGCACGTGCTGCCGCTCTGCGAGGACGACGCCTGGTTCTTCGACACCGAGATGCTCGTCCTCGCCGAACACGCGGGGCTCCGCATCCACGAGGTCCCCGTCGACTGGGTCGACGACGTCAACTCGTCGGTGCACATCGCCTCGACCGCGACGGAGGACCTCAAGGGCATGTGGCGGGTCTCCCGCGGCATCGCGTCCGGCCGTGTCCCGGTCGCCGACGTGTACGAGGCGATCGGCCGTCGACCGTTCACCCCGCCGCATGTCGGGATACTCGGGCAGGTACTGCGGTTCGGCACGATCGGGGTGCTGTCGACCATCGCGTTCGCGGTGCTGTACGCCCTGTTCCGGCCAGCGATCGGCGCACAGACGGCGGACTTCCTCGCGCTGCTGGTCACCGCGATCGGCAACACCGCACTGAACCGACGGTTCACCTTCGGGGTGCGGGGCAGGGCGGGTGCGGGCCGGCACCACGTGCAGGGACTCGTGGTGTTCGGCATCGCGTGGGCGATCACCTCGGGGTCGCTCGTGGTGCTGCACGCCACCGCTCCGGGGTCGTCGCACGGTGCGGAGATCGTCGTGCTGACGGCGGCGAACCTCGTCGCCACCGGCGTCCGGTTCGTCCTGTTCAAGGCGTGGGTGTTCCGTGCCCGTCGGCGGCCGGAGCTCATCCGCCCGGGCACGACACCGGCAGCGGACGCGAGCACCGCGGCCACCGAGCCGATCGCCGCGGTGGAGGACCGCGCAGCGTGACCCCGGCGGCTTCCGGCCGCCCGCCGACTGCCCGGCATTCGCACAACCGAAGTCACTCCGAACCGCGGGAATCCGTGGCGCGGAGTGACTTTCGTTGTGCGAGAGCGAACCGCGCCACACCCGCACCGCGCCCGCACCGCAGCACCCGCCGCGCGACCCGACGTCGCGGTGTTGCGCGGGCGGTATACCGCGCCGTAGCATCGCCTCACCGCACCACAACCCCACAGGGCCCGACTGCCACCACCGGTCTGCCCGCGGCGAGCGCTCCACTGATGCAGCCTGGCCGTCCGCTGCCGGCAACGCCCCACTGGACCCGCACACGTGAACCCCTCCTCCTTCGGTCTCTACGACCCTGCCCGCGAATCGAGCGACTGCGGCGTCGGTTTCATCACCCGACTCGACGGCACGCCGAGCCACGACGTCATCCGCAAGGGCGACGAAGCGCTGTGCGCCATCCCGCACCGCGGCGGCAAGTCCGCCGAGGGCGTCGGTGACGGTGCGGGCGTCAGCATCGACCTGTCGGTGGAGTTCTTCAGCGCGATCACCGGCGAGGAGCTCCGCGCGGGCCACTTCGGCGTCGCGAACTGCTTCGTGCCGTCCGGTGCCGACGAGCGGACGGCAGCCCAGCGGACCGTGACGGACGCCATCGAGCACGAGGGCTTCGAGCTCCTGCTCGTCCGCGACGTCCCGGTGGACCACTCGGTCGCCCGCCCGGAGGCCGAGCAGTACCAGCTGCCGATCGTGCAGTGGGTCTTCCGCGCGCCGGACGAATGGACGAGGGAGGACGTCGACGCCGCTGCGAACCGTGCCCTGCTCGCGATCGAGGCCGTCTCGTACGGGCAGGCCGCCGCCGACCACGCCGAGCACGCCGCCCTGTACCCGCTGTCGCTCAGCGCGCGGACCCAGATCCTGAAGGGGCGTCTGAACTCCGGCGAGGTCATCGGCTACTTCACCGACCTGCGGGACCCGCGCCACTCGGTGCGGACGCTGTACTTCCACACCCGGTTCTCGACCAACACGGAGCCGCACCCGACGATGGCGCAGCCGTTCCGCCTGATGGCGCACAACGGCGAGCTGAACACCGACCGGAAGAACCGGCTGTCCGACGAGGCCCTGGCCCGCGCGCGCACCCGCAGCATCGTCCGCCCGCCCGGACAGTCCGACTCGAGCCGGCTCGACCAGACCCTGCAGAGCCGCGTGTTCGACGACGGCCTCGAGATCGTCGAGGCCGTGGTGTCGCTCATGCCGCCGGCGTGGGAGAACGACCGCA
This sequence comes from Curtobacterium sp. 314Chir4.1, assembly GCF_900215175.1. Taxonomy (NCBI): domain Bacteria; kingdom Bacillati; phylum Actinomycetota; class Actinomycetes; order Micrococcales; family Microbacteriaceae; genus Curtobacterium; species Curtobacterium sp. 314Chir4.1. Next base: position 713,005 of record NZ_OCMI01000002.1, read on the forward strand.
CGCTGACGCCCGACGTGCGGGACATGCTCGAGTACTTCTCGTTGTACGAGGAGAAGAACGACGGCCCGGCCGCCGTGATCTTCAGCGACGGCGACGTCGTCGGCGCGCGCCTCGACCGCCTGGGCCTGCGCCCGCTGCGTTCCGTGCAGACCGCCGAGTACCTCATGGTGTCGTCCGAGGCCGGTCAGGTCGAGTTCGACGCCGACGAGGTCGTGCACCGCGGCCGGATCGAGGCCGGCGGCATGCTCGTCGTCGACCACCGCACGGGCACGCTCATGCGCACGCGCGAGGTGCTCGAGATGCTCGCGGCGCGGAAGCCGTACGGCACGCTGCTCGACGCCGCCCGCGTGAACCTCGACGACCTGCCTGCACCGGAGTACCAGCGCACGACGACGACGCTCGGCTACGAGGGCGACCTGTCGCTCGCGGGCCGCTACGTCGCGTACTCGCTGAACCAGGAGAGCTTCCGGTTCATGCTCGACCCGATGCTGCAGAACGGCTCGGAGCGCATCTCGGCGATGGGCTACGGCAACGCCATCAACGCCCTGAGCGACACCGAGGGCGGCATGGCGAAGTACTTCTCGCAGCGCTTCGCCCAGGTGACGAACCCACCGCTCGACTCGATCCGCGAGGCCGACGGCATGTCGATGCGCGTGGCCCTCGGTGCGAAGCCCGACGGCACGGGGTCCGCGACCCGGCAGCTCGTCGTGCAGTCCCCGATCCTCGGACACCTCGACATGGTCCGACTGCGCGACCAGGACATCGTGCCGCTCGAGCGGTTCGAGATGCTCTACGTGCCGGTGCTCGGCGACGAGCAGGCGAACGCGGCCGCCGTGCGCACCGCGGTCGACGAGCTCTGCGCCGCCGTCGAGCAGTTCGCCGAGCGCACCGGCGGGATCGCCGTGCTCACCGACCGCAACGTGTCCTCGACGCACGCGCCCCTCCCGGTCATCCTCGCCGTCGCCGCCGTGAACCAGCGGCTCATCGAGACCGGCCTGCGGCTGCGGGTCTCCGTGGTCGCCGAGTCCGGTCAGCTGCCATCGTCACACCACGTGGCGACGGCGCTCGGCTTCGGTGCCGCCGCTGTGTACAGCCTGTCGGCACGGCTGCGTGCGGAGGAGAAGTACCCCGCCGCCCCTGCCCCGGCCGGCGAGCTGACCGCGACCGACCTCGCGCTCAAGCAGTTCCGGAAGGCGGCCGAGAAGGCCCTCGCGAAGACGATGGGACGCGTCGGGCTCTGCACGGCTGAGAGCTACATCGGCGGCGAGTTCTTCGAGCCGAACTACCTCGACACCCGTGACGACCTGTTCGCCCGGGTCTTCCCGCACATGCAGGCCCCGGTCGGTGGCGTCGGCTTCGCCCGGATCGCGCAGGCCGCGACGGACTGGCACGAGCGCGCCCGCAGCGTCGAGTCCGAGGGCCAGGTGCCCATGCTCGGCCTGTTCAAGGAGCGTTCGGACGGAGCAGGGCACTCGTTCGGTGTCGCCAGTGTCCGCGGCTTCGGCGGCATGACCGAGGAGCGGCCGTCCTTCGAGCGCTCCGGCGACTCCGAAGCGCTCCGGCTCCTCACCCTCGGGCAGCTCGACGACGCGTTCGGCATCACCGACACGGCGTACCGGAACACCGGCTACGACCGGCTGAGCGACGCCGAGATCGACGCGCACCGGATCACCCCGGGCTACGTCACGTTCCTCCAGACCACGCACGACGAGCGCTCGCGCCGTCCCGCGGCCCTCCGCGACGTGCTCGCGCTGCCCGCGGACGTCACCGGCATCGACACGGCAGAGGACTTCGCCCGCGAGCTCGGCCGCTTCGCGACGAGCGGCAACGCGAGCATCACGGTGCGCGGACTGTCCGGCTCGCGTCCGGCGGACGACCAGGACCTGCCGGGAGGCACGACCCGCTTCCGCCTGGAGCTCACGTCCACGGGAACCACGGGTGCACTGCGCCACGCGGCCCTCGCGGACGGGCTCGCGCTGCTGCACCCCGGTCAGGTCGACGTCGACTCCGTCGACGCGACCCAGGTGACGCTGCGCGCCACCGGCACGGCGGTCGACCTGCTCGTGCTGCTCGAGAGCGCCCCGGACAGCGTCGCGCTCGACGAGGTCCAGCCGGCGCACGAGATCACCCGGACCCTGGCGTCCGGCGCGATGAGCCACGGCGCGCTCGTCGCCACCGCGCACGAGGCGGTGGCGCACGGCACGAACATGGTCGGCGGCATGTCGAACAGCGGTGAGGGCGGCGAGCACCACTCCCGTTACGGCACCATCCGCGGCTCGCGGATCAAGCAGTTCGCCTCCGGCCGGTTCGGCATCTGGGCTGGTTACCTCGCCGATCCGATGCTCGAGGAGCTCGAGATCAAGATCGGCCAGGGTGCGAAGCCCGGCGAGGGTGGGCAGCTACCCGCGCCGAAGGTCACGGTGGACATCGCCGCGGCCCGTGGTGGCACGCCCGGCGTCGAGCTCATCTCGCCGCCGCCGCACCACGACACGTACTCCATCGAGGACCTCGCGCAGCTCATCCACGACTGCAAGGCCGCCCGCGTCCGGGTCATCGTGAAGCTGGTGTCCTCCGAGGGCATCGGCACCATCGCGGTCGGTGTCGCGAAGGCCGGCGCGGACGTCATCAACGTCGCGGGCAACACCGGCGGCACCGGTGCCGCGGCAGTCACGAGCCTGAAGTACGCGGGTCGCTCCGCGGAGATCGGCGTGGCCGAAGTGCACCAGGCCCTCGTCGCGAACGGCCTCCGCCAGAAGGTCACGCTGCGCTGCTCCGGCGCGCACCAGACCGGCAGCGACGTCGTGACGAGCGCCCTGCTCGGCGGCGACAGCTTCGAGTTCGGCACCACCGCGCTCATGATGCTCGGCTGCGTGATGGCGAAGAACTGCAACGTGAAGTGCCCGGCGGGCCTGACCACGAACGCCGAGGCGTTCGAGGGCGACCCCCGTGCGCTCGCGCAGTACCTGCTCAACATCGCCCACGACGTCCGGCAGATCCTCGCCCGCCTCGGCCTGCGCTCCCTGCGCGAGGCCCGCGGCCGGACCGACCTGCTGCAGCTCCTCGACCACCCGGCGAGCGTCGGACGCCTCGACGTCCGGAACCTCCTCGCGCAGGTCCCGGAGAAGGTCGTCGAGGACCCGGAGTACCTCGAGAAGGACTTCCACACCGACGACGCGCTGCTCGAGCGGGTCCGCACGGCCCTGGTCGACCACGAGCAGGAGCACGTGCTCGTGCACGGCGTGCTGCTCGGCAACAGCGACAAGTCGGTCGGCGGCCAGCTCGGCATCGACGTCGAGCGACTCCTCAACCACGAGCTGCGCGACACCGACCTCTCCGGGCACCCGGCGATCACCACGGACGACCGTGGCCGCCGTCGCCTGGTGGACGGCGCGGTCACGATCCGCACCCTCGGGTCGGCCGGGCAGTCGTACGGCGTGTTCAACAACGACGGCATCGTGCTGGAGCACACCGGCACCGCGAACGACGGCGTCGGCAAGAGCCAGAGCGGCGGCCGGATCATCGTCCGTGCCCCCGGCGGTGGCAGTGGCCAGCAGGGCGGCAACGTCCTCGTCGGCAACTTCGCCCTGTTCGGCGCGACCGGTGGCCGCACGTTCGTCGAGGGCGAGGCCGGCGACCGGTTCGCCGTCCGCAACTCCGGGGCGACCGCGGTCGTCGAGGGCGTCGGCGACTTCGGCTGCGAGTACATGACGGGCGGTGCCGTGTTCAACCTCGGTGCGTTCGGCAAGGGTCTCGGCAACGGCATGTCCGGCGGGTTCCTCTACCAGTACGACCCGTCCGGCCAGGTCACCGAGCGCGCGAGCACCGACTCGCTCCTCGTGTTCCCCGTCACCGACACCGAGCGCGGGTCCTTCCACGAGGCAGCCGCCCGCCTGCTGCTCGAGTGGCACCTCGAGGCCACGGGTTCGGCGCTGGCCGAGCGCCTGCTCGCCGAGTGGGAGACCACCCGCCGGCACGTGTACGTCGGGATGCCCCGGGCACTCCTGCTCACCCAGGACGCCGGCGAGATCCTGGCCGCGGCGAGCCGGAACGAGCTGCTCGACGAGCTGGCGACCTCGATCGCGACGGACAAGCTCCGCGCGTTCAAGGTCGACTACCGCGACCAGCGCGCCGTGCTCGGCGGCCGTGCCCCGGCGCTCGGCGACCAGGGCGACGACATGTTCTCACTACTGTCGTCGTACACGGTGCTCGGCGTCGCGCAGGACCTCGCGCTCGAGCGGGTCCCCGGTGCCGCGGGTCCGAACGACCCCCGTGTGACCGAGGCCGTCAAGAACCTCATCCTCACCGAGGACTTCTTCGTGAAGCAGCGCGTCGTGAAGTACCTGCGCGGCACGCTCGACCGGTTCGCGGACGACCAGCTCGCGACCCTCATCGCGATCAAGCGACTCGACGACTACAAGCGCGCGCTCACGCAGCGGAACAACCGCAGCATGGACGCGCCGGGCACCACCGGGTGGATCATGCACCAGAACGCCAAGAACGACGGCCGCGTCCGCGAGGCCCGCTTCGACGAGCTGCTCGCGAACGCGGCGCTCGAGGACATCGCCCGCCGTGCACCGCAGGCGCCGACCGAGGCGGTGTCCGCGTGAGCCTCCTGCCCCCGACCGGATCCCTGATCCCGGTCGACGCACCGTTCTCGGCCGCCCAGGAGTCCTGGCTCGCCGGGTTCATCGCGGGCATCGCCGCCGCGGGCAAGCGCGCGTCCGGGAACGCCCCGACGACCACGATCGACGTGCTGTTCGGCACGCAGACCGGCAACGCGGAGTTCCTCGCCGACGAGCTCGTCACCGGCGCGAAGGCCCGCGGGCTCGGCGGTCGGGCCACCGCGCTCGACGCCGTCACGCCGGAGCAGCTCGCCGGGATGTCGCACGTGCTCGTCGTCACCTCGACGTACGGCGAGGGCGAGATGCCTGACAACGCCGGCCTGTTCTGGGACGCGATCCAGGCGACCACCGTGCCGCGGCTCGAGGGGCTGCAGTACGCGGTCCTCGGACTCGGCGACACCAGCTACGACGAGTTCTGCCAGGCCGGCAAGCTCCTCGACACCCGCTTCGAACAGCTCGGCGCGACGCGGATCCACGACCGTGTCGACTGCGACGTGGACTTCGAGGACCCGGCTGCGCTGTGGACCGCCGCGGTGCTCGACCGACTCGCGGCAGAGGCCGGTGCGCAGCCCGGCGCGTCCGGCCCCGCCGGCGACCCGGCCACGTCGGCGACCGCGACCGGCGGGGCGGGCGCGAGCCGTGCCTCCAGGCCGGGTTCCCAGTGGAACAAGCGCAACCCGTTCCCGTCGAAGCTGGTCGAGAACCGGCTGCTCTCCTCGCCGCGCAGCGCGAAGGAGATCCGGCACTACGAGTTCGACCTCGGCGACTCCGGCATCGAGTACTCCGCCGGTGACGCCCTCGCGGTCGTGCCGGTCAACGACGAGGTGTTCGTCGGCGAGCTGCTCGAGCAGGTCGGCGCGAACGGGTCCGAGTCGCTGGACGGCCGGCCGATCGCCGAGGTCCTGCGGACCGACCGCGAGATCCGGACGCCCTCGAAGGACCTCATCGCCGACCTCGTGCAGCGCGCACCGTCGAGCGAGCTCGCCGCCGTGGTCTCGCACGGTGACAAGCACGAGCTCGACCGCTGGCTCTGGGGACGCGACGTCCTCGACCTGCTGCGCGACGCCGGTCCCGCGGCACCGGGACTCGACGAGCTGCTGCCGAACCTGCGCCCCCTGCAGGCGCGGCAGTACTCGATCTCGTCGAGCCCGCTCGCGCACCCGGACCGGATCCACCTGACGATCGCGTCCGTCCGCTACGGCGACCCGCACCGCATGTACGCCGGTGTCGCGTCGACGTTCCTCGCCGACCGGGTGTCCCCCGACGGCACCGTGGACGTATACCTGCAGCCGAACGCCTCGTTCGGGGTGCCGGCGGACCCGTCCGCGCCGATGATCATGATCGGCCCCGGAACCGGTATCGCACCGTTCCGCGGGTTCCTGCACGAACGTGCGGTCGCGGGTGCCACCGGCCGGAACTGGCTGTTCTTCGGCGACCAGCACCGCGACACCGACTTCGTGTACGAGGACGAACTCACGACGCTGCAGGAGCAGGGCGTGCTGAACCGTCTCGACCTGGCGTTCTCGCGCGACCAGGCCGAGAAGGTCTACGTGCAGACCCGGATGCTCGAGCAGGCGTCGGAACTGTACGCCTGGCTCGAGGACGGCGGACACGTGTACGTGTGCGGCGACGCCTCGCGGATGGCGAAGGACGTCGAGTCGGCACTGCTGTCCGTCATCGGGTCGCAGCGCGGCAAGGGCGAGGACGACGCCCAGGCGTACCTCGCCGACATGCGCCGCGGGAAGCGGTACGTCCGCGACGTGTACTGAGGCGCGGGGGCGGCGGCGCGGGCGCGGGGGGCCGCGGACCGCTCGGCCGGCTCCGCCGGCTCGGCAGTGTGCGAGGTTCCGCGCTCCGTGCGAGGGCGCGAGCGTCCCACCGTGCGCGGAACCTCGCACACTGCGGCGGGCCCGTCGCACCGTGCGAGGGCACGCGGCACGCACACGCGCACGCGCACGCGCACGCGCACGCGCACGCGCACGCGCACGCGCACGACGCCGTCGTCCCGGTGCGGAACCCGAATCCGCGACCGGGACGACGGTGAGGGGGCGTGGGCCGGGAGGCCCCTGATCCGGGACTCCTCGCGCGTCGCGTGGTTCCCCCCTCGACCGCCGGCGGACCCGTTCCGGCTCCCTGGGCCGGCGCAGACGCTCGCGGTGCACCTCAACCTACGGCCTTGCACGTGCGTGCGGTACCCGTTGACCGCGATGGCTCGCTCGTGCTACCGGCCGGAGTCGTCCTCCGCGTCGCCCGGGACCACGGCGCGCGACCAGGCCGAGTCCTCCGCGGTGCTGGTGTCCGGCGGCTCGGGGGTCAGGACCAGACCGGAGCCGGAGGTCGCCGCCGCGTAGAGCTCCTCGAGCCAGCTGCGGTTGATCGAGGGCACCCGGCTGCCGGAGAACTTGAAGTGCAGGCTCACGTTCGGGTGGAGCCAGATCGCACTCCGGCCGTCGCCGCGCAGGACGTCGTCCTTCCACGAGAACACGAACCGGTGCTCCCGGCGGAGCAGGTTCACGATGACGATCTGCAGGTGCGTCAGGGCGCGGTCGTCCACCGTGAGGTCGAGTTGCTCGCCCGCGTAGATGAGGTGACCCATACGCCCTTGTACACCGACCCTCTTGTGCGATGCGCCCACTCGGCGTAACGTGCAACCAAATGGTTGTACGAATCGAACTGAGCGACGCCGAGGTCGACCGGGTGTTCCACGCACTGGCCGACACGACCAGGCGCGACATCGTCCGTCGCACCCTCGTCGGCGAGGCGTCCGTGAGCGAGCTGGCGGACGCCTACGCGATGTCGTTCGCCGCCGTCCAGAAGCACGTCGCCGTCCTCGAAGGAGCAGGACTCGTGACCAAGGAACCCCGGGGGCGCACCCGCATCGTGCGCGCCGACCCGGGACAGATCGACCGGGTGCGCGGGCTGCTGGACGCCTACGCCGACCTGTGGCGCGGGCGGATCGACCGCCTCGACGCACTGCTGGGAGCCAACCAAGCACCGCGTGACGACCACGCGCCGCGCGACGACCACGCGCCGCGCGGCGACCACGCGCCGCGCGACGACCACGACCGAGAACACGACCGCGAACAAGGGAGCCACTGATGCCGACCACGTCCGTCCACACCGACCCCGAGGAACTCACGATGACCCTCGTGGCCGCGTTCCCCGTCCCCGTCGAACGCCTCTGGGCCGCGTTCGCCGATCCGCGCCAGCTCGAGCGGTTCTGGGGTCCGCCCGGGTTCCCCGCCACGTTCACGTCCTTCGACCTCCGCCCCGGCGGCCGCGCCGACTACCGGATGACCTCCCCGCAGGGCGAACGCTTCCTCTCCCTGTGGCGGATCAGCGAGGTGGACGAGCAGCGTCGGATCGTCTTCGAGGACCTGTTCTCCACCGAGGACGGCGCCGTCGACGAGTCGATGCCGGGGAGCGAGACCGTGTTGTCGTTCGAGCGTGTCGGCGACGGCTCCCGCGTCACCGTCCTGACCTCGTTCGGGTCCGCCGCCGACCTCGACCGGATGCTCGAGATGGGCATGCTCGAGGGGTACACGCAGGCGTTCGGGCAGCTCGACACCGTGCTGGCCGACCTCCGCGAGTACGCCCTCGGCAAGGGCACGGTCACCGACCTCGTCGACGACACCCACGTGAAGATCACCCGCGCGTTCGCTGCGCCGCGGCACCTGCTCTGGCGCGCGCACACCGAGCCGGAGCTGATGCGGCGCTGGCTGCTCGGACCGGACGGGTGGGAGATGACGGTGTGCGAGAACGACCTGGTCGTCGGCGGCTCGTTCCGGCAGGCCTGGGCGCCCGTCGGGGACACCGAGGGCGAGCCGTTCGGATTCGAGGGGGAGAACCTCGTCGTCGAGCCGGAGCGCCGCATCGTCACGACCGAGCGGATGACCGGCGCGCCGTTCCCGGCGAACGTCAACGACCTGCAGTTCGACGAGGCGGACGGCGTCACCCTCATGACGCTGCTCGTCACCTACCCGGACCAGGCGCAGCGGGACATGGTCCTGGCGACCGGCATGACCGACGGGATGGAGTCCAGCTACGCACGTCTGGAACGCGAGGTACTGACCGCCGCGGCGTGAGCAGGAGACGGCCTGGAGGCGCGTGGCGGGCCCGCCACGCGCCTCCAGGCCGTCGCTGGGTCGCGTCGGACCGAGGCAGTCGCTGCTGCCGAAGCGACGGATGCCTGCCTTCGCCGCGCGTCGCTCCCGCGGAAGCGACAGTCTCCCGCGGGAACTCCGCGGGAGACTGTCGCTTCCGCAGGGGCGGCCGGCCCGAAGCGGCGGGGGTCGCGTCAGACCGAGGCGGTCGCCTCGTACCGGCGGGCGCCGCCGCGCACCCCGGCGAACCGGTACGGCGCAGCCGTGACGTGTGGACGCTCGACGTCCTCGCTCGTCGCGGCACCCGCGGCGTGCAGCTCCCGGTACGCGTCCACCGTCAGCGGCACCCGGGCGGCGAGGAGTTCGCGGACCCGACCCTGCCGGCGGTGCTCCCGGTACGCGGGCTGCACGATGCCCGTGATGAGCTCGCCGACGCTGCCCGAGCCGTAGCTGAACAGGCCGATGCGCTCCCCCGCGAGGTCGTCGTCGAGGTCGAGCAGCGCCGCGAGGCCGATCCAGAGCGACGCCGTGTACGTGTTGCCGGTCTGCTTGTTGTAGGTGAACCCGAGCGCGAGTTCGGACTCGTCGAACGGGACGCCCACGTGCTGCGTGAGCTTCCGGTGCGCCTTCAGCGCCATCTTCGTGAACGGCTGGTGGTGCACGAAGCGGACGATGTCCTCGTAGGCCGGACCGCCCTGCGCGGCGAGGTCGTCCCAGGCGCCGACGAACGCGTCGACGTACGCGCTGACCGACAGGCGACCGTCGACCAGCGCGGTGGAGCGGTCGTTCGGTCGCCAGAAGTCGTCGACGTCAGCGGTGAAGACGCCCGCGGCCGGTTCGATCTCGATGAGGTCGGGGTCGGCCGAGACGAGGATCGCGGCGGCCCCGGCACCCTGGGTGGGCTCGGCGGCGGTGTCGACGTCGTAGCGGGCGACGTCGGCGGCGATGACGAGCACGCGCTCCTGCGGTGCCCGCGCGACGATGCCGAGGGCGAGCTGCACGGCAGCGGTCCCGCCGTAGCAGGCCTGCTTCAGCTCGACGACGCGGACGTTCTGCGGCAGGCCGAGCAGCCCGTGCACGAACACCCCGGCGGCCTTCGACTGGTCGACGCCCGACTCGGTCGCGAACAGCACCGTGCGGATGCCCTCGACCCCGTGCCGGTCGACGATCTCCTTCGCCGCGGCGGCGCCCATGGTGACGATGTCCTCGTCGGGAGCCGGCACGCTGAACGCGTCCTGCCCGATGCCGACGTGGTACTTCGCCGGGTCGACGCCGAGACGCTCCGCCAGGTCGTCGAGCTCGAGGACGTGGTGTCCGGTCGCGACGGCGAGGTCGTGGATGCCGATGCGGGTCATGCTGCGCCTCCGGCCGGCTTCGCGCCGCGGCGCTCCATCGCGACGTGGGCGGCCATCAGCTCGCCCGGGTTGGTCTGCGCGGCGAGCAGCGAGAGCTCCCCGCAGAGGACGGTGGCCGCGCACAGGGCGGCGAGGCGGCGGGCGTTGGCGCCGGGTTCGCCCTCCTGCCGGCAGCCGAGGCGCACGAGGGCGTCCTCGACGACGGGCAGGTCGCCGCCCTTGCCGTTGCCGACCGTGCCGACGATGAGGTGCGGGAGCGAGGTGGCGAAGTACAGGTCGCCGTCGCGGTCCTCGGCACTCGTGATGCCCTGGGAGCCCTCGACGATGTTCGCGGCGTCCTGCCCGGTGGCCAGGTAGAAGCCGAGGAGCATGTTCGCGTAGTGGGCGTTCGCGGAGCGGATGGCCCCGGCGATGGTCGACCCGACGAGGTTCTTCGCGACGTTCAGCTCGGCGATGCGCGCAGCGCTCGACCGGAGCCGCTTCTCGACGACCTCGCCAGGGATGACGATCTCGGCGATCGTGTTCCGGCCGCGGCCGCGGATGCCGTTCACGGCGGTGGCCTTCTTGTCGGTGCAGAAGTTCCCCGACACGGACACGTACCGCAGGCCCGGCTCCCACGCGAGGATCGCCGGCAGGAGCTTGTCCGCCGCCTGCGTGACCATGTTGTGCCCGGAGGCGTCACCCGTGGTGAACGCGAAGCGCAGGAACAGCAGGTCCCCGACGATCTCCGGGTGCACCTCGATGAGCTTCGCGAAGCGGCTCTGTCCGGCGACGATCTGCTCGAGCTCGTCCTGGCGGGCGAGGATGCGCCCGGTCGCGAGGTGCGCGGCTGCGGCGCTGTCGGCGCGGACCACCACGGAGCGGGTCATGCGCTCGTCGACGACGGTCGAGACGATGCCGCCCTCGACCATGCGCGAGATGCGGGCGCCACGGCCGACGGACGGCCAGAGGGGCGACTCGTAGGTGGCGAGCGGCACCTCGTGCTCACCCTCCACCGCGTTGCCGCTGATGCGGATCGGCCCCACCCACTTCGTGGGGATCGGGGTCAGCAGGTCGGTCATTCGACGCTCCCTTCGGGCGCTTGCACCGCGACGCTGAGGTGTCTGATGTCGTGCGCCTCCCAGGCGCGGTGGATGCCGGCGAGGTCGGTGTCCGCCGGGACGAGCGCGATGCCGCAGTCGCCGCCGCCGGCTCCGGACGGCTTCGCCGCCCCGCCTGCCGACTCGACGACGTCGCACAGGGTGGCGAGGCGCTCGGTCTCGATCTGCGACCCGACGGACGCGCCGAGACGCTGCAGCAGCACGCGCGCGCGACGCAGGGCGTCCAACGTCATGGAGCCGTCGCCGGTCTGGAGGCCCGTGGTCAGGTCGTCGACGCAGGTGCGGCTCTCGTCGAGGAACGCCTGGTACCCGCCGTTGCGGTGTCGACGGACGACGCCGACGAGCTTCGTGGTGGACGCCGGCGAACCGGTCCAGCCGACGAGCAGCTCGAGGTTCTCGGGCGCGGGCAGCCGCTGGACGTCGAAGCCCTCCCACGCGTCGCCGCCGTGCTCGGTGTCGTCGAGGATCTCGGTCACGGTGCGGGTGTCGAGGTGCGCCGCGAGCCGTTCACGGTCCGGCGCGCTGTACCGCAGCCAGCCGCCGAAGGTGCTCGCTGCGAGGTCACCGCCGGACGCGCGGGGGTTCACCCGGATCGTCGCGAGCAGGGCGAGCTGGAATCGCTTCCGCTGGGACAGGCCGAGCCCGTAGAAGCGGTCGAGCGCTCCGACGGTCGCCACGGTCACCGCCGCCGAGGACCCGAGCCCGAACTTGCGGCCGCTGGCGTCGTCGAGCTGGCTGTGGATGCGGAGGTCGTGGAAGCGCGGGGCGATGCCCTGCTCGTCGCGGAGCTTCTCGACGAGGTCGATGGTCGCCATCACGTAGTCGTACGGGTGGTGCTCGGTGTCCAGTGCGATGCCGTCGTCCGCGCGGGTCCAAGTCACGGGGAGGTGCCCGTACTCCTCGGAGTGCACGCTGCCCGAGCCGTGGCCCTCGGTCACCCGAGCGGTGATGGCGCGGTCGAGCGCGATGAGCACGGACGGCTGCCCCGGCTCGACGACGGCGTACTCCCCCGCGACGAACAGCTTGCCGTGGGCACGGAACTCGATCACTCGGCGCTCTCCTCCGGGTCGGGGACGACACCCGGGTCGGGCGTCCCCGTTCCTTCGGAGCGGACGAGGCGCGCGCCTGGTCCGGTGCCGGACTCGATGACGTCGCCGAACCCGGCCAGCGCGGACGCGACGGCACCGCGGTCCTCCGGCTTCGTGAGCACGACGACGTTCGGCCCGGCGTCGGCGGTGGCGTAGGCCTCGACCCCGGCGGCACGGAGCTCGGCGACGGCGTCGAACACCGCGACGCTGCGGGCGTTCAGGTAGCGGATCGGGGGGAACGCGCCCTCGATCGTGGCGTGCATGCGGAGCGCGTTGCTCTCGGTGATCTCGCCGATGCGGGTGAAGTCCCCGGCGGCGCACGCATCGAGCATGTCGCCGACGGTCTCGGTGGTCGAGGTCACCCAGGCGGGGTAGAACGGCGAGGTCGCAATCGTGCGCCGCATGGCCTCGCGCGACCCGATCGGCTTCGGGCCGGCGTCGATCGTCACGACGACCATCGCCATGGGCGGTGCGGGGATCGGCTCGGCGTACGAACCCTGGTCGTCGCCGGCGTGCCAGACCGCCACCCCGCCGGGGATCGACCGCGTGGCCGAACCCGAACCGCGCCGTGCGAGCCGGGAGAGGTCCCGCACGGACAGGTCGAGGCCGTACGCCGCCGAGGCCGCCGTGGCGAGGGCTGCGAAGCCCGAGGCGCTCGAGGCCAGTCCGGCGCCGGTCGGCACCGTGTTCTCCGACACCACGGACGCACGCGCCGAGGACCCGGCGAGGTCGCGCACGAGGTCGAGGAACTCCGTGACCCGCACGAGCGCCCCGTCGGTGGAGACCGAGTCGTTGAGCGTGAGGGTGTCGTCCGCCATGTTCCCGACGGTCACGGTCGTCGTCGTCGGGAACACGTCGAGCCCCATCGACACGCTGCCCGTGGCGGGCAGCGCGAGCGATGCGTCCGCCTTGCCCCAGTACTTGACGAGGGCGATGTTGGGGTGCGCGACGGCGGTGGCGGTCATCAAGCGCGGGCTCCGATCGTGGTGGTCCAGGTGGCTGCGGCACCTGCGCCGCGGAGTGCGGCCGCGATGCGGTCCGCGTGCTCGCCGTCCGTGGCGAGGGCGAGGACGCATCCGCCGCGCCCGCCACCGGTGAGCTTCGCGCCCAGGGCGTCCGCAGCACGTGCGGCGCCGACGAGTCGGTCCAGGTCGTCGCTCGACACGTCGAGGGCGGTGAGGAGGTCGTGCGCGGCGTCCATCGTGGCACCGAGTCCCTGTGCGTCGCCGTCCACGAGCGTCCCCCGGGCTCGTCGGGCCAGTGCACCGATGCGGTCGATGACGCCGCCGACGGTCGCCGGGTCCGCGTCGTGGCGGTCCCGGACGGCGGCGACGGCTTCGCGCGTGTGACCCGGGACCCCGGTGTCGGCGACGACGAAGGTGAACGGTGCACCGAGTTCGACCGGTTCGATGCGCCCGGCCTCGAACCAGACGGGTGCGTCCGCGACCACCCCGCGGGCGTCCAGGCCGGAGGGACGGCCGTGGGCGACGCGCTCGCACTCCTGGATGAGCTCGTGGTGCGCCTCGGCGTCGAGGGTCTCGCCCAGTGCGTCGGCGACCGCTGCGGTCACGGCGGCGGCGACGGCGGCGCTCGACCCCATCCCGCGGGCGGTGGGGACGTCGCTCTCGACCCGGACGTGGAAGTCCTGGTCGGTGATCCCGAAGTGCCGCAGTGTGGCGGTCACCGCGGTGACGGTGGGCATGACAGCGGCGGGGGCGAGGTCCAGGGGTCCGGTGTGGACGGCGGACTCCAGGTGGTGCCCGTCGCCCGAGGACACCGGGGTGACGGTGGCGACGACCGTTGCGTCGAGGACCGGCAGCACGAGCGCGGGTGCGCCGTAGACCACGGCGTGCTCCCCGATCAGGATCGTCTTGCCGTGGGACGACGCCCTCCCGGTGCGGCGAGTGGTGCCGGCTCCCGTGGTCGCTGGGTTGTCGAGGTCGTTGCTGGTCATCTTGGGTCACGTCAGCCTAACCGTCCCGGCCATGCGCGCGCTCGACGGTGTCCGTACCCCGGCCGTGCGCGCGCTCCACGCTCGGCCAAGAAGGTTGTGCACAACTGAGTTGCGTGCAATGCTTGCGTCATGCCTGTGACCGACGAGATGGTGTGCTTCTCCCTGTACGCAGCGAGCCGAGCCACCACGCAGGCGTACCGGACCCTGCTGGAACCCTGGGGACTCACTTACCCGCAGTACCTCGTCCTCGTAACGCTGTGGATCGAGGGCGACCAGACCGTGACGAGCCTCGGGGACCACCTGCAGCTCGACTCCGGCACGCTCTCGCCACTCCTCCGCCGCATGGAACAGGGCGACCTGGTCCGCCGGGAGCGCCGGAGCACCGACGAGCGGGTCGTCACCGTCACACTCGGCGACCGCGGCCGCTCCGTCCGCGGCGAACTGGCGCACATCCCGTCGACGATCGCCGCCGGGATGGGCCTGCCCGACGAGCACGCCGCGATGGAACTCATCGCGACGCTGCACCGGCTGACCGAGACCATGCACGCCGCCGCGACGCCGAAGCGCGCCGCCGCGGACCACTGACCCCCACGAAGGAAGGAACACCATGGAAGCCCTCTACACCGCCGAGGCCCTCTCCACCGGCGCCGGCCGCGACGGCCGCGTCGCCACCAGCGACGGATCGTTCGCGCTCGACCTCGCGATCCCGAAGGAGATGGGTGGCTCCGGCAACGGCACGAACCCCGAGCAGCTCTTCGCCGCCGGGTACGCCGCGTGCTTCCACTCCGCACTGCAGGGCGTCGCCCGCAGCCAGAAGGTGAAGATCGAGGACTCGTCCGTCGGCGGTCGCGTGCAGATCGGCCCGAACGGCGAGGGCGGCTACCAGCTCGCCGTCCTGCTCGAGGTCGTCCTGCCCGGCCTCTCGCACGAGGTCGCACAGGGCCTCGCGGACGCCGCGCACCAGGTCTGCCCCTACTCGAACGCGACCCGCGGCAACATCGACGTCACCATCACCGTCTCGGAGGACTGAAGCATGACCACCACCCCCACCACGATGCGCGCCGTCGTCCACGAGACCTTCGCCGAGCCCGCCGAGGTCCTCGGCGTCCAGGAGCGCCCGGTCCCGACCCCCGGCGCCGGCGAGGTCCTCGTCCGCACGGTCCTCTCCCCCATCCACAACCACGACCTCTGGACCGTCCGCGGCACCTACGGCTTCAAGCCCGAGCTGCCAGCAGCTTCCGGCACCGAGGCACTCGGCGTCGTCGAGGCGCTCGGCGAGGGCGTCACGAACCTGACGGTCGGCCAGCGCGTCGCCGGCGGGGCGTTCGGCGTCTGGGCCGAGTACTACACCGCGAACGCCGCCGGGCTCGTCCCGGTCCCCGACGCCATGCCCGACGAGGCCGCCGCCCAGCTCGTCTCGATGCCGTTCAGCGCCATCAGCCTGCTGCACTCGCTCGACCTGCACGAGGGCGACTGGCTCATCCAGAACGCCGCGAACGGTGCGGTCGGCCGCATGGTCGCCCAGCTCGGTGCTGCCCGCGGCATCAACGTCATCGGGCTGGTCCGCCGCGCCGCCGGCGTCGAGGAACTGCGCGAGCAGGGCATCGAGCGCATCGTCGCCACGGACGCGGACGACTGGAAGGCCCAGGTCGCCGCGATCACCGGCGGCGCCCCGGTCGTCGCGGGCGTCGAGTCCGTCGGCGGGAAGGCAGCCGGTGACATCGCGAGCGTCCTCGGCGAGAACGCCACGCTCGTCGTGTTCGGCGCGATGGCCTCTCCCACGCTCGAGATCCCGTCCGGCAAGGTCATCTTCGGCCAGCTCACCGTGAAGGGCTTCTGGGGCTCCGTCGTCAGCAAGACGATGCCCGGCGAACTCAAGGGGCAGCTCTTCGGCGAGCTCATCACCCGTGTGCTCGACGGCTCGCTGACGCTCCCCGTCGCCGAGACGTTCGCCTTCGAGGACGTCCGCGACGCGGTGCGCGCCTCGGACACCGCCGGCCGCGTCGGCAAGGTGCTCCTGCGCCCGTAGACGCAACCGATGACGGACGGGAGGCCCGTGGCGGGATCGCCACGGGCCTCCCGTCCGTCACGCGGCGGGACCAGGGCCCGGAGCGCGTCCGTCTCAACCGCCGAACGCCGAGATCTCCTCCGGGAGCGGCTCGTCCATCGCCTGCCGGAGCGCCCGCATGCCCGCGATGACCGCGGGGCGATCGGCTCCGGGCACCCGGTCGAGGATGCGCTCGAGCTCTCGGGCACGCTCGGCGCTCACCTCGTCGACCAGTGCCCGGCCGGCATCGCTCGCCGCGATCAGGACCTCGCGCCGGTTGTCCTCGCTCGCCTGCCGCACGACCCAACCACCCGCGACCAGCCGGTCCACGTTCCGGGTCAGGGTGGACGGTCCGACGGCCAGGCGCTCGGCAAGGTCACCGGAACGGGTCGGCCCGAGGGTCGTCACGAGCACGATGAGGCGGAACTGCGGCACGGTGACGTGCTCGAGCGCTGACGTCAGCGAACGAGCGACGACACCGAGCAGCCCCCTGGAGGCTGCGAGGACTTCATCGAGGTCGGCCACCCGTCCATCTTCGCAGGGCCTCACATCGCTTCCTTGAGCCCGATGCGCACGAGCCACGCGTTCACCGGGAAGGCGCAGGCGAACCCGGCGACCATGGCGAGTTGCATCGCCACCCAGAACTCCGGGGTGAGCGCCGTCGCCCGGCCGCCGAAGACCGCCGGGAACAGCGCGAACTGGAACACCGCCATGACGCCGTACATCCCGACCTGCCACGCCGAGATCGACAGCGCGTCGGCCTTGAGCGCCGCGACGATGCCGTCCCGGACACCGAGGCCGCGCATCGGTGCGATCGCGAAGTACTGGAACGCGATGCCGACCACGAACGCGATGACGAAGTCGATCACCCACCCGGCGACGATGCCGTCGTGGTACAGCCAGCCGAGGCCGACGAGGGCACCGAGACCCGGGAACGCGACCAGACCGAACTCACCCACCAGGTCCCCGAGCGCACACCCGGCGCCGCAGTGGCTCGTGTCGATGGCCGTCCCCGCGAACCGACCGTGCGGCGGCGAGGTCGCCCGCCCGCGCCGCAGGTAGAAGGCGAACCACACGACGCTGCCGAACAACATCGTCAGCGGCCACACGATGGCCATCACCCGCATCTGCGGCGGGTGTCGCACGACGTCGACCGTCACGGCGACGCAACACACCATCGCCACCGCGAGCAGGACCCAGCACACGGCCGTGAGCGTCTCGGGGAACAGGTCAGCCCCCGATCGTGTGGATGCCGTAGCTCGCGAAGAACCCGACGACCGCGATCAGGCCCGTCCACGTGCCGGTCTTCCGGAACGCCTCGGGGAGCATCGTGTCGGCGAGCATCGCCAGGATGGCGCCCGCAGCCACCGCCGTGACCGCACTCTGCACACCGGCCGGGGCGTGGCCGAGGAGCGCGTACCCGCCGAGCGCGGACAGGGCGCAGGCGACGGCGATGCTCCCCCACACCGTGAACACGTAGCCCGCGCCTCGACCGTTCTGCTTCATGTCCGCCGTGCTCGAGAGCCCCTCCGGCAGGTTCGAGATGATCACGGCCGCGACGACCGCCACGGACAGACTGCCGCCCGCAGCGAGCCCGATGCCCTGCACAGCCGTCTCGGGGATGCCGTCGAGGAGCGCCCCGAGCGCGATGCCGAGCCCGGTGCCGGACCCGCCAGAACCGCCCCTGCTGCGGCGCTTCCGCGACCCCATCCGGTCGAGCAGGACGTCGAGCAGGACGTAGACGACCGCGCCGCCGAGGAACCCCGCCATCGCGGTCCAGAAACTGCCGGAGCGGGTCGCTTCCTCGACCAGGTCGAACGAGAGCGCGGAGATGAGGACGCCGGCGCCGAAGGCCATGATGGCTGCCACCACCGTCCGCGGGACGCGCACGAACCAGGCCACCGCCGCGCCGACGACGAGCGCCAACCCGGACGCCAGGCCCGCTCCGGTTGCCAACACAATGGGGTGCACCGCGCTCCTCCGATCGCTTGTACTCGTACAAGCGACGAGCGTAGAGAAGTCGCGTCCGCCCTTTCCCAGGTCCGCCCGAACGGACGGGAGGCACGGTGCCAGCTGGCACCGTGCCTCCCGTCCGTCTGTCGGTCGGTCCTACCGCCGCGCCTTCTTCGCGGGGACCGTGAAGATGTTGCCGGTGGTGACGCCCTCTTCGACCTCTTCCAGGGTGCGACCGCGGCTCTCGGGCACGAACTTCCAGATGAAGAGCAGTGCGAGCACGCCGACGATCGCGAAGCCGAAGAACGTCCCCGTGATGCCGGTCGCCGCGACGATGGTCGGGAAGTAGAGCCCGAGGAACGCGTTCGCGATCCAGAGACAGAACACCGAGATGCCCATGCCGAGCGCTCGGATCTGCGTCGGGAAGATCTCGGACAGGATCACCCACGTGGCGATGTTGAGGAACGTCTGCATCGAGCCCACGAACGCGACGACGAGGAACAGGATGACCCACGGGCGAGCCGGGTTGCCCTCGACGAGCGTCATCGAGGCGATGCCGATGAGGAAGTGGCAGACCGTCGTCAGCGAGTAGCCCAGGATGAGCGTCGTGCGGCGATTGATCTTCTCCATGTTGTAGATCGCGATGACGCCACCGATCACCGCGATGATGCCCGGGGCGATGTTCGCGATGAGTGCCGCCGACTGCTGGAAGCCCGACTCGATGAGCACGGTCTGGCCGTAGTACATGATCGAGTTGATGCCGGTGAGCTGCTGGGCGACACCGATGCCGGCGCCGATGAGCACGATGCGGATGAGCCACTTGTTGCCGAGCAGGGTGCGCCAGCCGCTCTGCTGCTGGACCTTCGCCTCGAACTCGTTCGAGCGCTTGATGTCCTCGAGCTCGGCCTCGGCACGTTCCTTCGAGCGGATCTGCCCGAGGACCTCGAGCGCCTCGTCGTTGCGGCCCTTCGACGCCAGCCAGCGCGGCGATTCGGGGACGCGGAGCATGCCGATGAACAGTGCGATGGCGGGGAGCGCGCAGACGGCGAGCATGACGCGCCAGACGCCGTTGCCCTCGCCCCAGAGGTTGCCGATGATCGCGTTCACGACGAAGGCGGCGAGCTGCCCGATCACGATCATGAGCTCGTTGCGACCGGAGAGCGACCCGCGGATCTCGTAGGGGGCGAGTTCGGCGAGGAACACCGGGACGACCGTCGACGCACCGCCGACCGCCAGTCCGAGCAGGACACGACCGACCACCATCACGCCGAACACCGGGGCGAAGACGCAGATCAGGGTGCCGACGAAGAACGTGACCGCGAGCAGGATGATCGTCTTGCGGCGACCCCAGCCGTCCGCGATCCGGCCGCCGAGCATGGCGCCGATCGCGGCACCGAAGAGGAGCGAGCTGGTGACGACGCCCTCGGTGAGGTTCGTCAGGCCGAGCTCCTGCTTCATCGGCAGGAGCGCGCCGTTGATCACACCGGTGTCGTACCCGAAGAGCAGGCCACCGAAGGTGGCGACGAGGGCGAGGACGCCGAGCCGGCGGACGTGCGGACCGTGTCCGACCGGCGGGAGCGGGACGCTCGGGGCTGTCGGTTTGATGTCGACCATGCGGGTGACTCCTTCGTCAGTGATCAGGCTGCATCGCTTGGAAGGATCGTAACCCGTTTCCATGTCCTGTCAATCGGTCATGAAGACATCTGGACGATTGGACCGGTCCACACAATCCCTGATCAGCGGTCAGTCTGCATCCGAGGTCGTTTCGTCGGCGTCCTGGGCGGGCTGGTCGAGCACGTCCCCCAGCGAGGGCATGTCCGCCCCGTGGTCCGTGTACCGGCGGACCGTCCGGCGGGCGGCGGCACTCGCAGCGCCGGAGAGTCGTGGGTTGCGCTTCGCGGCGTCGGCGACCCGACCGGCGTGCCCGGCCGTGGACAGCAGGACGTTCGCCAGTGCCCGGGCTTCACCCGGTTCCGGGACTCCCGCGATCGACCAGGCCGAGCGGACCTGCTCGTCCGGCGTGACACCCCGCCGGGTGCCCATCCGGTGCCAGTCCGACAGCGCGCCCTCGGTCCGGGAGGCCGCACGGTCTGCCTCGCCCACCCGGTGACGCTCGCGATCGGCGTCCGCAGCCTCGCTCCGCTCGATCCGGTCGGTCAGGCCGTCCGCACGCTTGCGGACCGCTTCGGCCCGCTCTCGTGCAGCGGCGTCGTCCCCGCCGGCTTCGGCGATGCGGGCGGCGTGTGCGGCGGCGGCCGCGGCGAGGATCTCCGAACGCTCCATGCCGTCGACGGTAGCCGGTCCGACCGACACGGGCGCCGTGCGGAGCGGCCGAGCGGTGGCGGCAAGCAGGAGGGCTGTACCCGAGGACACATCTCGATCACGATCCCCCCTGCGCCACCCGGTGCTCGGCTAGCGTCGAACCGAGGGGGAATCATGAAGCGGATCGTGACGGTCGGTGCCGTCGTGCTGGCCACCGTCGCGCTGTCCGGTTGCTCGTTGCTGCGCGGGTCGGACGGAGCGTTGCCCGCTCCGTCCAGCCCGCCGGCGACCACCGCGTCACCGACGCCGAGCGACACCGCGACGCCCGACGGCGAGTCAGCGGCCGACCTGCTCGAGGCATCCGCGAACCCCCGGACGCCGACGCCCGCCCCGACCGAGGCCGCCGCCCCCGCTCCCACGCTCACGCCGATCCCGGCCGGGACGGTCCTGGCACAGGGCGACGTCGCCTCGCCGAAGGGCAGCATCCACTTCCACTTCCGGATGGTCGCGAACGGTGACGACACGTTCACCGCGCAGTACTCCGGGGTGACGTCGACGCTGCCCGTCCCGATCGGCGTCGGCCTGTTCGACCTGTCCCGGAAGGTCGGGGACGGCCTCACCTACCGGGGCGTCGGGGACCACACGCTCGGCGGACCGACCAGCACGGCGATGGCGGCGAACGTGCCCCTGAGCGGCTCCGGCGTCGACCCGTCCCACCTCGGCACCCTCGTGACCTACTCGGCAGCGGCCCCGGGGCAGGACGTCCCCGTCGAGATCGCCGCCGAGAAGGTGCTCGCGGTCACGTCGGTGCGCTGGTCGGTGCCGGCACGGCAGACGAACGTGCACCCGAAGGACGCCGGCGCCCGGGCGAACGCGACCGGCTCCGTCACCGCGACGACCGCCGGCGGGGCCCCGAAGTCGTACACGGTCGCGCCGGACGACCTGATCGGCGACGTCGCCGCACGCTTCGGCATCACGGTGCGGGCGCTCGTGTGGCTCAACGAGGGCGTGCAGGTCTTCGGCGAGGACCAGCACCTCTACGAGGGCACCTCCCTCAACCTCGACCCGCTCGGCCGCTGACCCGGCGGGCCGGGCCCGGCCGGGCCGCTCCGGCGGCCGGCCGCGCTCAGCTCTGACCGCGAAAGCGACAGTTTCCCGCCGGATTCCGGCGGGAGACTGTCGCTTTCGCGGAGGGGTCCGTGGCTCGCACCAGGATCTTGTCGCTTTCGCGGCACTTGGGCGCGACCCATGGACAGACCGGAGGCCCGTGGCGGATCCGCCACGGGCCTCCAGGCCGTCAGGTGCGTGCGTTACTCGCCGCGCAGCTCCAGGTACTTGGCGATGAGCGCCTTCGTCGAGGAGTCCTGCGCGTCCAGCGCAGCCTGGTCGCCGTCGACCGCCGGAGCGATCTGCAGCGCCAGCTGCTTGCCGAGCTCGACGCCCCACTGGTCGAACGAGTCGATGCCCCAGATGGTGCCCTCGGTGAACACGATGTGCTCGTACAGCGCGATGAGCTGGCCGAGCACGCTCGGGGTCAGCTCCGGCGCGAGGATCGACGTCGACGGCTTGTTGCCGGTGAACGTGCGGGCGGAGACGATGGCCTCGTCAGTGGTGCCCTCGGCGCGGACCTCCTCCGCGGTCTTGCCGAACGCGAGCGCCTTCGTCTGCGCGAAGAAGTTCGCCAGGAAGAGCGCGTGGACGTCCTGGCCGGGCTGCACGGCCTTGCCGTCGCCGGTCTCGTCCTTGAGCGGACGGGCCGGCTTCGCGACCGTGATGAAGTCCGTCGGGATGAGGCGCGTGCCCTGGTGGATCAGCTGGTAGAAGGCGTGCTGGCCGTTCGTGCCGGGCTCGCCCCAGAAGACCTCGCCGGTCTCGGTGGTGACGGGCGAGCCGTCCCAGCGGACGCGCTTGCCGTTCGACTCCATGGTGAGCTGCTGCAGGTACGCGGCGAAGCGGTGCAGGTACTGCGTGTACGGCAGGACCGCGTGGCTCTGCGCGCCGAGGAAGTTCGAGTACCAGACGTTCAGCAGGCCCATCAGGACGGGGACGTTCTGCTCGAGCGGCGCCGTGCGGACGTGCTCGTCGATGGCGTGGAAGCCGGCGAGGAACTGCTCCCAGTTCTCCGGACCGATCGCGATGACGACGCTGGTGCCGATGGCGGAGTCGACCGAGTAGCGGCCACCCACCCAGTCCCAGAAGCCGAAGGCGTTCTCCGGGTCGATGCCGAACGCGGCGACCTTGTCGAGGGCGGTCGACACGGCGACGAAGTGCTTCGCGACGGCGTTCGACTTCTCGTCGTCCGAGGCGTCGGTGAGGCCGAGCTTCTCCCAGAGCCACTGGCGGGCCAGCCGGGCGTTCGTCAGGGTCTCGAGCGTGCCGAAGGTCTTCGACGCGACGATGAACAGCGTGGTCTCGGGGTCGAGGTCCGCGGTCTTCTCGTAGATGTCCGCGGGGTCGATGTTCGAGACGAAGCGCGCCTCGAGCCCGGGCTGCACGTACGGCTTGAGGGCCTCGTAGACCATCACCGGACCGAGGTCCGAGCCGCCGATGCCGATGTTCACGACGGTCTCGATGCGCTTGCCGGTGACACCGGTCCACGATCCGTCGCGCACCTTCGTGGCGAAGGCGTACACCTTGTCGAGCGTGGCGTGCACGTCGGCGTCGACGTCCTGGCCGTCGACGACGAGCGCCGGCGAGGCACCCTTCGGACGGCGGAGCGCGGTGTGCAGGACCGCGCGGTCCTCGGTGGCGTTGATGTGCTCACCCGCGAGCATCGCCTGGAAGCGCTCGGCGACGCCGGTGTCCTTCGCGACCTGCAGCAGGTCCTGGAGGATCTCGTCGGTGACGAGGCCCTTCGACAGGTCCACGGTCAGGTCGGCGGCCTGGAAGGTGTAGCGCTCGGCACGACCGGGGTCGGTGTCGAACCACCCTCGCAGGTCCGGGGTGAAGCCGTCGGCGATGCCGGCGAGCTTCTTCCAGCCGTCGGTCGATGTGGGGTCGACGGGAGCGGATTCGGTCACTTGGGTCCTCCTGGGATCACCTTCAAGACGGTCAAGCCCGCGGGTCACCGCAGCATCGCGTCGCGGACCGTGTTCGAGCGTAGCGCCGTCCGACTGGTGGTGCGCACCGCCGGACTGGAGGCACGTGGTGCGTTCGCTGCGCGCGTCACCCGAGCAGCGTGGCGAGTGCGTCCGCGACGGGTCCGGTGGGTGCGTCGCGCCAGGCGCGTCCGGCCCACAGGTGGAGACGCTGCGCGTCGTGGCCGGCGGCCGCAGCGCTGCGGATCGGCTTCGTGAGGTGGTGCAGCGCCGGGTAGCCGAGTGGTGCGTCGGCGTGCGCGCGGACGAAGTCGTTGACGAGCGCCCGCGCCGGACGGCCCGTGAACGCCCGGGTGAGTGCGGTCTCCTGGAACGCCGGGTCGGCGAGCGCGCTGCGGTGCGTGTCGCTCGTGCCTGCCTCGTCGGTGCGGAGCACGAAGGTACCGACGGCGGTCGCCCCCGCACCGGCGGCGAGCGCGGCGGCGACGTCGTCCCTGGTGCCGATCCCGCCCGCTGCCACGACGGGCAGCGCGGTCGAGCCCACCACGGCCCGCACCAGGTCGGGCAGCGGCCGGTCGGTGCGTGCCCGTGCGGGGTCGAGCACCGCGGAGTGTCCGCCCGCGGCGATGCCCTGCACGACGAGGGCGTCGACACCGAGGTCCTCGGCCGCCCGCGCCTCGTCGGGGTCCGTCACCGACTGGACGGTGACCGTGCCGCGCCGCCGGAACGCCTGCACGGTCGTGACGTCGGGCAGCCCGAAGGTGAACGACACGACGGGCACGGGGTCGTCGAGCAGCAGGGCGACCTTCTCGTGCCAGGCGTCGTCGTCCTCGCGCTTGGCCACCGCCGTGGCGCCGGGCTCGTGCGCCAGGAGCGCCCGGTAGCGGTCGTACTCGGCGTCGTCGATCGGCACCGGGTTCGGCACGAAGAGGTTCACACCGAACGCGGTCGTCCCCGCGGCCCGGACCGCAGCGATCTCGGCGGCGACGGAGTCCGGCGTCCGGTACCCGGCCGCCAGCTGGGCGAACGAACCCGCACGTGCCGCGGCCGTGACGAGGGTCGGGGTGCTCGGGCCCCCGGCCATCGGCGCGACGTGGACGCACCCGACGGTCCCGAGGACGCCTGGCAGCTGCACCATCTGCCCATCCTGCCCGATTCGGTGCCGACGAAACACCGGCGATGTCGTCCGTCAGGTCCCGCCGTGCCATCGTGGCCGGATGCCTGGAGGGACATGATGCTGCACGCCTAGATCGACGAGAGTGCGCGCGTCGCGAACGCTGAACCTCCTGCCTACTTCCTCGGGGGCGTCATCGCCGCGCCCGATGCGAGCGAGGCCCACCGTGACGCTCTGCGACCACTCCAGAACACCCGCCGCAAGTTGCACTGGCGGGACATCGACGGACCACACCGGCGGCGAGTGATCTCCGTCATCCGCGGCTTCGACGTCCGCCACGTGGTGGTCGTCGCGACACCGATGGACCCGAAGCGACAGGAACGTGCTCGCGCGCTGTGCCTGGAGCGTCTCGCGTGGGAACTCTGCGAACGCCACCGCGTGATCCACACGACGTTGGAGGCGCGCACACCCTCGTTGATGCAACGTGACCGCCGCACCATCGACGCGTTGCGCGGTCGCGGAGGCCTGCCGCGAGGGATGCGCGTCGACCACGGCAATCCGCTCGACGAGCCGATGCTCTGGATCGCCGACCAGGTCGTCGGCGCCGCGGGTGACGCACACACGGGGGACGATCGATGGTTCCGCGCCCTGGCCGACTCGGTCGAGCTCGTTCGCATCGAGCTCTGAACAGCGCGAAAGCCGGGTCCCGTCAAAGGGCGGGGGTCCCGGCTTCTACTTCCACATCCCCCAGCGGGGGCAGGCGCGTCCAGTGTACACCGGGCGGCGCGCCCCCGCGGGGAACGGCTCCCGTCAGGGGAGCGGGGTGAAGCGGCGGAGCCGCAGGCTGTTCGTCACGACGAAGACCGACGAGAACGCCATCGCCGCGCCGGCCAGCACCGGGTTGAGCAGTCCGGCCATCGCGAGCGGGATCGCCGCCACGTTGTACGCGAACGCCCAGAACAGGTTCCCCTTGATCGTGCGCAGGGTGGCCCGGGACAGCCGGATCGCCTCGGCCACGACCGTCAGGCGACCGCTGACCACGGTGATGTCGCTCGCCGCGATCGCCGCGTCGGTGCCGGCACCCATCGCGATGCCGAGGTCCGCCGCGGCGAGGGCTGCGGCGTCGTTCACACCGTCGCCGACCATCGCCACGCTCCGCCCCTCGGCCTGCAGGCGACGCACGGTGTCGAGCTTCGACGCCGGTGTGGCCCGGGCGTGCACCTCGTCGATGCCGACCGCGGACGCCACCGCACGGGCGGCTCCCTCGTTGTCACCGGTGAGCAGCACGGGGCGCAGGCCGAGTTCGACGAACCGGCGCACGGCGTCGGCGGCCTCGGGCTTCACCGTGTCGCCGACGACGACCACGCCGAGCGCGGTGCCGTTCCGGGCGACGACGACCGCGGTGCCGCCCTCGGACTCGGCGGCGTCGACGGCGTCGGACACCTCCGCGGGGACCGTGATCGACCACGAGTCGACGAGCCACCGGACCGTGCCGACGAGCACGACGTCGCCGTCCACGACGGCCTGCACGCCCGCACCGGGCGTCGCGGTGAACTGCTCGGCACCGGTTGCGTCGAGGCCGCGCGCACGCGCCGCCCGGACGACGGCACGGGCCACGGGGTGCTCGGAGCCGTCCTCCACCGCCGCTGCGAGTCGCAGGACGGTGTCGTCGTCAGCGTCCGGCGTGCCGGTCACCGATCGGAGGGTCATCGTCCCGGTGGTGACGGTGCCGGTCTTGTCGAGGACGATCGTGTCGACGCCGCGGGTCTGCTCGAGGACCTGGGGTCCACCGATCAGGATGCCGAGCTGCGAGCCGCGCCCGGTGCCGACCAGGAGCGCCGTCGGTGTCGCCAGGCCGAGCGCACAGGGGCAGGCGATGATGAGGGTCGCGACGGCGGCGGTGAACGCGGCGGTCAGGGAACCGCCGAACACGAGCCAGCCGGCGAACGCCAGGACGGCGAGACCGATGACGATCGGCACGAAGATCCCGGAGACCCGGTCGGCGAGGCGCTGGACCTCGGCCTTCCCGGTCTGCGCGTCCTCGATGAGCCGACCCATGCGGGCGAGTTCGGTGTCGGCGCCGACGCGGGTGATCATGACGACGAGCCGCCCGCCGACGTTGATCGTGGCGCCCGTCACGGCGTCGCCGGGGCGGACCTCGACGGGGACGGACTCGCCGGTGAGCATGCTGAGGTCGACGGCGGAGGAACCCTCGCGCACGGTGCCGTCACTCGGGATCCGCTCCCCCGGGCGGACGACGACCACGTCGCCGACGACGAGCGAGGCAGCGGGCACACGGGTCTCGATCGCCCCGCGCAGCACCGTGGCGTCCTTCGCGCCGAGTTCGAGCAGGGCGCGGAGCGCGGCGCCGGACTGCTGCTTCGCGCGGGCCTCCATGTACCGCCCGGCGAGGATGAACACCGTGACGGCGGACGCGACCTCGAGGTAGAGGTCGCTCGCCTCGGGATCGGTCGCGAACCACGAGAACGTCATGTGCATGCCGGTCGTCCCGGCGTCGCCGAGGAACAGCGCGTACAGCGACCACCCGAACGCCGCGAGGACGCCGACGCTCACCAGGGTGTCCATCGTCGCGGCGCCGTGCCGGGCGTTCACCCACGCGGCACGGTGGAACGGCAGGGCACCCCACACCGCGACCGGGGCGGCGAGCGCGAGGGCCAGCCACTGCCAGTTCGGGAACTGCAGCACGGGCACCATCGACAGGACGACGACCGGGACGGCGAGGACCGCCGAGACGACCAGGCGCTGCCGCAGCGGCCCCGACGGGTCGTCGGTGCGGTCGCCGGGGGCGTCGTCCGGCGCCGGCGGTGCGGGCACGGAGGCCCCGTACCCGGCTGACTCCACGGCGGCGATGAGGGCATAGGTGTCCGAGCTGCCGGACACGGTGGCCTTCTCGGTGGCGTAGTTCACGGTCGCGGTGACGCCGGGGAGCTTGCCGAGCTTCCGTTCGATGCGGTTCGCGCACGAGGCGCAGGTCATCCCCGTGATGTCGAGCTCGACGGCGCCGTCGGTCATGACCGCACGACCTCGTACCCGGCCTCGGCCACGGCACCGCGGAGTGCGTCTGCGGGGACGGGAGCGTCCGTCGTGACGGTGACCTCGGAGCGACCACCGGGCACGAGCTGGACGGCCACGCCGGACACCCCGGCGACCTCGCCGAGTTCCTCGGTGACGCTGATCACGCAGTGTTCGCAGGTCATGCCCTCGACGAGCAGGAGTTCGGTGTTCACGGTGGTTCCCTTCTGGATGCGGACGGGGGTCAGGAGCGGACGAGCCGGGCGATCGCCTCGCTGGCTTCGCGGACCTTCTCGTCGGCTGCGTCGCCACCCTCGGCCACGGCCTCGGCGACGCAGTGCTTCAGGTGGTCCTCGAGCAGCGACAGCGCGACGCGTTCGAGCGCCCGGTTCGCCGCGGAGATCTGGGTGAGGACGTCGATGCAGTACGTCTCGTCCTCGACCATGCGGGCGATGCCGCGCACCTGCCCCTCGGCTCGACGGAGTCGCTTGAGCAGGTCGTCCTTGTCGCCGATGTAGCCGACGTGTTCGTGCATGCTGACCTCCGTCGTGTTCAATACGGTACCCCCCTAGGGTATTCCCGGACGCGCGGAGCGCAACCGTGGCAGGATGCGCGCATGACCGACGCGGCGACGAACGGCTTCCGCAGACTGCGGTTCACCGACGCCGACGGATCGGACTACTCCGCCATCTTCGAGGCCGAGTACCACGGCTCGGACTTCGCCTCGGAGACGTACGCGACCGAGGACGCCCGGTACGAGTACACCGTGGTCGGCGACGACGACCTGACGCTCCGGACCATGCGCGCCGAGGGTGGTCGACGCGGCGGCGTGATCGGCGCCCGGGACGACCACGTGGTCTTCTGGCTCACCAGGGGTCGGCTCGAGATGCACTTCGCCGACCGTTCCCGTGTGGTCGAGCCGGGGAGCCCGTACATCGCGTCGGCGTCGGAGGCGTACCGCTTCGAGTCGACCGGGACGGTCTACAACGGCGTGCACATCGCCGACCGCTTCCTCCGCGCGGTCGGTCGGGACCTCGGCTTCCGACTGCCGGACGGTCCCCTGTTGTTCGACCAGCAGGACGAAGCCGTCGCCCGCCAGGAACCGCTCCGACACCTCATCGGCGAGATCGGTCCGATGCTCGTGGACGACCGGGTGGTCGGTGCGATGCGCACGGCCCTCAACCGGCGGTTGGCGATCGTCGTGCTCGACACGTTCCCGATCCGGAACCGCGGCGCCGACGTACCGGTCGCGAACCGCCTGCGCGATGCCGTGCGGTACATCGAGGCGCACGCCGCCGACCGCCCCTCGGTCCCCGAGATCGCCGCGGCCTGCGGACTCAGCCAGCGCGGGCTGCAGGACGTCTTCGCACGGACGCTCGACTCGAGCCCGCACCGGTTCCTCCGCGACCACCGGCTCGACCGCGTCCGCCGCGAGCTCCTGCGCGCCGACGGCGACGACACCGTCGCCGTGATCGCTGAGCGGTGGGGTTTCACGAACCACGGCCGGCTCGCCGTCGCGTACCGCGACCGGTTCGGCGAGGACCCCGCCACCACCCTCCGTTCCGCGCGCGCCGCCCGGCCGGGTCGGGCATCGTGGCGGCTCCGACGGGCCGTCGCGTTCATCGAGGAGCACCTCGACGAGGACCTGACACTGCAGGCGGTCGCCGACGCCGCCGGCGTGCGTCCACGACGCCTCCAGCAACTCTTCCTGGAGGAACGGGGCGAGTCCCCGATGGCGGCCGTGCGGTCGATCCGTGGTGCGTCCACACGCAACGCAGCAGACGGTTCCGGCGACCGCGACTGACCGCGAGACCCTCCGGGGTACGGGAACACGGGCATCCGGCGGTGTCACTGGAAAGTTCCTGAATCCGGATGCCCCGGTGTGACGAACGTCAGGTGAGCCCCGTCTCATCCGTGAACAGCAACCGCTGGGAACGCCCGGCGGGTCATCGGAAGGAACGAACATGGCTGACACCACGACCACCACCCCGGCCGCCACCGCGCCCCGCGCGATGACCTCCACCGCCGCGACCGGCGGCGTCACCGGCAAGACCGTCATCGACGACACCGTCGTGTCGAAGGTCGCCGGGATCGCCGCCCGCGAGGTCAACGGCGTGCACTCCCTCGGCAACGGCGCCGCGCGTGCCATCGGCGCCCTCCGCGACGCCATCGGCCAGCGCGACTTCGGTCAGGGCGTCAAGGTCGAGGTCGGCGAGAAGCAGGTCGCCGCGGACATCGTGATCGTCGCCGAGTACCCGGTCGCCCTCCAGCAGGTCGCCGACGGCGTCCGCGCTGGTGTGGCCCGTGCGCTCGAGCAGATCGTGGGCATGGAGGTCGCCGAGGTCAACGTGACCGTCCAGGACGTCTTCATCCCGGGCGACGACGACGACAAGGACGACGAGAAGAAGGAAGCGCGAGTCGCATGAGCAACACACTGATCGGCGCCCTCATCGGCGCAGTCCTCGCCGTCGTGGCGCTGCAGTTCGGCTTCTGGGGCTTCGTGCTCGTGGTCGTGTTCGGAGCGGTCGGGGCCCTCGTGGCCGCACTCGCCACCGGGCGCATCGACCGCGGTGCCCTGACCGACGTCCTGACCGGACGCCGGAGCTCCCGGTGAACGCCGGCCCGGACGTCCCGGGCCGCGTCGAGATCACTGCTCGTGCGCTGACCTCGCTGGCGCGGGCCGTCGCGGCCGAAGGGCTCGGCGCCCCCGCCAAGCGGGTGCGGGTCGGACTCGGCGACGCCTCGGGGGCACTGTCCCTCGACATCACCGGCCCGATCGCCGCGCACGACGACCTCGTCGCCCACGCGGGGCAGGTCGCCGACGCGGTCAAGGTCCGCGTCGGCGAACTCACCGGCCGCCGTGTCGGTAGCGCCCACATCGAACTGACGGGGATCGTGCGCGAGCGCGAGACCCGGATCCGCTAGGAGGCCATCATGAGCAACGGTTCCGTCGAACGACGCATCCGACGCCGGAGCGTGCACCGCTCCCGCTCGACCGCAGTGGCGGTGTCGCTCGTGGTGCTCGCCCTGGTGGCCGCCTGGATCGGCACCGAGTCCGTGCTGCGGGCGATCGGGCGACCTCCGCTCCTCGCCGACCCGCAGACCGCGGTCGACGCCGCACTCCGGCCGGACGCCGCGTTCGTCACGATCGCCGAGGTCATCGCCGTCGTGCTCGTGGTCCTCGGGGTCGTGCTCGTCGTCCTCGCCCTCAAGCCCGGTCGGCAGCACCGCTCGGTCGTCCAGCACGACCGCGGGGCCGTCATCATCGACACCCGCATCGTCGCCTCCACCGCGGCCAACGCGGCCGGATCGGCAGCGGGTGTCCCGGAGGGCAACGCCTCGGCCACCGCCCGTGGCCGCCGCACCGACGTCCGCGTCGTCCCGGTGACGGGCGTCCCCGTCGACGAGAGCGTCGTCCGCGATGCCGTCCGGGACCGCCTCAGCGGTCTCGACGAACGCTTCGGCCAGCGCGTCCGCGTCCGGGTCGAGGAGAAGGGAACCCTCGCATGACCAGGAGCAACCGGACCCTCAACCGGATCATCCTCTTCGTCCTCGGACTCGTCGCGATCGTGGTCGGCCTCGTCATCGGCGCGGGTGTCCTGCCCGCCGTCCGTGACGCCCTCGCCCCGTACGTCGACATCCCCCGACGCCTCGACGTCCCCGCGTCGTCGCTCTGGATCGTCGCCGGCGTCTGCCTCGTCGTCATCGTCCTCGCCCTCGTCTGGGCGACCACCCGAGGTGGGGGCGGCACGTCCGTCGCCGTCCGGGAGCGCACCGGCGACGACGCCGTGACCGTGAACGTCGCCCTCGTCCGTGACGTCGTCGAGCACGAGCTCGCCGGTGTCCGTGACGTCGTCGGCTCCCGGGTCGACACCTACCTCGTCCGTCGGCAGCGCGCCGCACGGATCCGGGTCGCCGTCCGACGGGGTGGCGACGCCGTCACCGCCCTCGAGGCCGTCGACCGTGCCGTCGCCGTGCTCGACCGGACCCTCGGTCGGCAGGTGCCCGTCCTGGTGCACCTGACCGGCGGAACCCGTTCGGCGCTCGCGAAGCCGACCCGCGTCCGCTGACAGCCGTCAGCCGGACGCAACACCGGGCCTCCCGGCCCACCTTCCTGGAACACCCACCGGGCGCATGCCCGACCGACGAAAGGACCCGTCATGGGACTCGACGACAAGATCAAGAACGCTGCGCAGGACCTCGCCGGCAAGGCGAAGGAAGCCGTCGGCAAGGCGACCGGTGACGACCACAAGGTCGCCGAGGGCAAGACGGACCAGGCCTCCGCGAGCGTCAAGCAGACCGGCGAGGACGTCAAGGACGTCTTCAAGAAGTAAGACCCTCGAACCGTGCCGGGGCACCCGCGAGTCGGGTGCCCCGGTGCGTTCCGGCGGAACCGAACGAGGAGGAACCATGCAGCACGACCCGAACGCGCACACGCAGGTCACCGAGGTGGCCCTGCCCGCGGAGCTCACGGAGCCGCTGCCCGACGACGCGAACACCGTGACGATCGTCGCGCGGACCGCGGCGGAGACCGCACTGGCCGTGCCCGGCGTGCACCACCTCGGCGGGATCGCCGCCCGAGCCGCCGACCAGCTGCGCAAGCAGCTCGGCCGGAGTGCGGGCACCGCCGGGGTCCAGGTCGACGAGGACGACGGCGCGCTCGGCGTGCAGGTCTCCGTCGTCGTCAGCTACCCGCACCCGGTGATCGCGGTCGCCGACGAGGTGCGCAAGCAGGTGTCCGCTGCCACGCGGCAGGTGTCGGACGTCCCGACGACCGTCGACGTCCGGGTGCTCGACGTGCACGGCCCGTTCGACGACGAGCCCTCCCCGCTCGGCCGCGCCGCCGAGGCGACGGGCGATGCCGTCACGCAGGCCGCGGCCGCCACGACCGACGCGGTCAAGCAGGCCGCGAACGCCACCGGAGACGCCGTCACGCAGGCCGCCGAGGCAACCCGCGACGCCACGAAGCGCGCCGCGACGGCCACCGCGGACGCGACGAAGCGCACCGCGGAGGCCACCGCCGACGTCACCCGCCGGGCGGCCGACGCGACGGCCGACGCCGCGAAGCACGTCGTCGACGGTGCTGCCGAGACCACCGACCGGGTGGGTGACGCCGCCGCCGGTGTCCTGGCCCGGTCGTCCGAGCTCGCCGCCGATGCAGCCGAGTCCGCGAAGGACGCCGCCGCAGGTGCCCGTGACGCGGTGACGCCCGCGACCCCCGCCGACCGTGCCGCAGCAGCGGCCGACGCTGCCGACGACGCAGCGGACGCAGCACAGGACGCCGCAGACGCGGCCGAGTCCGCAGCCCGCTCGGCCGAAGCCGTCGACCGGCAGGACCGACCGTGACGACCGCGTGGTCGGGCAACCGGCGGACGAAGGTCCGTCGGCCCCGCCCGCGCGGCGTCTGGATCGCGGGCGGGATCGGCGTCGTCCTGGTCGTCGGCACCGTGCTCGGCGTGTTCCTCCCCCTCGTCGGCTTCCTCGGTGGCATCACGGCCACCACGGCGGGCCTCGTGCCGTTCCCGTTCCTCCGTGTCACGGTCGCGGCACTGATCGGAGTCGTGGTCGTGCTCGCGCTGTTGCTCCTCGCGTTCACGCGTCGGCACACCACCACGGCCTCGATCGCCGTCGTCCTCGCGGTCCTGGTGAGCCTGGCCGTCACGGCCGTCCCGGTCGTGCTGGTCGCCGTGGGGTCCGCGGACCGTGCGGGCGACGTCTGGCCGATCGTCACCGAGCTCTGGCAACGCTTCACCGGCTGACGGACGCTCCCCACATCACCATCGGATCACGACACGCGGAACCCGCGGCGTGATCCGTGTCATGTTCGTCGTTCTCTCGACATTGTTCAGGTGAAGGGAGAACCGTGGACAACACCGCAGACGACGACGCCGGTCTCGTACGGCGCCTCGCGTCCGGGGACCGAGCAGCGCTCGCGACGGCGTTCGACCGCTTCGCCCCGACGCTCACCCGGTACGCGTGGGCGATCGCGGGCAGCCGCCAGGACGTCGAGGAACTCGTGCAGGACACGTTCCTGACCCTCTGGCAGCGTGCCGACGGGCTCCAGCTCCCGACGGGGACGCTCCTGCCGTGGCTGCTGGTCGTGTGCCGCAACCACGCGAAGAACCTCGCACGACGGAACGCGAAGCACGCCGACGACGAGCTCCCCGCCGAACTCGCCGCACCCGCGGACACCACCGAGGCGTCCGAGCAGCTCCGCTGGGTCCGCGACGAGATCGCCGCCCTGCCGGAGACCGACCGCCGGATCTGCGAACTCTGCCTCCTGCAGGGACACTCCTACGGCGAGGCCGCGCAGCTGCTCGGCCTCAGCGTCGGAGCGGTCACCCAGCGCGTCTCCCGATCTCGTCGACGACTGCGGAAGGCGGTGCGCCACGATGA
The DNA here is from genome assembly GCF_900215175.1 of Curtobacterium sp. 314Chir4.1. Lineage (NCBI taxonomy): Bacteria > Bacillati > Actinomycetota > Actinomycetes > Micrococcales > Microbacteriaceae > Curtobacterium > Curtobacterium sp. 314Chir4.1. The sequence continues at coordinate 747,070 of NZ_OCMI01000002.1, forward strand.
ACACTGAGCCTCCCGTGGGAGACGACCTGCAGCGCATGCTCGTCTCGATGAAGCAGAACGTCCTCGAGCGCGCCACCCCGCGTCCGAAGCGCCGCGGCCGCCGAGCCGGCATCGCGATCGGCATCGTCGGCGTGCTGTTGCTCGGTGCCGCCGGTGGCGGTGTCGCACTCGGCCTCATCCCGACCTCCCTCACCGCCGATCCCGCCCCAACGGCGACGACGACGCCGGAGCCGACGCAGACCGAGACGCCCTCGGGCGCCCCGGTCATCGGCCGACCGACGCCGACGCCGACCCCCACACCGACGTCGACCCGGCCGCCGTACTCCCTGTCGGACCCGGGCACGTGGACGATCTCCGGGGATGAGGTCGGGCCGATCGCGCTCGGCGGCCAGGACGCCGTCGAGACGGACGACCTGACGGGCGTCTTCACCGCCGACACCGGCTGCCTGAACCCGAACGTCACCTTCTGGGTGCCGGTCGATCCCGCCTCACCGTGGCTCACGGTCGTGCGAGCAGACGACGGGACCGTGCAGAGCATCCAGATCGGGAACGGTGCGCAGAACGAGGGGCAACGCGGCCCGACCACCGTGCAGGGGATCGGGGTCGGCAGCACACTCGCCGAGGTGCGCGCTGCGTTCCCGGACGCCCGCTACACGGAACCGGGGAACGACACGGACGCGGTCCCGTCGGACTCCCCGTACGGCGGCTGGACGACGACCATCAACGGCGTGTACGTGAGCTTCCGGGTTCCGCCCGTCAACGAAGAGCAACGGGTCGACGGCGTCTGGGTGAGCACGACCGACCAGGATCCGCCGACCGAGTTCTGCGGCTGACGCCGCGTGCCGGACTGGAGGCACGGATCACGCGGGCCGGTCGGCTCGCGTGATCCGTGCCTCCAGTCCGCTACCCTCGCGACGTGAAGCGTCTCTCGCCCGGCCAGCGCTGGGTCATCGGTCTCGGCACGTTCGCGATGGTCTGCCTCGTCGTGGGGATCGTCGCGATCGCCGTCGGCGTCGCCAACGGCAACGCGATGTGCGGACCCTTCGATGAGGACGGTGTCCTCGAGGCCTGCCCTGGTGACACCTCGGGCATCGTCTGGGGCAGCGTCCTCGGCGTCGTCGGGCTGCTCCACCTCGGCCTCACCGGGCTCGCTGGAGCGCTCGTGTGGACCTCGTCCCCGACGATCGGCCCGAAGCCGGTCGTGCGCCCCGCTCCCGTCGCCGGCGCCACGCACCGGGTGTTCTCATACGGGACGCTCCGGCAGCCGCTCGTGCAGGAGTCGCTGTTCGGCGACCACGTGCCGACCGAACCGGACGCCCTGCCGGGGTGGCGACTCGACTGGGTGACGATCACCGACCCGGACGTCATCCGGACGAGCGGCTCCGACCGGCACCCGATCCTGCGCCGGGGCACGCCGGAGGACCGCGTCGACGGCTCGTACCTCGTGCTCGGGTACGAGTGGCAACTGCGCGCGGTCGACGACTACGAGGTCGCGGACTACCAGCGGATCGAGGTCACCCTGGCGTCCGGCACGACCGCGTGGGTCTACGTGGCCGCCGAGGACGCCTGAGCTTCGCCGCCGCCGGCCGAGACTCGCGCCGGGCGGGGCGAGACTCGCGCTGAGCGACCGTTCTCGCGCTCGAGCGCCCGAGAACTGTCGCCCAGCGCGAGACTCGGGTCACGGGGCGCCAGCGCGCGGCCGCGTCAGCGCGCGGCCGCGGCCAGGCGCGCCAGGCCCTCGTCGATCGACACGGCGGGCGCCCACTGCAGGTCGTGCCGGGTCCGACGCTGGTCGAACCAGTGCGCCGTCGACAACTGCTCGGCGAGGAACCGCGTCATCGGCGGTTCGTCCTCCCCCGGTCGCACCCGCCACACGGCCTCGACGAGGGACCCGGCGACCCGTGCGACGCCGGCCGGCACGTGCACCCGCGGCGCCGGGACACCGGACGCGGTGCAGATGCCGGCGAGCAGGTCGCCCACGGGGCGGGGTTCACCGTTCGTCACGACGTACGCGTTCCCGTGCACGCCGTCGTCGGTGGCGTGCTCCAGAGCTGCCACCATCGCGGACGCCGCGTTGTCGACGTAGAGCGTGTCGATGAGCGCTGCGCCGGAGTCGAGCAGCGGCAACCGGCCCTTGCTCGCGCGGTCGACGATCCGGCCGACGAGCTGCGTGTCGCCCGGGCCCCACACCAGGTGCGGGCGGACCGCGACGACGGCGAACCCGGGGTCGTCCGCTCCGAGGGCGACGAGTTCGGCCGCGGCCTTCGTGCGGGCGTAGTCCCCCCGGGCATGCGCGGGTTCAGCGGGCCCGGCACCGGCGCCCACGAGGGACGAGCCGGTGTGCGCGACCGACGGCGAGGACACGAACACGAACCGGCCGACCCCCGCCGCACGGGCAGCCTCGACGAGGGTCCGGGTCCCGTCGACGTTCACGCGGACGAAGTCGGCGGGGTCGCCGGCGAGTGAGACCTTCGCGGCGAGGTGGACGACGGCGTCCGTGTCCGCCACAGCACGGGCGACCGCGGCACCGTCGGTCATCGAGCCGAGCACGTCCGACACCCCGGGTACCCCCGACGGACGGCGCTGGAAGGTCCGGACCTCGTGGCCGGCGTCCCGCACGGCAGCGGCGGTCGCCCGACCGAGGAAGCCGCTGGCGCCGGTGACGAGGACCCTCACGGCCGGGCCATCCGTCCACCCGACAGCACCGAGTCCGCCCACCGGGACAGCCGCGCCCGGTCGACCTTCGAGTTGTGCCGGATGTCGGTCGGCAGCACCGGCACGACGAGCACCGCGGCGAGCGGGATCCCCGCTGCGGAGCGGACGGCTGCGGCGACGTCGGGATCGGCGAGTGCGGGACGGCGGACGCGGCGGGGACCGGTGGTCTCCACGACCGCGACGGCCTGCTGGGTCCCACTCGGCCCGATGCCCGCGAGCCCCGCACGGCCGACACCGTCGACGCGCTCGATGCGCTGCTCGGGACCGACCGGCGTCACGACACCGTCCGGGGTGGTGAGCACGTGCTGCAGCCGACCCTCGACCCAGAGCCGACCGGAGTCGTCGAGGTGTCCGACGTCACCGGTGCGGTGCCCACGAGGGTCGTCCACGCCGAGCCGCGAGACCCGGTTCTGTCGCCAGAGCCGGTCGTAGCGCTCCCGGACGTGCGGCGCGGCCACCACGATCTCGCCGGTGACACCCGGCTCGTCCGTCAGCGCACCGGTCGGCTCACCGGACCCGTCGAGCGGCGCGATCCGGACCCGGACGTTCGCGGCAGGGACCCCGACGCAGATGCCCTCCTGGTCGGCGGCACCGGCGGCACGCACCCCGTCCAGGTCGACGTCGGTCATGAGCAGCCCCTCGGTCATGCCGTACGGGGTGTGTGCGCTGGCGTTCGGCATGAGCTCGGTCGCCGCGGTGAGCAGCGCGGCCGACACGGGAGCGCCCGCCGACAGGAACAGCCGCACCCGGCCGAGCGCCGCACGGTCCGCCTCGGTCAGCGCAGAGGCGGTGGCCACGACGTTCGCGAGCGCCGCGGGCGAGAGGAACACCACCGTCGCGTCGGCCGCCGTCACGGATGCGGCAACGGCCGTCGCCGTGAGGGTCCGCGGCGCGGTGACGTCCATGTCCGGCGCGACCGAACGGGCACCGAGCGCGGGGCCGAGCAGGGCGAAGGGGGCGAAGCCGGCGACGAGTCCGGTGCCGACACCGATGTCGTACTGGGTGGCCAGGGCGTCTCGGACGGCACCGAGCTGACCGTGCGTGTACACGACGCCCTTCGCCGGACCGGTCGAGCCCGACGTGAAGAGCACGGCGGCGGGCGCGTCGGACGACGGCGCCTCGGGCAGGGCGGCACCGTCAGCGAGGCGCCGGGCACCGCGACGGGCGACGTCGACGAGCGTGTGCTCCACCCGCAGTGCACGACGAGCGGGCGCGGGCAGCGCCACGGTCGCGATGCGCCGACCGGGCCAGCCGAGCGCGCGGGCGGCACCGAGACCCGGCAGCGCGCCGATGATCCAGTCGGGGCGGGCGCCGCGGACGGCACGGGTCAGCCCGCGCAGCCCCAGCCCGGCATCGGCCACGACGACGACCGCGCCGATCCGCACGCACGCGTACAGGACGGCCGTCAGGTCTGCGCCGGGGGTCACGAGCAACGAGACGCGGTCACCCGGTCGGACGCCGAGGTCGACGAGCCCTGCTGCGATCTCGTCCACCCGTCGGGCGAGGAGTCGCCACGACACGGTGCGGGGGCCGCCGGCGACGGCCATCTCGACGAGTGCTGCCTCGTCGCTGTCGCGCAGGTCGTCGAGTGCCGCCCAGAGCGGGCGGCTCGCGTCGGTACTGCTGTCGCCGTCGTCGGACTGGAGGCGCGGCTCGGCCCCGGCTGGCGTGTGGCCGTCCGGCAGGTGGTCGCCGAGCCAGTCGAACACCGTCCCGGCGACGTCGGCGTCGTCCGGCAGCAGGTGGCCGGCGCCCTCGAAGCGGTGGACGTCGGCGTGCGGCAGCCGCTCGGCGAGGTCGTCCAGGTACCGCTCGAGGAACACCGGGTCGCGCGGCCCCCACATGAGCAGCGCCGGGACCTCGAGCGCCGCGACCCCCGCGGCGATCCGGTCGAGCTCGGGCGCACTCGGGTGTGCCGCGTCGACGGGGATGTCCGCCACGAAGCCCCCCACGCCACCACGGCGGGCAGCACCGCGGTACGGCGCCCGGTACGCGTCGGCGACGGGACGGTCGAGCCGGGGATGCGCGATCGCGAGCGTCGTCTCGAGGAACGCCGGCGTCAGGACGGTCGCCCGACCGAGCAGCTGCGGCCGGAGTGCGAGCCGCAGGGGTGCGGGGATCTGGGCGTCGTCGGGTTGGTGCACGGCGGTGTTGCACGTCGTGACGCCCACCACGAGGTCCGGGTGGTCGACCGCCCACCCGAGCGACACCACGCCGCCCCAGTCGTGGCCGAGGGTGACGACCGGTCCGGTCAGTCCGAGTTCGTCGGTCAGGGCACCAAGGTCGGCGACGCGCTGCGGCAGCCCCCGCTGGACCCCGGTGCGCTCTGAGAAGCCCATGTCGAGCTGGTCGACCGCGACCACGCGCCAGGCGGGACCGCCGGCGGCGGCGACCTCGAGCGAGGTGCGGAGCACCGACCGCCACAGGTACGACCACGTCGGGTTGCCGTGCACGCACAGCAGCGTGCCGACCGGTTCCACGCCGAGCGCGGCCAGGGAGCCGGCCGTGTCGAGGAGGTGCCACGTGCGCTCGTGGCGATCCGTGCCTCCCGGACGATCTCCGGACCTTGCCGGCACCGTGACCAGACGCGACCACGCGGGGTCGAGCCCGGGCAGGGAGGGCGGCTGCGTCGCCGGAGCCGTGCTCGCGGCGACGCGGGGCAACCCCGCTGTCACCAGCGGAGTTCCATCATCGCCGTGTTGATGCCGGAGCCGACCCCACCGAGGAAGACCCGGTCGCCGGGGCGGATCGACCCGCGGGCGACCTCGTCGGCCAGGGTGATCGGTATCGACGCCGGGCCGACGTTGCCGAAGCGCTCGTACGTCGTGGGCACCTTGTCGCGCGGGACGCCGATGGCCTCGACGAAGGCGTTCGTGTGCACGTCGGAGACCTGGTGCAGCACGTACCGGTCCATGTCGGCCCAGTCGAAGTGCGCGCGGGCCTCGTTCCAGGCGGCGACGACGAGCTCCATGCCGCCCTTGAGCAGCATCTTGGCGTCCGTGAACATGCCGTCGACGCTGCCGACGCAGAGGTCGTACCACTGGGTCGCCGCGCGGGTGACGCCGCCGACGATCCGGTGTCCGCCCGGGTGCTGGTCCGCCGGGCCGAGCACGGCCGCGGCAGCGCCGGAGCCGAGCGTGAGGCTGGCGAACTCGCTCATGAAGTCCTTGCGGTTCCGGCCGCCCTGGTTGAGGCGCTCGATCGTGTTGAGCTGCACCTGGTCGGCGTCCTCGCCGTCCACCACGAGCGCGTACTTGATCTGACCGGAGTCGATCATGCCCGCAGCGACGCTCATCGCGTTGACGAACCCGAGGCACGCGTTCGCGATGTCGAAGTTGATCGCCGACGAGGGCAGACCGAGTCCGTGGTGCAGGCGCACGGCGACGCTCGGCTCCAGGTGCGGGCGCGTCACCGACGTGTTGATCAGGAGGCCGACGTCCTCCGGGCGGATGCCCGCCTCGGCCATGGCGCGGCGACCGGCGTCGATGGCGGCGTCCTGGAAGGACTGCCCCTCACCCCAGTTGCGGCGCTCCTTGACCCCGGCCACGCGTTCGAGCAGACCCATCGGCAGGCGCAGGCGGCGGAGCACGCCGCGGAGCTTCTCCTCGATGTCGGCCGAGGTGGTCACGCGCTCGGCCACGGTGGTCGCGACGGAGAGCAGCGCGACGTTGTCGTGCTTGGCCGTGGCGTTGCCGGGCCGTTCCGTTTCGCTGCTCGTCGCCTGGTCGACCGGCCGTTCCGTCATGATCGTCACCGACACATACTTCCGCATCCGGCCTGGGTACGCGATCCGGATGCGCTGTACGGCGGGTTCACGCCTCGGTCTGGCGGGGTTCCTTCGGCAGTTTCCGGAGCTTGGCGCGGCGCTTGCGGCGCTCCGGGATCATCGACCGCATCTCCTCGAGCTTGCCGAAGCACAGGAGCCGGTCGCCCGGTTCCAGTGCGACGCCGCTCCGCGGGTTCGGGATCACGCCCGAGCCGCGGTGCAGCGTGAGGACCGTGATGTCGCGGTCCCAGAGACCCGATTCCTTGATGGTCTTGCCCACGAGGTCCGCGTTGGTGTGCACGAGCAGCTCGGCGACGCCGTACCCGGTCGACACCGACAGCCGCTGCCGGACGTCGATCTCCGGGAACGCGACCTGGTTCGCGATGAAGTCGATGATCGCGCCGGCGATGTCGAGGCCCGTGGCGCGCTCGATGCCCTCGAGCCCCGGTGACGAGTTGACCTCCATCACGAGGGGTCCCTCGTTGCCCTCGAGCATGTCGACGCCGGCGACCCGCAGGCCCATGATCTGCGCCGAACGGACGGCGGCCTCTTCGTACTCGGGCGTCAGGGTGACCTGCTCGACCGTCCCACCGCGGTGCACGTTCGACCGGAACTCGTCACCGGACGCACTCCGACGCATCGCGGCCACCACCCGGTCACCGACGACGAGCGCCCGGATGTCCTTGCCGCGGCTCTCCGAGATGAAGCTCTGGATGAGGACGTTCTGCTTCGTCGAGTGCAGCGTCTCGACGATCGACTCGGCGACCTTCGCCTCGGGCGCGAGGATCACGCCGATGCCCTGCGTGCCCTCGAGCAGCTTGATCACGACGGGCGCTCCGCCGACGCGCTCGATCGCCCCACGGACGTCGGCGCGGCCGTTCACGAACGTCGTCGCGGGCATGCCGATGTCGTGGCGGGACAGGATCTGGTTCGCCCGGAGCTTGTCGCGGGAGTTCGTGATGCCGTTCGCGGTGTTCGGCGTGTACACGTCCATCTGCTCGAACTGCCGGACCACCGCGGTGCCGTAGTAGGTGATCGAGTTGCCGATGCGCGGCAGGACGGCGTCGTAGTCGGAGAGCAGCTTCCCCCGGTACTGCAGGTCGGGGTCGTCCCCGGTCAGGTCGATCGCGAACCGCAGGGTGTTCAGCACCTTGACCTCGTGCCCGCGGTCGATCGCGGCGGCCCGCAGGCGCTCCGTCGAGTACGCGTGCGGGGCACGCGACAGGATGGCGAGTTTCATCGGGGGTGCTCCGCTGGGTGATCGGTATCGACGGCGACGCTCCATCAAAGCATGCGGACGACCGGTCCGAGCATGCGACAGGATGGGCACATGGCCCGAACACCGAAGTCCCCGAACGGCGGTCTCGTCGTCGCCGGGTGGCGGGAGTGGGCGGCGCTGCCGGACCTCGACATCCCCTGGATCAAGGTCAAGCTCGACACCGGCGCCCGCAGCTCGGCGCTGCACGCCTTCGACCTCGAGGAACTCCCCGGAGACCGCGTCCGGTTCTCGGTGCACCCCTGGCAGGACACCGATGCCGACGCCGTCACGATCGAGTGCGACGTGCACGATCGACGCATCGTCCGGAGCTCGACCGGCCACACCCAGGAGCGGATCGTCGTCCTCACGAAGATGACCCTCGCCGGGCGTGTCTTCGACGCCGAGGTCACGCTGAGCAACCGCGACCAGATGGGCTTCCGGATGCTCGTCGGCCGCGAGGCCCTGCGCCAGGGGTTCCTCGTCGACCCAGCTCGGTCGTTCATGGCCGGTCGGGCGCCGAAGGAGGTCCGGCGCCGCAACCGCGGGCGCGCGTAGGGGTACTCGGTCGATTCGGGCGTACCTGGTCAGTTGTTCTGTCCTGTTACGCCCGATCCGACCAGCCATCGCGGGCGTTCTGGGAAAGCTCGGGCACAGAGTCAGGCGTGCAGGTGGCGCGCGAGGAAGGCGAGCTGCTGCGGTGCGAGCCGCCGCCAGTAGGCCGTCGTGTGCCCGCCCGGTTCGAACCCACCGGCCGGTGCGGTCGCGAAGCCGTCGACGTACGTGCGGACCGCCGGCTCGAAGCCGTCGCCGGTGCCGCAGTCGACCCGGACCGCGATGCCGTCGAGCGACCGTTGCCGTCCGATGACCGTGTTCGCCCGGAAGTCCGCCGCGTCGTCGAACGCACCGCGCGCGGTGTCGCCCGCCGACGTCCAGAGCGCGGGGCTGATCGCGGAGACCGCGCGCACCCGCGCCGTGCCGAGGACGCCGGCGAGGTGGAGCGCGCCGTACCCGCCCATCGAGTACCCGGTGAACGCGAGCCGCGCGGTGTCGAACCCGCGACGCGCGAGCAGCGGGAGGAACTCGTCGACGACCATCGCGCCGGGGTCGTCGCCGTCCGCCCGTCGGTGCCAGTAGCGGTTGCCGCCGTCGACGGCCGCGATCGCGAAGGGCACGCCGCCGGCGGCCACGTGCGCGGCGAGGAACCGGTCGTAGCCGAGGTGGGAGCCGAAGAAGTCCGTGTGGTCGTCGCCGTAGCCGTGCAGGGCGACCGCGATCGGCAGGGGCCCGTCTGCCTCGGGCGCGGCGATGGTCCAGCCGACGGTCTCACCCCGCCGTGCGGACGAGACGAACGATCCCGAGGTCGACGGGACGGGGTCGACGTCGGGAACGGTGCCGGCCGGGCCGTCGAGCCCGAGCACCCGGTACATCGTCGACCGGCCGGGCAGGAGGCGCAGGTTCACGGCCTCGGCTGCGGCACCCGCGACCACCACGGCGGCACCACCGACGACGAGCGACCGGCGCGTGATCCGGGCCGCGCGCGAGCCGGTCATGCGAGGGGCACCGTGCCGTCCGAGGTCACGCGCTTCATCACGAGGGTCGAGGAGATCCGCTGCACACCGGGCAAGGTACCGAGTTCGGTGTCGTAGAACTCCTGGTACGCGGCGAGGTCACGTGTGAGGACGCGCAGGAGGTAGTCCGGGTCACCGAACAGCCGCTGCGCCTCGACCACGTTCGGCATCGCCCGGACCCGCTCCTCGAACCCGCCGATCGTCTCGAGGTCCGTCCGCCCGAGCGTGGCGAAGACGATCGCCTCGAAGTGCAGCCCCACGGCCTCCGGTGAGACGACGGCGCGGTACCGCTCGATGGCTCCGGACTGCTCGAGTGCCTTGAGCCGACGGTGGCAGGACGACAGGCTCAGTCCGACCTCGGACGCCAGGTCGGTGGCACTCATCCGGCCGTCGTGCTGCAGCAGTGAGAGGATCTCCCGGTCAAGTGCATCCATGGCGGCAATCATTGCAGAGCAAGCGGGTGTCGCGCGGAAGAACCGGAGCACATTCCAGCCGATTGTCCGTAGCGTCTCGGGCTGTGGACCTGACCCTCATGCTGCAGTTCTGGACGGTGGCGCTCCTGCTCGCCCTGACCCCAGGGGCCGACTGGGCGTACGCCATCGCGGCGGGTCTCCAGCCGCGGTCCGTGGTGCCCTCCATCCTCGGCATGGTGAGCGGCTACGTGGTCGTCGTCGTGGTGGTGGCGCTCGGGATCGGCGCCCTGGTGACGGAGTACCCGGCGGCCCTCACGGTCCTGACGCTGGCGGGAGCGGCGTACCTGCTGTACCTCGGCGTCAGCACGCTGTCCGCGCGGACCGGCACCGTGGTGGCGGCGAGTGACCGGCCGCTCGGGACGAGTGCGCGGTCGCGGTTCCTCCGCGGCGCCGGGGTGAGCGGCATCAACCCGAAGGGCGTGCTGCTGCTCCTCGCGCTCCTGCCTCAGTTCGTGTCGCCCGGGGGCTGGCCGGCTCCGGTGCAGATGGGCGTCCTCGGCAGCCTGCACCTGATCGACTGCGCGGTCGTCTACCTGCTCGTCGCCCTGGCCGCACGTCGGATCCTGCGGTCGCGTCCGCGGGCGAGTGTCGTCGTGACGAAGGTGTCGGGTGTGCTGATGGTGCTCATCGGCCTCGGGCTGCTTGCCGAGCAGGTGCTCCCGCACCTCCACTGAGCGGAGCGCCAGCACCATCAGCGGCACCGAGCAGGGCGTCGGCGATGGACCGCGCCGCGCCGGTCCCGAGGCCCGGGTCACGCAGACGCATCGCGAGGTACCCGGACACGACGAGCAGCAGCTGGTCGGCGAACGCCGCGGACCGGGCGCCGACCACGGGCACCGCGAGTTCGGCCAGGCGGCGACGCAGGGTTCCCGTCTCCAGGTCGAGCACCGCGCGCACGCCCTCCGGGGCGTCGACGTACTCGGCCGCCGTCCCGAGGAACGCACACCACCGCGACCCGGCCGGGGTCGAACGGTAGGCGTCGAGTGCGTCGAACACGGCGAGCAACCTCCCCCGGTCGTCGTGCGCTGCGGCGACGGCGGCGTCCCACGTGGCGAGCCAGTCGTCGTGCCGCCGTCCGAGTGCCGCTGCGACGAGGGCCTCCTTGCTGGCGTACCCGCGGTAGAGCGTGGCGCTGGAGATCCCCGCCCGCTCGAGCACGGCGTCGATCGGTGTCGCGGCGATGCCCCGGGTGAAGAAGAGTTCCTCGGCGGCGTCGAGGAGCTTCTGCTCGGTTCCTGGACGCATCGCCATGAGAGCACCCTAGGCTCTCAAAAGTGAAACGATCGTTTTTGTTGCGACAGCGTGTCCTGGTCGCGAGTGGACTCGGGCTCATCGCCGCGACCTACGGGCTCGTCCGGCTGGCGTACGGACTGTTCCTGCCCGACGTGCAGCGCGACCTCGGGCTGTCCTCCGGCGCCGCCGGGTGGATCTCGTCCGGAGCGTCGGTGCTCTACTGCGTCGGCGCGCTCGTCGGCTTCGTCCTCGCCGCGAGGGCGCCGCGGGCCCTGGTGCTCGCGGCCGCGCTCGTCGCCGGGGCCGGAGCACTCGGGATGGCGGCCGCTCCGGGCACGATGGTGTTCGGGGCGGCCTCGGTGCTCGGGTCTGCGGGCGCGGGACTGGCCTCGCCCGCACTCGTGCGGCTCGTCGCCGAACAGGTGCCGGACGCCGCGCAGGGTCGAGCACAGTCGATCGTCAACGCGGGCACCGGGCCCGGGCTGGTGGGCGCGGGGGTGCTCGCGCTCGTGCTCCTGCCGGACTGGCGTGCGGCGTGGGCGGTCTCGGGGGTGTTCGCGCTGGCGGTCGGCGGCGTCCTGCTCGCGGCGAGCCACGGCCGCGGCGGCGGTGGCGGTGGCGGTGGCGGTGGCGGTGGCGGTGGACGCACCCGGCACGCGGCATCCGCGAGACGCCCGGACCGCAGATGGACGCGAGCGCACCGCGGGGTGGTCGGCCTCGCCCTGCTGTTCGGCGCGGGTTCGGCGGTCGTCTGGACGTACGGTCGCTCGGCCCTGGTCGACGCCGGAGCGCCGGTCGCCGTCTCCGTCTCGGCGTGGATCGCGCTCGGCATCGGCGGTGCGGCCGTGGTGCTGACGGCACGGTGGACGAGCCGGCTCCGTGCGGCGACGGCCTGGACCGCCACGACGGGTGCCGTGGCGGTGGCCGTCGTCGTCCTCGGCGTCTGGCCGCAGTCGACCGTGGCCGCGCTGGTGGCGTGCGCGGTCTTCGGCTGGGGCTACACCGCGGCGACCGGAGCGCTGATCACCTGGACGACCGAGATCGATGCAGACCGGTCGTCGGCGGGCACCTCGGTGCTCTTCGTGGCGCTGGTGCTCGGTCAGGCCGCGGGCGCTGCGCTCGCGGGAGTGCTCGTCGGATCGGCCGGCACCGTCGTGGCGTTCGTGGCCGGGGCCGTGGTGACCGTGGTCAGCGCCGCGCTCGGGCCGGTCGTCAGAGGATCGGCCGCAGCTCGATCTTCCGGTTGCACGCCACCGACGCCTCGTTCGCGACGCGCAGGGCGGTCTCGGCATCCGGCAGCTCCATGACCCAGAAGCCGGCGACGAACTCCGCGGGGTCGCCGAGCAACCCCGGCGTCCTGGTCGCTTCGCCACCGCGGGCGTCGACCACGACGGCGTCGGCGGGAGCGGACACCCCGGCCGCGATGACGACCGCGTCCCCGAGGCGCTGGTTGAGCGCGTCGACCGCGTCCATCTCGGCCCGGGAGGCGGACTCGGTCCGACCGGCGGCCTCGGCCTGCCCGTCGTCGATGACGTTGACGAGGAACTGCATGGTCTCTCCCCTGCTCCGTTGGCCGGAGGCTACTCCTGCGGTAGCGTGACGGCGAACACCCGATCCCGACGACAGCGGAGTCATGGCAACGAAGCGCTGAGCCGGCACCAGAGCCGGCTCCCCCTCCACGCGGACCACCCGTCCGCACGCTTCCTGCACGCCCGCGCGGCACCGACGCCGTGCGACGACACCGAGGGTCTCCCGTGTTCTCCATCCGCGCCCGTTTCCGGGCCTCGTTCTCCACGCTCTCCGAGCACCGCTTCGTCACGTTCGCGGTGCTCGTCGACACCATCGGCGCCGGCCTCACGCTGCCGCTGACGATCGTCTACTTCACCCTGACGACCGACCTCTCACTCGCGGTGATCGGCGTGCTGTCGACCGCTGCGTCACTGCTCGCACTGCCGATCGGGTTGCTCGGCGGAGTGGTCACCGACCGGTTCGGCGCCAAGGCGTCCATGATCACCAACAACCTGCTGTCCGCCGCCGGGTTCACGCTGTACCTCGTCGCCCACGACCCGGTGGTGGTGTTCGCGGCGATCTTCCTCGCGAACGCGTCCGAACGGCTCTACTGGACGTCGTGGACGGCGTACGTCCACGACCTGTCCGACGGCCGGCCGTTCGAGCGTTGGTTCGCCTTCCTCGAGGCCACGAAGGCCGCAGCCCTCGGCGCCGGCGCGATCGTCGCCGCCGTGACGCTCGCGGGCGGCGGGCACGACGGGCTGCGCTGGCTCGTGGTCGCGAACGTCGTGACGAGCGTCGCCGCAGCCGTCGTGTTCGCCTCCCAGCGGACAGGTGGCGTTCACCCAACCGCACCGCGGGCGCGGGACCTCGACGACATCAGGACCGGGTCGCTCCGCGAGTTCGCCGCCGACCGCTCGATGCGGCTGATCACGCTCGGGCAGTTCCTGATCGGGCCGGCGATGGTGCTGCCGAACGTCGCGCTCAGCGTGCTGTTCGTCGAGCGGTGGCACATGCCCGCGGCCGTCGCTCCCGTGCAGTTCGCCGTCGCGACCGGGCTCGCCGCCTGCCTGCAGACCTCGGTGACGCGGTGGGTCGCCGGCTTCGACCGCGGCGTGCTCGTCGCGGTCGGAGCAGCGCTGACCGCGCTCACCGCCGTGCCGCTCATCGTGCTCCCGCCGCTGGAGGGGGTCACCGCCTGGGCGTACGTGGTCCTCGTGGCGGTGCTGCTGGCCGTGGCGGACATGATCGCGTTGCCGGCCGCGAACGCCGTGATGGCCGAGGCGCCGCACCCCCGGATCCGTGGCCGGGCGATCGGGGTGTTCCAGACCGCGAGCTCGGTGGGCATGGCACTGTTCCCCCTGTCGCTCGCGTTGCTCGACACGGACGTGCCGTGGGTGCTCTGGCTACTGACCGCCCTGGTGTTCGCGGCGGCGGCCTGGGTGTGGCGCGCCGCGGTCGCGGGCCTGCCGGCCCGTGTGCGCATCGCGACGACGGCTGACGCCGACGGCTGACGGCCGCAACGGGCACTGGACTGGAGGCGCGGTGCGGGTGACCGACGTCGGTCACCCGCACCGCGCCTCCAGTCCGACGGCCCCACCCGCTAGCGTGGTCCGCATGGGGACGGCGACGGAGTGGACGCGGCTGCCGGTGGGGCGCCGAGAACTCCGTCAGGACGCGGTCCTCGCGATCGTCCTCGGTGCCGGCCTGGCGGTCACCACGACGCTCTACGCCGCCGCGGGCACCTACGGCGACGACCAGGCGGCGTGGTGGGTCTCCGCGCTGATGATCGTCGCGAACGCCGCCCCGGTCGCGTTCCGCCGGCGCTGGCCGATGAGCATGGCCGTCGTCTCGGCCCTGGCCTTCGCGGCGCTGCAGATCCTGCACGTGCCCGAGGTCTTCCTCGTCAACTTCACCCTGTTCATCGCGCTCTACACGGTCGGCGCGTGGTGCTCGGACCGGGTCCGCGCCGAGGTCGTCCGGTGGGTCGTCATCGGCGGCATGTTCGCGTGGCTCTTCATCGCGATCGCCTTCGGCTGGGCGGTCCCGAACGCGTTGCCCAACGAGGACGACAGCCTCATCCCGCCGTACATCGCGTACTCGCTGCTCAACATCGTGATCAACGTCATCTACTTCGGGGCCGCCTGGTACGCGGGCAACCGTGCGTGGGCCTCGGCCGTCGCGAAGCACGAGTTGGACGTCCGGACCGCCGAACTCGCCGCCGAACGCGAGCGCAGCGCCGCACAGGCCGTGACCATCGAGCGCGTCCGGATCGCCCGTGAGCTGCACGACGTCGTCGCGCACCACGTCTCGCTGATGGGCGTGCAGGCCGGCGCCGCCCGACGCGTGGTCGACCGCGACCCGGCGCAGGCCACCGTGTCGCTCGGCGTGGTGGAGGAGAGCGCCCGCACCGCCGTCGAGGAGCTCCGCCGGATGCTCGGCACCCTCCGCTCCCACGACGATGCCCCAGCGGGCGACGACCACCGCGACGCGCCGAGCACCGAGGGACTCGGTCGCATCGGGGAGCTCGCCGACGCCGCGCGCACGGCAGGTCACCCGACCGAGTACGTGGTCGTCGGCGACGCGCGGGAGGTCCCGCCGACGGTGTCCGCCGTGGCGTACCGGATCGCACAGGAGGCCGTGACGAACGTCCTCAAGCACGCCGGTCCGACCGCCCGGGCCGACGTCCGCGTGCGGTACCTCGCCGACTGCGTCGAGGTCGAGGTCACCGACGACGGACACGGCGACCGCGCTCCGCGGAACACGGCGGGCAGCGGACTCGGCCACGTGGGCATGCGCGAACGCGTCGCCGCAGTGGGCGGACGGATCGAGATCGGGCCGCGCGCCCGGGGAGGCTACCTGGTGCGGGCATGGCTGCCGACGACCTGACGATCGTGCTCGCGGACGACCAGGACCTCGTCCGGGCCGGCTTCCGCGTCATCCTCGAGTCCGAGCCCGGGTTCCGCGTCGTCGGCGAGGCGGCGGACGGCGCCGAGGCAGTCGAGGCCGTCCGGCGACACCGGCCGGACGTGGTCTGCCTCGACGTCCAGATGCCGAACGTCGACGGGCTCGAGGCCGCGCGGCGGATCGCGGCGCTCCCCGATCCCCCGGCGGTGCTCGTCCTGACGACGTTCGACCACGACGACGCCCTGTTCCAGGCGCTCGAGGCCGGGGCGAGCGGGTTCCTGCTGAAGAACGCCTCGCCCGAACGGCTGATCGACGCGGTCCGCACGGTGGCCGCGGGTGACGCGCTGCTCGCGCCGGACGTGACGCGGCGGGTGATCAGCCGGGCCACGGCGACCGCCCCGCCGACGAGCGCCGACGCCGTGCCCACCGCCGACGCGGCGCTGGCGTCCGCGGGGCTCACCGAGCGGGAGACCGAGGTCCTGCGGCTGCTCGCCCGTGGCCTGAGCAACGCCGAGATCGCCGCCGAGCTGTTCGTCGGGGACGCGACCGTGAAGACCCACGTGTCGAACGTGCTGCAGAAGCTCGGCCTCCGCGACCGCATCCAGGCCGTCGTGTGGGCGTTCGAGCACGGCGTCGCCGGCACCGCGGGCTGACCCGGCACCGCGCGCGGCTCCGGCACCACGGGCTGACCGCGGTCGCCTCCCCTCCCCCGCGCGGCGGAGCCGCCCGCGCCCCGATCCCCGTCCCCCGCCGGAGGCACCGCCCCGGCCCGGCGCAATAGCGTCGACGCAGGCGGACCGAACCGCCGCGAGAGGGGAACGACATGCTCACCATCGACGGGGTGACCAAGCAGTACGGCGACCGCCGCGTGCTCGACGACGTCACGTTCACGGTCGGTGACGGACGCCTGACCGGGTTCGTCGGCGGCAACGGTGCCGGCAAGACCACGACGATGCGGATCCTGCTCGGCGTGCTGCAGGCCGACGCCGGCACCGTGTCGATCGACGGCACCACCATCGGCCCGGCCGACCGGCGCCGGTTCGGCTACATGCCGGAGGAACGCGGGTTGTACCCGAAGATGCCCGTCGCCGAGCAGATCACGTACTTCGCCCGGCTGCACGGCGTCGACAAGCGCACCGCAGCGAGCCGCACCACCGACCTGCTCGACCGGCTCGGCCTCGCGCCGCACGCCGACGACGCGGTCGAGAAGCTCTCGCTCGGCAACCAGCAGCGCGTGCAGGTCGCGGCCGCGCTCGCCCACGACCCCGAGGTCCTCGTGCTCGACGAGCCGTTCTCCGGCCTCGACCCGATGGCCGTCGACGTCGTGCTCGCGGTGCTGCGCGAGGCCGCGGCCGGCGGTGTCCCGGTGCTCTTCTCGAGCCACCAGCTGGACGTCGTCGAGCGGCTCTGCGACGACGTCGTGGTGATCGCCGGCGGCACCATCCGTGCCGCCGGACCGCAGGACGAACTGCGCAAGCAGGCCGGGCCCCCGGCGTGGGAGCTGCTCGTCGAGGGCGACGTCGCCTGGCTCCGCGACGAACCGGGCGTCACCGTCCGCGAGTTCGACGGCGGCTACGCCGTCTTCGAGGCTGACGACACCACCGCCCAGCGGGTCCTGCAGCGAGCCGTCCAGCACGGCACCGTCGGGTCGTTCTCGCCGCGTGTCCCGCGGCTCAGCGAGGTCTTCCGGGAGGTCGTCCGGTGAACGGCTCGTTCGTCCAGTCCGTGCGGCTGGTCGCCGCGCGCGAGATCCAGGCACGCGTCCGCAGCAAGGCGTTCGTCGTGTCCGCCTGCATCCTCATCCTGATGGTCGTCGCCTCGATCGTCGTCGGTGGCATCGTCGGCAAGGCGACCGCGGGCGACACCACCCCGGTCGCGGTCGTCGACGGCGTCAGCCTGCCCACGAGCAAGGGGCTCGACGTCACGGAGGCACCGACCGTCGCCGCCGCCGAACGACTCGTCGAGAACGGTGACGTCGACGCGGCGGTCCTGCCCTCGGACGACCCGCTCGGCTACAAGGTCGTCGGGCTCGACGACGCCCCGACCGACGTCGTGCAGGCGCTCAGCGTCTCGCCCCGCATCGAGCTGCTCGACCCGAACGCGATCCCCGGTGGGCTCATCTACATCGTCGCGCTGGCGTTCGGGGTGGTGTACTTCGCCTCGGCCGTGACGTTCGGCCAGTCGATCGCGCAGAGCGTCGTCGAGGAGAAGTCCACCCGGGTGGTCGAGATCCTGATGGCGGCGATCCCGGCACGGGCACTGCTCGCCGGCAAGGTCCTCGGCAACAGCGTCATGGCGTTCGCGCAGATCGTCGCGGTGGCGATCGCGGCGGCGGTGACGCTCGCGGTCACCGGGCAGGACAACATGTTCACCGTCCTCGGGCCGAGCATGCTGTGGTTCGTCGGCTTCTTCGCGATCGGGTTCGTGCTCATCGCCTCGCTGTTCGCCGCCGCCGCGGTGCTCGTCTCCCGCCAGGAGGACGTCGGCAGCGTCACCACCCCGGTGATGATGCTCGTGATGATCCCCTACATCCTGATCATCGTCGCGTACAACAACCCGACCATCCTCGGCGTCATGTCGTACGTGCCGTTCAGTGCGCCGATCGGCATGCCGATGCGGATCTTCCTCGGGACCGCCGAGTGGTGGGAGCCGATCCTGTCCCTCGTGATCGTGGCCGTCTCGGTCGTGCTCGTCGTCGTCATCGGAGCGCGGATCTACGAGAACGCGCTCCTGCGCACCGGCAGCCGGGTGAAGCTGGCGGAGGCGCTGCGCGGCTGACGCCGCGGTGGTCGGACTGGAGGCCCGGATCACGTGAGCTGGTCGGCTCACGTGATCCGGGCCTCCCGTCACTGCATCAGGCCGGGAAAGCGCGCAGCGCGCGTTCGACGACGGCCGCCAGCTCCTGCCGGGTCGCGCCGCTGCTCGCCTGGACGGCGAGCCCGGCGGACACCGTCACCACGTACTTGGCGAGCTCGTCGGGGTCCTCCTCCGGAGCCAGGTCACCGGCGTCCCGCGCCGCGTGGAACCGTTCGGCGATGCGTCGCTCGCCGCCGGCACGACTCTCCTCGAGGAAGTCGACGATCCGGCGGTCCTCGTCGCCCGCGGCGAGTCCGCCCTGGATCGAGAGGCACCCCGCCGGCCGCCCCGGGGTCGTCACCGCGGCGACGTTGCTGCGCAGGTAGTGCTCGGCGACCGCACGTGCCGTCGGCTCCGCGAGGGCATCCCCGACGTAGGCCATCTCGACCTCGGCGTACCGCCCCAGCGCCTTGCGGAACGTGGCCTCCTTGTTGCCGAACGCGGCGTAGAGACTCGGACGGTTGATGCCCATCGCGGTGGTCAGGTCCTCCAGGCTGGTGCCGGCGTACCCCTGGCGCCAGAACACCTCGACCGCGCTGTCGAGTGCTTCGTCCGTGTCGAACCCGCGCGGCCGTCCTCGTGCTGCCATGACGCGCCTCCGATCTGTACCGATCGGACCAGAATAGCGCGTCGGTCGATTTCATACCATCCAGTACAGATTTGACAGATCGAGCCGAGCGGTCTACGTTCCATATCTGTACCGCTTGGTACGCAAATGAGAGGAACGATCATGGGTGACTTCACCGGGACCACAGCACTCGTCACGGGCGGGACGTCGGGCATCGGCCTGACCGTCGTCCACCGACTCGTCGCGGAGGGCGCGCACGTCGTCGTCACGGGGCGACGCCAGCACGCACTCGACGCGGTGGCGGCCGAGCTCGGCGACGCCGTCACCACGGTGCAGGGCGACGTCGCCGTGGCCGAGGACGTCGAGCGGGTGTTCGCGGCGGTCTCCACGCGCGGGGACGGACTCGCGCTCGTGTTCGCCAACGCCGGCGGCGGCGAGTTCGCACCGCTCGGGCAGATCAGCTGGGACCACTACACGACCACCTTCAACGCGAACGTCGGCGGCGTGATCAACACCGTGCAGGGCGCGCTGCCGTACCTGACGAAGGGGTCCGCGATCGTGCTCACCGGCTCGAACATCGACGTCAAGGGCAACCCCGCGTTCAGCGTCTACGCCGCGACGAAGGCCGCGGTCCGGTCCCTCGCGCGGAGCTGGGCGGCCGAGCTGGTCGAGCGGGGGGTGCGCGTGAACGTCGTCGCCCCGGGGCCGATCGGCACGCCGGGCCTGTCCGGGCTGGCGGGCAGCCCGGAGGACGCCGAAGCACTGCTGGGTGGCCTGGCCTCCGGCGTCCCGATGCAGCGTCTGGGGACGGAGGACGAGGTCGCTGACGCCGTGCTCTTCCTCGGGTCGCCGCGCAGCAGCTACGTCACGGGCGCAGAGCTGTACGTCGACGGGGGCGCGAGCCAGGTCTGACGGACGCCGCTCCGGCGCGTCAGAGCAGTCCGAAGACCGCCTGCGCGCCGAGGCTCGTCCCCGCCACGAGCACCCAGAGCGCGATGCCGAGCAGCATCGGTCGGAACCCCGCGCGCCGGAGTGCGCCGAAGTCCGTCGAGACCCCGATGGCGGCCAACGCCACCGTGATGAGGAACGTCGCGGCGGTGGAGAACCCCGGGGCCGCGGCGGCCGGCAGCACTCCGAGGGTGCGGAGCAGGACCACCACGAGGAACCCGATCAGGAACCACGGCACCAGCCGGAACACGCGGACGCCCCCGGCGCGACCCGACCCGTCGTCGGCGGCGAGCTGCTCGCGGGAGGCTCGCCGTGCCTCCAGGCCGGCCAACCCGATGACGATCGGGATGATCATGAGCGTCCGGACCAGCTTGACGACCACGGCGGTGTCGGTCGCCTGGCGACCGTAGACCGTCGCCGTGGCGACGACCGAGGACGTGTCGTTCACGGCCGTGCCGGCGAAGATGCCGAAGGCGTGCTGCGAGAGCCCCAGCGCGTGACCGAGCAGGGGGAAGACGAAGACTGCGGCGATGTTGCAGAGGAAGA
This sequence comes from Curtobacterium sp. 314Chir4.1, assembly GCF_900215175.1. NCBI lineage: Bacteria > Bacillati > Actinomycetota > Actinomycetes > Micrococcales > Microbacteriaceae > Curtobacterium > Curtobacterium sp. 314Chir4.1. Next base: position 767,417 of record NZ_OCMI01000002.1, read on the forward strand.
TCGTCGACATCGCGTAGGCGACGTCCGCGCTGACGGCACCGATCACGGGCGTGACGGCCGCGATCGCCGATGCCCCGCAGATGCCGGTGCCGACCCCGATGAGCGTGCGGAGCGCGCTCGACACCCGCAACAGTCTGCCGATCCCCCACGCCGCGGCGAGGCACACCACGAGGGTCGTGAGCATGACCGGGAGCGTCTCCCCGCCGATGCGGAGCACCTCGCCGATGGACAGCTGCGCACCGAGCAGCACGACGGCGAACTGCAGCACACGGCTCGACGCGAACTTGACGCCGGGTCGGAGTGCGTCGAGTCCGCCCTGTCGTCGACGCCGGACGAGCCAGCCGACGACCGCACCGATGACGACGGCGGGCACCGGGCCGCCGATGACCGGCACCTCGGTCCCGACGAGGGTGGCGACGAGTCCGATCGCGACGGCGAGCGCGATGCCGGGGACGACGGCAGCGGCGTCCGCACGCGTGAGGGGCATGCCCTCCAGCATGGCAGGCAGGGCGTCGGACGACCGTCAGCCGACGGGCGGCGTCTGTCCGCTCATGTCGACGCGGCCGGTGCTGTCGTTCCACGTGAAGGTGGCGTTCGTGCGGCCGCTCGCCTCGGCGGTCGACTCGTCCGGCTTCGCGTAGTGGTAGGTCACCGCGATCGTGGACGGGTCGGTGCGCGCGACGTCGGGGACGAACGAGTAGGCCTCCTTGGTCGCGGTGCCGAGGTACCGGCCCTGGTGGAACAGCAGGATCGCGACCGGTGAGCTGCCGGTCGCGTGGTCCAGGTTCACGAGCGACCAGGACAGCGGGGCGCACGCGTCGTAGCCGGAGTAGTCGGAGTTCGCGGCGTCCCACTCGGCGTCCTCGAGGCCGGTCGGCAGCGGCAGGTCCGCGATCGCCCGCGAGGCTGCTTCGGCGCCGCTCGACGGACCGCAGGTCTGGGTCGGCGTGGGCGTGGGCGTCTCCGCTGCTGCCGTCGCGCTGGCCGTCGGGGTGGCCGTCACGGTCCGGGTGACCGTCGGCGCGGCCGGTCCCCCGCCGCTGCAGCCGGTCAGGCCCGCGGCGAGCGCCGCGACGAACAGGAGTCCCCCGGTGGTCCTGGTGATGCGCATGCCCACAGATTCCTCCTCGCCGTTCGCAGAGTTCACGGCGTATTCTTGGGTTCGGAAGCAACGACGATTCCGGCCATGCCTCGTCGTGCTCGCGTTCCCCGGGCCCGACGGGACGAACTGCGACCAAGAGCCCCTTCGTGTCTGAACACCTCATCGAGTACGTCGCCCGTGACCGAACGGGCATCACCGCCGTCGTGACGACCACCAGCGTCATCGACGTCGACACCGTGATCAAGAACATCCACGCCGGGCACGCCGGGTACTACGTCGCGGCCGACTCCTGGAAGCGCACGCCCGTCCGGAGCCTGTCGTTCCTCGGCGGCGCGTACCTGTTCGCGAACTGGGACGGCTCGAAGCGGAACATGCTGCACGACCTCGCGTTCCGCGCGCCGACCCGCTCGATCGAGACGAAGCCCGTGGCACGTCCGCGGCCCGGTCTGCCCCGGCTCCTCGCCGCACTGTTCGGCCGACGGCGGAGCCCGCGGCACTGATCCTGCGCGGGCGGCGTTGCGGCGCGGCGTCCGGCCGCTGCGTCTGCTCGCGTCGACGACAGGTGCGCACGGTCCACCATGCGCACTCGTCGCCACGACGCGCACATGACGCAGACCGCCCGGCAGCTCGACGCCCGGACGACGCAGTCCGCCCAGCACCCCGCCGTCCGTGCCAGTCTTGGCGCAGTCCCGGAAGGAGCCGCACCATGGAGACCGTCGACGTCGTCGTGATCGGAGCCGGGGTCGCCGGGCTCACCGCCGCGCGACTGCTCGCCGGCGAGGGCCGTCGGGTCGTCGTGCTCGAGGCCCGCGAACGCATCGGCGGCCGAGTCCACTCCGACCGGACCGGCGGACACGTGACCGACCTCGGCGCCTCGTGGATCCACGGCGTCGACGGCAGCCCGGTCGCCGAGGCCGTCGCCGCGTTCGGCATCCGCACCGTCGAGTTCACGGTCGGCAGCTACCAGGTGGACAGCCGCCCGATCGCGTACCACGGAGCCGACGGACACCGGCTCGACGACGACGCCACCCGACGGTTCGCCGCTGACGTGCACACGGTCGACGCCACGCTGGCCGACGTCGTGGCCGGATCGGGTCCGACCGACACCTACCGCGACGTGGTCGAGCGCGCCGTCGACCTGCAGGGCTGGGACGCGTCGCGGGCCGAACGGGTCCGCGAACACCTGGAGCACCGGAGCGAGGAGCAGTACGGGGTCCCGAGCGACGAACTCGCGGCGCACGGCCTCGACGACGACAGCATCGACGGCGACGAGGTGGTGTTCCCGGACGGCTACGACGCGCTGCCCACGCGCCTGGCAGCGGGACTCGACGTGCGACTCCGCCACGTCGTCCACAGCGTGCACCACGGCGACGACGGCGTCGAGGTCACGATCGATCACGGGTCCCTCCACGCCGCTGCCGTCGTCGTCACGGTGCCGGTCGGGGTCCTGCAGTCCGACGACTTCGTGATCGAGCCTCCACTGCCCGAACGCCACCGGCAGGCCCTCGGACGGCTGCGGATGAACGCGTTCGAGAAGGTCGTCCTGCGGTTCCCGGAACGGTTCTGGGGCGAGGACGTCGCCGCGATCCGGCAGCTCGGTCCCGAGGGCCGGTGGTGGCACTCCTGGTACGACCTCACCCGGCTCGACGGTGTGCCGACGCTGCTCACCTTCGCCGCCGGGCCGGCAGCCCGGGCGATCCGGGGGTGGAGCGACGAGCAGGTCGCCGCCTCCGTGCTCGAGCAGCTGCGGCGGTTGTACGGCGACCACGTTCCCGCACCCACGTCTGTGCAGGTGACGGCGTGGCATGACGACCCGTTCGCGCGGGGGTCGTACGCGCACATGCTCCCGGGGTCGACCACCGACGACCACGACGACCTCGCGGTGCCGGTCGGCGGTCGGCTGCACCTGGCCGGCGAGGCCACCTGGACCGACGACCCGGCGACGGTCGCGGGCGCGCTGCACTCCGGCCACCGCGCGGCGGAACGCGTGCTCGGGCGGGACGTGCCGATCGCTCGGCTCTGGTCCGGTGCCCTGAGCGGCACCACCTGACGGACGGGAGGCGCGGGTCGGGCCCGCACCGCGCCTCCAGTCCGACGATCGGTACCGTCTACAGCCGCAACGCCAGCGCGTTCGCGGTGAGGCCCGCGGCCGTGCCGCACAGCAGCACGGTGTCGCCCCGCGACAACCGCCCGTCGTCCAGGCAGCGCGCCAGCGTGTACGGCACCGACGAGGACACCATGTTCCCGTACTCCGCGACCGCGTCCACGTACGCCCCCGACGGGATCCCGATCCGCCGCATCGCGATGCCCAGCGCACCGCTGGCCTGGTGCGGGACGACGAGGTCGACGTCCTCGAGCCCGAGTCCCGCCTTCGCGAAGAACCGGTCGAAGAACCCGGGCAGCACCTTCAGCATCCCCATCAGCGCGCGCCGTCCGTGCATGTCGAACCGGTAGTCGGCGGGGTCACCGTCGGCGTAGTCCTGCGCCGGGTACCGGGACAGGCCGCCCCGCAGCTCGGTGTCGTGCGCGTGCTCCGGCCAGGTCTGCTGCAGGCTCGCGAGCACGCCCTGCCCGTCGTCGCCGCGCGTGAGCACGACCGCCGCGGCAGCGTCCGAGAACAGCTCGAAGGACTCCCGCTGCTCGGGGTCGAGGAACCGGGTGCCGACGTCCCCGGACACGATCAGGATGCGCTCGTACTCGCCGTCCGCCAGGTACCGCGAGGCGACGTCGACCGCGGTGATGAAGCTCGTGCACGTCGAGTTCACGTCGAACGCGGCAGCACGGGCACCCGGCGCGACCCGCTCCATGACGAGCGCAGCGGTGCACGGGATCGGCTGGACGCCGGCCGCGCAGGCGGCGATGACGCAGTCGACGTCATCCGGGCTGATGCCCGCGTGGCTGATGGCCCGCTCGGCGGCCGTCGCGAGCATGTCGAGGTGCGAGACGTCGTCGGCGATCCGGTACCGGGTGACGGCGCCCGACCTCGACGGGAACGTGACCGTCGTCTCGGGCAGGGACGTGCCCCATCCGCTGATCCGGCAGCTCCTCATGACGGTCCCCCTTCGTCGGTGCGCTGGTCCTGCAGCAGGTCGGTGTCCACCGGGTGGTGGTCGTGGCTGAACAGCAGGCGGACCCCGGCCCGTTCGGCGTCGAGCAGGAGCCGCGCGGTCTCGGCCTGCGCCGCCGCGTCGTGCGCGACGGCGCGCGGGACCGGGCGGATCCGTGCCTCGTGTCCGAGCAGGTCGCGTCCCCAGGCGGCGTCGCCGGCCAGCAGGACGTGGCCGTCGACCAGCGCGCCGACGTGGCCGTCGGCGTGGCCGGGCAGGTCCACGAGTCGGTAGGTGCCGTCGCCGAACAGGTCGACGGTCCGGAGCCCCGTGGTCGCGTCGATCCGGAACGCCCGGTCGGGCACGGCCTGGAGGCGCGGCTCCAGCCCGGCGGGCAGCAGCCCTTTGAGCACACCAGCACGCAGCGTCGGATCCGCCATGGTCCGTCGCATCGGCTCGGTCACGACGACGGTGGCGTGCGGGAACGCCGCGAGGCCGCCGATGTGGTCGGGGTGCAGGTGGGACAGGACGACGTGCGTGACGGTCGCGGTTCCCGCTCCGAGCTGTTCGCCGATGCTCGCGCCCGGAGGGACCGTCGGCGGCAGCAGTCGTCGGTAGGCCCACCCGGCGGGTCCGGTGCGCCAGGGCAGCGGGGCGTAGCCGGTGTCGAACAGGACTCGGCGGTCGCCGTCCTCGTACAGGAAGGCGTTCGCGGGGAAGACCCGCCGTTCGCGAGGAGCGCCGCGGAGGAGCTGGTGCACGCCGTGGACGGTCGTGCCGCAGGCGAGGGCGCGGAGGCTAGGCACGGTCGGCTCCGGACGCGTAGCTCGCCAGGCTCTCGTCGAGGGTGACCGTCGGCTCGTACCCGAGCACCTCGCGAGCCCGGGTGATGTCGAGGGTCTGCGAGTGCGTGATCGTCGACACGGTGTACCGCGTGACCGGTGGTTCGGGACGGCCAGGGAGCACCCCGCAGACCGCCTCGAGCAAGCCCGCGACGCCGTAGACGACACGTGCGGGCAGTCGCCGGTGGCGGAGCGGGAGCCCGAGGCCGGTGAGGAGCTGGTCGAGCAGGTCGACGAACGGCCGCGGGTCACCGTTCGTGATGTTGAACGCGCGTCCGGCCGCCTCGGGCACCTCGGCCGCGAGCCGGACGGCGAGCGCCACGTTCTCGACCGCGGTCAGGTCGACGAGGCCACGGCCGCCGTGCATGAGCGGGACGCCGACCCGTTCGTGCACGCGGAGCAGGCGCGGGACGAGCGCGGGATCGCCCGGTCCGATGATGCCGCGCGGACGCAGGACGACGACCTCGGGGCGGTCGTTGCGGTCGTTGCGGTCGCTGCGGTCGCTGCGGCCGCTTGCGGCGCGGAGCAGCGCCTCGGCGTGCAGTTTCGAGCGGATGTAGTGGTTCATTGGGCGGCTCGGGTCGACCTCGTGCTCCCGGATCGCCACGCGGTCTCGCGGTGCGGCGTAGATCCCGGGCGACGAGACGTGCACGAACCGCCGGGCACCGACCCGTCGGGCGTACTCGAACGCCCGCGCCGTCCCGGTGACGTTCGCGTGCTCGAACTCCGACCACCGCCCCCACGGCGATGACAGCGCAGCGCAGTGCACGACGACGTCCACCGGGAGGTCGAACCGGGCCAGGTCGTCGAGGTCACCGACGAAGGTCGCACCCTCGGGCAGTGCCGCGGCACGCCGACCAGCAGCCGTCACCGCGTAGCCGTGCGCCCGCAGGTCCCGGACGACGTGGCCGCCGAGGAACCCGCTGGCACCCGTGACGAGCGCGCTCTCCCCCATCCCACCGATACTAGGTGCCGCCCGCGATGCCGTCGTTCGGCACCGCCGGCTCCTCCCCTAGGCTCACGCGTGTGCGGATCGCCCTCGTCACCGACTACTACCTGCCGACGCTCGGCGGGGTGCAGACGGCGGTCCGGGCCCTGGCCGAGAGCCTCCGAGCGGACGGACACGAGGCGATCGTCTTCTGCCCGCTGACCGGTCCGTCCGACGATCCCGAGGTCGTCGGGCTCCCGGTCTCGAGCGTGTTCCGGCCGGACGGGTACCCGTTCGCGTGGTCGCCGCGACGCCTGCGCGAGGTGCTCGGTCGTGAGTTCGCCGCGCGCCGCATCGACGTCGTGCACACCCACTCCGAGATGTTCGCCGCGCTCGGGGCCATCCGCGCCGCGCACGACCTGGGCGTCCCGGTCGTGCACACGATGCACGGCCGGATCGACGTCTACACCCGGAACGTCCTGCCGCTCCCCGCCGTCACGACCATCCTGCTCGCAGCGCTGCACGGTCGGCAGGTCAGCGCCGCCGGGATCCAGGTCGCCGGCGACACGCCCTACACGGCCACCCGCACCGCGCGACGGATGTGGCGGGTGATGCTCGCGCAGTCCCGCGCGAGCGACCACGTCCTCGTGCCCTCGCAGCACTTCGCGGCGAAGCTCGTCGCGCAGGGTGTCCGGACGCCCGTCACGGTGCTCACCAACGGCATCGAGCCGTCCGTGCTGGACAGCATCGGCGATGCACCCGTCCGCACCCTCCGGCCCGACGAGCCACTGCGCATCGTGTGGGTCGGGCGGCTCTCCCCCGAGAAGCGTCCAGACGTCCTGGTCCGTGCCGCGCACGCGTTCCCCGGCGGGGTCCACGTGGACGTGTACGGCGACGGGGTCGCGCGTGCGGCGATCGCCCGCGCCGCCGCAGGGGCACCCGTCACGCTCCACGGCTCGGCCCCACACCCCGAGGTCCTCGCCGCCATGCGCTCGGCCCACCTGCTCGTCTCGAGCTCGTTCGACTTCGACAACCAGCCCATGGTGATGCTCGAGGCGATCGCCACCGGGCTCCCCGTGCTGTACTGCGACCCCGACCTCGCCGAGGTGGTCCCGGACGGCGGCGGCTTCCGCACGGTGACGCCCGACGCGGACGGCATCACGACCGAGGTCCGGCGACTGCGGGACGATCCGGACGCGATCGCCCGGGCGTCCGAGGTGATGATCGCCGCCCGACCGCGTATCGAACAGCGCACCGAGACGGTCGTCGACGTGTACCGATCCGTCGTGGCCCGCTGAGCACGGCCCTCGTGCCAGGATGTCCTGGCAAGCACAACGAGGGGGACGACATGCTCGCAACGGACGTGGCCGCCAAGCGGTTCCAGCCGACGAAGTTCCGAGAGGGCTACGACCAGGGGGAGGTCGACGACTTCCTCGATCGGGTCCAGGCGGTCTTGGCTGGGTACGAGCAGGGGCGGCCGGTCGACGCGCTCACCCCGGAGGACGTCGTCAACACCCGGTTCCGCCCCACTCGTTGGCGTGACGGGTACGACCAAGACCAGGTCGACGACTTCCTCGACGAGATCGTCGTCGCGCTCCGCCAGCACGCCACTCGCTGACCGTGCTCGTGGGGACGACGCAGCGCTGGCCGGTCGCCGCGACGGTGCTCGTCGCCGCCGTCGCGTTGACCGGCTGCGCATCGGCAGCACCGGGCGACGCGCAGCGGACCCAGGGCCGCTCGATGACCGCGGAGTCGGCGAACACCGAACAGCTGGACCTGCTCGACGCGCTGAAGGCGGCGGCCCCAGCGTCCTGGGGTCAGACGATGGTCAATCGATTCCGGACCTGCAGCACCGCATCGGGCGAGGGCGGCATCCAGATCACCCGTGAGATCCGCGGGAGCGGGATCTCGGACGCGCGTGCCGCCGCCCGCGCGTTCCGGGACGAACTCACGGCGAACGGGTTCGACGCCGAGATCCGCCGCGGAACCGAAGTCGTCGGGACCGGACCCCTGAACCGCTTCGCCGCGTTCAACGCGGACGACGGAGCGTCGATCATCCAGGCGTACAGCGCCTGCTACCGGTTCGACCTGGAATCGAGTACCCCGACCGTGCCCGCGACCGCTGACGACTGAGTTCTCCACCGGACGTCGTCGCTCGACTTGCAGCGGATGCTCGGTTCCGTAGTATGTTGCGTACAAGGGGGCACCATGGGGAACGGGTGGAAGGTGGACATCGCCGGGTCGGAGGCGATCGTCCGAGATGCAGCGACGGCCGGGTCGTCGATGCAGAACGCAGCAGCGGACGTGGACACCGCGCTCCGGGACGTCGTCGCAGCGCTCGCGGGAACTGACGCCGCCGGCGCTGCCCAGGGGTTCCTCGGCGCGCGACAGGGTGACGCGACCAACGCTGTCGGCGCCGTCGAGAAGGCGATCAGGGCCGCAACCGGCGCGATGAACGCGTTCGCCGAGGCAGACGCCGGGATGGCAGACCACGCCACCGCGAGTACGCCACGCGGCTTCGGGCGGACCGTCAAGTGAGCGCGACACTCATCGACGAGAGCGCGCTGCCGACCGTGACACCGACGGCCGCAGCGGTGAACGACAGTGCGACCGCCTTGCGGACCTCCACTGATGCAGTGCGCCAGGCTGCCCAGGACGCACAGCGCTCGTGGAGCGGCATCGACGGCGTGCTCTCCTCGCCCGGCGCGACCGACGCCCTGTCCGACGCGATGAGCGCAGCAACCGGACCGGCCGATGGGCTCGCGACCGCAGCCGGTTCCGTGGCCACGGCGCTCGAGACCTTCGCCGACGACGTGACCACGATCCGCCGGACCCGTCGCTCCCTGTTGGCCGACATCGAAGAACTGCGCGCGCGCGTCGCGGCATCGGACAGCGACGACGCCGTCCCCGACGAGTACCGCGCCGCGAACGACGATCTGCACGCGCGGGCGAGTCGACTGCACACCCGTTGGCGAACGGCGCAGGACGACCTCGCCCAGGCGATCCGCGGACAGATCGGGGGCGCTCCACGGCTGTTCCCGACGCTCGGTGGCAGCATGCTCGCCGCGCCGTTCGCCAGGATCGACTTCGGCGCGGCATCTCGTGCGTTCCGGGATGCCGGACGTCTCCCGCTGCTCGCGGGCCTCGCGGCGCAAGGGCCGGACGCGCTCCGGAAGTGGGCCGCGGACCACCCTGGGGAAGCACAGCGGCTGCTCGACCACCCGCCGTCGGCCGACGACGTCAAGGCGTGGTGGGCCGGCCTCGACGCGGATGATCGCACCGCGCTGGTGACCGGTCTGTCGACAGTGGTCGGGAACCTCGGGGGTGTGCTGTACGCCGACCGCGGCCGTGCGAACCAGCACACGCTCGACACGGAGCTCCCGAAGGCACAGGCGCGCTACCGAGAGCTCTCCGGCAAGGTGTCCCGGAACGACGAGCTGACGCCCGCCGAACGAGCGGAGTACGCGCGGCTGTCGGAGATCGTGGGATCGCTCGAAGCCCTCGACAAGACGCTGCTGGCGGGCACTGCCTCGGCGCCGCGAACGATCGTCTCGCTGACGCTCGGACACCCGCCGCTCGCCGCCGTGGCGATCGGTGACCTCGACACGGCGACGAACGTGACGGTGAACGTGCCGGGGATGGGCAACACCGTGGCCGAGAGCATGCAGGGATGGGCGGGTGGCGCGGACAACCTGTTGAGTGAGCAGCGCGTCGCTGCCCAAGAGGCGCATGCAAGCACGAACATCGCCACCGTCGCGTGGATCGGCTACGACACCCCCGACATGCCGCCGAGCGTCGAGGTGCTCGCCTCAACGAAGGCCGAAGCGGGCGCTCAGAACCTCAGCCGATTCCTCGGAGACGTCTCTGGCACCAGGGGCTGGAACGGCGGAGATCACCTGTCGGTGGTTGCTCACTCCTACGGCACGACGACTGCGACGCTGGCGACGGCGAAGACCCCCGTGAACAACCTGACCCTGCTCGCTTCCGCTGGCGTCGACGGGCGAGTGCCGACTGTGCACGCGGTCGAGGTGCCGAACGGTCACGTCTGGGCTTCGCAGGCCAACACCGACCTCGTCGCGAACATCGGCCGGGGATCCGTCGAGACTCCGTGGGGCTACGTCCTCGGGCGCCAACCCATCGACACCGGAAACCCCTTCACCTCGACGCGAGACCAGATCCTCACCCTGCCGAGCACGCACCGACTCAATCCCGGAGATCCGTCCTGGGGTGCTCGAACCTTCTCGTCCGATCCCGACGTCATCAACGGAGAGCCCTACGCTGGGTCTGACGGTCACCCGGCAACGCCGGGTACTGAGGCCAAGATCGCAGGCGAGGACAGTGACGCACACGGGTACCTGGATGCCGGAACGACCTCGCTGTACAACACTGCCCGCACGAGTCTCGGGTACACGCCCGAAGGGAATGCCATCCCATGATCCGAGAACGCACGGGCCGCCTCGTCACCCTCGCAGCGCTCCTCGCAGCAGGACTCGCCCTGACGGGGTGCGCGAGCGATCCCGCACCGAAGGAGCCACGTATGACCGCGTCGAACAACAGCGCTGCGAAGCAGGTGTGGGACGAATTCAACGCCGAGGCCGAGGCATCCCAGGAAGTCATCGGCGGAAGCTGGCTCGCCTCCGACACCGCGGCGCGTGCGTGCGGATCCGGGGGAGCTCAGTGGGTGTTGACGCGGCTCGGACCCGGGACGACCGTCGCCGACCGTGACCGGGTGCTCGCGGACCTGTCGACGCGTTGGCAGGCGAAGGGGTGGACGGCGGACCGGTCTGCGACCACGGGCGACTACCCAGGCGTCCAGCTGCGGTACCCCGGGGGTTCCACACTGGAATCCGGCTTCTTCGTTCGCTTCCGTTCCAATGAGAACGGTTCTTCCCTGCAGATCCAGACCCCCTGCACCCCCGGCGACGTCGACCAGCTCAACCGCGAGAAGTACGCCGAGAAGCACACGAACACCCCGCCCGACATCCCCGGCGCATCGAGTCCCTCGGCGGAGGCCACCCCGTGAGCGCCCAGATGGGGGCGGATCACCTCGCCCGCGAGCAGGAGCGCCTCGACCGCCCCCGCGGCTGGTGGATCGCCGGACCAGGTCTCGGTGCCGTCCTGCTCGGCATCGTCTCCGCCGCGGTGGCAGGCGGTGCGATCGAGCACATCTGGCTCCTCGCGGTGATCGCCCTGGTCCAGGTCGGACTGCTCATCTGGACGGCGATTGCTCTCCACACGGTGCGCGGTCGGCGGCCACTCGCGCGGACGGCCGGCATCATCGGCATCGTCGTCGCGGCGCTCTCCATCCTGCAGGGGCTGGGCTTGGTCGTCGGGTTGGCCATCCTCAGCACTGCCGTCTGAGACTCCCGCGATCGGCCCGGCGCAGACGCTCAGGCGCTTGCGGCAGCTTCCGCCGCACCGATCCGCAGTCCCGTCTCGACGAGTCGCCCCACTGACGGCGTCGACCGACCTGCCGGCCACGCGAGCACAGTCGTCGCGAGGGGCGCGTCGAGCACGGGTACCGCCACGTGCTCGGGCCACTGCCACGCTCGGCTCGAGCGCGGGATGACCAGGAGCGTCCGCCCGAGCGCGACGAGCTGCGCGAGCTGGGACTGCGAGTGCACCTCCGGCCCGGGGCCGGGCGGGTAGCTCCAGTCAGCGAGCGGCCAGCGAGCCATCGGGAGGTCCGGCACCGACGAGACCTCGGCCATCGTCAGCGACCGCCGTCGAGCGAGCGGGTGCGACGCCGGGACGATCGCGACCTGGGGCTCGGAGTACAGGTCGACGGCGTCGATGCCCGTGAAGTCGTCGAACGGTCGGTGCATCACGGCGACGTCGGCGGTGCCGTCGCGCAGCAGTCCTGCCTGCTCCCCGATCTCGCACAGGGTGACGTCGACCGGCAGGTCGTCGGGGGCGGCGTCGAGCAGCGCCTGCAGGAACTCGTGCGACGATCCGGCCTTCGTCGCGAGGACCAGTCGGCGCTCGGGAGCACCGGCACGACGGGCGCGGCGGACCGCAGCCCGGACGGCGTCGAGAGCTGCCGGAGCCTCGCGGAGCAGCGCTTCCCCGGCAAGCGTCAGGCGCACGCCCCGCCGGTCGCGGTCGAACAGCCGAGCGCCGACACGCTCCTCGAGCTGCCGGATCGCCCGTGACAGGGGCGGCTGTGCCATCCCGAGCCGGAGCGCCGCCCGGCCGAAGTGCAGTTCCTCGGCCACGGCGACGAAGTACCGGAGTTCACGGGTCTCGACATCGTCCACGGGCCGAGCCTACGTCCGCGATACCCGTCGGGTACCACAGCGGACCGGATCGGTGTTGGACGCTGAGCGAGCTCCGGACGGACGATCGAGCCATGCAGAACGAGAACACGACAACCGCCCTGGTGACGGGCGGCAACAAGGGCATCGGCTACGCGATCGCCGAGGGGCTCGGCCGGCAGGGACTCCGCGTCCTCGTGGGCGCCCGCGACGACGACGCGCGCCGCAGGGCCGTCGAGCAGCTCCGCGCGAGCGGGATCGACGCCGACGGCGTCCGCATCGACGTGACCGACGACGCGAGCGTAACCGCTGCCGCGACCGACGTCGAGGAGCGCTTCGGTCGGCTCGACGTCCTGGTCAACAACGCCGGGATCTCCGGTCCGTTCGACCCGGTCACGTGGACGCAGGACCCGACGACACTCGACCTCGACGTGGTCCGGCAGGTCGTCGACGTCAACGTGTACGGCGTCATCCGGGTGACGAACGCGATGTTGCCGTTGCTCCGCCGCTCCCCCGCGCCGCGGATCGTGAACGCGTCGAGCAGCATGGGCTCGCTCGGTCGACAGCCCGGCCCGGTGATGGCGGCCTACTCGCCGTCGAAGACGTTCCTCAACGGGATCACGACCCAGTACGCCCGTGCGTTCGCGGACACCCCGGTCATCGTGAACGCCGCGTGCCCGGGCCTCGTCGCGACGGACTTCAACGGCTTCGCCGGCGAGCGGACGGCGGCGCAGGGTGCCGCGACCGCGGTCCGGCTCGCGACCCTGCCGGACGACGGCCCGCGCGGCGGGTTCTTCGAGGACGCGGGCGTCGTCCCCTGGTGACCTCGAGCCCGAATCACGAGGCGGGAAAAACCGAATTCCGATTGCGATTCATTTGCGAACCGCGATAGGTTTTGGCGACATCCGAGAGATACTCGGAATTTCGCAAGGGAGCGGAGACCTCATGAAGAACATCCTCAGCCGGAGCATCAAGATGGCGGTGGCAGTCGCAGTGGTCGGCGGAGCAGTCCTCGGGACAGCCAGCACGGCGAGCGCCGACACGATCACGCTCAACAAGGGCGCGAAGGGTGCCCCGAACTGCAGCAAGGGGACGCAGCAGGTGTTCACCACTCCGCTCACGTACTACATCTGGGGGCGGACGAACGGGTCGAAGACGAAGTACGTCGGCACGCTGTGGGTCTACCAGTCGCAGATCGGGTGGCTGTCCTCGAACACCACCTACAAGTACAACTGCTGACCCACCGCCATCGCGGCGACGACGAGGCCCTGCTCATGCTCCGCACGGTTCGGAGGTGAGCAGGGCCTCTTCGTCGGTCAGGTGCTCCCGTCTCCGAGGCCGTGGCCCGACGTCAGGAGGTGCGACCCATGGACGAAGCATCGACAGTGGGCGCTCCCTCGCCGTCCACGATCACGCGACTCCGGTGGTCGCCGCCGCCCGGACTCTGCCCTCGCGGGTCACCGGCTCGGCGCGGCGCTCGCCGCACGCCTCGGAGCGTTCTGGCGCTGAGCCACGCGGGGCTACTCCGCGTCGCCGTCCTCCTCCGGGTTGAAGTGCGAGTCGTCCCCGACGTGTCCCGCGGCGAGACCGTCGGGCTCGTTGGGGATGGTGCCGTCCTCGCCGAGGCCGTCCGGCTTCGGGGTGCCCTCGGAGTCGTTCTCCGGCGTGGTGCCCTCGGTGTCGCTCATGGTCTGCTCCCTCGCAGTGGTCGACCCGGAACCGCCGTGGCTCCGGTGCTGCTGACTCGGAACGTACGTGCCGTCCCTGACGAGATCCCTCGGGGCACGCCTTGTGGACGGCCCGGCGCCTAGGCTGACCACGTGAACTCGGCGCGTCAGCAGCTGTCCGCGCTCGTCGGACCGGGCGCCGCGCCGCTCGTGACCGGGATGCCCGTGGCCGATGCCTCCCGGAACGCTGCGGTCCTCATCCTGTTCGGCGAGCTCGACGACGTTCCGAGCGACCGTGCCGCCGACGACGCGTCGGTGACCCGGGACCTCGACGTCCTGCTGCTCGCCCGGGCCGCCACGCTCCGCGCGCACCCCGGCGAGGTCGCGTTCCCGGGTGGCCGGGTCGACCCCGGCGACACGGACGCGATCGCCGCCGCCCTCCGCGAGGCACGCGAGGAGACCGGACTCGACCCGGCCGGTGTGGACGTCCTCGGCACGATCGCCCCGGTGCCGCTCGCGTTCTCACGGCACCTCGTCACCCCGGTGCTCGGGTGGTGGCGGGAGTCCTCCGCCGTGCGCGTGGTCGACGAGGCCGAGTCCGCAGCGGTGTTCCGTGCCCCGGTGGCCGACCTGCTGGACCCCGCACACCGCGGGGTGACGGTCATCCGCCGCGGCGGGCAGGAGTGGCGCGGCCCGGCGTTCACGGTCGACGACGCGTCGGGCGAGCACGTCGTCTGGGGGTTCACGGCGATGCTGCTCGACGCCCTCTTCGACCGCCTCGGCTGGGCCGAGCCGTGGGACGACCGCCGCGAGATCGCCCTGCCGAGCCGACGGACGTGACGGGCTCCGACGATCAGTCGAGCCGTTCCACGGCGTCGGGGACGATGAGCCGCCAGAGCCCGTCGCGCTCTTCGTGCAGGTACAGCCGGTAGGCACCGGGCTCGTCGAGCGGATCCCCCTCGGAGTACTCGACGGCCTGCCCACCGGTGGTGCACTGGTCCGACGGTGCGAACACGTCGAGCGTGCGTGCCGGCGCGGTCCCCTTCCGGACGTCGGTCACGGTGGCAGCGTGCAGCCGGTACACGCCGTCGACGTCCACGGTCCGGTCGGTCGTCCTCACCCGGGCGTCGACCACGAGGGCGGCTTCGCCTGTCCACGCTTCGTCGGTGTCGAGCTGGACGTAGTCGCGGCAGGAGCTCGTCTGCAGCGCGCAGCCGGTCAGGCTCGCGACGAGCAGCACCAGCAGTCCCGCCCCGGCACCGATCGTCCTCCGCACGGCTTCCCCTCCCCTTGCCCTGCGCACACCCTGCCACACCGTCACGTACTGTTCGACTGTGCCCACCGACCCGCGCGACTGGTTCCTCTCGAGGGAGGAACGCGGCAACCTCGCCACGAGCATCCACGCCGGGCGCGCGAGCGACGACGCCACGAGCGCAGACACCGGAAGCGCAGCCCCCGACGCCGAGGGCGACACCGGCCGCGACGCCGCCCCGTAGTCCGAGGGCAACCACGTCAGCCCGCTGGTGCACGGCGCCCCCTACTTCGCCCGCATCGAAGCCGAGCTGTCCGCGCTCGAGCCCGGCGACCGCGTGTTCTTCGCGGACTGGCGCGGCGACGCCGACGAGCGCCTGCTGCCCGACGGCCCGACGATCGGCGAGCTGCTCGCCGACTCCGCGCGCCGGGGCGTCGAGGTCCGCGGGCTGATCTGGCGCTCCCACGGCGAACGGATCTCCGCCTCGATCAGCGCCCGCTCGAACGAGTTGCTCGGCAGGAAGATCAACGACGCCGGCGGCGAGGTCCTGCTCGACCAGCGGGTTCGGGTGTTCGGTTCGCACCACCAGAAGTTCTTCGTCATCCAGCACCGTGCCGACCCGTCCCGCGACGTCGCGTTCGTCGGCGGCATCGACCTGTGCCACAGCCGTCGCGACGACGCCGCACACGAGGGCGATCCGCAGCCCGTGTCGATCGACGCCCGCTACGGCGAGCGCCCCGCCTGGCACGACGCGTCGATGGAGCTCCGGGGCCCGGTGGTCGCCGACGTGCTCGCGGTGTTCGCGGAGCGGTGGGACGACCCGCTCCCGCTGGACCGCAGTCTGCCGTACCGGATGCTCCTGCAGCGTCTCGTCCACATGCCCCGTCGCCCCGAGCCGTTGCCGGAGCGCACGCCGCCACCCCCGGCTGCGGGGAGCCACGCCGTGCAGCTCCTCCGCACCTACGGGGTGAAGCACCCGCCGTTCCCGTTCGCTCCGCTCGGCGAGCGGAGCATCGCACGTGCGTACGCGAAGGCGTTCACCCGGGCCCGGTCGCTGCTCTACATCGAGGACCAGTACCTGTGGTCCCGCGAGGTCGCGACCGGCATCGCCGAGGCCCTCGAGCGCAACCCCGACCTGCACGTGATCGTCCTGGTGCCGCGGTACCCGAACTCCGACGGTGCCCTCGGTGGTCCGCCGAGCCGGCTCGGACAGTTCGACGCGCTGCGCACGCTGCGCCGGACGGCCCCGGACCGGGTCGGCGTCTTCGACCTGGAGCACGAGTCGGGCCGCCCGATCTACATCCACGCGAAGGTCTGCATCGTCGACGACGAGTGGTTCACGATCGGGTCGGACAACTTCAACCGGCGCTCGTGGACCTCCGACAGCGAGCTCACGTGCGCCGTGGTGGACACGAGCGAGGACGGACGCTCGCTCGCACGGGACCTCCGCCACGAGCTCTGGGCGGAACACCTCGCGACGACCCCCGACGACGAACGGTTCGCCGGGTCCGGTGCGGAACTCCTCGCACTCTGGCGCTCGCACGCCCGCGCGGTCGACCACTGGGACGAGGACGGCCGGTTCGGCCCCCGCCCTGCCGGCCGCATCCGGCAGCACGAGCCCGAGCCGGTCTCGGCGCTGCAGCGCCTGTGGGCGCGCCCCGCCGCGCGCATCGCCGTCGACCCGGACGGCCGGCCCCGCGGTATGCGCGGCTCGACCCGCTTCTGACTGGAGGCGCGGTGCGGGCCCGCCCCGCGCCTCCAGTCCGACATCCGCGGTCGTCCACCGCCGTCGCCTACGGTGG
This sequence comes from Curtobacterium sp. 314Chir4.1, assembly GCF_900215175.1. Classification (NCBI taxonomy): domain Bacteria; kingdom Bacillati; phylum Actinomycetota; class Actinomycetes; order Micrococcales; family Microbacteriaceae; genus Curtobacterium; species Curtobacterium sp. 314Chir4.1. The sequence goes on from NZ_OCMI01000002.1 coordinate 784,311, forward strand.
ACGCGTGGGGGCACGCGAGGACTGGTGGGACGATCCCGGGGACGACCTGGAGCTGCACCCGGCACGCGCCGAGCGGGTCCGGAGCGCTCAGGTCCCGGGGACGGCCGACCTCGTCGCCACCGTCCTGCTCCTCGGCGCGGCGGTCCTCGTGAGTCCCGCGGCCTGGTTCGGCATCCTGGTCGGCCAGCTGGCGTTCACCGGGTGCGCGCTTCCCGACCCGGGGTGCGCCACTGCTCCCGACCGCGGGACGATCGTGGCGGGGTGGCACCTCGCACTCACGATCGTGGTCCTCGTCGGGGGGATCGTCGGAGCGGCGGCACGCCGTGCTCGTCGGCGCACCGGATGGCCAGTGGCCCTCGCGACCCTGCTCGGCGTCCTGGGCGTCTTCGCCGGGGCGGTCGTCGCGCTCCAGATCGCCAGCGGCGGCAACCTGTTCCTGTGACGACCCACGCGGCCGTGCAGGCACCACCGGCGCTCAGCCGAACGGGATGACCCGCACCACGATCGCCACCGCGAGCATCGCCACGGCGACCACCGCCGCCCGCCAGAGCACCTTCTTGTGGTGGTCGCCGAGGTTCACGTTCGCCAGGGACACGAGCAGCAGGATCGCCGGGACGAGCGGACTCTGCATGTGCACCGGCTGCCCGACCACCGATGCCCGCGCCATCTCCGCGGGCGTGATGCCGAACGACGCCGCACTCTCGGAGAGCACGGGCAGGATGCCGAAGTAGAACGCGTCGTTGCTCATGAAGAACGTCAGCGGCATGCTCAGCAGACCCGTGATGCCCGCCAGGTACGGCCCCATCGAGTCGGGGATGACCGCGACGAGCCAGTCGGCCATCGCGGACACCATGCCGGTGCCGTCGAGCACGCCGATGAGGACCCCGGCCGCGAACACCATCGAGACCACGCCGACGATGCTCGGCGCGTGCGCGACGATCTGCGCGGTCTGCTGCTTGAGCTGCGGGAAGTTCACGAGCAGCGCGATCGCCGTGCCGATCATGAAGACGAAGTGGAGCGGCAGGAGTCCGACCACGAGGGCGACCATGACCGCGACGGTCAGTCCGAGGTTGACCCAGATCCTGCCGGGTCGGAGCGTCGGGCGGTTCGGGTCGAGCATCGTCTCGGCCATCGTGCCGGCACCGTCGGGCTCACCGGACGAGGTCGGTCCGTCCACGCCCTCGCCGTCCGCGCGGCGTCCGTCCGCCTTCCCGCCACGCAGGCCGAGCGCGACCGTCGGACTGGTGAACATGCCACCGCCGGTGCCGCCGACGGCCGCGAGCATCCGGGACCCGGCACGCGAGCCAGCGGACGCACCGGCCGTCGCCGGCTCCCGTCCACCGCGTGCCGCCGTGGTGAACTCGATCAGCCCGAGGCGCTTGCGCTCCCGGAGCCCCATCGACCACGCGAACCCGAAGCACAGCAGCAGTCCGACGACCAGGGACGGCACGAGCGGCACGAAGATGTCCGTCGGGTCGATCCCGAGCGCCGCAGCGGCACGCGCAGTGGGTCCGCCCCACGGCACGATGTTGAGTGTCCCGTTCGTGAGTCCCGCCACGCAGGTCATCACGACCGGACTCATCCCGAGCTTCAGGTAGATGGGCAGCATCGCCGCCGTCACGACGATGAACGTGGTCGATCCGTCGCCGTCGAGCGAGACCGCACCCGCCAGGAGCGCCGTCCCGAGGACGATCTTCGCCGGGTCGTTCCCCGTGACGCGCAGGATGAACCGGACGAGCGGGTCGAACAGGCCGACGTCGATCATCAGCCCGAAGTACATGATCGCGAACATCAGGAGCGCCGCGGTGGGGGCGAGCGTCCCGATCGCCTTGGTCACCATGTCCCCGAGCCCCAGCCCGGCGCCGGCGAAGAGGCCGAAGACGGTGGGAACGATGATCAGGGCGAGCACCGGTGACATGCGCTTCGTCATGATCAGGACCATGAAGGTCAGGACCATCGCGTAGCCGAGGATGACGAGCATCAGGACTCCTTCGTCCGTGTCGAGCAGTCCGGGCACGCTACGACCCGGCCTGGAGGCACGGCTCGCTTCTGCGCGTTGGCCCACCAACGCGCGTTGACCGCTTTCTGCGCGTTCTGCTCACGAGCGTCGGCTCGCGATCCGTACGCTGTCCCCGTGACCGACGACCGCTCACGGCGCCCACGGCTCCGCTTCGCCACCGAGGTGCTCCTGCTGCAGCTCCTCGTCGTGGTCGCGGTCATCGCGCTGACGAGTGCGGTGTTCGTCCGGATCGAGGTCGGCCGGCTCGAACGGGCAGCGGAGGGGACGGCCCTCGCGATCGCGCAGAGCGTGGCGTCCCAGCAGGACCTCCGCTCCGAGGTCGCCCGGCTCAGCGTCGACGGCACCTCCCTCGACCGAGCCGCACTCGCCGACGGCCCGGTCCAACGGGCGGCACGCGCGACCCAGCGGCGCACGGGAGCGCTGTTCGTGGTCGTCACCGACGACCGCGGGATCCGGCTCGCCCACCCGGACGCCGACCGGATCGGGCAGATGGTGAGCACCTCGCCGGAGGAGGCCCTCGACGGCCGCGAGTCCGTGTCCTGGGCACGCGGCACCCTGGGCGAGTCGGCGCGGGCGAAGGTGCCCGTCCGCGCACCCGCAGCCGGCGGGACGGCGACGAGCCGCGCCTCCAGTCCGCTGCCCGTCGTCGGCGAGGTGAGCGTCGGGTTCAACCGGGCCCGCGTGTACGACACGCTCGTCGAGGACAGCGTGCCCGTCGTCGGGGCGGGACTCGTCGCCGTGCTGCTCGCGGTGATCGCGTCGGTGCTGCTCCGCCGACGCCTCGTCCGGCTCACCCTGGGGCTGCAGCCCGAGGACCTGGTGACCCTCGTGCAGAACCAGCAGGCCGTCCTCGGCGGCGTGGGGGAAGGCGTGATCGCGATCGCACCGTCGGGGGCCGTGACGGTCTGCAACGACGAGGCCGCACGCCTGCTCGACCTGACCCGACCGGTCGGGCGTGCGCTGCCGTCGCTCGCACTGCCGGCTCCGTTGGCGGACATGCTCGACCGTTCCGCGCCCGTCCCCTCGAGCGCGACGATCGTCGCCGGCCACCGGGTGCTGCTCGTCGACGTCCGCGCGGTCCACCGCGACGGACGCGACCTGGGTCGGGTCGCCGTGCTGCGCGACCGGACGGACGTCGAGGCCCTCACCCGCAGGCTCGACGCGGTCGGTTCGATGAGCGCCGCCCTGCGCGCCCAGCGGCACGAGTTCGCGAACCGCCTCCACGCGATCTCCGGCCTGCTCGACACCGGTGAGGCCGACCGGGCGCGGGCGTACCTGGCCGACGTGCAGGAACGCGGGCCGCTGCACTACCCGGTGCAGCACGCCGATCGGCTGACCGAGCCGTACCTGCAGGCGTTCCTCGGCGCGAAGGGCGTCGAGGCCGCCGAACGCGGAGTCCTGCTCCGGATCGGACCGGAGACCCTGGTGCAGGGCACGATCACCGAGCCCGGGGACGTGACGACCGTCCTCGGCAACCTCGTCGACAACGCGGTGACGGCGGCGCTCGGCGGTGACGACCCGTCGCCGTGGGTGGAGGTCGAGGTCCTCGACGACCGCGAGACGCTGCACCTGTCGGTGATGGACTCCGGACCAGGGGTCGTGTCCGGGGAGGACCTCTTCACGCGAGGCGGGCCGGACACCGGCGCTCCTCGGGATCCCGCGCAGGTGCACGGTCTGGGGATCGGCCTGCCGCTCTCGCGGGAGATCGCTCGACGACGCGGTGGCGACGTCTGGCTCGCGTCCCCCGGTGGGGACGACCACGGCGCGGTCTTCTGCGCCCGACTCGAAGGAGTGGTGGCATCGTGACCGCGACGTTCACCGTGCTGGTGGTCGACGACGACTTCCACGTGGCCGACCTGCACCGCCGGCAGGTCGACGAGGTCCCGGGCTTCCGGGCGCTCGACCCCGTCGGGACGCTCGCGGCCGCACGGTCCGTGCTCGCGTCGACCGTGGTCGACCTGGTGCTCGTCGACGTGTACCTGCCGGACGGCAGCGGACTCGACCTGCTGCGCTCCGTCGACACCGACGCGTTCGTGCTCAGCGCGGCGTCGGACTCGGACACGGTGCGCCGGGCGATGCGCCGCGGTGCCCTGGCCTACCTGCTCAAACCGTTCCCGTCGACGCTGCTCGCGGAGCGACTGCGGTCGTACGCCCGCTTCCGGAACGTCCTGGACGAGCGCGCGACCCTCGACCAGGAGGCCGTCGAGCGGGCGTTCCGGATCCTGCACTCCGGCGATGCTGCTGGTGCCTCCCCGTCACGAGCGGCGACCGCGGCGCTGGTGCTCGAGCAGCTGTCGGTCGACGTCGAGCGGTCGGCTGCGGAGGTCGCCGCCGGCATCGGGGTCTCCCGGGCGACGGCGCAGCGGTACCTGGCGCAGCTCACCGCCGACGGCACCGCGGCGATGCAGCTCCGGTACGGCGCGGCCGGGCGTCCGGAGCACCGGTACACCCGTCGTTGACCCGGCCGGACGGCCGATGTCCGTCGCGGGGATGACGACCGACGGAGGCGTGCTCCGTATCGTGGCTGCCGCCCGGATGGTCGTCGTCACGGGCGACGAGGGGAGAACGACATGCTGGGCAACGTCAGCGGAGCACACGTCCTGGTGATCGCGGTGATCCTGGCGATCGAGGTGCTGGCGCTCGTGCAGGTCTGGCGGGACCGGCGGCGCAGCGACGTCGTCAAGGTCGTGTGGACCGTCGTGATCATCGCGGTGCCGGTCATCGGCGTCGTCGGCTGGGCCGTGAACTGGTTGCTCGGCCGTGCCGCCGAGCGGTTGAACCGCTCGAACGGACCCGCCGCCTAGGACCGCTCGTCACCGATCGTCCGAGCGGCGAGCTCCGAGCCGAGCATCATCGTCATCGCGACGTCGACGAGCCGGTCGCCCTCAGGTCGTGGGATGCGGTGCGACGCGACCAGCGCCGCGATCCCCTGCATGGTGGCGGCGAACAGGAGCTTGAAGGCATCACGGTCGCCACCCGTGTCGGTGTCCGTGGCGGCTCGTCGGGGGCCCATCGCCTGGTCCAGCTCCGTGAACAGCGCACCGGCGGCCTCCTGCACGGCTGCGCCTCCCCCGTCCGCCTTCGCCTGGAACATCAACTCCATGAGCGCGGCGTCGTCGATCGCGAAGTCGACGTAGGCCTGCGCGACCCGGTGGAACCGATCCGGGAGGTCACGCCCCGCGGCGAGCGCTTCCCTCGTCCGCTGCCGCAGACGGTCGAAGCCCTGGACGGCGAGCGCGTCGAGCAGGGCCCGCCGGTCGACGAAGTGGCTCCGGGGTGCTCCGTGGCTGACACCGACGCGACGAGCGAGGTCCCGGAGCGAGAGCCCGTCGACACCGGAGCTCCGCAGCACCGTCACGGCCTCGTCGAGCAGGGCCGCTCGGAGGTTGCCGTGGTGGAAGGGCCGCTCGGTCATGCCGCCATCGTACCGAGAAGTGGGCATTGACTACTTTCTAGGCAGTGTCTAGATTGAGTGCATGAGCACACAGCAGTCCCTCCTGGTCCTCGGCGCGACCGGACAGACCGGACGCCACTTCACCCGGCTCGCCCTCGCCGACGGTCGTCGTGTCCGCGCGCTCGCCCGGACCCCCGGCAAGCTCGGGATCGCCCACGACGCGCTCGAGGTCGTCCAGGGCTCGATCACCGAGCCGCTCGACCTCGACCGGCTGCTCGACGGCGTCGATGCCGTGGTCGCCATGCTCGGGGACGTCGTCGCGCAGCGCGAGCGGCAGGTGAACACGGAGTTCGTCCGAGCCCTCGTGCCGGCGATGCGCCGCAACGGCACCCGTCGCTTCCTCTACCAGGCGGGTGGCCTCAGTGCCACCCCCGGGACCCGCCTGGCGCTTCCGCTCCGCCTCGTCCGAAGCACGCTCGCCCGCGGGTACATCGGACAGCACGAGGACAACGAGGCGGTGATGCGGTACCTCACCGACGAGGCCACGGACCTCGAGTGGATGGTGCACCGGGCCGGCATCGGGTCGGACGGACCGTCGAAGGGGGCCCTGCGTCGCTCCCGACGGTGGATCAGCATCGCCACGTTCGTGGACTGCGCGACCTACAGCCTGCGGATGCTCGACGACGACAGCGCGGTCCACAGCTGCGACGGGAGCGCCTACGCGCGGGGACGCTGACGCCGCACCGGGTCAGACCGTGGCCTGGGTGCCCCGCACCTTCCCGACGACCACGTCCACGATGCCCGCGAGCAACGCCGCCCCGACGAACCCGAGCGACACCCCGAGCCCGAGCGGGAGCCCCTGCGCGTAGTCGCCCTTCGAAGTCGCCAGCACCGAGTAGAAGACGCTGCCGACCGCGGCGATCCCGATGGCGGACCCCACCCGGGCACCGACCTGGATGAGTCCGCCCGCCGAGCCGCCCTGCGCGACCGGCACCTCGGACAGGGTGAGCGTCTGGTTCGGCGAGATCGTCAGCCCCGAGCCGATGCCCGCGACGAGCAGCGGCACGACCAGCCACCAGCCGAGGTCGGACCGGTAGTGGTTCGCGACGACCCAGACCACGGCGCCGAGCCCGAGGAGCACGAGGATCGTCCCGATGACGATGAGCTGGCGACCGAATCGGTGCACGATGCGGCCGCCGATCGTCGAGGCGACACCGGAGCCGACCGCGAACGAGACCGACGACAGCCCGGCCAACAGCGCCGAGTAGTGCAGCCCGGACTGCAGCGCGAGCGTCAGGACGAAGAACAACGGGGTGAACCCGGCGAAGTACAGCGTCGCGAGTCCGACACCGAGCGAGAAGGACCGTCGGCGGAACAGCGCCAGGTCGATCACCGGCTCCTTGGTCCGTCCGTACCGCCGCTCCCACAGGACGAACAGCACGGCGAGCACGACGGCGACGACCACGAGCCACCACTTCGTGTTCCCCTCCCACACCTGCGACTGCACGAACGGCAGGAGCAGGGCGACCACGGCGGCGCCGAGCAGCACGATGCCGACCGGGTCGAAGTCGTGCCGCTTCCCCCGCTCCGCTCGGCTCGCGGCGGGCAGGTACCGGAAGGCCAACAGGATCGTGACGAGCCCCACCGGCAGGTTCACGAAGAAGACGAAGCGCCAGCCGTTCTCTGTGCCGAAGGCCGTGATGAGCAGACCACCGACGAGCGGACCGATCGCCGTGGCGATGCCGACCGTGGCGCCGAAGAGCCCGAAGGCCGTGCCGCGTTCCCGGCCGCGGAACAGCTGCTGGATGAGCGCGGTGACCTGCGGGGTGAGCAGACCACCGGCGAGCCCCTGCACGAGGCGGGCGATCACCAGGACGATGCCGTTCGGGGCGAAGCCGCAGAGGGCGCTCGCCAGGGTGAAGAGCCCGACGCCCGCGATGAACATCCGCCGGCGTCCGGTGGCGTCGCCGAGGCGCCCGCCGGGGACGAGCAACAGGCCGAACGACAGCGCGTACCCGGAGAGGATCCACTGGACGGCCTCGGGGGTCGCGCCGGGGAGCCCCGTGGAGATGGACTGCAGCGCGACGTTGACGATCGAGACGTCGAGCAGCACGATGCCACCGCCGAGCAGGCAGATGACGAGCGCCTTCCAGCGGTTGGGGTCGGGCTGGTCACCGGTGTCGGCCGACCCGGCAGGCGTCTCGGGTGACTCGGGTGCTTCGGCGGTGGCCGCGTGGTGCGCGGCGTGGTGCGCGACGAGCGGAGCCGCATCGGGCTCGACGGGTTTGCGGTGTGCAGCTGCCATGACGATGCCACGCTAGGCCGCGGTTGCTGTCCGGTCCGGAGACTCCGGGCCCGTTCGTACCCCACCGCCGGTCGGCTAGGCTGCCCTCGAAGGAAAAACACGGCCGATCCGGTCGTGGCGACACGTGGGCCGTCCGGTCCGCCACTTCTGAGCAGTCAGGAGTGCGCGATGCACGACACCCTGTCCCGTCCCCCGTTCGACACAGAACTCAGCGGCTTCCTCGATGCGCTGCACGCCCGCGGACCGTTCCGCTTCGACCCGGCGATGCTGCCCCGGATGCGGCAGCTCGACGGCACCGAGGCCGAGCTCGACGCTCGGCTCGCCGCACGCGGCCTCGAACGCCACGCGCGGACCATCCCGGGGTACCTCGGTGACCCGATCACGATCGCCGTCATCCAGCGCACCGGTCGGACCGGCACCGCGCCGGTCTTCCTCGCGATGCACGGCGGCGGGATGATGTTCGGCCACCACCTCGGCAACCTGGAGTCCTACGATCCGCTGCTCGAGCACGACGCCGTCCTGATCAGCGTCGACTACCGGCTCGCACCCGAGCACCCGGACCCGACCCCGGTGGAGGACTGCTACGCGGCCCTGCTCTGGACCGCCGCGCACGCGGACGAGCTCGGGATCGACCCCGAGCGGATCGTGCTCGTCGGCCAGAGCGCCGGCGGTGGGCTCGCTGCCGGCACGGCGCTCCTCGCCCGGGACCGACGTGGCCCCGCGGTGTTCGCACAGATCCTGGTGTCGCCGATGCTCGACGACCGGGACGCCACCGTCTCGACGCAGCAGTTCGACGGCGTCGGTGTCGCCGACCGCGACTTCGTCCGCACCGGGTGGAGTGCGTACCTGGGCGACCGGCGCGGCACGGACGCCGTCTCGCCGTACGCCGCGCCGGCCCGCGCGACCGACCTGAGCGGGCTCCCGAAGACCTACGTCGACTGCGGCAGCGCCGAGGTGTTCCGCGACGAGACCGTCGCGTTCGCCAGCCGGCTCTGGGCCTCCGGCTGCGATGCGGAACTGCACGTCTGGCCCGGCGCCTTCCACGGATTCACGAGCATGCAGCCCGACGCGCGGATCTCGCACGTCGCCGTGGCGGCGCTAGCCGACTGGACGGCGCGGCTCTTGCAGGCGTAGGGACCACCGGACGGGAGGCGCGGGGCGGGCCCGACCCGCGCCTCCCGTCCGGTGGTCGGTCCGGCGCGTCAGCGGCGGTTCGCCGCCGACGAGTGCTGGGACTCGTTCTCGGGCTCGACGATGGTGCGGACCGTTTCGGTGGAGATCCGCTCCGTCTCGGACTCCGTCGCAGCCGAGCCGCCGTGGTCGTCGGCGGACATCGTGCGCTCGTCGAAGGGCGAGCCGCCGGAGAGCACGCGCTCCACCTGGTCCTTGTCGATCTGTCGCGTCCACGTACCGACTAGGACGGTCGCGACCGCGTTCCCGGTGAAGTTCGTCAACGCGCGGGCCTCGGACATGAACCGGTCGATCCCGACGATGAGGCCGACGCCGTTCACCAGGTCCGGGCGGTGCGCCTGCAGCCCGCCGGCGAGGGTGGCCAGTCCGGCACCGGTGACGCCCGCCGCACCCTTCGAGGCGATGATCATGAACACCAGCAGCGAGATCTGCTCGGGGATGTTCAGCGGCGTCCCCAGGGCGTTGGCGATGAACAACGACGACATCGTCAGGTAGATCGCGGTGCCGTCGAGGTTGAACGAGTACCCCGTCGGGACCGTCACACCGACCACGGGCTTGGAGACACCGAGGTGCTCCATCTTGGCGATGAGGCGCGGCAGACTGACCTCGCTCGACGACGTCGACACGATGAGCAGGTACTCCCGCCCGAGGTACTTCATGAGCCGGAAGAGGTTCACCCCGGTGACGACACGGAGCAGGACGCCGAGCACACCGACCACGAAGACGATGCAGGTGATGTAGAACGCGACCATCAGCGTGCCGAGGGCGACGAGCGCCGACACCCCGGTGGCGCCCACCACGGCTGCGATCGCACCGAACGCGCCGATCGGGGCGACCCACATCACCATCGCCAGGATGCGGAACACGAGCGCCTGGAGGTGTCGGATCCCCGTGAGGATCGGGGCGCCCTTCGGCCCCATCGCCTGCAGCGCGAACCCGACGAGCAGTGCGACGAAGAGGGTCTGCAGGATGCTGCCGCTGGTGAGGGAGGACACGAGCGTCGCCGGGATGATGCTCAGCAGGAAGCCCGACGTCGACGACGTGTCCTCGCCGGTCGCCGCGGGTGCCTCGTACGTGGCCTTCGACATGTCCAGGTGGTCACCCGGGTGGATGAGGTTGCCGACGACGAGCCCGATCGCCAGCGCGAACGTGGACATCGCGATGAAGTAGCCGAGCGCCAGCCCGCCGACCTTGCCGACCGTCGCGGCCTTCGCGATCGACCCGACGCCCAGCACGATCGTGCAGAAGATCACCGGCGCGATCATCATCTTGATCAGCGCGATGAAGCCGTCGCCGATCGGCTTGAGGCCCACAGCGAAGGACGGCGCCGCGAGTCCCACGGCGACGCCGGCGGCCACCGCGACGATGACGGCGATGTACAACCAGTGCGAACGGTCGAGGCCGCGGCGTCGGCCGGAGCGCGCCACGGAGGATTGCGTCGATGCCATGAGACTTCCTTGTCGTCAGGACCGGAGCGTCGTCGCGCCGGTCGGCTGCTCCCCGAGGGATCTGCCCACCCTGGTGCCGCCGGCGGCCGGGTGACGGGTTGCGTTCATTACGTTCACGGGCGGTGCCGTCGGTGGCGTCGATGCCGTGGAGAATGGTGTTCCCGCAACGAGGCGAGGAGGCCGGGTGGTGACAGGGAGACGGTGGAGCATCGCTCGGAGGCTCTTCGCGCTCCAGCTGCTGTTCGTCGTCGTCGGGGTCGCGGTGGGCGGCGCCTGGAGCTGGGCCTCGGCACGAGCCGACCTGGAAGCCGATGCGGGCGCCGAGTCCACCGCCGTGGCCGTCGCGATCGCGCGCAACCCGTTCGTGCTCGAACAGGTCCGCACCGCGGACCCCTCGGCGGAGCTGGAACCGTACGCGCTCGACGTGATGCGTCACACGCACACCGACTTCATCACGATCATGGCGCCGGACCGGACCCGGTGGACGCACCCGGATCCCGCCGAGATCGGGCGGCCGTTCCGCGGGACGATCGCCCCGGCGCTCCGGGGGACGACCTTCACGGAGACCTTCGCCGGGACCCTCGGACCCTCGGTGCGTGCCGTCACACCGATCAGCGACCGGGACGGGGAGGTCGTCGGGCTGGTCGCCGCCGGCGTCACCGTGGCCAACATCTCGTCCGCGCTGGTCCCGAGGCTCGTGTCCGTCGTCGTTCTCGCCCTGGCCGTGGTCGCCGTCGCGGCGCTGTTCTCGTGGCTGCTCAGCCGATACCTCGGCCGGGTCACCGGCGGCCGCGGTCCGGAGGAGCTCGCCCGCGTCTTCGCCTCGTACGAGGGCGTGTTGCACTCCGTCCACGAGGGACTCCTCGTCGTCGACCGCTCGGGGTCCGTGGTGCTGCGCAACGACCGCGCCGCGGAGCTCCTGCACCTCCCCGCCGGCGCGGAGCACGACGCCCGGTCCCCCTCGCCGCGATCGACCTGCCCGACGGGCTCCGGACCTTGCTCGTCTCGGGTGACCGCGCCGTGGACGAGACCCACGCGACGCGGGATCGTGTCCTCGTCGTGAACCAGGAGATGGCGTTCTCGCGGGCGACCGGCAAGCCGCTCGGCACGGTGGTGACCATGCGCGACCAGACCGAGTTCCTGCACCTGTCCGGTGAGCTCGCCGCGACGCGGACCCTCACCGACGCGCTGCGGTCGCAGACGCACGAGTTCGCGAACCGCCTGCACACCGTGGTCGCCCTCATAGAGCTGGGGCGCGTCGACGACGCGATCCTGTACGCGTCGGACGAGATCGACCGGCACACACGGGCACGCTCGGACGGGGACGCGCCGGGCGCCGGCGCCACCGCGGAGGTCATCGAGGTCGTCCTCGCCGCGAAGCAGGCACAGGCGCGCGAGCGTGGGGTCACCCTGACGGTCGACACCACCCGGCTCCGTGGGACCCTGCCGTCCGACCCGGGCGACGTGGTGACCGTCATCGGCAACCTGGTCGACAACGCAGTCGACGCCGTCACGGAGGCCCGGTCCGAGGACAGCGACCGCGACCGCGACCGCGACCGGAGCGTCTCCGTCACCGCGGAGACCGTCGGCCGCGGGGCCCGCTTCGTCGTCCGGGACGACGGGGCGGGCATCCCCGACATCGACGCCGCGTACGGGCGAGGATGGTCGTCGAAGTCGTCCGGCCCGGAGGGCCGAGGGATCGGCCTAGACCTCGTGCGGTCGACCGTCGCGCGGATCGGCGGCGGGGTCACCGTCACGACCGGCCCGGACGGCACCACGTTCGTGGTCGACCTCACGCCCGGGGAGGCACCCGCGTGACCGACGTCATCCGTGTCCTCATCGTCGAGGACGAACCCCTCACAGCGGAGGCGCACGCCGCCTACGTCTCCCGCCTCGACGGGTTCACCGTCGCCGGTTCGGCCGCGACCGGCCGGGCGATGCTGGAGGCCGTCTCGTCCGATCCGCCGGACCTCGTCCTGCTGGACTTCAACCTGCCCGACGCGCACGGGCTCCAGCTCGTCCGTGCCCTGCGGACCGCCGGTTCAGCGGTCGACGTCATCGCGGTGACCGCGGCGCACGACGCACGCGCCGTCCGGAACGCGATCGCGCTCGGGATCGTGCAGACCTCGTCAAGCCGTTCAGCTTCCGCACGTTCGCCGAGCGGATGAACACGTACCGCGAGTTCCGCCGCGGGTTCGAGGACCGACGCTCACTCACGCAGGCCGACATCGACCAGAGCCTCGGCACACTCCGTCCGGCCACGGCGCCCGACACCGAGAAGGGCATCGCCCCCGAGACCCTGCAGTCCGTCCGGGAGGTCCTGCGGCAGGCGTCGGAGGGCGTGTCCGCGACCGAGGCCGGCGTGGCGTCGGGCATCTCCCGGGTGACCGCACGCCGCTACCTCGAACACCTCGTCACGGTCGGTCAGGTCGACAAGGACGTCCGGCACAGTGGCCCCGGTCGGCCCGAGTACGAGTACCGATGGCTGCGGTGAGCTGCGGCACAGGGCACCTCAGCCGCAGACCACTCCGGTGATCGGACACCGGTTGCCGTCGAGTTCGTCCGTGTACTCGTCGCCGTCCCCGAGCAGCACGTGCCGGTACGCCGCGTCCCCGATCGGCTCCGCGGAGCGGACGGCTTCCCGCAGGACCGCGACGTCCACCTCGGTCCGGGCGCTGACCGCGACCAGGGTGTCGCCGACGACCGCGGACACCTCGTGCCCGTGGGGACTCACCCGGTGGGTGAAGCGATCGCCGACGGTGCACGAGGTCTCGGACTCGGATCCGCCGTCCACCCCGACACCCTCGACCGGTCGACCGCAGACGGCCGTGTCCGCCGCGACGGTGACGACGGTCAGGTCGTCGCCGCTGGTCTGCCCCGGCGCGTGCCCCTTCGACGCCGGCGACGAGAACACCTGCAGGAACCCGGGCAGGCGCTTCTCGATGTTGGCCTCGAAGATCGAACCGTAGCCGGACGGGGCGATCGTCACCGGCCGGAAGTCGGCGCCGATCTCGACCTGGGCGCGGGCGATCGCCTGCTGATCGCGTTGCACGACCCCGTTGTGGGCGCTGACGCCGACCACCGTGGCGACCACGACGATCGCGACGACCCCCGCGCCGGAGACGGTGAGGCCGACCAGCCGTGCTCGTCCGGCGTGCAGCAGCAGCGCGGGCGCGGCAGCCAGGACCGCGCCGACGGCGTACGGGAGCAGCCCGGGCGACGGGTCGAAGGCGCCGGCACCGCCTCCGCCGCCCAGGAGCCCGGGACCGAAGTCCGCGAGGAGCACCGCGGGCACCAGGACGACCGCGCTCAGCCCGAGCCACGCGCCGGCGGCTCGACGGGTCCCGACCACGGCGACCGCGGCGAGCGCCACGCCGGTCGCCGCGGTCACGACCAGCAGCGCCACGAGCCCGCCGACGCCGGTGAAGAAGACCAGGAAGGCCGCGACGTGCGCGAAGTGTGCGGCTCCGACACCGACCACCGCGGCCAGCAGCGCGTGCAACCACGGTCGTGCGGTCTCGGCGGCACGCGGCCCGGTGGCGGCCGAGGGGTCCGTGTCCGTCATGGCACGAGCATGGCAGACACCCGACTCGCCGTGGCGGACGACGGACCGGAGGCCCGGGGCGGACCCGACCCGAGCCTCCAGACGGGTTAGGCTCGCCCGGTCCACCCGACGCGCCGACGGCCCTGCCGGGTCAGATCCCACGAGAGGCACCTGCGATGAGCATGGAAGGCGCGGCCTGGAGCTCGCTGTACAAGATCTCCTCCGCCCGGGACGGCGGGCGCGGGTTCTCCCGCGAGTCCCTCCGGCGGATCATGACGTTCGCAGTCCCCTACCGGGCCAAGCTGGTGGTCTTCATCGCGCTGTCCGTCGTCGGGGCGTTCCTCGCCGTCGCGACACCGGTGCTCGCCGGCCAGGTGGTCGACGTCATCGCCGCTCGGGGCGCGGTCTCCACCATCGTCTGGCTCGCCGTCGTCATCGCCCTGGTGGCCGTGGCCGACGCAGCCGCGTCCCTGCTGACGCGCTGGTACTCGGCGCGCATCGGCGAGGGCGTGATCCTGGACCTCCGCACCGCGGTGTTCAACCACGTGCAGAAGATGCCGATCGCCTTCTTCACCCGGACGCGCACGGGCGCCCTCGTGAGCCGCCTGAACAACGACGTGATCGGCGCGCAGCAGGCCTTCAGCGGCACCTTGTCCGGCGTCGTCACGAACCTGGTGGCGCTCGTCCTCACCCTCGCGGTGATGCTCAGCACGTCCTGGCTCGTGACCGTCATCGCGGTGGTCATGCTCCCCGTCTTCCTGATCCCGGCCCGCCGGATGGGCAGCCGCCTCGCCGCGCTCCGTCGCGAGGCCGCGGACCACAACTCCGCGATGAGCACGCAGATGACGGAGCGGTTCTCCGCGCCGGGCGCCACCCTGGTCAAGCTGTTCGGCCGGCCCGACGAGGAGGCCGAGGAGTTCCGCGTCCGCGCCGCACGGGTCCGGGACATCGGGGTCCGCACCGCGATGCTGCAGTTCGTCTTCGTCACCGCGTTGATGCTCGTCTCCGCACTGGCCCTCGCGCTCGTGTACGGTCTCGGCGGCTCGCTCGCGCTCGGCGGATCGTTGAACACCGGCGACGTCGTCACCCTGGCGCTCCTCCTCACCCGCCTGTACGCCCCGCTCACGAGCCTCGCCAACGCGCGGGTCGAGATCATGAGCGCGGTGGTCAGCTTCGAGCGCGTCTTCGAGGTGCTCGACCTCGAGCCGCTCATCCAGGAGAAGCCCGACGCGTCCGCCGTGCCCGAGGGGCCGGTGTCCGTCGAGTTCGACGACGTCCGCTTCGCCTACCCGTCCGCCGACAAGGTGTCGCTCGCCTCCCTCGAGGAGGTCGCCACCCTGGACACCCGCGGTGGCGAAGAGGTCCTGCACGGTGTCTCCTTCCGGATCGAACCCGGGCAGACCGTCGCCCTCGTCGGGACGTCCGGCGCCGGCAAGTCCACGATCGCGCAGCTCCTCTCGCGCCTGTACGACGTCGACAGCGGCGCCGTCCGGCTGGCCGGCGCGGACGTCCGCGACGTGACGTTCGCCTCCATGCGGCACACCCTCGGCATGGTGACCCAGGACGGCCACCTGTTCCACGAGACCATCGGCTCCAACCTCCGGCTCGCCCGGCCCGGAGCGACCGACGACGAGGTGTGGGACGCCGTCCGCCGTGCGCGACTCGAACCCCTCATCCGGTCCCTGCCGGACCAGCTGGACACCATGGTCGGTGAGCGCGGCTACCGACTGTCCGGCGGCGAGCGCCAGCGCATGACCATCGCGCGGCTCCTGCTCGCCCAGCCGCGCGTCGTGATCCTCGACGAGGCCACCGCGGCACTCGACTCGACCTCGGAGGCCGCCGTGCAGGCCGCCCTGAGCGAGGCGCTGGAGGGCCGCACCGCGATGGTGATCGCCCACCGGCTCTCCACCATCCGGAGCGCGGACCTCATCCTCGTGGTCGAGGACGGTTCGATCGTGCAGCGCGGCACCCACGACGAGCTCCTCGCCGCGGGCGGACGGTACGAGGAACTGCACCGGACCCAGTTCGCGGTGCAGAAGAACGTCGCCGCCGACGAGAGCGCGCTGCACGCACCCCGGTGACGGCGCCGACGTCGCGCCCCTCCTCGTGTGGCGCCGGACTCGTCAGTGACGAGCGGCGAGGCGGCGCAGGCGCGCGATGACGGTCAGGCCGACGCCGGCCAGGAGCAGTCCTCCCGCGACGCCGAGGGGCACGGTCGGGTCGCTGCCGGTGAACGCGAGCTCACCGGTCGGGGTGGTTCCGCCACCGCCCGCCGCGGCCGTCGGTGTCGCATCGGTGACCGGCGTCGTCACGGGGGCGGACGGCGTCGGGGTGGACGACGCCGTGGCGATCGGCTGGACGGTGATGACCACGGTCTGGGTGTCGTTCGGCGCAGTGCCGTTGGACGCGGTGATCGTGACCGTGGAGGACCCCGGCGTCGTGGGGGTGCCGGAGATGACACCGGTGGTCCCGTTGATCGTCAGGCCGGCGGGCAGGCCGGTCGCGGTGTAGGTCGGGGTCGGTGTCCCCGTCGCGGTCACCGTGTACGAGTACGGCGTCCCGGCCGTCGCCGTGCTGGGCGCGCCCGAGGTGATGACCGGCGCGGTCGTCTCGGAGGGAGCGCCAGGAGCGGGGCAGCCAGAGGACGCGGTGATGGTGTTGGTGTCGAGCGTCACGGCACCGGTGCGGGCGAGCAGGCGACCCTGCACGGTCGCGCCGGTCGTGGCCGTCACGGACTGCTGTGCCAGGACGGTGCCCTGGAACTGGGCACCGGTGCCGACCGAGGCCGAGCTGCCGACCTGCCAGAAGACGTTGCACGAGCTCGCGCCGCCGGTGATCGTGATCCGGCTGGCGGAGCCGATGGTGAGCGTCGATGCCGCCTGGAACACCCACACGGAGTCCGCGCTGCCGGCCAGGGTCAGTGCGCCGTTGTCCGCAAGCGCCAACGCGCCGCCGGAGTACACCCCGGGCGTGAGCGAGAGCCCGTTGAGTTCGGTGAGCCCGGTCTGCGTCGGGGACAACGACGCAGCGACGTCGTACGCCGTCGTCGTGTCGCGCTGGGCTTGTGCCGCGGCGGCGTCGGTCTGGTGCGTGGTGCCGTTGACCGAGCCGTTCGGTGCGCCACCGAAGCCCGTGATCGACGTTCCCGGCGACAGCCCGAGGTCGCCGTTGACGACGGACGGGCCGGTGTTGGTGACCGCGCTTGCACCGAGGACGCCGTAGGTCGCGGCCGTGCCGAGGTTCACCGGGCCGTCGATGACGGTCGCGGCAGAGGCTGCGGAGGTCGTCATCACCGACAGCGAGGCAGCAAGACCGATGCCCGTCAGGGCGACGATCGTGGGACGGAGGAAACGGGCGGTGGCCATGCTGGCCCCTGTCTGATCGGGAGAGGCACTGGTTGCACGTCGACGACGCGGGAACGTTCTCCGTCACCGAAGCATGCGCGGAGACGGCTGGGAGCAGTCACAGCCTGCCTGCGCTTTCCGACGACGCTGCACCCGCCCGGTGTCACGACGCGCGCTCGTCGCGCCCGACGGTCCGGTTGATCCGGTGCGCCTCGATGAACGCATCGATCGGCGGCCACGTCGCCGCCGGGTTCTCCAGGTGCGGGAGGTGTCCCGCTTCGGGGACGACGGCGAACTCGGCGGTCGGGATCGCCGCGGCGACCGCTCGGCCGTGTGCCGGTGTGACGACACGGTCGCTCGCGCCGAAGAGGACCAGCACCGGGACCTCGAGGTCGCCGAGCCGGGCGAGGAGGTCGGGGTCGCTCATCGACCGCCCGGCGATCGCCGCCATCGTCTTCCCGTTGGCCAACTGCACGGCTCGCTGCTCGTCGGTGAACGACGACGGATCGACGAAGCCGCGGTCGGGGTCGTGCCAGGCGGCCTCCGCGAGCTGCCGAGGATCCAGGGAGAAGAAGTCGGCGATCGGCTCCCCGTCGACGACGGCCCCGACCCCGTCGATGTCGACGACGGCTCCGATGATCCCGGCGAAGCGCTCGTCGGACCGGGCTCGGATCGCCATCTCGAGCGCGATCCACCCGCCGATCGAGGATCCGACGAGGAGGACGGCCCGGCGCCCCTCGGCGTGCAGGCGATCTAGGTAGACCCCTGCGAGCGCTCGGATCGAGTCGATGTCCTCGGGCCGATCGGTGCCGTCCCAGCCCGGATGGGTCGGTGCCAGCACGTCGAACGTCGGCGTGAGGTGCGCGACGATCGGGGCGACGGTTCGTGGGCCGCCACCGCCGTGCAGGACGAGCGCGAAGGGAACTCGGGGGTTCATGACCACTCCTGTCTCAACATGTTTATGTAAGCCTGTTGATACAGTAGCACCATGACGACGGACCTGGAGGCGCTCGGTCAAGCGATCAAGCGGGCGCAGTACCGCAACCACCGGGCGATGGACGCAGCGCTCCGCCCCATCGGGATCTCACTGGTGCAGTGGGACGCGCTGCGAGCGATCGCCCGCATGCCCCATGCGTCGGGCCACGACCTCGCCGTCGCGACGTTCCAGAGCGACCAGGCCTTCGGCACCCTCGCGGCGCGGCTCAGTGACGCCGGACACATCACCCGGACGGCAGGTCGCGGCCGGCGCCTCGAGCACTCGCTGACTCCGAGCGGCGAGGCCGCGCTGCAGGCCGGACACGAGATCGCCGTGGACGTGCTGGAGGACCTCTTCGCACCGCTCGACGAAGCAGACCGGCGGAACCTCGCCACGGTGCTCACTGCACTCCTCGCGGACGTCCACTAGGGTCCTGCCGTGCTCGAGTTCCCCCTGCTGACCGAACGCTTCGCACTCACGCCGCTCGGCTCCGCCGACCGGGTCGCGTTCACCGCGTACCGGCGTGACCCGGACATTGCCCGGTTCCAGTCATGGAGCCCCGACTGGTCCGACGCAGACACCGATGCCCTCATCGCGGACCAACCGACAGAGCTGCGCTCGCAGTCCGGCGCGTGGCTCCAGCTGGCCGTCCACGATCGGACCACCACGAGGCTCGTCGGGGACGTGGCCGTCCACGCCCTCGCCGACCAGCCCGACACGTACGAGGTCGGCGTGACCCTCGCGCCGTCCTCGCAGGGCGTCGGGGCCGGCCTGGAGGCACTCGGTCACCTCGTCGACGTCCTCTTCCGCGCACAGGGTGCTCACCGCATCACCGCATCGACGGACGTCCGCAACGCTGCCGCGGCACGCCTGTTCCGGCGGCTCGGCTTCCGGCACGAGGGCCGGGCCGTCGACGCCGACTGGTTCAAGGACGAGTGGACGAGTCTCGACACCTGGGCCGTGCTGCGCGACGACGGCCGACCGGTTGCGCCCGCTTTCCGCCTCAGAGGTGCTGTGGAAGCGGACCACGACGCCCTCGTCGCGGTGTGGCGGCGAGCCGTCGACGCAACGCACCACTTCCTCGCCGAACGCGACCGCGACGCGATCGAAGAACTCCTGCCCACGCAGTACCTCCCTGCGGTGACACTGATCATCGCCGAGGCGGACGGTCAGCCCATCGGGTTCGCAGGCGTGCACGACGGCGCGCTCGAGATGCTCTTCGTCGACCCGACCCACCATGGTTCCGGTGTCGGTTCGGCGCTCCTGACCGCTGCGGTCCAAGACCACGCGGTCACCCGTGTCGACGTCAACGAACAGAACGCCGCAGCGGCCGACTTCTACGCCCGCCGAGGGTTCGAGGTCGTCGGACGGAGCAGCGTCGACGACACCGGACGGCCGTACCCGATTCTCCATCTGGAACTGCACCCGCCCCGGTGAGGTCGGAACTCCTAGGAGAAGACCTGCTGGAACGTGGTGACGGCCCGCGCGATCCCCAGCACGACTCCGAGGACCGCGACCGCGATGCCCACCCAGAGCGGCCACATCGGCCGACCGGGCGCCACCTTCCGGACGACCACGTACCGGCCGATGAGGTAGAGGACCGGCGACAGGAGGAACGCCCAGCCCCACGAGAACGGACGCACCACCCCGCGACGCCGCAGTTCGCGGTGGTCGAAGAACGCGAGGACGACCTCGCCGGCGAAGAGCAGGACGCTGAAGAGCTGCAGCAGGAAGTACGCGGGCGTGTAGATCGAACTCGGGTCCACCGTCCGGACCCCGCCGGGTGCGAGCGTGGTGGACCGGAACTCCGGGTGGTACATGAGCGAGATCGGCAGCGCGATGAGCGGGAGCAGCGCGAGGATCCAGACGAAGACGGTGTCGGTGGACACGTGGTCGGAGATCCGCGGGCGGCCCGCCTGTGCGGTCGGCCCGTCGACGTGCTGCGTCCACTGTCCGCCGTCCCACCACCGGGTGCCGTGTTGTCCGGACGGGTCCGGGTACCAGCCAGGGGGTGTCGTCGACATCGAAGCTCCTCGTGATCCGCGGGAGCGGCGGGCCCCCGGTTCCGACCGTAGAGCAGGTGGGAGCGGACGGCTGCCATTCGGACATGCCGGATCGTTCAGTTCCGTCCGCCCAGCTCCCGCGGCGTTGACTGCGTCCATGATCTCCAAGAGCCTCATCCACCAGGTCGAGGGCGCGACGCTCCGTGACCGCGACGGCGCGTCGGTCGGCAGGGTGACACAGGTGTTCCCCTCCGACGAGGACGGAAGCGCCGCCTACGTCAGCGTCGCGTCGGGCCTCCTCGGAAGGCGCCAGGCGCTCGTCCCGGTCGAGGACGCCACCCTCGACGGCACGGACCTGCACGTCGGGTACACCAAGGACGCCATCGACGGCGCGCCCCACCTCGGGCCCGGACACACGCTGTCCGTCGCCGAGGCGAACGCCGTCCGCACGCACTTCGGGCTGTCCGCCGTCGGCGCAGCGACCGGGGACATGGGCGACCCGAACGAGAACCTCGACCAGGCCGGGACGGGTCCTGCAGGCGCGGACGACACCGAGGGCGCAGGGACCACGCCGCCGGCGTGAGCGGAGACGGGCAGCGTCATCGGTCCGTCGGCAGACTGGGTCCCATGCATCCCACGCCGAAAGCCGACGTCACCGCAGCACTCATCGACCTCACCGGGCGGGGCGAGCACCCCATCGTCGTCACCGCCGACGGCGACCGCGTCACGGGGACCTGGTCGACGAACCTGTCCGGGCAGCCCACCGGGGACGGGGGCATGACCCTCCTCGGCAACGCCACCTGGAACTGGCACGTCACCCTCCTCGAAGGTGGTGTCTACAAGGCGTCGATGAGTTCGAGGAACTGGCCGAACGACGGCGGGTTCTTCACGTTCAAGTCGTCGTGGGTCGCCGACCCGATGAAGCAGGTCCTCGCCGACCACGGTTGGCAGCGTCGGAAGAACCCGTTCGCCCGCGCCTGGGGCGCGCTGACCGGCAGGCGGTGACGGCCGCGCTGCCCGACTCCTCAGACTGGAGGCGCGGTGCCAGCTGGCACCGCGCCTCCAGTCCGTCGCTCAGCGGCCCGCTGGCTCGTCGACGTCGTCGACGTCGCGCCAGTTCCCGATCACCGGGAACTCGGTGACCCGCAGCCGAGCGGAACCGTACGGCACCAAGCGGAGGTCGTCATCGGGCCCGTGGTCGAGCACCGGACTCGCCGGCGGCACGTCCGCCTGCGCTCCCGCCATCCGCCACTCGGTCGCCCGGGCGCCTGGCGCGTGCAGCACCACCGCAGCACTCCGCCGGTCACGGAGCGACCACGGTGCTGTCGGAACGGCTCCGCGGGTCACCCGCCACGAAGCCGCTGATCCGACCCGATCAAGCGCCCAGTTCCAGGAGCCGCGCGGGTGCACCTCCCACTCGCCGATGCCCGGGGCCCCGTCGTGCGACACCCACCGCTCGCCGGGCGAGTAGACCATCGTCAACGGGCCGAGCCGCACCGCAGCCGCCTGGCGTTCGCGTCGGACCACCCGGGCGCGCATCGGCAGCACGAGGACGACGTCACCGGCCGAGGACCAGTCCCGCGACAGCGTCACGTACCCGTCGACGGCGGTGTCCAGCGCGACCGCCGCTCCCCCGACGGTCAGCGTCGCTTCGGTCGCCCACGTCGGCATCCGGAGCCGCAGTGCGAACGGCTCGGTCCGCTCGGTCGTCACCCGGATCGTCACGGTCTCGTCGAACGGGTACTCGGTGTCGACGGTGATCGCCACCGGGTCGTCCCCGACGGACGTCGACACCTCGGAGGGTGCGTACGCGACCACCCGCAGCCCGTCGCCGTCGCGCAGCCACAGGTGCGACACGAACTTCGGCCACCCCTGGTGCAGGTTCGCCGTGCAGCACCCAAAGTGCGGCTCGAGGCCGAAGATCCCGGCGTCGTCGGAGGAGAAGCTCCACTCCCGACGGGCGACGGACACCTCGACCTGGTTCGCCTGCTGGTGGTACTGGTGCCCGCGCATCTCGGGGTCGCTCGACGCCGGCAGCAGGTTGTACGCCAGGTTCTCGAGCCGGTCGCCGTCGACCGCGCGCCCGTACACCTGGGCGTGCACCGACGCGGTGAACATCATCTCGACGACCTGGCAGGTCTCGATACCGGCGGTGGCCTCGCGGCCACCGAGCCACTCGTCGCCGGAGAACCAGCCGTTCGCCTGACCGTGCCAGCGGTCGAGGTTCCCGAACGACGACTCCGTCCGGCGCGCATGGCCGTCGACGTCGTGGTCTCGGAGTGCGTCGACGGCACCGGTCTTCAGTCCCATCGCCACGTTCGGCCCGTGGGTCCGGTGCGAGAACGTCCGCGCGGGTCCGGTGATGAGGTCGTTCGCCAGGTAGTCGTCCCACCGGATCGTCTGGGCCGCCAGCAGGTCGACGAGCTCGAGCAACCAGGCATCCCCGGTCCGCTCGTACAGCCACCAGACGGACAGCGCGTTGTCGGCGCCGCGGGCCCGGCCCCAGGACGTCAGCGGGCGCCCCGGCAGGGCATCGAGCTGGTGTCGGAAGTACCGTTCGAGGAAGGGTGCGACCCGCTCGTCGCCCGTGGCGTCGGCGTGCTGCGTGAGCACCTTGAGGGCGACCATCCGCGGCCACCAGTCGTCGTTGCCCGACGGCCCGAAGAACCCGTCCTCGCGCTGCGACCCGAGGATCCACTCGATCCACGGCGTCGCGAGGTCGAGCAGCCGCTGGTCGTGCAGCACGTGCGCGAGCGGCACCAGGCCGTCGAGGTAGTACGGCCCGCGCTCCCAGTTCTCACCAGGGCCGCCGCGCCAGCCGCTGTCCGGGCCGACGTCCGGCCAGAGCGCCTCGAGCTGCCCGGTGATGTTGTCCGCCTGCAGCCGGAGCTGGGCGAGCAGCCAGCCGCGGGGTCCGATGCTGCCGAGCGACAGGGGCCGGTGCGGCCGACCGCCGGGGGTGGGAGCGTCGGCAACGGTGCCGGTGGTCGGGGTGTCCGTGATGGTCATTTGATGGATCCTCCGATGAGACCTCTGGTGTAGTACCGCTGCAGTGCGAGGAACAGCACGACCACCGGGACGGTCGCCACGCAGGCGACGGCGGTGAGGAGCCCCGGGTCGATCACCGGCACGCCGGGGATCTTGAAGGACGTGCTGATGCTCGACAGCGCGAGCGGGAGTGTGTAATTGCTGTCGGTCGACAGGAACGTGACCGAGCTGAGCAGGTCGTTCCAGCCGGCCATGAAGCCGAACAGCGCGGTGGTGACGAGCCCCGGCCACGCGAGCGGGAGCATCACCGATCGCAGGATCCGCCCGGTGCCGGCGCCGTCGATGGCCGCCGCGTCCTCGAGCTCCGAGGGGATGCCGTCGAACGTGTTCCGCATGACGAACACCGAGAACGGCAGCTGGAGCGTCACGAGCACCAGCACCACCCCGGCGAGCGAGTCGAGCAGCCCGAGCTTGCCGAGCACGATCGACAGCGGCGTGAGCAGCCCCTGGAACGGCACGACGAGCGGCGCCAGCAGGAGCACGAACACGATCGTCGAGCCGCGGAACCGGATCTTCGACAGCGCGTACGCCGCGAGCGTGGACACGATCGCGACGAGCACGGCGACCGAGATCGCGACCACGAACGAGTTCACGATGTTCTGCCGCAGGTCCACCGACGGGTCGAACACCTTCGTGTAGTTCCGGAGCGTCAGCGTCGCGATCGACTCGAGCCCGATCCCCCGGGCGTCGGCGTCCGCCGGCAGGAAGGAGCGGAACAGGATGTACAGGACCGGTGCGATGAAGAGCAGTGCGAGCACCGTGCCCACGACGACGTACGCGACGCCGCTCGCGTGCACCCGACGACGACGCGGCGGGGTCACGCCCGGCACGTCGGTCCGGTTCGGTACACCGGGCCTGGAGGCGCGGCTCGCCTCGCGCCCGCCGGCTGCGGTCGTGCGCCGGGTCACGTCGGTGGCGCTCATCGCTCGTCCTCCTGTCCGGTGGCGCGCAGGGCCCGGAGCTGGACGATCGCGATGACGAGGATGATCACGGTGAGGATCATCGACAGGGCGGCGCCGTAGCCGAGGTCGTAGCGGACGAACGACTGCTGGTACGTGTACATGACGGTCGTCGTGGTCGACCCGCTCGGGCCGCCCTCGGTCAGGACGTAGAACTGGTCGAACACCAGGATCGAGCCGGACACGGCGAGCAGCATGCACAGCGCGAACTGCCGTCGGACGAGCGGGAAGACCACTGAGCCCTCGCGGCGCCACCACCCGGCACCGTCGATCTTCGCCGCCTCGATCACCTCGGTCGGCACGGCCTGCATGCCCGCCATCAGCAGGATCATCGCGACGCCCATCGACTTCCACACCGTCAGGACGATGACCGCCCAGAACGCCGTGTCGGGCGACGTGAACCACGCGGTGTCCCCGTTCGTCAGGCCGATCGACTGCAGCAGGACGTTGATCACGCCGGTCCCCGGCACGAGCAGCACGTTCGCCATGTACGCCGCGGCGGTGAACCCGATCACGACCGGCATGAAGAACGCCGTCCGGACGAAGGACACCAGGCGTCCCTCGCCGCGGACCATCGTCGCGGCGGCGTAGCTCGCGGCCATCCCGAGCGGCACCGACACCACGGTGAAGAGCAGCGAGAAGCCGAGGGAGCGCCAGAACGCGGTGTCCTGGAACGCCTGCGCGTAGTTCGCGACGCCAGCGACGCTGACCTTGCCGAGCAGCGGCCAGTTCGAGAACGACATCCCGACGAGCAGCACCATCGGGACGACGAAGAACACGACCGCGAGGACGAGCGCCGGCGCCACGAGTACCCACGCGAGCGTCTGGCGACGACGGCTCGCGGAGCGCGGACGGGAGCGCTTGGCCCCGTCCGCGACCCCGGCGAGCGCCGAGGAGGTGACGGCTGTCACTGCCCGACCTGGCTGTACGCCTGCTCGATGAGCGAGTTGGCCTGCTTCTCGGCGCTCGCGAGGGCGGTCTTCGCGTCGGCGCCCTGGAAGATGACCTTCTGGGACTGCTGCGCCCACGGGCCGTTCGGGTCGTTGATCACCGCGTTGTAGGCGATGCTCTTCGGGAGCTTGCCGATCGCGAGCGTGTCGACGATGTCCTTGGACCAGTCGTCCGTCGCCAGGCTCTTCGCCACCGTGAGGTCCGGCGCGATCCAGCCCTGTGACAGGTCGATCTCGGCGGCCTGCTTCGAGCTGACGAGCCACTTCATGAGCGACCACGCGCCGTCGGCGTTCTTCGCCCCAGCCGTCATGCCGATCTCGTCACCACCGAGGAACGAGCCGGAGCCGCCGTCCACGCCGGGGATCCCGACCGCGCTGACGAAGTCGGCCTTCTTCGCGGTGAGGGTGTTCGCCCCGCCGAAGACGATGCCGACCTTGCCGTTGAGGGCGTTCTCCTGCCCGACGTTGCCCGGGTCCTGGTTCGGCTGGTCGGTCTTCTGCATGAGCCCGGACTTCCACATGTCCTGGTACCAGTCGACCATCCCGACGAGCTCGGGGCTGGTGAACTCCGCCTTCTGGCTCTTGCCCGCCGCCGTCAGGACGCTGCCGCTCTTCGCCCACGAGCTCGGGAACCCGGTCCACGCCTGCCCGACACCGCCGAGGGTCGAGAACCCGGTGACCCCGCCGCCGAGCGCCTGGATCTTCTCCGCCGCGGCCTTCACCTCGGCGAGGGACGTCGGCGGCTTGGTCGGGTCGAGACCAGCCTTGGTGAACAGCGACTTGTTCCAGAACATCTGCGAGCCGGTGAGCGCCACGGGCAGGGCGTAGTTCTTGCCGTCGAGCGTGCCGATCTCGACACCGGCCGGCGCGAGGTCACCCTTGTTCGACAGGCTCTTCACCTTGTCGGTGACGTCGGCCAGCAACCCCTGGGTCGCGAGCAGCGGGGTGTTGACGATGTCGTAGCTGACGAGGTCCGGGACCGATCCCGCACGGGCGGAGTTCGCGAGCTTCGTGAGGTACTGGTCGGCCTGGATCGTGGAGAGCTTGACCTGCACGTCCGGGTTCGCCTTCTCGTAGGCCTTCACCTGGTCGGTCAGGTCGACGCCGCCGTCGCGCTGCCAGAGCGTCACCGTGCCCTTCGCGGTGCCGCCCCCGCTGTCGGCCGTCCCGCTCGAGGAGCACCCGGCCAACCCGAGTGCTGCGATCGTCAGTGCGGCTGCCGCGATCGCGGACCGCCGGATCGTGGATGTCTTCATCGTCATCTCCCGCTGTGCAGCTCGCCGCATCGTTGCGGCAATGTTTGCTGTATTTGCCGAAGGTAGAACGGGACGAAAGCCGTGTCAATGCTTGACGTCCTAATCGCGATGCGGCAATGTTTGCCGAGTGCCGTACGCTCGCATCGCAAGGAGGACGCCGTGGTCAACCGCCGTGAGGTGACGCTCGCCGACGTCGCCGCCCAGACCGGCGTCTCCGTCGGCACGGTCTCCAAGGTCCTCAACGGCCGCGGGCAGATCGCCGAGGGGACGCGGCAACGCGTCGCTGCAGCGGCGACCGAGCTGGGACTGAGCGTGCGCGCCGAGACGCGAGCCGCGCCTCCAGGCCGGTCCTTCCTGGTCGGGGTGCTCTCCACCGACGCCTACGGACGGTTCACCATCCCGATCCTCACCGGGGCCGAGGACACCTTCGGGCCGGGCGAGGTGTCGATGCTGCTCGCCGAGAGCCGTGGCGACCCCATCCGCGAGGCGCACTACGTGCAGACGTTCCTGAACCAGCGCGTCGACGGCATCGTCGTGACCGGTCGCTCCAGCGACCCGCGGCCCTCGATCACCGGACTGCTCGGGGTGCCCGCGGTCTACGCGCTCTCGCCGTCCCTCGACCCGTCCGACGTCTCGATCGTGCCGGGCGACGAAGCCGGCGCCGCACGCGCCATCGACCACCTGATCGGCTCCGGCCGTCGTTCCATCGCGGTCATCTCGGGCGCGCGGCGGCACACTGCAAGCTCGCACCGTGTCGAGAGCGCGAAGCGCGCGATCGCCGCCGCGGGGGCCACTCTCGCCGGTGGCGACGCCCTGTACGGCGAGTGGAGCGAGCGGTGGGGGTACGAAGCCGCCACGCGACTGCTCGGCACCGAGTTCGACGGGGTGTTCTGCACGAGCGACCAGATCGCCCGGGGCGTCGTCGACTGCCTGCGCGAAGCGGGGATCGCGGTGCCGACGCAGGTCGGGGTCGTCGGGGTCGACAACTGGAGCGTCATCACCGATGCGGCGCGACCCTCGATCACGTCGGTCGACCTCAACCTGCGCGAGGTCGGGCGACAAGCGGCTGACCTGCTCATGCGGAAGATCGCCGGGGAGGTCGTCGAGGGTGGGGTCCGGACGGCGGAGTGCTTCCTCGTGCCGCGGCAGTCGACGTGATCTCGATCGATGGCGTGCTCGCTGCTGCTGGTCTGCCGGTCGATGGGCACTACGAGGCGAAGGGTGGATGGGTCAGTCGGGCGTGGGTGGGACACGACTTCGTCGTGCGGATGGGCGATGCGTCGGCGTCGAGCGCCTACGAGCACGAGGCGTCCGTCGTGGCGCTGCTCGAGGGGACGGAAGTGCCGAACGCTCGGCACATCGCGCACGGGACCACGGCGGAGGGTGCCTGGTACGTGTCCTCCCGGCTGCCCGGGCGGACACTGCACGATGCGTGGCCGACCGCCTCGGTCGCCGAGCGTCGGTCGATCATCCACTCACTCGGGGAGGCGTTGCGCGCACTCCATCAGGTGTCGGCTCCCGCTGGGCTGATGCCGCCGTGGCTTCACGGGGCCCTGGCCGGAGGGGCGTGGCCGGCGTACCACCCGCCGGTCGTTGGTGCGGCGATGTCCCTCGTCGAGGATGCCGGATCGTCCGCTTCTGTCCATTCTTGGGTTTCCTCACACTTGCCGCTGTTCGACGCCGATCAGCACGTGCTCGTCCACGGAGATCTGCACGGGTCGAACATCATGGTCGACGACGGACGGGTCACGGGGTTGATCGACTTCGCCGAGGCCGTGGCGCAGCCGGCGGACGTCGAGCTCGACACGATCCTGCGGTGGTGCGCGCGGCCGGAGGAGTTCCCACCGACGCCGTCGTCGCGGGGGCTCGATGTGGCGTCGCTGGCTCCGGTGCGGGGGTGGTTGGAGGAGGCGTACCCATCGTTGTTCGCGCGGCCGTCCCTTGGTTCGCGGCTCGCGTTCTACGACCTGTGGGTGGAGTTGGCGATCTTCGGGCACCATCCGGATGCGAGGGTGCGAGCGGTGGCGGAGGGGCGGATCCGGCGGACGGTCAGCGGGTCAGGTCCTGCTTGACGAGGGCGGCGGCGATCTTGTCGGCAGCGTGAGGTGGTTTCGCGAGGGCGTGGACGACGGCGGTGACTCCGCTGGCTTCTGCTATCACCGCGCCGGCCGCTCGCACCTCGCCGTTGATCCAGGTCGTCGCTCCCTCGCACTGCCAGCTCACTCGCCGTGCGGCCGGAGCATCGTCCGCGAGGGCCCACTCGGCGTAGCGACAGAGGTCCTCGAAGGTCGACCACACGCCACCCGCTGCGGCATACGGCGAGCCGGACAGCGCCCACGGCGTGATGGTCTTCCCGAAGATCACCTTCGGAAGTACACGCCGGTCCGGATCGGGGTCGGTCGTCGCCGTGCGGATGCCCGCCGGCTCGAGGACGTGCTCGCGGACAGCTCCGAACCAGTCGCCGTGCACGTGGTCGAGGATCTCGCCGAGGAGCGCGTAGCCGAGGTTTGAGTAGACGTACTCGCCGCGAGGCGTGACCGGGACCATCGCCGCGTGGTCGAGTGGTTGGCCGACCGTGGCGCGGTAGGGGTCGCCGAGCGGGTTGTCGCCCATGCCACTCGGGAGTCGAGTAAGTCCCGAGGTGTGGTGGACGAGGTCAGCGATCGTGATGCGCGCGTCGGGGACCTGCGGGAGAAAGTCCGCGACGGGACGGTCGACGTCGAGTGTTAGGCAGACCGTGGTGCCGACGAGGCCCTTCGTGATGCTGCCCCACTCGACGAGGGAGCCGGTCGAGTAAGAACCGCGGGCGCCCCGAACGACGCGCCGAACCCCACTCGTCCGGATGCTCGCGCGCCGGTGTCCCGGCGTCTTCCGTAGATCGCGCACCACATCGTCCTTCCCTGCGAGGGTAACGCTGAGCGCCGTTGAGGCCCCTCGGTCTTCTCGGGGCCTCAACGGAGTCAATGGTCACGGCGACTCACATGACATTCACGAGCCGTCGACACCGTGTCCAAGCTCGAGCGACCGTTCGCGGCGACGGGCGACGAACCAGGCCAACGGCCCGATGTACGGGACGACGAGAACTACGAGCGCCCATGCGAGCTGTCGCCACCCTGAGGGAAACGTGGCGCGGAGGACCGAGATCAAAGCGACCAGGGCCAGGATCAGGGCGACGAGTGAGCCGATCGTCAGCACTCCATCGAGCGCTGAGGGAACAAGTGGATTCATGCTCTACTCCTTGGTCCTGCAGGTGATTTCTTCATTCCCAGCGGTTGTAGGTGACCGCGCCGTTGCCCTTCGCGCTGAGGCGCTGGATCGCGGAGTAGGTGCTCCAAGCGATTGTTCCCCACGGCGTCGGCACGCCTCGCCGCACAACGACCTTGCACTTCGCGGTCGCCTGACCTCCACTGACGTAGCCGCTGTTCTTCGACGTCGTCACCTGGGTGAACGGCTGAATGTTCCTGACGACCGTGCACGAGTAGCCAAGCATCTTCTTCGCAGTGGTGCCGCTGTACTCGTATGACATGGACACCTTCGTCTCACTCAGTCTGATCCCAGCGAAGGCGAACCACTGGGTGC
Organism: Curtobacterium sp. 314Chir4.1; assembly: GCF_900215175.1. NCBI lineage: Bacteria > Bacillati > Actinomycetota > Actinomycetes > Micrococcales > Microbacteriaceae > Curtobacterium > Curtobacterium sp. 314Chir4.1. The sequence goes on from NZ_OCMI01000002.1 coordinate 814,328, forward strand.
CCCACGACGATCGCGAGGCAGCCCTGATCGCTGCCGCGTTTCCATCCTGATCCGGCACGCCTGCGCCCGGTTCCACCTCCCCCCACTCGAAGTCTCCACTCGTGCGGACCGTCGTCGGCCCGAGCACGCTCTCCGTCGAGTCAGCCGACACCGCTGAGGCCACAGCCGGGTCGAGGAAGTACGACGTGAGTTCACCACGCTGACCAGAATCCAGCTGATCGAAGGCCTCGACGTCCGCGGCTTCACCCGCGGCAACGAGCTCGGCACGAATGGCCGACAACACCGCAGACGGCGTCGTCGGTGTGGCGATGTCCCCCGCGGCAGGCGTCGTGGCCGACGCATTGGCCGGCGCCGCAACGATGACAGACGTGGCAACGACAGCGCATGCCGCGCCGATCGAGACGATCCGGCTGCGCGTTGACTGATTCATGAGTGGTCCCCTCGTTCTCCGGCATCGGTGCCGGTATCCGTGGTCAGCGGCGTTGCTGACCAGATGAGCCAACCATCTCATACATCACATCATCAACTTCAATCTGAGGCCGGGCGTGTCGCGTGCGAGCAACCCTCCGCGCCGCGATCCGAAGGACCGCTGTGCAGCCCTCGGCGCACTCCTGCGTTAGAGTCGGACGACTTAGCAATCACGCGACGCGCGTGGTGATAGCAATAGCAGGCACGGCCGTGCTTACGACGAGCCAGCCGCACGAAACTCGTTGAGGACGCGGCCGAGGTCAGCGACGGCTCCCCCACGAGGGCGAATGGCACCGTGCAGGTCGCGGGGCAGCATCCCAATCACATAGGAGCACTGCGGCGTGCAGGCCCGTCGCTCGGCTTCGTCACGGCGGAAGGTGCAGCTTCGGGAAGGCGGGCAGACGCTGGTACCGCCGGCGGCAGAGCTTCCGAATGCTAATCACCGCAAGCGCGATCTCCGCTCGTGCGATAGGTGACGACCCCTTGGAACGATGCCGACTCGCTTCTTGCGATGCGACTCAACGCCCGCCCAGGTCGAAGAGCCCGAGAAGTTCTGGCACGAGCGCGATGAGCAGCAAATGCCCCCTTGCCGATACATCCGACACCCAGTCGTGAGCAAACTTCAGGAAAATCAGGCCACCAACAAACGTTCCTGCTGCCAGCCCCCACGCACCTAGGACGACAAAAAGAGCGATTGATGCAATGATGAGGGTTAATAGAACGGCGCGCACGGTCTTTCGACGCGCCAATATAGCTCTATCTGCACCTTCCCTATTCATCGCATCGAGCTCGGCCTGCAACTCATCACGCTCTTTCGCTGCAGCTAGGTGATTTCGCTGCGCGGCTTGCGCGGCGACCTTGGCACCTTCGGCCTGCAGGGCCGACTCCTGCACCTTCGCTTCATTCCTCGACCGCTCGCTGTCCAATTCCTTCTTCTGCGACGCGTTGGCATCCGCCATGCGGCGGGCACGCTTGGCCACAACAGCACCAGCAACGGACTCGCCATTCGGCTGAGTCCCTTGAAGCCCATCGAGCATGTCGGTCACTGTGAGCTGGACCATGCGGCGGTCTGTTTCGGAGGTCGGAGATTCTGAAAGCGACCTCGCGAGTGATAGAGCAGTATCTGGCGGATACCGCACAGAAACCCGCAGAAAGGCATCCTGCCGAGCGAACGAAGCAGCCGCTTCGACAAGTTCATTGACCTCGGGCGCCGGAGCAGCCTCAATCAGGAGTGTGGCAAGCTGTGCTGGAGTGAGAACGATAGGCTCGAGGTCGGTAGTTTGTACCTCCTGGAATGTACGGCCCAGGCGACGATCATTCGTTACAATCCATCCGCCAGGCCACATCGAACTATCTCCACGCTGGAGCCTAGACCGCCACACCATCGCAATGCTTTCGGCGTCTCGTTCCATAGCCTTAGCGCCTCTGCCACCGCCCGCGCGCTCAATCTCTTTTTTCAATGCACTTTCGATGCGAGTAACCTGTTCCCGCTCAAAGTTCCCGTGGTCCCTTATCTGTACTCCAATGGAGCTAAGCTCAGATGTGAGCCTCGACGCCCTACGAGCGAACTGCTCCCAGGTGCTATACTTTCTTTCCTCAGCGGCGTCCAGGAAGTATTCCAGAACCTGTTCGTCGACTGTGCGCGCGTAGATTTTTGCGCTGATGCCTGATTGGACCGACTGAAGCATTCCCGGGACGCTTTCACGCTCGACGCGTTCGATGACGTCGGCGAGTTCGTCGAGTACATGGGTGGGGACGATGACTTCCATTCCAGCTTGAACGGCAAGATGCAGTGCACCCTCAACATGAGCCGAGTTCCGAGACGGCCCCAGAAATGCCAGCAGGACGTTCGTATCGAGTAGCAGTCGTTGATTCTCCAGCGAAGCGCGATCAGCATCATGCATGCGACTTCGGCCCGCAATGACGGAATGTAGAACGCAACTTGTGGCAATGTAGCTCACAACTTCATTCCCGAACGGATCACCCTCGTCGATAGCCGCGAGCGCACACGCTTGAAGGAAGTCGCAGACCCCCGGCTCGAAATTGTGCTCCACAATGCGTCGCAAAATCTCCGCTCCGTCGATCGAAACGGGGCGAATGCGCCCGGCACCTGCTCTCGACAGCTCGCCCGAATATATTTCCGGTATCTTACTGATGGTGCCGGTGAAGACCTCAATCAAACGCTCGGCCCACAGCAAAGCAGTTTCTGGGCGTAAAGACCCAAAATCGTCTGCGGCCCTTTCTTGCACCTGCTCGGAAAGGCGCTTGAGAGCGTCGTCGTACCAAGACGCGCTCATCGACGCCTCGTCATGCCCGGCTCGCGTGAGACCCCAATCCTGTCCAGTGAGCGTGTCGACCCGGATCAGAATGCCCGCTGCGACTCCATTCTCGAGTGATTGCGAAAGACGCGGGGCGGTGATGCGGGCACCGGGCCAAACCCCATTGACTTCTTCCAGGAGCGCGGCCGTCGACGCAGGACCGCCCGCCAATGTCTCGATACAGGTCGAGATGATGAGCTCATCTTCGTCCGCCACGCGCTCAGAGCTCAGTAGCGTGTAGGCAGCGCCGAGCATCTCCCGACCACGTTCACTTACGGCGCTTTCCAACCGCTCACTTGACACGATTACTCCTCACGTTGTGTTCAGTTTAGTGCGAGTTTTGTTCCCGTCTGCGACGGCCCATGTCCGGAGGCCGGTCGTCCTGCGGCCGCACCAACGCTTCGCCGCATGCTAGGTCCTGCTCGTCTCTCACGGCCCGTCCGAACCGCTCCGCGATGAGGGCCCCAACGCGAACGCGTCCGGTCGCGCAGAACGCCCCGCCAGCCGAAGCCAGCGGGGCGTTCTAAGGATTCACTCCGGGATCAGAAGTCCCAGTCCTCGTCCTCAGTGTTCACAGCCTTGCCGATCACGTACGACGACCCCGACCCCGAGAAGAAGTCGTGGTTCTCGTCAGCGTTCGGCGACAGGGCGGAGAGGATCGCCGGGTTCACGTCCGTGATGTTCTTCGGGAACATCGGCTCGTAGCCCAGGTTCATCAGCGCCTTGTTGGCGTTGTAGTGCAGGAACTTCTTGACGTCCTCGGTCAGACCGACCTCGTCGTAGAGGTCCTGCGTGTACTGCACCTCGTTCTCGTACAGCTCGAACAGCAGCGAGAACGTGTAGTCCTTCAGTTCGTCGCGCTCCGCCTGGCCGAGCTGCTCGAGCCCCTTCTGGTACTTGTACCCGATGTAGTACCCGTGGACGGCTTCGTCGCGGATGATGAGGCGGATGAGGTCGGCGGTGTTCGTGAGCTTCGCCCGCGACGACCAGTGCATCGGCAGGTAGAAGCCGGAGTAGAACAGGAACGACTCGAGCAGCGTCGAAGCGACCTTGCGCTTCAGCGGCTGGTCGCCCTGGTAGTAGTCCATGACGATCTGGGCCTTCTTCTGCAGGTTCGGGTTCTCCTCGGACCAGCGGAAGGCCTCGTCGATCTCGGGCGTCGACGCGAGGGTCGAGAAGATCGACGAGTAGCTCTTGGCGTGCACCGACTCCATGAACGCGATGTTCGTGTAGACGGCTTCTTCGTGCGGGGTGATCGCGTCGGGGATGAGCGACACGGCGCCGACGGTGCCCTGGATGGTGTCCAGGAGCGTCAGGCCGGTGAAGACGCGCATGGTCAGCTTCTGCTCGGCCGGCGTGAGTGTGTTCCACGACTGCACGTCGTTCGACAGCGGCACCTTCTCGGGCAGCCAGAAGTTGTTGACGAGGCGGTTCCAGACCTCGACGTCCTTGTCGTCCTGGATGCGGTTCCAGTTGATGGCCTGGACCGAATCGATGAGCTTCAGCTTCTCGACCAACGCACGTTCCTTCGTAGAGATGGTGACTAGGTGACGGCCTGGAGGCGCGGTGCGGGCTGGCACCGCGCCTCCAGGCCAAGGATGATTGCGCAAGCAATCAGAGCAAAAGGCTCACAGCATGCAGCTGACGCAGCCCTCGACCTCGGTGCCCTCGAGCGCGAGCTGGCGCAGACGGATGTAGTAGATCGTCTTGATGCCCTTGCGCCATGCGTAGATCTGCGCCTTGTTGATGTCGCGCGTGGTCGCGGTGTCCTTGAAGAACAGCGTGAGCGACAGGCCCTGGTCCACGTGCTGCGTCGCCGCGGCGTACGTGTCGATGATCTTCTCCGGGCCGATCTCGTACGCGTCCTGGTAGTAGTCCAGGTTGTCGTTCGTCATGAACGGCGCCGGGTAGTAGACGCGACCGAGCTTGCCTTCCTTGCGGATCTCGATCTTCGACGCGATCGGGTGGATCGACGACGTGGAGTGGTTGATGTACGAGATCGAACCGGTCGGCGGGACGGCCTGCAGGTTCTGGTTGTAGATGCCGTGCTCCTGGACGGAGGCCTTCAGCGCGGCCCAGTCCTCCTGCGTCGGGATGGCGATGTTCGCGTTCGCGAAGAGGTCGCGCACGCGGTCGGTCGCCGGCGTCCAGGCCTGGTCGGTGTACTTGTCGAAGAACTCACCCGACGCGTACTTCGAGTCGCGGAAGCCGTCGAAGGTCTCGCCGGTCTCGATCGCGATCTTGTTCGACGCGCGAAGGGCGTGGAACAGCACCGTGTAGAAGTAGATGTTCGTGAAGTCGATGCCCTCTTCGGAGCCGTAGTACACGCGCTCACGAGCGAGGTAGCCGTGCAGGTTCATCTGGCCGAGGCCGATGGCGTGCGACTTGTCGTTGCCGTCCTCGACGGAGCGGACCGACGAGATGTGCGACATCTGCGACACCGAGGTGAGGCCGCGGATGGCGGTCTCGATGGTGCGACCGAAGTCCGGCGAGTCCATCGTCAGCGCGATGTTCAGCGAGCCGAGGTTGCAGGAGATGTCCTTGCCGATCTCCTTGTAGGAGAGGTCCTCGTTGAACGTGGTCGGCGTGTTGACCTGCAGGATCTCCGAGCACAGGTTGGACATGTTGATCCGACCCTTGATCGGGTTGGCCTTGTTCACCGTGTCCTCGAACACGATGTACGGGTAACCAGACTCGAACTGGATCTCGGCGATCGTCGTGAAGAAGTCACGCGCCTTGATCTTCGTCTTCTTGATGCGCGGGTCGTCGACCATCGCGCGGTAGTTCTCGGAGATCGGGACGTCGCCGAACGGGACGCCGTAGACCTTCTCGACGTCGTACGGCGAGAACAGGTACATGTCCTCGTTGTTCTTCGCGAGCTCGAACGTGATGTCCGGCACGACGACGCCGAGCGACAGCGTCTTGATGCGGATCTTCTCGTCGGCGTTCTCACGCTTGGTGTCGAGGAACCGCATGATGTCGGGGTGGTGCGCCGACAGGTAGACGGCACCGGCACCCTGACGCGCACCGAGCTGGTTCGCGTAGGAGAAGGAGTCTTCCAGCAGCTTCATCACGGGGATGATTCCAGAGGACTGGTTCTCGATCTGCTTGATGGGGGCGCCGGCCTCGCGGATGTTGGAGAGGAGCAGGGCCACGCCGCCGCCGCGCTTCGAGAGCTGCAGCGAGGAGTTGATGCCGCGCGAGATCGACTCCATGTTGTCCTCGATGCGGAGGAGGAAGCAGGAGACGAGCTCGCCGCGCTGGGCCTTCGCGGTGTTGAGGAACGTCGGGGTCGCGGGCTGGAAGCGGCCGGCGACGATCTCCTCGACGAGGTCGATCGCGAGCTGCTCGTTGCCCTGCGCCAGGCCGAGGGCGGTCATCACGACGCGGTCCTCGAAGCGCTCGAGGTAGCGCTTGCCGTCGAACGTCTTGAGCGTGTAGCTCGTGTAGTACTTGAACGCGCCGAGGAACGTCTGGAACCGGAACTTCTTCGAGTACGCCAGGTCGTTGAGCTTCTGGATGAACTCGAGCGAGTACATGTCGATCGTCTCGCGCTCGTAGTACTCGTTCTCGACCAGGTAGTCGAGCCGCTCCTTCAGGTTGTGGAAGAAGACGGTGTTCTGGTTGACGTGCTGCAGGAAGAACTGCTTGGCGGCCTCACGATCCTTGTCGAACTGGATGTTCCCGTCCGCGTCGTAGAGGTTGAGCATCGCGTTGAGGGAGTGGTAGTCCATCCCCGTCTGCGGCGACGTCAGATCGACGTCTGCAACTGCTGCGTCCAAAATGCATCCAATCCTGAGTTGACCGCCGACACGTCGTCAGGGGTCCCGAAGAGTTCGAATCTGTAGAGAACGGGGACGTTGCACTTCTGTGCGATGACGTCCCCCGCGAGGCCGTAGGCCTCACCGAAGTTCGTGTTGCCGCCGACGACCACACCGCGGATGAGCGAGCGGTTGTGCGCGTCGTTGAGGAACTTGATGACCTGCTTGGGGACCGCGCCCTCGCCGTTGCCGCCGCCGTAGGTGGGCAGGAACAGCACGTAGGGCTCGTCCACGTGGAGGAAGGGTTCGCTCGGGTAGAGCGGGATCCGGTCCGCGTCACGGCCGAGCTTCTCGACGAAGCGTGCGGTGTACCCGGACACGCTCGAGAAGTAGACCAATCGGCTCAAGGTGCGCTCCTGTGGTGAAGGTGCGGAACAGGCGGACCGGAGGGTGTCCTGTGGGCGGTGATCCGGGCCTCCTGAGCGGGTCCGGGGTGACCGTCCACAGGACGGGAGACGACTACGCCAGTTCGGCGCTGAGCGTCGCGATCTTGTCGGGGCGGAAGCCCGACCAGTGGTCGTCGTCGGTGACGACGACGGGGGCCTGCATGTAGCCGAGGCTCTTGACGTGCTCGAGCGCGGCCTCGTCCGTGGAGACGTCGTGCACTTCGTACTCGATGCCCTTGTTGTCGAGGGCCCGGTACGTCGCGGTGCACTGGACGCAGGACGGCTTGGTGTAGACGGTGACGGCCATGTTCTCCCCTGGTTTCTTGCTGGTTGGTGCTGGCTGTGAAGGTGGTGCTGGTACCGGCGCCGGGTGTTGCAGGCACCCGGTGTTGCAGGCACTGTGCAGCAGGTTCCGGGAGGGGCCGCTGCGATGGCTCCACACTACATCTAGTGGCTGGCGGAGTCACCGACCACAAGAGGAAGTGTTACAGCCATGTAGTTCTCCACAAGCTCCTCCACAGTGTGAACAGCTCGGAGAAGCCCGTGATTCCGCCATTCTCCGGCGCACCACCGACACTTCCCCACACCCGTGGACAGGTTCGATCCACATGTGTGGAATCAGCGCGTCGGCGTGTCGCGGATGCCTCGCGAGCGGACCGCCGTCCACACCTCCCCCGGACGGGTGACACCCCCTGCCGTCCGGTCCGTACACTCGTGTCGTGAGCACGTACGGCCCCCTCCTGAAGACCCCTGGCGTGGGTCGTGTCATCGCTGCGCAGCTCACCGCACGCTTCCCGTTCGGGATGCTGTCGCTGGCCTACCTGCTGCACGTCGAGCACGTCTTCCACTCGTACGGCGCCGCCGGTCTCGTGCTCGCGACCACGAGTGTGGGGCAGGCGCTCGCGGGACCGCTCACCAGTCGGTGGATGGGCAGCTGGGGCATGCGCCCGGTCCTCGTCCTGACGAGCCTGGTCGCACTCGCGAGCATGGGCGTGATCGCCTTCGTGGTCATGCCGCTGTGGGGGTACGTGGTCGTCGGGTTCATCGGCGGCCTCGCGGTCCCGCCCGTGCAGCCCGCCGTGCGCACCATCTACCCCAAGATGGTGACCTCGTCGCAGCTCACTCCCCTCTTCTCCCTCGACGCGAGTGCGCAGGAGCTGATCTGGGTCGCCGGCCCGGTCATCACCACGTTCGTCGCGACGCAGATCGGCACCGTGCAGGCGATCGTCCTGGCGATGGTGTTCCTGGTCGTCGGTGGCACCTGGTTCATCGCCTCCCCCGAACTCGGCCGGGTCCGCATCCCCCGCTCCAAGCGCGCGTTCGGCGTCGTGCTGAAGCGGCCGTCCGTCGTCGTGGCCACTCTGACCGGGCTCCTCCTCATCGGGGCGTGCGCCGCGGTCGAGGCGAGCGTCACGAGCGTCTTCGGCGAGGGCAGCCCGAACGCCGGCATCGTCCTGGCCGTCTTCGCGGTCGGTTCGCTCATCGGCGGCCTCACGCTCGGTCACCGTCCGATCTCGCGGAACACGCTGTGGACGCGCATGTCGATCGTGTTCGTGGGGCTCGCCCTGGCCGTCGGCGGCACGAACTTCTGGTGGCTCTGCATCGCCCTCGTGATCGCGGGTGCGGGCATCGCCCCGGCCCTCGCCGTCATGTTCGGATCGGTGTCCGCGACGGTGAAGTTCTCCGACACGGCAGAGGCCTACGGCTGGATGGGCACCGGCCAGCTCATCGGGGCTGCGGGCGGTTCGGCGGTCGCGGGCTTCCTCATCGACAGCCACGGTGCGTCGGGCGGCATGATGGTCAGTGCCGTGATGGCCGCCGTCGGGGTCGTCCTGCCCCTCGTGACGAAGCGGTGGCTCCCCGACCTGCGCGGTCGCGACGCGAGCCCCATCCCCGACACCGAGCCGGTGATCATCCCCACCTGATCCCGGTCGGGCCGTTCCGTGCGTACCTGCCACGTTCGGGCGTAGCTGCCCGGAAGTTTCCACCAGGTACGCCCGATTCCGCTTCCCATCCCGTCCGTCATGGGAAGAAGCGGCCACGAGACCTCGGCGCGGCCCCGGACTCGGCCCCCGCGCACCCCTGCGCCCGGGCGTTCCGGGCGTACCTGCCACGTTCGGGCGTACCTGCCCGGAAGTTTCCACCAGGTACGCCCGATTCCGCTCTCCACCGCGGCCGATGTGGGAAAGAACAGGCAGCGCGCATTCTCCACAACCGGCTTGGAGGCACGGCGCGCGCCCGCCACGATCGGCAGGATGGGTGCATGGTCACCTCAGTCCCCCTCCGCGACGGCGCGTCGATCCCCGCGATCGGCTTCGGCGTCTACAAGGTCGACGACACCGAAGCCGAGACGGCCGTCGGTCTCGCGCTCGACGCCGGCTACCGGCACGTCGACACAGCCGAGATGTACGGCAACGAGACAGGCGTCGGGAAGGCGATCCGTGCCTCCATGACGGACCGTGACGACGTCTTCGTGACGACCAAGGTGTGGAACGACCACCAGGGGCGCGACGCGACCCTGCGGGCGTTCGACGGCAGTCTCGAGCGGCTGGGGCTCGACGCGGTCGACCTCTACCTCATCCACTGGCCGGCCGCGGCGAACGACCGCTACGTCGAGACCTGGCGGGCACTCGTCGAACTGCGGGAGTCGGGCCGGGCACGCAGTGTCGGCGTCTCGAACTTCCAGGTGCCGCACCTCGAGCGGATCATCGGCGAGACCGGCGAGGTCCCGGCGCTCAACCAGGTCGAGCGGCACCCGTGGCTGCCGCAGCGCGAACTCATCGCGTTCCACGAGCAGCACGGCATCGTGACGGGTGCGTGGTCGCCGCTCGGACGCGGTCGACTCATCGAGGAACCGGTGCTCACGGGCATCGCGGACGCCCACGGGGTGAGCGTCGCGCAGGTGCTCGTGCGGTGGAACGTGCAGCAGGGGGTGGTGGTGCTGCCGAAGTCGGTGACGCCGTCGCGCATCCGGTCGAACCTCGACGTCGACGGGTTCGTGCTGAGCGAGGACGACCTGGCGGCGATCGCGTCGCTCGAGTCGGGGCAGCGGACGGGGTCGCACCCGGACTCGGTGTCGTGATCGACCCGCAGCAGACCGCACGGCAGCAGCTCCGTGCGGACGAGCACCTGTACTGGGCGGGCGTCAGCGATCCGGGGAAGCTGTTCTCCGGCCGAGACGCCTTCCTGGTGCCGTTCTCCCTCTTCTGGGCGGGGTTCGTGGGCTTCGGGTTGGTCGAGAGCCTCCGCCAGGGCACGCTCGGCGTCGCCGTGGTGATCCCGGTCGTGCTGTCGATCGTGGGCCTGCACCTGGTGTTCGGTCGGTTCCTCGTGAAGGCCCACCGCAAGCGCACCACCGTGTACGCCGTCACCGATCGTCGGGCGCTGATCATCACGCCTCGGGGCACACGGGACGTCCCGGTCGGCAGGACCGATCGGACGACGACGTGGGACCGGGGACGTCGGCACTGCTCCGTCGAGTGGAACAACGGGGATCCCCACGGTGTGACGGCGCTGTTCGGCGGCGCTGCCGCCACCCGCATCTACGCGAACACCGGACTCGACGGACTCTTCGGGCCGCAGGTGTTCGCGTTCTGGGACGTGCGCGACGGAGACGAGCTCGTCCGGGAACTCGACCGGGCGTCAGGCTAGCCCTCGCGGTCCTCCTCGGACTGCCACGGCAGGAGCAGGTCGCCGGGCTCCGGTTCGACGTCACCGGCGTCGTCCGCGCCACCCGTGCCCGGTGCCGCGACGACCCGCGACGGGTCGATGCCGTCGGCCTCGAGGTCCGACCGGTCCCGCTGCTGGGTCTGCGACGCGACGGTCTCCCGCTCGCTCGACGGGCTGTACGACGTGTCGGCCGCTCGTTGCTCGCGGTCGTCCACGCCGCCGGCCCCGTCGTGGCGCGCGGCATCGCGCAGTTCGTCACTGCGGGCTCGGTCGTCGGACTGTTCCGGGCCGGGTACGTCGGGGGTGTCGTCACGCATGGTGCCTCCTGCGCCGGACGGTAGTCCGTGGTTCCCGAGTACCGGTTCGGTCACGACGGCCGTCCGCTCTGCGAGTCCCCGTTACGATCTCGGCGAGGGGGAACGATGCGAGGAACACGCGCCGCGACGACGGCGGTCATCGGCACGGTACTGACGGGGCTGCTGCTCACCGGCTGCACGGTGTTCGGCGGGGACGACAGCGTCCCGAAGCCGACCCGGCAGGCCGGTGAGGACGCCACGGGTCAGACGCCGCAGCCGGACGGGACGCTCGACACCGAGCACGTCACGTCGAAGCAGGTCGTCCCCGCGGGTACCGTCGTCGCCGAGGCCGACGCGGTGTCGAAGAGCGGGGACACCAGCATGCACGTCCGGGTCGTCGCCGACGACGACGGCACGTTCGAGGCGCAGTTCTCGGGCTACCGGACGACGGAACCGCAGCCGATGACGGTCGAGTTCCGTCGCACGGCGAAGTACGGCGACTACTGGGACAACGCTGCCGTGGGTCAGGCGACCTGGGGCGGGGATGCTCCCGTCCCGACGAGCGTGACCCTGCGGACGGCTGGGGCGTACCCGGACTGGCTGCGCTACGTGGTGCTCGTCCCCGCTCCGTCCGCCTCCGGTAACGACTCCGATCGCCCGTGGGTGGGATCCGTCCTGGCGGTCGGGGCCCTGCCCTGGAAGATCCCCGCCCCGTTCCCGGACGTCCACGTGACCGTCGGCAAGGACCGCCCCGGCGCGTACGGCTACGTGTTCGGCAAGGACGGCAAGGTCCTCTCCGACGGGGGCACGCCGTCGACGTACCAGGTCGCCCACGGTGACGAACAGTCCACCGTGGCGGAGCGCTTCGGCATCACGATGGCAGAGCTCCGCTGGCTCAACCCCACGATGAAGGTGCGGGACAACGGCTGGATCTACGAGGACACGATCCTCAACCTGGACCCCGCCACGCGCTGAGCACCGCGGGGTCGGTGCCGTCCGTTACGGTTGACCAGCACTCGCCACACGCAGGAGGTCCCACCGTGACGATCGTCGCCGCAGCAGACGGCTCAGCCCTCGGCAACCCCGGCCCCGCCGGCTGGGCCTGGTACGTCGACGACGACCGCTGGGCCGCCGGGGGTTGGCCGAACGCCACGAACAACCAGGGCGAGCTCACCGCCGTGCTCCAGCTGCTCCGGGCCACGAAGGACACCGGCGAAGCGCTGCACATCCTCTGCGACAGCCAGTACGCCATCAAGGCCTGCACCGAGTGGCTCGCGGGGTGGAAGCGGAAGGGCTGGCGGAAGGCCGACGGCAAGCCGGTCATGAACGTCGAGATCATCAAGGAGCTCGACGCCGAGCTCCAGGGGCGCACGGTCACGTTCGAGTGGGTCCGCGGACACGTCGGCCACGAGATGAACGAGGCAGCGGACGTCCGCGCCCGCGGTGCCGCGACCGCCTACCAGCAGGGCACCGAGGTGCCGCACGGCCCGGGGTGGCCCGGGGTCGAGGTCACCGAGCCGGCCGCGCTGCCCGAGGCGACCCCGCCCGCGACCCTGTTCTGATGCAGCCGCGCGGCGCTCAGTAGGTGCCGTCGCGACGATCCTGACGCGTGATCTGCTCCCCGGACGCCGGGTCGACCCCGCTCCGCGTCGTGGTCGTCGTGCGACGTCCGCCGAACGCCACCGCGAGGCTGATGACGAGCAGGACCACGCCCGCTGCCATGAGGATGTAGCCGATCAGCCGCAGGTCGACACCCGCGAGCTGGATGTTCAGGGCGAACGCCACGATGGCGCCGACGACGATCAGGGCGATGCTCGATCCGATGCGCACGATGGTGTCCTCTCGATCCTGGTCGCGGACCGATCGGCCCGGGACTGGCGTCGAACGTACCCGTTCGTCAGAGCGGCCGTTCCCAGAGCGCGACCGTGCTGACGAGGTGGTCGTACCGGTACGGCTGCTCCTCCCCCGTCGGCTCGTACCCCAGCGCGCGCCAGAACGGCTCCGCCACCGACGCGTTCGTCGCGACGACCCCGAGGCGCAGACGCTCCACAGGCACGCGCTCCACAGGCAAGCGCTCCACGTCCGAGTGCCCCGTGCGCGAGCCCTCGGACGCCGCCCGTACCCGCTCGACGACCGCTTCGTGCATCGCCCGCCCGAGCCCCCGGCCCTGCTCGCCCCCTCGGACGACCAGCAGCCCGATGTACGCCGTGGACGGCACCGGGTACCCGAGCAGCACGTCCGCGAACGCCACGAGCCGCTCACCCTCCCACAACCCGAGCCCGGCCTTCCCCGCCGGGTCGAACCCGTCCGGCACCGACTCGAGCAGGTCCTGCAGGGCGGCGACGTCACCGTCCGCCGAGGCCCCGCCGAGCTCGCGCACCACGGCCGGCATCAGTCGACGTCCACCTCGGCCCACCCGTCGAACCGCCCGATCTCGGTGACCCGCACGACGGCCTCGCCGGCTTCGTCCGACGCGTCGAGGTCGATCGTCGCCGAGAACCCGAAGTCCTTGTCGCCGGCCGGGTCGGCGAAGATCTGCCGCGCCCGCCATGTCCGTCCCTGTTCGGACAGGACCAGGTACTGCATCGACCGCGCGTCGGCATCCGTCCCGACCTCGTCGTGCGCCTCGTAGTACTCCTCGAGCACGGCGTCCCACGCGTCCTCACCGAAGCCCGCGGCCCCGTCCAGCGCAGCGAGTCCGGCGACGTCGTCCGCCGCCGCGAGCAGCACCCGCTGGAACAGGGCGTTGCGCACGAGCACCCGGAAGGCCCGAGGGTTCCCCGTGAGCCGCGAGGGCTGCGGCGGCGCGATCTCCTCGTGCTCCTCCGACGCGAGCAGGACGTCTCCGTTCAGCAGTGCCTCCCACTCGTCGACGAGCGAGGAGTCGGTCTGCTTGACGACCTCGCCGAGCCACTCGATCAGGTCGTCGAGCTCCGGGGTGCGCTGCTCGTCGGCGATCGTCTGCCGCATGGTCCGGTAGGCGTCCGACAGGTAGCGGAGGACGAGCCCCTCGGATCGGGTGAGCTGGTAGAACCGCACGAAGTCGCCGAAGGTCATCGCCCGCTCGTACACGTCGCGCACGACGGCCTTGGGCGAGAGCGCGAAGTCGAGGACCCACGGCTGCTCGGCGGCGTAGGCCTCGTAGGCGGCCGTCAGGAGCTCGTCCAGCGGCTTGGGCCAGGTGACCTCCTCGAGCAGCTCCATCCGCTCGTCGTACTCGATGCCCTCCTGCTTCATCCGGGCGACGGCCTCGCCACGCTCCTTGAACTGCTGCTGCGCGAGGATGGCCCGCGGGTCGTCGAGGGTGGCCTCGACGATGGACACCATGTCGAGCGCGTAGGTGGGCGATGACGGGTCGAGCAACTCGAACGCGGCGAGCGCGAACGGCGACAGCGGCTGGTTGAGCGCGAAGTTCGGCGCGATGTCGACGGTCAACCGGTACTCACCGTCGACCTTCTCGATCACCCGCGCGTTGATGAGCGTGCGTGCGATGGTCAGGGCCCGCCGGGCCATCGCGAGTTGCCGTGCCCGGGGTTCGTGGTTGTCGAAGACGAGCGACCGGACGGACTCGAACGCCGAGCCGCCGCGCGCGACGACCGAGAGCACCATCGCGTGCGTGATCCGCATCCGCGAGACCATCGGCTCGGGCTCGGCCGCGATGAGCCGCTCGAACGACGCCTGTCCCCACGAGACGAACCCCTCGGGCGCCTTCTTCCGCTTGACCTTGTTCTTCTTCTTCGGGTCGTCACCGGCCTTGGCGAGCGACCGCGCGTTCTCGATGTCGTGCTCGGGCGCCTCGGCCACGACGTCACCCTCGGTGTCGTACCCGGCCCGCCCGGCGCGACCGGCGATCTGGTGGAACTCACGGGCGGACAGCTGCCGCATCTTCGTGCCGTCGAACTTCGTCAGGCCGGTGAGCAGCACCGAGCGGATCGGCACGTTGATCCCGACGCCCAGGGTGTCCGTGCCGCAGATCACCGGCAACAGTCCGCGCTGGGCGAGCTGCTCGACGAGCCGTCGGTACTTCGGCAGCATGCCGGCGTGGTGGACGCCGATGCCGGCACGGATGAGGCGGGACAGGGTCTGCCCGAACCCGGCGCTGAACCGGAAACCCGCGATCGCTTCCGCGATCTCGTCGCGACGTTCGCGTGATGCGACGCGAGCGGACATCAACGCCTGCGCCCGTTCGAGTGCCGCGGCCTGCGCGAAGTGCACGATGTAGATCGGCGCCTTGCCCTCCTCCAGCAGCCGCTCGACGGTCTCCTGCACGGGCGTCATGACGTACTCGTACTCGAGCGGCACAGGTCGGGAGACACCGGTCACCCGAGCGGTGGGGCGTCCGGTCCGCCGGGACAGGTCGTCGGCGATCGTGGTGACGTCGCCGAGGGTCGCGGACATGAGCAGGAACTGTGCGCGCTCGAGCACGAGCAGCGGCACCTGCCAGGCCCACCCGCGATCGGGGTCGCCGTAGTAGTGGAACTCGTCCATCACCACGACGTCGACGTCGGCGTCCGGTCCCTGCCGCAGTGCGAGGTTCGCGAGGATCTCGGCGGTGCAGCACACGATCGGGGCGTCGGCGTTGACGCTCGAGTCGCCCGTGACCATGCCCACGTTCTGCGCGCCGAACAGTTCGACGAGCTGGAAGAACTTCTCCGAGACGAGCGCCTTGATCGGCGCCGTGTAGTAGCTGCGCTTGCCCTCGGCGAGCGCGGCGAAGTGCGCGCCGGCGGCGACGAGCGACTTGCCGGTGCCGGTGGGCGTGCTGAGGACGACGTTCGCGCCGGACACGAGTTCGATGACGGCTTCGTCCTGCGCCGGGTAGAGCGGGCGCCCACCCTCGGCGGCCCACGCGGCGAAGGCCTCGTAGACCTCGTCGGGGTCGACGGCGCCGCCGTCGGCGGCCGGCAGTGCCGCGACGAGCGGTGGGAGCGTGGTGACGTCCGTCATGGGTCCATCCTCCCAGGTGGACGGTGACCACCCCACGGACTGGAGGCGCGGTGCGGGCCCGACCCGCGCCTCCAGTCCGGCGTCTCCGCACCACCAGGACGTATCTCGATGCGTGCGCATAGACTCGCGTCGTGCGCGAACTCGGCTTCCTCTCCTTCGTCCCGAACCACGGCGGCACCGCAGGTGCGGCCGCCGCCCTCGAGGACGGGCTCCGCCTGTTCGAGACCGCCGAGGCACTCGGCTACGGGACGGGCTGGGTGCGTGGACGCCACTTCGAACCCTTCCTGACCAGCCCCATGACCTTCTTCGCAGCGGCGGCCCAGCGCACGCGCACGATCGGGTTCGGCACGGCCGTGCTCGGCATGCGCTACGAGGACCCGGTGCGCCTCGCCGAGGACGCCAGCACGGTCGACCTCCTCAGCGGCGGCCGGGTGCAGCTCGGCATCAGCACGGGCATCGCCGGGTACGGGCCGATCCTCGACCCCGTGTTCGGCGGCTCGGAGCGGAGTTTCCGCGACGAGGCCGAAGCCCGCGCGGCGCGGCTGCTCGAGGTCCTCGACGGCGACCCGCTCGGCAGCGCCGGGAAGGGCTACGAGAGCATCCCGGCCGGCGCCGACCTGACGCTGCAGCCGCTCAGCCCGGGCCTCCGCGACCGTGTGTGGTGGGGCGGCGGCAGCATGGCCACGGCGGTCCGGACGGCCGAGAAGGGCCTGCTGCTGCACTGCTCGACGCTCAACACCGAGGACACCGGCGCGCCGTTCGCCGAGGCCCAGGCGGCCCAGATCGCGGCCTACCGCGACCGGTTCGCCGAGCTGCACGGCGCTGGTGAACACACCGACCGCACGCCGAGGGTCGCCGTCGGCCGCATCGTCGTGCCGCTCCTCGACGACCACGACCGCGCCGTGCACGAGGAGTTCCTCACCGGGTACGCGAGCGGCATGGACGACGAGGGGCGCCCGCTGTCGGGGACGCCGCCGTTCCGGTTCAGCAGCGTGCTGTCCGGCGAGCCCGCGGCCATCGTGGACGCCCTGCTGGCCGATCCCGCTGTGACGGCGACGGACGAACTCGTGATCACCCTGCCCGCGAACGGCGACGCGGCGTCCCACGAACGCATCCTGCGCATCGTGGCCGAGGAGATCGCCCCGGCGGTGCGCGAGGCCCGCTGACCACCAACCGAACAGGGCATCCGGCGGGCCCGCGACGGGAGATGGTGAGGCTCCCGGGAGCCCGGCCGGATGACCATCTCGTCCCTGATCCGTACGGGATGGTGCACTCATCGTTCCACCTACCGTGCGGTTTGTCACACGCAATCGCGGATTGTGGACCGATTTGCTGACACATTGTCAGCAGTTTGTTCGAGCGAGCAAAAACGATCAATCGGGGTCAACCGGTTGACCCCGAAGCACGAATGCGCCCCCGCGCGGACGCGGGGACGCATTCTGGACGCACCAGGGTAGCCAGGGCTCCATCGGCCGGATCAGGAGGCCGTGTCGCTCACATGGCGACCCCGTCTCGGTGCGCGCGCCGACGGTAACCAGCCGCCTGGCGCAGATCGATGTTACTGAATGAACATCGCAAGAGCGCGGAAACCGGACGACTTCAGTGCACTTCGACCCGAACGGTGCCGGATTCGGCCGTGACCGATGCGCCGACGTGCAGCGTGAAGGCGCCGGACTCGTAGGCCCAGGCGCCATCCCGGTGCTCGCCGACCCAGTGCGCGAACGCCCGGGCGGGGACCTCGATCGACACCTCGGTCGACTCGCCTGCACCGATCCGGACGGGCGCGAACCCGACGAGCCAGCGCACCGGACGGTCGACCGCCGAGGACTCCCGCGAGGCGTAGACCTGCACGACGTGCTTGCCGGCCCGGTCGCCGGTGTTGGCGACGGTCGCAGTCACGATCACCGCGTCGCCCTCGCGGACCGTCGGCGTCGCGGTGACGCCGCCGATCGTCCAGGTCGTGTACCCGAGGCCGTGGCCGAACGGGTACGCCGGCTCGGTGCCGGCGCGGAGCCAGGCCCGGTAGCCGATGTGCACGCCCTCGTCGTAGGACACCTTCCCGTCGACCGGGGTGACGTCGAGCACGGGGACGTCGGCCATCGTCGCCGGCCAGGTGGTGGGCAGGCGTCCGCCCGGCTCCGTCGCACCCGTGAGCACGTCGGCGACCGCGTTGCCGTACTCCTGCCCGCCGAACCAGGTGAGCAGGACCGCTGCGACGTCGTTCCGCCACGGCATCTCCACCGGCGACCCCGCGTTCACGACCACGATCGTGTTCGGGTTGGCCGCGGCGACCGCACGGACGAGGTCGTCCTGACGTCCGGGGAGCGCGAGCGAGCTGCGGTCGTACCCCTCGGACTCGACCTTGGAGTTCGTACCGACCACGACCACGGCGACGTCCGCGCCGGTGGCCGTCGCGACGGCGGCGTCGATGAGGACCGACGGGTCCTCGTCGGACGGCTCGGTGCCGAACTGGTACGCGAGCACCCCGCCGAGGGTCTCGTCCTGGATGACGTCGTACTCGATGCGGATCGCGACCTGCTGGCCCGCCGTCACGGACACCGGGACGGAACGCGCCGGCGGGTTGAGGAACGCCGCACCGAGCTGGTCGCCCTCGAAGGGGACGTCCTCGTCGAGCAGGAGCTCGCCGTCGATCCACATGCGGGAGCGGCCGGCCGCACCGATGCCGATCCGGACCGTGCCGGTCGTGGGCGCCGTGTACGTCGTCGTGATGTCGAGCCGGTCGGCCTCGCGCGTCGGGGCGTCGCCGCCGAACCAGAACAGCGCGGTGGCACGGCGGTCCTCGACGTACAGCTCCTCGCCGTCCTTGACGAACGCGACGCGGGCACCGGGCTCGCCGGTCGCGGGGTTCGTGATGGTGGACAGCGGGAACTCGGCGATGCCCTCCTGCACGACCGCGCCGATCGCGTGGTCGACCGTGGCACCCGGGAACGCCGAGCGGATCCCGTCCAGCGGCGAGACGACCTGCGACGGCACGACCGTGGCCGATCCGCCGCCCTGGGTGCGGGCCTGGTCGGCGTTGTGGCCGATCACGGCGATGCGCGACACCGCGTGGGCGTCGAGCGGCAGCACACCGGTGTTGCGGACGAGGACGGTACCCTCGGCCTCGGCCTCGCGGACGAACGCGACGCCGTCCTCGACGTGCACCGGCTGCGCGGCCACGGGCTCGAAGCCCTCGAGTGCGCCCACACGGGCGGCGAGGGTGAGGATGCGGCGGACCTTCCGGTCGATCGCGGCCTCGGGGACGTCACCGGACTGCACGGCGGCGAGCAGCGGCCCCTCGCTCCACCACTGGTTCGGACCGGGCATCGCGACGTCCTGCGACGCCTTCGCCGAGTCGACCGACCGCACGCCGGTCCAGTCGGAGACGACGATGCCGTCGAAGCCCCACTCGGAGTTCAGCGGCGTCTCGAGCAGCTCGTTCTCGGACGCGGTGACGCCGTTGATCGAGTTGTAGGACGACATGACCGCCCAGGCGTGCGCCTCGGTCACGGCCTTCTCGAACGCGAGCAGGTACAGCTCCCGGAGCGCCCGGTCGGAGACCTCCGTCGACGCGGTGAAGCGGTCGGTCTCGTAGTCGTTCGCGATGTAGTGCTTCGGCGTCGCGGCGACGCCGTTCTCCTGCACGCCCTCGACGTACGACGCCGCCAGGTCGCCGGTGAGCACCGGGTCCTCGCTGAACGCCTCGAAGTGCCGGCCGCCGAGGGGCGAGCGGTGCAGGTTGATGGTCGGGCCGAGCACGACGTCGACGCCCTTGCGGCGGGCCTCGACGGCCGCGGCGGCGCCGTAGCGCTTCGCGATCGCACGGTCCCACGACGCCGACAGGGCGGTCGCGGACGGCAGGTTCAGCGACGGGTCGCGCTCGTCCCAGACCTCGCCACGGACCCCTGAGGGGCCGTCGGACATCAGGATGCGTCGCAGCCCGATCTTCTCGATCGGCCAGGTGGTCCAGAAGTCACGCCCGGTGAGCAGCTGCACCTTCTCCTCGGTGGTCAGCTGCTCCAGGAGCGCGTCGATGCGCTCCGCCAGCGGACCGGAGGGGGTGCTCGCGGTCTGCAGATCAGTCACGGTGATCAGTCCTTTCGTGGGTCGACGGGCGTCAGCGCACGCCGCGGATGCGGGACACCGAGGCGATGCCGAGCAGGCCGACGACGGCACCGGTGATGAAGAAGCCGCTGTAGCCGCCGGTCAGGGCGATCACACCGGGGGCGGCGGCCGGGACGATCGACTGCGGCAGGGCCTGCGCGATGTTCACCACGCCGAGGTCCTTCGCGTTGTCCTGGTCCGAGGGCAGTACGTCGGTGATGAGCGCGAGGTCGACCGCGTAGAACACGCCCATGCCGGCGCCCATGACGAACTCGCCGACCAGGACCATGCCGAGCGACGGAGCGAGTGCGATGAGCACGAGACCGACGACCCCGACGATGCCGGCGACCGCGACGAAGAGCTTGCGGCGTCCGAGCCTGTCCGACAGCCAGCCGGCGACGAGCGAGGTCAGGACGATGCCGACGACGTTCCACAGCGTGCCCTGGAACACGGCGTTCGCGAGGTTCGACGCGTTCACGCCGATGTCGTCGCGCAGGAAGTAGGTGAGGTAGCTGACCGCCGTGTACTGCGCGGCGACCATCATGAAGCGGGTCAGCCAGGCCCAGCCGAGGTCCGGGTGCTTCACGGGGTTGAAGACGAACGAGCCGAACAGCTGCCCGATGCCCAGACGCGAGCTCGGACGGTTCGTCAGGACGCGGTCACGGAAGACGAGCGCGTAGATCACGACGACGATCGACCCGATGGCCCCGGGGACGATCATCTGCGTCGCCGAGGTCGAGAAGAGCTGCACGAGGAACGTGCCGCCCACCAGGGCGAGGTTCTGCGCGAGGCCGAGCAGCGCCGCGACCCGACCGCGCTGCGAGCGCGTGACGTGGTCCGGCATGACGGCGGTGAGCGCCGCGATCGTGGCGTTGTAGGCGATCTGCGCGACACCCCAGCCGATCACGAGCACGACGGTGGACGACGTCGTCGCGACGACCACGAGGGCCGCGAACCCGACCACGGTGCCACCGATGATCCACGGACGACGCATGCCGAGCCTCCCGGCCGTCCGGTCGCTGAAGCGACCGGCCAGGGGGTTGGCGACCATCGCTGCGAACGCGCCGATCCCGAGCGCCAGGCCGAGCACGCCCGCCTGGTTGTCCGGCGCGATCTCGGCGACCTTGAGCGCCATGGCGACGAGCACCGGCGGCAGCAGCGCGATGAACAGACCGAACATCGCGATCGGCATGCCGAGCGTGTACATGAGCGGCGCACCTCGACCGCGCGTGGGCGCGACTGCGGTCGGGGTGTCGGAAACGGTCAGGGCGTCGTTGGCCACTGCAACCTCCATCGGGTACGCCACCGTCGTCGGTGACTCGCACGCCTTCTTCGGCGGCTCACGTCACCGTACCACCAAAACCAATTAGCACTAGGTTTTCTGCGTGGACTCCGGGCGGTACAGTCCTGCCATGGCACGACGGGGTTCGTACGCGAAGGGCATCGCGAAGCGTGGGGAGATCCTCACGACGGCGCTCGAGCTCGTCGCGCAGCAGGGCTTCCGGCGCACGAGCATCAAGGACATCGCCGACGCCGTGGGGCTCACCCAGGCCGGGCTGCTGCACTACTTCGACTCGAAGGACGAGCTCTGGGTCGAGATCCTCCGCCGACGCGACGAGATCGACAACGCGACGGACTGGCACACCTCCGACCCGGCCGAGCTCCTGGCGGCGATCGTCCGGCACAACACCGAGGTCCCCGGGCTCGTGCAGATGTTCGTGAACCTGTCCGCCGCAGCCGCCACCGACCCGGAGCACCCGGCGCACGAGTACTTCCGACAGCGGTACGAGAACTCCCGGCGCGACCTCGCCGCGGACTTCCGGACCATGCAGCAGGAGGGCCGGCTCCGCCCGGACGTCGACCCGGAGCAGCTCACGAGCGTGCTCCTCGCCATCTCGGACGGCATGCAGATCCAGTGGCTCTACGACCCGACGCGCGACATGGCGGAGCACGTCGAGTTGGTCGCGCGGCTCGCGATCGCGCAGGCGGTCCCCTCCTCCTAGCCTGGGCCCACACCGCCGGTTCCGGACCGACGCGCCAGCGACGGGCCGGCCGTGCCGGTGGAGAGAGGGACGGCGCGCGTCCGACGGACAGGTACCGCCAGTGCCTGGTTGCGTCCAGGGCACGCACGGCAGGATGGAGATCCCGACGACGATGTGGAGCGACGCGATGACGCGTGTAGTGGTGACCGGTGGCAGCGGCAAGCTCGGACGAGCGGTGGTGCGCGACCTCGACGCGCACGGGTACGACGTGGTCCTGCTCGACCGCGTCCCCTCCCCCGACAAGCCCGAGCGGGTGCAGTTCGTGCGCACCGACCTCGGCGACTACGGGCAGGTCCTCGGCGCCTTCACGGGCGTCGACGACCGGTACGACCACGTCGACGCCGTGGTGCACCTCGGCGCGATCCCGGCCCCTGGACAGGTGCCCGACGTCGCCCTGATCACGAACAACGTCACGGCGTCGATCAACGTCTTCCACGCCGCCCGTGCCGCGAAGATCAAGAACCTGGTGTGGGCGTCGAGCGAGACCCTGCTCGGGATCCCGATGGGCGAGCACCACCCGCCCTACCTGCCCGTCGACGAGGACTTCGCGGTCCGCCCGAAGTCGTCGTACTCCCTCGGCAAGGCCGTCGAGGAGGAGATGGCCCGCCACTTCACCCACTGGGACCCCGAGCTGAAGATGATCGGCCTGCGGTTCTCGAACGTGATGGACGAGACCGACTACCCGGCGTTCCCGTGGGACGCCACCCCCGAGGCGAAGACCTTCAACCTGTGGTCGTACATCGACTCACGGGACGGCGCCCAGGCCGTGCGCAAGGCCGTCGAGGCCGAGCTCACCGGGTTCGAGGCGTTCGTGATCGCCAGCCCGGACACCGTCATGGACACCCCGACGATCGAGCTCGTCGACCGGTACGTGCCGGACATCGAGCGTCGTGCGGACATCGACGGCGTCAGCTCACTGCTGTCCTCGGAGAAGGCCCGCGAGCTCCTCGGCTACGCGCCCGAGCACAGCTGGCGCGACCACCGCGCCTGACCTCAGGCCCGGGGCGCCAACAGCCCGTCGAGCACGAGGTCACGGGCCGCCGGCAGCAGGTCCGCGGCGAGCGCGTGCTCGTCGACGCCCGTGATCTGCGCGAGCGCCCCGACGATCGCGGCCACCGACAGGTCCCCGTCGCACGCACCGACGAACGCGGCGAGCGCCGTGTCGGCGTCGACACGACGACCGAGCCCACCGCCCTGCACGAGGGTCATGACGGTGGGGTCGTCGTTGCCGGGCCAGTAGTGGCGCTCCTCGGTGACGTCGCCGGCCACGACCAGGTGCGCCGATGCGAGCGCGACGTCGTCGTGGGCGGCCAGCCACGTGGCCGCGTCGAGGGCGCGCGCCACCGTCGCGCCGAGCCCCGCGGGGTTGGAGCCGAGCGCCTCGGGGACGCGCTCGAAGCGGCGGAGGTGCGCCGTGCCGCTCCCCACGGGCTCGGGCTGTGGCTTCCGGACCACGACGTAGCCGAAGCCGACGCCGGTGACGCGACGGTCCTGGAAGTCGTCGAGCCAGGCGTCCACCAGGTCGTCGAACGCGTCCGTGCCGGGCTTCGTACCGCCGTCGCGGATCCAGGTCTCGGCGTAGGCGGCGGGGTCCTGCCGCTCCCGCTCGAGCACCCACGCGTCGAGGCCACGTCCGTCGGCGTCGGCGTCCTCGAACCAGGAGCGGACGCGATCGAGGCCGTCGACGCCCCAGTGGTACTCCCAGTTGCCGAGCAGCTGCGCGGTCCCGCCGGGCTCCAGGTGGTCCGTCAGCCCGCGGAGGACCGTCTCCACCAGGGCGTCGCCGACCATGCCGCCGTCGCGGTACTCGTACGAGGGCACGCCCTCGCGGCGGGGCGTGATGACGAACGGCGGGTTCGACACGATGCGGTCGAAGCGCTCCCCCGCGACCGGTTCGTACAGCGAGCCGTACCGGAACTCGATCCCGTCGACGCCGTTGAGATCCGCGTTGAACCGGGCGATGTCGAGGGCACGCCGCGAGATGTCGGTCGCGACCACCTGGTCGGCGAAGCGCCGGGCGTGCAGGGCCTGGATGCCGCAGCCGGTGCCGAGGTCGAGCACGCGGCGGACGGGCACGGGCACCTGCAGGCCGGACAGCGTGGTGGTCGCACCGCCGATGCCGAGGACGTGCTCCTCCCCGAGGGCCGTGCCGAGTGCGAGCTCCCCGAGGTCGGAGACGATCCACCAGCTGCCGGCGCCGAGGTCGTCCACGAAGGCGTACGGGCGGAGGTCCACGGTCGGACGGACGACCTCGTCGTCGTCGTCCGCCCGGACCAGCCCGGCAGCGGCGACGGCCGGCACTCCGGTCGTCGCGAACGCACGATCAGCGTCGGCCCGCGGGACCGGGAGCCCGAGCACGAAGAGCGTGGCGAGGGTGGTGAGCGCCGTCGTGTCCCGAGCGGCGAGGGCACGGAGCGCGGCCACTCGGGAACCCCGGTGCAGCGACGCGGCGGCTTCCGCGCCCCACAGTGCGTCGACCCGCTCGACCGTGAACCCGGCGTCGGTCAGGTCCTGGCGCAGCGCATCGGTGACGGCAGCGTCCGCGACGATCGTCGGCAGGGTGTGGGCGTCGGTGGCGCTCACGCGGGGACGTCCTCGCGCATGAGCGCCGCGGGGACCTGCCACGCGAACACCAGGTCGAGCAGGCCCGGGAACCGCGCTTCCACGTCGTCGATGCGGACACGGCTCGAGCGGGTGAGGCCCTCCTGCTGCTGCTCGAGCAACCCGGCCTCGCGCAGGACGCGGAAGTGGTGGGTCAGCGTGGACTTCGGCCGGTCGATGCCGACCCACCCGCAGCTGCGGATGCCGCCGGCGGCGTCCACGAGGTACCGGTGCAGGATCGCGAGCCGGATGGGGTCGCTCAGGGCGTCCATGACGACGGGGAGGTCCATCTCCGCCACGGACGGTTGCGGCAGGTGTTCGGGGGCATCCACGGGCGCGGGCATGGACGGGACGCTACCACCGTTCGGCTCGTAGTACGACTTGCGTCGTACAGCATGACTCGATACTGTACGACTCTCTTCGTACTGTCCCGTTCGCAACGGAAGGTGGCGCACATGGCGCAGTCAGCTCGCTCGGTCGCCGGGTTCTGGATCCTCGCGGCGATGCTCCTGGTGTCCGTCGCCTCGTCGGCGGTCCCCTCGCCGATCTACCCCGTCTACGCAGCAGAGTGGCACCTCACGCCGCTCATGCTCACCGGCGTGTTCGCGATCTACGTCGCCGGCCTGCTCGCGAGCCTGCTGGTCGCCGGTCGCCTGTCGGACCACGTCGGCCGCAAGCCCGTGCTCGTCGTGGGCGGACTCGGGGTCGCGCTGTCCCTCGGGCTCTTCGCGATCGCGGACGGTGTCGGCGCACTCATCGTCGACCGCATCGTCCAGGGTGTCTCCGTCGGACTGCTCATCGGCGCCCTCGGAGCCGCCCTCATCGACAACTCCCTCGAGCGTTTCCCGAACCTCGCCGGCGTGCTGAACGGTGTCATCCCGCCGATCGCCCTCGCCACCGGCGCCATGTCGAGCGGTGCCCTCGTGCAGTGGGGTCCCGCTCCGGAGCAGCTCGTCTACGTCCTGTTCGGATCGCTCCTCGTGCTCATGGTGATCGCGCTCGTCGTCGTCCCCGAGCGGGTCACCCGACGCCCCGGTGCCCTGCGCTCCCTCGCGCCGCGCATCAGCGTCCCCCGGTCCTCGCGCCGCCTCTTCCGCAGCGTCGCCGGCTCCCTCGTCGCGAGCTGGGCCCTCGGCGGGATGTTCCTGTCGCTCGTCCCCTCCGCACTCGGCGCGGTCTTCGGCATCACGAACCACTTCGCCGCCGGGGCACTCATCGCCGTCGTCACCGGCGTCGGTGCGCTGACCGGACTCGCGACGCAGCGGATGGACGCCCGCCGAGCGGTCATGGTCGGACTCGTCGCCCTGGTGCTCGGGCCGATCGTCACCGTCGCGTTCGTGATGGCGCACTCCCTGCCCGGACTGGTCGTCGGCAGCGCGATCGCCGGCGTCGGCTTCGGCGCCGGGTTCCAGGCACCGCTGCGGATGCTCCTCGCCACCGCAGCCCCGACGCACCGCGCCGGACTCCTGTCCACGATCTACGTCGTGAGCTACCTGGCGTTCGGCGTCCCCGCCGTCATCGGCGGCCTGCTCGAGCCGACGGTCGGCCTCGTGCCGGTCATCGCCGGGTACGGCGCGTTCATCGTCCTCGCCGCCGCGGTCGCCCTCGTGCTGCAGCTCGTGTCGCGGGACGCCGCCGTGGTGGAGGAACACGCCGCCGAGGTCCTCGAGCGCACCTGCACCGGCACGATCCGGGTGGCATCCGCCGACTGACCGCGGCACGGCCGGCACGGCCGGCCGATGGCCGGTCCCGCAGTGTGCGAGGTTCCGACCACCGTGCGACGCGCATCGCCCCGCACACTGCGCGGAACCTCGCACACTGCGTGGCCGTCCTCGCACACTGCGTGGCCGTCCTCGCACACTGCGTGGCCGTCCTCGCACGGTGCGAGGGCGCGCGGCCCGCAGCGCGCGTCAGTGGCCGGGACGCGGGCGCTTGCGGACGCCGACACCGCGGCGGGCGTCGGCGTGTGCCGCATCGACGTCCGCCTTGCCCCGGTCGGCAGCGTTCCGCAGCCACTGCGGCCCGTGCGCCTTCGCCCAGTCCCAGAAGCGGTGCAGCTGCGCCCGGAGCCACGTGATGATCTTGTGGAAGAAGTGGAACTCGCTCGCGAGGATCGTCAGCCCGATGAACACCACGAGCCACCCCGGCCCCGGCAGCGGGACGAGGATCAGCCCGATCACGACGACCAGCCCGCCGACGATCCCGACCAGCACCTTGTAGAAGAGGTGCAGGTGCGGCCGGGCGTGGATCCAGGCACGGACGTCGTGGAACCACTGGAACCGACGGTGCGGCGCCTCGGCGTGTTCGACCGCGTCGGTCCGGTCGTTCGGGTCGCCTTCCATGTGCGGAAATGTAGGGCGCGCGGCTGGGAATCCGCGGCGCACGCGGTGGACGCGCGGTGCGTTCCGGACTGGAGGCGCGGGGCAGGGACGACCCGTGCCTCCCGTCCGTCAGGTCGTGACCGTCTGCAGGCCCGTCACGCGTGGGCGACGCACGTCGCGGCCCACGGGACGGCGTCGAGCCGGGCCTCCGGGATCGGCTCGCCGCCGACCGCGCAGCGCCCGTAGGTGCCGGCGTCGAGCCGCGCGAGCGCGGCGTCCACCAGCCGGAGTCGCTCGCGCGCGTCGTCGCGGACGGCACCGAGCGAGCCGCGCTCCCAGGCGAGGGTCGCACCCTCCGGATCGTGCTCGTCGTCGGAGTTGGCGTCCTGCCGGGCGTCGCTCACGTCCTGCATGCTCCGCTCGACGTCGGCCAGGAGGCGCTCGTTGCGGGCGCGTTCCGTCTCGAGCGCCTGCCGAGGATCGTCCATGCCGGACACCGTAGTCGTCTCGGAATGGGCGCGCGGTCGGATGCGTTCGTATCGACATGACGAAGATCGGGTTCCTGTCGTTCGGACACT
The DNA here is from genome assembly GCF_900215175.1 of Curtobacterium sp. 314Chir4.1. Taxonomy (NCBI): domain Bacteria; kingdom Bacillati; phylum Actinomycetota; class Actinomycetes; order Micrococcales; family Microbacteriaceae; genus Curtobacterium; species Curtobacterium sp. 314Chir4.1. Next base: position 841,879 of record NZ_OCMI01000002.1, read on the forward strand.
GGCGCGACGTGCCGGGCTCCAAGGTGCGCAGCGGCCGCGAGGCCCTCGTGCAGGCGATCGACCTCGCCGTCGCGGCCGAGGATGCCGGCGTCGACGGCGCCTACTTCCGCGTCCACCACTTCGCGCCGCAGCAGGCCGCGCCGTTCCCGCTGCTCTCCGCGATCGCCGCACGGACCAGCCGCATCGAGATCGGCACCGGCGTGATCGACATGCGGTACGAGAACCCCCTGTACATGGCGGAAGAAGCGGCAGCCGCCGACCTCATCTCCGGCGGACGACTGCAGCTCGGCGTCTCCCGTGGTTCACCCGAGACCGCTCTCGCCGGTTACCAGCAGTTCGGGTACGTGCCGGACGCGTCCGACGAGAACGGTGGCGACATGGCGCGGGCGCACACCGACGTGTTCCGCCGCGCGATCGCCGGGGAACCGATGGCGAACGCGAACCCGCAGATGACCGGCTCGGTCGGCTCGCTGCCGATCTCGCCACTGTCCGAGGGACTCGGCGACCGCATCTGGTGGGGTGCCGGGACACGGGCGACCGCAGAGTGGACCGCCGAGCAGGGCATGAACCTCATGTCGTCGACCCTGCTCACGGAGGACACCGGTGTGCCGTTCGACGAGCTGCAGGCCGAGCAGATCGCACGCTTCCGGTCGACCTGGGAGCAGATGGGGTGGGAGCGGACCCCGCGGGTCTCGGTCTCGCGCAGCATCATCCCGATCATCGACGACGAGTCGCGGCACTACTTCGGCGTCCGGGCGCAGGTCGAGGGGCAGGACCAGGTCGGGCACCTCGACGGCGGCCTCGCCCGGTTCGGTCGCTCGTACATCGGGTCGCCCGAGGACCTCGTGGCGGAGCTCGCAGCCGACAAGGCCGTGCGGGCGGCGGACACGGTGCTCGTCACGGTGCCGAACCAGCTCGGCGTCGACTTCAACGCGCGGCTGCTCGCGTCGGTGAAGGACGTCATGCGCGAGGTGGACGCGGCACCGGTCCCCGCCTGAGCCGCTACGGTTCCGACATGGGTGTCACGCTGGCCGGCTCCGAGATCCTGCACCTGGACGCGACACAGATGTGGGTGCAGACGACCCACTTCGCCGTGTCCGACGCGACCGACGACCGCACGGTCCTCGCGGAGATGCTCGCCGCCGACGGCTACGGCCACGACTACGCATCACCCTTCGGCGGCCGGAACACCGACGGACCGGTGCCGGTGCACGGCAGGTGGACGCTCGCGAGCATCACGCCGACGTCGTTCGAGCCCGCGGATCCCGACCGCGCCGGCGACGTCCTGCGCACCTGGGCGACGGTCCAGAACTGGACCGATCCGGAGTTCACCCTCACGAGCGAGACCCGCTCCGAGCTCGATCGCGTCATCGGCACGCTCCGTCGTGGCACCCTCCTGCGCCTCGTGCACCCGGGCGACGAGCACGAACACGGCTACGGGTGGGTCACGGGAGACAAGGGCTTCCACGAGTACGTCGTGATCGACCGACCGCACGATCGCGTCTCGGTCGTGGTCGCGTCCGACGACTGACGCGCTGGTCCCCCTTCCTGCTGACACCCGGCCTGGGACTGTGGCCGGTTTCCGCACTCCCGTAGCGTCGAGGGGCACCATCCACCGCACCTCGAGGAGCTCCCCGTGACGCTGCCGGCCGCCGGCTGGTTCCCGGACCCGCAGGACGCCAGTCGCCTGCGCTGGTGGGACGGTCACGCCTGGGGAGCCGCCACGCGAGCGCTGCCGAGCCGTACCGAGCCCATCGTGCCGGTCGTCGTCGCACCGGTGGGACCGTCGTTCTCGGTGCAACCGGCTGCCGTCCGGACGGGGTCCTGGGCGTCGGGCGGCTCGGGCGTGCACCGGTTCAGCGCGTTCTCGTCGCTCGCCGTCCTGTTCGCCGCGCTCTCGATCGTCATGAACCCGTGGGGCGTGTGCAGCGCCGCCGCGATCGCCACCGGCTTGCTCGCGGTGGTGTGGCCGGGCGCGACCGGCGGCTGGCGCGTCCTGGCCCGGAGTGCTTCGGCGAGCGCCCTGGTCGTCGCGGTGGCGACGGCCGCCGTGGCCGCGTCGTCGCAGTTCCACCTGTTCTGACGGACGCGCACGGGTCCCGAGACCGGTTCGCGAGCGCGCGCACCCGACCGTTCCTGCTCACGGAGTGCGCCGTGCCCGTGGGTGCGCCGTCTGGTACACGTCCCGGAGCATGTCCGCCGTGACCATCGTGTAGATCTGGGTCGTCGCGACGCTCGCGTGCCCGAGCAGCTCCTGCACGACACGGACGTCGGCCCCACCCTCGAGCAGGTGCGTCGCGAACGAGTGCCGGAAGGTGTGCGGCGACACGTGCTCGGCCAGTTCGGCGCGCGACGCCGCCGCCTGGATCACGAGCCAGGCGCTCTGCCGGGACAGCCGCGCACCCCGGGCACCGAGGAACAGCGCCGGCGTGGAGGCACCGCGTGCCGCGAACACCGGACGCGCCCGCACGAGGTACGCGTCGACCGCCGCCCGGGCGTAGCTGCCGAGCGGGACGACGCGCTGCTTGTTCCCCTTGCCGGTGACCTTCACCACGGAGAGTTCCCCGCCGGAGTCCGACAGTGTCGTGACGTCGTCGACCGACAGCCCGACGGCCTCGGAGATCCGCGCACCGGTGGCGTAGAGCAGCTCGAGGAGCGCCTTGTCCCGCAGGCCGACGAGATCGTTGGCCACGCCGTCGGCAGAGCCGGTCGACGCCGCTGCGAGCAACCGCTCCATGTCGTGCACGGAGATCGCCTTCGGCAGCCGCATCGGTGCCTTCGGCGGACGGACGGATGCGCCCGGGTCGAGCTGCAGCCACCCCTCCCCCGCCGCGAACGCCGTGAACGAGCGCACGGAGCTGAGCATCCGCGCGACCGATCGCGGTCCCAACGGACCCGACGGCCGGGTGGCCAGGTACGTCACGAAGCCGGCGAGGTCCGCACGGCAGATCCGACCGACGTCCTCGAGGACCGCCGACCCCCCGGCCCGGTCGGCTCCGTCCGAGTCGACGACCGGGGCAGCGGCGATCCAGGACGCGAACGTCCCGAGGTCCCGCCGGTACGCCGACAGGGTGTGCTGCGACAGTCCCCGCTCGATCGCGATGTGCCGCAGGTAGGTCTCCGTGGCACGGTCCAGGGGCATCACCCCGACAGGCTAACCGGCGCGCCGCTCCGCAGCGTCCACCGCGAGCACGGCCACGACGAGCCCGGAGTTGTGCAGCCGACCGTCGAGGATCGCGTCCACCAGCTCGGCCCGCGGCACCCAGCGCTTCACGATGTCGGCTTCCTCGGCCTCGCGGTCGAAGGCCGTGGCGGTCGGCCGGACACCCCGGGCGCGGTAGATCTGCAGGAACTCGTCGCTCCCACCGGACGACGTGTTGTACGTCACGAGCGGTTCCCACTCGTCGGCCTCGAGGTCGGCCTCCTCCGCCAGCTCCCGCTTCGCCGCGGTCAGCCGGTCCTCGCCCTCCATGTCGAGCAGGCCGGCCGGCAGCTCCCAGTCGCGCACGCGGACGGGGTGCCGGTACTGCTGGATGACGAGGACGCGGCCCTCGGAGTCCTCGGCGTACACGGCGACGGCACCCGTGTGGTCGATGTACTCCCGCACCATCGTGTCGTCGTGGTACGCGATCGTGTCGCGTCGGACGTCCCAGACCGCCCCCTCGTAGACGACGGTGGAGTCGGTGACCTCGAAGGAGGCTGGTTCGTCGGAGAGAGGCGCGTCAGTCACGCGACCATCCAAGCACGGGCCGCTGACGCGACCGCAGACGGACTGGAGGCGCGGTGCCAGCTGGCACCGTCCCTCCAGGCACGGCCGTCACCCCGCTGGCGCGGTGCGCCGGTACCGGCTGGCGGGGCCCACCTCCAGTCCGATCGTGGCTGGGCTGCGCTTACGCGACCTGCTCCTCGTTCTGCGGGTCGAAGAGGCTGGACGCCTCGTGCCGCGTGATCGCGGCCTCGACGAGCCCCGCGAACAGCGGGTGCGCGTTCGTCGGACGCGAGCGCAGCTCCGGGTGCGCCTGCGTGGCAATGTAGAACGGGTGCACGTCGCGCGGCAGCTCGACGTACTCGACCAGGGTGCCGTCGGGCGAGGTGCCCGAGAACACCAGGCCGGCGTCGGCGATCTGCTGGCGGTACGTGTTGTTCACCTCGTAGCGGTGACGGTGCCGCTCGGAGGCCTCCGCGGCGCCGTAGAGCTCGGCGGCCAGCGACCCGTCCGAGAACGTCGCCGGGTACAGGCCGAGGCGCATGGTGCCGCCCAGGTCGCCACCGGCGATGATGTCGACCTGCTCCGCCATGGTCGCGATGACCGGCGTCGTGGTCTCCGGGTCGAACTCGGTGCTCGACGCGTCCGTGAGGCCGGCCTCGTGCCGGGCGTACTCGATGACCATGCACTGCAGGCCGAGGCACAGGCCGAGCGTGGGGATGCCCTGCTCACGCGCGAAGCGCAGCGCACCGAGCTTGCCCTCGATGCCGCGCACGCCGAACCCGCCGGGGACGCAGATGCCGTCGACGTCGCCGAGGTGCTTCGCAGCACCCTCGGGCGTGGTGCAGTCGTCCGACACGACCCACTTGAGCGTGACCTTGGCGTTGTGCGCGAAGCCACCCGCACGGAGCGCCTCGGTGACCGACAGGTACGCGTCCGGGAGGTCGATGTACTTGCCGACGAGGGCGATCGTGACGTCCTTCTTCGGTTCGTGCACCGCGTGCAGCACCGGCGTCCACGCCGTCCAGTCGACCGCGCCCGCGTCGAGGTGGAGCGCGTCGACGATGACCTGGTCGAGGCCCTGGTTGTTGAGCAGCGTCGGGAGGTCGTAGATCGACGGGACGTCCACCGCGTTCACCACGGCGTCCTCGTCGACGTCGCACATCAGGGCGATCTTGCGCTTGTTCGCGTCCGACACCGGGCGGTCGCTGCGCAGCACCAGGGCGTCGGGCTGGATGCCGATCGAGCGGAGCGCGGCCACGGAGTGCTGCGTCGGCTTGGTCTTCTGCTCGCCCGAGGCGTTCATGAACGGCACGAGCGAGACGTGCACGAAGAACACGTTGTTCCGGCCGAGCTCGTGGCGCACCTGGCGTGCCGACTCGATGAACGGCTGCGACTCGATGTCACCGACCGTTCCGCCGACCTCGGTGATGATGACGTCGGGCTGCGGGTCGTTCTGCGCCTGCTCGCGCATCCGCCGCTTGATCTCGTCGGTGATGTGCGGGATGACCTGCACCGTGTCGCCGAGGTACTCGCCGCGACGCTCCTTGGCGATCACCGTCGAGTACACCTGGCCGGTGGTCACGTTCGCGGCCTGCGACAGGTTGATGTCGAGGAAGCGCTCGTAGTGCCCGATGTCGAGGTCCGTCTCCGCACCGTCGTCGGTCACGAAGACTTCGCCGTGCTGGAACGGGTTCATGGTGCCCGGGTCCACGTTGAGGTACGGGTCGAGCTTCTGCATGACGACCTTGAGGCCGCGTGCCGTGAGGAGGTTGCCGAGGCTGGCCGCTGTGAGGCCCTTGCCGAGAGACGAGACGACCCCGCCGGTCACGAAGATCTGCTTCGTCACCTTCGGGGTCGCGTTCGAGGAATTGGTTCCGCCGCTGAGAGTGTCCGCCACGGGATTCCATCGTACGTCAGAACTGCCGGGAGGCGCGACCTCGGTTCGCCGTGGGCGTTGCGTCGGGCGTGTGGCCGGGTTCGCGGGCCGTGGTCGGCCCCGCCGGTCGGCTGGCCGTCAGGCCTTCTGCCCGGCGACGTCCAGCAGCTCGCGCGCGTGCTCGATGCCGCTGGCGCTGTCGCCGAGGCCGGACAGCAGTCGCGCCATCTCCTGCAGACGGTCCTCGCCCTCGAGCCGACGCACGCTCGACGACGTGACCGCACCGCTGGCGTCCTTCACGACGTTGAGGTGGTTGTTCGCGAACGCCGCGACCTGCGCCAGGTGCGTCACGACGATCACCTGCGTCCGCTCCGCGAGCTTCGCCAGGCGCCGGCCGATCTCGATCGCAGCCGCACCACCGACGCCCGCGTCGACCTCGTCGAACACGAAGGTCGGGACGGTCGTGGTGCCCGCCATGACGACCTCGATCGCCAGCATGACGCGTGAGAGCTCCCCGCCCGATGCGCCCTTGCTGATCGGCCGCGGATCCGTGCCGGAGTGCGGCTGCAGCAGGATCGACACCTGGTCGCGTCCGTGCCGGCGGTACTCGCCCGCGTCCGACACCTCGACCACGAGGGACGCACCGGCCATCGCGAGGGTCTTCAGCTCCGCCGTGACGCGCTTCGCGAGGTCGTTCGCGGCCTTGGTGCGCGCCGTCGTCAGGTCGGTGCCGGCGGACTCGAGTGCCTGGAAGTCCTGCTCGACGGCCTGCTGCAACGTGGCGATGCGGTCGTCGTCGCCGTCGAGCTCGAGCAGCCGGTCGCTCGCCCGCTGCCCGTACGCGATGACGTCGTCGATCGTGTCGCCGTACTTCCGCGTGAGCCCGGCGAGCAGCGCCCGACGCTCGTTGATGAGCTCGAGGTCGTGCCCCGCGTCCGGTTCGAGGGACCCGAGGTAGCTCGACAGGCTCGCCGAGGCCTCGGTGGCCTGGATGCCCAGCTCGGTCAGCTGTTCGAGCACCGGCTGCAGTTCGGCGTCGGAGCCGGCGACGCGTTCGATCGCGCGGCGAGCGGACTCGACCAGCCCGACGACGTCGTGCACGCCGTCGAGGGACTCGCTCGACAGCGCCTCGTGCGCGAGCCCCGCCGACAGTCGGAGTTCCTCGAGGTTCCCGAGCCGCTCGGCACGCTCGGCGAGCTCGGCGTCCTCGCCCGGCTGCGGATTGGCGGCCTCGATCTCGTCGGACGCCGCGCGGATGCGTTCGGCCTCGGCCACGCGGTCGTCGCGGTCCCGGGTCAGCGTCTCGAGCTCGCCGGCGTGCTGCTGCCAGGCGTCGTACGCCGTGACGTAGCGCTGCAGGGCCTTCTCGAGCGCCGCACCGCCGAACCCGTCGAGGGCGGCACGCTGCGCGGTCGCCGAGGTCAGGCGGATCTGGTCGGACTGGCCGTGCACCGTCACGAGCTGGTCGGCGAGCTCGCCGAGCACCGCCACGGGAGCGCTGCGGCCGCCGACGGTCGCACGGCTCCGGCCCTCGGCCGACACCGTGCGCGTGAGGATGAGTTCGCCGTCCTCGACCGCGCCGCCGGCGTCCTCGACGCGTTCGGCGACGGCGTCGTGCTCGGGAACGTGCCAGCGGCCCTCCACGACGGCGCTCGAGGCACCACGACGGACGGAACCGGCGTCGGCACGTGCACCGAGCAGGAGGCCGAGCGCGGTGACGATCATCGTCTTGCCCGCACCGGTCTCGCCCGTCACGACGGTGAACCCGGGTCCGAGCTCGAGGGTCGTCTCACCGATGACCCCGAGGTCGGAGATCTGGATCTCCTCGATCACCGGACGTCCTCGCAGCCGTCGGAGACCACGATGCTGCGCCCACCCACGCCGATCACAGGGTGTCCTCGTCGTCCGTCTGCGGTCCGCGCCACCCGGCGACGGGCAGCTGGAACTTCGCGACGAGACGGTCGGTGAAGGGAGCGTCCTTGAGACGTGCGACGCGCACGGGGTCCTGCGACCGCCGCACCTCGACGCGCGCGCCGGGCGGGAGGTCGTGGGTCCGCCGGCCATCGCACCACAGCACGCCGACGCCGCTGGTTCGCCGCAGGACCTCGATCGCGAGGGTGCAGTCCGGCCCGACCACGATCGGCCGGGCGAAGAGGGCGTGCGCGCTCAACGGCACCATGAGCAACGCGTCGACGTCCGGCCAGACGATCGGGCCGCCGCCGGAGAACGAGTACGCCGTCGACCCGGTCGGCGTGGACACGACGACACCGTCGCACCCGAACGACGACAGCGGACGGCCGTCGACCTCCGTCACGACCTCGAGCATGCGCTCCCGCGAGGCCTTCTCGATGGTGGCCTCGTTCAGCGCCCACGACGAGTAGACGACCTCGTGCCCGACGACCACGTCGACCTGCAGCGTGACGCGTTCCTCGACGTGGTACTCGCCGGAGAGTGCCCGCTCGACGGTCGCCCGCAGGCCGTCCCGCTCGCTCTCGGCCAGGAACCCGACGTGGCCGAGGTTCACCCCGACGATCGGTGCCCCGGTCCCCCGGACGAGTTCGGCCGCACGCAGGATGGTGCCGTCGCCGCCGAGGACGATGACGATCTCGAGCTGGTCGGACTGGACGTCCACGCCGAGGATGTCCACCTGTCCGACCGACGCCTCGGCCCGCCGGATGTCGGCGTACTCGTCGAAGGGCATCACCGGGACGAGGCCGGCAGCGTGCAGGAGGTCGCAGACCTCGACCGCAGCGTCGATGGAGTCCCGTCGGCCCGTGTGGGACACCAGGAGGATGTGCCGGTCGTCGCTCATGCTGTCCCTTCCGCCAGTGCCGTCGCGCGGTCGATCCATTCTGTCGGATTGGCACCGACACCACGCTGGAAGCGCGCCAGGTACTCGTGGTTGCCGTGGGTGCCGACGATCGGGGACGCTGCGACCCCGGTCGTACCGAGCCCGAGGTCCCAGGCGGCCCAGAGCACGTTCATCAGGGCGTCGCTCCGCAGCGCGGGGTCGCGCACGATGCCCTCGCGGACACCACCGCGACCGACCTCGAACTGCGGCTTCACGAGCAGGACGAAGTCGTCGGCCGGCACGGCCTCGGCCAGGGCGGGCAGCACGATCCTGAGGGAGATGAAGGACAGGTCGCCGACCACCAGACTGGTCTCGCCGGCCGCCGGGTCGAGCGCCGCGTAGTCCTCGGCGGTGAGGTTCCGCGCGTTCACGCCCTCGACGACCGCGACACGGGAGTCGAGTGCGACGACGGGGTCGAGCTGCCCGTGACCGACGTCGAGCGCCACGACGCGACGGGCACCGCGCGACAGGAGCACCTGGGTGAACCCGCCCGTGCTCGCGCCCACGTCGAGCACCACGCGGTCGGTCGGGTCGACGCCGAACGTGTCGAGCGCGCCCACGAGCTTGCGCGCCGCCCGGGAGACCCACTCGTCCTCGGTGTCGACCTCGATCGCTGCCGCCGGCTGGACCGCGGCAGAGGGCTTCACGACCGCGGTCCCGGAAACCGTCACGCGGCCGGCCTGGATCAGCTTGGCGGCTGCCGTGCGGGACTTCGCGAGCCCGCGCGCGGCCACGAGGGCGTCGAGCCGGACGGGCGACGAGACCTGTCCGACCACGGAGTCGTCAGGCACTCGCGGTGCCACCGCTCTCGAGCCGGGTGCGCAGCTCGTCGTGGAGTGCGGAGAACGCGTCGGCGCGATCGGGCAACGGGAGTGCCTCGACCGCAGCGGTGCGCTGGGCGAAGTCGTCGGGTCCCTGCTCGTCGTTCGGCACGTGGCCCACGCTACTCGCCGCCGTACAGCTTCGGGTCGACGTCGAGGCCGTAGATCGCCAGGCCGGACTCCCAGATGAGTGCTGTCCCCGCACGCAGCAGGTCGATCGCGTCGCCGTCGTCGAGCACGCGCACGACGTGCCCACGCATCGCGACCGTGACGTCGCCGACGGTGGCGTACCGGGTGCCGTCCGGGTCCTCGCGCCGGATGGTCACCGGGTACGGCTCGGACAGGCCACGCAGGTCGGCGAGGATGTACGTGGGACGCGAGCGCTGGTCTGCCGCGAGGACCTGCTTCGCCTTGTCGATGCCGGTCAGCACGAGGACGCTCGGGATGCCGGCGTCGTTCGCGCCCTTGATGTCGGTGTCGAGTCGGTCGCCGATGAACAGCGGGTGTTCGCCGCCGAACCGGGCGACGGCCGCGTCGAAGATCGGTCGCTCGGGCTTGCCCGCCACGACCGGCATCCGGCCGACTGCCTGGTGCACGGCGGACACGAGCGTGCCGTTGCCGGGCGCGATGCCGCGCTCGACCGGGATCGACCAGTCCATGTTCGTCGCGACCCAGGGGATCTCCGGGTCGGCGAGGGCGAACGAGGCCTCGGCCAGGTGCGTCCAGCCGAGGTCGGGCGAGAACCCCTGGATGACGGCTGCCGGGGAGTCCTCCGCACTCGTCGTCACGGTGAAGCCGGCGGCCTCGACGATGCTGGTCAGCCCGAGGCCGCCCGTGACGAGGACCGTCGAGCCCGCGGGGACGAGGGTCTCGAGCAGACGCACGCCCGCCTGCGACGAGGTCACGACGTCGTCCTCGGAGACCTCGAGCCCGTAGCGCTCGAGGTGCTCCGCCACGTCGACCGGACGCCGCGAGGCGTTGTTCGTGATGTAGCCGACACGCGCGCTCAGCGAGGCCCGGGTCAGCGCCTCCACCGCGTGCGGGATCGCGTTGCGGCCGCGGTACACGACGCCGTCGAGGTCTGTGAGGACGACGTCCACACCGTCCGTCGGCGGCTTCGGCACGTCAGTTCGCTGCGGAGCCGTCGACGTCGGTGGGGTTGTCGTCGTCGAGTTCGCCGGGCTCGTCGCCTGCGGGTTCGTCGTCGTCGGGCTCGTCCCCGAGGGGCTCGTCGGCGAGTTCGGCGTCGGGCTCGTCATCGACCGCTCCTGCGAGCTCGTCTCCTTCGACTTCGAGCGTTTCCTCGACCACATCAACTGTCTCCCAAGCGTTCTCGTCGGCGACCTCGGCGAGGGCCTCGGCAGCGCGATCGACACGGGCCCACCACTCGTCGGCCTCGTCCTGACGGCCGAGCTCCTCGAGCGTGGCCGCGTAAGCACTGTAGAGGGCCGGGGACCAGGTGTACGCAGTGGACGGGTCGAGCTGTGGAATCTCCAGCTCGCCGAGTGCGGCTGTGGGGTTCCCGAGGTCGAGGCGGGCGCCGGACATGGCGATCGCCAACTCGACCTGCACGGGGGTGTCCAGCGCGGCGCGGTCGACGGACCGCCCCAGTTCGAGCGCGCGTTCCGGTCGGCCCAGGCCGCGCTCGCAGTCCACCATCATCGGCAGCTGGTCGTTGCGACCCGAGATGCGTCGGTAGGTGCGCAACTCGCGGAGCGCGGTGGCGAAGTCGCCGAGTCGGTACGCGGTGATCGCGGCGGTCTCCCGCACGACCCCGACGCGACCGGCGCGACGAGCGGCGCTCAGTGCGTGCTGGTTCGCGGTCTCCGGATCGTCGTCCACGAGCATCGCGGCGGCGACGAGGTGTCGTGCCACCCAGTCGGCGTTGTCCTTGCTGAGGGTCTTCAGCTCGGCACGAGCGACCTTGTCGAGGTCACGCGCGTCGATCTCCTCGGGGATCTCCGGGTCGTCGTGCCGCGGGCGGATCGACTTCGTGCCGTACGGGTCGCGGTCCTCCCAGTCGTCGCGCGAGGACTCGCCGAACCGGGCACCGGCGTGACGGCTGCCGTCCCCGAAGCGCTGCCGGTCGTCGCGGCCGCCGCGGTCACGGTCGGAACCACCGCGGAACGGCCGGTCACCATCACGACGCGGACGATCGCCGTCGCGAGCCGGACGGTCCGAACGGAACGGGCGGTCGCCGTCGCGACGGGGACGGTCACCGTCACGAGCGGGACGGTCGGAACGGAACGGACGGTCACCGTCACGACGCGCACGATCGTCGTTGCCGCGGAACGGCCGGTCACCGTCACGACGCGGACGATCGCCGTCACGGGCCGGACGGTCGGAACGGAACGGACGGTCACCGTCACGACGCGGACGATCGCCGTCACGCGCCGGACGGTCGGAACGGAACGGACGGTCACCGTCACGACGCGGGCGGTCGGAGCCACCGCGGAACGGACGGTCCCCATCGCGACGCGGACGGTCACCGTCACGAGCCGGCCGATCGGAACGGAAGGGACGGTCGCCGTCACGACGGGGTCGGTCACCATCACGCGCGGGACGGTCCGACCGGAACGGACGGTCGCCGTCACGGCGCGGACGGTCGTCGTTGCTCCGGAAGGGGCGGTCACCGCCGCGAGGACCATCACCACGCGGCGGCCGGCTGGAGTCGTCACGATCGCCGCGCCAAGCGGGTCGACGTCCACCATCGCGCAACGACCGGTCGCCGTCACGGAACGGACGCCCGCCGTCGCGCGAGGAGCCGCCGCTCCGGGCGGGGCGATCGCCGTCACGACGAGGGGCGTCCCGACGCTCCCCCTCGCGACGTTCGAAGTCACGAGGACCGGACGACCAGCGGTTCCCGCCGTCGCGTCGAGGACTCCGGTCGCCGTCACGGCGAGGTCGGTCTCCGCGGTCGCCGTCGTTCCGCCGCTGATCGTCGTCGTTCGCCACCGTTGCTCCTCGTTGCGTGCCCGAGCTCGTGCCCGGGCGATCGTCCGCTGTGTCGTTGTGTTGGCGCCGCATCGGTCACCCGTCGCTCGTCGTCCAGTCCATCACGAACCGGCGCACGAGTCGAGTGCCCCACGGCAGAAACAGAAGTAGCCACCGGCCTCCCGAGAACGAGGGTCTCCCCTGCGAGTTCTCGATGGAGGGCCGATGGCCACATCTTCTATCTACGTTAAGTCCGGCGGCGTCCTACTCTCCCACAAGGTCCCCCTTGCAGTACCATCGGCGCTGAGAGGCTTAGCTTCCGGGTTCGGAATGTGACCGGGCGTTTCCCTCTCGCTATGACCACCGGAACACTGTCGACCATGATCTGGTCTCAAACATGTTCTCAGCTGTAGCTGAAGTATTCAGTTTGATTCCCGATCGTCTGTCGGGAACCACAAAGTGGACGCGAGCCCCACACCG